>CAWGOA010000007.1:0-372500 GCA_963824115.1 uncultured Actinomycetota bacterium
CGGATAGAGAGTTCCAGACCTCGTGGTTCGACACCGAGACTGACAAGACGATGTGGAAGTGGTAGCAGACCCTCCCGAATTTCTGGTACCAGCAACCGGTTGCCACCTCGTTGCCCTTCGAGACTCAAGCGGGTCGACTCCCGGCCTGCAGCAGCTGTGGGGAGTCGGGCGACGCAGCCTCGGCCGCTGGCCGCGTCCACGATGCAGGCTTCCATCGACAAGTGGGGCGAGCAGTCACCGGACCAGCTCAGTGCGAACAAGACGGTGGAAGCCCGCTGTCCATTTGATTGAAAGCAACCCTCAGAGGTGGCTGGCACTAGGTGGGCGCAGGATTGAAGAACCCGTCCGCTACGTACCCTACGCATTCCCCCTCCTGCCCAAGTCTGGCCTTCCTGGGCCTCGTCTTCGGATACGCGGTAGTCAGAGTCGTCCTGGACAGCTTCCGGGTGCCAGGCATCTTGGGAGTGGAGAGAGCCGGGGGATGAGAAACTTCCTCATGTGGTCTTTACAGGACACTGCTGTTCTGGCAGTCGTTGCGTGACAACCTGAAGCTGTTTCTCGTCATCCCGTTCATGACTGTGAACGGCCTTCATGGCTGCGTGCTGCTCGACCAGCGAGTCAAGGGCTGGCGCATTTACCGGTCGCTGGCGTCTTGCCCTACATCCTCGCCGTCCCCGTCGTCGGCGTCGTCTTCTCCTACATCCTCGAACGCAACGGCGTCCTCAACCGGGTGCTCGATTCGCTGCATCTGCATTTCCTCGTCCACGACTGGCTGGGGAACCCGCACTTGGCTCTCTGGTCGGTCGCAGTCATCATCGCGTGGCAACAGACGGGCCTCGCGATCGTCTTGTTCCTCGGCGCCTGGCCAGCGTCGACGAACAGCTCTACGACGCGGCACTCGTTGATCGGGCGACTGGTTCCAGCGGTTCTGGCACATTACGGTGCCGTAGCTAGCCCGGGTGATCGAGTTCTTCGTCGCGATCAGCTTCATCAACATGCTGAGTTGGGTCTTCAGCGACGTCTACGACATGACGGGCGGCGGCCCGGAACAGAAGACCGACGTGACCGAGCTCTACATCTACGAGGAGCCTTCCCAATCGGACTGAGCAACCTCGCCTCGGCCGCGAGCGTCATCTTGCTCCTGCTCGCCATCGTCATCCTTTCCGCGCAAGCGGGGTGAGGCAGTGGACCAGATTGACGTCTGATGCGCGGCCGCAACGAGCACGAGGGACACGCCCACCGGGGCGGTGGCGATGAGCGCCGGCCCGCTGCCGAGACGTCTCCGTCGCTCACGACGTCGGCGACTCAGGGAGGGCTGCCTCCGAGCCGCGACGGAGAGCAACGACTGGCGTTCGCCGCCGTCGCCCCCTCGGCCGCGTCCTGCTGCAGCTACCCTGCTCGCGATGGCCGTCGGGGGGCTCTTCCCCCTCTATTTCATGATCGCCAACTCGTTGAAGAGTGACAGAGCGTTCGCTCAGAACCCGCTGACCTTCCCGCTGCGCCCGACCCTCGCCAAGTATGTCGCCGCATTCCAGAGCGCAGATATCGGCCGCTTCTTCGTCAACAGTCTCATCATCAGCGTCGTCTCGGTCACGATTGCGACCGCATGTGCTGTCCTCGCCGCCTTCGCCTTCGCGAAGATGACATTCCCCGGTAGGGAAACGATCTTTCGCATCATGCTGCCGGCGATGGCCGTGCCGTCGATCGTGATATTGGTTCCCCAGTTCAAGCTGATGTCACAGCTGAACCTCATCAACACGTGGTGGTCTGTGGTCATCCTCTACATCGGCATCATGCTGCCGATGAGCCTGTACCTGTTCCGGAACTTCTTCGTCACGTTCCCCAATGAGCTGCTCGACGCAGCTGCACTCGACGGGCTCGGAGCTTTTCGGACGCTCGTGCGATCGTGCTCCCTTCGTCGCGTCCCGTGATCTTCACAGCGGTGATCATCAACTTCGTGTTCGCCTGGAACGAGCTGCTGCTGGCCCTCGTCTTCTTGCAGAATGAGCAGCGTCGCACCCTCATGGTGGGCGTGACGGTCTTCAACGGGCTGTACTCGCTGGACGTACCCGAGCTCATGGCCGGAATGACGATCGCCACCGTCCCGGTCGTGCTGGTCTACCTGATCGGTCAGCGACACCTGATGCGCGGACTGCTCGGGGGGATCGGAAAGTAGTCAGCGTCCGACACACCACCCGCAGGTTGTACCCGTTTGGGATATGGAGAGCATCGTCATGTCGTTCATCGATCACTTCAGCGACAGCACCGAGCAGAACCAGGCTCTTTGGGAGCGCTGCCGAGAGAACCCTGTCATCCGGTACGGGGCGGCCTGGTGCCGAGACTTCGTCGCGCCCAGCTCGCTCCTGGTGGATGGCGACGCCCTTGTCCTGTACGCCGAGGGCGGCGCCGACGACCGCGAGTGCATCGGCAGATACAGGACGCGGACCGGCGATGCGTACGCTGCGCGGTGGACACCCGACTCGGCGAACCCGCTACTGGAGCCGAGCGGTGACGGATTCGACCGCGGGAGCGTCTTCGACCCGGCTGCGATCCGGTTCCAGGACAAGACTCACCTGTTCTACAGTGCGACTGCCACGGGTGCCCACGCCTTCGCGGAGCGGGCCGACACGTCCGGCGGCGACACACCTGACGACGAGACGATCGGCCATGCGGTCGAGACCGAGGACGGCCTGCGCCGTACGTCGGCTCCGGTCATCGTCGGACGCTGCCCGTACGCCGTCGTGTGGAAGGACGCCCTGTATCTGTTCTACGTGCAGGTCGTCAATGGCGGATACCGCATCTACGTTGCCCGCTCGTCCGATGGCCTGGCATTCGCCCCTCTGTCGTCCGGTCCGGTTCTGGAGGTAGGCAGTCAGGGGGAGTGGGACTCGTACACAGTCACCACCCCCAAGGTCTTCGCGGACGGCGACACGTTCGTCATGCTCTACGCGGGCGACAACCGCAGCCTGGATGACCCAACCGGGATCGGCATCGCTGTGTCGGACGACCTCGTGCACTGGCGCAAGCACCCCGGCAACCCGATTCTTGGCACCGGAGCACAAGGAGCGTTCGACAGCCTCTCGGTCGCCTCGGCTGTCCCATTCCAATCCGATGGGCGTTGGCACATCCTCTACGCGGGCACGTCCCGGCCGCTGAGTGAGGGCCTCCAGTCTCAGATTGGCGTTGCGCGACTGGCCGGCCCTGATCAGCTGTGACCCGAACAGGGATGAGCGGTACCACCGTCCGCGGCCATCGCCTGGGCGATCGAGCGCAGAGCCGACGCGGCGGTCTCATCGTCGACGTCCGGCAGCACGTCGAGCCAGACGGGGAGCATGGATCCGCGCAGTTGGAGCCGGCCCAGAGGTCGTGGGATGAACCACAGGTGGAAGTGGGCACTGCCGTCTCCCCACCTGTGCATGTGCACACGGGCCACGTCGCCGATACCGAGCAGCGCCCGCTCGACTCTGGCCAGCATCGGACCTAGCTCAGCCAGTCTCGGCAACGGCACGTCGGCGAGGGAGTCGGCATGGTCGCGCGTCTCCAGTACGACGATCCCACGGACCTGGGTCGGAAGAACCGACGTCAGCCGCCAGTTGTCGTCGGTCCACACGTAGTCGTCATCCGGTCGACGGCACGAGCGGCAGTCGGCTGGATCCACACCCGCACGCTCCGGCTCCGGAATCACCAGGTCGTCGAGGGGCTTGACGCGGATGTCACCGGCGAACGGGAACCGGGAGTCGGCGATCAGGTCATCGAGAGTTGACATGTCCACATTGTCTCCAGGCGGCTTCTCGACCTCGCGGCGGTCCGCTCACACGGCGCCGTGGCCAGCCGCGCGGCCCGCTACAGTCGCAGCCATGATCGCAGTCGGCGTGCTGGGCGCGAGGGGGAAGATGGGGTCGCAGGCCTGCCAGGCGATCGCCGGCGCCGACGACCTCGAGCTGGTCGCACAGGTCGACTTCGGCGATGACCGGTCAGCGCTCGAGCACGCCCAGGTCGCCGTGGACTTCACCTCTCCAGAGGCCGTCATGGGGAACGTGTCGTGGTGCGTCGAGCACGGCGTCAGCGTCGTCGTCGGAACCTCGGGATTCACCGCTGAGCGGTTGCGGGCGGTGGAGGAGCTGGTCGAGACCACCCCCCAGGTAGCCGTGCTGGTAGTCCCGAACTTCTCCGTGGGCGCCGTCTTGATGATGCGGTTCGCGCAGCGAGGCGGCACGGTATCTCCGAGTCGGTCGAGATCATCGAGATGCACCACCCGAAGAAGGTGGACGCGCCGTCCGGCACGGCCGGCAAACCGCCGAGATGATCGCCGCCGGCCGCCGCGACGCCGCCCCGACCGCTCCCGCCGAGGCGTTCGAGGGAGCCGGGGTCCCGCGGCGGCAAGGGGGTGGGGGACGTGCCCGTCCACAGCGTCCGGCTGCCCGGCTGCGTCGCCTCACCAGAGGTCATCTTCGGCGGCACGGGGCGAGACCCTGACGATCCGCCACGACTCACTCGACCGGGAGTCCTTCATGCCCGGCGTACTGGCTGCCCTCCGGTCGCTCCCGGGCCGTCGCGGCCTCATCGTCGGCCTCGACGAGGTACTCGGCCTCGATTGAGACAGCGAGACGACGTCACCCGGTCGCGCCGAGACGTCAATCGGTTGCCGACACGCCGACAGAACTGGGCCCGGGGTGACGTGTCGGCGGTCAGATCACGAGGCGCAGGAGGGCCGTCGTGACAGCGGCTGCGACGACGACCACGAGGAACGGCGCCCGGGCCACGAGAGCCACGACGCCAACCGCTACCCCAGCCAGCCGTGCGTCGGCGGTGAGCCGCTGCCCGGTCGACAGCGCCTCGACCGCGACCAGGGCAGCCAGCAGCGCCACGGGGATCAGGTCGGCGAGTCGACGGACGAACGGCCGGTCGAGGACCCTGTCAGGTACCGATAGACCGGCGAGCTTCAGCAGGTAGCACCCCACGGCCGTGGCGACGATGGCGCCCCACATCACGTCACCATGTCGTCGGGGTCGGTGAGCGAGCGGTTGCGCGACACCTCGCTGTCGCGCGGCCGAAGCGCGGCGAGGACAGCGATTCCCCCGGCCGCGATGATGGGGAGGCCGGGCCTCGTGTCCGGTACCAGCACCAGGGCCAGCGCGACCGCAGCGACGGCTGTCACGCGCTTGTAGGTGCTGTCGAGCCGTGGCCAGAGCAGCGCGAGGAAGGCGGCCGGTACCGCCGCGTCGAGACCGTAGGCCGAGGTGTCACCGATCGCATTGCCGGCGAGGCCGCCCGCCAGCGTGGCCAGGTTCCACAGCACGAACACCGACGACCCGGTCGCGAAGAAGCCGAGGGGTGCGTCACTGTCGTCTTCGGGTCTGAGCGCCATGGCGGTCGACTCGTCGATCACCAGGTGCGCCGCGGCCAGGCGGCGGACGCCGGTCAGCCGCAGCAGGGAGGCGAGCCTGAGTCCGTACAGAGTGTTCCGGCTGCCGAGAAGCAGTGCGGTTGCCGCACCAGAGGCCGCGGCGCCTCCGGACGCTACGACGCCGACCAGCGCGAACTGCGAAGCGCCGGTGAAGACGAACAGACTCAGCGCGCATGTCTGCCACACACTCAGACCTGAGGTGACCGAGATGGCTCCGAAGGACACGCCATAGGCCCCGGTCGCCACGCCCACGCCCAGCGAGTCGATCAGCAGCTGACGCCGGGCGGGAGTGGCGGGCCGGCGGAGCATGCGCGTGAGCGTACCTACTCAGGGCCGCCCTGGGTCAGGTCGGTGTGCAGCCTGGTCTGCTTGACGATGACCGAGCCGTCGCCGTGCAGGTCGAGCTGTCGATGCGCGCCGTCGGGTTCCCACCCCTGCCCGACCAGGAACGACCGCAGCGCGTCGTCGGTCGAGCTCAGCCAGATCGTGGCCCGATCGAACCGGTCGGATCTCATCGTGTCGACGGCCGCATGCAGCAGGCGGGAACCGTGCCCGGCGCCTACCGCGTCCGGGTCGATCACGAACTCGGCGACCTCTGCATCGGTGGCGGGGCTTGCGTCAGCGTCCGTGGCCGGTGCGGTCGCGGTGAACCCGCGGACTGTCGCGCGCTCGAGCGCGACCAGGACCCGCTGCCTGGCCTCGCGGGGCCGCTCGATCGACTGCTTCCATCGCTGCGCGAATTCACCTGTAGGCAGTTGCGACAAGACATCCGGCGGAAGTACGTCGACGTACGCCCGCTGCCAGGCGCGTACCTGTACCTGCGCGATGGCGTCGGCGTCGTCGCTCCAGGCAACGCGGACGCTGACGTCGGCTGTCGGCACCGTCACGAGCTCAGAGCATCGGGCACCTGCTCACCCTAAGCGCGCCCCTAGCTGATCTCACAGCGGCCCTCTGTCGACTTCCGATGCACTGCCTGGGTTCGCGAGTCGCGTGCGTCGTCGCCGGCCTGCAGTGACGGCGAGGTGCGGCGCCACATCGGGCGCGCGCCATTGCACCGGCCGCCGCTGTCGCCTTCTGGGCAGGCCTTCTGGCCGCTGGGCCGGAGCTCAGCGGACCGGCGGGACGTGCCCCACACCGACAGCCGGTCTGTCCTCGTCGTCGTCGCCGTCCCCTTCGGGGTGGTGCCCGTACGTCGCCTCGCGACCTGCCTTCTCGACCTCGAGCAGGCTCTCGCCCTGGAGCTCACGCTCGTACGCGGCCTGACCACCTCTGGCGCCGAAGAGCCGCTTGGCGACGACCAGGTAGACGACAGCTGCCACGTTGATCAAGAACGCCCCGACCTTCGTGGCCGTCACGCTGTTGAGCAGCTCGTGCACCTCGATGGGCAAGAAGGCAGCTGTCGCGACGACGGTGAGGTACT
Organism: uncultured Actinomycetota bacterium; assembly: GCA_963824115.1. Lineage (GTDB taxonomy): Bacteria > Actinomycetota > Actinomycetes > Propionibacteriales > Nocardioidaceae > DASQEH01. The sequence goes on from CAWGOA010000007.1 coordinate 6,828, forward strand.
CGGCCCAGCGTTTGGCCATCCACAACCCGACGCCCTCGACACCTTCCAGCAGGCCGTACAGGAGCAGCCCGATCGCCACGAGCGTCAAGGTGCCCTGCCCCGCGTGCAGTGCCTTCGTCACCCCTTGCACGATCGTGGACTGGTCGAGATCGACACCCAGCCGGTCAGCGAGCGGGCGGGCCGCCGGAAGGATGCGCCCGAACGAGTCCCGAAGCGATCTCTGCGCGCTGGCGAACTGGTGCACCCCGTAGGCGGCCGCGATCAAGACGAGCGCGCGGAAGAGGCGCTCCACGGCGAGGATGCGAAGGATGGTGATCTGACGCAGGGCGCGACCGCGCGCCGGCAGCGGAGCCTCGTCTGCCGGCCCGCTAGTGCCGGCCGGCCCGAGCACCCAGTCGCCGCAGCGCAGGCAGCGCCACGCCTCGCCCAGCGAGGTCTCGGTCCTGAGCCGACGTGCCAGCTCCGTCTCCTTCGGGGCATAGGTGACGTGCCCGCGGCGACCGCACGCCCTCAGCTCACGACTGAACACCCCGTGAGCCTACCCAGCGGTGCTTGCCTGCGCCGGGGCTCTCAGGGGATGGCCGGATATGGTCGAGTCGGGCGGCAGGCTCAGACCTGCGGTACCCGACGTCACGGCGGAAGGGCTCGGAGTTGGCCGACGACCGGATCGGTGGTGCGGAGGTGACCAGCACCTGGGTGCGTACCGCGCACGGTGACGCCTGGCAGGAGCTCGGCCGACAGCGCGCCGGTTCCGGCGGCGGGGCGCTGGAGCTTCCTGGGGTGCGGCTGATGGCGTCCGGGCTGCCATACCCGCAGTGGAACAACGGCGATGTCGACGAGGTGACCCTCGTGGACATCGGCGCCGTGCGCGACTGGTACGCCGCCCGAGCCGTCCCCTGGGGCGTCCGCGTCCCCTCAGACATGTCCTGGCCACACGGTCGGAAGCTGTTCACGAAGCGCCTGATGGGGCTTACCCCGAGCCGTTTCCGTCCGGCTTCGCCTCCGGTCGGTGTCACGGTGAGGTCGGCCGCCCCTGCCGACCTCGACGCCGTGCTGAGTGTCGACACTGTCGCGTTCGCGGCGGGCGTCGAGGTCGAGCGACCCTGGATGGAGCCGCTGCTGTCGCAGCCGAGCGTCATCGTGGCACTGGCAGATCTGGACGGTGACCCGGTCGGCACCGGGTACGCCGTCTTGTCTCAGGGCCGCGGCGGCGTCTGCTGCTACGTCGCCGGTGTGGGCGTGCTCCCTCATGCCCGCCGGCTCGGCATCGGTACGGCTGTCTCTTCCTGGCTGAGCCGTGGCGGTATCGACGGGGGAGCAGAGCTCGTCCACCTCCACCCCGACACCGACGCGGCGGCCGCCGTCTACGAGCGCCTCGGCTTCGTCGAGGTCGACGGACTCGACGTGTACGTCGGTATGGGGTAGGCGGTAGCGCACCGGCGCGCGAGAAGCAGCTCAGGCGACGGTGATCTCGCCCAGGCGGTCCCAGTCGTCGCCTTCGAGCACTGTGTTGCGGATGCGCGGGGTCTCCTGGAGGTAGCCGGGTCCCTTGGACGCGAACTCCTTGAAGTGGTCGCTCGAGACGTGGGCCTCGGCGGCGTCGTCCTTGAACGCCTCGACGAGGACGTACTCGTTGGGGTCGTCGATGCTGCGGGACCACTCGAACCAGAGGTTGCCGGGCTCACGTCGGGTGGCCTGGGTGAAGGGGTCGGCGATCTCGGTCCACTGGTCCGCGTACTGCGGCAACACCTTGAACTTCACGACGATGAAGATCATCGATTCTGACCCTTTCAGACGGTCGGGCTGGGTAGCCCATCGTGGCATGAACGGTGCCGCACGCAACCGGCACGGCCCGCCATGCCACCCCGTCTCTGCCGGCCCATGGCGACCGCGCCGAAGGTGTGGCAGGCTCGAATTCTTCCTCTGGACAGACGTCGACCGACTGCGTCTGCTGAGAAGACAACGGATTCCTCAGGAGACGCAATGGTTCCCACCGCGGAGCAACCGCAAGCAGACGCACCGACCCTCACCGACGACGCGCGCGCGACCCTGGTCCGGGTCCTCCATGTCGCCTTCCCACACGAGACAGTCCCGGCCGGGCCGTACGAGCGCACGGCGGACGCCGTCATCGAGGCTGCCAACGGGTCGACGTGGTCTCGGCTGAGCCTGGTGCAAGGCCTGGACTCGCTTGCCGGACTGACCGGCGACGGTTTTCTGGAGCTGGACGACGCCGACGCCACGAAGGTCCTGAGGCACGTCGAGGGGACGGAGTTCTTCGGGCTGATCCGCCGGACTGCTGTCGTGAGCCTGTACGACGACCCCGAGGTGTGGTCGGCCCTCGGCTACGAGGGCTCGTCGTTCGACAAGGGCGGCTACATCGACCGCGGCTTCGACGACCTCGACTGGCTGCCGGACCCCCGCATCGAGGAGTACGACGGCCCGGAGCAGCTCGACGAGGTCGCCTCGGTCCTACCGGTAGCCGACGGCTCCGAAACCGGACAGCCGCAGGCCAGTCCGTCCACTGCTCAGGCGTCGCACCCCGGCGTCGCACCGCAGCAGGCTCGCGACAACCAGACGGCGCAGGCACGGTGATGGCGCGGATCGAGAAGTCCGAGCCCGCAGTCGTCGTCATCGGTTCGGGCGCCGGTGGCGGGACCCTCGCGTACGAGCTGACCGCCAAAGGCGTCCCTGTGGTGGTCATCGAGGCGGGGCCGTACCTGAAGAACGACGACTACGAGAACGACGAGTGGAAGGCCTTCGGTCAGATGGCATGGCTCGACCCGCGGACGACGTCCGGGTCGTGGCGGGTGAGCCGTGATTTCCCCAACCTGCCTGCCTGGACGGTGAAGGCGGTCGGCGGCAGCACGACGCACTGGTCGGGCGCCACGCCGCGGTTCCGCGCACACGAGTTCAAGACGCGGACGACCTATGGGCGCGTCGAGGGTGCGAACCTGCTCGACTGGCCGATCACGCTTCAGGACCTGGAGCCGTACTACGACCGGGCGGAGCAGGCCGTCGGCTCCACGCACCGCCACGGGCGACCGCCGCTGCCGGCCAACAACAACTACAAGGTGTTCGCCAACGGCGCTGAGCGGATCGGCTACAAGTTCTATGCCACCGGCCCCTACGGGACCAACGCCGAGCCGTATGACGGGCGGCCCGCGAGCATCCAGGACGGGTTCAACTTCCAGGGCGACAAACACAAGTCCAAGTGGAGCACCCTCGTCCGGGAGATTCCCCGCGCCGAGGAGACGGGGCACCTGGACCTGCGTGCGGAGTGCCAGGCCGTGCAGATCACCCACGACGCCCAAGGCAAGGCCGACGCCGTGCTGTACCTCGACAAGGAGGGCAACCTGCACCGGCAGGCCGCGCGCGTCGTCTGCGTCGCGGGCAACACGATCGAGAGTGCCCGGCTGCTGCTGCTGAGCGCCAGCGCCCTCTTCCCCGACGGCTTGGCGAACTCCTCCGGTCAGGTCGGGCGAAACTACATGCGGCACACCACAGGGTCGGTGTACGCCTTCTTCGACCAGCCGGTGCGGATGTACCGGGGGGAGACCATGGCCGGCATCATCGCCGACGAGTCCCGTCACGACACCGACCGCGGGTTCGCGGGCGGCTACTACATGGAGACCATCTCCCTCGGCCCGGCGTTCCTGGCCAGTTTCGTCGAGCCCGGCGCCTGGGGCCGCGACTTCACGCGGATCATGGACTCCTACCCCAACACTGCTGGGATGTGGATCGTGGGTGAGGACATGCCGCAGGAGTCGAACCGGATAACGCTCAACGCGGCGGTGACGGACGCCAACGGACTTCCGGTGCCGAACGTGCATTTCGACGACCACCCCAACGACGTCGCCATGCGCGACCACGGCTACACGCCAGGGCGACCTGTTGTACGAGGCCGTGGGCGCCACCGGAACCCATCACACGCCTCCGTACCCGTCCACGCACAACATGGGCACGTGCCGGATGAGCGCCGACCCCGCGGACGGTGTCGTCGACGCGTTCGGCCGTTCGCACGACGTGCCCAACCTGTACGTCAGCGACGGGTCGGTGTTCACGACCGGTGCGGCGGCGAACCCGACGCTCACCATCGTCGCTTTGGCGATCCGGCAGGCCGAGCACCTCGTGAACGAGATGTCGAGGGGGAGCCTTTAGCGCATCGGTCTCGTCGAGGCGGCGGCAAAGTGAGCCAGGACGCGGTACCGGCGCGAACGGAGTCGAGCCGGTGACCGGGATGCGCCCCGACGACGTGCATGAGCGTCTCGGGCGCGACCTCGGGGCCGTCCTCGGTGAGGAAGCCGTCACCCAACGCCCGCTCGACCGGCTCGCGTACGCGCACGACGCGTCGCACTACCTGCTCGTACCACAGACGGTCGTCACCCCTCGCAGCCTCGAGCAGGTGGCGGAGGTGATGCGGTCGTGCGACCGGGCCGGCGTGTCGCTCACCTTCCGCTCCGGAGGCACCAGCCTGTCCGGTCAGGGCCTCAGCGACAGCGTCCTCGTGGACACCCGCAAGCGCTTCCAGGACGTGCAGGTGCTCGAGGACGGCCGCCGGGTACGCGTACAGCCCGGTGCGACGGTGGGCCGGGTAAACGCGCTGCTCGCACCGTACGGCCGCAAGCTCGGTCCCGACCCCGCGAGCGAGAGCGTCTGCACCGTCGGGGGAGTGATCGCCAACAACTCCTCGGGCATGCACTGCGGTACGCGGAACAACACCTACCGGACGCTGGAGTCCATGGTGTTGGTGCTGGCGTCCGGGACCGTCATCGACTCGTCGAAGGCGGATGCCTCCCGGCTGCTCGCGACCGCCGAGCCGGAGCTGCACGAGGGCCTGCTCCGGCTGCGCCGGCGGGTCGTGGACAACCCGCAGTCGTTTGACACGGTCCGACGGCTCTTCTCGATGAAGAACACCATGGGCTACGGCGTGAACGCTTTCGTCGACTACGAGGACCCGCTCGACATCCTCGTCCACCTCATGATCGGGAGCGAGGGCACGCTCGGGTTCGTGGCCGAGGCGGTGTTCGGCACTGTCGAGATCCTTGGGCACGTGGCCACCGGACTGCTCGTCTTCGCGGATCTCGAGTCCGCGACCTCATCGGTGCCGCGGCTGATCGAAGCCGGGACCGTGACCGCCGAGCTGATGGACGCCGCCTCACTGTCCGTGTCGAGCCGGGACCCTAGCTGCCCGGCAGTCATCTCGAACCTCGACATCAGTCGACATGCGGCACTTCTGGTGGAGTTCGAAGGGGCCACCGCCGACGAGCTGGACGAGCGCCGGCGTACGGCCGAGCCCGCCATCGCGGCTCTCGGGCTGGACAGCCCGTTCGGGCTGACGACCGACCCGGCCGAGCGGGCCTCGTTGTGGCGCATCCGCAAGGGCCTCTACAGCGCAGTTGCCAGTGACCGGCCCAGTGGCAGCAGCGCGCTGCTGGAAGATGTCGTCGTACCTGTCGACAGGCTGGGGGACACCTGCCTGGCGCTGGCCGAGCTCTTCGACCGGCACCGGTACGAGGAGTCGGTGATCTTCGGCCACGCCCGCGACGGCAACGTGCACTTCTTGCTCAAGGAGCGGTTCGACGACGCGGCGCGCCTGAGCCGGTACGAGGCCTTCACGAGCGACATGGTGGACCTGGTCCTCGGACAGGGTGGGTCGCTCAAGGCCGAGCACGGTACCGGCCGGATCATGGCGGCCTTCGTCCGCCGGCAGTACGGCGACGAGCTGTACGACGTCATGTGGCAAGTCAAGCGGCTCGCGGACCCTCATGGCCTGCTCAACCCTGGCTCCGTGCTCTCCGACGACCCTCGGGCGTACCTGCAGAATCTCAAGCAGGCGCCTCCCGTCGAGGAGGAGGTCGACCGCTGCGTCGAGTGCGGGTACTGCGAACCCGTGTGCCCCAGCCGGGCGCTCACGACTACGCCGCGCCAGCGGATCGTGCTGCGACGAGAGATGGAGGCGGTCCGTCGCCGCGGGGACACCGCCTTGCTGGCCGAGCTGGAACGAGACTACGACTACGCCGCCATCCAGACGTGTGCCGTCGACGGGATGTGCCAGACAGCCTGCCCGGTCCACATCAACACCGGAGACCTGGTACGTCGGCTGAGGGCCGCCAACGCCGGCAAGCTTGCCAACGCCTCCTGGAAGCTGGCGGCCGGTCACTGGGACGTCGCGACGCGCGGAGCCGGCGCCGCTCTGAGCGCCGCCCATGCCATGCCCGGTGTTGTCCCGACTGTGCTCAGTCGGGCAGGTCGGAAGGCCCTGGGACCCGACCAGGTTCCCCTCTATGACGCCGGACTGCCTCGCGGTGGCCGACTGCGGCCGCGGATTCGAGACACCGAGCCGCAGGCTGTGCTGTTCGCCTCGTGCATAGGTGCCATGTTCGGCCCGGAGCCGGGTGATGGGGCCGGAGCCACCGAGGCGTTCGTGGCGCTTGGCAGGCGTGCGGGGATCGGGTTCCGGACGCCGAAGGCTATGGAGGGGTTGTGCTGCGGCACGCCGTGGAAGTCGAAGGGGCTCCGGGCCGGCCACGAGGTCATGCTGGAGAGAGTCCTGTCGGCGCTGGTGGAGGCGACGGAAGGCGGTCGGCTGCCGGTCGTCGTGGACGCGGCCTCCTGCACACAGGGCCTGCTCACGAGCCTGTCCGCGGACGGCGCGGATGCACTGACGGTGCTGGATGCCACCGAGTTCGTCGCGACCCGGATGATCGACCGGCTCGTGGTGACGGAACCCGTCGAGTCCCTTGCCCTGCATCCGACCTGCTCATCGACCGAGATCGGAAGCACCGCCGCGCTGGAGGCGGTCGCACGGTTCATCTCAACCGACGTGTACGTCCCCGTGTCGTGGGGTTGCTGCGCGTTCGCGGGCGACCGGGGGATGCTTCACCCCGAGCTGACCGCCGCCGCCACTGCACCCGAGGCCGCGGAGCTTTCAGGCCGGGCCTTCGCGGCGTACGCCTCGTGCAACCGGACCTGCGAGCTCGCGATGACCCGGGCGACGGGCAAGCCCTACCGGCACATCCTGGAGATCCTCGAGGTGGCGACTCGACCCGTTGGCTAGGCCGCCTGCCGCCACGCTTCGGCGACGGCGACGAAGCTCTCGGCTCGCCGTTGCCGGTCCAGGCCGGGAGTCACCAAGACGAGCTCGTCGGCCTGTGCCCGCTGCTGCATCTCCTGCAGCCGCTCGACGACGACCTTGGCCGGCCCGGTGACCATCCGTGAGTCGTCGATCCGGCTGCTGCGACCTTCCAGTGACCGGGCGAACTCCTGCACCTGCTCGGGCCGCAGCGGTTCCCGGATGCCCTGCGAGAGGTTGCGCAGCGTCAGCGTCCAGGCCGCGACGAACTCGCGGCGCGCATCGTCGTCCTCGCTCGCGAACGCCAGCACCGACATCGCGGAGTACGGTCGGTCGCCTTCTGTGCGGGGCTGGAAGTCGCGCCGGTAGCTCCGCAACGACTCGAACGCCAGGTCGGGACTCATGTGGTGGGCGAACACCGCACTCATCCCGTTGACCGCGGCGAACCTCGGCCCGTAGGTGCTCGAGCCCAAGATGAACATGTCCGGCATCTCGTCGACGACCGGTGCGGCGATCAGCCGTCCGTACGGATGACCTTCGGGAAAGCCGTCGCCGAGGAATGCGAGCAGCTCTCCCACCTGGCCGGGGAACTCGGCGCCAGCATCGGCATTGACTCCTCTGCGCAGGACATGAGCGGTCAGCGGGTCGGTACCGGGTGCTCGTCCGAGGCAGAGGTCGATCCGCCCGGGGTGCATCGCCAGCAGCGTCCGGAATACCTCAGCGACCTTGAACGAGGAATGGTTGGGGAGCATGATGCCGGCTGCCCCGACCCGGATCCGCTCGGTCCTCGCCGCGATGTGAGCGGTCAGGATCTCGGGGGCGCTGCAGGCGAGGCTCGACATGTTGTGGTGCTCGGACACCCAATACCGCCGGAACCCCGCGCTCTCCACGGCACGCGCGATGTCGACGGCCCCGCTGATGGCGGCGGCGGCCGACTGCCCATGCTCGATTCCGACGAAGTCGAGGACGGAAAGGGGGACGGTCTCTGCTGGGTGACTCACGGTGGTGCGAACACATTGGCATGTGCAGTTGTTCCTGCGGTCCCTCGCTCTTGCCACCCAAAGATCCGACTTTCAAGTAGCTATAGCGACCTCACAGTCGGATCTTTGGGGTTGGCAAGGGAGGGGGAGCGAGGGAGGTTCAGAGGCCGAAGGCGGCCTTCATGTCCGGCGCCTTTGCGCCGGCCGCCAGAGGTGTCGCGCCGAGGACTTGCGCGTAGTACCTCGTCAGGGAGTAGTGGGTGAGTGCTGACGTCACTACCTTGCCCGAGAGCCGCGCGTTCAGGACCACCGTCAGGACCTTGTTAGGAGTCGTGCCGTTGTCCTCGTCGGCGGTGATCACGACCGTCAAGCGGCCGGAGGTGAAGTCGGCGCTGGTCAGGATCTTCGGGAGGTAGACCTTGAGCCAGTTGTCGGCGATCGTCAAAGAGCAGTTGTGCGCGTCGCTGCACAGGTTCGGGATGACCATGCCGGCGTTGGGAAGCCTTCCATTGGCCGCATCGGCGACGAGCGCGGGCAGGGGCACGTCGCCCACACCGCAGCGCGCGCGGCTCGAAGCGAAGTACGCCCACGGGTTGTGCTTCACGGCGTAGTTGCCGTTGGTCACCAGGGCGCAGGTCCCCGTCATCGTCTCGGCGTAGGTCTTGGCGGTCTTCCCGAGATCCAACGCCTGGTCGAAGACGCTCTTGGCGGATCCGACCTTGGAGCCGTTCGTCGAAGGTGGGGCGTCGTTGGTCACGCCGAACGTCGAGCCGCCCACGATGGCCAGGTAGTTGGGCAGACTCGGGTGGGTGATCCCGGCCCAGTTGCTGGCGTACCCGTACTTGGTCGCGAGGCTGAAGAGGTAGGGCATGCCCGACTTCATCTGGGTGTACGAGGAGTTCTCCTCGATGAACGTGAGCACCTTCGTAGGGGTGGCCGCGCCAGCCAGAGAGTGAGGGCCGTGGGCCGGACGAGTGGTGCTGACAGCGGTGGCGGGCGACAGCGTGAGGCTGGTGGCGAGGGCCAGTCCGGCCACGGCAGCCACGAGTCCCGCGGTGGCGCGGACGTGGAAGGTCATGCCATCGACAGTACTCTCAGTAGTTAATCAAATACTGAGAGTTACAAAGACTCATCCACCGGAACGGGTTCGCCTCGGCGTGGTCATCCCGCGTGAGTCGCGAAGTACTCCTGCAGCCCCTCCGCGAGTCGGTCCACGTCGTCGTCGTTGTTGTACGGTGCCAAGCCGATCCGCAGGCCGCCGGATTCGCCGAGGCCCAGTCGGCACGAGGCCTCATAGGCGTAGAAGGAGCCGGCGGGAGCGTTCACTGACCTCTCAGCGAGGAACCGGCGGAGATCCTGTTCGTCGTGGTCGGCGAAGGTGGCCAGCAGAGTCGGTGTACGCCTCGCTGCGCGAGAGTGCAAGGTGACGCCAGGCAGCGCGCTGAGGATGGCCTCCAGCCTGCCACGCAACCTGTCCTCGTGCGCTTGCATGGCCCGCATCGCAGTCTCGAGGCGCTGGCGCCTGGTGCCCTCAGCGGGAACCATCTCTGACAGGAAGCTGATAGCTGCCGTGGTGCCGGCCATCAGTTCGTACGGAAGCGTGCCGAGCTCGAACTTCTCCGGGACGACGTCCGTAGACGGCAGCAGCTTGTCGGGTGAGACCTGTTCGAGGAGCTCGGGGCGGCCATAGAGAACGCCACAGTGCGGGCCCATGAACTTGTACGGCGAGCAGCCGAAGAAGTCGGCTCCGAGTGCCCCGACGTCGACCAGCTCATGTGCCGCATAGTGCACCCCATCGACGTAGAGCCACGCTCCCACGTCGTGTACCGCCTCGGAGATCGTCTTGAGATCGGGAATCGTGCCGATCAGGTTGGACGCAGCCGTGACGGCAACCACCTTGGTCCTCGGCGAGAGCACCTTGTCGACCTGGGTGGGATCGAGCTCGCCGGTGTCGGGGTCGAAATCGGCGAACCGCACCTTCGCCCCGGCCGAGGCAGCCGCGATCACCCACGGACGGATGTTGGCGTCGTGGTCCAGCCTGGTGACCACAACTTCGTCGCCGGGCTTCCAGCTCTTGGCGAGCGCACGCGACATGTCGAAGGTGTTCTGGGTCATGCTCCTCCCGAACACGACGCCCGTGGGATCGGAACAGAGGAGGTCGGCCACCGCGGTTCGGCAGTCCAGGACGGCCTTGTCGGCGTTTCGCTCGGCCACTGTCGATGACCCGCGATTCGCCAGCGGACCCGTGATCGTGTCATACATGGCCCGCCCGACGACGTCTGGCGTCTGGGAGCCACCTGGACCATCGAAGTGGGCAGCACCGCGCACCAGCGACGGGAAATGGCTGCGTACCTGCGCGACGTCGAAAACAGCGTCCTGAGGAGTAGGTGTCACGTCGTGTTTGTCCTTACTACTACTTGATGACGACAGGATTCATCGGGGCGCCGCTTCCGTGGACCAGCCGCAGCGGAGCCGCAACGTAGAAGGCGTCCCACAGTCGGTCAGTCGCGCAGTCCTGCGCCCACTGCTCGAGCCAGAGTGCCTCGTGGAAGGTGATTCCGAGGTTGCGCTGGAGCAGGATGTGCAAAGGGAATCCAGCTTCGAGGGCCGCGCAATGCTGCTGCTCGTTGCACATGGTGTCCGATCCGACCCCCACGATGTCGAACTCGTTCAGCAGATCGATGAGCTGCGGCTCGTAGGTCAGTCCGGGTTCGTCGAAGGTGCGGTAGAAGGCTTCGGGTCCTCCCTCCCCGTAGAAGAGGGTGAAGATGCCGGTACGGAGGAGCACGATGTCGCCGCGGCGGAGCTGAGTGCCTTGAGCCTCCAGCGTGCGGCGCACGTCGTCAGCTGTCACCTGGCGCCCCATCGGCAGGTGGGCGACACCCTCGGCCCTGGGAAGGTCGACCAGCACTGCCCGCCCGACGACCGTTCGCTCCGCCAGGGCGCCGACCGCGGCGCGGGACAAGCCGCCGACCGTGGTGTCGGCCGGATACCCGTTCCACAGCTGGCCGTCGGCGTAGGAGTGTCCCAGGGCATCCATGTGAGTGGTCCCGTGGCAGTGGATCTGGAGGGAGTCCTCCGCGAAACAGGCTCCGCCTGCCAGTGGAGCGTTGCGTCCGTCACGGTAGTAGCTTGCGTCGTTCGTCACGGTGACGTGCGGCGGAGTCCGTCCCGGCATCGTCGGGTCCCCGGCCGGGTGGCCGATCGGTAGGGCGAGGCTGAACCGCTTCCCGCTCCGGATACAGGCCGAGCCGACTCCTGCACCAGCTGTTCGTCGAGAATGTTGACGCGACCGACCTCGTCGTCGTCCCCCCACCTACCCCACTCTCTACGCTCGGCTGAGTAGGCCGACGGCGCCGATGCGCTCACGCCAGGTCCTCGGCGACCGGTAGGTTGCCCTCACGTGCGGGAATCGACTCGAGTCCCTCTTCCGCCGTCAGGCCTCGCCCGATCCGGGCGGCCAGCCCGGGACTGGCGAAGGAGATGATGAGTGCGACGAGGAGCCAGGCAGCGACGATGTAGGGGAAGTAGTCGTACGGCGCCGGTGGGCGGGGGTGCAGCTCGTTCCACATCACGTAGGCGAGGAAGACGACGCCGAGGAGCGGGATGATCGCGATAGCCTTGTTCTTCGCCGTCCTGCGCATGAGCTGGAGCGCACCGATGTCGACCATCGCGTAGGCGACGAGCACCGAGAGAGTTCCGATCGTGCCCATGTAGAAGGCACTCTCCAGGCCAGTGGCACCCCACAGCCGGACGACGACGGTGGAGACAACCGCGAATCCGAACACGGTGCGGACGCCGTTGATAGGTACCCCGGTTCCGTTGACCTTGCACAGTGCTGACGACGGAACGGCATCTCGGATCAACGCGAACACCAGGCGCCCGCCACCGACCGTGGTCGCGAGCGCTGCAGAGAAGGCGCTGATGAGGCCGCCGATCTCGAGGATCTCCGCCATCGTCGAGCCGAGGTAGGTCCGCGAGAGGTCGAACAGCGGACCGGACGAGTTGGCGAAGGCAGCCCCGCCGTCGGAGGTGCCGAACCCCATCGCCATCACAGCCACGACCACGATGTAGAACAAGACTCCGGCGACGATGGCGATCGTCAGTGCTCTGGGGATCGCACGACGAGGGTTCTCGGTCTCCTCACCGAGCGAGGCCGCGCCCTCGAAGCCGGCGAAGGCTGTGAAGCCGAACACCGAGGCCAGCACCAGGTCGTGGAAGCTCACCCCACTTGGGAGAGTGAAGACTTTGCCCGTGATGTGGTGGCCGTGGAAACCACCAACCAGCTTGCCGACCACGACGACGAGCACGACCAGCATCATCACGATGGAGATGCCCTCGATCGACAGCAGGGTCTGGCCGACGCGCTTGATGTCTCGTGTCGCCAAGAAATAGGCGATCACGAGGAATGCGAGAGTGAACCAGATGAAGTCGGTGTGCGAAGCGATACCTGTGTCATTCAGGAACAGCGTGGCAAAGTATCCCGCCGTGGCCGCGCTCGCCCCTGTGTACACCAGATAGCAACCGAGCAGTGCCCAGCCCGAGAAGAATCCGGCACGCGGGCCAAGGGTCGCACCGGTGAGTCCGTACACCGACCCGGCATGACTGAAGTAGCGGCAAAGGTACACAAGGCCCGTGCCCACCAGGGCCACGCCTATGCCAGCGAGGACAAACGCCAGGGGCGCCGCGTACCCGACGTAGATCGCCGGAGCTCCGCCATACAGCGACATGGCCAGAGCTGGTGACATCATCGCGACCGAGAGAGCCAAGCTCTCGACGGTTCGCAGTTCACGACGTAGCGGGACCTGTTGACTCATCGCTTCATCTCTCTTCTCGACCGCGGGTGGATGCTGCCTTGGAGGGGACAGGTGGTCATGGGCTTGGAGGTTCGTCGGCTGCCACCAGGGCCTGGGTCAGGACGTGGACTCCCGCGACTATGTCGTCGATCACTGTCCACTCCTGTGGACAGTGAGAGAGCCCGTCGTGGCTTGGTATGAAAACCATCCCGGTCGGGCACAGCGCGGCCATCACCGCGGCATCGTGCTCAGCACCCGAATAGAGGCGAGAATGCCGGTAGCCCAGACTACGAACGACGCCGTCGAGCAGGCCCAGGACGTCCCGGTTCATCGAGGTGGGCCGTTCGTGGGACAGCCACTCCAGTTCGACCTCCACCGAACGCCGATTGCCCTCATCATGGGCACGCTGCGCCAACTGAGACCGAGCGTGCACGAGCCACTCATCGACCGGGCTGCGTAAGCTCGCCGCGCACCTCCGCGAAGTCCGACACGATGTTGACAGCTTCCGGGGTGAAGCTGACGAAGCCTGTCGTACCTCGGCTGTGGTCGTGGGCTGACGCGATGTGTTCTACTGCCAGCACGGTTCCGGCGGCGGCGCAGCCGGCGTCGGCGCGACGGTCCATCGGTGTGGTGCCCGCGTGCCCGCGCCTTCCATGGAAGAGAGCCCGGAACCGTGAGACGCCGGTGATCGACGTGACAAGACCGATCTGAGAAGCCTGCTCCTCCAACATCGGACCCTGCTCGATGTGAAGCTCGACGAAGAGGCCGACCTGGCCTGGTGTCAGCCGCGCTGACGTGACGTTGTCGATGTCGATACCGCCGCGGCCCAACGCCGAGCCGAACGTGATTCCTTGGCCGTCAACGAGCCGCAGATGGTCAGACGTGAGTTGACCGGTCATCGCCCGGCTTCCGACACAGGACAGTCCGAAGCGGTTCGGCTCCTCATTGAAGAAGCTGACAACCACCAGGTCGTGGCGGAGCCGGATGCTGGACTCCTGAAGCGTCCGAACAGCCTCGACCGCCCCGACGAAGCCGGCCATTCCGTCGAATCGGCCTGCCCCTTCGACAGTGTCGAGGTGCGAGCCCGTCATGAGGGCCGGCAGCGTCGGGTCGGTCCCTGGCCAGCGGCCCAGCACGTTGCCCACGGGATCGACCCAGGTCTCGAGGCCAAGACCGAGCAACTGCGTCGCTGCCCAGGTGCGGGCGGCGTGGTCCCACGGCGACAGGGCCACGCGGGTCCATCCCGGCACCGATCGGTCGGTTATCTCGGCGATGGCGTCGAGGTCCGACTGCAGGCGAAGGGCCTGAGGCTCTGTCACTCGCGGGAGCGTCATGGTTGCACCGGCGGGCACACCAGAGCAGCCTGGACACGGGTCACGTCGTCAACCTCATCACATTGCCAAACGTTTGGCATAACCTAGCCTGAGCGTGCATCCGCTGACAAGACCGACCTCGGCCCTTCTGCCGCAGAGGAACCACGCTGCATAGCTAGGCAATCGCGCCGACATATCCTCAAAGGGCCAAAGATGTCCAGTGGTATCACGCCTCCCTGGATGAGAAGGCGCCCGCACGAGCGTCACTGGGTATCAGCGTTGCTCGACTCAGAGGCCGAGTGGAGGTGAGTCGCTTGAGCCGGACCACGATGGCGGAGTTGGCCAAGCTCGCAGGCATCGACGTGTCGACAGTCTCCCGCGCCCTGCGCGGTGACCGCAGCCGGGTTGCGTCGGCCACCATAGAGATGGTTCAGCAACTTGCAGCCGCGCATGGGTTCCAACCCGATCCGGTTGCCGCGGCTCTGCGGAGCGGCCGCTCGAAGGTTCTCGGCGTGCTCGTCCCCACGATGTCGGACGTCGCGGTTGCTCAGATGCTTGAAGGCATCGCCCAACAGGCCCTCGCCCGCGGTTACCTCGCCTTGACCACGCCAACGGGGACTGGCAGGCGTACCCGTGAGAACACCGTTGCCAGCTTGCTCCGGCAGCGTGTTGACGGGGTCATCGTCGCGGACTCGACTGTCCGTTCGGGTGCTCCGAAGCCACTGGTTGAATCTGCCACGCCCTATGTCTTCGCTCTGCGCGGCGTCAGCCGGCAGCTTGGAGTCGTCGCCGACGACGCGCTCGGCGGCCGTTTGGTGGCCGCGCACCTCCTGCAGCAAGGTCATCGTGATATTGCGGTGGTCGCTGGGCCAACCAACGCAGCAACATCACGTCAGCGCCTCGCAGGGTTCCGAGCCGCGGCCAAGCGCGCCGGCATCGATCTCGGGACCGACCGCGTCGTCCATTCCGAATGGGGCGTCAGAGAGGGGCACGCAGCGATGGCTCAACTGCTCATCTCGGGGAACCAGCCGACAGCGGTCTTCGCGCTCAACGACTACAACGCCATCGGTGCCAGTCGCGCGTTGCAGGACGTTGGACTCGAGGTGGGCAGAGACGTAGCGCTGGTTGGCTACAACGACATCTCGATCAGTGCAGAGCTCCCCGTCCCGCTTTCCAGCGTGCACAACAACCTTGAACTCGTCGGCCGGCTGGCGGTCGATGCTCTGCTCGCTCTGATCGGTGGAGGCGAGCCCGCGTCGCAAACCGTGGCCCCGAGTCTTGTCGTGCGAGAGTCGTCGCGTGTGCAGGCAGCACAGCGGCTCCAAGCTGAAGACTGAGCCCGAGCCGGTTGTCGGCTCGTGATACGTGGTGCCCTACGGGAGGTCAGCCGTCTGCGTTGAGGCGCTCACGCGGCAGAACCGGCACCGGCTCGTGGTCGACGCCCGAAGGTGCCACCTGGCCCATGGCCTCGCGGATCAGCTCAGCGATCCCCGGTACGTCACGGTTGGCGTTCCAGATGTCCAGCAGGGCGTCCGCCTGCGTGCAGTGCTCTCTCCAGGCGATGTGACGCGCGCCCTTGACGAAGCGCTCGACGATCTTGTCGTGGGCCTCTCGGTCGCTCACCGTCATGGCGGCATCTCCTGACTACGGCACGCTCTGCGGAACCGGCCTGTTCCTTCGAAGCCAGCTTGCGTCTCAGCAGAAGGCGACCAGTCCCTGCACCATACGGCCGGGCTGTCGCAACCACCAGTGAACGCAGAAACCCTTGCAGGAAAGGGTTCTGGGCGTCACCTTGCGTGTAAGCACCGAGTACGGGGAGTGAGAAAACACCAGACTCGTCGGGGCTGTTTCACCGTCAGGCGGTGTTGCGGCGCACAACCGTATAGCCGCGCCCGCCGTGCGCCTCGACAGCACCGGTGATGCCAGGGACCAGAATCGGCGAGAGGCGTGTCGTCGTCGTGCCGTCCCCGAGCTGACCGTAGTCGTTCATGCCCCAAGCCCACAAAGTGCCGGTCCTGGAGACCGCCAGCGTATGGTCGCGACCGCAGCCGATGGAGGCGATGGCCGGTAGCCCGGCGACGAGGCCAGGCTTCGTCCGGTCTGCGGTTCCTCCGGAGCCGAGCTCGCCTCGGCCACCTTCGCCCCAGGTCATGACGCTCCCGTCGGCGAGAAGCGCTACCGAGTGAGTAGCGCCGGCCGCGATGGCCACTGCTGTCGTGATCCCGGAGACCGGCACCGGGACGCTGCTCGAGGTCTTCGACCCGTCGCCGAGCTGACCTGAGCTGTTGAGCCCCCATGCCATGATCGAGCCGTCAGCCTCGAGCGCGAGCGCGTGGTTGCGCCCGGCCGCCACGGCGACGACGCCGCTCAGCCCGGGGATGGCGACCGGAGTCGTCTGACGCGTTGGAGTCGTTGCGTTGCCGAGCTCGCCGTTGACACCTCCGCCCCAGGCCCGCACGGTGCCGCCCGCGATGAGCGCATAGCTCATGTCGCGTCCGCCGGAGATGTCGATGACGTTCGCCAGACCGCTCACCGCGACGGGTGAGAGCCGCTTCTTGGTCGTGCCGTCGCCGAGCTGGCCCAGTGAGTTGAATCCCCACGCGCGGACAGTGCCGTCGTGCAGCAGCGCCAGGCTGTGGTAGTGACCCGTCGTGACCTTGGTGACAGCGGTGAGACCCGGTACCTCTGTAGGTACCGAGCGGTCGCTGAGGCTCCCCAGCCCCGTGGCGCCCTTGGAGCCGTCACCCCATGTCCAGACGTTGCCCTGGACGAGAGCGACCACATGCTCGCGGCCGCCTGCGACCTCGTCCACGTTGTCCAGGCCGTTCACCATCCCGAACGTGGTCCGGTTGGCCGTGGAGCCGTTGCCCAGTTGGCCGTCGGAGCCGAGGCCCGTCGTCCAGAGCGTGTCTCCGGCCGCGGCGGTGCCGCTCGTTGCCGTGGTGGCGATGAGCGCGGGCGCGATCACCGCTAGCGCTGCGGCCAGCTTGACGATGGTCTTGGGCGTGCGTGATGCCGTCATGGGAATCCGTCCAGGGGCAGCGGACGAGGGGCACCGTCGACTGCTGGGGCTCTTGGTGCCCACCAGGGGGATGGGCGAGTTCAGTATGCACGTTTATCTGACGAAAGACGGTTGTTTCAGTGGTCCCATGAGGAATCCACCTCCGGTACCGGGTGCATTCCAAGCCGTGGCGACGCCCGAATGAATAGCCTGGAGCAATCGGCCGGAGCGGTCTGAGCGGCAACGGGGGCATAGAGGCTGTTCTCGTGACGAAACGTCGCGGTTTCGTCGCAGATTGTCGACAGACTGCTGGCGACGCCCTAGTTTGATTGGCGGCCATGAAGCCGTAACAGACTCCGCGACACCTCCCCGCACCCACTCGAGAGGTCGACGACGATGAGCCCTTACCGGTACCCCGCCAACCCCGGCACGACGCGTACCCCGGCGGTCAATTTGACAGTCGCCACCTGGAACGTCCACCACCGCCGCAGCAACGCCGCGATCGGCTCCGACCTCGACAAGGTGCTCGCCACCGGCGTAGAGGTGCTTGGGGTCAACGAGGTGGGCGGACACGAGGCCGCCGTCGGCAGGAGCCGCGACAACATCGCGCACTTCCAGGCCCGTGGTGAGCCGGGATCCGCCTCGTCGGCGGTCCTGTGGCGCAGCGATGTTCTGCAGCTCGTGCGCGCAGGTACGCGCCGGGCGACCAGGCGCGTGTACGTGGGGCCGCGTGGTGCGGGCCCGGCGACGATGCCTCCCAAGTTCGTGACCTGGGCCCAGCTTCTCCACCTCGAGACGGGACGCAACGTGTTCGTGCTCGTCAGTCACTTCCCGGCGACGATCGAGCACAAGCTGCGGCCCAACGTCGTCTTGCGACGCCGGCTGAAAGTCAACAAACAGATGTGGATGGCGAATCAACTACTGGTGTCGCGGTTCCTGCGACGCGGCCAGGTGCTCGTGGTCGGTGACCTGAACTGGAACGCGCAGATGGATGACGGGACCTACGCGGACGCGCCGAAGGCGTCGGCCTCCCGGATGGGTCTCGAGACGTGCTACGAGGCGCTGGGACTGCCTGCTCAGGGGACGAAGGGGGACAGGTACATCGACTACGTGCTGTTCCCGAGCAGCCGGCCGGACGTCATCCGGGCGACCAGTCAGCGAGTCTTCGACGTCAACACGGACAACGACCACCGGGTGCTGGCGGTCGACCTGCAGCTGAGCCCCCGCGGCGACACCTGACCCTGCGTCGTAGCAGGGGGAGACGTACATCACCGTTGTTCGGACTCGTAGAGTCCTGATTCGAATACTTCGGCGTGCAATACTTGCAGGTAGCGAGAGGCACTCGCTGAGTACCAAAGGATCTGATCGATATGTCACACACCGCCACCACCTCCCGCGGCTCGAAGATCTCGCGCGTGACGCAAGCCATCCGCAGAAGCTGGGCCGAGGCACGCTACGCGGACCGCCGCCTGATGGAGATGCGCACCAACCTCAGCCGTCACTCCGGCTGACCCCGCGACACGTCAGCAGCGGCCCGGTTCTGCCGGCGTGTCGGACGCCGATTGACCTCTCGGCGAAATCGGCCGACGCCCTGTAGACGCTTCGCCAGGCTCATCTCGCACGAGGTGAGGTGTACGTTGCCATGCCATGGGGATGCTGCGGGGTCGCCGGCGGCCCTGCGACCGGACCTGTGAGATCGCCATGACCCGCGCCAACAGCACGTCGTACCGCCACCTCGTGCAGCTGCTCGAGGAGGTCCCGCGGGGCGAGAGCGCGCAGCCCCGTGGATGACGCGTCGACTCGCCGGGGTCCGGGCGGATCGCCGGCCGCCGGCGGGTACGACCGCGGCAGGGTGTTGGCACTGCGCAGCGCCCCGATCGCGCCCGAGGAGAAGGGCTTCGGAGGTCCCCGTCACCGGATGCCGACGACGGCCGAGGAGCTCTCCGGGACCGACAGCGCCGGTGGGTGGCTGAGCAGTCCGCGGCCGGTGCTCAGCTCCGAGGCCGTACGGCACAACATCGAGACGATGGCGGACTACTGCCGGCGGCACGACATCACCGTCCTTCCGCACGCGAAGACGACGATGGCGCCCCAGCTGGTGGCACTGCAGATCGACGCCGGAGCCCCCGGCATCACCGTCGCAACCGTCTCTCAGGCACGGCTGTTTCGCAGCTTCGGTGTCGATCGCATCCTGATCGCCAACCAGGTGGTGGACCCCGCTTCGCTCGGCTGGCTCGCCGCCGCAGTCGCCGACGACCGCGAGCTCTCCGTCAGCTGCTACGTCGACAGCCTCACGGGGGTCGAGCTCCTGCAGGACGCCATGTCGCGGTACGGCTCGGGCACGCTGAGTGTCCTCGTCGAGCTGGGGCACGCCGGCGGGCGGACGGGCGCCCGGACTGCGGAGGAGGCCCTCGTCGTGGCCTGCGCTGTCGGACGATCTGCTCGGCTGCGCCTGGCAGGCGTTGCGGGCTACGAAGGGTCGATCGTCGCGGACAGCGTCGCCTCGGGGTACCGGGGCGCTGTCGCCTACTGCGAGCGGCTTGCGTCGGTGGTGACGCAGATGAGCGACGCTGCTCTGTTCGACGAGGTACCGGTCGTCACGGCGGGAGGGTCGGCGTACTTCGACGCGGTCGTGGCGGTCCTGGCCGGGAGTTCCGGCTGGCGGCTGGTCCTGCGCAGCGGCTGCTACGTGACCCATGACCACGGCCTGTACGCCACGGTGTCCCCGTTCGGGCGGACACCTGGGCTGACGGACCTGGTCGCCGCCCTGGAGGTGCGGGCGCCGGTGCTGTCTCGTCCCGAGCCGGGTGTCGCGGTCGTGGGTACCGGTCGACGCGATGTCTCCTTCGACTCAGGTCCGCCGGTACTGCTCAGCGGGTTGCGCGGGACCAGTCCGATCTGCGTGACCGGAGCCGTCGTCGTACGCGTCTTCGACCAGCATCTGGTGGTGTCGGTCCCGGATGACTGCGAGCTGGCGCCGGGCGACGAGGTGGGACTCGGCATCTCGCACCCGTGTACGACCTTCGACAAGTGGCGGTGGGTGCCGATGGTCGACGCGGGCGGCGTCATCGTCGACGTCGTCCGCACATTCTTCTGACGGCTGCCATCCAGAGACCAGCGTCGCGACCGCGGTTCACATGACCGCGACCTGGCCCCCGTCCACCACCAGCTCGGCGCCAGTGATGAAGGACGCGTCGTCGGACGCAAGGAACGCGTACGCGGCGGCCACCTCCGCCGGCTGACCGGTCCGGCGAAGCGGGATCTTCTCCCCGGCGTAGGTCTCGGCGAAGTCCTTCCCGCCGAGGTCTCCGGCGATGGCCGCGTTGAGTGGTGTCTCGATATAACCCGGGCAGAGAGCGTTGACGCGGATCCCGTGCCCACCCAGCTCGGCCGCCATCGTCTTGGTGAGGAGCAGCACTGCCGCCTTCGATGCGTTGTAGTGCGCGTACTCGGCCTCTCCGACCATGCCGTTGACTGACGACATGTTGACGATGGCCCCTCCGGTCGCCTGCTCGACGAGCACTTTGGCGACCGCCTGCGCCACCAGGAACATACTGCGCAGGTTGGTGGCGATGATCCGGTCCCAGTTGGCGACGCTGATGTCGAGGAACGGCTCTCGCCAGGCCGTACCGGCGTTGTTGGCCAGGATGTCCACGCCGCCGAGCGTCGAACTGGCGGCATCCATGAGCCGCCGCAACCCCCTCCGGAGAGCTCACGTCGACCGCGACGCCGCTCACGTCGCCGACCGCCTGCAGCGACTGCACAGTGGCGTTGACCTGCTCGGGCTCGAGCCCGGCCACGATGACCCGGGCGCCCTCTTCGAGGAAGCGGCGGGCCGTGGCGGCGCCGATCCCGCTGCTGCCGCCGCTGACGAGGACTCTTCTGCCGCGAAGACCCCGCATGACGCTCCTTCACGGTCGCGGCCGTTGGCACTGGACCGCGAAACTACCAGACGGCGCCCTCGGGGTCCGGTGTCGATTGACGCCACCTGGCTATCCGTCTACGTTGCACTAGCCCGAGGTTGCGCACGGATCAGAGCGAGGAGCCATGACCACAATCGCAATCATGGGCGCGGGCGGTTACGAGTTCCCGCTTCAGCTCATGAACGACTTCTTGTCCTTCGAGAGCATGCAGGCAGCCACGTACGCGCTCATGGACATCGACGTGGACGCGTTGCGGCGGACCGAGCGGCTCGCGCGGCAGCTCGTCGACGCCCACGCGCTTCCTGCCGACATCAGGCCGACGACAGACCGCAGGGAGGCGCTGACCGGCGCGGACTTCGTGGTCACGTGCTTCCAGGTCGGGGGGCGGGACGCGTACGCGCTCGACATGGAGATCCCGAGACGCTACGGGGTCGACCAGACGGTCGGCGACACCCTCGGGCCGGGCGGCGTCTTCCGTGGTCTTCGCTCGATGCGAGCGCTCGACGAGATCACCGCGGACATGCTCGACCTGTGTCCCGACGCGATGCTGCTCAACTACGCCAACCCCATGTCGGTCAACTGCTGGTTCGCCTCGGGGCAGGGGATCGCGACCACGGGGCTCTGCCACTCGGTGCAGCACACCGCAGACGAGCTTGGCCTCGATCATGGCGCTGGGTGATGACGACTGGTCGTTCCGGGCGGCCGGCATCAACCACCAGGCGTGGATGCTGGAGATGCGCCACCACGGTCGCGACGTCATGCCGCAGCTGCGGGAGGCGGTGAACGCCTACCACCGAGGTGAGCGGAGCCCGTCCCCGGAGATCGACGAGTGGTACGCAGGAGGACGCGAAGGCGTGCGAACGGCGATCATGCAGCTCACCGGCTACTTCCAGACCGAGTCCAGCCACCACGCCTCCGAGTACTACCCGCACTTTCGGCGTACCGCCGACGACGTGGCGGCGATCCTGCCCGAACGCTGGGACTACCTGGAGATCACCAGCGGGGACCACGACGCGGAACTCCAGGCGATGGCGCAGGAGTTCGCCGAGGGCCAGCTCGACGTCAGCGAGGAGTACGCCGCGCGGATCATCGACTCGGTCCTCACCGATACTCCCCGGGTGGTCTACGGCAACGTGCCCAATACCGGGCTGATCTCCAACCTGCCCGACGGGTGCTGTGTCGAGGTGCCGTGCATGGTGGACCAGAACGGCGTACAGCCGACGCACGTCGGCGCGCTTCCCACCGCTTGCGCCGCGATCAACCTCGCCTCCGTCGGCTATCAGAGCTGTGTCGTCGACGCCTACCGCCATCGCTCGAGGGAGCTCGTGCACGCAGCTGTCTCACTCGACCGGCTGACCAGCTCGCTGCTGAGCCTGGACCAGATGCGGGCGATGACCGACGAGCTGATCGCCGCTCAGCAGCAGTGGCTGCCGGAGCTGAGGTGAGCGCGCAGTCGAGCGCCGGTACCGCGGGTGACGCGTCGATCCCCGTGTCGCCGCGTGACCTCGCCCGGTGGTGCAGCATCCCGGTCGACGAGCTCGTCGACCACCCCTTGCGCAGGGTGCCGCTGCGCATCTGCGGCGACGGGCCCGAGATGGGCCGCCTGATGGCCCGCGAGCTTGTCGACGCGATCACGGCGAGCGCGGCAGCCGGGCGACAGTTCAGGGTCGTGATCCCGTGTGGCCCGAGCGGCTGGTACGGCCCGTTCACTCAGCTCGTGAACACGGAGCGGGTCAGCCTGCGGCACGTCGAGGTCTTCCACATGGACGAGTGCCTCGACTGGGAGGGACGTCCGCTTCCGCGGGCGCACCCGTACAGCTTCCGCGGCACCATGGAGGCGAGCTTCTATGGACCGATCGCGCGCGGAGCTCAACGTGCCGGAGGAGAACCGGCACTGGCCCGAGCCGCCGGTGCTCGACGAGATCACCGCGGCACTGCTCGAAAGTCCGGCCGACCTGGTGTACGGGGGTTGGGGGCAGGACGGCCACATCGCCTACAACCAGGCCCGGCGCCATCCGTTCAGCGCGATCACGCGTGTCCCAGCTGCGAGGGTCCACCGCGCGGGTCCAGGACAACAACCTGGACACGGTGGTCGCGCTCGCCCAGCGTACGTTCGGCGGCGCATACCAGTTCGTCCCGCCGATGTCGGTGACGCTCGGGGTCCGGGAGATCCTCGCGGCAAGGACGATCAGGCTCTTCAGCGACACCGGTGCCTGGAAGCAGACGGCGCTGCGCGTAGGGCTGTTCAGCCCGGTGACGGCCGAGTACCCGATCACGCTCCTGCAGGAGCACCCCGACGCCTTGCTGACCGCCACGGTCGAGACGGCCACGCATCCGATCAGCCTGCACCCCGAGTGGGATCTCGGCCTCGAGCAGTGACCTCACGGCAGGACTACGACGTCGTGGTCGCTACGGGCGGCCTGGGCAGCGGCATCTTCCTCGCGCTCGACGGCAACGCCACGTTGGGGCGCGAGGAGAGCCGGGCCGCCGAGCTGCTCGACCAACGCGACTACTGCAAGCTGCACATCGTCTGCCACTACATCGCGAAGCTGCTCGGCGCGGAGTTCCCGGTCGTCCCGATCGGGAGGGTGGGAGACGACGACGCCGGCAGACTCGTCGTGGCAGACCTGGCGTCGGTCGGCATGGACACCGAATACGTGACGGGCTCTGCACTGCCGACGCTGTTCTCGGTGTGCTTGCTGTACCCCGATGGCGACGGCGGCAACGTGACCACGAGCCGGTCGGCAAGCTCCACCGTCTCAGCCGACGACATCCAACGGGCACATCCGATCTTCGAGCGGTACCGTCATCGCGGGGTCGCTCTGGCGCTGCCGGAGGTACCGCTTGCTGCGCGCATCGAGCTGCTCCGGCAAGCGGCAGCTCATGGCTTCCTGCGGGTCGCAGCGCTTGTCAGCGGAGAGGTGGCCGAGGCGAGGGGGACGGGCCTGCTGGACGACATCGACCTCCTGGCCGTGAACATCGACGAGGCTCGTGCGCTCGCCGGGAGGCCGAGCAACGGGGCCTCGCCCGCCGACGACGTCAGCGCAGCCGTACGCGAGCTGGCACGGCTGAACCCTCGGATGTCAGCCGTCGTCACTGCCGGCGCCAGTGGGAGCTGGGCCTGGGACGGTCAATCGCTCGAGCACGCACCCGCGCTGCCGGTCGACGTCGTCAACACGGCTGGCGCGGGTGATGCTCACCTGGCGGCGGTCGTGGTGGGACTCGTCCGTGGGCTCGACCTCGCAGCCGCGAACGCGTATGCCGCGGTGGTGTCCGGGCTCGCCGTGACGAGCAGGCACACCGATCAACCCCGACATCGACGCCAGCTCCGTCGCCGAGGCCGCCCGAGGGCTCGCTCACCGGCCACTCGCCGACTGACGAGCCCTCCGCAGCCGTTATCGGCGAAGCGCCTGCGGAATCAAGTCGCCGTGGGCCTCGAACAGGTCGTCACACAACTGCACGATGTCGCGGGTCGTCAGCGTCGCCGCGGTGTTGGGGTCCAGCAGCGCCGCGTGGTAGACGTGACGGCGGTCGCCGTCGAGCACTGCTCGCACCGTCAGCTCCACGACGTTGAGGAAGGTGCGGTTCAGAGCGGTGAGCTGCGGAGGGAGCGCGCCGACCGCACGCGGGTGCAGACCGTCGGTGTCCACCGAGCAGGGAACCTCCACGCAGCAGTCCTCCGGCAGGCTCGAGATCAGGCCGCGGTTGCGTACGTTGGCATAGATCTCCCGGTCACCTCCGCCCTGGTGGGCATCGATGAACTCCGACGCCAGCTCCGACGTGACCTCGAGCTCCAGCGGGGCGTCAGTCTCCAGCTCGCGCTCGGTCCGCTGGTACTCCGCGATGTTCTCGTCGGTACGGTGAAGATAGTCACCGACGAAGATCCGGAAGTGCTCGACCTCTCCGTCGTGCCGCATGAACCAGGGCACGTACTCCGCGGAGTGCTCGCTCGACTCCGTCGGGAAGTATCCGAACCGCCGGAAGATCTCGACGCGGACGCGGCGCTGGAGATCGGGGTCTGCGTCGATCACCTCGCGCAGCCGCGGGTACAGGTCCTCGCCTTCGTGCTCGAAGCGGAGGACGAATGCCTGGTGGTTGAACCCAGCTGTGGTGAAGTCGACATCACCGACCGCCTTGTCGACCAGACCGGCGAGAAAGCCGTGCGTGTCCCGAACGGAGTGACACAGTCCGACGACCCGGTCGAACGGCGTGCCCTCGTAAACAGCCCAGGGCAACATCGCCATCGGGTTGCTGTAGTTGAGCAGGTAGGCGTCCGGGCAGACTCGCGACATGTCCGTCGCCAGGTCGACGACGACCGGGATCGTGCGCAGCCCCCGGAAGATGGCGCCGATGCCGAGCGTGTCCGCGATGGTCTGCCGCACCCCGTAGCCCGCCGGGATGTCGAAGTCGGTGCGGGTCGCCTTGTACCCCCCGACCTGGACGACGTTGACCACGTAGTCGGCGCCATCGATCGCGGGGATCCGGTCGAGGCTGGAGGTGACGGTCGCCGCGGCGGACGTCTGGTCCACGATCCGGTGTGTCATGGCCGCCGCATGGTCGAGTCGGGGGCCGTCGATGTCGTGCAGCGCGAGTTCCAGACCGTCCTGGAGGTGCGGGAGGCTGCACAAGTCGGTGACCAGGTTGCGGGTGAACTCGACGCTGCCCGCGCCGATGAACGCGACTTTTGCCATGCCGCACTATGACAGCGCGGCCCGAGCCGAGCAAGTTCGCGCACTGACCAGCGCGCGGACGTGGTCACTTGGCTGTGCGACGTACGGGTGCCGGATCGGGCCTAGGCGCTGGTGACCACTACGCGTACCCCACAGGCGCGGAAGGAGCTGAGGATTGCCGGATCGGCCCCGTCGTCGGTCACCAGGTCGTCGATCTCGTCGGTGCGGCAGATGCGGGCGAATGCCACCCGTCCGAGCTTGCTGCTGTCGGCGACCACGACGGTCCTGCGCGCCCGCAGCAGAAAGGACCGGTCGGTGTGCGCCTCGACCTGATCATGACCACTGGCCCCCTCGGTGACCGTGAGACCGTCGACGCCGATGAACGACATGTCGAGGTGCAGCCCGTCGATCGCGATGTCCGCCCCCGGTCCCACCAGGGCGTAGCTCGCATGTCGGGCGGCTCCACCGACGACGACGATGCGCAACGACGGGCGGAGCACAAGCTCCGTCGCGATGTTGAGAGCGTTGGTCACCACGGTGACGTCGGACGTGTGTACGAGGGCGCGGGCGACTTCGGTCACCGTTGTGCCGGCCGTCATGCCGATCACCGTGCCGTCGGAGACGAGTTCGGCCGCCGCCTTGCCGATCCGCCGCTTCTGCGGCTGGTGATGGGCCTCTCGGTAGCGCAACGGCAGCTCCAGGCCGATGTCTCCGGCGACTGCCCCACCGTGAGTACGGGAGAGCAACCCCTGCTCGTCGAGCGCTCGGAGGTCGCGCCGAAGCGTCGCCTGGGACACCTCGAGTGAGAGTGCCGTGCGCTTGACGTCCACGCTGCCCTGTTGCGTGAGTTGGTCGAGGATGGCCGCCAACCGGTCCGCCCTGTGCATTCGTCAACCTCCAGCTCGCGGCACGACCTCACCCGTGCGGGGCATTGATCTGGAGCGGGTCTTGTCGGTAGAGTCTCGCCAATCAAGCGTGTTCGCGCAAGCACGGTGCTCGACTATGAGCGGATGCGTCCCCGACTCTGGAGGAGAAGCTCATGACGAGACCCAGGGTCGTGGCGGTCTTGGCCGCGGGTGCACTGGCGGTGAGCCTGGCGGCATGCGGCGGCTCCGGCTCGTCCAGCGGCAAGACGCAGGTGACGGTCTGGAACGGCTGGGTGGGGGTGGAGGGCAAAGTCTTCGCCCAGCTGGTCAACAAGTACTCCAAGAGCCACCCCGGCGTCGACGTCTCGACGCTCAATGTCAACCAGGACTACGCCCTGCAGAAGCTCTCGACTGCCGTCCGCGGGGGCAGCCCGCCCGACATCTCGTACCTCTATGGCAGCTGGGCGCCGAACATCGCCACCGTCCCGTCGCTCGTCGACTTGTCGTCGACGGTCAAGCAGCCGTCGGTGAACTGGAACGACTTCTACCCCGGTGAGCGCAAGGTTGCCACCGTCGGCACCAAGGTGGTCGGCATCCCGGCGCTCGTCGACAACCTCGCGATCGTGTACAACAAGAAGCTGTTCGCCGCGGCCGGCGTCTCGCCGCCGTCCGCCAACTGGACCTGGGACGACTTCCGTGCCGCGGCCAAGAAGCTCACCGATCCCAGCGCGAAGCAGTACGGATGGACCATGCCCGCCAATGACAGCGAGGACACGGTCTGGCACTGGGAGGCGATGCTCTGGGAGGCGGGTGGCCAGATCCTCAACGCCGACAACACCAAGGCGGCGTTCGACTCGCCGCAGGGCCTGCAGGCGATGACGATGCTGAAGGACATGGCGGTCACCGACAAGTCGGTGTATCTCGACACCACCAACACCAAGTACACCGAGCTCTTCAACGCCGGGAAGATCGCGATGCTGATCACCGGCCCCTGGGACCTCTCCGGACTCCACGTCGACACCGGTGTGCAGATCATGCCCTCGTTCGCGGGCTCCAGCGCCGGTCATCAGACGATCGCCGGACCGGACAACTGGGTGGTGTTCGACAACGGGTCGGCCCGCAAGAAGGCGGCTCTCGACTTCCTGACCTGGTTGACCGCGCCGGCCCAGGTGCGGACCTTCTCAGTGGAGACAGGCGACCTGCCGACGCGCGCATCGGTTGCGCAGAACCCGAAGGTGACGCAGCAGATGAATGCGAAGCTCCCGGGCGTCAAGACGTTCATCGACAACCTCTCCAATGTCAAGAACGCCCGTCCGCAGATCGCCGCGTACCCGAAGATCTCGCTCGCGCTCAGCAATGCGATCGTCGGCGTGATGCTCGGAAAGGTCGACCCTCAGGCTGCGCTGGACCAGGCGGCGGCGGCCGCCAACTCTGCCCTCGCGGGGAACTGACCGGAGCATGGCGACCGCGTCATCGACATCCCAGCGGCGACCGACCGTGGCGCGCCGGCTGGCCAGGTCGGAGCACGTCGTCGGATGGGCGTTCGTCACGCCGGTGACGGTGCTGATCGGCATCTTCGGTCTGCTACCGATCGGCTGGTCACTGCTGCTGTCGTTCCAGAAGTCCGACCTGCTCAACCCCCAGACACCTTGGGTCGGTCTGAGCAACTACCACAAGCTGATGCATGACAGCCAGTTCGCGTCCGCAGTGAAGCACACCGTCGTGTACACGGTGCTGTTCGTCCCCTCGACGATGCTGGTCGGGCTGCTGATCGCAGTAGCCCTCAACCGCAAGGTCCGAGGGATCTCGATCTACCGGACCGCCGCCTACGTGACGATGGCTGTCTCCACCATCAACGAGGCCATCATCTTCATGTGGCTCTTCGAGCCGTCCTTCGGCGTGGTGAACTCGGCGTTCGCCAAGGTCGGCATCCCGCAGCAACAATGGCTGTCCAGTACGAGCGAGGCCCTGTATGTCATCGTGGTGATGACCGTGTGGGGATGGACGGGGTTCGCTGTCGTCATCTACCTGGCGGCACTGCAGGGCGTACCGCAGGACCTCCTCGACGCGGCGGCGATCGACGGCGCGAAGCGCTTCAAGGCGTTTCGGACTATCACGTTGCCGCTGCTCAGCCCCGCGTCGCTGTTCCTGGCGATCTGGCTGAGCATCAACGCGCTTCAGCTGTTCGATGAGGTGTATCTGTCCACACGTGGCGGCCCACTCGGCTCCACGACCGTCGTCGTCTACTACGTGTACGAGCAGGCCTTCCAGGAGTTCAACGCGGGGTACGCAGCCGCTTTGGCGTACGCCTTGTTCATGGTCATCTTGGTCGCGACCTTCATCCAGTTCCGGGTTGGCCGTCGCTTCGTGCACTACAACCGTTGATGATGTGGCTGACGTGACGACCGGCACCGACACAGCCACGCGGGGGGCGCCCGCATCCTCGCGGAACAGCCCGGACACCAGCGGGACGAGGCGCCGGTTTCCGCGTCCCAGCCCGTGGCATCTCGTGCTGATCCCGATATCGGCGCTGCTTCTCGTACCGCTCGTGTGGATGCTGGTGACCTCTCTCGAGACGGCCAGGGAGACGCACCAGTTCCCGCCGGTGCTGTGGCCGCATCACCCGCAGTGGCACAACTACCCGCGCGCTGTGCATGCGGCGCCGTTCGTTCGCTTCATGCTCAACAGCACCATCGTCGCCGTGATCACCGTGGCCACGAACCTGGTCTTCTGCAGCATCGCGGGGTACGCCTTCGCCCGGCTGCGGTTCTTCGGGCGTGGGCTGCTGTTCGGGTTGCTCATGGTGACCCTCATGGTCCCGTTCCAG
The DNA here is from genome assembly GCA_963824115.1 of uncultured Actinomycetota bacterium. Taxonomy (GTDB): domain Bacteria; phylum Actinomycetota; class Actinomycetes; order Propionibacteriales; family Nocardioidaceae; genus DASQEH01. Next base: position 36,276 of record CAWGOA010000007.1, read on the forward strand.
GTCACGATGATCCCTGAGTTCTTGATCGTGAAATGGTTCGGCGTGCACGTCTGGTCACAGCTGGGCATCGACCACCTGGGTGCGCTGGTCGTACCGAACCTCGTGACGGCGTTGGGGGTCTTCTTCCTCAGGCAGTTCTTCATGACGATTCCCATCGAGCTCGAGGAGGCCGCTCGGATCGACGGGACATCACGTCTCGGTGTCCTCTTCAAGATCGTGATGCCGCTGTCGCTACCCGCGTTGTCGACCCTGGCCGCGCTGATGTTCCTGGACTCGTGGAACTCCTTCCTGTGGCCTCTGATCGTCGTGACGTCAGAGCAGCACATGACGCTGCCGGTCGGTCTCACGACGTTCCAGGGCGCGCACGACACGCAGTGGGGTCTGTTGATGGCGGCCAACACGCTGAGCCTGCTGCCGATGCTGGTCGTGTTCTTCGCCGCTCAGCGCTACTTCGTCCGCTCCGTGGCTAGCACCGGCTTGAAGGGGTGAGCTGACATGGCTGACGTCGAGTTCCGACAGGTGTCGAAGACCTTTCCCGGCAATGTCACGGCCGTGAAGAGCCTCGATCTTCAGGTCGACGACGGCGACTTCGTGATCTTCGTCGGTCCGTCCGGTTGCGGCAAGACCACGGCCCTACGCATGATCGCGGGGCTGGACAAGCCGACGTCGGGGGAGCTGTGCATTGCCGGGCAGGTCATCAACGACCAGGGTCCGGGGGAGAGGGACATCGCGATGGTGTTCCAGAACTATGCGCTGTACCCCCACATGAGCGTCTACAAGAACCTTGCCTACGGACTGCGGCAGCGCAAGATGGCCAAGCCTGAAGTCGACCGGCGCGTTCGCGAGATGGGCGAGACCCTGGGCATCACCGAGCTGTTCGCCCGCAAGCCGGGCCAGCTCTCTGGAGGTCAGCGCCAGCGCGTGGCCATGGGGCGTGCACTCGTCCGAGAGCCACAGGTGTTCCTCCTCGACGAGCCGCTGTCCAACCTCGATGCGAAGCTCCGGGGTCAGGTCCGCGCGGAGCTGAAGCGCCTGCACCAGCGCCTCGCGATCACGTCGATCTACGTCACGCACGATCAGGTCGAGGCGATGACGCTCGGTGATCGGATCTGCGTGATGAACGCGGGTGAGCTACAGCAGGTGGGGACGCCGCAGGAGGTATACGACTCACCGGCGAACGTCTTCGTCGCCGGGTTCATCGGTAGTCCCGCGATGAACCTGCTGCGGGTCAAGGTGGTGGACGGGTACGCACTGGTCGGCCAGTCGAAGCTGGCGCGAATCCCGCGCGGGCACGACGAGGTGATCGTCGGCCTCCGGCCGGAGGCGTGCCATGTAGGCCCGCCGGACGGCAATGGCATTTCTGTACGGGTTGACTTCCATGAGCCGCTGGGAAGTCACGTGCTCGTGCATGCACTCGTGGACGACGCCGTGTCCGACCCCGTGAACGCTTCAGGCACGGTGGTGATCCAGGCTCCTCCGAACCTCCGCCCGGCACCCGGCGAGAGGCTGACGTTGACCGCGGAGCCCGGTCGTGTCTTCCTTTTCGACGCGACGTCGGGCGACGTCATGAACGCCGCCGGCGACGACGTGCGACGAACCGCTCAGGAGGCCTGACGCCAACGACGCGGACAACGGCGCATGCGTCGTGCGCGTCGTGAGCGATGGCTTCTGGCATTGGCCACCCGCCGACCAAGGGCGGAACATTACCCTCGGGTACGGCTCGGGGCTGTGTACCCGGGCGGTTCGGCCTCTCGTCGCGGAACCAGATCCTCCGCCAGCAGGTCCATGAGCAACCCGTCGTGCCAGCCGTCACCGTCGACGTCGTGCTCGTAGCGGCGCAGCACTCCTACCGGACGGAAGCCCACCGCTGAGTAGCACCGGATGGCCGGCTCGTTGTCGGCGGCCGGGTCGATCACCAGGCGGTGGTGGCCGTGGCTGTGTACCAGGTAGTGCGCCAGGGTCCGGACGGCATCGCGACCCACACCCCGGCCGTGGACCGCCGGGTCGAGGAAGATGTCGATCGAGGCACTCCGGTACTTCGGGTCGTCCTCCTCGCCGTACTGGACCATCCCACACACCTGGTCGTCCAGCATGATGCTGAAGCGCACGGCCGACGAGTCGTCGAAGGGCCATGCCGACGACGCTGCCTCGTCTCCCCAGCGACGTCGGACGTCTGGCGTACGCAGGATCCGCCGCAGCTCCGGCACATGCTCGGCAGTGACAGGCACCAAGACGACTCGCAGCCCGCGGAGCACGGGCTCTGCGGTTGTTTCATCCTCATGTCCCACATGGACTCCTGTGTGGTTGGGCTCAGGTGGCGAGCAGCAGCGTGAGCAGACGCTCCGGGCCGTCATGCAAGACGTTGTGGCGGGTGGCCCAGCGGTGCACGGTCCAGTCGGGGTCAGCTGCCACTGTGTCGGTGGTGTCTTTGAACGGGGACGTGCTGCCTTCGGGCCAGTCCGTCGCCGCCACGTAGGTCTTGGTAGGAACGGTCCGCCACCGGCCGGTGAGGGTGGAGCGCTGCACCAAGGTGGCGAGCGGGTGGGGTCGGGCGCGTGGGTCGAAGAACGGGAGCGGATCAACCGCGAGGCCGGTGCGGGCTGGCACCGTCGATGTACCAGGCGCGTTGCTCGTCGTTGGTCATGGACCAACAGGAGTCGCCGTCGTCGGGCACGAATGCGTCGAGATACACCAGTGCACGCACCTGCTCGGGCACCCGGTCGGCGGTACCGGTGATCACACTGCCGCCGTAGCTGTGTCCGACCAGCACCACCGGTTCGCCCGCTCTGGTGACGGCGGCGGTGGCCTCCGCGACGTGAGTGGTGAGGCTTACCTGCGCGGCGCCGGCCATACCGTCGGGTCCGAGCCCGGCGAGGGTCAGTGCGCACGCCTGGTGGCCTTCTTGCTGGAGTGCTGAGACCAGCGGCTCGTACCACCAGCCTCCGTGGCAGGCGCCGGGGATCAGCACGAAACTGCTCACTGGCTCTCGTCTCCCTGTGGCTGCCCGGACCAGGTCACGTCGCGAACAGCTGCGAGGGGTCCTTGAAGGCCTTGAACTCCAGCGCGTTTCCGGACGGGTCCAGGAAGAACATGGTCCACTGCTCTCCCGGATCTCCCTCGAAGCGCACGTACGGCTCGATGACGAACTCCGTGCCCGCGTCCGTGAGCCGTCCGGCGAGGTCGTGGAAGCTGTCGACGCTGAGGACCAGACCGAAGTGTGGGACGGGTACCTCGTGGCCGTCCACGAGGTTGGTGCCGGCAACGGCCGTCGTGTGGTCGTCCACCTGGTGCGTGACCAACTGGTGACCAGCGGCGTTCCAGTCGGTCCAGCGCTCGTCCGACCTGCCTCGCTCGAAGCCCAAGACATCACCGTAGAAACGGCGGGCCGCGTCGATGTCGTGCACAGGGACCGCCAGATGGAAGGGGGGCAAGCCGGCATCGGATCTCATCCCAGGCACCCTAGTGCCCCGTGTGGAGGAGCGCGGTTCAGGTCCGAACGCGCCGCTGCTACGGGTCCAGGCCGGGGACTCCGCCGCTGACGAAGGCGTCGCGCGGGTGCTGGACCGACTGCAGGGAGACGATGTCACGGCCGAAGACAAGCGCCGGGAGCCAGCTGGACAGCACGCGGACCTTCCGCTCCCACGACGGCACGGCGAGCACGTGGTATCCGCGGTGCATCACCCAAGCGGGGAACCCCTTGATCACGACCGGGCCGGACTGGAAGATCCCTGTACCGAGGCCGAGTGAGGCGACGACACCCAGGTTGTGGTGGATGTAGTCGCGCGCGGGCCCGCCGCGGATCGTGGCGGCGATGTTGCGCGCAAGATGCTTGCCTTGGCGGACGGCGTTCTGCGCGTTGGGCGCTGTATGGGCATCCGGGCTGTCTGAGGTGAGGTCGGGAACTGCTGCATTGTCGCCGGCGGCCCAGGCGTCGGGCAGCGGCGCCGCGTCCGTCCCGATCCGCAGGTCGGGCCGCACGATCAGCAGGCCGCGCTCGTCGATCGGTAGGTCGGTGTGGTTTGCCACCACGGGGTTGGCGGCGTTCCCCGCCGCCCACACGATCAGCTCGGAGTCGTACTCGGTGCCGTCGGACAGCACCACGTGGCCGCCCTCGGCCGACAGGAGCTGGGTGTTGAGGTGGACGTGGCCGCCCCGTGCCCGCAGCGAGCGGACAACCCAGTCACCCGGGGCGGGCGACACCTCGGGCAGGATGCGGCCCGTGGCCTCGACGAGGTGGAAGTCGAGCTCGGAGAAGGTGAGCTCGGGGTAGGGCTTGAGGAGGGCCGTGGCGAGAGACAGTAGCTCGCCGAACCCCTCCACTCCGGTGAAGCCGCCGCCGACGAAGGTGGCGGTGAGCAGTCGCCTTCGCTCCGGACCGGGAGGGAGAACCGAGGCTCGATCGAAGGAGACCAGAAGCCGGTCGCGGATGGCGACGGCCTCCTCGACATGCTTCAGGCCGATCGCCTGCTCGGCCAGGCCCGGGATCGGGAACGTGCGCGTCACCGCCCCAGCGGTGACGGCGATGATGTCGTAGCCCAGGGCGAAGGGTGCGCCGTCGGCGGGGCGCACCGTCACCGTCTTGTGGGCATGGTCGATCTCGGTGACCGCACCGGCGATCACGGTGGTGCGTCGCAGGTGGCGTCGTAGGGAAACCGCGGCGTACCGGGCCTCGATGGACCCGGCGGTGACCTCAGGGAGGAACGGCTGGTACGTCATGTAGGGGCGAGGGTCGACGACCATGACGTCTGCCTCGTCCGGCTTGAGCCGCTTCTCCAACGTCCACGCGGTGTAGAAGCCGGCATAGCCTCCGCCGACGACGAGGACCTTGGGCATGGCGTGCCTCCTTCCAGCTGTCGCGTCCTGCACTATGCCGTAGGTGTTTAGCCGGGCGGCAATCGGCTCCAGCGACAAAGGTCGCGCTCGAGCCGAGCAGGTACCGTGTGCCCGCCTGTTGCGTGGCGGCGCCACCTCCGACGCGACGATCACCTGCTCGTGATCTGGATCAGGTTGCCGCAAGTGTCGTCAAGGACCGCCGTGGTGACGGGGCCCATGTCTGCCGGCTCTTGGGTGAAGATGACGCCGAGGTGCTTGAGCCGCTCGGTCTCGGCGCGCACGTCCGAGACAGCGAACGACGTGAAAGGGATCCCGTCCGCCAGCAGAGCCTCTTTGAACGGGCCGACCGCAGGGTGGTCGTCGGGCTCCAGGACGAGCTCGACGCCGTCAGGGTTCTCTGGTGAGACCACTGTCAGCCAACGGTGGTCACCCAGCGGGACCTCGGTCTTCTTCTGAAATCCCAGCACCTCGGTGTAGAAGCGCAGAGCCTTGTCCTGGTCGTCGACCAGCACGCTGGTCAGGTTGATCCTCATGTCCGGTCCTCCGTGTGGCCGGTCAGCCACCGTTCGACGATGATGTGCAGCGGCGCCGTGTTCAGGTGGTGGAGCTTGTAGCGGCCCTGCCGACGAGTGCTGACCAGTCCCGCGCTCTCGAGGACATCGAGGTGCTGGGAGACTGCCTGGCGCGTGGAGCCCAGGCCGTGCTTGGTGGCCAGCCTGGCGCACAGCTCGAACAGGGTCTGAGCATCTCGCTCCGACAACTCGTCGACGAGCGCGCGCCGGGTCGGGTCGGCGAGGGCCTTGAACACGTCGACCACAGCAACAGCATAGGCAAGTAGCCGCTTGCCTGACAAGACGACACCGGGCGCGCAGGGACGTCGTGGCAAACGCGATCGGGCACGCACTCAACAGCGCCAAGGTCCGCACCCGCTAGCCCTCCTGCACGGAGGGCGGCGACGAGACGCGCATATGTCTCATCGAGCGTTGTACTGGGCACCTGTACGGCCTGCATCCCTTCGAGGGTTGGAATGAGTGTGCGGAGGGCGCCGTCTCCACCCAGCTCGTCCCACGACGCCGTGGCATGCGCCGTCCACTGGTCAGGCGCCTCAGCTGCTCGTGCGCGAAACCGTTGGATGGTGGTGGCCGGACTGGCGAGAAGCATGATGTGGACGTGCTCACCCCCGCCATCCTCAGCGGCTCGACGAAACCTTTCCAGTTGTTCCTCGCGCGCGACCAGCTGCGGCAACACCACGTCACCGCCGGTACGCAAGTACGCGGTGATCATCGCGAGACCGATCGTCCGCGCCCGGGAGGCAGCCTGCTCGTCGTGCTCCCACCCGCCGATCATCGTGCGCAGTGCGTCGATGTCGCACCTCAGCACACCGCGGTTCTCGTCGCCATAACGGGCAGCCAGCGTCGACTTACCGATCCCGGGGGCTCCATTGAGGTGGATCAGCCGCGGCATGTCGACCGCCGACGATCCCCGAGCCAACCATCGTGCGCGTCTGCATTGGCCACGGTGATCACTGCCTACTCTGCTTCAGCCTTCTGAAGGACACGAGCTTTGCGAACAGGATCCTGGGACAGGTGTCTTCTCGGAGGATCTGGTCCTCGACAAGCATCGGCGTACCGATGTCGTCGCGCGACGATCCCGTGCGCCCGACGAGATCGCGGCCGGGCTCATCGTCTCATCGTGGGCGGCGTGCCGCGTTCTGCAGGCCGCTAGGACGTCCCGCCGGTTTCATCCAGCTGACTCGTCGCGCCGGCGGCTGAGCCTTGCCGCTGGTCGGTCGAGCCTCTCGGCGCTGGCCTGGTAACAACCGGCCGGCCCGCTCGAGAGTCACGCGATGCGCAGAGCCTCGATGGGCGTGACCCGGATGGCGCGACGCGCCGGAGGACGGGCGGAGGCCGAGTACGAGCACGACGCTGGCGGCGGCGACGACGGCGAGAACCTTCCACGGCAGCCCCCAGACGAAGCCGCTCGTCATCGAGCCGACGAGGGCTTGCGCCCCGACTGACCCGTAGACGACGCCCAGCGCGATGCCGAATCCGGCGGCAGTGCCGGAGAGGGCTGCTGCCTCGAGGGTGATCATCCGGGCCACCTGGCGACGGGTGAGGCCGAGGGCGCGAAGCAGACCGATCTCCCGCCGGCGTTGGATGACTGTCAATGACATCGTGCTCACGAATCCGACGGCCGAGATGACCGAGGAGATGACCACGATGGCGATCATGACGGTCGTCGTCGTCGACAGCAGCATCCGCGCCTGCTCGCGCTGCCCGGGAGAAAGGCCCTTCCACGAGTCGACCGAGAGCTGAAGGGCCTTCAGTCCCGAAGCGAAGGTCGTCACGAGCGTCACTCCGATCACCAACCCCATGGTGGAACGGGTGGTCCGCAGCGGGTCCTTCACAGCGTTGCGGACTGCCACCCGTGACACGGGTCCGTGCCCCAGCGCCGCCCAGCCGACCGTCGCGACAAGTCTCGGGATCACGAACCGGGCCCCTACCAGCAACCCGGTACCTGACGTCGCGGACCCGACGAACGCAACGAAGAACCCGACCGCAGTCCCCGACTCGCCCAGCAACGCGGCAGCAGCAAGCATGGCCGCGCCGCCGACGATCAGGAGCGTGGCCACCACTAGTCGCACGATCGAGGTCCGCCGCGTCAACGTCGGTGTGACGGAGACGCTGGACATCGCGGCGGCGGGGGAGATCGTCAGCACCCCGCGCGACCCGATCCGTCCGGCTGCCGCTGATGCCAGCACCATGGTCAGCACCGGCAGGCCGAGCAGCGGGCTGGCGACCGGGTACGCGGCGTGCGGCATGGTTCCCCGAGCGACCAGGACGGCCAGGAAGACATCGGTGACCAGTGTGCCGAGCAGCACGCCGACCAGTGCGCCGGCTAGGCCGGTGAGGGTAGTCGTCCGGACAACCGCCCAGCGAAGCGACCGTGCCCGGGCTCCGAGCAGACGCAGCAGTGCGATCTGGGCGAGTCGGCCCGCCAGGACGGTGTCCACTCCGTTGGTGATGACCACTGCGGAGACGTACACGGCGATGAGGACGAACACGGTTGCGACGACGCCCAGCACCACGGCCACCCCCGAGCCCGAGCCCTCAGCGGCCTTGGCCAAGAAGGTACTGGTCATGATGAGCACGCTTGCGTAGGCGCCGCACAGGGCGGACACGACGCTGACGGTGCTGAGCTCGCGCGTCGAGCCGAGCACGAGGTGGCGCCTCATGACGCGACCTCCAGCGAGATCATCAGGTCGGAGATGTGCTGCGGTGACAGCGACGGGTGGTCGCCGACGATGCGACCGTCGGCGATGACCAGGATGCGGTCGGCGTACGACGCGGCGACGGGGTCGTGGCTGACCATGGCGATGGTCTGGCGATACTCCCGCGCAGCGGTTCGCAACAAGGTGAGTACCTCTCGAGAGGACCGCGTGTCGAGGTTGCCGGTCGGCTCGTCCGCGACCACGATCTGGGGCCGCGATGCCAGCGCCCGGGCGAGGGCGACTCGCTGTTGCTGTCCGCCGGACAGCTCGCTCGGCCGGTGGTCGGCGCGATCTCCGAGGCCGAGGCTTTCCATGAGGGTGCTGACCCATCCGCGCTGGTCAGCGTCGAGCGTGCGTCCGGCGAGCTCGAAGGGCAGGACCACGTTCTCGAGGGCAGTCAACGTCGGCACCAGGTTGAACGCCTGGAAGACGAAGCCGACATGTGTGCGGCGCAGTACCGTTCGGGCATCGTCGTCCATCCGGTGAAACGGCTGCCCGGCTACCCACACCTCGCCGGAGCTCGGGTCGTCGAGGCCCGCTGCAAGGTTCATGAACGTCGACTTGCCGGACCCCGACGGTCCCATGACAGCCGTGAACTGCCCGGGTGAGATGTCGACGCTGACGCCGTCGAGGGCCTTCACCTGGCCGCGTCCTGAGCCGTAGATCTTCGTGACGTCACGGAAGGCAACGATCGCGGTGGGCGCGATCGAAGACAGCGCTGAAGTAGTCATGCCTCGACGCTACGAAGGCGCGGGCCCCAGCGAATCTGCCGTAGGGGGTCAGTTCAGGTATGTCCTGAGAGGTACGCCTGAGCGCTTGGCGACGTCCTCAGGCCAGGCCGTGCTCGTACGCGTACACCACCAGCTGGACCCGGTCACGCAACCCCAGCTTGCCGAGCACCCGTGAGACATGGGTCTTGACGGTGCCCTCGGACAGCACCTCTATGGCCGCGATCTCTGCGTTGGACAGGCCCTGTGCGGCCCGCAGCAGGATCTCCCGTTCTCGCTGAGTGAGCGCGTCGTACTCGGGGCCGGGCGGAAGGGTCGGCCGTGAGCGGAACCGTTCCCAGAGCGCGCGGGTTGCCCCCGCGGCGACCACCTTGTTTCCGGCCGCTACTGCACGTAGGGCAGCGAGGAGGAATTCAGGGTCGGCGCTCTTCAACACGAAGCCGCTCGCGCCCGCTTCGATAGCCGAGGCCGCCGCCTCGTCGAGGTCGAACGTGGTCAGCACCAGAACCTTGGGCGCCTGTACGCCGCAGGCAGCGAGCAGCGCACGGGTCGCCGTGACCCCGTCGACGCGAGGCATGCGGACGTCCATCACGACGACGTCGGGATGGCATCGTCGCACCAGGTCGAGAACCTCGGACCCGTCTGCGGCCTCGCCGACGACTTCGAGGTCGGGCTGCGAGCCGATCACCATGGCGATCCCGGCGCGAAACAGCGTCTGGTCGTCGACCAGCGCCACGCGCACGGTCACGTGGCATCGACCTGCGCCCCGTCGAGGAGCCGGGTCTGCGGGACTTCGACCTCCAGGACCCAGTCATCGCCTTCTCGACCAGCCCGAAGTGTCCCGCCGACGAGCGTCATGCGTTCGGCCATGCCGAGAAGACCGTGTCCGGCCTCGGGCCGGTCTGCCTCGGAGGCGGGAGCCCGGGCGACAGCGTTGGTGACCCGTAGGTGGTAACCATGGCGCCAATCCTCGATCACGTGCACAGGCGACGTGAGGTTGCCATGCTTCAGCGCGTTGGTCAGCGACTCCGCCATGACGCGAAGGGCCGCCATCGTCAGCAGGCCGGACGGTGCGGGATGACCGTGCCGTTCGAAGCGGAGGTCCATCCCTGAGGCGCGCATTCTCGCTATCAAGGCGTCGGACTGCTCGAACCCGCGGCTGCCGTCGAGCAGAAGTTGGTGGTCGGTGCGGTCGCGCAACTGCGCCAGCAGCACACGGACGTCGGTCATTGCCGACCGTGCCGTGTCCGCGATGACACGCAACGCTTCGGTCGCCTGGTCGGGGTCAGCTCGGAGGAGGTAGCGGGCTCCATCCGCCTGAGCGGCCACCACAGCCCATGAATGAGCCACCAGGTCATGCATGTCAGCGGCGATCCGGCTGCGTTCCTGCTCCTGCTCGTAGAGGTCTCGCAACCGCCGCAGCTCAACGGCCTCGAGGACGGCGTCCGCACGGGCCTGCACCGCCTGCCTACGCTGCCACCGCAGGAAGCCGGCGACCCAGCCGCCGCCGACGACCACGGCGGTGATCGCGGCGAGAGCGATGCCCAAGAAGACTGCCCCGCGTGCCGACGCGGTTTGCGTAGCTCGAGCCCCTTCCCAGCTACCCGCGACGACGACCGCGACGACCGCACACGCCAGGCCAAAGCGTCGCACCCCCCTGACCCGGTGGCTGCCCAAGGTGAAGAAGAGCGCCACGTAGGCGACATCGGCCACCAACGCGAGCTCTCCGGTCACCACCTGCACCCCGGAGGCAGCCACCGCGAGCACGACCATGCACAGCAGGAGGCGCCGGCGTACAGCAAGAGCCGCACCGAGCAGCACCGCCGTGATGCTCGACCACGGCGACAGCTGTAGCTGGAGGAACCCCATGACCACCGAGAAGGCCACGCCCACGCCCACATCGGCGAGGACCTGCCGGCGCCGCGGGGGGCCGACGTCACCCCAGAGGTCGGTGACCACCGCCGACGCCGGGCGATCAGTGAGCATGCGTCGAGTATGGGCCTCGGCACCGGTCGCGAGAAGCGCCCACGCAGCGTACGAGCACTGCCGGCAGAGAGCCGACGGCGGCGATCGTCGCGTGGTGGCACTGTGACGTGGCAGCGGCGAAGAGCTGTCCTACTCCTCGAAGATCGGGGTCACGAGTGTGCGAGTCGATTGGTAGAAATGCGGGATGGCAGGCAGACCGATCGGATCGCTCATAGGTGCGGTCGCCGGGTTGGTCTTCGTGCTCATCAACGCCGGCGCGGTGCCCCTCTCCCTGGTCTGGGGCGTCCTGGCGGCGATCGCGTTCGCGGCTGTCACGTGGTTCGTCGTGCTGCGAGGACCCGACGCAGTTTGGCCGCCACCGAGCCAGGCAGCGTTGCGAACCTACGCGATCTCCGTGGCGGCCATGATCGTCGCCATCCCTGTGGGGGCGACAATCGTCAGCAACGCGTTCGGGAAGCCCGACGTCGTCCCGGTCTGGGTGGTCTTCGTCGTCGGGGCGCACTTCCATCCGTTCGCCGGTGCCTTTCAGATGCCGGTCTTCCGCTGGCTGTCAGGAGCTCTGGTCGTCGACTCGGTCGTCGGCGCGTTTGCTGCTCTGACCTTCGACGACGCCACGGCGGCCGGCTGGACCGGAGTCGTGGCCGGGTTCCTGCTCCTGGCCTTCTCCGCGGTCGGGCCCCGGCTGACCGCGATCGGCGCGGAGCAGCTCCCGTGAGCCACTCGTCAGGTGGTCAACCTCGTGCGAGCCGTCGCTGTCGGCGTCATCGTGCACTCGGGCCAGACGACAGCGAGGCGCATGGCTCGTCTGAATACGCCTAGTGGTGTGCTGATCGCGGTGTGTCCGCCGAGGTCAGGTGCTGTCACGGGGTGTCATCCACAGGGCACGGATGTGGTCTGGCGGTGCGGGTCGTGCTGCGCCAGACTCCCGGTACCTCGTCGGACGAAGGCTGGTCATGGTGCGCAGCGGTGTGGTGGACGGCTCGGCTGTTGTCGACCGGCTGGACGCTGAGCTGCGTGCGGAGGTGCGGCGCAGCGGGGTGGATCCGCTGGTGGATGTGGATGCTGTGCGGGGTTTCGCCGGGTCGGTGGTTGCCGCGCACGACGAGCGCAGCCTGTCGGGTCTGGTGCGCCCGGTTGACGATGCCGACGCGGTGGTCGAGGAGCTGGTCGCACGGGTGGCCGGTTTCGGGCCGCTTCAGCGCTATCTCGATGACCCCTCGGTCGAGGAAGTCTGGATCAACGAGCCGCAACGGGTGTTCGTGGCTCGCGACGGCCGCCACGAGCTGACCACGACAATCTTGTCGACCGCGGAGGTGCGCGACCTGATCGAGCGGATGCTCAAGACGTCGGGGCGCCGCCTCGACCTGTCGAGCCCGTTTGTGGACGCCATGCTGCCTTCGGGGCACCGCCTGCACGTAGTGCTTGACGGGATCACCCGCGGGTTCAGTGCCGTCAACGTGCGAAAGTTCGTCGTCAGGGCCTCGCGCCTACACGACCTGGTGGAGCTCGGCACGCTGACCTCCCAGGCAGCAACGTTTCTCGATGCCTGCGTAGTCGCCGGTCTCAACATCGTTGTGGCCGGCGGGACGCAAGCAGGAAAGACCACGCTGCTGAACACACTCGGATCTGCAGTACCCGGCCACGAACGCATCGTGTCAGTCGAAGAGGTCTACGAGCTGCGCTTCGAACATCCGGACTGGGTGGCCATGCAGACGCGCCCATCCGGTCTGGAAGGCACCGGTGAGGTCAAGCTGCGCGACCTGGTCAAGGAGGCGTTGCGCATGCGTCCGTCGCGGATCGTTGTGGGTGAGGTCCGCGCCGAGGAGTGCCTGGACCTGCTGTTGGCCCTCAACAGCGGGCTTCCGGGAATGGTCACCGTGCACGCGAACTCGGCCAGAGAGGCCCTCGTCAAGCTGTGCACGCTCCCGCTCCTCGCGGGAGAGAACATCTCCTCCCGGTTCGTCGTACCCACCGTGGCCTCGAGTGTCGACATCGTCGTCCAGGTGTCGATCCACTCCGACGGCAGACGACGGGTGCGGGAGATCGTGGGGGTGCCCGGCCGGGTCGAATCCGAGGTCATCGAGACGGAACCGATCTTCTCCTGGCAGTTCGGTGGGCTCCAGCGTGCCCACGGGATGCCTCCTCGCCTGGACAACTTCGCGCTGCACGGCATCGACATCCACGACCTGCTGGCCACAGACACCCAGCTCGCCGAGAGCGCAGGCGGCTGACAGATGGGTGCTGCCTTGGGTCTCATCTTCGGAGTCGGGTTGCTGCTGGTCTGGAAGGCTTTGCAGTCACCAGCTCGGCCGAGGCGCCGGTCGGCTGCCCATGGATCCACGCTCGGCTCACTGCTGTCAGCCGCCGGACTTCGTACGGTGAGTCCGCTCGGGCTGGCCTCGTTGGTCATGCTGTGCGGGCTTGTCGCCGGGCTCGTCATGCTCGAGGTCTCGAAGACACCGCCGGTTGCGGTGGCTTTCGCCGTCATCGCCGCCTACGCCCCGATCGCGGTTGTGCGCGGACGAGCACGACGTCATCGCCGTGAGCTCGTCGAGGTGTGGCCCGAGGCGGTGGACAATCTCACCTCGGCGATCCGAGCCGGGCTGTCCCTTCCCGAGGCGCTCACTCAGCTGGGTGAGCGCGGACCAGAGCCGCTGCGGGAGGCGTTCGCCGGTTTCGGTCGCGACTACCTGGCGACTGGACGTTTTGCCGACTGCCTCGACCGGCTCAAGGAAGAGCTGGCGGATCCGGTCGGTGACCGGGTCATCGAGGCTCTGCGCATTGCGCGCGAGGTCGGCGGCGGAGACCTGGGACGGATGTTGCGGGCTCTTTCCCGGTTCCTGCGCGACGACGCCCGGACCCGCTCCGAGCTCGAGTCGCGTCAGGCCTGGGTCGTCAACGGCGCCCGCCTCGCGGCCGGCTCGCCGTGGGCCGTTCTGCTAGCGCTCTCCTTCCAGCACGAGGTGATCGTCAGGTACCGGTCGACGGCCGGCGTGGTCGTCCTCCTGATCGGGGCCGCTGCATGCGTGGTCGCCTACCAGCTCATGATGCGGCTGGGCCGACTGCCTCCGGAGAGGCGTGTGCTGACATGACCCTCGCTTCGTGGGGGGCGCTTGTCGGAACCGGGTTCGGCCTCGGTGTCGCGATAGTGGCCGGGCGGCTGCTCGCGGCCCGACGACCCAGCCTGGAGAGCCGAGTCGCTCCCTTCATCCGCGACGTGGGTTCGTCGACCCTCGGCTGGCGGGCCGTACCGGTCTCGGACCGGCCGTCCACGGCTCTTGGCTCGCTGGTTCGGCCGTGGCTGGAGTCGGCCGCCCGCGGGCTGGAGGCCGTGCTCGGCGGGCGGGAGTCGATCCGTCGTCGCCTCGAGCGAGCAGGTACGCCGATGAGCGTCGAGGAGTTCCGGCTCTCCCAGGTCACCTGGGGACTGGCGGGACTCGGCGCGGCCCTCGTCGTCGGGCTCCTCGGGGCCCGCACGCGACGTCGGCCGGGCCTTGCCCTGGCTGCTGGTGTGCTGTGCCTGCGCCATCGTTGCGGTGCTGGCCCGAGACAGTGCCCTGACCCGTCGCGTGCGGCGACGCGAGGAGCGAATGCTCGCCGAGTTCCCCGTCGTCGCCGACCTGCTCGCCCTGGCGGTGGCCGCCGGCGAAGGTCCCGCCAGCGCGCTCGACCGGGTCGTGACGAGCTGTCGGGGCGAACTGCCGGACGAGCTGGCAGTCGTCCTCGCACAGTCCCGCACCGGCATCCCGCTCACCAGGGCCCTCGACGCGTTCGCCCAGCGAAACGGGCTCGCCGTCGTGTCCCGATTCGCCGAGGGCTTCGCCGTCGCCATCGAGCGTGGGACCCCTCTGGTCGATGTCCTCTCGGCTCAGTCAGCGGACGTGCGCGAAGCGTCGAAACGAGCGCTGATCGAGACGGGCGCGCGCAAGGAGGTGGCGATGATGGTCCCCGTCGTCTTCCTCATCATGCCGGTGACCTTGCTGTTCGCATTTTTTCCGGGAGTTGTCGGGCTCGACCTGCTGGCGCCTTAGCCAACCACGAGGAGGACGAATGAGAATACGCGCAACTGTGCTGCGGCGGCTGCGCGCCCGCGACGAGAGGGGTGACGTCCCCGGGTGGGTGATGATCACGGTGATGACCATCGTGATCGCCTCGGCGATCCTGGTGATCTTCCAGGATCGGGTCACGTCCTTCTTGAGCGCGACGCTCAACCAGTACATGTAGTGGCGCCAGCGGCGGACCGATGCCGCGCCGGATCGGAGCGAGGATCAGCGATCGTCGACTTCGCGCTCGTGTCGGTCGTGCTGGTACCTCTGTTCTTCGGCGTGCTGCAGATCGCGTTGATCTGGCATGTGAAGACGACTCTCACGTCGGCCGCGTCCGAGGGAGCGCACTACGGCGCGACGTACAACCGGTCAGCGGCAGACGGCGGCAGGCAGACGAGCCGGGTGATCGCGGATGTCTTCGGGTCCGGCTTCTCCGACCGGGTGTCCGCGCACGACACCTCCATCGACGGCCAGCCCGCGGTCGAGGTCGATGTGCGCGCGCCACGTACCCGTCCTCGCCTTCTGGGGACCGACCGTCACGCTCGAGGTCAGCGGGCATGCCGTCAAGGAGGTCCTCCCGTGACCGGGCGCCATCGCCGGGGCTTCCCGCGACGACGAATGCGAGGCGACGGAGGCTCAGCCCTCGTGGAGCTGACCTGGCTCGGGCTGTTGCTGCTCATCCCCTTGGTGTATGTCGTCATCACCTTGGTAACCGTCCAGCGGTCTGCGTACGGCGCAACCGAGGCCGCGCGTGCCGCGGGCGAGCGTTCATCCTGGCACCCGATGTCAGCACCGCCCAGCAGCGAGCCTTCGACGCTGCCCGACTCGCCATGGCCGACCAGGGTGTCACGCTCTCGCCAGGTGACCTGGCGCTGACCTGCTCGCCGACCCCGCACTCCTGCCTGCAGCCAGGTTCCGCCGTGCGGGTCGAGATCCATCTCGAGGTGAGGCTGCCGCTGATGCCCTCAGTGGTGGGAAGGGCTTCGGCGACCGTCTCCGTCGACGCCTCACACGCGGAGCCTTACGGCACCTTCCGCGAGGGTGCACCGTGACGCCGGTGTACGCGAGACGGTCTCGCACTGAGTCGGGCCAGATCACCGCCATGCTCGTCTTGTTCAGCATCTGCGTCCTGTTGGCCGTCATCGCGGTGACCGACATCTCCGGTAGCTACATGCGGCGACAAGCAGCGGCGTCGCTGGCCGACGGCGCCGCGCTGGCCGCCTCGGACGCCGCGTTGGCCCCCGGCGTCTACCATCGCGCCGACACGGGGTACGTCGACGCGGACCCTGCCGCCGCAAGCGCGGCAGTCCAGTCCTATCTTCGGCGCGTCGGGGCGTACGCCGAGTACCCCGGGCTTGACGTGAGGGTGGTGGTCACTGGGCACACCGTCACCGTGCGCCTCGCGATGCCTTACCGGCTCCCCGTCGCCATGCCAGGTGTGCGTGGCACCGCGATCATCCACGGCACCGCTGCGGCCGAAGTACCCATCTACTAGACGGGATGGACAACCGCCCGAGGCGACCGTTTCGCGGCCGGGACCACCGTCAGCCGTGACGGACACCAGCCCCTACTCCTGCATCAACAGGTCTGTCGCCATGGCGGCGGTCGAGCGGCGATCCACCGGTCGCCTAGTGTTCGACCGACGAAAGGACAGCCGATGGGTGCCGTGGCTGAAGCGGTCTACTGGTGAGCCGCTCGGACCTGGCCGGTGTCGACGAGGTCTTCAGCACCTACTTCCACACGGGTGTCACGCCAGGCCTGTCGTACGGCGTCGTGGAATCCGGACGGCTGGTTCACGGCGCCGGCCTAGGGCGCACCGGGGTAGGGGACCGGGCACCGGATGCGGACAGCGTGTTCCGTATCGCCTCGATGACCAAGAGCTTCACGGCGGCGGCGGTGCTCATGCTTCGCGACGCCGGCCTGTTGTCGCTGGACACGCCGGTGGAGGAGTACCTTCCGGAGCTGGCTGGGTTGGCAATGCCCAGTACCGACTCGCCACGACTGACGGCTCGCCACCTCCTGAGCATGAGCGGCGGGCTTCCCACTGATGACGCGTGGGCCGACCGCGAGGAGTCGTGGTCCGAGGAGCGGTTCGGCGAGTTCCTGGCGGGTGGGTTCAGCTTCGACTCGGCTCCAGGGACCCAGTTCGAGTACTCCAACCTGGGATACGCGATCTTGGGCCGCGTCGTCGCCCAGGTGTCCGGCGAGGGGTACCGGGACTATGTGACGGACCGGCTGCTGCGACCGGTCGGGTTGGCGCACAGTGTGTTCGACTCCGGCAGCGCCGCGGCGGAGCACCTCGTTCGTGGACACCGCCGCGTCGGCGACGACTGGCAGCCGGAGGACTTCGACACGCCAGGTGCGTTCTCCCCGATCGGCGGCCTGTACAGCTCGGTCGCCGATCTCGCGCACTGGGTTGGTGGTCTCACCGGCGCTTTCCCGGCCTGCGACGACCCCTCTGACGGCCATCCGCTCAGCCGGGCCACCCGTCGCGAGATGCAGCAGCAGCAACGCTCGGTGCCACCCTCGGCAAGGTTGTCGTCCAAGGGTCTGGTGACCGCCTCGGTCTCCGGCTACGGCTTCGGGCTCTTCGTCGACTCCGACCTGCGGTGGGGCACGGTCGTCAGCCACCCGGGCGGTTACCCCGGCTTCGGGTCGTGCATGTGCTTGCATCCCACCAGCGGTCTTGCGGTCGTGGTGTTGGCCAACGCCACGTACGCCGATGTGAGCCGCCGCTGTCGCGAGGCACTCGAGGTGCTCCTCGAGAGCCGCGACGAGCCGGCCCGTCGGATCCGGCCGTGGCCACAGGCTGCGCGGCTGCGTGCCGAGGTCGCCGGCCTGATCGCCGACTGGGACGATGCCGTGGCGGATCGTGTCTTCGCTGTCAACATGGATCTCGACATACCCCGGGATCGACGCCGGGCCGCCCTCGCAGAGGCGGTCGAGAGCATCGGTGGACTCTCCGACCGCGTGTCGCCGCTCGACCCGGGGGCGCACAGCCCCAGCCAGCTGACGTGGTGGATGCCGGGCCGGTCGGGCCGGCTGCAGGTACACATGGGCCTGACACCCGAGCGCGCGCCGAAGATACAGACGTTGACGGTAGACGCGGTACCCGACCCCTCGGACGCCCTCGTTGCGGTGGCACGCTCGCTGGCCGACGCCTTCAACGACGACCAACCGGCGTGGCCCGACTCACAACCTGTCGAAGGCGGCGTCGACGTCGCGGCAACGCTGCGGCTGGCTGCGGGGGTACGAGCCCTCGACGGACCGCTGGTGCTGGATCCTGAGCCGGTCGCGGGCGACGGCGACCGCGCCGCCACGTTCGCGCTGTCTTCTCCGTCCGCCCGCTGGCGGCTGTCGATCTCGCTGGGACCGCCAGCTGACCGCGTCACCGCCTGCGATCTGACTGCCGTCGACTCCAACGAGCAGCAGCACGTCCACCTCCTCGACGACGAGACGAGCGATCAAGGCGTGCCGCGCGAACCACGAGACTCGCGTGTTACACCCGAACGCAGATCGGTGACGCCGCTGTAACAGGTCCGCTAGGCTGGCAGTCATGGATGGCAACGACTTCGCCGACCAGGACGCTCGCGCCCCCGACGCTGCGGCGAACACCTCCGGCAGCCTCGACGCCGATTTCCTGGCCATCATCGCGTCAGAGGGCCGGATCGAACCACGCGACGCGATGCCTGATGCGTACCGCAAGAGCCTGATCCGCCAGATCGCCCAGCACGCCCACTCCGAGATCATCGGCATGCAGCCCGAGGGCAACTGGATCAGCCGGGCGCCGAGCCTGCGCCGCAAGGCGATCTTGATGGCGAAGGTCCAAGACGAGGCCGGGCACGGACTGTACCTGTACGCCGCCGCCGAGACGCTGGGCGCGGACCGGGCGGATCTGCTCGACCTGCTCCACACCGGCCGGCAGAAGTACTCGTCGATCTTCAACTACCCGACTCTCACCTGGGCCGACATGGGAGCCATCGGATGGCTCGTCGACGGCGCCGCGATCGTCAACCAGGTGCCGCTCTGCCGGTGCTCCTATGGCCCCTATGCCCGCGCCATGGTCCGGGTCTGCAAGGAGGAGTCCTTCCACCAGCGCCAGGGGTTCGAGATCCTCAACACCTTGTCTCACGGCACCGCAGCGCAGCACGCGATGGCGCAGGACGCCGTCAACCGCTGGTGGTGGCCGAGCCTGATGATGTTCGGACCGCCGGACGACGCCTCCCCGAACTCCGCCCAGTCCATGGCCTGGGGGATCAAGCGGTTCAGCAACGACGACCTGCGCCGCCGCTTCGTGGACATGACGGTCCCCCAGTCGGAGGCGCTCGGTCTCACCCTCCCGGACCCGGACCTGCGCTGGAACGAAGACCGCGGCTCCTACGATATCGGCGAGATCGACTTCACCGAGCTGTTCGACGTGATCAAGGGCAACGGACCGTGCAACGCCCAGCGCCTGCAGCAACGTCGCACGGCGCACGAGGACGGCGCATGGGTACGTGAGGCCGCCGCCGCGTACGCCGCCAAACGCCGTACGGCATCGGGGACGCCTGAGGCCGCGGCGTGACCGACAACGCCGAGTGGCCCCTGTGGGAGGTCTTCGTCCGGGCCAAGCGCGGGCTCAGCCACGTGCACGTCGGCAGCCTCCACGCCCCCGACGCGCAGATGGCCGTCCGCAACGCGCGCGACGTCTTCACCCGCCGACAAGAAGGCGTCTCGATCTGGGTCGTACCGGCCGATCTCATCGTCGCGAGCAGCCCCGACGAGAAGGACGCCTTCTTCGACCCGGCCGGGGACAAGGTGTACCGGCACCCGACCTTCTACTCCGTACCCGAGGGCGTGGAGCATCTATGAGCACGTCGGCGCCACCGGCCGACACCCCCGACCTGTCGGGGGCACCCGCGCAGCTCCGCTACACGCTGAGCCTTGCCGACGACGCGCTCGTGTACGCCCAGCGGATGGGGGACTGGATCGCCGCGGCACCCCAGCTCGAGGAGGACGTCGCCCTCGCCAACATCGCGCTCGACCTCATCGGCCAGGCCCGCGCGCTCCTCACCTACGCCGGCGAGCTCGAAGGCGCCGGACGCGATGAGGACGCCCTCGCCTATCTGCGAGACGAGCGCGACTTCCTCAACGCGCAGATCTTCGAGCTGCCCATCGGCGACTTCGGCTTCACGATCGCCCGGATGCTGGTGACGTCGTCGTACCAGCACGCGCTGTACACCTTGCTCCAGGACTCCGACAACCCCACCCTGGCAGCCGTCGCCGCGAAGGCCGTCAAGGAGGTCCACTACCACCGCGACCACGCCACCCAATGGACGCTACGGCTCGGCGACGGCACCGAGGAGTCGCATCAACGCTTGCAGCAGGGTCTCAACGACGTCTGGCCGTACGTCCCCGAGCTCTTCGAGTCCGACGAGTCTGTTCGAGGGCTCGCGGCCCAGGGCCAAGCCGTCGACCCGTCCGAGCTGTCCGAGCCGGTCATGGCCTACGTCCAGACGGTGCTCGACGAGGCGACCGTGTCCCGACCCGTCACCGACGTGCGGCACACCGGGGGCCGCCGGGGCATCCACACCGAGCACATGGGGTATCTGCTCGCGCAGATGCAGTACCTGGCGCGGTCGCATCCCGGAGCCCAGTGGTGACCTCGGTGATCGGTTCCGTCGACCACGCCCTGGTCCGGGCCATCGTCGCCGACGTCGCCGACCCCGAGGTCCCCGTCCTGACGATCGACGACCTCGGAATTCTGCGAGACGTCACCATCACAAGCACCGGCCACATCTCGGTCACGATCACGCCGACCTACTCCGGCTGCCCGGCGATGGAGGCGATCCGCTCCGACATCACCGGTGCGCTGGCCGCCAGCGGCTTCCACGATGTGAGCATCCGGCTCGTGCTAGCCCCGGCGTGGACGACCGACTGGATGAGCGAGACGGGCAAACAGAAGCTCCTCGCCTACGGAATCGCGCCGCCCCAGCCTCGTACGGGTAGCGCGGTGATGGTCCCGCTGTCGTTGCGATGCCCGCAGTGCGGCTCACCAGAGACGCGCGAGCTGAGCAGATTCGGTTCCACGGCCTGCAAGGCTCTGTGGGTGTGCGCGTCCTGCCAGGAGCCCTTCGACCACTTCAAGGCCATCTGAGTGCCCGCTCCCCGGCACGCCGTGTTCCATCCGCTCGCGGTCTCAGAGGTCATCGCGCTCACCGATGACGCGGTCTGCATCGGCTTCGACGTGCCGCCCGAGCTCGCCGCGGACTACGAGTTCATCCAGGGCCAGCACCTGACGATCCGTACGTCGCTCGCTGGAGACGACGTACGCCGCAGCTACTCG
The DNA here is from genome assembly GCA_963824115.1 of uncultured Actinomycetota bacterium. Classification (GTDB taxonomy): domain Bacteria; phylum Actinomycetota; class Actinomycetes; order Propionibacteriales; family Nocardioidaceae; genus DASQEH01. Next base: position 57,465 of record CAWGOA010000007.1, read on the forward strand.
ATCTGCGCACCGGCGGGCTCGGACCGGCTCCGGATCGGTGTCAAGGTCCTTCCCGGCGGCCATTTCTCTGGCTTCGCCGCCGGCCAGCTCGCCGTCGGAGACGTGCTCGATGTGATGACGCCGTCGGGCCGATTCCAGACTCCGCTCGACCCGGTCAACGAGAGGCACTACTGCGCGATCGCCGCAGGCAGCGGGATCACGCCGATCTACTCGATCATCGCGACCACGCTGGCGAGGGAGCCGCTCAGCCGGGTGACCTTGATCTTCGCCAACCGCACGAGCCGCAGCGTGATGTTCCTCGAGGAGCTCGAGGACCTCAAGGACCGTTACCACGAGCGATTCCATCTCATCCATGTGCTCAGCCGAGAGGCGCAGGACGCCGAGCTTCTTTCGGGCCGCCTCGATGCCGGGCGGCTGGCCAAGATCACCGAGACGCTGGTTCCGGTCGAGGGAGTGGACGACTGGTTTCTGTGTGGCCCGTTCGAGATGGTGGTCGAGCTTCGGGAGTCGCTGCTCGAGCAGGGCGTCGACGCACACCGCGTCCATACGGAGCTGTTCCACGTCGAGACGACGCCCCGCGACCGGCAGGCGTCGCTCGCCGACGAGGGCGAGGGCTGCGACGTCTCGTTCAGCCTCGATGGCCGTAGGTCGGCCTTCAAGCTCAAGAGCGACGACGTGTCGGTGCTCGAGGCCGCCTTGCGGGTGCGGGCCGATGCTCCGTTCGCGTGCAGAGGCGGAGTCTGCGGCACCTGCAGGGCGAAGGTGGTCGAGGGCGACGTCGTGATGGATACCAACTACGCGCTCGAGCCGGAGGAGATCGACAGCGGCTACGTTCTCACCTGCCAGAGCCACCCCACCACGCAACGGCTCGTGTTGGACTTCGACGCCTGATGGAGTGTCGGCACGGGATGCAAGACTGTCGGCCATGCCTGAGGATCCAGCAGTCAAGCCCGAGGTCGAGTTTCGTAGCGATGTCGAGGTGGAGCTCGTCCGCTCGTCGGCGGACGACTCCGATGTACTGTTCGCCGCCCGCGTGTCCACCAAGGGTGAGCAGTCGCTCGAGGACGTCGGGGTCGACGCGAGCAGGTCATCGGGGCTCATCAACTTCTTGATGCGTGACCGCCACGGGTCGCCGTTCGAGCACAACTCCATGACGTTCTACGTCTCCGCGCCGATCTTCGTCTTCCGAGAGTTCATGCGGCACCGGATCGCCTCCTACAACGAGGAGAGCGGACGCTACCGCGAGCTGCGCCCGGTCTTCTATGTCCCCGGTCCCGAGCGCCGGCTCGTCCAGGTCGGCAAGCCGGGCGCCTACGACTTCGTCGAGGGCACCCGCGAGCAGTACGAGCTGGTCACGCAGCAGACCCGGGCCGTCTGCCGCGAGGCCTATGCCGCCTACCAGCGCATGCTGGCGGCCGGCGTCGCCAGAGAGGTCGCCAGGATCGTGCTACCGGTGTCGATCTTCTCGACGATGTACGTCACGATGAACGCCCGCTCGCTGATGAACTTCCTGTCGCTGCGGACCAAGCGAGACGACGCGCACTTCAAGTCCTTTCCCCAGCGCGAGATCGAGATGGTGGCCGAGCGGATGGAGGCCGAGTGGGCCGCCCTGATGCCGCTCACGCACGCCGCCTTCCAGAACAACGGCCGCGTCGCGCCGTGAGCTCCTGCAATCGTTTTGGAAATATCGTCGAAACCTGTAACGCCGGCTCTGCCACCGCCGATATACTCCTGAAGCGCCGTTACTGCCCGGACCCCCGAGCGGACAGTAACGGCGCTCCCGAATTGTCCGGGTCGGCAGCGCCTAGCCCCCGACATGCTTGTCGGCGCCGGCTTGCCCTCGCGGCCCGGACCCGGTGCTCCGTCGTCGGGGGAGCCGGCTACTGCGCGGCACCTCCCCGGCTCCGTCGGGCGTGAGCGGTAGCCTCGTCGCCATGAGCTCGGCGCCCACCGTTCCCTTCGGCCGTGTGATGACGGCGATGGTGACACCCTTCGACGACGCGGGCAACGTCGATTTCGACGCGGCTGCCGCGCTGGCCACGCACCTGGTCGACCATGGGCATGACGGCCTGGTGGTCTCCGGGACGACGGGTGAGTCGCCGACGGTCGACCCGCCCGAGCAGAGCGACCTGCTCCGGGCCGTCGTCGGGGCCGTCGGGGACCGTGCCAGCATCGTCGCCGGGGCCGGCACCAACGACACCGCACACTCGGTCAAGCTCGCCCGCAACGCCGAGGCCGCGGGAGCCGCAGGACTGCTGGTCGTCACGCCTTACTACAGCAAGCCGTCCCAGGACGCGATCCTCGCCCACTTCCGTACGATCGCCGACGCGACCAGCCTGCCAGTGATGATGTACGACATACCCGGCCGGACGGGGGTCAAGCTGGCCGCCGATACACTGGCCAGAGCTGCCGAACATGACCGGATCGTCGCAGTGAAGGAGGCCAGCGGAGACCTCTATGCGGGCAGCTGGCTCCTGCGCACGACCGACCTGGCCATCTACAGCGGCGACGACGCCTTGAACTTCGCCTGGCTCGCGCTCGGGGCCGCGGGCATCGTGTCCGTCATCGGACACGTCGCAGGCCAACGGCTCGCGGAGCTGGTCACCGCTGTCGACAAGGGCGATCTCGAGTACGCCCGCGAGCTCGACCGGTCTCTGCTACCCGCCGTTGAGGCGATCATGACCCGGGCGCCTGGCCTCGTGATGGCCAAGGCTGCCTTGGAGCTGCAGGGGCTGCTCCCCAACCGCAACGTACGTGCACCGCACCTGCCGGCCACCGAGGCGCAGGTCGCCGAGCTGCGCCGCGGCCTGGTAGCGGCCAACATCGTGGAGGACACCGACCGATGAGTCACCCGCATCCCGAGCTCTCGAGGCCACCCGACCTTCCTGCCAACGGTCTTCGCGTCATCCCGCTCGGAGGGCTGGGCGAGGTCGGGCGCAACATGACCGTGCTGGAGTACCAGGGCCGTCTGCTCATCGTCGACTGCGGCGTGCTGTTCCCCGACGAGACCCAGCCAGGCGTCGACCTCATCCTTCCTGACTTCGAACCGATCCGCGGACGGCTCGACCGGATCGAGGCGGTCGTGCTCACGCACGGCCACGAGGACCACATCGGTGCCGTGCCCTACCTGCTTCGTGAGCGTCCGGACCTGCCACTCGTGGGCTCGAAGCTCACCTTGGCGCTCCTCGAGGCGAAGCTGCGTGAGCACCGGCAGTCGCGAGCGCCCAAGCACGAGGTCAGGGAGGGAGACCGACTCTCGTTCGGGCCGTTCGACCTCGAGTTCATCGCTGTCAACCACTCGATACCCGACGCGCTCGCGGTGGCCGTGCGCACGGGGGCTGGGCTGCTTCTGCACACCGGCGACTTCAAGATGGACCAGCTGCCGCTCGACGGGCGGATCACCGACATGCGGGCGCTGGCGCGGCTCGGGGAGGAGGGCGTCGATCTCTTCCTCGTTGACTCCACCAACGCAGAGGTCCCGGGGTTCACGACCGCGGAGAAGGATATCGCCCCCGTGCTCGAGCGGGTCTTCCAGCACAGTCGGCAGCGCATCATCGTCGCCTGCTTCGCCTCCCACGTCCATCGCGTCCAGCAGGTGATGGATGCCGCGGTCTCACAGGGACGCAAGGTTGCCTACGTCGGCCGGTCGATGGTCCGCAACATGGGCATCGCCCGCGACCTGGGCTACCTGCGCGTGCCTCCCGACACCCTCGTGGACATGCGGGAGCTCGGCAAATACGCCTCCGACGAGGTCGTGATCATCTCCACCGGATCGCAGGGTGAGCCGCTGTCAGCCCTCGCCCGGATCGCTCACCGAAACCATGACCGCATCCACATCGAGCCGGGAGACACCGTCGTCTTGGCCTCGAGCCTGATCCCAGGCAACGAGAACTCCGTCTACAAGGTCATCAACGGCCTTACCCGTCTGGGCGCCAGCGTCGTCCACAAGGCCAACGCCATGGTGCATGTGTCCGGTCATGCGAGCGCGGGGGAACTCCTCTACTGCTACAACGTGGTCCGGCCACGCAACGTGATGCCCGTACACGGTGAGGCGCGCCACTTGGTGGCCAACGCCGCCCTCGCCGTCGCAGACCGGCGTCCGCCGCGACCGCGTCGTCGTCGCCGAGGACGGTGTGGTCGTCGACCTGGTCGACAAGGTTGCGAAGATCAGTGGGAAGGTCGAGTGCGGCTATGTGTTCGTCGACGGGTCGTCGGTCGGCAATATCACCGAGAGCGACCTGAAGGACCGCCGGATCCTCGGCGAGGAGGGTTTCATCTCGGTGATGGTCGTGATCGACTCGGCCGCGGGCAAGATCGTCGCCGGCCCCGAGATCCATGCCCGCGGGTTCGTGGAGGACGACAGCGTGTTCCGCGAGGTCAGGCCCCTCATCGAGGAGGCCATCGCTTCGGCCATGAACGACGGCAACGACGACCCGTACCAGCTCCAGCAGGTCATCCGGCGGACAACAGGTCGATGGGTCAACTCCGCCCACCGCCGACGGCCGATGATCATCCCCGTTGTTCTCGAGGCATGAACCCGTGTCGGAGGTGGTCTTCGCGCCGCCGGAGTGGGCCGAAGGGCTACGTCGCCGGCTTGCACCGCCCGTAGCCCTGCTGGCGGCACTGCTGGGGGCCTGCTGCATGCTGAGCATCGTCGGTGTGGCGCGTTCGCGCAGCGAGCTGTCTGCGCTCGACGACCGGTTCTTCGGTTGGGTTGGCGTCGGCGCGGCAATTGCGATCGCCGCTGCCGCTGCTGCCCTCCTGGCTGCCGATCGCATCGGTTCGGGTCCGTTCCTGGCGCTCGGCGCCCTCGCCTCGGTGTTCGGCTTGTCCCTCGCTCGACATGTCGACGGCAGCGAGCAGCTGACGCTGGCCATCGTGGCGTGTGGTCTGGCGGTTGGCGCCCTGCTCGGCGGCGGCTTCGCCATGGCGTCGACGCTTCCGCCAGGCTGGGCCCGGGCCGCCGTCTCGGCCTGGGGGCTTCCGCTGGTCGTCGTGTGGCCACTGCTGACGAAAGCGGTGACCGGCGACCGGCCGGGCGGCCTCCCCGATCTGGTGGTTCATCCTCAGACCTGGATGTTGGGGGTGGTCACGGTGCTGCTCGCCTCGTGGGGTGTGCTGACGATGCTGGTCGAGCCGGTTCCGGTCCGCGATCCGGCATCGGCGTCCTGGGAAGACGCGTGGTCGGCGGTTCTGCTGCTGAGCGCCGTAGCCGTCCTGCTGGCCGCCCTGCTTGGCTTCGACCCGCAGATCTCGCTGGTCTGGCTGCGTCCCATGGTCGTGGTCGCCACAGCGGCCGTCGTGACAGCGTGGGTGCTCGCCGGACTGGTGATCCCCGACCTGCGGGTGCGGCTCGCGTACCTCTCGGTGAGCGCGGTCGCGTGGGTCGTCCCGAGCACGACGGCCTTCGCGCTGAGTGTTGCGAACGGTGGCGGTGATGCGGTCGGGTGGCCTGTTCTCGTGCTGCTCGTGGCGGCCGCTGTCGCCGGAGCCGTCGTGGGATCGCGTGGCCTGGTGGAGGTCCTACCGGTCGGTTTCACGATCACAGCGGTAGCCGCCGTTGCTGCATGGGTCATGTCGGATCAACCCTGGGTGATGGTCGCCGCTGTCGGCCCCCTCGTGGCTGTGGCTACTGCCCTCGTGGTGACCGGGGTGCGGATCATCGGGTCGGACCAGCCCGCAAGTCGGCTGGTTGCGCTCGCCGTGATCGCCTCCCTCGTCTTGGGCCAGCTCGTGGCGGTCCCGCTGCACTGGGCGATGCTCGGCGATGTTCCCGACACCGTGGGCGCCACGATGGCTTCGGGGCGCCTCGATGCGGGGTTGACCGTCGCGGTTACCGCCCTCGCGGCTGCCTGGACATGGGTGGCCCGTGGCCGGCTGCTCCGGCGTCGGGCGGCCGGCCCGGGCCTATCCGCGCCCCAAGACGGCTCCGCCGTTGACCTGCAGGATCTGGCCAGTGGTGAAGCCTGCCTCCCTTGAGGCGAGGTAGGCCACCGCCGCAGCTACCTCGTCCGGAGTGCCGGGCCGCTTGACCAGCGTGGAGGCGACCCGTGGTTCTACGATCTCGCGGCTGAGCCGCCCCGCCCAGAACTCGGTGTCGGGCACGAAGCCGGGGGCCACCACGTTCACGGTGATCCCTTCCGGACCCAACGCGCTCGCCAGCCCGAACACCCAGGCGTGCAACGCCGACTTGGCTGCCCCGTAGGACCCCGGGCCGCGGACACCAGCCACCGAGCTCATCGCCACGATCCGGCCGCCAGGCCGGGCGAGGTACGGCAGCATCGCCTCGGTCAAGAGCACGGCGGTGAGCACGTTGCTGCGAAAGTCGGTCAGGAAGGTGTCGGCCACGTCGGCGAGCGACTCCCCGACCGGAGTCGAGATGCCGCCGGCATTGTTCACCACGACGTCGATCGGGTCGCCGTCGAGGAGCTTCGGGGTGAGCTCCTCGACGGCGGCCGGGTCAGCCAGGTCCGCGGCATGCCAGCTCACTGCGCGGGCGCCGACCTCGTCGTTGAGGTGGCGGGCGGTGTCGGCGAGCACCTCCGCGCGACGTCCGACGATCTGTACCAGGTCGCCGTCTCGCGCGAAGCGGCCCGCGATCGCGCGACCGAGACCCGTGCCACCGCCGGACACCACCACGCGACGGGCCACTGGTCCTCTCCTCACTCAGGGTCTCGGAGCTGTCGTCTTGCATACCAGCCATGCCGAAGCGGGGGTGAGTCGGCCCCTCAAACCGTCTCACCCCCGCTCTGGGGTCGTGCTGCGGACCGCTGCGTCCGCGTGGTCGGGCTACTCGCTCTTCTCTGCGTGGATCATCGGGTCGTACAGCTCGAAGTACCCGGTGCTGGTGCTGTTCTCGACATCCGCGATGACGACGCGAAGACTGTGGCGCCCCGGTCCGATGTTGCGGCAGTAGTTCTGCGAGAACGTGCTGTAGCCCTGCGCGTAGAACGGGCTGCCGCCGTTGAGGTCCGAGGGCGCCATCGGAACTCCGTCGAGGAGCACCTTGACCTGGCCATAGCTGGTGCTGTCGAGGTAGGTCATCGCCGAGAAGTTCACGCTGAGCACATCCCTACCCGACGACGGTCCCTTTACCCGGAAGATGGTGCCGGGAACGATGGTCGACCCCGTGTTGCTCTGCGCGTAGACGACGTCGTGGACGCCGCCGTTCCAGGTCTTCTTCTGGGCGCCACCGACGCACGTGGTCTCGTTGCTGCCGCTCTTCGCGGGTATGGCGAAGCCGGCCTTGACGTCGTGGTGTGCGCTGGCGGCGTTTGCCGACAGCGTGCCGACGCCCAGGCCGCCGGCAACCAGGGCCGCAGATGCCAGGACGGGTGCGGTCATAACCAATGTCTTCTTGAACACGGGGACCTCCTCAAGTCTCGTTGTTTCCGTGTCTTCGAGCGCTAAGGACGCAGGCCCAGGTGTCGTGATACGCCGGCCGATACAGGTATCAGTGGGCCCTCGGTGCGCTCTTCAGGTGCCCGCTTCATCACTGCGTGGCACTCGACACGCGACGCAGGGTGACTAAGATGCAGAGCCTCGGCAGAAGACGAAACAGCCAGATGCGATGTGCAGGTATCAGCACAAGGGCAGTGCCCCTCCTCTCGGGCGTGCACGTCACACGGATCAGAGAACCGAAGGGGCCACTCGTGAGCCGGCAGAAACCCGCGGGCGCAGCAGGTGACGTGTCAGTCTGGGAGCAGTCAGCAGGACACTTTCGCCGCTGGCGGGCCGGAGACCACGGCGCCCTCGATGACCTCGTGCGGTCCCTTACCCCGGTCCTGTGGCACGTGGTGCGTTCCTATGGCCTACCCGCCGACCAGGCCGAAGACGTCGTACAGACGGCCTGGCTCACGCTGGTACGCCGCCACGAGTCCATCGCCGATGCTCAGGCCGTCGCCGCCTGGCTGACCACAACCGCAAGGCGTGAGGCGTGGCGCGTCTCGAAGGTCGCCACCAAGGCGCTGCTGGTAGGAGACGAGGAAATCGAGACCCGGATGCCAACAGGACGGGCTGCGGAGTCCCAGGTCGTCGAGGCCGACGAACAGGACCGGTTGTGGCATCTCGTCTCGGAGCTGTCGCCACGATGTCAGCGGCTGTTGCGCATCATCGCGTTCGACGACCGGCCCGACTATGCCGGGATCGCCGGCGAGCTGGGCATGCCGGTCGGCAGCATCGGCCCGACGCGGGGACGCTGCCTGGCGAAGCTCAAGGCCCTGATCGGCGACGCAGAAGGAGCACACGATGACTGAAAAGGACGCCCTGTTCGCAGCTCTGGCGGCGATGTGGCGAGAGCGGGATCCGGTACCGCCGTCGCTCGTCGACAAAGTCCTCGTAGCCATCGAGACCGAGAACCTCGACGCGGAGTACGAGCTTCTGCATCTCGTCGAGCGCAGCCGTGAGCTCGCCGGCACGCGCGGGGCCGGTGAGGCGTTCACTGTTGCGTTCTCCGCGGGCTCCTTCTCCTTGCTGCTCAGGGTCAGCGAGCAGCGGGAGGGGTCCTGCCGGGTGGATGGATGGGTGAGCCCGCCTCAGCCGATGCGGGTCAAGGTCACCCAGCAGTCACGGTCCTTTCAGGCCGTCGTCGACGCGCTCGGGCGGTTCGAGATCTCCCGGCTTCCTACCGGTCTGACCAGGTTCTGGCTGCTGTCAGAAGCCGGGGAGCGCGACCCGGAACCGTCCTTCGCCACCCCGACATTCGAACTGTAGAAGGGATCCGCACGTGACTGAGGCAGCCCCGAGCAGTACTCGGACGCAGGACGACGGCGGCCGCAGCCGCCGCGAGTCGATTGCCTACCGGCGAGCCGACAGAGACCCGGCGTACCCACCCGACCATGTCTTGGCGGAGGTCGACGGACGGATCCTCGACCCGGGGACTGCCATCGCTGTCGACGGGATCCGCCCGCGACCCACCGTGTACGTCGGTCCGCGGCTGCTCATCTCCGCGACCCGGGACCGAGACGAGGTGCTCAGGCTGCTGCGTGACGCGGCGCAGCCGCTCGGCTGGAGAATCGACATCGACGAGTCCTACCCCGAGTCTCGAGTGAGCGGACGGGCCACCGGCGGTAGACCTCTGGGCCTGTCGCGATGTCTCATCCGCGTCGACTCCAAGGGCGCGGCTCTCGCCCCCGACGGGTGGGTACTGCTTCAACAGGCACGCGGCGCCAACGGCAACCAGGCCATGAGCGGCGTAGGGCTGGACCACGTGTTGTTCGTCGCACCGAACCGCCGGCCGGCGAAGCATCCTTACCACGAGTCGAACCCGGTGCCCAGCTCGAACGAGTTCCTCGGTGTGCCTGTCGACTCGTACGGCACGCCGGGCTATGGCGGGCGCCAACCCATTGCGTACGTCGGACCGCCGCCTTATCGTCGACCGGATTGCGACTTCGCCGAGCACCGCCGTCCAGTGGTCGGCATCCTCGACACCGGATGCGGCGAGCACGAGTGGCTCGACGACATCGTGCAGAAGAAGGTGGGACTCAAGGTGGGGACCCAGACACTGGACATCGGGTACACCGACCCCGGCACCGACCCCGAGGTCGGCGGCGACTATGTCGGACCACTCGACGGCGGCATCGACGAGCTGGCCGGTCACGGCACCTTCATCACGGGGCTGGTGCACCAGGCGTGTCCGGACGCCGACATCATCGCGTGGCGGGCAGTGAACTCCAGCGGTCCGATCGTCGAGTCCGACTGGACCGACGCCCTCACCAGGATCGTCGAGCTCGTGCGTCGCCATGCGGAAGGTGAGCCCGATGGCAGGCCCGTCGACGTCCTCAACCTCTCGAGCGGCTACTACCACGAGACGCCCGGCGACGCCGATCTCTACGATCCGACGCTGCGAAGCCTGCTGGAAGCGCTGGGGAGCTGCGGCACCGTGGTCGTGTGCTCGGCCGGCAACGACGCGACTGCGCGGCCGCTGTACCCGGCCGCCTTCGCGCCCTGGGACGACGCGCCAAGTCCACCCCCCGCCAACACGGTCCCGACCGTCTCCGTGGGTGCGCACAATCCCAACGCCACAGTGGCCTTGTTCAGCAACACCGGGCCGTGGGTACGCTGCTACGAGCCCGGTGCCGCTGTCATGAGCACGATGCCCAAGTTCCAGGGCGGCCTGCAGCCGACGGCGCGGACGACGGCGTACAAGCTCACGCGGGAGTCCATCGACCTCGACGACTTCACGAGCGGGTTCGCCCTGTGGAGCGGCACGTCGTTCGCTGCGCCCATGCTCGCCGGCAAGGTCGCGACCGCTCTCGTGGACTCGATGCCGGCGCCGGACGCGGCCGCCGACCGTGCAGCCGCCGTTGCCCGCGGCTGGGCGGCCGTTGAGAAGGTCAGCGCTATTCGTCCACAATGAGTGAGTGCTGGCCGCCGCCGAGCTACACCGTCGAGGTCTGCTCGCGAGCAACTCCGGTCGCCACAGGCGCGCGCGGGGGCTGTTTCGCCAGGCATTGGAGCGATGCGACGACGACGAGGTCCGCGCTCGCATCCTGCTGAGCCTGGCCCACGTGGCGTCGGAGCTCGGCGGGCGAGAGGAGGGCCTCGACCTATGCCAGGCGGCACTCGGGGTAGAAGGCATCTCAGCCGAGCTCGTTGGCTTGATCCAATCGCAGCGAGGTCTTCTTCTCATGCGGGCGGGCGCCGGTGACGAGGCGATCGTCGCCTTCTCGGAGGCACTGCGGCTGCTCCCTGCGGATCCCGAGCCAAGGTGCCGCGTCTACCTGAACCGTGGCAATGTCTATCTGCAGCGTGGGGACGGCGTACGCGCCCGTAAGGAGTTCGAGCGCGCGTCGACATGTGCGCAACGCTTCGGCGACCGGGTCCAGCAGGCCCGGATCGAGCACAACATCGGCTACACATACTTGCTCACCGGTGACCTGGTTGCGGCTCTGCAGATGATGGATGACGCCCAAGCGGTGCTCAAGCCGCTCTCTTTGGTGTCGGAGGCAGTCGGCGAGCAGGACCGGGCCGAGGTACTGTCCGCCGCGGGGATGGTCTCCGACGCCGAGTGTGCCCTGCAGGCGGCTGCACGGGCCTTCGGTGCGAGGGGCCTCAGCCAGCAACAGGGCGAGGCCGAGTTCGTGCTCGCGAAGCTGATGCTCTTCGAACGCCCACGCGAGGCGGCCACTGTGGCTCGCCGGGCTCGACACCGGTTCGAAAGGCGTGGGAGCACGGGCTGGGCTCTGCGCGCAGACTCCGTCGCGACCTCGGGGGAGATCGCGTCGGGTCAGGTGGCCGCCCGTACGATGGAGCACGCTGATGCCGTCTCGGCGCAGCTGGCCGACTCCGGGCTGAGAACCGAGGCCGCGGGCCTGACGCTGGTGGCGGCACGAGCCCTTGCGAAGATCGGCGACCTCGGCGGCGCCTGTGACCACCTCGAGCGGTCGAAGGTCTCGAAGCGGTCCCCTCTCGCGACGAGACTGCTCGCCCGAGAGGTACAGGCGGCGGTCGCGTTGCGCAAAGGCCGGTCCGCTACCGCTGTGCACCACCTCCGGCGGGGTCTGGCCGAGCTGCACGCGTGGCAGTCGTCGTTCGGGAGCCTCGACCTTCAGAGCTCACTGGTGGGTCATGGTCGTGCGTTGGCCGTACAGGGGCTCTCGTTCGCGATCGAGGACGGCAGACCCGAGGTGGTGTTCGAGTGGTCGGAACGGGCGCGGGCGCTGGCGAGCCGGGTGCCACCGGTACGCCCGCCCGCCGACGAGGCCGCCGCCGCCGACCTTGGCCGGCTGCGCCATCTCCGCCTCGAGCTCACCGCGGCTGGTCCGGCCGACCCGGCCGCCGAGCGGGAGGCATCCGTGCTGACCCAGCGCATCCGTCAACGGGCTTGGTACGACGCCGGTTCCGGCCTGGTGACCGAGCCGTACCGGCTGGACGCCGTCGTCGGTGAGCTGGACCGGTCCCGACGGAGCGCTTGCCAGCTACCTGGCCGTGGACGGACAGATCCATGCACTGGTCGCCGCCGGCGGCCGGTCGCACGTCGTAGCGCTCGGGGCGCTCGCTGGTGTGCGGACACTTCTCGACGGCATGCAGGCCGACCTCGACATGGCGGCGGCCCGGCTGCCCGCCGCCCTCCAGGCTGCCATCAGGAGCTCACTGCACCATCGGCTCGAGATGCTGTCGAAGGCGCTGGTCGCGCCCGTCGCGCAGGCGCTGGGCGATGGGCCTGCCGTGGTCGTACCCGCCGGGTCCCTTGCCGGAGTGCCGTGGTCGCTCCTCGACGGCCTCGCGGGTCGGCCGCTCACCGTGCCACGATCGGCGTCGTCGTGGCTGAGCGCTCGGCCGGCACCGCGGGTGGCTGCCCGTGCCGGGTTCGTTGCCGGGCCCAGGGTCGATCGCGCCGAGGAGGAGGTGGCGTCTGCGGCCAGGGCTTGGCCGGACCCGGTCGTCTTGGTCGGCGCGGCCGCGCACGCGTCGGCCGTAGGCGACCTGGCCGCGCGTGTGGACGTGTTCCACGTGGCGGCGCATGGGCGACACTCGGCCGAGAGTCCGCTGTTCTCCGGACTGGAGCTCGTCGACGGTCCCATGTTCGGCTATGACATAGACCGGTTGCGAGACATCCCCTCGACGGTCGTGCTGTCGGCCTGCGAGGTCGGCCGGTCGTCGGTGCGTTGGGGTGAGGAGACCATCGGGATGACCGTGGCCTGGTTGCATGCCGGCGCCGGCTGCGTCATCGCCTCACCGGCAAGCGTCAACGACGACGTCGCATGTGAGGTGCTGAGCGCCACCCATGCGCGGCTGGCCGCAGGTGCGCCGGCAAGCGTGGCTCTCGCCGAGGCGTCGCGGCTGGCGGACACTTCGGCGCCGGTACCGTTCGTCTGTTTTGGCAACGGCTGGTAGCCGGCGCGGCTGGAACCGAGCGTTGGGCAGCTCAGCGCCTGACCTGGGCCAGGTCGGCTACCACGTGACACCGGTTGTTGCAGTCGTCGGACGGCCGGTGGCAGTGAACGATGATCCCGTGCGGCACAACGGCGGGCCAGCATTCGTCGACGGTCTCGGCCATGCGGTACCCCTTCGCTGAGGTGCGGCCGGTTGGTTCTGCTTAGCACCTTAGTCCCTCCGATTACCCAGAGTGGTGAATTCTGTACAGAGCGTGTCGTGTGTTGCGCTCTCGAATGGGAATCGCAGAAGTCCGAGCTACCTCAGACTCGCATCTGTGTGTCTTCCCAGCTGCGCCTCGAGGGCGGCTAGGGTCTACAGGTGACTGCTGATGCGTGAGGATCGCGTGGACGATCCCGTGCGGACACAGCGGGTCTGGGCTGTCAGCGACCCGCATGGGCACCGCGCCGAGCTCGTTGCGGCACTTCAAGCACACGGACTGCTCGACGAGAGGGCCGACTGGGCGGCAGGGGACGCGACGCTGTGGTTCCTGGGCGACCTCTTCGACCGCGGCCCGGACGGCATCGGCATCGTCGAGCTCGTGATGCGGCTGCAACAGCAGGCCGCTGACGAGGGTGGCAGGGTCGGGGCGGTACTGGGCAACCATGAGGTACTGGCACTCGGGATGCACCGGTTCGGCGAGCTCAGGGCCGCCGAGGTGGACCCCAGCGTCATGGAGGTCCAGATGACGTGGCTTCGCAATGGTGGTGTCGTCGATGACCAGCTACGGCTCGGCGACCAGCATCTGCAATGGCTGAGCACGCTGCCGTCTGTCGCGCTTCAGGGGGACCAGCTGCTCCTGCACTCCGATTCGCTCCGCTACCTGACGTACGGCGACAGCATCGAGCGAGATCAACGCATCGGTCACCTCAGCGCTCGCTGGCGGCCTCGAGTCGTGGTGGGACTGCTGGAACAACCTGACGCACCGTTACGACTTCGCCCGAGCCGATGGCGTACGAGCCGCGCAGCAGGTCACCGCGCGGCTCGGTGGCCGCAGGGTCGTGCACGGTCACAGCTTCGTCGCCGACCTGGCGCGGGTCCCCTTGAGCGAGGTGACCACGCCCTATCTGTACGCCGAGGGCGCAGCCCTGGGTATTGACGGTGGTCTGTATGCCGGCGGACCGCTGCTCGTGGTCGACCTGGCCGGCTGACCTGGTCACCGCGAGGGCCTCGTCGCCTCGCTAGGGTCGGCCAATGGACATCCGACCACGTCGACCCGGCTGATATCGGCCGCTCGTTCGACATCCGTTCTCGCGCCTTCGGTATCGCACCCGCCTCGGCCCGCGCCGCGTGGGAGGCGCAGGCGCTCAGCGCCATCGACGAGGGCCGAAGCGTCGGCGTGTACGAAGGCGACCTGCTGGTCGGTAGGGCGATGATCTGGCCGTACCGCCAGTGGTGGGGCGGCCGGGTCGATGCCGATGGCTGGCGTCGCAGGTGTTGTCGTGTCGCCGGAGTACCGCGGTCGTGGGGTTGGGACCGCACTCATGCAGGGCATCGCGGAGCGCGCTCGTGCGCTCGGCTACCCGCTGTCGGCTCTGTACCCCGCAACGGTGCCCGTCTACCGGAACATGGGGTGGGAGCTAGCCGGTGTACAGAACCGAATTACCGTCGAGTCCCGGCTCCTGCGCGACCTCCGCGGCGGCGGTCCGACCGTCCGGCAGGCGGGTCCGGATGACGCGGTCGCCATGCTGGAGATCATGGACGCCCACCACAGCCAAGGCCGGGCCAATGGGCCGAGGGAGGAGACGGAGGCTGAGCTGCGGGAGGATCTCGCCGACGACGCGCTTTTCGCCTACGTCGCCGACGACGGGTTCGTGGTCTACGGCTGGGACGGGCAGGACCTCGTCGTGTACGAGCTGCGGGCCGGTGACGCCGCCACCGCCCGAGCGCTCTGGTCCGTGGTCGGCTCCGGGTCGTCGATAGCCAAGAACGTATACGCCTACCTGGCGCCTGACGACCCCGTGCACTGGCTGGTCGGGGAGACGGTTGCCCGCGACGTCCAGCAGACCCGCTGGATGCTTCGGTGCGTCGACGTGAGCGCTGCCATCGCCGGGCGGGGATACCCGGTGGCCACCACGGTCGACGTTCCGCTTGTCATCACGGATCGGCAGCTGCCAGAAAACTGCTTAGCGGGTCGGCTGCAGGTGACTGACGGCCGAGGAAAGCTCGTCGCCGGGCCCGAGGAGGCGGCCGCCGTCCACCTGGGCCCCAACGGCCTGGCCGGCCTGTACGCCGGCACGGCGGTCAGTACGTTGGTCGGCGCCGGGCTCTCGTCCGCGGTGATCGCGAGGCCCATGTCCATGCTGGAAGCCGCCTTCTCGGGACGTCCGGTCGTACTGCTCGACTACTTCTGAGCCCGCCGATCTCGAGGAACGCGGCGCGTGTTACACGTGAGACTGCTGTGACTATCGCGTAGCGTCGCAGCATGGCGACCCGTACGTCTTCCTCGTCACGGTCGCGCAGCAGAACCGGCAGCTCACGCTCCGGCTCAAGGAGTTCTTCGGCGCGGCGGTCCTCGTCGTCGAAGGCGAGCCGGCGTCCGGTCGGCAGTTCGCGCGCCCGGTCGTCGTCGCGCCCACGAAGCGGTCCCGGCTTGCTGGTGCGCTTCGTAGCCGCGCTCGGCGCCGGCATAGCCGCCGTCTGGCTGGGGGTGGCACACATCATCGGGGCGCTGGTACGACGGGTCGGGACTGTCGCCCGAGACCTCGACCCCGAGCACCGCAGGGACGGTGTCGGGCTCGGCCTCGTCGGCATGGCCATCGTGATCGCGGCCGCGGTCTGGTGGCAGCTTCCAGGTGCCGTCGGCGACGGGATCCGGACGGTCGTGGAGGGTTCTGTCGGCATCGCCGCCTACGCCGTGCCGATCCTGCTGATCGGCGCCGCCTGGCGCGCGATGCGCAACCGGAGCTCAACGGTCCCGCCGGACGCCCGGTGGTCGGCTGGATCGCCATCAGCCTCGGAGTACTCGGACTCGTCCACATCTCGCACGGTCTGCCTCGGCCCAGCGGCGGCGAACATGCAATGCGGGATGCAGGCGGGGCGGTCGGGTACGTCGGCTCGGCGCTGATCGCAGACCTGTTCCACAGCACCATCATCGCGATCCCTCTCCTCGTTCTGGTTGCAGTCTTCGGCGTGCTGGTCGTCACCGCCACGCCGGTCTACAAGGTCCCGAGCCGGCTCGCCGCCTTGCGGGACAAGGCGCTGGGTCGCAGGTCGTCACCTGACGGAGTCGACGCCGTGGGCACGTCACCAACGGACGGCCCGTCAGTCCTCGAGCCTCTCAACCGGACCAGACGCCGCCGCCGGGTGTCCGCCGCCTCCGAGGTCGACAGCGGCGCGACGACCGACGCGGACATCCTGGAGGGTCGCGAGTTCGCAGCGCGTGCCACCGGGACCGGCGACGACGGCGCGCTGGAGCCGCCGCCGCACACGCCACTTCCCTCGCGCGTCGAGCAGCTCAGCCTGTCGGGGAACATCTCCTACAGCCTCCCCGGCAACGAGGTGCTCAGACCAGGAAGTGCGCACAAGGCCCGCTCTACAGCGTCGGACGCCATCGTGGACCGGCTGACGGAGGTACTCGACCAGTTCGGGATCGATGCACAGATCACCGGCTACACCCGTGGCCCGACCGTCACCCGGTACGAGGTCGAGCTCGGTCCGGCGGTCAAGGTCGAGAAGGTCACCGCTCTCAGCAGGAACATCTCGTATGCCGTCGCGAGCGCCGACGTGCGCATCTTGTCCCCGATCCCCGGCAAGTCGGCGATCGGCGTGGAGATACCCAACATCGACGCCGAGATCGTCTCGCTCGGTGACGTCCTGCGGTCAGCGCCGGCCCGCGGCGAGCATCACCCGATGGTCGTAGCGCTCGGAAAGGACGTCGAGGGCGGTTTCGTCGTCGCCAACCTGGCGCGGATGCCGCACCTGCTCGTCGCCGGCGCAACGGGTTCCGGCAAGTCGAGCTTCATCAACTCGATGGTGTGCTCGCTGCTCATGCGCTCGACGCCGGACGACGTCAGGATCATCATGGTCGACCCCAAGCGGGTCGAGCTGACGGCGTACGAGGGCATCCCGCACCTCATCACCCCCATCATCACCAGCCCGAAGAAGGCGGCCGAGGCGCTGCAGTGGGTGGTGCGCGAGATGGACCAGCGCTATGACGACCTGGCCCACTTCGGCTTCCGTCACGTGGACGACTTCAACCGGGCGGTACGCGCGGGTACTGTCCAGCCGCCGCCGGGCAGCGAACGGGTCCTGACGGCGTACCCGTACCTGGTGCTCGTGGTCGACGAGCTGGCGGACCTGATGATGGTGGCGCCCCGCGACGTCGAGGACTCGGTCGTCCGGATCACCCAGCTGGCGCGTGCGGCCGGGATCCACCTCGTGCTCGCGACGCAGCGCCCCTCGGTCGACGTCGTCACCGGTCTGATCAAGGCCAACGTCCCCAGCCGGCTGGCCTTCGCGACCTCGTCCCTCGCAGACAGCAGGGTCATCCTCGACCAGCCTGGCGCCGAGAAGCTCGTCGGCAAGGGCGACGCCTTGTTCCTTCCCATGGGCGCGAGCAAGCCGGCCCGGGTCCAGGGGGCCTGGGTCACCGAGGACGAGATCAAGAAGGTCGTGGCGCACTGCAAGAAGCAGCTCCAGCCGACCTACCGCGACGATGTCACCGTCCCGCAACAGGCCAAGCGGGAGATCGACGAGGACATCGGCGCGGACCTCGACCTGGTGTGCCAAGCCGTGGAGCTGGTGGTGTCCACGCAGTTCGGTTCGACGTCGATGCTCCAGCGCAAGCTGCGGGTCGGCTTCGCGAAAGCCGGCCGGCTCATGGACATCCTCGAGAGCCGCGGGATCGTGGGGCCGTCCGAAGGCTCCAAGGCGCGTGACGTGCTCATCAAGCCCGACGACCTCGACGACGTGATCGCAACACTTCAGGGGGAATGATGACTGTATCGATGCCCGACGTGGTTCTTCGCCGGCGCAAGCTTCCACTGCTGGTCATCGCGGCAGCCTCCACGGGCCTAGCCGCCGGGTACCTCTGGCGCTTCTCTTCCGCCGCCCGGCCGATGGACCTGTGGGTGGGGATCCTGCTCGGTGTGATCGCGGTCTGCCATGGCATCGCCTTGACCGACTCGCGTCGGCCGTTCTTCGTCGCGGACACGACCGGTGTGCGCATTCGGCTCGGCTCCGCCTGGACCGGAGTGCCATGGGACGGTGTCGAGCACGTCGAGGTGGAGCACCGAGGGCGGCTGAGGGACGGTCGCGTCGCCGTGATGGCACCGGCGTCAGCCGCCCTCCTGGCAGGCGCAGGCAAGCGGTCGCGCTGGGCGGCGTGGCTGAACCGGAGGCTGTACGGAGCCGCGCTGGTCGCACCGTATGGGCTGACGACGAGTGTCTCGGTACCGGACGTCGCGGCGTCCTTGGAGCGGCTCGCCGACGAACGGGCGCCAGTCGTCACCGTCGGTCGCGAAGAGCAGCCGGGGACCGACGCCGAAGGGTCCGCCGTCATCGCCGTACTCGGTGAGTCCGACCAGCCGGCGACGGCCCCCGTCACCGATGCGCCCTCGGCGTCGCCCGCTCGCCGGAGCCGGACCGCAAGCCGAGGCGCCGGATCTGGGCTGCCCGTGATGGCAAGGTCGTCACGGATGGCCCTCCACTGGTGGCCGCCGTCAACACCAAGGCGCGTCGCGAAGAGCGCACGATCTTCAGGCCGGCCCCGCCCAGCTACGGCACCCTCGCCTTGTCCGAGCCCCTCGAGGCACCCGACTCCGCGCTGCCGGAGATCGACCAGCTGCGGCGGTCCTTCGACGCAGACCGACTCGCCCCGGTCGATACGAGCACTGCTGACGCCGTCGAAGGAAACGTCTCCGTCGTCATCGACGCCACGACGGACCTGTCCGCGCGGGCGATGCAGGAGGTGAGAAGCGTCCGGCCGGCTGCCGTTGACGGCGGTCCGGCAGTGCCCGCCGCCCGGGTACCCGCTGACGCGGACCTGCCCGGGGCGGGTGCCTTGATCGGCGGCCAGCTCGCCCATGCGCGCACCACCTTGGGTCTCACTGTCGACGAGCTGGCCGACCGGACCCGGATCCGCCCGTCGGTGATCGAGTCGATCGAGCTGGACGACTTCTCGCCGTGCGGCGGTGACTTCTACGCGCGGGGTCACCTGCGGATGCTGGCGCGTGTGCTGGGCATCGAGGCGGACCCCCTGCTGCGCACCTACGACGAGGTTTTCGCCACCTCGCCGGTCAACGCGCGAGACATCTTCGAGGCCGAGCTCGCCACAGGATCGGCCGGCATGGTGCGCGGGGGCTCGTCGGGCGCCAACTGGGGCGCCCTGATCGCCGCGGTGCTCGTCTTGATGGTGGTCTGGGGCGTGGCCCGGTACTTCTCCGACAGCAGCGGCCCCACTCCGCCCGGCCGCGTGACCACCACGACGAGTGCCCGTCACGGCGGTTCCGCCGGCGCTCCCAGCCCGCTCAGCGCGTCGCCGGTACCGCAGGCCCAGGTCATGGTCACCGTTTCCGGTGGCGCGTCCCGCGTCGTCGTGAGGGACAAGTCGATGCGGGTGCTGTTCAGCGGGGTCCTCGCAGACGGCGATTCGAGACACTTTCGTGGTGCCGCCCCGTTGCGAGTGCACGCCGCTGACGCTGGGCTCGTCTCATTGAGCGTCAAGGGCAAGGACCTGGGTGTGCTCGGCCCGGCGGGTGCGCCGGCCTTTCGGGTCGTCGGCTCGTCGGCCGCTCGAGGACACCTGACGCACCACACGGCTGCGACCTCGCCGAAAGGGTAGGAACGGTCCCCTCGACAGGGCAGATGAGGCCCGCCGGAGACGTTCTTGAGCACCTGCTCGGTGCATGCAGACGACGATGCCGGGTACCTCTCGTCTGCTGCCTCGCCGTGGGGCAAAGAGCAGGCGCGGCGAGGGCCGGCTGCTGTTCACCGCGTCAGTGGCAGCGACGATGCCCGGCCCGTTCCACGCGACGTATGCCGCCTCGAAGTCGTTCGTGCACTCCTTCGCCGAGGCCATTTGGTATGAGCTCCAGACACGGGCGTCACGGTGACCTCGCTGATGCCCGGTCCCACCGATACCGAGTTCTTCGCCCGCGCGGGCATGGAGGACACGAAAGTCGGGCAGAGCAGCAGCAAGGACGACCCAGCGGAGGTAGCAGGGCAGGCCTCGAGGCGCTGATGGCTGGGAAGGACCACGTCGTTGCGGGCTCAGCGATGAACAAGGCGCAGTCGGCTGCAGAAAGCTGCTTCTGACCCGATGAAGGCGCCCATCCACGCCTCGATGACGGAACCCGGCTCCGGCGGCTCGTAGCCGCGCCATACGGTACTTGGTGCCCACCGGGTCCTTGGCGTGGAAATTGCAGACGGGAACGGCCCAGGCGGCATACTGGTGAGTCCCTATGACCACCGACGACCGCGCCGCCGCCACGACGACCCGAGCCAGTCTCATGCCCTCCTCCGGTCCCGCGGCGCGGGATCGGCTCCCTCCGGGGAGTGCGAGAACGACAGTCGCGATGGTCACGCTGGGCTGTGCGCGCAACGACGTCGACTCCGAGGAGCTCGCCGCCCGGCTCGACGTGGGTGGCTTCCTGCTCGTCGACGAGGCCCAGTCCGCCGAGCTCATCGTCGTGAACACCTGCGGGTTCGTGGAGGCCGCGAAGAAGGACTCGGTCGACGCACTCCTCGAGGCGGCGGAGCTGAAGCGTGATGGCACCACCCGGGCCGTGGTCGCCGTCGGCTGCCTGGCCGAACGCTATGGGAGCGAGCTCGCCGAGACGCTGCCAGAGGCGGACGCGGTCATGGGCTTCGACGACTACCCGGACATCTCCGCCCGGCTTCGCGGGATACTCGCGGGCGAGCCCCACGTAGCCCACACCCCGGTCGACCGCCGCAGGCCTGCTGCCCATCACCCCGCTCGCCAGACCACTGGAGACTGGGGTATCGGTGCCCGGTCACGGCCAGTCCGCCCCGGATCTCGCACCCGAGATGACCCCGCCGACCGGGCCACGGGCCGTACGGCGCCGCCTGGGTTCGGGCCCGATGGCGCCGCTGAAGATAGCGTCGGGATGCGACCGCCGATGCTCCTTCTGCGCCATCCCGAGCTTCCGCGGGTCCTTCGTCTCCAGACCTCCGACCGAGGTGGTCGAGGAGGCCCGATGGCTCGCGGATCACGGGGTGCGCGAGCTCTTGCTGGTCAGCGAGAACTCCACCTCGTACGGCAAGGATCTCGGGGACCTGCGCCTGCTCGAGGCGTTGCTTCCGGCGCTTGCCGGCAGTGGACGGAATCCGCCGAGTACGGGTGTCGTACCTCCAGCCCGCCGAGACCCGGCCCACGTTGGTCACCGCTATCGCGTCGACCCCGGGAGTGGCTCGCTATTTCGACCTGTCGTTCCAGCATGCCTCCGCGTCAGTGCTGCGGCGGATGCGCCGGTTCGGCGACGGGGAGCGCTTCGTGGCGCTTCTGGATCAGATCCGTGCGGAGAGCCCACAGGCGGGAGCACGGAGCAACTTCATCGTCGGCTTTCCTGGGGAGACCGAAGCCGACATCCAGACGCTCTGCGAGTTCCTCGCCGCCGCCCGGCTGGACGCGGTAGGCGTCTTCGGCTACTCCGACGAGGACGGTACCGAGGGTGCCCGGCTGGCAGGACATCTCGACGACGACGAGATAGCCGCCCGCCTGCGACACGTGTCGGAGCTTGCGGAGGAGCTCACGGCCCAGCGGGCCGAGGACCGGCTCGGCGAGCGGGTCGATGTACTCCTCGAGCGTGTACACGGCAGCTCCGCCGAGGGCCGCGCCGACTGCCAGGGCCCGGAGGTCGACGGATCGACCACGCTCACCGGTCTTCGGGCCGATGCCCAGGTCGGCGACATCGTCTGCGGCGCGCGTGACCGGGACATCGGGTGTCGACCTCGTCGCCGTGGCCACCGGGTCATAGGTTGTCCCAGATGCCCGAACAGCTCATCAAGCCCAACAACTGGAACCTTCCGAATGCGCTCACGACTCTGCGGATCGTGCTGGTTCCCCTCTTCGGCTGGGTGCTGCTCATGGGTGGCGGGCACGACTCCAGCGTCCGGGTCTGGGCGTTCGTGGTGTTCACGATCGCGATCCTCACCGACCGGATCGACGGTGACATCGCGCGCAGGCGCAACCTCGTCACAGACTTCGGGAAGCTCATGGACCCGATCGCCGACAAAGCCCTCACAGGCATGGCGTTCATCGGCCTGTCCATCATCGGAGAGCTGTGGTGGTGGGTCACGCTCGTCGTTCTCGCGCGCGAGTGGGGTATCACCGTGCTCCGCTTCTGGATCATCCGCTACGGCGTGATGCCGGCCAGCCGCGGCGGCAAGATCAAGACCGCCCTCCAGGCGGTGGCTCTGTGCGGCCTGATCCTTCCGCTGCGCGCACCGGACGGCGTATGGGGCGCAGTCGGCCAGACCCTCTGGTGGGTGGCCGTGATCCTCATGGTGGCCGCGGTCGCGATCACCGTGGTGACGGGCCTGGAGTACGTGCGCGACGCGCAGAAGCTGCGACGGCAGGGTCAGGCCGCCTCGACGTCGTCGTGACCGAGCCGGCTGCTCGTTGCCTCAGCCTGCTTCGGGATCGCCACGAGTCGGTGGCGACGGCCGAGTCCTTGACCTGCGGGCTGATCGCCGCGACGCTGGCCGCCGTACCCGGGGCATCGGCGGTACTCAGGGGCGGCCTGGCAGCCTATGCGACCGATGTCAAGACGAGCGTTCTCGGTGTGGACGCGGGCCTTGTAGAGGCGTTCGGAGTGATTTCCGCGGAGTGCGTCGAGGCCATGGCCGCGCGGGCCAGGACCGTGTTCGAGAGCGACTGGGCGGTCGCCTCGACAGGGGTTGCGGGCCCGGACAGGCAGGAGGGTCACGCTGTCGGGACTGTCTTCGTCGCCGTCGAAGGTCCGCACGTCCGCCGCGGAGAGGCACTTGTGCTCAGCGGCGAGCGCAACCAGATTCGTGCCTCAACCGTGGAGGCGGCCCTCGCCCTCCTGGAGTCGGCGCTGGCAGCAGGGTTGCCTGGGCGGGAAGCACACCGAGCGCCGTGACGTTGTGAGAATACGGCGTGCGGCGGCACCGGCCGGGTAGCCTTAGAGGACGACCCGGGCGTCTTGCCACCGCACACAGGAAAGGGAGCTTCATGATCCTGTTTCGGCGGCTTCTCGGCGAGGTGCTTCGAGAGCAACGTCAGTCACAAGGCCGTACCCTTCGCGACGTCTCCGCTGAGGCACGAGTCAGCCTCGGCTACATCTCCGAGATCGAGCGCGGGCAGAAGGAGGCCTCGTCGGAGTGCCTGGCGGCCATCTGTGCCGCCTTGGACGTGCCGCTGTCGGCCGTGATGGCCGAGGTGAGCGGCGAGCTAGCCCGCGAAGAGGCGAACATGTCGGCGCTCACCTCACTGACCCTGGCGACCCACCGTCGACGTCAAGCCCGAGGTCACCAACGTCGCTGCCTGACTCGGCCGTCGTGCACCTGTGACGACGTGAGGCATCGTCGACCTCACTGTCCGCGGCGCGGCTGGCAGTGCGGGCACCAGTAGCTCTCCCTGGCCCGGTCCTGGTCCGGAGCCGCGCCGGGCGTCTGTCGCCGCTGCCGGTCGGCAAGGGCGGGGATTACCTCTTCCCTGATCTTGGTGCCACAGCGCCGGCAGGGCCGCCCGCGTCGACCGTAGACCCAGAGCTCGTGGCCGCGGCGCAGGTCTCCGGTCGTGGACTGGTCCGCCCGGGCCTTGTTCGCGTCGAGCAGCTGCTGCACGCGCGTCACGAGCTGAGGAAGGCAGTCGATGTCGCCGATCGGGCTGTCCGGGTGTACGCCCATGAGGAAGCACACTTCGCACTTGTACATGTTGCCGACGCCGGCGAGGTTGCGCTGGTCGAGCAGGGCCTCCCCGATCGGCCTACCGGGGTGCGAGCGCAGCCGGGCCAGCGCCTCGTCGAGCGACCAGTCGGGACCGAGCAGGTCGGGGCCGAGATGCCCGACGACTGTGTACTCGTCGCGTCTCGGGATCACCTCGATCCGGCCGAGCCGAAATCCGACCGCCTGCCGCTCGGTGGTCCCGAGGACGACCCTTGCCTGGAACGCCGGCGAACGCCAAGGGGTACCGACCCGGTAGATGTGCCACGAGCCTTCCATCTTGAGGTGGGAGTGGATCGTGAGATCCTCGACCCGGGTCAACAGGTGCTTGCCGCGGCTGACGGTCTCGGTGACTCGCCGGCCGGTCAGGTCCGACTCGGCGAACTCGGGCACCCTGAAGTCGCTGACGGTGAGCACCTTGCCGCTCAGCGCGTCGTCCAGTCGCCGCGCGGTCAGCCAGACGGTGTCGCCCTCGGGCATCGCGCTGTCCTTTTCTCCTCAGTCGGTCGCCCCTCGATGTGCGTCCGCTCAGCGTCGCAACCGTAGGCCACGAGGCGTCGCATAGAAGCCAGCCGACTCGAGGGCGGCTGACAGCGGCGAGCTCAAGATGTGCTCACCGTCGGCGCGCTCGACGGTGAGCTTGCCCAGGGCGCCCTCCTGGACGGCAAGCGCCAGCGCGTCAACAGCCGGTTGGATGAGGTCCGGCGTCTGGCTGAAGCTGAGCAGAGTCCTGCCCCCGCGCTCGACGTAGAGGACCAGGGCGCCGTCGACCATCACGACGATCGCGCCGGCTTTACGCCCCGGTCGATGGCCCGCGTGGGCCGCATCGACGGCTCGTTCGGGCCACGGCAGGGCTGCACCGAAGGGGTTGGCAGGGTCGGTTGCCGCCAGCGCCAGGGTCTGGTGCCCCTCGTGCCCAGGCGCTTCCGCGTCCTGAGCGACCGCTCGCAACCTGTCGACGGCTCCGGTGACGCCGAACTGCGCCGCTCCCAGTGTCGCGACGAAGTAGCCGCGCCGGCAGCGTCCGGCCTCTTCGAAGGCGGACAGCACCTTGTAGACGGCCGCGAACCCGCCGGGGGTCCGCTCGCTCATGACGGCCCCGCGGGTGACAACTCCATGGCGCTCGAGCAGACCTTCGGCGGCCGCATGCGCACGGCGGGTCGGATCGGCGTCTCGGGGCGGAGTCAGGGACCAGCGGCCGGCGACGTTCGGCGGTCCGGTGCGAGCAGGCATCGCAGGTCTTCGGACCCCTGGCCGCTGGGGCGCTGCCCTGGCGCCCAGCCGTGCACGTGGCGTCTTAGCACGGGGACGGTGCGCTCCGCGTCCACCCAGGTGGGCGCGCAGTGGCGTGATCGTGTCGTTGGTGAGGTGACCCGCCCAGACCAGATCCCACAGCAGCCGAGGCCAGTTGCTGGTCGTCGGTCGACGATACGGCGTCGGACAGCTGCCTGAAGAAGTAGCCACCGCCACCTGCCAGGACCTCCAGCAGCCTGCTGTGGAGGCGTCGACAGCTCGAAGTCGACGACGTCGGGCAGTGTCAGGGAGGCGTTGTCCGCCACGTGGAGCGAGACCCATCCGTCGGTACCTGGCAACGCACCTGCCCCGGCCCAGATGACCTCTCCCGCAGAGGTCAGCTCGTCGAGCATCGAGTGCGTGTACCCGACCACTCGGCTGCCGAGCACGAACGGCTCCAGGGCTGACGCCGGCACCGCGCACCCCGCCAGCTGCTCGACGACAGCAAGGACACCATCGGCACCGCGCAGCCTGCTTGCGACGTTCTGCCACGCAGGCAGGAAGCGGCCAAGCGCGGCCGGCGGAACCGGCTCGACCTCCTTTCGCGCGGCCGCCAGCGACCGCCTGCGCAGGCGACGTAGCACCTCGGCGTCACACCATTCGCTGCCGTGACCCCCGGGCCGGAACTCGCCCTCAGTGACGCGACCTTGCGACACCAACCGCTTCAGGGCGTCGTGGGCGACGGCCTGACCGAGACCGAACCGCGACGCAACCTCGCTGGTCACGAACGGACCGTGAACCCGTGCGAACCGGGCGACAAGGTCGCCGAGCGGGTCACCGACCGGCTCGAGGAAGGCATCCGGTACACCGACCGGGACTGGCACCCCGAGGGCGTCTCGCAACCGTCCGACGTCCTCGACCGCCGCGTGGTGCTCGGTGCCCGAGATCCGGACTGCCACGATCCGTCGTGACGACGCGAGGTCGCGGAGCCACCCGCTGACGTCGGAACCGGCAACGGATCGTTCAGTGACCTCTGCGATGGTGAGCGGCCCGAGCAGCCGCACGAGGTCGGCGAGACCCTCAACGCCGTGCGCCAGCCGGTCGGGGGTGAGCCGCTGAAGCTCGCGCTCGGTCTCGAGGACCACATCCGCGTCGAGCAGGTCACGAAGCTCGGTTCGGCCGAGCAGCTCCCCCAGGAGCGACGGGTCGAGCGCCAGCGCCGCGGCCTTGCGCTCGGCCAGCGGCGAGTCGCCTTCGTAGACGAAGGCCGCCACGTAGCCGAAGAGGAGGGACCGCGCGAAGGCGCTTGGAGTCGTCGTCTGCACGTCGACGACGCGGATGCGTCGGGACTCGATGTCACGCATGAGCTCGACGAGCGCCGGTACGTCGTAGACGTCCTGCAGGCATTCACGGACCGCCTCCAACACGATGGGGAACGAGCCGTATTTGCTTGCCACCTCGAGCAGCGCTGCCGAGCGCTGCCGTTGCTGCCACAGGGGAGAACGTTTCCCTGGATTGCGGCGGGGGAGCAGCAGTGCCCGCGCGGCGCACTCACGGAAGCGTGAAGCGAACAGCGCCGAGCCGCCGACCTCTGTCGTCACGAGGTCCTCGATCTCATCGGGCTCGAAGAGCACAAGTGCTGCTCCGGGTGGCTCGGCGTCGGTCTCGGGGATGCGGATCACCATGCCGTCGTCACCGGCCATGGCCTGGGCGTCGATGCCGAACCGTTCGCGGAGCCGGGCGCCGATGGCAAGCGCCCAGGGGCCGTGGACGGCCGCGCCGTACGGCGAGTGGACGATGAGCCGCCAGTCTCCGAGCTCGTCGCGGCAGCGCTCGACCAGAAGCTGGCGGTCGTGGGGGACATAGCCGGTGTCGTGAAGCTGTTCGGCGACGAAGGACACCAGGTTGGACGCCGCGAAAGTGTCAAGGCCGGCAGCCGTGGCCCGCTCGACGGCGGCCGGCTCCTCGAGCCTGGCGAGCTCTCGGACGAACGCTCCGACCGCGGCGCCCAGCTCCGCGGGGCGTCCGAGCGAGTCACCCTTCCAGAACGGCAGCCGACCAGGCTGCCCGGGCGCCGGAGATACCAGCACCCGGTCGTGCGTGATGTCCTCGATCCGCCAGCTCGACGCGCCGAGGGCGAAGATGTCACCCACGCGGGACTCGTACACCATCTCCTCGTCGAGCTCCCCGACGCGAGATGCCTTCTCGCCGACCAGGAAGACCCCGAACAGGCCGCGGTCGGGGATCGTCCCTCCCGACGTGACGGCCAGCCGCTGCGCGCCGGGCCGGCCGGTGACGGTATTGGCAACCCTGTCCCAGACCAGGCGCGGACGGAGCTCAGCGAACTCGTCGGAGGGGTAGCGCCCGGCGAGCAGGTCGAGAGTCGCGTCGTACGCCGACCTCGGCAAGGCCGCGAACGAGGCGGCGCGACGGACGAGGGAGTACAGCGCTTCGGTGTCCCACGTCTCCAACGAAGTGCACGCAACGATCTGCTGTGCCAGCACGTCGAGCGGGTTGGCCGGGATCTTGAGGGCCTCGATCTGGCCGGCCCGCATTCGCTCGACCGTGACGGCCGTCTGGACCAGGTCGGCGCGATGCTTCGGGAACACGACACCGCGAGAGATCTCACCCACATGGTGGCCGGCCCGCCCGACCCGCTGGAGGCCGCTCGCGACCGAGGGTGGGGACTCGACCTGGATGACGAGGTCGACCGCGCCCATGTCGATGCCCAGCTCGAGACTAGACGTCGCGACGACGCACGGTAGCCGGCCCGCTTTGAGGTCTTCTTCGATGAGAGCGCGCTGCTCCTTGCTGACCGAGCCGTGGTGAGCCTTCGCCAGCACGGTGCCAGCCCCCGTCGATGCGCCGCTTTGCGCCATGATCTGTGCCGGCTGCCCTGGATCGACGGGTGCTTCGCCTTGACGCTCGAGAGCTATCTCGTTGAGCCTGGCCGTGAGCCTCTCAGCGAGCCGCCTGGAGTTCGCGAAGACGATCGTGGACCGTTGCTGCTGGATGAGGTCGACGATGCGTTCCTCGACATGGGGCCAGATCGATGCACGCCGAGGGTTTCCGGCTGCCGGCCCTTCGAAGTCGTCGGTGACCGTGCCGAGCTCGGTCATGTCCTCGACGGGGACGACCACCTGGAGGTCCCACTGCTTGGCCGAGGTCGGCGCGACAACCTCGACGGGATGTGACCCGCCGAGGAAGCGTGCAACCTCCTCGATCGGTCTCACGGTCGCCGACAGACCGATGCGTTGAGCGGGCGAGTCGAGAAGCTCGTCGAGACGCTCCAGCGACAACGCCAGGTGTGCTCCGCGCTTGGTACCCGCCACGGCGTGCACCTCGTCGAGGATGACGGTGTCGACGCCTCGCAGAGCTTGTCGTGCCTGCGACGTCAGCATGAGGAACAGCGACTCGGGGGTGGTGATCAACACGTCGGGAGGCGCTGCACCAAGCCGGCGGCGGTCGGCAGAGCTGGTGTCGCCGGAGCGGACACCCACCGTGATGTCGAGCGGCTCGAGACCGAGCCGGGCGGCAGTCTGTTGCATCCCCGCGAGTGGAGCACGGAGGTTTCGCTCGACATCGACTGCCAGGGCCTTGAGTGGCGACACGTACAGCACTCGGCAGCGACTCAGCTTGTCGGCCGGTCGAGGGGTCGTCGCGAGCCGGTCCAGCGCCCACAGGAACGCCGCCAACGTCTTGCCGGACCCGGTCGGTGCCACGACAAGGGCGTTACGGCCGGCCGAGATGGACCGCCAGGCCCCTACCTGGGCAGGCGTGGGCGCGGCGAAGGCGTTGTCGAACCAGGTGCGGGTGATGGCCGAGAAGCCGAGCTTCGCCGACCAGGGCCCGGGAGCCGAGTCGGATACGGAGGATCCACTCATGGCGCTATCTTGACCGATGCCTCCGACAGTTTCACGAGGCAGCCGTTCGGGTCGGCGGGCGGGAGGAGAGCGGCGCTAGCGCACCGAGTAGTCCGCCCAGTCTGAGCCCGCGTCACCGCTGCGCCACATCCGACCGTCGGCCTCGATGATGTACCCGGTGGACGGATTCGTGAAGCCGGCGAAGACCGTGTTCCTGGTCGGCAGGCTCGCGAGGCGGGTCGGCGCAGATCCCGTTCGCAGCAGCTCGACGTCGCCGTTCGTGACGGCGACGGAGGAGTCCCACGACCGGGCCGCGAGCGTGATCGGCCCCGCAGGCGCCTGGACGGTCGTCCAGTTGATGCCGGAGTCGACCGTGACCTTGACGACGGACCTGCTCGGAGCCGAGCACACCACCCACAGCGCGTCGGTCGCCGACGCCGGGTCTGCGGCCGTCGACAGCTGGGTGGCCGGCGCAGAGCTCGGGCATGGCGACCGGAGGCTCCAGCTCGACCCGTCGACGCTGACGACCACGTGCGGCCCCTGGCCGTCGCCGGTGTCGGCGATGAGGGCGATCTCTCCGCGGCTCGCCGCCAGTGCGTGCGCGGATGTCAGCGTCGCGCCGGTGTCGACAAGCGACCATGCGTCCTTCCCGGCCGGCGAGCGGACGACGACCGTACCGGAACCGGTGTCGACAGTCGCATAGACGTCGTTTCGCCAAGCCTCGAGATGGGTCACGGGACCCGTGACCGGCAACGTGACCCGGCGCCAGTGCAGGCCGCTGTCGTGCGTGCTCTCCAGAGCGCCGCCGAACGCCCAGCCGTCGGCCGGACCGCCGCTCGGCGGGCGGGAGAAGCGAAGCTGGCCCACCTCGTCTGCCGGCGGGGACGCTGCCCCACCGACCGTCGAAGCTGACCGGCAGGTGCAGCCGGGTCGGGCCCGACCAGGAACCGCCGGCGTCCGCTGTGCTGTAGACGACGGCGCAATGGCTGGCGGCACAGCTGCCGTCGTCGAGCCCCGCGAGGACCCACTGGTACGCCGTGCCGGTCGCCGTGAGCGAGACGGGAACCGCGTCGGCCGCCGTGGAACCGCTGCCCGTGGGTGGTGACGTGGACGGCGCGGTGCCCGAAGCGGAGCCGGCGGTGGCGGATCTCGGGGCTTCGACCGGGTGGTCGGCAACGGGCGTCCGCCCGTTGTCGAGAACGCCGGAGAGTACGGTGAAGCCTCCGCCGAGGATGACCACGACCGCGACACTCGCCCCGACCAGGCGCTGAACGCGGCGACGGCGGGCGCCGGAGTGGACGGTATGCAGCAGGGCGTCCGGGTCCAGCCGGTCCGAGGGGCCGGGCCGGCGCAGCGCGTCGCGCAGCCTGTCCTCGAGCGGGTCCTGCGGCGACATCGGTCCGCTCATTCGTCCACCTGCACGATCTTGCGCAGCTTGGCGAGCGCCTTCGATGCCTGGCTCTTGACCGTACCCACGGAGCAGCCGAGGATGCGGGCGATGTCGGCCTCTGACTGGTCCTCGTAGTAGCGCAGGGCGATGACTGCGCGCTGTCGCGGGGGCAGGGTACGAAGCGCCTGCCACAGGTCGTGGTCGAAGTGTGTGTCTTCGTTTCCCCGGTCGACCATCACGTCCGTCGGGTGCTCTCGTCCGAACTTGCGCCAGATGCTGACGTTGCGGTTGACCATGATCCGGCGCACATACCCCTCGGGGTCGTCTCGCGATTCGAGCCGGCCCCAGGCGAGGAGCGTCCGCTCCAGGGCGTCCTGAACAAGATCGGCCCCCGCCTCCGTCGAGCCCGTCAGTGCCCGCCCGAAGCGCACCAGGTGCGGAAGCCGCGCGCGTACGAAGGCATCGAACGCCTCGCGTTCGTCGTCACGCACGTCGTCTCCTGTGCTGGACAGGGCGCGGGCGTCGTACGCCGTCACGAGAGTTGACATGTCATAGCGAGGACGCCCGCGGGTGCTCGCCGGTTGCCTGGCGGAAGAATGTCTTTCGCCAGGGGCCGATGCTGTCACTGTAGGCGGATCGCGAGCAACCACTTGTGACGGGTGGGAAAAGACAGCGCTAAATGTCGGGGGCGGTGGCTAAGGTCTCCTTCGTGTCTCATGACCCCTTCTCAGCCTCGGCGACCCTTGGACCGGTATCGGTGAGCGGCGAACCTATGGTGTCCGCGCACGACCTTCGCAAGTCGTACGGCCAGTTCGAGGCGGTCAAGGGCATCGACGTGGAGGTCCGCAAAGGAGAGTCGTTCGGCTTCCTCGGCCCCAACGGGGCTGGCAAGTCCTCCACGATGCGGATGATCGCCGCGGTCTCGCCGGTGTCGGCGGGGTCGCTGCGGATACTGGGAATGGATCCGGCCACCCACGGCTCCCAGATCCGGTCCAGGATCGGCGTCTGCCCCCAGGAGAACACCCTCGACACCGAGCTCAGCGTGGCTGAGAACCTTGTTGTCTACGGTCGCTACTTCGGGCTCTCGCGGGCAGAGGCCTCGACGCGGGCGGCGGAGCTGCTCGCGTTCGTCCAGCTCAGCGACCGCGCCAAGGCCAAGGTCGAGTCGCTCTCCGGCGGGATGAAGCGGCGACTGACGATCGCCCGCTCGCTCGTCAACCAGCCCGACCTGCTCCTGCTCGACGAGCCGACAACAGGCCTCGACCCCCAGGCGCGGCACCAGCTGTGGGACCGCCTTTTCCGGCTCAAGCTTCAAGGTGTCACGCTCGTCTTGACGACCCACTACATGGACGAGGCTGAGCAGCTCTGTGACCGCCTCGTCGTGATGGACAAGGGGCTGATCGTGGCAGCCGGCTCACCGGTGCAGCTCATCGCCGAGCATGCGACCCGCGAGGTGCTGGAGCTGCGGTTCGGCGTCGGCGACCACGAGGCGATGGCCTCGAAGGTGGACGGTCTCGCCCAGCGCGTCGAGGTGCTCCCCGACCGCCTGCTGCTCTACACCGACGACGGCGACGCCACCGCGAGCGCCGTGCATGCGCGCGGAGTCCAGGCGCTGTCGACTCTCGTCCGCAGAGCCACCCTCGAGGACGTGTTCCTGCGCCTCACGGGACGGACGCTGGTCGACTGATGCTGCTCGCACCCCGGCTCGGGCAGTACTGGGTCACGGCCTACAAGCGCACCTGGCGCGGATCGGTCGTCACCAGCTTCGTGCAGCCGTTGCTCTACCTCACGGCCATGGGGGTGGGCCTCGGAAGCTTCGTCGACCACAACTCCGGCTCCCGGGCGCTGGGCGGCATCACCTACCTCGCGTTCATCTCACCTGGCCTGCTCGCCACGACTGCCGTCACCACCGCCGTCGGGGAGTCCACCTACCCGGTCATGAGCGGTTTCAAGTGGGACCGGGTCTACTTCTCGATGGCGGCAACGCCGCTCGAGATCTCCGACATCCTCCTCGCCCACCTCGTGTCTGTCGCTTTCCGGATCCTCACGACGTGCGCGGTGTTCTTGGCAGTGCTGGCGGCGTTCGGCTCGCTCGTGACCTGGTGGGGCGCCCTCGCGTCGCTGGGGGTGTCCGTGCTCCTGGGGATGGCGCACGCCACGCCGCTGTTCGGACTGAGCGCCCGGCTGCCGGAGCCGAGCGCGTTCTCCCTCGTGTTCCGGCTCGGGCTGATGCCGATGATGTTGTTCAGCGGCGCGTTCTTCCCCGTGTCGCAGCTACCGGCGGCCGTGTCGTGGCTCGCCTACCTGACCCCGATCTGGCACGGCGTCGACCTCAGTCGGATGTTGACCCTCGACCAGGTGCGGGTGCTGCCGGCTCTCGGGCACGTCGCGTACCTCCTCGTCTGGCTCGTCGGCGGCTGGTACGTCTCGGGCCGTGCCTTCTCCAAGAGGCTCGCGCAGTGATGACGACGACGCAGACACGCACGCTCGGACCCCGCGTGATTCCGGTCTTCGGCGCCGGCCAGTGGCGGATCGTCGAGCGCAACTACCTCGTCTACCGCAGGGGTTGGGTGGTCTTCCTCTCCGGCATGCTCGAGCCGGTCCTGTACCTGTTCTCCATCGGGATCGGGGTCGGGGGGCTGATCGGTCACTTCACGTTGGAGAACGGGAGCCAGGTCAGCTACGTCGAGTTCGTGGCGCCCGCGATGCTCGCCACGTCCGCCATGAACGGCGCGTTGTTCGACGCGACCTACAACATCTTCTTCCGGTTGAAGTACGCGAAGCTCTACGACGCGATGCTCGCCACCCCGCTCAGCCCCACCGACATCGCCCGCGGGGAGATCATGTGGGCGCTGCTGCGGGGTGCGTGCTACTCCGCGGCCTTCATCGTCATCATGCTGGCCATGGGTCTGGGCAAGTCGTGGTGGATGATCCTGGCCCTCCCGGCGACCATGCTCATCGGGTTCGCCTTCGCCGGCGCCGGGATGGCGCTGACGACGTGGATGCGGTCATGGCAGGACTTCGAGTACATCCAGCTCACGATCATGCCGATGTTCTTGTTCTCGGCAACGTTCTTCCCCCTGTCGACCTATCCGGGGGTGATCGAGACGATCGTGCGCTGGACGCCTTTGTACCAGGGCGTACTCCTCTGCCGCGACATGTCCCTCGGGTCGATGGGATGGGAGTGCGTGACCGCCGCGTTCTACCTGGCCGCGATGGGCGCTGCCGGGCTCTATGTCGCGTCTCGCCGCATCGGCGAGCTGCTGCTGAAGTAGCCCCGTTCACACTCGCCGCCGGATGCTGCGGGACCGCTGCGACCACGGCGGACCGCAACCGCCGTAAGCCGGACCCGGACCGTCCTCGGGGTGCTGACAGACTGGCGCGCATGGCGTTGGCGCATCCGGTGAGAGCCGAGGTTGCAGTGATCGGCGGATCGGGTCTGTACGAGTTCCTCGACGCCCCCCAGGCCCTCGCGGTATCGACGCCGTACGGGTCGCCCTCGGCCGACGTGGCGATCGGCGAGGTCGCCGGGCGCGCAGTCGCCTTTCTCCCGCGACACGGCTCCCGGCACGAGTTCCCCCCGCACCGGGTCAACTACCGGGCGAACCTCTGGGCCCTTCGCGCCGTCGGAGTGCGCCGCGTGCTTGCGCCGTGCGCTGTCGGCAGCCTGCAGCCCGTGCTCGGTCCCGGGGCGCTGGTCGTACCAGACCAGCTGGTCGACCGAACCAGTGGGCGTGCCCAGACCTATATGGACAGCGGCGCGGTCCATACCGGCTTCGCGGATCCGTACTGCC
This sequence comes from uncultured Actinomycetota bacterium, assembly GCA_963824115.1. Taxonomy (GTDB): domain Bacteria; phylum Actinomycetota; class Actinomycetes; order Propionibacteriales; family Nocardioidaceae; genus DASQEH01. Next base: position 91,493 of record CAWGOA010000007.1, read on the forward strand.
CGTCGTTGCGACGCGCCCTCATCGGTGCGGCGGCGGGCGACATCGTGGACGGCGGCACGATGGTCGTGGTCGAGGGCCCTCGCTTCTCCACCAGGGCCGAGTCGCGGTGGTACGCCGACCAGGGCTGGTCGCTCGTGAACATGACCGGCCACCCCGAGGCGGTGCTCGCCCGGGAGCTGGCGATGTGCTACGCCACCGTCGCCCTCGTGACCGACCGCGATGCCGGCATCAGCGTCGGGGAGGCGGTCAGTCAGACCGAGGTGTTCGCGGCGTTCGCTCGCAACGTCGACCAGCTGCGTGCCTACCTCGGCAACGTCATCGAGTCGTTGCCGTCCGAACGCGCCGGTTGCGACTGCGCCAGCGCACTCGAGGGCATGACGCTGCCGTTCGAGCTGCCATGAAGGTGCTGCTCACGGGAGCTGGCGGGTTCATCGGGAGCGCGGTGGCGCGCGAGCTGACCGCCCGCGGACACCAGGTCGTCGGCGTCGATGCGTTCATCTGCCAGGCGCACCCGGCGACAGCCGACATGGATCTCGGCAACGTGCGTCGCGTCGACATCCGTGACCCGACGCCGTCCGCGTCGCCCTGAACGACATCGACGTCGTCTGCCACCAGGCTGCGATGGTCGGCGCCGGCGTGACGCCCGCCGACCTGCCGCTCTACGCGTCGCACAACGACCTCGGGACCGCGGTCGTCCTCGCGCAGATGGCGGCCTGTGGCGTGGACCGGCTGGTGCTGGCCTCGTCGATGGTCGTGTACGGCGACGGCCGGTACACGTGTCCGCTGCACGACGAGCAGCGACCCCTTCCCAGGCGCCGAGCCGACCTGGTCGAAGGTCGGTTCGAGATGGTCTGCCCGCGCTGCGGGGAGCAGATGCGGTACGCGCTTGTCGCTGAGGAGTCGCCGTTGCGGCCCCGAAGCAGCTACGCCGCGAGCAAGGTCGCCCAGGAGCACTATGCGTCCGCCTGGGCCGGTCAGGCGTCGGCAGCGGTCGTGGCGCTGCGGTACCACAACGTCTACGGCCCGGGCATGCCCCAGGACACGCCGTATTCCGGCGTGGCGGCCATGTTCCGGTCGGCAGTGGAAAAAGGCAGCGCCCCGCGCGTGTTCGAAGACGGCGGACAGATGCGTGACTTCGTCCACGTCGACGACGTCGCCACCGCGAATGCCCTGGCTGTCGAGGAGGTCGTCAGACTTGCCCCGGAGAGCTTCGATGCGTACAACGTCTGCTCCGGGATCCCGGTATCCATCGCCGAGGTGGCGAGATCGGTTACCCGGGGCCACGGGGGAGCGAGTGCTGATGCAGCGATGCAGCCGGTCACGACCGGAGAGTTCCGGCCCGGAGACGTTCGCCATATCGTCGCCAGCCCCCACCGGGCCGCCGCACGGCTCGGGTTCACCGCCACCGTCGGCCCCGCCACGGGACTCAGGGAGTTCGCGACCGCGCCGCTGCGCCCGGCCGTGCATCGGGTAAGGGCGTCACCACCGGGTGTACAGCAACGTCTGGATGACGATCGCGAGTACCACCTGGGCGACCAGACCGCCGCGTCTCCACTTCTCGGGCAGCAGCGCACAGCCCACCAGCAGCCAGGGCACGAACGGCAGCCAGATCCGCTCGACCTCCGCCTTGCTCATCAACGACAGGTCCGCGAGAACGATCGACAAGGTTGCCGCGCCCGTCAGCAGCGCGACTACCCGGTCCGGCCCGACGAGACGGTGGCGCCAGGTTGCCCTGAGGTGCTGTGCCGATGCAGCCACCGATGCACCGACGATCGGTCCGGCGCTGAAGCCGAGGGCTGCGAGGTCGCCCCACAGCCAGTAGCTGGCCGGGCGGATGGACGCGATACCGGCGTAGTACCGCGTCCGAAGGACGGGAAGTGCCTCCCACCACACGAAGCCAGCAGCGGCGAACGTCAGCATGACCGCCAGGAGGCCGAGGACCAGCCAGGGAAGCGGCCGGATGCTCCGCGCCGCGAGCAGGACGGCGACAGCAAGAGCCGCGAGCAGCGGCAGCCCGTACGACATCATCACGCAGCACCCGAGCAGCAGCCCTGAGGACACCGCCCACAGGGCGGCGCCAACGCCCGACGAGCTCTTGGCCGCTACGGCGAGACAGCACAACCCCCAGGCTGCGCACGCCGCGAACAGTGCATCCGCCGACACCGCCGACCAGATCGCTGCCGGCCCGATCACCAGAAGGGGTGCTACCCGGCGGGCGGCAGACTCGGCGTCGAGGCGCCGTAGCGTGACCAGGACGGCAACGGGTGTGGTTGCGGCAAGGAGCAGGACGACGCAGCCCGCGGCGAGGCCACCTCCGAGTCCGAGATGGACCAACACGACGAAGAAGAGCAGGGCGCCCGGTGGGTGTCCGGCCACATGCGTGGCCCAGTTGTCCGGGCTCGCCAGCGGGATCCGGTCGGTGAAGTCACGAAGGGTCGCGGAGACGCTCGTCACCTGTCGTGCGGTCTGCAGGTACTCGTTGCTCCGGCCGAGCACGTTGCCGATGCCGCCCCAGCCGTCCACGGTCGCGAGGCTGGTGAGCCAGGCGACGCCGAAGGCGTAGGAAGCCACGAGCAGCTGTGGCCAGTTCGCGCGTTCCGCCACCCGGTACGCGGTTCCCACGGCGAGCACCGCGAGGGCGACGGCCGGCAGTGTCCCCGGTCCGAGGCGGGGATCCCAGATCGAGTCGAGCGGCGGGAACCAGCGCGCATTGACTGCCCAAACGAAGACGGCCGGTACGGCCATGGCGACGACCATGAGCGCGACGGTCAGCGTCACGCCGGCAGCTGCCACCCTGTCGACCGGACGCCGGGCCCGCGCCAGCTCGGTCGTAGCCATGCGCTGAGCCTAAGCAGCAGCCGGTCCGCGTGGCCGACAATCCCGCGAGCGCGAGGCGACGTCACAGTTCCGTAAGCCCGAACTGCCAGACCCGCAGCCCCTGAGTGCTTAGGGTGAATTCGTGACCGCACGCTGTGACCTCGTGCTCCCGTGCCGGGATGAGGCTGCCGCGCTGCCCGCTGTGCTTCGAGCGGTACCTCCGGGGCTGCACGTGATAGTCGTCGACAACGGCTCGGTGGACGGTACCGCCGACGTCGCCCGTGCGTACGGTGCCCAGGTGGTGAGGGAAGCCACCGCGGGATACGGCGCCGCCGTGCACGCGGGTGTCGCGAATGCCAGCGCTGCGCTGGTCGCGGTCATGGACGCCGACGGGTCCATGGACCCCGCCGAGCTTCTGCCGATGATCGCCGAGGTCGAGGCCGGCGTCGCGACCATGTCGGTCGGGCGCCGGCGGCCGGTCAGCTCCGGGGTCTGGCCGTGGCATGCGAGACTCGGCAACAGGGCTGTGCTCGCCTGGCTCCGCCGCCGTACCGGGGTCAGCATTCACGACATCGCCCCCATGCGGGTGTGTGGACGCGAGGACCTGCTGGCGCTCGAGGTGGCCGACCGCCGCTTCGGGTACCCGGTCGAGCTGTTGGTCAAGGCGCAACGCGCAGGGTGGGTCCTGCGCGAGCACGACATCTCGTACCGCCCACGGGCCGAGGGCACGACCTCGAAGGTCTCTGGCTCGTGGCGCGGCTCGGTCAGGACCGCGCGGGACTTCGCCAAGGTACTGCCCTAGATGCCGGGCGTGCTGCTGGTGGCCAAGGCGCCGGTACCAGGACTGGCGAAGACCCGTCTGGCCGCGGAGCTCGGACCCGAGACAGCCGCCGACCTGGCGGCCGCCGCCCTGTTGGACACCCTCGACGCGGCCGAGGCATGGGCGCCGCGGTCTCGTCGGCTCGTCGCGCTGGTGGGTGACCTGACCGCCGCCCGGCGAGGCGACGAGGTGCGGACCCGACTGTCGCGATGGTGCGTGGTACCGCAGCGAGGTGCGACGTTCGCCCAACGGCTCCAGCGCGCCCACCGTGACGCAGCCAACGTTTGGGGGCGGTCCGAAGCGGTGGTGCAGATTGGCATGGACACCCCGCAGCTCACGGCCGGCGACCTCGACATCTTGGCTACCGCGGTCACCGACTCGCCTCGCGGCGGCTTTCGAAGCGATGCTCGGGCCCGCAACGGATGGCGGCTGGTGGGGGCTCGCGACCAAGCGCGCGGGGTACGTCGACGCGCTCAGCACCGTGGCGATGTCGACCCCGGATACCTGTCGACGGACGGCGGAGATGTTGCACGAGGCCGGCGCTAGCTGTCGGGCTGGCCCACGAGCTGTCGGACGTCGACACCGTCGCCGATGTCTTCTGCGTCGCCGCGGCAGCTCCGTGCACCAGGTTCGCCAGCGCCGTCCAGGATCTGCATGTCGGGATGGCCGGATGACGACGATGGATCGTGCCCTGAAGACTCCGGCTTGCCGCGGTCCGTCGGCGAGTCAAGCCTTCACCGCCGCGCTCCTCGGCGAGCCATGCCGGGTGGTCGGACTCGGCGCCGCGGTTGTGCGGTTGCCCGCCGCGAGGTGGCTCGGCGATGCGGACTCGGGGGACCTCGAGCTGCTCAGTCGCTGCGTCGGGACCACTGTCGACATCGGCTGCGGCCCGGGACGGATGACGCACGCCCTACTCTGCCGCGGTGTCGCCGCGCTGGGCATCGACGTGGTCCACGAGGCGATCATCCAGACCAGGGCGCGCGGCGGCATGGCTCTGCACCGAGACGTCTTCTCCACTCTCCCAGGGGAGGGCCGGTGGACCACCGCGTTGCTCGCCGACGGCAACATCGGTATCGGCGGGAACCCCGTTCGGCTGCTGCGCCGTGTCAACCACCTGCTCGAGCCGTCCGGGCGCGTCGTCGTCGACCTGGCCGAGCCGGGAGGTGCGGTGCGTATCCACTCGGTCAGCCTCGAGGTCCGAGGAGTCACGTCCAGGCCGTTCCCCTGGGCGGTAGTGCCCGCGGACCAGCTGGAGCTTCTCGCCGAGGCGTCGGCGCTGCGCATCCTCGAGCTCACCTCCCACGACGGACGATGGTTCGCACACCTCGAGAAGTCGACCTGAGCATGCTCCTCCGAGTACCGGAACCCAAGGACTTCACCTCGCGCCTTCGCGGGCCGGAGGTCACTGCGCGAATCGGCGTCTGGCTCGGCATCTGTTTCGGCATCGCTTTCGTGACGGGCCTGGTCAGCCACTTCGCCGCAGAACACGCCGGGATGGCTGACGTTCCCGACCAGGCCCGTGTCGCTGTACCGCGTCACCCAGGGACTGCACCTGATAACGGGGACCGCCGCCGTACCGTTGCTGCTGGTCAAGCTGTGGTCGGTCTTTCCGAAGCTGTTCGACCGGCTCCATCTGCGCGATCTTCGCCTCCTGGCGCTCGAGCTCGCCGAACGAGGGTCGATCGCCGTCCTCGTCTCGGCGGCGATCTTCGAGCTCGCTACCGGGCTGGCGAACTCGGCGCAGTGGTACCCGTGGTCGTTCAGCTTCCGTGGCACCCACTACGCGGTCGCGTGGATCGCCATCGGTTCCCTGCTCGTGCACATCGCCGTGAAGCTGCCGCTGATACGCACCGCCTTGTCGGGACCTCTTGACGACAACCCCCGCGCAACGGCTAAGGCGGGTGGCCTGAGTCGTCGCGGGCTCCTGCGGACAACCTGGACGGCTGCCGCGGTGGCCATGCTGGGGACTGCCGGGGCCACCGTCCCACTTCTGCGCAAGGTGTCCGTCTTCGGCGTGCGGTCGGGGGGTGGACCTGAGGGCATCCCGATCAACAAGAGCGCCGTGGCCGCGAAGGTGACAGCTGTAGCGCTGCGTCCGTCGTACCGGCTCCAGCTCGTCAACGGCACTCGGACAGTGGCTCTGAGCAGGGCGGATCTCGAGGGGATGCCGCAGACCACGGCCACCCTGCCGATCTCATGCGTCGAGGGATGGAGCGCCTCGGGCGAGTGGACCGGAGTACGCGTCCGCGAGCCTGCTGGCGCTGCTCGATGCACCTGCGGATGCCGATGTCGAGGTCGAGTCGCTGCAGCCCTCGGGGGGCTACCGGTTGACGACGCTGCAACGTCAGTTCGCACATGACCCGTTGACGCTTCTCGCGCTCGCGCTGAACGGCGAGACGCTCAGCATCGACCATGGATACCCGTGCCGCATCATCGCTCCCGATCGCCCGGGGGTGCTGCAGACCAAATGGGTAGCGAAGATATCGGTGATCGCGTGAACGCGATGTCGTCGGTTCCGGATGACGGGCTCACGGGCGCGGCCACCGGCTCGACCGCCCAGGTTCCCGCCAGTCATGGCGGTGGGATGTCGCTGGTACGCGGCCTGCTTATGGTGGGCGGCACCGTGGTCGGCGCGGTCGGGTTGTGGGAGCTGCTGCAGCTGGGGTTCGGCAACCTCGTGGCGGCAATCTGGTGGCTCGCCGGCGGGGTGGCGGCTCACGACGGTGTACTGGCGCCGGCGACTGTCGTGCTCCTCGTGTGTCGGCGTCCGCGTGCTGCCAGCGTGGTTGCGGGGTCCGATGACTGTGGGCTTCGTGGTGCTCGGCACGGTCACCGTGTCCGCGATCCCCGTCCTCGGCCGCTTCGGAGCCAGGCCCGACAACCCCACCTTGCTCGACCGCAACTACGGGGCCGGATGGTGCGTCTTCGCCATCCTCGTCGCGGTGGGCGTCGCAGCAGGCGCCTGGCGCCGGCGAGCGGTTGCCCGAGGGTCGCGTACCCCCGGCCGTCGAACGCCCGTCCGATGACACGGGTGCTCGTCGTCGACGACGACCCCACCGTGCGCGAAGTCGTGGTGTCCTACCTCAAGGCCGAGGCGTACGAGGTCAGCGACGCGGGCGACGGCGAGTCCGCTCTCGTGAAGATCCACCTGGAGCGGCCTGACCTCATCGTGCTCGACGTGATGCTGCCGGGCGTGGACGGGCTGGAGGTATGCAGGCGCGTACGTGCCGTCAGCCAGGTGCCGATCATCATGCTGACTGCCCTCGGCACGGAGGCGGACCGCGTCGTCGGTCTCGAGCTCGGCGCCGACGACTACCTCACGAAGCCCTTCAGCCCCCGAGAGCTCGTGCTGCGGATCTCCTCCATCCTTCGCCGGGCCGGAGAGACGGTCGCCCCCGATCCCCGCGTCCTGCGAGACGGAGAGCTCCTCGTCGACGGTCCCAGTCGCACCGTGAGCATCGCCGGGCGCGCCGTCGCGCTCACGGTCAGGGAGTTCGACCTGCTCCGGTTCCTCGTGTCACATCCCGACGTGGCGTTCACTCGGGTCGAGCTGCTGGAGCGCGTGTGGGGCTGGTCCTTCGGCGACCAGTCCACCGTGACCGTGCACGTGCGACGGTTGAGGGAGAAGATCGAGGACGATCCGACCACACCGGTACGGCTGGTAACTGTCTGGGGCGTCGGGTACAGATGGGCGAGGACATGAGCCGAGACCTGGTGGACGTTGTCGCGATAGCGGCTGCCTGGGCCGCCGGGATCGGCCTGATCGGTCTGGTCGTCGCGCACCTGGTCCGACGATGGTCCCTGCGGTGGGTCTTCGCGACGGTGGCGCTGAGCGCCGTCTTGGGTGTGGTCGCCGGGGTCATCGGTACAGCGCGGGCGATGTTCTTGTCCGGCCACGACTTCCGGGTCGTGCTCTGGGTGGCCGCGACCGCGGGGATTGTGTCGCTCGTGATGGCGCTGGCTGTCGCGCGCCAGGCCGTCCGTGGCTCGCGAGCGGTGCAGGAGGCCGCCCGACTGCTCGGCCAGGACGGAGACTTCGTCGTGCCGAGCGGGACGTCCTGCCGAGCTCTCAGACCTGTCCGCCCAGCTAGCAGCGACGTCGAGCCGGCTCACCGAGTCACGTGACCGCGAACGCGCTCTCGAGGCGTCTCGGCGCGAGCTGGTGGCCTGGGTGTCCCACGACCTGCGTACGCCTCTGGCCGGGCTGCGAGCCATGGCTGAGGCGCTGGAGGACGGCATCGCCGACGACCCTGGGCGGTACCACCTGCAGATGCGCCAGACAGTCGACCGGATGGCCCGTATGGTCGACGACTTGTTCGAGCTGTCCCGGCTGCACTCGGGATCCTTCCAGCTGTCCTTGGAGTCGGTGCGACTCGACGAGGCCATCAGCGAGGCGCTGGCGGTGAGCGGCCCGGTCGCCCGCGCAAACGGCGTTCGGCTCGACGGGCACGCAGAGCCCGGTGTTGCTGTTCGTCGCCGACTCCCGCGAGCTCAGCCGGATGATCGGCAATCTGGTGACGAACGCGATCCGCCACACCCCCAGTGAGGGGGCAGTCGAGGTCAGCGCGCGCTCCAACGGGGCGGACGTCGAACTGGTCGTCAGCGACGGCTGCGGCGGGATCCCGGAAGCCGATCTGCCCCGCGTCTTCGACGTGGCGTGGAAGGGAAACCACGCCCGAACGCCGGACGCAGCGGTGGGATCCGGTCTGGGGCTGGCGATCGTGCGCGGAATCGCCGAAGCTCACCGTGGCTCCGTACGTGTGGACAATGTCGCCGGAGGCTGCCGCTTCCTGGTGCGCCTGCCGACGTAGGCTGTGCGCTGCGGACATCAGCGGTCAGGCGGCGAGGCAAGCGTGCGACACACGGAGTTCTGGGCTCGGATGAACGCCGCGCTGGGCCCTGCGTACGCCACGACGTGGGCGAGAGAGCAGGTCCTCGCAGGCCTCGACGAGATGACTGTGCAGCAGGCCCTCGAGGCCGGCTGGGACGCCAAGACGATCTGGCGCGTCGTCTGGCGGGCTCTCGAGCTCCCGCCGCGCGACCGCTAGCCGTCTCGAGGGGTAGCGTGTCGGCCCGGCCAGGTAGGGATGGTCTGCCCAGAGGGTGGGGATAGTCGTCCCCAGAGGGCAGAGATAGCCCTCGAGGCGGCTGAGATTTCGCGCGCGCGGGGGTAGGCGCAGCGGCACAGGCGCGCGCTCGATGGGGACGGCGTGTCGAAGATGGATTCGAACACCTGTTCGGGATACCTTTATACCCAAGTTGCCGAGTCCCGACGCATTCTCCACAGGCGACCCAGCCCACTGTGTCTTGTCGGTGGTCACGTCTAGCGTCGTGTCACGACAGCGAAGACACCGGGTTGACCTCCAACCCCCTCACACGTTACGGATGGCGCAATGGTTGCAGCAGATCGTTCCAAGGCCCTCGACAACGCCCTCGCGCAGATCGAGCGCTCCCACGGCAAGGGCTCGGTCATGCGACTGGGCGACCACGGCCGCGCGCCCGTCGAGGTGATCCCGACCGGATCCATCGCACTCGACATCGCGCTGGGCATCGGCGGCCTGCCGCGCGGGCGGGTCGTCGAGATCTATGGGCCGGAGTCCTCGGGCAAGACCACCGTCGCGCTGCATTCTGTGGCGAATGCCCAAAGGGCCGGAGGTATCGCGGCCTTCATCGACGCCGAGCACGCGCTCGATCCCGATTATGCCCAGCGTCTCGGCGTCGACACCGACGCGTTGCTGGTGTCTCAGCCCGACAGCGGCGAGCAGGCGCTGGAGATCGCTGACATGCTCATCCGTTCGGGTGCGCTCGACATCATCGTCATCGACTCCGTTGCGGCTCTCGTGCCTCGGGCAGAGATCGAAGGCGAGATGGGCGACTCCCATGTCGGCCTGCAGGCTCGTCTGATGAGTCAGGCACTGCGCAAGCTCACCGGTGCGCTGAGCAACTCCGGGACCACGATGATCTTCATCAACCAGCTCCGGGAGAAGATCGGGGTCATGTTCGGCTCACCCGAGACGACGACGGGCGGGAGGGCGCTCAAGTTCTACTCGTCGATCCGGCTCGACGTCCGGCGCATCGAGAGTCTGAAGGACGGTACCGACTTCGTCGGCAACCGCACCCGGGTCAAGGTGGCCAAGAACAAGTGCGCCCCGCCGTTCAAGCAGGCGGAGTTCGACATCATGTACGGGCAAGGAATCAGCCGCGAGGGCGGCCTGATCGACGTCGGCGTCGAGACAGGACTCGTGCGCAAGGCGGGTGCCTGGTACACCTACGAAGGCGACCAGCTCGGTCAGGGCAAGGAGAACTCTCGCAACTTCCTGCGCGACAACCCAGACCTCGCCAATGAGATCGAGAAGCGGATCCTGGAGAAGCTGGGCATCGGCGCGACGTTGGAGACCGACACCGAGACCAAGGCTGAGCCCACCGATATCGACTTCTGATGGTCCGGCGTCGCCACGTCCGAGACGAGCCAGAGGGTACCGACACCGACCTGGGCCCGCCCGCGGACCCCACGTCGGTCGCGCGGACGATCCTGCTCGCGAAGCTCACGGGACAGGCACGTTCCCGCGACGAGCTGGCTCGCGCGTTGGAGGCGAAGAACGTGCCCGTCGATGCGGCGACGGCCGTGCTCGACAGGTTCGCGGAGGTCGGACTCATCGACGACCGGGCGTTCGCCCAAGCCTGGGTGACGTCTCGGCAGTCGACGCGGGGCCTGTCTCGCCGTGCGCTGAGCGTCGAGCTGCGCAAGAAGGGCGTCGCTGACGAGCTGATCCAACAGGCCGTGTCCACGATCGACCCCGACCGCGAGCGGGCACTGGCCCGTGGCCTCGTCGACCGCAAGCTCGCCAGCACCCGCCGCCTGGACCGCACGACGCGGTACCGCCGGCTGGCCTCGATGCTCGCCCGGAAGGGTTACCCTGCCGGTCTGTGCGCAGCGGTCGTCAAGGAAGCACTGGCGGCCGAGGGGTCCGCGGAACCCGCCGACCTGGCCGGCGTCGGGTTTCAGGACACAGCCGAGGATTGGACCGATGCGGACTAAGCCGTGGCTCGCCCATGTGGCTGCCGGGGTACACGACGATCGCGTCCGTCGACAGCGCGTGCACCGCACAGAGACGACGAACGCGATGGTCTGCCAGAGTCGACCCATGAATGAATCCGATTCCCCATCGCGCCCCACGACCTACGTGTGGCCGAGCCTCACGTACGCAGACGCGCCGGCCGCGATCGAGTTCCTGGCAACAGCCTTCGGTTTCGTCGCTACTGCCGTGTACACGGCGGACGACGACGACACGGTCGTCCACCACGCAGAACTGGCTTGGTCTCCCGGCGGTGGCATCATGCTGGGCACCCAACGCGACTCCTCCGGGGGGCCGGCCACGACTGGACGGGGAGCCTGTTACGTCGTGACTGACGACCCAGACGGCTTGTACTCGCGGGCGGTCTCGGCGGGTGCCACAGTTGTCCGAGAGCTCGAGGACCAGGACTACGGGAGCCGGGAGTTTTCTGTCCGAGATCCCGAGGGCAACCTGTGGAGCTTCGGAACCTATGCGGGAGAGTAGGTGCGCGGTCGCGACCGCACGATAGCGTGCGGAGCGCACTGTACTGCCCGCTCGACTGGAGCTTTTCTACCCTCTCGATAGGAACGCGGCCGCCGGCACGTTGGGCCGACGAAGAGCGACGCCGTAACCTGGACCGGTCATGACCAGTCCCAAGGAACGCGCCACGCGTACAGGCCGTGCAGCCGGTCGCGGGCGGACCAGGTCCGGGAGACTTGGGCCGTACCTATGAGGTGCGGACCTATGGCTGCCAAATGAACGTCCATGACTCCGAGCGGATCTCCGGCTTGCTCGACGAGGCTGGATACGTCGCGCGCGGAGCACGGCGACGTCGCCGACGTGGTGGTGTTCAACACCTGCGCTGTCCGCGAGAACGCCGACAACCGGCTGTATGGCAACCTCGGGCACCTCGCGCCGATCAAGGCCGTCAGGGCCGACATGCAGATCGCGGTCGGCGGCTGCCTTGCCCAGAAGGACCGCTCGGAGATCGTCCGGCGCGCGCCATGGGTCGACGTCGTCTTCGGTACCCACAACGTCGCTTCGCTGCCTGTGCTGCTGGAGCGGGCCCGGGTCGCCCAGGAGGCGCAGGTCGAGATCCTCGAGTCCCTCGCTGTGTTCCCCTCCACGCTGCCGGCCAGACGGGAGTCGGCCTACGCTGCCTGGGTCGCCATCAGCGTGGGCTGCAACAACACCTGCACCTTCTGCATCGTCCCATCGCTTCGCGGCACCGAAAGGGACCGTCGCCCCGCAGATGTGCTGGCCGAGATCGAGGCGCTCGTCGCCGACGGTGTCGTCGAGGTGACCCTGCTCGGCCAGAACGTCAACTCCTACGGCGTCGAGTTCGGCGACCGGCTCGCCTTCGGCAAACTGCTCCGCGCGTGCGGCGAGATCGAAGGACTCGAGCGGGTCAGGTTCACCTCACCGCACCCCCGGGACTTCACCGACGACGTCATCGCGGCGATGGCCGAGACGGCTAACGTCATGCCCCAGCTGCACATGCCCCTGCAGTCCGGCTCCGACGCGATGCTCAAGGCGATGAAGCGGTCGTATCGGCGCAGCCGCTACCTCGGCATCCTCGACCGGGTGCGCGCTGCGATGCCCGAGGCAGCCATCACGACAGACATCATCGTCGGCTTCCCTGGCGAGACCGAGGCGGACTTCCAAGACACCCTGTCGCTGGTCAGCGAGGCCAGGTTCAGCGGCGCGTACACGTTCTTGTACTCGAAGCGGCCGGGCACTCCGGCGGCCAGCATGGCGGACCAGCTACCCCGCGCCGTCGTGCAGGAGCGCTACGAGAGACTCGTGTCGTTGGTCGAGGAGGTCGCCTGGCGCGAGAACAGGTCGTTCGAAGGACGCGAGGTCGAGGTCCTCGTCGCGCACGGCGAAGGGCGCAAGGACGCGGCGACCGAGCGACTGTCCGGCCGAGCCCGTGACAACCGGCTCGTGCATTTCACACCGGGACCCCTGGAGCGTCTCGGTGGGGTCCCGGTGCGGCCGGGGGACATCGTCACAGCCCAGATCACCTACGCCGCGCCGCACCATCTGGTCTCGGACCTCCCGATCTCGTCTGTACGAAGGACCCGTGCGGGTGACATCTGGCAGCCAGCCGCGGAGGCTACTTCAGCGGTCCCGCTCGGGCTGCCCACGGTTGGTGTGCCCGCCGCAGTGCCTCAGGTGCACGCGTGCGCAGCCGGCAGCTCGCCGTAGCCGATGCGCCGGCGTTGCGGGCCGGCGGTCAGAAGGCCGGCGGTCAGAAGCCGAATGTGATGACGGCGTCGAGGCTGCCGGCCGCGAGGCTGTCCAGAACGCGCCTCTCGTGCGGGACGACGTTGTCAGGCAGCGCGTCCTGAGCGAACCAGCGCAGATCGATCGCCTTGTCCTCGAGCGTTCGCGGCTCGCCCAGCCAATGCCGGCACTCGAAGAAGAAGTCGACCCGCTCATCTTCGTCGTGGTGGTTGCCATGGGTGCGGTGCATCGCACAGAGCGGATGCAGGTCGGCCGGCTCGATCGTGACCCCCACCTCCTCCAGGGCCTCCCGGGCCGCGGCCTCGAACACCGACTCGCCTTCCTCGACATGTCCGGCCGCGGCGGCCGCCCAGTACCCGTCCATGTACCCGGTCTTGTCACGGAGCTGGAGCAGCACCTGGTCTCCGCGTCGCATGAAGACGTACGCGGCGGGAACCACCCGGAATCGTTCGGTCACACGGGAAGCCTAAGGTCAGGTCCATGCTTGTCGCTGCGAGCATGTGCCCACACCCACCCATCCTCGTCCCGGGTGTCTCGGCAGGGGAGCCGCGATGGCTCGGCGTCCTACGAGCAAGCTGTCTGGCGTCGGTCCGCGAGCTCCTCGAGGCGGGGGCCGACAGGCTGGTGGCCGTGGGGACGGGCGATCTCACGGATCGCTGGGGACCCGAAGCTGGAGGCAGCCTGCAGCGGTACGGCGTGGATGTCGCGTTCGGTGGGCCTACTGACGTACTCCCCCTTTCCCTGACCGTCGCCGCCTACCTCCTCGACGAGGTCGGCTGGGACAAAGACCGGGAGTACCTCGCCGTGGCCACCGGTACGGGTGCACAGCAGTGCGCGGCACGTGGACGCGACCTGGTCGCGACGGAAGCGAACATCGCGCTCCTGGTGATGGGCGACGGCAGCGCCAAGCGGTCGACATCGGCGCCCGGGCTACATCGACGAGCGTGCTGCCGCGTTCGATGCAGCGATTGTTGCCGCGTTGGCAGCCCCCGATCCGCACGCGCTGCTCGAAACCGACCAAACCCTGACCGAGGAGTTGTGGGTGGCGGGGCGAGAGTCGTGGCAGGTCCTCGCCGGTGCAGCTCAGGCGCAGGAATCGTTCGCCGACTCGGCCTGGGTCACGACCGTACGGTATGACGACGCCCCGCTGGGGGTGGCTTACGCGGTGGTCGACTGGTCGCTCGGTGCCGATGTCGCCCGCAGCTGAGCGGTCGGGCGGCGAGAGCCGCGACCGAGCGCCGAACGGGCGAGGCCGGCTAGGACGCAGGCGGGGAGGTTGGATCGGATCGGTCGTCGGGGTTCGTGCCGGGCGACCCGGTGCCGAACGCATCCGGTCCTGGCGGTGGCGGGGGAGGGCTGGTCCGTCCGCCGGAGTTCTTGGATTCCAGCTTGTCGAGCCCTTGCTTCGCCTTGACCTTGCCGGTGGCGATCTTGTCGGTGTACTTGCCCTTGGTCTGCTTGTCGACGAAGTCGCCTGCCTTGTCGAGCCCGACAGTGATCTTGTCGCTGTTCTTGGCGGCGGTGTCCACCGCCTTGTCCCTCAGACCGCTGGCCTGATCCTTGAGCTTGTCGAGAAATCCCATGAGTACCCTCCATCTGGACGAGCGAGATCTCATTGTGTCGCACCCCAATGACACCCGCTGACCGCGTACCAGCCAGAGCAGCACGACGAACGGTCCCACGCCTTCGCGGCGGCGGTTAGGGTTGGGACTTCACCCCGCGAGGAGACAGCCGGCACGATGGCATGCGACCGCAGAACGCTGCTGCGCGCGCTCGCGGCTGGTGCACTGACCCTTCTGGCGGGGTGCACGGCCGGGGCCACCGACGTGCAGCAGGCAGGTCAGACCGGCACGGGTGCAACAGCTCGACCCTCCACGTCCAGCGCCGGCACGCCAGCCTCGCCGGGCACAGCGACCTCGCCGACCCCCACCGTCGGGTCATCGCACCCGAGCCGAGATCCGCGCTGCCCGGTCGACTCCCGTCGAGGACCCGTACTACCCCACTAACAGCAACCCGGCGTTCGACGCCCTGCACTACCAGCTCCGTCTCAACTGGGACGGATCGACGTTGCAGGGTGACACCACCGTGAGATTCCGGGCGGCGACCACTACGCGCAGGGTTCGGCTCGATCTGTCCGGCGCCCTGACCGCCAGCCGGGTACGACTCGACGGTCGGTCGATCGGCTACGTACAAGCCGGCGACGGCATCGTGATGCGGACGGGGAGGCTCGAGAGGAACTCGACCCACGTCCTTGAGATCGCGTACTCCGGCCGGCCGCACTCGACTCCGGCTCCGAGCCAACGCAGCGACATGGCGCAGGGGCTGGGGTGGAACGTCGACCCGTCAGGGTCCGTGTACACGTTCCAGGAACCGTACGGCGCGTTCACGTGGTACCCGGTCAACGACGAGCCGTCGGACAAGGCCCTGTATGACGCCGACATCACGACGCACGGCCACGACGTGGCCGTCTTCAACGGCGAGCTGTTGGCCCAGCATCGCCATGGCGGCGCGACCACCAGCCGCTGGCGCCTGGACGCGCCCGCAGCGTCGTACCTGATCACCCTCGCGATCGGGCCGTACTCGCGGACGACGGTCATCACGGGAGCAGGGATGCACATCTCCTACTGGGTGCAGCCTCGCGACCGGGTGGTGCTGCGGATCTTGGAGACCGAAGGGAGCAACGCCTTCGACTGGCTCACGGCGCATGCCGGTCCCTACCCCTTCTCCTCGCTCGGCGTCGTCGTGGTCGACGGGGACGGAGCGATGGAGACGCAGACCATGATCACGCTCGGTCGAGCGGCGCTGGGCCGGGCCGACTCGGTCTTGGCGCACGAGATGGCGCACCAGTGGTACGGCGACAGTCTCACGCCCCGAACCTGGCAGGACGTGTGGCTCAACGAGGGCTGGGCCATGTACATGGAGCAGTGGTTCGAACGCGACACCGGCCGCCCTTCCTACGCCGGCGGCATCACCGCGTGGCGAGCCATCGACCAGCAGTCGCGCAATCGCTCGGGTCCGCCAGGGCACTGGCATCCGGACACGTTCGCCGACGTGAATGTGTACCTCGGTCCCGCGATGATGCTCGACTCCATCCGGCAGCGGATCGGCGATCCCGCCTTCGACGCGTTGGTCAAGGCGTGGCCGGCACAGCACCGTTACGGCACCGTGGACCGCGCGACGTTCACCCGCTGGCTGCGCTCCGACACCGGGCTCGACCTGAGGCCGCTGCTGCACCGGTGGCTGGACTCGGCTCGGACGCCACGCCTGCCGGGTTGATCTGCGTGTCCACCCTGCCGCCGATCGTCGGCCTGGTCGGGCCAACGGCCGCGGGCAAGAGCGAGCTTGCCGTCGAGCTGGCGTTGTCCCTCGGCGGCGAGGTGGTGAGCGTCGACTCCATGCAGATCTACCGGGGGATGGACATCGGAACGGCGAAGCTTCCGGTCGCCGAACGACGGGGGGTCGTCCATCATCTGCTCGACCTGCTGGACGTCGGTGAGCCTGCGACGGTGGCGCAGTTCCAAGGGTGGGCACGCGAGGCAGTCTCGGACTGTCGCGGTCGCGGCGTCGTGCCCATCGTCGTGGGCGGCTCCGCGCTCTACCTTCGCGCAGTCCTCGACGAGTTCGAGTTCCCGGGAACCGACGCCGATGTGCGGGCCCGGCTGGAGTCCGAGCTGGCGGCGGCCGGTCCGGCGCGGCTTCACGAGCGTCTGCGCGTTGTGGATCCGGCCGCGGCGGACGCCATCCTGCCCGGCAACGGTCGGAGGATCGTACGGGCGCTGGAGGTGGTCGAGCTGACCGGCCAGCCGTTCCGCGCGACCTTGCCGCGGCATGTCTATGCGTTCCATCCGGTGGTGCAGGTCGGCATCGACGTGCCCAGAGATGAGCTCGACGCCAGGATCGGCGCTCGCGTCGACCGGATGTGGTCGGCGGGGCTCGTCGACGAGGTCCGGCGGCTCGAGCGTGGCGGTCTTCGGGAGGGGCGGACGGCGAGCCGAGCTCTCGGGTACCGACAGGTGCTGGAGATGCTCGACGGGAGGTACGACGAGCAGACGGCCCGGATGCAGACGACGCGGCTGACTCGCCGGTTCGCCCGCAGGCAGCTGACCTGGTTTCGGCGCGATCCGCGGATCACCTGGCTGCCGTACGACGCCCAGGATCTCCCGGCCGGCGCCCTTGACGTCGTACTCTCGGTGAGATGAGCTTCGGGTTCGTCAAGGGGCACGGCACGCACAACGACTTCGTCGTGCTGCCCGACCTCGACGGCTCGCTGCACGGGGCGCTCGACCCTTCGTTGGTCGTCGCACTGTGCGACCGCAGAGGCGGCCTTGGAGCGGACGGTGTCCTCCGCGTCCTTGCCTCCGGCGGCAGCGCACCGTGGTTCATGGACTACCGCAACGCCGACGGTTCGGTGTCGGAGATGTGCGGCAACGGGGTACGGGTCTTCGCGCGCTACCTCGAGGTGGCCGGCTTGGTCGACCCGTCGAAGCCTCTCGACGTCGATACCCGAGGTGGCCTGAAGCGGGTCACGTTCTGTGACGACGGCGACATCAGCGTGGACATGGGTACGCCGGTCGTCCAGCACATGACCACGGTGTCGGCAGGGGGGCGCTCGTACCGAGGCCGGGTGGTTGACACCGGGAATCCGCACGCCGTCGTGGTCGTCGACGACCTCGGGGAGGTGGGCGACCTGAACGTCTCACCGCTGTTCGACCTCGGTGACTTTCCCCACGGTGTCAACGTCGAGTTCGTCGAACCGCGCAGCGATCGCGAGCTCGCCATGCGGGTCTACGAGCGTGGCGTCGGGGAGACCGCCTCCTGCGGCACCGGTGCGGTCGCAGCCGCGGCGGCCGTGGCTGCCGAGGCGCTCGGGGTTGCCGCGGCGGTCGGGGCCCGGCCGCCGACATACACGGTCAGGGTGTCAGGGGGCGTCTTGACAGTGACTCTCGACGCCGAGGCGACGGCTCGGCTGAAGGGGCCGGCGGTGCTCGTCGCCGAGGGTACGTGGACCGGCTGAGACTGCCGGGCGGCCCGCGAATTGAGTCGAGCCGATCTGGCCAAAGCCGTACAGTGGGCTCACGATGACAGTGGACAACTCTGGGTACGCCGAAGACCTTCCCGTGGGCGGCTCGTTCGACTCGTCGAAGATCGAGCTCGATCCCGACTCCTACTTCGACACGGCCACGAGCGATGCCAGTGCCTATGGGGATGCGGTGAACGGCCGGGATCAAGACGGTCGCGACCGGCTCGGCCAGGGTGGGTACGACCTCGAGGAGCGCCACGCCTTGCGCCGGGTGGCTGGGCTTTCGACCGAGCTCGACGATGTCAGCGAGGTCGAGTACCGCCAGCTGCGCCTCGAGCGGGTCGTGCTCGTCGGCGTCTGGGGCGAAGGCTCGTTGGAGGACGCCGACAACTCGATGACGGAGCTCAAGCTGCTCGCCGAGACCGCCGGTTCCCTCGTACTGGAGGCACTCTCGCAGCGCCGCCAGAAGCCCGATCCGGCCACGTACATCGGCCCGGGAAAGGTCGACGACCTGCGAATGGTCGTCGCGGTCACCGGTGCTGACACCGTCATCTGCGACGGCGAGCTCAGCCCGTCACAGTTACGCAACCTGGAGGACCGCGTGAAGGTCAAGGTGGTCGACCGGACCGCGCTGATCCTCGACATCTTCGCTCAACATGCCCGCTCGAAAGAGGGCAAGGCCCAAGTCGAGCTGGCCCAGCTCGAGTACGGCAAGCAGCGCTTGCGCGGCTGGGGTGGCAACCTTTCCCGTCAGGCCGGTGGCCGAGTCGGCGCACAAGGTGGCGGCATCGGTGGGCGTGGGCCCGGTGAGACCAAGCTCGAGACCGACCGCCGGCGCATCTCGACGCGCATGGCCAAGCTCAGGGGCGAGCTCAAGCACATGCGGACGGCACGAGTGACGAAGAGGGCGGAGCGGGTCAGGCGTGAGATTCCCGCAGTGGCGATCTCCGGGTACACCAACGCCGGCAAGTCGTCGCTCCTCAACCGCCTCACGGGAGCAGGCGTGTTGGTCGAAGACGCGCTCTTCGCGACCCTCGACCCGACGACGCGCCGCACCACGACGGACGACGGGCGTGTCTACACGCTGTCCGACACGGTCGGATTCGTGCGCCACCTTCCCCACCAGCTGGTCGACGCGTTCCGCTCGACGCTGGAGGAGGTCGCGCAGGCGGACCTGATCGTGCACGTTGTCGACGGCTCCCACCCCGATCCCGAAGGGCAGATCGCCGCGGTTCGCGAGGTCTTCGCGGAGATCGGTGCGGATGCAGTCGCAGAGCTGATCGTGATCAACAAGTCCGACGTCGCAGACCCACTCGTGCTGGCCCGCCTGCTCAGTCGCGAGCCGCATGCCGTAGTCGTGTCGGCTCGCACCGGTGCCGGCATCGACAACGTGCTGGCCGCGATCGAGGCCGAGCTCCCGAGACCGTCGGTCGACGTGGATGCCCTCATCCCGTACTCACGCGGCGACCTGATCAGCAAGGTGCATGAGAACGGCGAGGTGGTCTCGATCGAGCACCTGGCCGACGGCTCCCACCTCCGGGCCCGGGTGAACCCGAGTCTCGCTGGCGAGCTGGCGCAGTACGCTTCGGCATCCACGCGGGGCTGACGGAAGGGTTGTGGCGATGGCATATCCGCTCGACGACGCTCACGACTTCGAGCCGGTGCTGCATTTCCACCACATCGAGGCGCTGCCCGAAGACGCCGTCCGGATGGGCCTGGACCGCAACACCCAAGAGGGCGCGATGATCGGCATGGCCGGGTCGCTGAGCGCCGCCAAGCAGTCGCACCGGATCGTCGCGTGGCTGATCCTGCTCAGCCTTACCGTCCCCCTGCTGATGACGCTCATGCGCGGCTTGTTCTGACCCGTCCGCGACCGTCGGCCGCCCCTGTGCACAGCCGACTC
This sequence comes from uncultured Actinomycetota bacterium, assembly GCA_963824115.1. Classification (GTDB taxonomy): domain Bacteria; phylum Actinomycetota; class Actinomycetes; order Propionibacteriales; family Nocardioidaceae; genus DASQEH01. The sequence goes on from CAWGOA010000007.1 coordinate 111,355, forward strand.
GAAGTGTCTCACCGGTTGGATACTCTCGGGCCGTGACGATGCAGCGACGACGCCCGGCTGGCACCACTCGTGGCTGAGGGGCGTCGCCGCGGGCAGGGCACGTCAGCGGCTACGCCGGGCGACTCGGCGGATGGGACCGCAACGATCGAGGACGTGCTCAACGCGGCGGTCGCCAACCTCGCGGGTGAGGAACGCCCGGGCCAGCTCGAGATGGCACGTGCCGTCCGGTCCGCGCTCGAGTCGGGTCACCATCTGCTCGTCCAGGCCGGCACGGGCACGGGCAAGTCGCTCGCCTACCTGGTACCGGCCGTCATGCACGTCGACCGGGTCGTGGTCGCGACGGCCACGTTGGCCCTGCAGCACCAGCTGGTGGAGCGCGACATCCCGGCGCTGCTCGATGCCGCGGGGGGCATCCTCGGTGCCCGTCCGCAGTTCGCCGTGCTGAAGGGCCGCAGCAACTATGCCTGCCTGCATCGAATCCGCGACGGGGTGCCTGACGACCAAGGCACTCTCATTGATGTCCCGCAGGCCGGGCTGGGCGCCGAGGTTGTGTCGCTGCGGGACTGGGCGGAGGAGGAGTCCCGCGCGGCAGGCCCAGGCGACCGCGACAGCGCCCCCGCGCACACGGACCGGGTGTGGCAGCAGGTGTCGGTGAGTCACCGGGAATGTCTCGGTGCAGCCAGGTGCCCGTACGGTGTCGAGTGCTTCGCCGAGAGGGCCCGTGACCGGGCGATGGCGTCGAGCCTGGTTGTCACGAACCATTCCCTGCTCGCGATCGACGCAATTGCGGGCGTGCCTATGATCCCCGACTACGACGCCGTCATCGTGGACGAGGCGCACGAGCTGGTCGCGCGGGTGACTCAGACAGCCACCGACGAGCTGTCCGTCCCGGCGGTCGAACGGGCCGCCCGCCGTGCCCGGAACTTCCTCGACGGCGGCGAGGCGGACCTGATGTCCGACGCGGGCGACGCGTTGAGGGAGGCCCTCGACGAGCTGGAGCCCGGACGCATCGACGCGCTGCCCGACTCTTTGGCTCACGCGCTGGAGCTGCTGAGGAGCACCACCAGAGCGGCGTTCTCCGCGTTTGCGAAGGACTCGAGCGACAGTGAGGCCGACACGGCCCGTCAGCAAGCCAGGGGGATGGTCGAGGAGATCCGCAAGGTCGTCGAGCGACTCGCCGCTCACGATGAGGCCGATGTGACCTGGGTGGCTGAGCGGGATCGATCCAGGGGCGGCAACGAGCTGTGTGTAGCGCCTTTGCAGGTGTGGGGACACCTGCGCGATCGGCTGTTGGCGCGCAAGACTGTCGTCTTCACCTCCGCCACCCTCAAGCTCGGCGGCGACTTCACAGCGATCGCCACCTCACTGGGGCTGCGACCCGCGGAGCGCGTTGACGAGACGACGACGCAGGCGCCGGCGAGTGGTCAAGAGGGGGTCAGTGTAGGCCCCGACAAATCGCCCGTCGAGGACCAGGACGCCGACGAGGTCGACCACGACGGCGACGCGGCGACGCTGGTTCTGCCCTGGCGGGGTATCGACGTCGGCTCGCCGTTCGACTATCGGACCCAGTCGATCCTGTACGTTGCGCGCAACCTCCCCACGCCCGGGCGTGACGGCATAGGTCCGGCGCAGATCGAGGAGATCACGTCACTGGTCGAGGCCGCCGGCGGGCGCACCCTCGGTCTGTTCTCGTCGCGCCGCGCGGCCGAGGCGGCCGCCGTCGCCGTGCGAGAGGCGATGCCCCACATGCCTATCCTGTGCCAAGGCGACGGTCAGCTCTCGCACCTTCGGGCGGAGTTCGTCGCCAACCCGGCGGTGAGCCTGTTCGGTACGCTCTCGCTGTGGCAGGGCCTCGACGTCCCCGGGGCAACCTGCCAGCTGGTGATCATCGACCGGATCCCGTTCCCGCGACCGGACGACCCGCTGATGTCGGCACGCAGCCGAGCCGCCGAGCGAGCCGGAGGCAACGGGTTCATGGCCGTGTCCGCGACTCACGCTGCGTTGTTGCTGGCTCAAGGAAGCGGTCGCCTGATCCGCTCCGCGACGGATCGCGGCGTGGTTGCCGTACTCGACCCTCGCCTAGCCACGGCACGCTATGCGACATTCCTGCGGGCATCGCTGCCACCGATGTGGATGACGTACGACGGCGACCTGGCCAGAGCAGCGTTGCGCCGGTTGAAGCCGCCGGTGCCGAGGCCGCGCAGGTGACGAGATCCGTTGGGGTGCGGCCTGGACACCGGATCCTGCGTGATTGCGGGGCGGCGAAGGCCAGGTCGTCGAGCTCGGCGAGCGCGTGGACCGCGCTGCCGGGTGGATGGAACCGGTCTGACGGTTAGATCCGACGCATCACGGTGACGACCTTGCCCAAGATGGATGCGTTCGTGCCGTCGATGGGCTCGTAGTTCGGGTTGTGGGGCAGCAGCCATACCTGGCCGGATCGACGCTGGAAAGTCTTCACCGTCGCCTCTCCGTCGATCATGGCCGCAACGATCTCGCCGTTCTCGGCGTTCGGCTGCTGACGCACCACGACGAAGTCGCCGTCGCAGATAGCTGCTTCGAGCATCGAGTCCCCACGCACCTCGAGCAGGAACAAGGTGCCCTCGCCCACCAGTTGGCGGGGGAGGGGGAAGACGTCTTCGATCCGTTCCTCCGCGAGGATCGGCCCTCCGGCAGCGATGCGGCCGAGTACGGGGACCAGCACCGCTTCGGGGTGAGCGTCGCCTACGCCTGTCTCGTCGTACGACCCATCACCGGCCCCTACGGGTGGCCGTCGGACGGATGTGTCGGGAAGCAGCACCTCGAGCGCGCGCGGACGGTTGGGGTCACGGCGGATGTAGCCCTTACCTTCGAGCACACGGAGCTGGTGGGCGACGGACGAAGAACTGGTGAGCCCGACGGATAGCCCGATCTCGCGCATGCTTGGGGGGTACCCGCGGGACTCCACGGAGTCGCGGATGACAGCGAGTACCCGGCGCTGTCGCGGGGTCAGCCCGTGCGCGTCCGGCGGTCCGTCGGGAAGCTCGCGTACGGCGGAGTCGTCCTTGGCACTGGCCATGTCTGTCACCTTCAGGTCGGGGCGTAACTGGCGGAGGGACCACGGCGGATGCCGTTGACCTTCGATGACCTGACGGTAAACCCGTTCGCCGACACTTTCAAACACCTGTTCGAATCGGCGTGTTGCGCCGCTCGACGGGCGGTTCGGGGTGATCAGGCGTCCGGCGCGCCTTCGAGCCCGCGCAACGCGGCCGCAAGGCTCTTCTCCGCGTTGTCTCCCAGCTTTTCCAGCGGCACGCGCAGCACCGGCTCGAGCAACCTGGCGGGGCCCTTGAACTCGAACTCGGCCGTATACAACACCTCGGTTCCGCGCTCGACGGGCTGGATCAAGATGTGGTCGGTCGACGTGACCGTCTGGTTCTCGCCGCGCAGCACGATGAGCCGGTCGGTCTCGAGCTCCAGCACCTCGTAGGTCAGCTCGGTCTCGAGACCCATGAATTTCGAGGTGTTCGCGTACGTCGTCCCGACTCCGCCGTCGCCTTGCAGCATCGTGCATGCGACGGTGCCGGCGTCCCACTGGACGGCGTTGGTGAAGTCGCGGAGGTAGGAGTACACGCGCGCCACCGTAGGATCGACGACAACGGCTCGCTGGATCATGATCACCTCCTCACGGTACCGGCCAGATGCGGGCCGGACGGCCGCAGCCTTATGCGAGCCGTCCCGTCAGCTCGCACCTCTGGGCCTCGGCTCTCGCGCCCGCTGGACGCGCGCTGACCGCTGGGTTCGGTGTCCGTCGTCGAACGTTTGTTCGACTAGGGCTGGAAACTGTCCTGGGCCGGTGCTAGCGTCTCGCACATGTGTTCGATCGAACGTGTTTTCGAATGGCTGCTGCGTCTGCGGCTCCTGGCTGCCTGCGCGGTGGGCGGGGTCGGGTCACCGGGGATGTCGGTGACGCGGGATACACCTGGTCGCGGCACACGGCATGCACCGCAGACGGCCCCGTCGGGGCCGACGTACGTCCCCGGAGGTCCACTATGAGCATCACGATCGTCGACGTCGGTTCGGTCCGTCAGATCCCCGAACGACTGGCCCCTCCACGAGCGCTGCGAACCTCGCGCTCGCCGCGGGCATCAACACCGCTTCGCCTGACCGGACGTGGCCGCTTGGTCCTCGTCGTGGCGTTGCTGGCGCTGACATTCGGCGTTCTGACGCTGCTTGGTGCTCCGGCGGCGTCGACGAGCCGGGTGCGACACGTGCCCGCGCGCACCGTCGTGGTCAAGCCGGGGCAGACGCTCTGGGACATCGCCCGTGCCGTTGCCCCACAGTCAGATCCTCGAGACGAGATCGCCAAGATCGTGGACCTGAACTCACTTGGCGGCTCCGGTGCGATCCGACCCGGCCAGCCGCTCGACATCCCGGCGGCCCGATAGGTCTCATCCAGCGCCCCTCGACCCGGCGCGGTGAGTAGCGCGCCTCACCCCTCGACCCGGTGTGGCGCGCCGAGCGGGTCAGCATCTTGCGGGAGATGCTGACCCGCACTGACCTTGCGCCGAGCGTGCCCAGACAAGCAGTGTTGAAGTCCGCGTGCGTCAGCTGTCCATGATCAGGCGGCCGGGAAGCCCCGGCCACCCCGCAGGTCGTGTGACGAGGCCGTCACTTCCGGACGGCGACTGGGAGCAGGTGCCGTGCCGTCAATGCGGCACGAACCTTGGTCAACGACCCAGGCGCGATCAGCCCGTTGTTCATCAACATCTTCGTGACGTTGACCATGATGTGTGCCCCAGGGAGCATCTTGATTGTCGGATACATCCAGAACTGAGACTCCACGATGACCCGGGTGGCGGCGTCGCGGCCCATCGCCTTGTTCATGTCCCAGAGGGCACGCGACCAGATCTCGCCGCCGAGATGTGGGTCGGCGTTGAGGTCGCGCGGATAGGTCTTGTCCAGATCCGTGCGGCGCAGGCAGTGCGTCGGGCCTCGCGTGTACGACGTGGAGTCCCAGTCCATGACGCACGCCGTGGGGGTGAGTGCGGTCCCGACAGGCTCGGCGCCCTGGCTCATGGTGACGGCCATGTAGTCGCCGAACCCTTCGCCCATGGCCGCTCCCTGGTTGTTCTGGCCGAAGTCGATGACCTGGTCGGCCTGCATGGCATGCCCGTACTCGTGCCATACCACTTCAGGGTCTTCGGCGTCGTCGACACCGCCGCGACCGAGCGAGATTTGATCGTCTTGGGGATCGAAGTAGGAGTTGTCGTCCGGGAAAGCATCGGTGAGTACCTTCTGGGGCGACGAGTTGACATCGACGAAGCCGAGTCTGTGCAGGAAGGCCTGCTCCTTGTTGACCGCGTAGTACGCGTTCGTCTGCTCGAAGAACGGGTTGCTTCGGTTGAAGAGGTACGAGTTGGTGGCCGAGTGGGCGAGTTTTCGGTTGACGATGTGAACGTAGCGCCCGGTGAGCGACTGGCTGGCGTCGAGACCGAACAGACTTACCCGCGTGTAGCCAGCGGGAGGCACCGCGTTCGCCGCGTTGTGGTTGTCCTTGAGGGTCTCGTCCTGAAGTTTCACCACGGGGTTCGGATCGAAGACCAGGGCAGTTCCGGTCACCAAGGGCTTTCGACCGCCTCGAGCCTTGTCGGCTTCGCGGACCGTCTTCAGCACTCGTGAGTTGGCCGCGTCGACGTACGTGGTGCGCGCGCCTCGACCGTCGGCGGTGCTCACGGCGTAGACGAGACGAGCCGTGGCGCTTCTGCGCGTGGGGGGCAAGATCCACAAACCGCTCTTGACTACGTGCCCCGTCGAGGTCTTCGCGAGATGGGCTGCGACGGACGCGGCGTGTCTGACGTCGATCTCCGGTTGGCTCACGGCGACCGCGCCCACATGTTTGCGGCCGTCCCAGACGGTCAAGTGTTTGGAGAACGTGTTGTAGTGCGTGCCGTACCAGCCGCCCACGACGAAGTGGCCGTGCGCGACCTGCCGGTACCACTTGTGCACACCAAGGAGCGACGTGCGGGTCCGAACCAGCTTGACGTTCCTCGGAACCGTGAAGCCATGAACCTGGCGGTGAGTCGCTGTCGCTGCCGGCACGAGACGGCCCGGCGCGGGGCTGGCGTGGGCCGACACCCCGCTCCCATAGGTGGCGAGGATCGCGAGGCTCGCGGCAAGCGTGGTCACCGTGCGAGCCGTGGCTGAGCGTCGCCTGGCTGTTCGTGGGTACATGGTCGCCCTTCTGCTCTTCTCAAGACATCGGCGACCCCTGAGCCCCCGAACGATGCCACTGGGTGTCCGCCCACGCGACGCACAGCATTCTAGGAGGCATCGACCGTCGGCCAACGCCGAATGTGCCGTTGCATCACCTGACCGTTCCTGCATCATTGCCCTACGTGAGGAGAGCACCGCGCGGTCGAGTCACCCGTCGCTGGTGTGACCGGGTCAGTTTCCGACGAGCACCGCGCTTGCTTGTTTGATCTGGAGATGGGTCGTGGGTCCGGGGATCGTGATGGTGTCGGGGATCGCGGTCCAGGCGCCTGCGTCGACGCGGTAGCGGGCCCGGTAGGTGACGTCGACGCGCAGGGACAGCGATGTGCCTGGGTCTGTCGCGTGGGTGTAGGTGTGGGTGACATCTCGGGCCGGGTAGGGCCGCCCGGGTGTGGTGGAAGTGGAGGAGGATCCGTCGCCCCAGTGCCAGGTGAAGCTGACCGGGTCGATGCGGACGTCGACGTTATAGCCGATGATCTGCAAGGTCTTGTGGACAATCTCGGGGCGTGTGTAGAAGGTGGTCTTGAGGTTCACCAAGGTGAAATGCGGGGCCAGTACCTGCCCCGGCGGTATGCCGACCCGCCGCACGGCAGAAAGCACGTCCGCCCAACCTAGCTGCCGACGCACGACCCCCAAGTCAGCTCGGCCCCGACATTCGAAATGGTCGATGTGCCAGGCATCGTCGATCGGACGTCCGTTTGACCCGAGGGTCTGCCGTATCCAAAGGGCCATCTGAAGCATCCCGGGCTGCGGACAAAAGTGAATATCCGGGCAGTCGACCCCGACACTTGCTGGACGACTCGGAGACGCTGCTGCACAGGCTGGAAGCCACTCTGCCTCATAGGCGCTCGGATTGGACGGACTGGGGTTGGTGTGAGGCCCGTCTGGTGAGCCGGCGGTTCCGTAGTCCCTAAAGCACTTAGCGATAGCTTGACCCCCGGCAGCTGTCAGAAGGCACCGCTGCAAGGGAGATGTCTCGGCAGGCTGGGGCCCAAGGGCGGCGGCGAGCAGTAATCCCGCGATGAGACCGGCTACCCCACTCACGATGGCCCGAAATCGCGGAGCGCCCAGCTGTCGTTGCGCCAGACAAGATAGAAGTCATCGTAAACTCGCTCAGCTCGAATATCTTGTATCTTCGCCCCGCGTGAGCGTCGCATCGAGCCCGCCGCTATTTTAATATGCGCAACGACGTTGAATTGCAACGGTCCGCTGCGGGGAAGTGACGCGACATTCAAGACTGACCATCCCGCACCTTTTTGCTGTCCGCCACGACGTCGCATCTCATCAATGGCTTTCGCTATATAGTTACAAACTGCACAGTCCTCAGACGAAATAGCACGCAGGCGCTTCGTTGAGGTCGCCAGATACGAGTAATTGAGTACGTCGATGTAGTACTCGGTGAAGGCTTTGGCGCCGGCGGTGGACTTCTGCTTGGCGAGTGCGGGCATGACGGGCGGGGCATCTTCCGCCGGATCCGACGGGGTCGTGGTGGTTGGCGTGGTCAGCGATGAGCCGGTGGTGTTGCCTGGGGGATCGACCGGTCCCGCAGCTTGGTCGTGGGAGCAGGCGGCGAGGGTCAAACAGAGTCCGCTGATCAGCGCGGACACGACCGCTCGACGCATGGTCGGCTCCTTCTGGGGCGACGAAGTGCCTCCAAGGTAGGGGATTCGCACCCAACCGGACAGTCGTGGCCGCGGGGCCTGTGGAAACCGGCCCAGCCGTTCGGCCCTGAGGCCGCGGATCCGCCGCCGCGAAGACACGCCGGTGGGTATACATCTACACCTGCCCTGACCAGCGCAGATGCCTGAACTTCCCAAGGACGCTCGGGAAGGCATTGCCATTGCCAGGTGTTGAACGTAAGGTCAGCCACTAGATATAGTAGTTACACAGATGTAGTTCTCCACAGATTGTGGTTGTCGGTGCACAGCAACCTGGGCCCGTCCCCAGCCGCATCCACAGTTTCGTCCACAGGTCGCAGTGTCGGGGGCTCAGGATCCACTGGCCACCGGCCCACGGGTCGCGGGACGAAAACGTCGGTTCCCCGGGTAGGACTCGTCATATGGATCGAAACGTGAGGAGGCGGCCGATACCGTGCACTGCCCGTACTGCCGCCACACCGACACTCGAGTGCTCGACTCTCGAGTGGCCGAGGACGGCACGTCCATTCGGCGGCGTCGCTCATGTCCGGAGTGCGAGAAGCGCTTCACGACTGTCGAGGCGATGCAGTTGACGGTCGTGAAGCGGTCCGGAGCGACGGAGCCGTTCAGCCGCGAGAAGGTGATCGTCGGAGTTCGCAAGGCGTGCAAGGGGCGCCCGGTCACCGACGACCAGCTCAAGCTGCTCGGTTCGCAGGTCGAGGACTCGCTTCGCGGTTCGGGCTGGGCCGAGGTCCCGGCTCACGAGGTGGGCCTCGCCATCCTGGGTCCGCTGCGCGATCTCGACGAGGTGGCCTACCTGAGGTTTGCCAGCGTCTACCGGGCCTTCGAGTCCGCGGACGATTTCGAGGCCGAGATCGCCGTGCTTCGTGCCGAGAGAGCGCCGACGGGTGAGGAGCCCGACCCCGTAGCTCGGGCGTTCGTCAGCAAGCCGGTGCCAGGCGGCTGACGTCGTCCGATAGCCAGCCGCCGAAACAGGCCCGAGGCAGCAGTGCGGCAAACGCGAACCACCACTTTGAACGACGACATGGAACACCGCCACAGGCAAGAGTCCTCAATGCACAGGACGAGCTAGGAGAGTTATGACCGAGACCGACAGCCGACGCGACAGCGCCACGAGGCGCGGCACCGGCAAGGGCCTGAAGATCGACCGGATCTTCACGACCCCCGGCACGCACCCGTATGACGAGATCACCTGGGAGCGGCGCGACGTCGTCCAACAGAACTGGAAGACCGGAGAGACCGTCTTCGAGCAGCGCGGAGTCGAGTTCCCTGACTTCTGGTCGGTCAACGCCTCCACGATCGTCACCACGAAGTACTTCCGGGGTGCCGTCGGCACAGATGCGCGCGAGTGGAGCCTTCGCCAGCTCATCGACCGGGTCGTCACGACGTATACGGCCGCGGGGAGGCAGTACGGGTACTTCGCGACGCCCGGCGACGCCGAGGTGTTCGAGCACGAGCTGACCCACATGCTCGTGCATCAGGTGTTCGCGTTCAACTCTCCGGTCTGGTTCAACGTCGGCACGGCGTCTCCGCAGCAGGTCAGCGCATGCTTCATCTTGAGCGTTGACGACTCGATGGAGTCGATCCTCACCTGGTACAAGGAAGAGGGGTTCATCTTCAAAGGCGGGTCGGGTGCGGGTCTCAACCTGTCACGCATCCGGTCGAGCAAGGAGCTGCTGTCGTCAGGCGGCACCGCATCCGGGCCTGTCTCGTTCATGCGCGGCGCCGACGCGTCAGCCGGCACGATCAAGTCCGGCGGTGCGACCCGGCGAGCCGCCAAGATGGTCGTGCTCGACGTCGACCATCCCGACATCGAGGAGTTCGTCGAGACCAAGGCGCGCGAGGAAGACAAGATCCGCGCCCTGCGCGACGCCGGTTTCGACATGGACCTCGGCGGCCGTGACATCGTGTCGGTGCAGTACCAGAACGCCAACAACTCCGTGCGGGTCACCGACGAGTTCATGCGATCGGTGGAGAACGCCGCCCCGTTCGGCCTACGGGCACGCAAGACGGGTGAGGTCATCGAGACGATCGACGCCCGCAGCCTTTTCGACAAGATCGCCAAGGCTGCCTGGGAGTGCGCCGATCCCGGCATCCAGTACGACGACACCATCAACGACTGGCACACCAACCCCGAGACGGGACGCATCACGGCCTCCAACCCGTGCAGCGAGTACATGTCCCTCGACAACTCCTCATGCAACCTGGCGTCGCTCAACTTGCTGAAGTTCCTGCGAGACGACGACACGTTCGACGCGGAGCTGTTCGCCCGTTGCGTCGAGATGATCATCACCGCCATGGACATCTCCATCTGCTTCGCCGACTTCCCGACCGAGAAGATAGGTGAGACCACCCGCGCATACCGCCAGCTCGGCATCGGCTACGCCAACCTCGGGGCTCTCCTCATGGCCATGGGCCTGGGATACGACTCCGAGGGTGGTCGAGCCTTGGCCGCATCGATCACGTCCTTGATGACGGGGACGTCATACAAGCGCTCGGCCGAGCTCGCCGGTGTCGTCGGCCCCTACGAGGGATACGCGCGCAACGCGGACGCCCACAAGAGGGTCATGCGCAAGCACGCAGCCGCGACGGACGCGATCCGGTCCATCACCGAGAACGACCGTGATGTCCGCAAGCTCGCCACCAAGGCCTGGGACGCTGTGGTCAAGGTGGGGGAGAAGCACGGTTTCCGCAACGCACAAGCCTCGGTCCTGGCACCGACCGGCACCATCGGGTTCATGATGGACTGCGACACGACCGGCATCGAGCCGGATTTCTCGCTGGTCAAGTTCAAGAAGCTGGTCGGCGGAGGCTCCATGCAGATCGTCAACCAGACGATCCCGCGCGCTCTCAAGAAGCTGGGCTACACCGGCGAGACCATCGAGGCCATTGTCGAGTACATCGCCGAGCACGGCCACGTGATCGACGCACCCGGACTCAAGCGTGAGCACTACGAGGTGTTCGACACGGCGATGGGTGAGCGGGCCATCGCTCCCATGGGTCATGTCCGCATGATGGCCGCCGCACAGCCCTACATCAGCGGCGCCATCTCCAAGACAGTCAATCTGCCCGAGACGGCGACCGTAGAGGAGATCGGTGACGTCTACGTGCAGGGATGGAAGCTCGGACTCAAGGCCCTCGCGGTCTACCGTGACAACTGCAAGGTGGGCCAGCCACTGAGCGACGCCAAGGCCAAAGGCGCCGACAAGGCGTACGTCGCCCACGACATCCCCGAAGTCGTCAAGGTGGTGGAGCGTCCCGTCCGCAAGCGGCTGCCGAAGTCACGTCCTTCACGTACGACGTCGTTCACCGTCGGCGGCGCGGAAGGCTATATGACAGCCGGGTCCTACCCCGACGACGGCCTGGGCGAGGTGTTCCTGAAGCTCGGCAAGCAGGGCTCGACCCTTGCAGGCGTGATGGACGCCTTCTCCATGGCGATCTCGATCTCGCTGCAGTACGGCGTGCCGTTGGAGACCTACGTCTCGAAGTTCACCAACATGAAGTTCGAGCCCGCGGGCTTCACCGACGACCCGGACGTGCGGATGAGCCAGTCGATCATGGACTACATCTTCCGCCGCCTCGCGCTCGACTACCTGCCTTTCGACTCGAGGGCAGCCCTCGGCATCTACACGGCTGAGGAGCGTCAGCGCCAGCTCGACACCGGCTCCTACGAGGCGTCGGTGGAGCCTGGGGAGCTTTCGGAGGCCGAGTCCCTGAAAACCACCCCGACTACGGCGTCGATCGAGTCGGCAGTGGCCGCCGACGCATCGGTGGCGCGCGACGTCTCAGCAGACGATGCCAAGGTGGTCGAAGAGTCGGCCAGGCCAGTTCCAGGCGGTGCGAGAACCAGCGCCGAACTGCTCGAGGTGCTGAGCGGTCGAGAAGTCGACTCGCCCCTGTGCCTCACGTGCGGCACGAAGATGCGCCCGGCTGGTAGCTGCTACGTCTGCGAGGGCTGTGGTTCCACCAGCGGCTGCAGCTGACCGACCGCCCACGTTCAGCGGCAACCGCTGTTCCACCTCGGGCGTCGGAAGGCACGTGCCGAGGCGACCCTATCCAGGGCAGCCTCGGCACGTGTCAGTTCCAGAGCCAGGAGCAGTCGAGATCCTCGAAACCCGCACCACAGGGCGGCCCCTGCGACAACCGGACACTTCGGGCTGGTCAGGTCCACGAGGATGCTCGCCACTGTCATGCTCTGCTCGGGAGCCGGCAACGACACGTCCGGATGGCGGCACACGCTGTCGGGCTCGTTGGCGTGATCGCACAGGGCGGCCGCAAAGACGTCCATGTCGTTCGGGTTGGCCGCCGCCTCCGCGAGCTCTGCGACGCGGCCCAACCGGTACCGCGTCGTGGAAGCCACCATGTCGCTGTAGTCGACCGCGTCAAAGTCGGGGGACACGAAATGGTTCGTATGAAGCAGCACGCCATGGTCATCGAGCAGCAGGCGATGCAGCTGCGGTTCGCCACCAGGTCGGGCCTCGACGTCGACGACGGAACCACTTGCATCTGCCAAGAGGTAGTTGGCCGACGACGCTCTCGTGGCCTGCTCCAGCCGGCCCAGCGCATCGCCCGTCGTACTGCAGTCCAGCAACCCTCGAAGCATCAGGTGGTACGGCACTGCGGCGTCGCCACGGTCTTCCGTGCACGCGAGTGCGTTCGTCATCACCGCCAACCCGTCGGAGTTGACGCCGAACTTCGCCATCAGCCCCGCCTCGACAACCGTGACGAAGGCCGGACCGTCATTCGGAACCGCCTGCAAGACCACAACGGTTTCGGAGGCGAAGGGCGCCCAGTCCCAGTTCTGCCCCACCAGTACGCGCCCGCCCGACGCGACACTGGCAAACGCTGAGCACTCAGCCGGAGCAGGTTGCGCCATCGCTGTCCGGACACGCGCGGAGTACATGATCTCCGTGCGCACGTTGATCGCCACGATGTCCTCGAGCGTGACGCCCGCACCGTTGGCCAACCCGGCCATCTCCTCGACATAACGTTCGTCGAAGTCACGGATCGCCGGCAAGAACGCAGCCGCCTCAGCCGACGCCTTCGACCAGTCCCAGCCGGCGGTGTACTCGAACGTCTTGGCGTACGACGCGATCGACCGGTGGATCCGCTCTCTCGCCTGGCGGCCGTACTGGCGTCCTCGTTCGTACGGGCCACCAGCCACGTTGATCACCGGGAACATTCGTCATCCTCTCGGCCGGAACGCACAGTCATCGGCACCTCCGCATCCTCTCACTCGTCCGTTATCGGGGCCAGGAATCCTCTCGACGCCGGGCTGCGAGATGGGTCGAAAAGAGTTTCGAGCACTCTCCGGCGAATCTCATGCTTCCACCCGGCCAGGAATTGTTGTAGTCGCTCAGACAAAATATGATCGAGCGATGGTGTACAAGTCCAAGTATCCGCCTTTCGCCGTGACCGTCGACGCGGTGGTTCTGACGATCCGTGACGCTATGCTCCAGGCCCTGGTGGTCACCCGCGGAGGGGAGCCGTTCAAGGGGCAACTGGCTCTGCCAGGCGGCTTCGTCAATATCGACGAAGACCTGGGCACGGCGGTCGAGCGGGAGCTCGTCGAAGAGACGGGTATCTCCGGTCGCCGACTCCGTATCGAGCAGCTAGCGACGTACGGGCGAGCCCGAGCGCGACCCGCGCGGAAGGACGGTGAGCGTGGCCTACCTGGCCGTCGTGCCGGACCTGCCCGACCCCGTCGGAGGTGATGATGCCACCGACGCAGACTGGCGACCTGTGACGTGGCTGCTCGCCCGACGGGACCGGCTGGCCTTCGACCACCGCATGATCGTGCGCGACGGCGTGGAGCGGGCCAGAGCGAAGCTGGAGTACTCGGCCATCGGCACGTCGTTCTGCCCCCCGCGGTTCACCATCGCCGAGCTTCGGACGGGTGTACGAGGTCGTCTGGGGGGTGACCCTCGATCCGGGCAACTTCCACCGCAAGGTCACCGGCGTTCCCGATTTCGTCGAGCCTACCGGCGAGAAGGCGTCACGCGGGACGGGACGTCCGGCCGAGCTGTACCGACGAGGGCGCAACCAGGTCCTGTATCCCGCGCTTACTCGCACCTCCATGACCTGACCGACGTGCGGCCCGGCCCGTCGTGCGGCCGGCCAGGCAGACTGAGGCTATGTCGGCATCGTGGGTCTTGCACGTCGACCTCGACCAGTTCATCGCCGCCGTCGAGGTGCTTCGGCGTCCGGAGCTGGCCGGCCGACCAGTTGTCGTCGGTGGCCGCGGTGACCCAACGGAGCGGGGCGTGGTCTCGACCGCGTCGTACGAGGCACGCGCGTTCGGTGTCGGCTCCGGCATGCCGCTGCGCCTGGCCGCGAAGCGATGCCCGGATGCTGTCTTCCTGCCGGTTGACGGGCCCGCCTACGAGGCGACGTCGGCCGCCGTCATGGACACGCTCCGCTCGCTGGGGGTGGTCGTTCAGGTGCTCGGCTGGGACGAGGCGTTCCTCGGCGTCGCCACGGACGACCCGGTGGGTTTCGCGCGCCAGGTACAGGAGGCGGTCCTCGACGCGACCCGGCTCCACTGCTCGGTCGGGATCGGGGACAACAAGCTCCGCGCGAAGATCGCGACCGACTTCGGTAAGCCACGCGGCGTGTACCGGCTGACCGACGAGAACTGGTACGCCGTGATGGCCGAGAGACCGACTGACGCACTGTGGGGGATCGGCAAACGGACAGCCAAGCGGCTGGCGGCTCATGGCATCGGCACTGTTCGAGAGCTTGCCGAGTCAGACCCCCGGTACCTGGCCGCTGAGCTCGGACCGACGATGGGTCCTTGGTACCGCCGGCTCGCCCGCGGAGTCGACACGTCGGTCGTGGACGCCACGCCTTACGTCGCTCGAGGGCGTGGCCGCGAGACCACCTTCCAGGAGAACCTGACCGACTGGGTGAGCGTCGAGTCCGAGGTACGCAGGCTCGCGGAGCGGGTGGCCGAGGACTTGCGAGAAGAAGGGCGGCCCGCGGTCCGGGTGGCGATCAAGGTGCGGTACGCGCCCTTCTTCACCCACACCCGCAGCGTGACGCTGGAGTCTCCGACCGTCGAGGCCGACACCATCACCGAGGCGGCGCTACGACTGACCGCCAAGCTGGACCGCGACCGCCCCATCCGTCTGCTGGGTGTCCGGGTGGAGATGCCCAAGCCCGAGTGACCCCGCCCCAGCGCTCAAAGGCTGGCGCCCTGGGAGCACGGCTCTGCGACTGGCCGAGCCGACGCCGACGCGGACGCAGCAGCAACCGCGGTCCGTCGCCGGCGGGCGAGCACCCGCTGGGCCGCCACCGCGGCCAGGCTGAGCACGACGACCGCTACCCCATAGGCCTCCGCCGTCGCGCGCAGGCCGACCGTCGTGCTCGCGAAGCCGGCGACCACAGCGGGGAGGCTGAAGGCGAGGTACGCGATCACGAACGCGACGGCGAAGAGCTCTCCGCGCTCGTCCGGCACGGCGATCCGCGCCAGCGTCCCGAACCCGCCCAGGGCGGAGGCGCCGAAGCCGACGCCGGCCACGACCGTGCCGGCTGCCGCGAGTGAGGCAGTCGCCGTCTCCACTCCTACCAACGTGAGCGCCATCCCGGCGGCCAGCAGGACTGCCGCCGTGCTCAGGATGCGCGCGGCTGGCCAGTGCCGCAGGGCGAATGCGGTGACCGCGCCCGTCCCGCAGAGCAACGTGACGACCAGTCCGCCCACGAGGTGACTGTGCAGGCCGAAAAGGCTCGCGGCCACGGATGGTCCAAGCGACAGGTACAGCCCTCCGAGCGCCCAGCTCGCGACGAGGATGGGGACCAGCGCGTACACGTCGGGACGCAACCGGGTCGGAATGCTGACCCGGGGACGGAGCGAGGCCAGACCACCTGGGCGCCGCGTCGATGTCTCCGGCAGCAGTGCCACGACCACAGCGGCGACGAGCATGCCGATCCCGATCAGCGCATAGACGACGTGCGTCGGACCGGGAACGAACTGGATGAGCAGCCCGCATCCGAGCGAGCCGATCGCGAGCCCGGTCAGCGGCGCGACTCCGTTGACGACGCCGGCGCGGGTCGGGGCGTGCACCGGGTTCAGGTCTACGAGGGTCGCACCGAGGGTCGTCATCGCCGCCCCGGTGGCAATGCCCTGCGCGATCCTGGCCACGGCGAGGACTGAGACGCCGGGCGCAACGATGAAGAGCACCAGGGACACGACCTCGAGCGCAATCGCTGCGCCGAGGACCGGCCGTCGCCCGATGTGGTCCGACAGCGCTCCCACCACGAGGAGCGACCCGAGCAGGCCGAAGACGTAGACCGCGAAGACGACGGTGAGCGTCGTGGCGGAAAAACCCCACTCCTGCTGGTACACGACGTACAGCGGAGACGGTGCGCTGGAGGCGGCCATGAAGAGCACGAAGATGGTCGCCACCGAGACGAAAGCTGTGGGGCGGGAGAGCCGGGTCAGGGGCAGGCGGGTGAGGGGCCCGTGGGACAGTGCCATATCCATCCTTGATGCAGTGATCAATGCGTTAAGTAATAGTAGCAGACGCAGCGATCAGTGCGATAATAGCGGGATGAGTATGCCAGTTCCTGTCAGTACCCGTCCCGGGGGCCGTTCGGCGCGCGTTCGGGCCGCCGTGCACCGCGCCGTCGAGGAGCTTCTGGCCGAAGGGCCCGCTGAGGCGTTGACCGTACCGGTCATCGCAGCCCGGGCCGGGGTCCACCCGACAACCGTCTACCGGCGGTGGGATTCGCTCGGCGATTTGTTGGCGGCCGTGGCAACGAGCCGTTTCAGCGGCGACATCGTCGTCCCCGACACCGCTTCTCTTCGCGGCGACCTCGAACGGTGGGTGAGCGACGTCGCGGCAGACCTGGCAGACCCCGACGTCCTGGCCCTGATGCGCGCCACGGTCGGCGCCGCCGGCGCGGAGGGTGGAACAGCTTGCGTGTCGGACCGACATGCCCAGCTCGCCGCGATGCTGGAGCGCGAGAGATCCCGCGGAGGGGTCGCACCCGACGTCGAACATGCCGCCGACGCACTGCTTGGCCCGCTGTACTACCGCGCGATCTTCACCGGCTCGCAGATCGAGCCGGGGTGGGCGCGCGAGCTTGTCGGCGCCCTGCTCGGGCCGGAGCGCGCCGTCTCGGGCGCCGAGGCAGCACCACCGGCGGCCACCACGGCCACGTCATGAGACTGTCTGGTCATGACCTCGGCCATGAAGGCGCTCACCGCTGCTGAGGCCCGACAGCGAGCCGACCTCGTTGCGGTGTCCAGCTACGAGGTGGACCTAGACCTCACCCTGCCCGAAGAGGGCTTCGGCTCCCGTACGGTGGTCCGATTCACCTGCGCGGAGCCCGGCGCAGAGAGCTTCGTCGAGCTCGTTGCGACGCGAATCCTCGACGCCCGGCTCAACGGGACACAGCTGTCGGCGGCTTGCTACGACGGCAACCGGCTCAGGCTCGCGGGTCTGCGGCAACACAACGAGCTGGTCGTCGACGCGGAGCTGGCGTACTCGGTCACAGGTGTTGGCATGCACAGGTTCCACGACCCGGTCGACGGCGAAACCTACGTCGGTGCCTACCTCGGCGTGGACAACGCGCAACGAGTGTTCGCCAACTTCGACCAGCCGGACCTGAAGGCGACGATCACGCTCAGCGCGACCGCGCCGACTGGGTGGAACGTGTTCAGCAACGGCGTCGGGCGGAGGCCCGGACCACCTGGACGCTGGGAATTCGCTACCACGCCGGTCCTGCCGACCTCGCTGGCGGTCCTCATCGCGGGCCCCTGGCACACGGTCCGCAGGGAGCACCGCGGGATCGGCTTCGCTCTGCATTGCAGGCGGTCGCTCGCCGCGTACCTGGACAAGGAGGCCGCGGAGATCTTCGACATTACCTTCGCGTGCTTCGACAGGTACCTCGAGCTCTTCGACGAGCCTTACCCGTTCGACTCCTATGACCAGGCATTCGTGCCGGAGCTCAACTGGGGAGCGATGGAGACGCCGGGGTGCATCACCTTCCGTGACGACTTCCTCTTCCGCTCGGCGGTGACCGAGGCAGACCGCGAGCGCCGCGGGAGTCGTCATCGCGCACGAGATGGCCCACATGTGGTTCGGGGACCTGGTGACGATGCGATGGTGGGACGACCTGTGGCTGAGCGAGTCGTTCGCCGAGTACATGGGTTTCCAGGTTCTTTCGGAGGCGACGAGGTTCACGAGCACCTGGACCGCCTTCTCCATGATCACGAAACCCTGGGGCTACGACGCCGACCAACGGCCCTCCACCCACCCGGTTGCTCCGGAGCAGGCTGACGTCGCCGATACCGAGACAGCGCTCGCCAACTTCGACGGCGTCTCGTACGCCAAAGGGGCTTCCGCGCTGCGCCAGCTGGTCACCTGGCTGGGCCGCGAGGCGTTCCTCGCCGGCGTGAACGACTTCCTCACCAGACACCGGTTCGGGGTCGCAACACTGTCCGACCTCCTCGAGTCTCTCAGCGCCGCGTCCGGACTCGACGTGCGGGAGTGGGCTCGGCGCTGGTTGCGTACGGTCGGCGTCGACACCCTCGCCTGTGTCCGGGGCCCCGAAGGTATCCGCATCGGCCATGAGGGGCTGCGTCCGCATCGCGTCGAGGTCGGCCTCTATGACCGGGCCATCGACGCCCCGGAACGGCTCGTCGCTTCGTCGGCGCGCCTCTGTCGCCCTCCACGTCGGCTCGGGGTGGACCGCCTTGGAGCTTGCCGACGGGGAGCCGCAGCCAGACCTTCTCCTGCTCAACGACGGCGACCTCGACTACTGCAAGATCCGGTTCGACGCCGAGTCCTGGGCGGTTCTCAGCGAGGCACTCGGCGGGATCGGCGACCCGCTCAGCCGCGCGGTCGTCTGGGCCGCGGCCCGAGACCTGGTGCGTGACGGCGAACTGCCGCCCGCCGAGTACCTCTCACTGGCCGAACGGCACCTGCCGGCCGAGCAGGACGTCGCGATCGTGGGGGCAGTGATCGCATTCGCGCGCAGTCGCATCGCCGACCGCTACGTGGACACAACCGAACGACGGCACGCACTCACGGCCATAGGGGACATCGCCAGGTCGATACTCGAGCGGCCGGAGGGGCCGGCTATGCCCGGGCTGCGCCTCGCCGCCGTTCGCGGCGTGATCGACTGCGCAGTGAGTCTCGAAGACATCGGCGGGCTGCGGGCTTGCCTCTCAGCGGGCGAGGTCCCCGGTGGGCCGCCGTTGGACGCCGACCTACGCTGGCGGATACTGCTTCGGCTGAGCGTCCTCGGCGCCGTGGACGCGGACGAGATCGAGCAGGCGCTCGCCGACGACACCTCCGGTACCGGTCCGGAGGGCGCCGCACGGTGTCGCGCCGCCCTTCCGCGGCTCGCGGCCAAGGATGCCGCCTGGGAGATCATGTTCGGCTCCGAACCCGACCGGGACCTCTCCACATACCTCGTGGCCGCTACCGCAGAGGGCTTCTGGCAACCGGAACAACGCGCCCTCCTGGCCTCGTTCGTGGACAGCTACTTCCCGGCAGCCGCGGAAGTCTCGGCCAGGCGCGGGGCTGCGGTAGCCGACGTGGTCGCGAGGGCGGGTTTCCCGTCCCACGTGGTCGACGAGGCGATCGTGCGGGAGGGAGAGAGCTGGCTGTCGGGCGACGGGTTGACCCGGGCACTGCGGCGCAACCTGGTCGACGCGCTCGACGACATGCGGCGGGCCCTCCGCGTCAGAGCTCCTCGTGGGTGAGGGGATCGCCGCCGAACCTGTCGGCCGTGTCGAGAGTCGCCAGCGCGGCCATCTCGTCGGGGCTCAGCTCGAACGAGAACACGTCCAGGTTGCTTGCGATGCGGTCCTTGTTGCCCGAGTAGGGGATCGGGACCACACCTGACTGGACGTGCCAGCGCAGCACCACCTGCCCTGGTGTCACCTCGTGCTTCGACGCGATCCGGGCGACGACAGGACTCGCGAGCACCTCGCCGCCTCGTCGCAGCGGGCTCCACGACTCGGTGACGATGCCGTGGTCGCTGTCGTACGCGCGCTGCTCGGCCTGGGTCCACTCCAGGTGCATCTCGATCTGGTTGACCGCCGGAACCACGCCGGTCTCGCGCTCGAGGCGGTCGAGGTGTACGGGCGTGAAGTTGGACACGCCGATCGACCGGATCAGACCCTCCTCCCGCATCGCGATCATCGTCTCCCAGCTCTCGACGTACCTGTCGATGCGGGGGAGTGGCCAGTGGATGAGGTACAGGTCGAGATAGTCGAGCCCGAGCCGGGTGAGTGAGCCTTCGAGCCCTCGCCGGGCCGCGTCCCGGCCCTGGTCGTGGCCGCGGAGCTTGCTCGTCACCACCAGCTCGGTCCGCTCGACCGCCGACCCGGCGATACCTCGGCCGACGCCGGTCTCGTTGTCGTAGCTGGCGGCCGTGTCAAGCAGCCGGTATCCGGCATCGATCGCGACACCGACCATCTCGGGGGCGTCGCCGTCGTCCAGGGGAGCCGTGCCGTACCCGATCGCAGGGATGCGCACGTCCGTCGTTCAGGGCCAAGGTGTGAGCGGTGGAAGGCATGGCGCAACGTTATCGGCCGAGCTCCTCTGCCGCCGAACCGTTCATCGGCTCGCGAGGTCAGCTGTCGAGGTCGCTCCAACCCTCTGCTCTGTCCGTCGGGCGTCGACGGATCAGGGGAGGCTGGGCGTTGAAGGCCCACAGGGTGTAGGAGTCGAGGCGCTGGATCCAGTGCCGGATCCGGCTCCTGGACATCTGGGGTATCCCGGGTAGGGGAAGCATGTGTCTCCTCGTCGATGTGCTGCGTCGGTGCGTGGATGAGGCGGTGTCTGACTCGCCCTTCCAGTGTCACCGGGGTGTGTTTCACCCGTATTTCACAACGCCACCAGCCGGGGAAACTGTGGCGTCAGGCGCCGTGAGGCTCGTCACGCCCGGGCTAGCCGTGTGGAAGCCTTCGCTGCGTGGGCGGCATCCTTCAGGGCTTCGCGGTGATCGGAACGATCATCGCTGTGGGGTATGCCTTCGGCCGGGCCGGTGTACTCGGCCCCGAAGCGCAGAATGTGCTCAGCCGAACCGCGTTCTTCGTCGCAACTCCCTGCCTGCTGGTGACGACGCTCGCCGACACCAACCTGCCCACCGTCTTCTCGGCGAGCCTGGTCGTGACGGCGACGAGCAGCGTCGCGGTCGCATGCTCTCTATGTGGCTTCAGCGATCCCGCGGCACCGCCCCGCCGGTGAGACGGCCATCGGCGCGATGGCCTCGGGATATGTCAACGCCGGCAACCTCGGGATACCTATCGCGATCTACGTGCTCGGCGACGTGTCCTTCGTCGCGCCCTCGCTGCTGTTCCAGCTGGCGGTCTTCGCGCCGGTGATCACGACGATCCTCGACACCTTCTCCACCGACCGACCGGAGGGTACCGGTATCTCCTGGGCTCGAGTCGCGAGCCAGCCGCTCCGCAACCCGATCTCGATCGGCTCGGCTGTTGGCCTGGTGCTCGCCGCCACGGGCTGGAGCTCCCGCAGTTCGTCGAGTCTCCGATCGAGCTGATGGGCGCGCTTGCCATTCCGGCCATGCTGATCGCGTTCGGCATCTCCTTGCACGGCGCCGAGCTGCCGGGCGTCTCAGACACGGCAACGTCGCTGTGGAGCGTGGTCGCCCTCAAGAACGTGGTCCAGCCGCTGCTCGCCTTCTTGATCGGCGCCTTCGTACTCGGCCTCGACGGCCTGACGCTGGAGGCCGTGGTCATCACGGCGGCGTTGCCGACCGCGCAGAACGTCTTCACGTACGCCGTCCGGTACGAGCAGGGGGTCGTGCTCGCCCGGGAGTGCGCCCTGGTGACGACCATCGTCTCGATCCCCGTGCTGTTCATGGTTACAGTGCTGCTGTCGTGACCGGGAACGCGAGCAGAGCCGGAGGACAACCGCCGGCCGAGGCGATGAGCGCCACCGACCTGTCGGCCGTCGCGGCTGAGGCCGAAGAGCAGCTCCGAGCCGTCGGGACGCCTGAGCGGGCGGTGCACGAGAAGGCGTATCTGAAGAGCCGATTGGAGCACGCGGGCGCCTCGCTGCCCGCTGTCCGGGCGCTGGCGAAGCGGATCAGCCGCGACCATCCCGGCATCGGACGCGCCGCAGGCGTTCGCGCTGGCCGAGATGCTGTGGGGGGAGCCGGTGCATGAGCGCCGGATGCTTGCCGTCGTCCTGCTCGAGCAGTACGCGAAGGCGATGACGCCGAAGGACCTCAACCGGCTGGAGCCGATGCTCCGCGACTCGCATACCTGGGCGTTCGTCGACGGCCTCGCAGGAGACGTCGCCGCCCAGATCGTGCTCGTCCTGTCCCGATGATCCGGTGGTCGACATGACGCTGCGGCGCTGGGGTGCAGACGACGACTTCTGGATCCGCCGCTCGGCGTTGCTGGCTCACCTCCTCACGCTCGGCCGGCGGGGCCGGTTCCACGGCTGGGTAAGGTTCTGCGAGCTTGCCGACGCGATGCTGGAGGAGCGGGAGTTCTTCATCCGCAAGGCAATCGGATGGGTGCTGCGGGAGGCCGGTAAGCGTCGGCCCGGAGCTCGTCGTGGAGTTCCTGGGACCGCGCGTCGTCCGCGCCTCCGGTGTGACTGTGCGCGAAGCGGTCCGCTACCTCGACCCCGTCGACCGCGATCGCTGCTCGCGGCGTACCGGAATCGCTAGCCCCTCAGCTCCTCCAGCTCGGCCGCGCGCGCGGGTAAGCTCCTCGTCGGCCCCGTCGCACCGTCGTCTCGCTTCGTCGACCTCGGTGCCGGCCTCCTGCTCCTTGTCTTCGCGGGTTCTCAGATCGGCCGTGGCGTCGTCCAGCTGTCGTCGAGCCCGGTCGACAGCCCTTGCTGCCTCTTCACGCTCGCGCTCGGCCGTCTGGAATCTCTGCTCGGCGCGCTCGCTGGCGATTCGCGCTCGTTGGGCCGCCTTCTCCGCCGCCTCGACATCGCGTTCGGCCTGTTTCAGCGCGCGCCGTCGACGCTCGGCATCCAGGTCCGCGACGGGGCTACCGGTCGAGGTCGGGAGCTGTCTGCGCATCCGAGCGCCGGTCTGCCTGACTGCGTGCTACCGGACCCGGAGGTACTGAACCCAGAGACCTCGAGGCCATCGGTGAGCCGGCCGGTGGATACCGCCTCCGCGCTCGCCTCGTCCGACAGGGTCGCCTCGAGAGTGGTACGTACCGCCTGGGCCACGTCGTCGGTGAGGCGCCGACCACGGCTCTGTGCCAGCGACCGAGCCTGCTGGACCAGGGCGGACACGAGCTGGTAGCGCTGCCTGGTCAGCTTGCGCAGCTCGTCGCCCTCGATGTCCGCCATGACCTCTCGGAGCTCACGGCCGAGGTCGAGCAGCACGTTCACCTCGTCAGCGTTGGCGCGGACCAGCTCGTTGGTCGCCCACGCCGCCATGGTCGGCTTGCGCAGGGCGGTGATCCGGTCAGCCAGCGCGCGATCCTTGTCGGCGCGCGCCTGCTTCGCGCTGGCGTTGCGGGCGGCGGTGAAGTCCTCGGCAGGCAGCCCGTACAGCTCGTCCGCCACGTCCTCGAAGTCCACGTCCCTACTCTGCATCACAGGTCCCGAACTGTGACGCAGGATCTCCCGCAGCATCGGACGCAGTGCGTCGGAGGAGCGCCGCCGATATGTGGCGCTATGGTGCGCGCGACTTCGGTGAAAAAGAAGGATTGACACCGCCCAGAGTCTGCAGTCACCCAATGGAATCTCAATGGTTACTTAACGTGCATCTGCGGGCGATCAGCAATGGAGCACAGCGATTACACAAGTTCGGTGCCGATAGCACAAAGTGATAAACCCCGAGAAAGCGCACTGCCATTCCTGTTGAATTCGCTCTGACGAGGTAGTGGCATATGTCATCGTTTAGCCACCGACGGGGAAATGGTGGCGAATGTCCAAACATGGTCAGAAGGAACTCCGCGTCTACGCATTCGTCCTCGCGGCGGTAGGGCTCGTCCCGGGCTTGGTACTGGCCGGTGGCTCGCCTGCCTCCCTGGCCGCGCCCCTCCGGCCGTCACCTGGCCCGGCCCCGGCTCTCGCCGCCCCTTCGGCTCTGCGTTCCCACGTTGCCGATGGCACGGTGTGCGGGGGCTTGAAGCCCACCAGGGCCTTTCGGCAGGACTCGCGGATGCTCGGCGTCCCCCATGCCTGCGAGCACCTGCACCAGGCCTACTACGTGAGCACCCTCACCCCGGCGAAGCGGGCCGCTTCTGCCCGCGCCTTCCGGAGAAGCGAGGCGAAGGAGACCGCAGCCCTGGCCACGACCGATCCCGCCGTGATCGGCAGCTGGAGCGCGGCCGTCAACCCCGGCACCCCGACGATCGGGGTCAGCGCCGTCTTGCTGAACACCGGGAATGTGTTGCTCTTCGGAGGCACGTTCGCGAAACAGAGCCTGAACACTGCCGCCTACATCTACAACCCCGTCACGATGACCGGCCACGAGGTGGATGCCCCAGCCCCCGTCTTCTGCGGCAGCGTGACCCAGCTGAGCGACGGCAAGGTGCTGTCGGTCGGTGGCGCCAATCCGATTCCCAAGGGGCTCAAGGACGTCTACCTCTTCGACCCGGTCACCGAGCAGTGGATCCGCCAGCCCGACACCCCGCTCGGGCGCTACTACCCGACCTCGACGAAGCTTCCCGATGGCCGGGTAGTGGTCATGGCCGGCAACGAGGCGGACGGGAAGACCCCCAACCCGACGGTCGAGGTCTATGCGCCGCCGGCCGCTGGGGCCGCCCAAGGAACCCTCAACGTGGTCGGCCCGCCGCACGCGACGGGCTACTACCCGCGGCAATGGGTCATGCCGGACGGCAAGCTCCTCCAGGTGGAAGGGGGGAAGTCGTTCCAGCTGGACCCGGCCACCTGGACCTGGACGGCGCTGAAGTCGCTGCCGAAGCAGACCGACGGAGCCGGCTCCGCCGGGCTCATGCTCCCCGGGGGACCATCCGGCTCCTCGCGGGTGCTGATGATCGGCGGCCTCCTCAAGGGCGTCGGCGAGACGACGACCGAGAAGTACGACTACAGCAACCCGACCGCCGGCTGGGCCGCCGGTCCGAGTATGCCGACGGGACGTGCGCACATGAACGTCGTGCAGGTCCCGGACGGATCGGCGTTCGCGGTCGGTGGCAACAGCTCGAGCCTGTACGGCAGCGGCCAGCCCCAGACCATGTGGTACGACCCGGCGGCGAACTCGTGGACGAACATGGCCGTCCAGACGGTCCGACGCGCCTACCACTCCACGGCGGTGCTGCTCCCGGACGGCCGCATCATGTCCGCCGGGGACACCGGCACCGGCGGTGGCGGGCAGCTGATCGACTTCTACTCACCCCCGTACCTGTTCAAGGGCCCGCGTCCTTCGATCACGACCTCGCCCACACAGGTCGACTACGGGAGCGGCTTCTCCATCGGAACCGCCGGGCCGACAGCCACGAGGGCGGTGCTGATGGCCCCGGGCGCCACCACCCACGCTGACGAGATGAACGCCAGGCATGTCGAGCTCGCCGTAACGGCAACCGCCCAGCGGGTTCACGGCGGTCGCCCCGACCGCCGACGTCGCCCCACCGGGCTACTACATGCTGTTCGTCTTGACGCCTGACGGGATCCCCTCGACGGCGACCTGGGTACACGTCGGCCCCTGAAGCGGGGACAGACCAAGCCCGGACCTGAGTCAGCCCGCGTGGCGCAGGCAGCGGTTCGCCCAGGGCCGCGCCTCCAGCCTGGCCGGTGCGATGTCGTCACCACAGACGTCGCAGGTGCCGTAGGTGCCGTCGGCGATCTTCTGTTCGGCGCGCTCGATCTCGGCGAGCATCACCTGCAGCTTCGCGTGGGCCGGGACGGCTGACAGCCGGTCGACGGCCTGGCTGCGTGCCTTCGCCGACCCGCTTCCCGAACGAGATGCTGCCGTTCTCGTCGGGTAGCGCGCTCATCTCTGCGAGCTGCTCGACGAGCTGAGCACGTTTGGCTGCCAGTGAAGTCTGGGTATCGGAGCTCATCGACCCATGTTGCCAGACGGCTACGAGCGCGCCTCGATCACCGGCCGTACGTGCTGGTACTCGCTCGACAGCAGCGGCGAGGAGATCATCAGGTCTGCGCTCGCCACGTTGCAGGCGACCGGGATGTTCCATACCGCCGCGATCCGCAGCAGCGCCTTCACGTCGGGGTCATGGGGCTGCGGCTCGAGCGGGTCCCAGAAGAAGAAGAGCATGTCGATGACGCCCTCGGCGATCTTGGCGCCGATCTGTTGGTCGCCGCCAACCGGGCCGCTGAGAAAGCGGGTGACGTGCAGGCCGAGCTCGTACTCGAGCAACGTGCCGGTCGTACCGGTGGCGTAGAGCTCATGCTCCGCGAGGGTACTGCGGTTGTACTCCGCCCAGCGGAGCATCTCGACCTTCTTGTTGTCGTGCGCGACGAGCGCGATATGGCGCGGCAGGGTTGCCGACATGGGAGAGCCCTTTCGGTGTGGCAGGAGGATCGTTTCCCCTCCATCGTGCGCGGCCAGGGTTTCAGGGATGTTTCCCGTCGACCCAGCAGTGGTGTGACGATGGCCACTCGGCTGGGGTGACCCCGGTGCCCCGTCTTCACGCTGCGGTTCACGTGGCAGAGTCGCTCTCGTCGCCAAGTTCTGCGATGTCGAGCTCGCCGCCGCCAGTCCGCGCCGCCCCGAAAGGCCCCACATGACCGCCGACCCTCCATTGCCGCTCCGCGTCCGACTCGAGCTATCTGGCCGTCGCAGTGGCGGCGGCGCGGCAGGGACTCTCCGAAGGGGGCATCCCCATCGGCGCTGCCCTCGTGACCGACGAGGGTGAGGTACTCGCCACCGGGTACAACAAGAGGGTGCAGCTCGGCAGCGCGATCCGCCACGGGGAGACAGACGCCCTGGAGAACGCCGGTCGGCTGCCCGCGACCGTGTACGCCACCTCGACGATGGTGACGACGCTGTCCCCCTGTGACATGTGCACCGGAGCGATCTTGCTGTACAAGATCCCGCGGGTCATCGTGGGCGAGAACCGCACGTTCTACGGTGGCGAGGACCTGCTGCGCTCGCGCGGCGTGGAGGTCGTCGTGGTCGACGACGAGGCCTGCGTGGAGATGATGACGGCGTTCATCGCCAGCCACCCCCGCCTCTGGAACGAAGACATCGGAGAGCCCACCTGAGCCGCCGCTCAACGCGCACCAGTCACCGGCCCGGCAAACCGCCGATGGTTGCAGTTCGGTGAAGATTCGAGCACGATCTCGCGCGCGCAGAGGGCCGGGCCGCGGGTGCGGGGGAGGATCTTCGTATGCCGTCCGACATGCGAGCATCGGAACCGGCCGAGGCATCGTGGGCGCCTCTTGGCTGGTTCACGTTGGTTGTCCTCGGAGCTGCCGCGACGTGGGCGCTGTGCCTGCCGGTAGTGACTGTCACGGCGGGGCACCCGCCCAGCGTCCAGTCGGTGTTCCACATCGAGTGGTTCCTGGCGGCTGCGGCATTGTCGGTCTTCATCTGGCACACCGCGAGGCTGAGCTGGATCCTGGGCATCGCGAGCATCGTCATCACGAGCGCACAGGTGTTCAGCATCGCCGATGACGGCGCGGTCCGGCTCCAGCAGGCGGGAGTCGTTCCCGCCCTGACCGACCTGCTTTACATCGTCGCGTTCCTGGAGATTGCCCTGTTCATGGGCGTCGGCGTCAGCGGCATCGTGCGCAACCTCGCCAACCGACGCTGGGCCAGGCTGGTCGCTCAGCTGGCCGCGCTGGATGCGCCCTCGAAGAAGCACCACCACTGACTCCTCGGCTCGGCGTCGGCCGGGCCGTCGAGGGGGAGACCACGGTGCTTCGCCCTCAGGGGTCCCAGAGGAGCGGGACGAACGCGTAGTGGCCGATTCGGCGTACGTCGACAGAGCCCGTCTCACGGCGATCGACGACGGCCAGCCGTCCGCTCACCGGGATCACCATCCGGCCCCCTGTCGCGAGCTGCTCCACCAGCGGCCCGGGCACGGCCCGGGCTTCTGCTGACACCAAGATCTTGTCGAAGGGCGCCTGAGACGGGATGCCGAGGACTCCCGGCTCCGCCGGCACGATCGATACCCAGGGCAGGTCGAGCGCGCTGACGCGCTGCTGCGCCACCGCCGCCAGATCGGGCAGGAGCTCCACCCCTAGCACGCGTCCGGAGGGACCCACAAGGTGTGCGAGCAGCGCACACGTCCAGCCCGAGCCACTGCCCACGTCGAGCACCCGCTGGCCGGGGCTGACGTCCAGCAGGCGCAGCATGTTGCGCACCGTCGTCGGCTGCGAGTTCGTCTGGCCATGTCCGATCGGAAGCGGGCGGTCCTCATGCGAGTGGCCGCGCTGCCTCCGGGGCAGGAAGTCGGCGCGGCGTACGGCCGCGAGGGCTGCGTCGACCCGGTCGTCGGGATCGTCCATCGCTTCAGCAAGATCGTCTGCGCTGCGGCGAATGTCAACACCGGCCGAGCGGGCGGTCTAGGGTGACCGGATGTCGAACAAGACGATCGGTATCCCCGACCAGCTGTACGAGTACCTGCTCGAGGTCGGCGTGCGGGAGCCGGAGGTCTTGCGCAGGCTTCGCGACGAAACCGCGGCTCTCCCGCAGCACGGCATGCAGATCGCTCCCGAGCAGGGCGCGTTCATGGCCATGCTGGTCCGGCTGATGGGCGCGCGTCGGTGCATCGAGGTCGGCACCTTCACCGGGTACTCCTCGACGGCCGTCGCACTGGCTTTGCCTCCTGACGGCACCGTGCTCTGCTGCGACGTGTCGACCGACTGGACTGACATCGCTCGGAGGTACTGGGCTGAAGCCGGCGTCGACGACAAGATCGAGCTCAGGATCGGACCGGGCGTCCAGACCCTCGACAGTCTGGTCGCGGAAGGCCGGCAGGCAAGCTTCGACTTCGCGTTCGTCGACGCCGACAAGGCGGGCTACGGCTCGTACTACGAGCGGCTGCTCCAGCTGGTCCGACCCGGGGGCGTCATCGCGTTCGACAACGTGTTCTACGACGGTGAGGTGCTCGAGCCCGAGCCGGCCGATGACCCCGACCTTGCGATGATCCAGCAGCTCAACCGCAGCCTTGCCACCGACGACCGGGTCGACATCTCGATGGTCCCGGTAGCGGACGGGTTGACGCTGGCCCGTATCCGCTGACACCGCCGCCTGCAGCACTGTCACCGCCTCTTACGGCGAACCGGTGCCGACCGGCGCGGGGCTTCGCGGACCACTTCGGTTGCGCGCTTGTCGGTGCGCACTCCGAGGAAACGCGGATGGCGCAGCTGGCCGTCGCGTGTCCATTCGGCGAAGTTGACCTGGGCGACCAGCTCTGGTGCCACCCAGTGCACGCCGATGCGCCAGGCCGCGCCGGTCGGTAGGGATCCCTCGCCGAACGGGGCCTTCGAGACAGCCATCGCACCGAGCCGCTTGCCGAGCGAGCTCAGCATCGCGCGGTCGAAACCGGTCCCGACCTTGCCGGCGTAGACGAGCGAGCCCGTGTCGTCGAAGTAGCCGAGAAGCAGCGCCCCGAAACCTTCGCGCGCGCCCTGGGGGTCGGTCCAGCCGCCGATGACGAACTCCTGGCCCTGCTCGCACTTGAACTTGAGCCAGTCAGCGGTGCGGCCGGAACGGTACGGCGCATCGGCCCGCTTGGCGATCAGCCCCTCCCATCCCAACTCGCACGCCTCGGTGAAGTAGGCCTCCCCGTCGGCGTCGCGGTGGTTGGTGTAACGGACCGGGTCGCGCCAGTCGAAAAGGTCCTCGAGCAGGGCCTTGCGATCTCTGAGCGCGAGCGAGCGGGTGCTGTGCCCGTCGAGGTGGAGGAGGTCGAAGACGTAGTAGAAGACGGCGACGCCCGTTCGGCGTGCCTTGTCGGGGTTGCTGACATGCATCCGGGGCTGCAGGGCGCCGAAGCTCGTCTGGTCGCCGTCGAAGGCAACCACCTCGCCGTCGACCACGAAGTCGGGTGTCTGCTGGGTGCCCAGCGCCTCGACGATCTCAGGGAAGCTGGCACCGGCGTCGGCACCGCTGCGGCTGCGCAGCCGGACCTGCCCACCGGAGCTCTCGGCCAGTACCCGCATACCGTCGAGCTTGCGCTCGAACAGCCAGCCGTCGTCCGAGAACCTGTCGTACGTCAGCGTGGCCAAGGCCGGCCCGGGCACGTTCGAGAGTTTCTCCACGTCGCATTCCTACCTGCTACCAGCGAGTAACATGCGAGTACGATGGCGGGATAACGCCCGGATCTGGCGAAAGAGGCGTCGTGAGCATCGATGTGGAAGAACCCGAGGCACGTCCGACCGATGTGAGCGAGAAGCAGGCCCGCGAGGTCGCCGAGGCGGCCCGCGAGACGGAGTGGACCCGGCCGAGCTTCGCCAAGGGGCTCTACCTCGGCTCGTTCGACCTGACCCTCATTCACCCGTACCCGCAGGCGAACGCCGAGGACACCGCGCGCGGTGAGGAGTTCCTGGCCCGGCTGCGCGGGTACTGCGAGACCCTCGACGGCGCGGTCGTCGAGCGCCAGGCGCAGATACCCGACGACTACCTCAAGGGCTTCGCCGAGCTGGGTGTCTTCGGCATGAAGATCCCTCGTGAGTACGGCGGGCTCGGACTGACGATGTCGTACTACGGGAGGGCCCTGATGCTGATCGGGTCGGTCCACCCGAGCATCGGCGCCCTGGTGTCCGCACACCAGTCCATCGGCGTGCCGGAGCCGGTCAAGATGTTCGGCACCCCTGAGCAGAAGCGCGAGTTCCTGCCGCGCTGCGCCGCCGGAGCGATCACCGCGTTCTTGCTGACCGAGCCCGACGTAGGTTCCGATCCCGCCCGTCTGGCCACCACCGCCACGCGGTCCGACGACGGCTCGGAGTACATCCTCGACGGGGTGAAGCTCTGGACCACCAACGGCGTCATCGCCGAGCTCCTGGTCGTGATGGCGGCCGTACCGAAGACCGAGGGCGCACGCGGTGGCATCACGGCGTTCGTCGTCGAGGCCGATGCCCCAGGGGTGACGGTCGAGCACCGCAACGACTTCATGGGGCTCAAGGGGCTGGAGAACGGCGTCACGCGGTTCCATCAGGTCCGGGTACCGGCGAGGAACCGGCTCGGGAGGGAGGGGCAGGGTCTCAAGATCGCCCTGACGACGCTCAACACCGGCCGGCTCTCGATCCCGGCCCTGTGCACCGCAGCCGGGAAATGGTGCCTGAAGATCGCCCGCGAGTGGTCGTCGCAGCGCGTTCAGTGGGGTCGCCAGGTGGGCCAGCACGAGGCGGTCGCCACGAAGATCTCCTTCATGGCGGCCACCACGTTCGCCCTGGAGGCCGTGCTCGACCTGTCGGCGCAGCTCGCCGACGCCGGCGCCAACGACATCCGGATCGAGGCGGCGCTGGCGAAGCTGTGGTCGAGCGAGATGTCCTGCTTGATCGCCGACGAGCTCGTGCAGATTCGCGGCGGGCGCGGCTTCGAGACCGCCGACTCGCTGGCTGCCCGCGGCGAACGGGCCGTGCCCGCCGAGCAGGTGCTGCGTGACCTGAGGATCAACCGGATCTTCGAGGGGTCGTCGGAGATCATGCGCCTGCTGATCGCCCGCGAGGCCGTCGATGCGCACCTCTCGGCGGCCGGAGACCTGGCTGTCCAGGACGCCGACCTGGCGGCGCAAGGCGCGGGCGGCCGTCAAGGCGAGCGGCTTCTACGCCGGCTGGCTTCCGAAGCTCGTCGTCGGCAAGGGCACCATGCCGACGTCGTACGACGAGTTCGGACCACTGGCCAGACACCTGCGCTATGTCGAGCGCTCGTCTCGCAAGCTGGCCCGCCAGACGTTCTACGCGATGAGCCGCTGGCAGGCGAAGCTGGAGTACCGCCAGGCGTTCCTCGGTCGCATCGTCGACATCGGGGCCGAGCTGTTCGCGATGGCGGCTGCGTGCTCGCGGGCGCAGATGCTGCGGGTCGGCGACCCGGAGCAGGGCGCCTCGGCGCTACGAGCTCGCTGACGCCTTCTGCGCACAGTCGAGAGTTCGGGTCGACGCCTTGTTCGAGCGGTTGTGGCACAACACCGACTCACTCGACCGGACCGTCGCGGCGGCCGTCCTCCGCGGCGACTACACCTGGTTGGAGGCCGGTGTCCTCGACCAGACGGAGGGCACCGGACCTTGGATCTCCGCCTGGAAGGCGGGCGAGAGCGAGCATGTCAACGTCGCTCGCCGGTACCGCTGACGCGTGCGGATCTTGGCACGTGAGATTCGCTCCGGGGCAGCCATAACCACCGCGGCCCCGGATCGTTGTGGGTTACCTGAGGGTGCTGCCCGTCGGGGGTGATTCGCGCGTAGCGGGACAGCGTGAATCGGCTGGCGTCACACACCGCAAACCAATGTCGGCCTCTCAGTGACAAGACGCCCATACTCCTACGAAGGACTACCTGATGCTTTTTCGAATCGGCGCGATTGCGGCGGCGACGCTGCTCGCCGGCCCTTTGCTCAGCGCACCAGCCGGCGCAGGGACGCTGCAGCACCTCTGTGCCGGCACGCCCGCCACCAAGGTCGGCACGGCCAAGGCTGACGTGATCCACGGGACCCCCGGGAGGGACGTCATCGTCGGCCTCGGCGGCAACGACACCATCTACGGGATGGGCGAGCAACGACGTGATCTGCGGCGACGGCGGCAATGACCACGTCTACGGCGGCACCGGCGCCGACCACCTGCACGGAGACCGGGGCGACGACTACGCGCGCGGCGGTCTCGGCGCGGATGTGATCCGCGGCGGAGCGGGCAACGACGTCCTCAGGGGACGCAACGGCTTCGACATCATCACCGGCGGCTTGGGCGACGACATCCTCGGCGGCGGCAACGGCCACGACTCGCTGGGTGGCGGCGCGGGCAACGACACGATGAACGGCTTCAACGGCAACGACACCATGTTCGGCTTCACGGGCAACGACACGCTCGTCGGTGGCCTGGGGATCGACCGGATGCACGGTGGTGCCGGCATCGACAACCTCGACGGAGTCGACCATGCCCCGAAGGACCTGCTCAACGGTGGTCTCGGCACCGACGTCTGCACGGCCGACCACGGCGACATCAAGGTCGCCTGCCCGTAGACCCCTGACAACCCCGAACGATCCGACTTTGAAGTGGCTATAGCCACCTCGAAGTCGGATCTACGCGGACGGCTAGGCCGGACGGCGCCAGGAGAGCGTCGCTCGGAGGATCCCGGGACCGGCAGTGGTCGTGAGGAAGCGTCGCGTCGGGTGCTTCGGGAACTCCACGGTGACACTGCAGCCGGGTTGCCTGGCGTTGTACCAGCTGGTCATCGTCGGTGACGGCGGGCAGTGGGCGCCGTGGCAGCTGCCGATCTGGACGCGCTCGATCGGCAGCCCGAGCTGCCGCGAGAGCCGGCGCACGTACGCCATGTTCTTGTCGGAGCGGGCCACCACGCCGAACGGCTGGTGGAGCGAGACGATGAAGCGCGGCTGTACCCGCTTCAGGAAGTCGAACATCGCACGCGTCTCCGGCTCGGAGAGGGGTCGGCTCCCGCTCCCGTCGCCCGGTACCCAGTGGGTCGGCCAGTTGCGGTTGAGATCGACGTTTCGGGCGTTGCGGCGGGTGTCAGCGGCCAGGCCGTCAGGGTTCATCGTCGGCACGATCCACACGACCGAGCCCGCGGCCACCGGTACATGGTTCTTGATGTACCGCGCCGTCGTGACGCCCGCGCGCTCGTCTCCGTGCATCTGTCCGACGATCACCACGCGACGCGGGGCGCTGGGGTTGCCCTTGCGGTAGGCCCAGATCGGTCGCCCCTCGACCGAACGCCCGAGGAGCAGCCGCACCGGCCCACGAGGGGCGGCAGGCGGGAGCGGCGGCTGCGGGAGCGGTTGCGGCTGGGGAGACCACCGACTGCTGCCCGCCGGCGGCCGATGTCGCGCCCGCAAGAGACGCCGCGAGGCCGAGGCAAAGTGCCAGCATCGGGGAGCGCATCACCTGCCTAGCCTCGCATGCGCCGCTCACACATCGGCGTAGGCGGCGGCCACGTCGAGCTCGTCGGCGAACGGCAGCTCGACGTGGGGCGGCGTCCACGACTGGGACGGCTCCCCCAACAGGTGGCACTGGGCGTAGCGGATGCCGAGCGCGCGCAGCCGCTCGAGGTCGCCGACGTCGCGGGCACCCTCGGCGAACAGCTCGCCGCCGATTGTCCGCACGAACCCGAGGCCCGCTCGCAGGGCCGCCTGACGGCCGACGTCGTCGGCACAGCCCTCGACGAGAACCCGGTCGACCTTCACGACGTCAGGGCAGATGGCTGCGAGCCGGAGCAGCTCCTGGTTGCCCAGGCCGAGGTCGTCGGTCGCGATGCCTGCGCCGCGGGAGCGCAGCCGGGCGACGGATTCGAGCAGCGGGCCCAGCTCGGACTCCTCGTAGTGCTTGGAGATCTCCACCACGACTCCTGACAGGTCGTCCGGCAGCATCGCCCAGAACCGTTCAGAGCGCAGGGCACGGGCTGACGCGTTGACGTGCAGCGAGACGTCCGGCCGGTCCGGTAGCGCGAGCGCCTCGACGATGGCACGGCCCTCGAGCAGGTCGAGATACCCGCGCTCGACGGCCAGCCGGAACGTCGCCGAGGCGGGACGGTCGGCGAAGCGAGACAGCGCCTCGAACGCCACAACGGTGCCGGTGAGCAGGTCGACGATCGGCTGGACAAGGATGTCGGAAGCCGGGAGCGTGGGCCATACAGCCGTCTCGACTGCACGGGTAGACGCTGATCCGGTCGCGGCCGGCATGCTTCGCCGTGTACAGACCGCGGTCTGCGAACGTCAGCGCAAGGGCGGGATCGGTGTCGGGCTCCCACAGCGTCACGCCGGCAGAGAACGTCTGGCTCCCGGGCGTCACCTCGCGGAGCTCGTACAAGACGTTGAGGGCGGCGTCGGCGTCGTGGCCGGGGAAGACGACCACGAACTCCTCGCCCCCATAGCGGGCCAGCGTCCCCCGGTGGCCGAGCACCTGCGTCCACGACGCCACCGCCTCACACAGGAGGGTGTCCCCGGCCTGGTGGCCGTAGCGGTCGTTGTACAGCTTGAACTGGTCCAGGTCCAGCAGGGCCAGCGACAGCGGTTCACCGTTCGCGAGGCTTTCACGGCAGGCCGCCGCGAGGGTACGGTCCCAGCTCCTCCTGTTAGGGCGCACCGGTGAGCTCGTCGCTGTTGACGAGGGTGGTGAGCTGGACCGACTGGGTCTCGATGACGCTCAAGAGGGTCCCCATGCGCAGCAAGGTCAGGACCGACAGCAAGACCGCACCGATGCCGATCAGCGGGATGCCGAGCCGCGCCGAGCCGGTCTCCTGTACAAGGAGCGCCAACGCCGGCGTCAGCAGGCCAACGGCGAGCAGGGCCAGTCGGCGCCGCGAGGTGAGCGCGGGTGCCGGGTCGGGTTGCGTCCTGGCCAGGCGCCGCATGGACGGGTCGCACGCCGCACAGGCCAGCAGAACGTAGCCGAGCAGCCAGGCGGCGTCGTTGACCGACGTCGGAACCGTGAAGCCGGTGGCAACAGCCACCGAAGCCCACAGCACGTCTGGGATGAACCCGGCTAGCAACGACACGAGCAACAGCATGAGAGAGCGCGACCGCACACCAGGCGTGGTCCAGAGCTGGGTGGCCGTGACGAGCAGCAAGACGTCGCTCAGCGGGTATGCGGCGCTCACGACCTTGCCGAAGCCGGTCATCGAGTCGTCCAGCGCGATGGGCAGGATCAAAGCGGAGGCGACGAACACGAGGCAGCCGGTGGCGATGATCGTGACGTCGATCACCCCGCCGAGCTGGGGCGACGTGCGCTGCGTGCGCACCATCGACACGATGCCCATGGCGACCAGAAGGTAGGACGTGAGGTACAGCGCGTCGGAGGGCACCGGATACCCCTGGAGATGAAATCCGAGCTGCTCGACGGTCCAGACGACGTCGCCAGCGACCCAGCCGCAGAACCCGGCGACAACGAGCATCCACCCACGCCGGCGCTCTGGTGAGTTGCGCCAAACCCCCACTCCGGCCAGCACGACTGCCAAGACGGCGACTGCGAGATACGTCAGTGCCTTGGTGTTCGGGCTCTGGGGAAGCAGGACCTGGGCCGCTGCCAAGACGACCAGCAGGCAGACCGGCGCCCGCAGTGCTGGTCGAGAGGAATGCATACGCAGAGTATACGAGTCAACTACTCTTCGTAATGAATAGACCGCGCCAGCTTCCCACCAGCGGTGGCCGACACGCCCACGCGCGTGGATCGCGCACGGACTTTGCGGCGAAAGGCTTGTGCCCGACGCGCGCGCCGGGTAGAACTTTGCTACGCCTTCCGTCAGGGAGTGCGGGACCGGTCGATATCGAGGATCCAGACGGTGAGGCGACTCACTGCGCCAGCGGGTGACGAGGCTGGTGGGATCTCCCGGGTCGGCCGTGAGGACGGAGACGTCACGCTTCTCCGGTCCGACTCGTAGGGCCCCTCCGACTCATACTCTGGGGGGCCCTACACCCGTCCGGACGCATCTGTCGCCGGTGCCAGATCGAGAACATGGTGAGGAGCCACAGCGATGAGTGGACCGCAATGGCTCACCGTCGACCACAGGGGACGACCGCTCCCTCGAGGTGCTGGTCGAAGGGCCGTCGGACGGCTTTCCGCTCGTGTATCACAGCGGTACCCCCTCGGCCGCTGTCGAGTTCGAGTACCTCAGCCGGGCAGCGGCGCACAGTGGACTGCGGACCATCACGTACTCGCGTCCCGGCTACGGTGAGTCGAGCCCCCGGCAGGGCCGCACCGTCGCCGACGTAACCGGTGATGTGAGCGCCGTGCTCGCAGCACTGGGACTCGAGCAGTTCGTCGCGTTCGGCTGGTCCGGCGGCGGCCCTCATGCGCTCGCCTGCGCCGCCTTGATGTCCGACACCTGCCGAGGTGCGGCGACCCTTGCCGGAGCGGCGCCCTATGAAGCCTCGGGCCTGGAGTGGCTCGACGGCATGGGAGCCGACAACGTCGCGGAGTTCGCCGCCGCCGCCGCCGGACCGGATGCCTTGACGGCGTTCCTGTCCGAGGCGTCCGAGGGGCTCGCCGACGTCGCCGGCGACCAGGTGGCGGCCGGGCTGGGCGACCTGGTCTCCGACGTGGACAAGCGCGCGATCACCGGTGAGCTCGCGAGCTACCTCGCCGGCAGCCTCCGGCGGTCACTGCTCCACGGCGTGAGCGGATGGCGAGACGACGACCTGGCCTTCGTCCGCCCGTGGGGATTCGGCCTCGACCAGATCGCCGTCCCTGTCTCGATCTGGCAGGGTCGCCTCGACCGGATGGTCCCGTTCTCCCATGGCCAGTGGCTCGCCGAGCACGTGCGAGGGGCGCACGCGCACCTGTACGACGACGAGGGGCACCTGTCGCTGGCTGCTCAGCTGTCCGCGATATTCGCGGACGTCGTGAGCATCGCTGGGCGTCACCTGAGGCCAGGCCCGCGGCGGTACGACTGCCCGCTGCGGCGGCCGACGGTCGGAGGACGTCCGACCCCCGAACTCCGACGAGTTGACAGTCGGGTCCGGGGGTCGGACTACCCCTCGTTGGTGCTTCGTCACCGACCGGCAGCCGGATTGCGAATCTCTTCGGCGGTGTCGAGGAGTCCGAAGCGCTCCAGCGCCCAGGCACAGATCTCGGCTTCGTAGCGCAGGTGAGCGAACCGCCCGGACGGCCCCACGTGCGCTCCGGCTCCCAGCTCCACCCGAAACAGGCACCGGCGCGCCCACACGGGTCGGAGTGCCGCAATGCGGCTGCCCACTTCGCCGGCTCGAACACCATCACCCGGGCGTCGTGCACTGCGCCGGTGATGAGCAGGTCGGGCCGCCCGCCCGCCGGCGGGAGGTTGTCGTACGGCGAGTAGGCGAGCATCCATGCGTAGTCAGCGGGGCGGCGCGGGTCCCCCCACTCGTCCCACTCGTTGACCGTGAGCGGGATGTCTGGGTCCAGCATCGTGGTGACGACGTCGACGAAGGGCACCTCGGCGACCACGCCCGCCCAGCGCGTGGGCGCCTGGCTGAACACCGCTCCCTGGAGCAGCCCGCCCGCCGACAGCCCGCGGGTGACGATCCGCGACCCGTCGACGAGACCCTCCGCGAGACCCTGTGCGACGGCGATATGGTCCGAGAACGTGTTCTGCTTGCGGTCGAGGCGACCGTCGAGCCACCAGCGGCGACCGCCCTCACCCCCGCCGCGGATGTGGGCATGGGCGAAGACCACGCCACGGTCCAGCAGGCTGAGCAGGGCCGGGTCGAACTCCGGCTCGTCGCACGCCTCGTAGGCGCCGTACCCGTACAGCAGGCAGGGAGCGGTGCCGTCCAGCGGGGTGTCCACCCGGCGCACGATCGTGACCGGCACCTCGACGCCCGAGGCAGGAGATGCGCGGCTCCGCCTCGGCGGGAGACGGCAGCGTGACCGACTCGCTGACGTAGGAGTCGAGGTCACAGTTCGGAGCCTCGCGCCGCAACAGCAGGGTCCGCGCCCCGGTGTCGAGGTCGACGGCGTACCAGGCCGGCGGCGCGGTGTAGGACTGCTCGACGACCTGGATGGTGTGCGCGTCGAAGAGCTCGTTCTCGGCCAGCTCCAGGCTGGCGACCGGGATGCCGGGAGTGATGGCGAGGCCGGGCAGGCCGAGGCCACCGTCGTCGGCGAGCCGGTAGGCCCTGGCCATCAGCCTGCCATCGCGTCGAAGCGTGGTGACGACATGACCGGCGAACGCCGTCGCGCCGAGCAGCCGCTCGTCCGGGTCCTCCGTCACGAGCTCGGACCAGTCGTCTCGGCCGGGCCGCTCCAGCGGACGCGACCATCAATCGGAACTCGACGGCGTGGTCGTTGGTGACGATCAGCAGCCGGTCGCCGGCAGCGGTTCGGGCATGCTCGCAGCGGTACTCGACTCCGCGGCGGCGGGGCTCGACGCAGCGGGCGGGCGACTCGGGATCGTGAGCGTCGACGAGCCACACCTCGCTGGTGTCGCGGCTGGATGCCGTGACCACGACGACGTCGCCCGACCGGCAGGCGCGCAGATCCACCTCGAATCGCTCGTCCGGCTCCTCGAAGACCAGCCTGTCGGCGTCGGCAGGCGTCCCGAGCCGATGGCGCCAGACCTGGTACGCACGGTAGAGGTGGTCGTGGACCGTGTAGAAGAACGTCGACGAGTCGGCGCTCCAGGCGCCGCCGTACGAGCTGCGGGGGACCACGTCGTCCAGGTCGGCGCCGGTCTCGGCGTCGCGGAAGCGCAGCTCGTACACCTCGTCGCCGGTCGTGTCCACCGAGTACGCGACCAGCCGCTCGTCCGGGCTGACCAGTGTGAGGCCCAGGGCGACGTACGGCGAGTCGCCCTTCAGCTCTGCCGGGTCGAGCAGCACGTGGCCAGGTGCCGACTCACCGTGACTTTCGGCCCCGGGTGTGTAAACACGGCGACACAATTGTCCGTACTCACTTCCAGATCGGGTCCAGGTGTAGTAGGAAAAGTGCACGCGCCGGTAACTGACGGACCAGTCAGTAGCCGGCACCCGAGACGTCATCTCCTCCGAGAGCGTCCTGACCTGGGATTGCAGATGCAGCGTGGCCGCGTCGTAGTACGACCGCTCGGCTGCGAAGTGCGCCATCACCTCGGGATCGTCGGTGTCGCGCATCCACGCGTACGCGTCGATCCGAGAGTCGCCGTGAAGCAGGTGGACGGTCTCGCGGCGCTTCGGTGCAGGGGGAGACGCACGGTGGGCGTCGGGCTGTCGGTCTCGCTCGGAGGTCACGGCGCTCAACATACTCGCGGTACTGATGGTGGCCGCAGGACTGAGGCGAAGCGATGAAGCATCCGCACCGGCCACGTCGGAGTCTGAAGGGAGTCGTCGCACTGGTCATGTGCGCGGCACTGGCGGCCTTGTCGGGCCTGGCAGGTGCGCCCGCATCGTCGGCGACGGAGGACGCCTCCAGCGCACCGGCCACGACGTTCACTGTCGGCATCCTCAACAACGTCGACTCGTTCAACCCGTTCTTGGGGGTCGAGGCCGAGTCGTACGAGATGTGGGCGCTCATGTACGACTACATGATCCGGTACTCGATGAAGGACATGTCGCCGGAGCCGGGCCTCGCGAAGTCCTGGGACACCTCCGACGACGGTCTGACGTGGACGTTCCACATCCGTACCGGCGTGAAGTGGTCCGACGGCGTGCCGCTCACGGCGGCGGACATCGCCTACACCTACAACCGCATCCTCGAGGGCGGGACGGAGGCGGCGAGTTGGGGCAGCTATCTCAGCTCGGTGAAGAAGATCACGGCGCCGAACGCGACAACCGTCGTCTTGAAGCTCGACAAGCCGAACGCTGTGCTCCCGCTCCTGCCGATCCCGATCGTCCCCGAGCACATCTGGAAGAACATCAGCGAGTCCCAGGTCAAGACCTACAGCAACGAGCCGCCCAACGTCGTCGGCTCGGGACCTTTCAGGATCATCGAGGGCAAGGCCTCCGGGTCTCTGTACCGCTTCGTGGCGAACAAGCACTACTGGGCGGGCGTCCCCCACATCGACAACCTCGTCTTCCGGGTCTACAACGACGAGGACACCCTCGTCCAAGCCCTGAAGAAGGGTGAGGTCGACTTCGCCGAAGGGATCTCGCCCCTGCAGGTGAAAGCCCTTCAGGGGCAAGGCGGCATCACCTCGCAGATGGGGGACTCACCCGGATTCGACGAGGTCGCGTTCAACACCGGGTCCGTCAACCTCAAGACCAACAAGCCGATGGGCGACCCGAACCCCGCTGTGCTCGACCCCAAGTTCCGCTTCGCGCTGACCACCGCCATCGACCGGGCGGCCTTGACGAGGCAGGTGTACCAGGGCGGAGGCACGCCGGCCACCACGATCATCCCGCCGGCCTATACGCGGTACAGGTGGCAGCCGCCGTCGGGCGCCTTCAGCTTCGACCAGACGAAGGCGGCCGACCTGCTCGACGCGGCCGGCTACAAAGTCGGCTCCGACGGGTGGCGGACGATGCCGGACGGCTCCCCGATCGGCACGCTAAGGCTGTTCGCGCGGTCGGAGTCGCCGACGTCGATCCAGACCATGAAGTTCGTGCAGGAATGGCTCAAGGACCTTCACATCAACTCGAAGCTGTCGACGATGGAGAGCAGCAAGCTGACCAACGTCATCCTGTCCGGCGACTACGACATGTTCCAGTGGGGCTGGTACGTCGAGCCCGACCCTGACTCGATGCTCAGCTACTTCACGTGTGCTCAGCGAGGCGGCTGGTCGGACTCCTGGTACTGCAACCCGGCGTACGACAAGCTCTACGCCCAGCAGCACGGGGCGCTCAACCAGAGTGCGCGCGAGGCCGAGGTGAAGAAGATGCAGGAGATCCTCTACCGCGACGCGCCCTACTTGGTCACCGTGTACACCAAGATCGGCGAGGCCTACCGCAGTGACCGCTGGCACGGCTTCGAGCCCCAGCCCAACCCTGGTGGCGTCCTGCTGTTCCAGTACGGTGTGCGCAACTACATCGACATCCAGCCCGGTCCGGCGCCGGCCGACGGTGGCGGGGCGAGCGCGGCGAGTGCCAGCGGCAGCTCGGCGAGCGCGACAGCCGACTCCGCCAAGGTGCTCGCGATCATCGCGGCGGGACTGCTGCTCTTCGCCGCCGGCGGCGCGCTCGGAGGCTGGGCGGGATACCGCAAGGCCACGGTGGACTACCGCGAATGACCATCTCGACGCTGCCGGCGCCGGCCGCGGCATCCGCCCCACCGGCGCCCGACGGTCGAAGCGCACGCTCCAGGTCCGGCACCTGGAAGTTCGTCGGATCCAAGGTGCTCGGCTCGTCCATGACCCTGGCCTTCATCACCGTCGTGAACTTCTTCCTCTTCCGCGTGATCAACGCCGACCCGGTGCGCACGCTGGCACGCGGGCGCGCCACCACTCCGAAGCAGGTCGCGGAGCTCACGAAGACGCTGGGACTCGACAAGCCGCTGCCGATCCAGTTCCTCATCTACCTCAAGGACATCGCCACCGGGCAGTTCGGGATCTCCTACCAGTATCGGCAGCCGGTCAGCCACCTGATTTTCGAGCGGCTCTGGCCGACCGTGGTGCTCGTCGGCACCTCGACGGTCCTCTCGATCATCATCGGGCTGTGGATCGGCACCATCGCCGCCTGGAACCGCGGGCACACGTTCGACAACATCTCGACGACCGGCACGATCTTGCTGTACTCCATGCCCGAATGGTGGCTGGGACTCATCCTGTTCGCCGTGTTCGCCGTCGGATGGGGCCCGATCCCCGGCATGTTCCCGATCGGCGGGCTGATCTCGCCGGGTATCGACCAATGGTCGCTTGCGGGCATCATCAACCAGGCCTGGCACCTGGTGCTGCCGATCGTCACCCTGACCCTCGCCTATCTGGCGGAGTACTCCCTCATCATGCGCAGCGCGCTGCTCGACGAGATGGGCGAGGACTACCTACAGACCGCACGGGCCAAGGGCCTGCGTGACGTCTTCGTCCGCCGCCGGCACGCCGCCCGTAACGCCATGCTGCCCGTGGCCACTTTGGTGTCGCTCAATCTCGGCTTCATCGTGTCCGGGGCGATCACCATCGAGACGGTCTTCTCCATCCCCGGCCTCGGGTTGCTCACGACCGACGCATTGAAGATCCCCGACATCCCGATGCTGCAAGGGACGTTCTTCGTCTTCTCCGCGTCCGTCGTCATCGCGAACCTGGTCTCCAACCTGCTCTACGGTGTCCTCGACCCGCGGGTTCGCTCATGACGACGGCCACGGCTCCGCCGCCAGTCCACCTGAGTGCCCGTCAGGTCGCGTGGCGCCGGCGCCGAGACGCCGCCGCCCGCACCTGGCGGGAGTTCCGCCGCCACAAGACCGGCGTCATCGGGCTGGGCGTGCTGATCGTGTTCGCCCTGATCGCCATCTTCGCCCCGCTGCTCGCCAACCCGGACGGGCTCGAGGTCACCAAGGCGACCGCGCTTCCGCTTCAGGGCCCGTCCTCGTCGTACTGGCTGGGAACCGATGAGAGCGGGCGGTCGGTGCTCACATTGCTGATCTTCGGCTCGCGGGTCTCGCTGTTCGTCGGGCTCATGGCGACACTGATCTCGATGATCCTCGGTACCCTCGTCGGCATCGCGTCCGGTCACTTCCACGGCTTGGCAGGTGCGCTGCTGTACCGGCTCACCGAGTGGTTCCTCGTCATCCCGTTCCTGCCGCTGGCTCTCGTCCTTGCGACGCTACTCGGGCCGTCGCTGCTGACGATCACGTTCGTCATCGGCGTCACGAGCTGGCCGGGCACCGCGTTGCTGATCAGGTCGCAGACACTGTCCATCGAGGCTCGGCCCTACATGGAGCGCGCCCGGGTACTCGGTGCCGGCAACTGGCACCAGATGACCCGGCACGTGCTTCCGAACGTGATGCCGATGGTGTTCGCCAACACCACGCTGACGGTGGCCATCGCGATCTTGGCCGAGACCACGTTGTCGTTCCTCGGCCTCGGCGACCCGACGCGGGTGTCCTGGGGGACGATGCTCGACTCGGCGTTCAACAACGGCGCGATGACGCTGGGCGCCTGGTGGTTTCTGTTTCCTCCTGGCATCTGTGTGGTGGTCGTCGTCTTGTCGTTCA
The DNA here is from genome assembly GCA_963824115.1 of uncultured Actinomycetota bacterium. Classification (GTDB taxonomy): domain Bacteria; phylum Actinomycetota; class Actinomycetes; order Propionibacteriales; family Nocardioidaceae; genus DASQEH01. The sequence continues at coordinate 154,845 of CAWGOA010000007.1, forward strand.
CGGTTGCCGGTCAGGCGCTCGAGGAGATCTTCAACCCCCGGCTGCGGGACCGCTGATGGCGCTGCTCGACATCCGCGACCTGCATGTCACCTATCGGACCGGTGGCGAGGATCTCGCCGCGGTACGTGGCATCGACTTGTCGATCGCGGGCGGGGAGAGCGTCGGTGTGGCCGGCGAGTCCGGCTGTGGCAAGTCCACCCTCGCGAGCACAGTGCTGCGCCTACAGCCCAAGAACGCCGTCGTCACCGGACAGGTGCTCTTCGACGGCAGGGACGTGCTCACCATGCGCTGGGGACACTTGCGCGCCGTCCGCTGGGCCGACGCGTCAGTGGTGTTCCAAGGCGCACTCCATTCGCTGAACCCGGTCCAGCGCATCGGCGACCAGATCGGCGAACCGATCCGGCTCCACGACAAGGAGTCCAGCCATGCGTCGGCCGACGAACGGGTGGGCGAGCTGCTCGAACAGGTCGGGCTCCCCCCGTCACGGGCCCGCGCGTACCCGCACCAGCTGTCCGGAGGGCAGCGCCAGCGCGTCATGATCGCGATGGCGCTGGCCTGCCGGCCGTCGCTGATCGTCGCCGACGAGCCGACGACGGCGCTCGACGTGATGGTGCAGGCGCAGGTGCTCGCGGTACTCACCGGCCTCGTCGCCGAGCTCGGGCTCGGGTTGATGCTGATCAGCCACGACCTTTCCGTCCTGGCGACGACCTGCGATCGGGTAGTGGTCATGTATGCCGGACGCATCATCGAGGAGGCGGCGGCCCGCAGCATCTTCGCTGACCCGCGTCATCCTTACTCCGCGGCGCTCGCGGCGGCGTTTCCCCGCGTCGGCGACCCTGCCGCGCGCTTCGCCCCTGCCGGTCTCGCGGGTGATCCGCCGGACCCGCGCAGGTTGCCGACTGGCTGCGCGTTCCACCCTCGCTGCCCGATGGCGATCGACGAGTGCACGGTGGTCGACCCACCGCTGGAGTCGCTCAGCGTCGGTCACCCGGTGGCCTGCATACGCGCCGGGGAGACCCGGGTCGGGGCAATCGTTCGCGAGGCCATGACGTGAGTACAGGCCTGCTCAGCGCCCGCGGCGTCGAGGTCACCTTCGCCGGCCGGCAGGGTCGCCCCGACGCCAAGGGGGTGGACGGAGTCGACCTCGATGTCGCCGACGGCGAGATCGTCGCCCTGGTCGGCGAGTCGGGATGCGGCAAGACCACGCTGGCGAGAACGCTGCTGGGCCTCGAGCGGCCGAGCGCCGGAGAAGTGAGGTACGCCGACGTCCCCCTGCGGTACTCCACCCGAGCGCTGCGTGAGTACCGGCGCAAGGTGCAACTGATCCTGCAGGACCCGACCGGGGCCTTGAACCCGCGTCAGAGCGTCTACGAGTCGGTCGCCGAGGGACTCCGGATCCACCACGTCGTCGACCGGAGCCGTAAGACCGGAGGGCAGGAAACCGAGTCCGACCTGGTCGCCCAGGCGCTCTCTCGGGCCGGCATGAGACCACCCGACCGGTTTTTCTTGTCCTACCCACACGAGCTGTCCGGCGGGCAACGCCAACGGGTCGTGATCGCCGGCGCCCTCGCGCTCGAGCCCGACCTGCTCATCGCGGACGAACCGGTGTCGAGCCTGGACGCCTCGATCCGTGGCGAGATCCTCGCGCTCCTGCTGAAGCTGCGTAAGGACCTCGGGCTCTCGGTGCTCGTGGTCACGCATGACCTGGGACTTGCCTGGAACATCGCCGACCGGATCGCTGTGATGTACCTCGGCCGGATCGTGGAGGTGGGGACGACGGAGGAAGTTCTCGGCTCTCCCCGCCATCCCTATACCCGGGCACTGCTCTCGGTCGTGCCGGAGATCGACGAGATCGAGCCGATCGTCTTGCGGGGGGAGACGCCCGACCCGTCCCGCATCCCTTCGGGCTGTCGCTTCCACCCGCGGTGCCCGGCCCTGCTCGACGGCACCGCCGACCGGCACGGCATCGCTGACGACTGTCTGCACAAGCCTCTTCCCGTGATACCCGCAACCGGGGAGCACCGTGCGGCATGCTGGCTTGTCGAGTAGAGTTACTGACTCACGAGTCAGTAAGGCAGGTTCGTAGAGGGAAGGTCGCTCGCTGATGCAGCACCGCCTACAACCGGCCCTGCCGAAGCACATGTACGTCGACCCCGCCCACTGGGTCCGCGAGCGCGACGAGGTGCTCCACTCGCTGCTGGTTCTGCGTCGGCCGGATCCGGGACCTGGGCCTGGACCGCGCCGGGCGGCTGGCGGTCACCGACGTGGCAGGTGAGTCCGTTCTGGTCACCTCCGACCTGCGTGGCCGGCTTGCACGCGGCATACAACGTGTGCCGTCACCGCGGCTCCCAGGTCGTGCCGGTCGACCCAGGGAGCCGGCCGCCCCCACCCTGCGCCGCCGGCGCGCTGCGCTGCCCGTACCACTCGTGGACGTACGACCTGAGCGGCGCGCTGCTCAAGGCGCCGCACACACAGGACGTGGACGACTTCGACCCCCGCGACTTCGGGCTGGCGCCGGTGGCGGTCGCCACCTGGGGCGGCTTCTGCTTCGTCCACCTGACACCCGAGCGCGCCGGCGACCTCGAGGAGGAGATCGCGGACCTGGTGGCCGGGATCGAGCGCTATCCGCTGGCCGACCTGGTGAGCGGCCGGAGGTTCAGCTACGACGTGGCGGCCAACTACAAGGTCTTGTCCGAGAACTACAACGAGTGCTACCACTGCGGGCCGGTACACCCCGAGCTGACCCGCCTGGTGCCGTCCTTCGGGGCGGGTGGCGCCGACATCGACTGGGACGAGGGAGTGGCCCACCGCGAGGGAGCATGGACGTTCACGATGTCGGGTTCGACCAACCGTCGGCCCTTCGCCGGGCTGGACGACGGCGAGCGAAGCCGCCACAAGGGAGCGCTGCTCCACCCCAACCTCTGGTTGTCGTGCTCCGCCGACCACGTGGCCGCGTTCACGCTGTGGCCGCAGGGCGTGGATCGGACCCGCGTCGACTGCGACCTGCTGTTCGCCCCGGAGGAGGTCGCTTCCCCCGACTTCGACCCCGACGACGCAGGCGACCTGTGGGACCTGGTCAACCGCCAGGACTGGGCCGTGTGCGAGTCGGTCCAGCGGGGAATGAGCTCGCGGGCGTACCAGCAGGGCTGGTTCGCACCGATGGAGGATCTCGCCGCCGACATCCGTCGCTGGCTGCTGCCGCGGCTGGGTGCGGAGACGGACACGTGAGCACGTCGGTCGAGTACGTCGTCGTCGGGCTGGGCGCGCTGGGCAGCGCCACCGCGTACCATCTCGCCCGCAGCGGCCATCGCGTCGTCGGTCTCGAGCGGTTCGAGCTCGGCCACGTGCGCGGAGCCTCGCACGACACGTCACGCATCCTGCGGCACAGCTACCACACGCCGCACTACGTACGCCTCACGTTCGACGCGTACGACGACTGGGCGCAGCTCGAGCTCCGACAGCGGCGAGCGGCTGGTGACGACGGTCGGCGGTCTCGACCTCTTCCCGCCGGGCGCGGCGATCCCGGCCGACGACTACACCGACTCGATGTCGGCCGCCGGTGTCGAGTACGACGTGGTGGCGTGCCGCCGAGATCGGCGCACGGTGGCCGCAGTTCGCGCTGCCGGACGGCACCTCGGGCATCTACCAGCGGCGCGGCTCGATCGTCCCCGCCGGTCGCGGCACGGCGACGATGCAGCGGATGGCCAGACGCCACGGCGCGGCGCTGGTCGACGAGACGCCGGTGACGTCCGTGCGCGATCTCGGGCCGGCAGGGGTCGAGGTGAGGGCCGGCGACACGACATACCGGTGCCGGCGGCTCGTCGTATGCGCGGACGCCTGGACGAACGACGTGCTGGCCGGCCTCGACTGGTCGGTGGCGCTGACGGTCACGCTCGAGCAGGTGACGTACTTCTCGCCGGCGGTCCCGGATCGCTTCATGCCGGGGCGGCTGCCGCTGTGGATCTGGATGGACGACCCGAGCTACTACGGCTTCCCCTGCTACGGCGAACCGACTGTCAAGGCCGCTGAGGACTGCGGCGGTCCGGTCGTGACCGGCGACGACCGACCGTTCGAGCCCGACCCCGCGCGGGTGAGCGAGCTGGCCCGGTTCATGGCGCAGCTGCTGCCGGGCTCCGGTCCGACCGGTCCGCTCCCTGACCTGCCTGTACACGCTGACGCCCGACCGCGACTTCGTGCTCGGCCCGGTGCCGGGGCACGAGGCGGTGCTCGTCGGTCTCGGTGCGGCACACGGGTTCAAGTTCGCGCCCACTCTCGGACGGATGCTGGCCGAGCTCGCGTCGACGGGCGAGACGGCGTTCGACCTCACGCCCTTCCGGCCGGACCGGCCCGCCCTGCAAGACGCTGACGCGCCCGTGAACTGGCTGGTGTGAGGTGGCTCTGGGTGGGGTGGCTCGGTGAGGTGGCGAGGTTGGTCAGGCGAGTGCTGCCGGGTGCAGCCCGAGCTCGGATGCCGTCGCCTCTCGGACCCATCGGCGCAGCTGGGCCCGGCTGACGGTGCGGTAGACGAGCACCGCTACGGAGAGGCCGTCCAGGAGCGCACTGATGCGCGCAACGGCGGCGGCCGGGTCGGCGCACACGAAGTCGCCGGCCTCAACGCCCTCGGTCACGGCGATGACGAGGGCCGTGCGCCAGCGGTCGTCGAGGCGGGTCAGTGCCTGTCTGATCGTCGGCTCGCGCAGCGCGGTCGCCCACGCGTCGATCCACAAGGTCCAGCTCGGCGCGCTTCCGGTGGGGCCGTAGGACGACAGCACCCGCTTGAGCCGGGTCGGTCGCTGCCAGGCTGCGCGAAAGGGCTCGGTCGAGGCGGTGCAGATCGCGGTCGACCGCATACTCGAGCGCCTCGACGAGGAGCGCGTTCTTGGTATCGAAATGGTAGAACACCAGTCCGGAGCTCACGCCGAGCGCTGTCGCGACGTCGGCCACCCGGACAGTCGCCATCCCGCGGAGCTCGATCTGCTCGATGGTGGCCCTGAGGATCGCCTCGCGGCGTACCTCGACCTTCTGACGCACCATGGCGCACGACCCTATCGGGAGACACCACGATGACGAACGAATTGATCGACCTCGACCAGACCTGGCCCGCCGGACCTCAGCTGCCCACCGCCTGGCTCGACCCCGGCGAGCGGGAGACCGGAGCCCTCGAGGCCGCCCTGCAGCCGTTCGGGCGGTCGCGGATGCTCCCGGCGGCCGCTTACACCAGCCCTCAGGTGTTCTCGTGGGAGCAGCGCTACCTCTTCGCCGGCACCTGGACCTGCGTCGGACGCGAGGAGGACCTGCGTACGGGCGCCGACACCGCGGCGGCCGGAGGCCAGCTGACCCAGCGGTCGATGGTCGTCGGCGACGTACCGGTGGTGCTCACCTGGACGGGGGACGACATCCGGGCGTTCGCCAACACGTGCCGACACCGTGCCCACGAGCTGCTGGGTGACGGGGAGGGCACGACCAAGCGTTCGATCGTCTGTCCCTACCACGCGTGGACCTACGACCTCGAGGGGGCGCTTCGGACAGCTCCGGGATACCGGGAGGTGCCTGGGTTCGACGAGAGTGACTACGCACTGGTCCGGCTGCCCGTGGAGCGCTGGCAGGGCTGGGTGTTCGTCCACGCCGCCACGTCGCTCGACGACGGGACAGCTGTCGACTTCTCCTCGTACCTCGGCGACCTGGACCGGCTCGTCGCGCCGTACGGGGCGGGCGAGATGGTGCTCGGAGAGCGGCACTCGTACGAGGTCGCCGCGAACTGGAAGGTGATCACGGAGAACTACCACGAGTGCTACCACTGCCCGCTGATCCACCCGGAGCTGTGCCAGGTGACACCGCCGTCGTCCGGCGAGAACTACGTCATGCCGGGCGCATGGGTCGGCGGCTCGATGGTGCTGCGAGACGGCATGCAGACGATGTCGATCACTGGCGAGTCGCAGGGGGTGCCGATCGAGGGTGTGGACCCGACGGCTGTGGAGTACCTCGGCCTGTTCCCCAACCTGCTGATCTCCGCGCATCCGGACTACGTCATGGCGCACCGGATGGTGCCGCTTGCTCCCGACCGCACCTGGGTGGAGTGCTCGTGGTACTTCCCCGCGCCTGGCGACGGCCGTGAGCTCGATCCGTCGTATGCCGTGGAGTTCTGGGACATCACGAACCGTCAGGACTGGAAGGCCTGCGAGTCCGTCCAGCGGGGGCTGTCGTCCCCGCACTTCAAGCCCGGGATCTTCTCCCCGAGCGAGGACGCGGTGCACCATTTCGTCACGATGGTCGCTCGCGCGTACCTCGGCCGGTCGCCTCACGAACTGGCACCCCTCTGACGTCGAGAGGGTGAGCAACTCCGGCCGAGAGGGTAGCAGGCGTCCGCGCGCGGGGTCAGGCGAGGTCGCGGCGGTAGCGTCTCGTGCCAGCGGCGCTCCGCGACCAGCTCCTCGCCCTCCTTCGCGGTGAGCGCGATCGTGACTTCGTAGGAGTCCCGGGTGGCGACGAGCTCCAGCGTGGCGCTGGCCGAGACCGTCGCCTCCGGCCAGCAGATGGTGAACTCCGTCAGCGCGTTCGCCGACTGGTCGAACGTCTGCTCGTCGACCGTGACCGTACCGCTGTAGTGCTCGGTCACCGTGGAGTCGTAGGGCGCCGAGTACGTCGAGCCGTGGTCGACGGCACAGCTCGTCCGCCGGGTGAGCACGTCGCGCTCGACCCGCCAGGTGACGCCCGCACCGTCGTCGGCGCCGGTGGCATCACCGGGGCGCAGGTCGGGCGGTGGGTACGGCGAGGGCCCCGTCCATCGGGGCAGGCTCAACGTGCCCCCCAGCACCGTCAGCACGACCGGCTCGGGTGGCGCAGCCGTGTTGGGCCAGTCGGAGCCGGCGCATGCGACAGCCGTACCCGGTGGCCGGCATCGAAGCGGTACGCGCAGGCGTCGAGCTCCACTTCCACCTCATAGACCTCCCCTGGTACCAGCGCGCTCGGGTCGGTGTGGCTGTCTCGATGCGTGAGGTTGATAGACCCGCGGCAGACGAGCGCTGACGTCTCGTCGCTGAAGACGTCACAGAGCTTGACCGAGCAGTACGCGACGGGAGCGGTCGCGCTCAGCCGCAGCCGCACGATGGGCTGGCCCACGATGACCAGCTCCTCGCCGGGCCACTCCCACGTCAGCGACGCGGCGTCGTCGAAACGCTGGTCGAGGCTCTGCCCCCACGGAAGATGGCCGGCGCAGTCGATCCAGGCGTCGGTACCGACTGCCGGGCGGACCGGGTACGGCTCCCGGTGATCCAGGTCCCGTACCTCGATGCTGGAACGCGGAGTGGGCCACTGCTCGGTGATCCACTCACCGTTGCTCGCGTCGAGGTCAGGCTGCGGCCGTGTCGACGACCTGACGAAGAGCATCGAGCTCGGGGCCGCCAGAGACTCGCGCTCTTGCGTAGAGGCCCGACGTCGCCGCGCAGCCAGCGGTCCCACCACGCGACCATCTCCGGTACCAGGTCGATGCGCGGACCCGGCCGCGAGGAGTCGGTCGCGGCGTGCGCCCAGGGGCCGGCCAGCAACCGGTGGGGAACGCCGTTGCCGCCCAGCGCCTCGACCAGCCGGAACGTGCTGTTGCGGTAGCCGTCGGCCCAGCCGGCAACGATCATGGTCGGACAGTCGATGCGGGCGTAGTCGGGCCGCACCGAGCCATGCCGCCAGTACGGCCCGTCGCGCTGCTCGCGCATCCAGGTCAGCAGCCACGGCTCGCACGTTTCCACCCGGCGACGCCACTCGTCGCGCCAATGCGGACCCCACACGGCTGGGACGGGGGGCAGCGCGTTCATCGCGGTGACGTAGTGGTTGTAGTCCACCAGGTCGACGAACTTCAGTGCACCGCCGCGGTAGTGGACGTCGTCGGTGTAGCGGTCGTCGGTCGCGAAGATCGCGATGATCGCCTTCAGCTCGGGCGGGCGCTCGCACGCCATCTGAAGCGAGTTGAAGCCCGAGTACGACGTCCCGTACATCCCGAGGCTGCCGTCGCACCACGGTTGACCGGCGAGCCAGGACAGCACGGCCGCCAGGTCCTGCTGCTCGCGGACCGGGTACTCGTCGGTCGCGTCGCCTCCGGACGAGCCGGTACCGCGCAGGTCGAGCCGGCAGACCGCGTAGGCGTACTCGTCCCGCAGCCTCACGTAGTCGGGGCGGTACGACGACGTGAGGTCGTCCTTGCGGTACGGAAGCGCCTCGAGAATGCAGGGCTGCGGCCCGAGATCGACGTCGGGCAGGTACAGCGTCGCCGCCAGCTCGACGCCGTCGTCCATCGGGATGCGAACCTCGGCGCGATGCTCGTCGTGGATCCCGCCGGTCATGCGCAGCCGCCGACCGACACGACGCTCACCTCGTTCTTTCAGAGCCAGTGGAGCATCCGCAGCCTAGTGCAGCCACCGGGTGGCCGCGGCGAGCTCGACCTCGTCGGCGCCCTCGAAGAGCGCCAGCTCGCTCCGGCGCAGGGCCACTATCGACTCGGTCAGAGCCTGACCGAACGCCGCCGGAAGCGCGTCGTCGGCCTCGAACGCGTCTAACGACTCAGCGAGCGACGTGGGCAGGCGCCTGATCCCACGCTCGGCCAGGACCGCATCGTCGAGCGCCGCCGGGTCGACGTCGACCGGTGCGGGAAGCTTGGCGCATTCCGTGATGCCGGCCGACCCGGCCGCGAGGATGCCGGCCAGCAGCAGGTACGGGTTCGCGAGCAGGTCGAAGCACTTCACCTCCATGTTGGCCGCCCACGGTCCGCTGCCGCTGGAACCGGTGACCATCCGCATCGCTGCCTCGCGGTTCTCCAAGCCCCAGCACGCGTACACACCGGCCCAGTGCGACGGCAGCAGGCGCAGGTAGCTCACCGGGCTGGGCGCGCCGATCGCGAGCAGAGCCGGCAGCCGCTCGCAGTACCCCGGCGCTGAATGACTCTCCTTCAGAGCTCAGGCCGAACGCGGCGTCACCCTCGGCCATCAGGTTCCTGCCGTCGCGCCAAAGGCTCACGTGGATGTGCCCGCCGTTCCCCACGCCGGGCACGGCGACCTTGGGGGAGTAGGAGGTGCGCAGCCCGTATGAAGCCCCGACCGCACGCACCGTCGAACGGACCAGTACCGAGGTGTCGGCTGCGCAGATCGGGTCCTCGGCGGCGACCGACACTTCGAACTGACTGGGCGCGTACTCGGGGTGGAACTGCTCCACGCTCACGCCCTCCGCCACCAACGCCGCCACGACGTCTCGGCAGTAGTCCGAAAGACCCACCAGCCGGGACATGCCGTAGCCAGGCCCGGAGACGGCCGGTACGAAGTCGTCCCCGGGCCCCTGCGACACGACCCACTCGATCTCGAACGTGGCCTTCACGCCGATGCCCTGCGCCGCGAGCGCGTCCGTCGACCGCCGCAGCAGCAGCCTGCTGCACTGAGGATGCGGCTCGCCGGACTGGTCGTACCGGTCGCCCGGTGCCCAGGCCCACCCGGGCTGGCCGGCCAGCGCGACGAGCCGGCGCACATCGGGCATGATGCGCAGGTCACCTACCGGCGCGGAGCCGTCCACCGGCCCGACGATCCAGTCGTCGAGCCGGAAGCGGTCGAAGCTGGTCGATATCCCGACCCCCCAAGCCGCAAGGTTGGGGAGACGGTCGAGAGGCACCGCCTTGACCCGCGTGATGCCTGAGTTGTCGACGAACGTCGTCGCGACGCCGACGATTCCCTGCTCCTCGAGGACGGCCTGCATGCGGCGTGCGTCGGCCGCACGGGCCTCGCGTTCGGTCGTGTCCACGGCGACACCTTTCTTCTCCGAGTTCCATGAGCCCCCGCGGGTTTGCTGACCGAGACGCGGTCTGGACAAACGCTACTTGTCCCCACCACACTCGCAACGTCAACCGTCCCGTTCGAGAACGGCGCCTCGATACCGCCGGGTGGGAGAGCACGCTATGACCACGTCGACCCAAGGCCGGACCGGACTGCGACGCAGCCTCTCTGTGTGGCAGGCGGTGGGCATCTCCGTCGCGCTTATGGCGCCGAGCATGGCCGCCAACATCAACCCACAGGGAACGGCGACGCTCATCGGCCGCGCGACGCCATTGGCGTTCTTCCTGGCCGCGGTCGCCGTGCTGCTGATCGCGTACGTCTTCGTCCGGCTCTGCCAGTACTACCAGCACGCAGGCTCGGTCTACGCTTTCGCCGGAGCGACTCTCGGCCCTTACGCGGGCGCGGTGGCGGGGCTGGGGCTGATGGCAACGTACATCTTCTACGGCCTCGTCACGTCGTCCGCGGCCGGGATATTCGGGTCCGCCTTCCTGGATGAGATCGGGGTCTGGAACAAGCCGCCCGCGGGGTCGGGGTTCCTCGTCGGCGGCCTCGCGCTCCTCTTGGCGTTGCTGCTGGCGACACTCCCGGCTCGCGGCTCGACCTCACTCCTGCTGTATCGCCGAGGGCATCACCGTCACCCTCATCGTCATCGTGGCTGGTGTAGTGCTGGTGAAGATGCTCGCCGGCGACGCGCCCGGCAACGCGCAGTTCACTCTCGACGTCTTCAAGGTCGAGCCCGGTACCCACAGCTCGGACCTGTTCCTCGGCATCATTTTCGGCCTGCTGTCGTTCGCCGGCTTCGAGGCGGCCGCGACGCTCGGCGAGGAGGCGCACAACCCCCGTCGTGATATCCCGCGGGCGATCCTGGGCACCGCGATCTTCGGCGGCATCTACTTCACCGTCGTGACCGCAATTGAGATGATGGCGTTCGGCACCGACAAGAAGGGTGTCACGAAGTTCATCGGCTCGCCCGCGCTGATGGGTGATCTCGGCAGGTCGTACGTCGGTAACTGGGTCGGGGACGTCATCACGCTCGGCGCCGCCGTCAGTGCCTTCGCCTGCTGCCTCGCGTGCGTGGTCGGCGCGGCACGACTACTGTTCGCTATCACTCGCGACCTTTCGCAGGTGTCCCCGCTAGGAAGGACACCGGATCGGCGGGCACTCCCGCCGCTGCGACCTTCCTCGTCACCATGGTCATCGCGGCGATCGGGCTGGTCTGCGCCGTAGCGTTCTCCGCCGAGCCCATCGATACGTTCCTGTGGAGCGGAACCATCGGCACCCTGATCCTGCTGGTGGCCTATGTCCTGGCGACGCTCGGCTGCATCAAGCTCGTCTTCGTCGACAAGTTGCTCAGAGTTCCGCAGTGGCAGGTGGTGATCCCGATCCTGGCGCTGCTGATGCTGGGGTACACCATCTACCGCAACCTCATCCCGTACCCGACTGGCAACCCCGGCCGCTGGCTGCCCGCCGTCGCATTCGGCTGGGTGCTCCTTGTCACCATCGTCGTCCTCGTGGTGCCGGACCTGGCCCGCCGGCTGAGCCGCGGTCTCGCCGGTGCCGACGAGAACGCCGACGCGCTTCGATGAACGGCGACCCTGTCGGCGGGCCGCGCTTCGTGACCGGTCCGCTCGTCGACCACCACTGTCACGGCCTGGTCAGGCGTGAGCTCGACCGGGCCGGGTTCGAGTCGCTGCTCAACGAGGGCGGCAGACCCGGGCCGCTCGGCACGACCTTCTTCGACTCGATGCTGGGGCTCGCCGTTCGCCGCTGGTGCGCTCCCGTACTCGACCTCGACCCCATGGCCCCTCCAGACGAGTACCTGAGTCACCGTCGGGAGCTCGGCAGCGATGAGGTGAGCCGTCGGCTGCTGGCCGCGTCGGGCATCAGCGACTTCATCGTCGACACGGGGTTCGAGCCCGAGCCGATCTGTTCCCCGGCCGAGCTGGCGGCGTTGTGCGGTGCCGTGAGTCACGAGGTGGTCCGACTCGAGGCGGTCGGCCAGGCGTTGCTCACCGACGGTGTCCCAGCGGCAGACTTCGCCGAACGTGTCGTTGCGGCCCTCGAGTCCTCGACGGCCGTCGCGGCCAAGAGCATCGCCGCGTACCGGGTCGGGCTCGACCTCCCCGCCGCGAAGCCGAGCCAGGATGCACTGGTGTCGGCCCTGCACACGGTGGAACCCCAAGCCGATCGAGGGTTCCGGATCGCCCATCCCGTGGTGAACGGATGGCTCGCCTGGACCGCTGTCGAGCTGGGCATCCCAGTGCAGTTCCATGTCGGCTACGGCGACAGCGACGTCGACATGCTCGACTGCGACCCGCTGCGCCTGACCCCGTTCCTTAGGGCCACCCAGGACAGGGGCGTGCCCATCCTGCTCCTGCACAATTACCCGTTCCACCGCCGCGCCGGCTACCTGGCGCAGGTCTTCGAGCACGTCTTCATGGACGTCAGCCTGGCCGTCCACAACACCGGAGCGCTGTCTCGCCGCATCATCAGCGAGTCTTTGGAGCTCGTACCGTTCGCGAAGATGCTGTACGCGTCGGACGCCTTCGGGTTGCCGGAGCTGTACTTCCTGGGTGCGGGACTTTTCCGCCGCGGCCTCTCAGCAGAGCTTGAGAGCCTCGTGGACGCAGGAGAGATCGAGCCGGCCGACGCCGACCGCGTCGCGGCCATGATCGGCGCCGACAACGCCAGGCGCGCATACCGGATCCAGCCAGTGACCTAGAACCCCAAAGATCCGACCCACACGTGGCTATCACCGCTTGAGACTCGATCGCTTGAGTCGTTAGACGCCGGCCCTCGCTAGTGCGGCTGGTCGCGAACGACGACCGTCGCGGCTGCTACCGGGCCGGTGAGGGTGTGGCCCGGTGTGTGGAAGCGCATCGTGATCGTGCGATCGCCATTGAGTGGCGCGCGCGCCAACGTCGGAAGCGTCAGGCGTCCCGTCGCACTGCCCGGCAGGATCGACGCGAACGTCGTGAAGTCCGTCTTCCACAAGGGTGTGGCCAGCGGCGGTACGGGACGGAAGGAGTCCCGGCGCAGCCTCTTGGGAAGGTCGCCCACCGTGAAGCGCGGGCGGGTACCGTGACCCCTCACCGGGTTCGCGCGCACGAACAGGTAGTAGTCGACAGGCTTGGAGAGCGTGAGCCTCCAGCGAGCTGGAGCCCCCTCCTGCACCTTCGGGCGTATGGGTATCGCCACCAGGCTGGGTGTGGGGTCGTCGTCGAGGATCCGGCCCTTCCCGAGGTATGACCCCGTCATCACCCCTCGTGTGGCGTATGCGGCCACGATGATGGTGCGTATGTCGATGTCGTCGAGCCGGTTGGGCTGGTACGGGACGTCGATCGTCCCGCCGGACGAGTGCGCAGGGATGACCAAGCTCATCGCCGGCAGCGTCTCGCCGGTCGACGCGTCCGTGGCGAGGACGGTCAGCCGCCCTGGTGAAGGGAGGTCGCCACTCACTGTGTAGGGCACCGCAATGCTGCTCGCCGCCGGTCCGTTGCCCTCGACCTTCTCCGCCGTGTGGAGGTCGACGACCGGAAGCCGGACGTGCGGCACGGCCGGCAGCGCCGCGGGCACGGCTGCCAGGTCGAGGACCCAGACCCGTCCTGTGTCGTTGCGGGCGACGAGGTCCACACGCGTGACGGCATCTCGGCGGTCCACCGGGATGCCCGACAGTGGCACGCGGAGCGTCTGCGCCCATTGTTTGCCCAGCGAGTAGTCGCCGGTGGGCAGCGCCGGGAGGTCGCCGGAGTTCACCGGTGTCACCAGCGTCTGGCCCTGGGCGTCGTGCAGCCGCACCGCGAGGCTTACGTCTCCGACGCGCGGGTCGACGATCGTCCTCAGGTCGAGACTGGTCGCGTGACTCAGGTCGAGAGGTGAACGGAAGACCAGACCGCCGGCCTGGCCGGTGCTTGTCCACGCCATCTGGAAGGCCGGACGCGTGGGTATGCCAGGCGGAAAGCCCCCTACCCAGTGCGGAGTACGCACGGGGTCGATGCCTGCGCCACACGCGCTCGAACCCACCTGCCCTGCCTTCCCGCTGCAGATCGAGGTCGTGGCCGTCGGCGACGGCGATGGCAGGGCGCCGAGTCCGGGCCGACGGAGGACACGGCCACCTCCGACGGCCTCGGAACGGACGTCGGCCGAACCGGCCGATGCGACGCTGACCGCACTGCCGTCGTACATCGGCAGGACCCCGGCGTCGCCCTTGGCGAACAGGTGGACAGCACCCGCGATGTTGGTTCGCCCGACCGCACGCTGCTGGGCCGCGGTCAGCCGGGCGGCGGTCTTCGCTCCGCAGGTCTTGTGAGCAGGACCGCCCCAGTCGTCGGACGACGGTGCCGCCGAGATGCCAGGTGTCCATTGGGTGTTGAAGAAGTTGTGGTCCGCTCCCATGATGAGGACCGAGCTATGCAGCGCTGTGTCGTGGGGTGCGGCGTCTCGGGCGATGTCGGTGTACTGCTGGCCCTCGAGGTCGCTGACGTCACCGTCGCAGTAGGGGAGCATCGTGACAGTGGGGATGTAAGCCGCCGTCTGGTAGCCGAAGTCGGTGGGGGCGATGAGCACCTGGCCACTGATGGTGTAGGGCGCCGTCAGTGGCGTGGTGATCGAGGCTCGATCGACGCCTTCGCCGCCGCGGCTGTGCCCGACGAGGACCACGTGCGACATGTCCACGGCGTACCGGCCGCTCTGCGCCCAGCGCGCCCACACGGCAAGGTGCCGGCGCACCAGGAGTGCCCGGTCAGCGGCACCACCGTCGGCCAGCCGGTAGTCCTGCGCGTTGATGCCGTCGGCCGAGATCGAGACGGTCACGTACCCCTGGCTCGCGAGCAGGCGCTGCGCATAGACGTACCCGAGGTAGCTCGGCACGGGACTCTCGCCTTGGCCACACGGCCACTCGGGCTGGGGACCTGCCGGGACATGGCCGGTCTGGTAACAGCTGTCGTGGCGGCCGTGCAGGAAGAGCACAAGCGGGTCGGAGGGGTTTCTCCGCACTGGGCGGACCACATGGCCGAGCATCTCCACCTTGGCGGGCAGACCGGGCAGCTTCACGCCCGGCAGACGATAGTCCGACGAGACCACGCTGAACGGACCAGGGACGCCGGGATCGTCCGCCAGCTGCGTGGTGGGTGGCCGCTCGACAGCCTTCGCCGAAGGCTGCGCGACGGGCGCTGGCTCGTCGAGCACCCGGGCGCCGACGGTGACGTCGTACTTGGCGACATCCGGGAACGAGGAAGCGTGGACGGTCACAGAGACGTGCCGACCCGTGCGGTCGACCACCGTGGACGCCGGCACAACCCCGGGGCCTGCGATCTCGGGACGGCTGTCGTTCACCTCGAGCGGGTGAGGCGGCGCCCAGGTGAGCCGGTAGGAGCTCGGGCCGGTTGGCAGCACCGACCATCGCCCCACCGCTGTCGGAGCTGCCTCGACGCCGGGCTGAACCCGGGCTTGGTCCGCCATTGCGCCGACTGCCGAGCCGGTCGGCCCGGCGTCGATCGTCGCGAGGAACGTCGCGCAGCAGACGGCGCCGACCAAGACCCGGACCGTGGCGGGAACCCGCACGTCGTACACCTGCTTCCCCGAGGAGGCGCCTATCCTAAGGCGCCTCTTCGACAACGAGAAGAATCCTCGCGCGGCGGGTAGCCCACCCGCGGTTGGGTACAGCCATGAGGGCATACCGCAATAACCGTGGATTCGAGGAGGTTGAGACTCGTGAGTGGAGAGCTGAATGGCAAGAAGATCGCCTTCGCCGTTGCCCCCGAGGGTATCGAGCAGGTGGAGCTGACCGAGCCCTGGAAGGCCGTCCAGGACGCGGGTGGAACGCCCCAGCTCGTGTCGACGGAGAAGGGTTCCGTGCAGGCCTTCAACCACCTCGACAAGGCCGACACCTTCGATGTGGATGCGACGTTCGCTGACGCGACCGCTCAGGACTACGACGGCCTCGTGCTCCCCGGCGGGGTGGCCAACCCCGACGCGCTGCGCATGGACAGCGACGCAGTCGGGTTCATCAAGGCGTTCTTCGACGAGGACAAGCCTGTCGCCGCGATCTGCCACGCGTCGTGGACGCTCGTCGAGGCCGATGTCGTGCGCGGCCGGAGGCTGACGTCGTGGCCGAGCCTGCACACGGACCTTGAGAACGCCGGTGCGACCTGGGTGGACGAGCAGCTCGTCGTTGACGGCAACCTGATCACCAGCCGCAAGCCCGACGACCTGCCCGCGTTCTGTGAGGCACTGGTGGACCAGTACTCATGAGTCGCCCGTGAGGCGATGACGTCGATACCCAGCTCCACCTGACCTGGGGCTCTTCCCCCTACCATGTGTCGGGTGGGGCGCCGGGAGTGGTCAGCGAGCTGGATACGGCCGATAGGTTCGCGGCTGATCCGGTACGGACCGCAGGCTCAGTTGCTGTGGAAGCACGCGGGAAAGCCGGCGACCGCGGCGGCTCAGCGCCTGGTAGCGATGTCGAGCGCCCGCCGCACGGCCCTCAGGCATGCCGACACGGTCGTCGAAGGCGCCATCGTCAAGGCCTTCCTCGATGGCGAGCCGCACTGGGTGGTGTTCAGCGGTGGTACCCCGGTAGCCAGCTACCCCTCGCCTCCCGGTGTCTTGAGCGACCTGGTCGCACACGTCGACTTGAGTAAGAAGATGACCCCCGACCAGTACCGGGCACTGCGAGCCGCGGCGTCGAGGCGCCGCCGGGCACTGCAGGCCGCCGACGACCTGCGGTCCAAGGCCCGGCAGCGCCGCGACTCCTGGTAGCCCGCGACACGTCACAAACGGCCCGGTTCTGCCGGCGTGTCGGCCGCGTAGTGACGTCTCGGCGCGGCAGGTGGCGTGAGGGGTACGTCGATAAATGGGCCGCCGTCGTCAGGGGCGCCTCCCTACACTTGACGGCAAATGACCACGACCCTGCCGGCGGCGATCACGTACCCCGGCAACCTCCCGGTCAGCCAGCGCAAGGACGACATCGCGGCCGCCATCCGCGAGCACCAGGTCGTCATCGTGGCTGGCGAGACCGGAAGCGGCAAGACGACCCAGCTGCCGAAGATCTGCCTCGAGCTTGGCCGGGGGGTTGGCGGCGCGGTCATCGGCCACACCCAGCCTCGGCGGATCGCCGCACGTACCGTGGCCGAGCGGATCGCCGAAGAGCTCGAGACCGAGCTGGGCGACGTCGTCGGCTACAAGATCCGGTTCACGGACAGGTCGAGCCGGCAGACGATCGTCAAGGTGATGACCGACGGGATCTTGCTGGCGGAGATCCAAGGCGACCGCGACCTGCGCGCCTACGACACGATCATCATCGACGAGGCACACGAGCGCAGCCTCAACATCGACTTCATCTTGGGCTATCTGAAGCAGCTTCTCCCACAGCGGCCCGACCTCAAGGTCATCATCACGTCCGCGACCATCGACCCGGGGCGGTTCTCCGCACACTTCGGCGATGCGCCGGTCATCGAGGTGTCGGGGCGGACGTACCCGGTCGAGGTGAGGTACCGCGAGCTGAAGGACGATCAGACACAGGGCATCACCGATGCGGTCCGTGAGCTGTCGAGGGAAGGCCCCGGCGACATCTTGGTCTTCTTGTCGGGTGAGCGCGAGATCCGAGACGCCGCCGACGCCCTCAAGAGGCTCCGGCCAGTCCGGCCCACCGAGGCCTACGACGTGTTGCCCCTGTACTCGCGGCTCTCCTCGGCCGAACAGCACAAGGTGTTCGCGCCCCATGACAAACGCCGAGTAGTCCTCGCCACGAATGTCGCCGAGACGTCCCTGACGGTTCCGGGGGTCCGGTACGTCGTGGACACCGGACTCGCGCGGATCTCCCGGTTCAGCGCGCGTACGAAGGTTCAACGGCTGCCGATCGAGCCGATCTCGCAGGCCAGTGCCAACCAGCGCAAGGGCCGTTGCGGTCGGGTCGCCGACGGCATCTGCATCCGGCTGTATGCCGAGGAGGACTTCGACGCCAGACCCGAGTACACGGACCCGGAGATCCTCCGGACCAACCTCGCCTCCGTGATCTTGCAGATGACGGCGCTCGGGCTCGGCGACATCGCCCGCTTCCCCTTCATGCAGCCGCCGGACACCCGCAGCGTGCAGGCAGGCATCCAGCTGCTGGAGGAGATCGGCGCCATCACCCACCCACGGCAGCCGCGGCTGACTTCGATGGGGCGCAAGCTCGCCCAGCTCCCCGTCGACCCGCGGTTGGCCCGGATGATCGTCGAGGCCGACCGCAACGGTTGCCTTCGCCAGGTGGTCACGGTCACGGCCGGGCTGTCGATACAGGATCCGCGCGAGCGCCCGGCTGAGCTCCAGGAACAGGCCGACGCCAGGCACCGGCGCTTCAGGGACGAGACCTCCGACTTCGCCGGACTGCTGAACCTCTGGTCGTACATCGCGGAGCAGCAGACCGAGCTGTCGTCGAGTGCCTTCCGTCGGCTGTGCAGGTCCGACTTCCTCAATTATCTGCGAATCCGCGAATGGCAGGACCTGGACGCCCAGTTGCGTCAGGTGTGCAAGCAGCTCGGCTTCCGGCTCGGCAAGACTCCGGCGCCGGCCGAGGCGGTCCACCGCTCGCTGCTGGCCGGGCTGTTGTCCCACATCGGCATGAAGGACCCGGACAAGCGCGACTATCTCGGCGCGCGCGGGACCCGCTTCGCCATCTTTCCGGGCTCCGCGCTGGCCAGGAAGCAGCCGGACTTCGTGATGTCCGCCGAGCTGGTCGAGACGAGCCGGCTCTGGGGCCGGGTGAACGCCGCGTTCGAGCCAGAGTGGGCGGAGACGATCGCTGCCCACCTGGTCAAGCGGTCGTACAGCGAGCCGCACTGGTCGAGCAAGCGGGGCGCCGTGATGGCGTACGAGAAGGTGACCCTCTACGGCGTCCCGATCGTCACCGATCGGCTCGTGAACTACGGCCGGGTCGATCCCGAGGTCGCGCGAGAGCTCTTCATCCGGCATGCCGTCGTGCAGGGAGAGTGGCGGACCACCCACAGGTTCTTTCGCCACAACCAGGCCATCCTCGAGGAGGCGGCGGAGCTGGAGCAGCGGGCCCGCCGGCGCGACATCGTGGTGGACGACCAGACGCTGTTCGACTTCTACGACTCGCGGGTGGGGAAGGACGTCGTGTCGACCGCGCACTTCGACTCGTGGTGGAAAGCGCGGCGCCGGACCGATCCGGAGCTGTTGACCTTCTCCCTGGACATGGTCGTGCGTGACGCGGCCGCGCAGGTGTCGGAGGCGGACTTCCCCGACGCCTGGCGTCATGGCGACGCTGAGCTGCCGCTGGTGTACGAGTTCAACCCGGGTGCAGACACCGACGGGGTCACGGTCGATATTCCCGTCACCAGTCTCAACCGCCTGCAGCAAGCCGACTTCTCGTGGCCGGTGCCCGGGCTGCGCGAGGAACTGGTGGTCGCTCTGTTTCGCTCGCTCCCCAAGCGTTTGCGGGTCAACTTCGTGCCGGCTCCTAGCCACGCCCGTGCCTTCTTGGCCGCGACGACGCCGGGCGAGGAGCCCTTGCTGGCGTCGCTCGAACGGTACCTGCGCCGTATGACGGGCGTTGTCGTACAACGCGACGACTGGTCGCTTGACAAGGTACCGAGCCACCTTCTGCCAACGTTCCGGGTGCACTCCCTCAGCGGGGACATGCTCGGCCAGGGCAAGGACCTCGACGCGCTGAAGGACGACCTACGGTCCGTTGCGGGGGCGGAGATCTCGAGCGCGGGTGCCTCGCTCGAGCGAGCGGGACTGAAGACATGGGACTTCCGGACGCTTCCTCAGGTGTTCACCCAGACGCGGGCCGGGCACGAGGTCACCGGGTACCCCGCCCTGGTCGACCAGGGAGCCAGCGTGGCCATCAAGGTCCTGGGCACCCACTCAGAGCAGACCGACGCCATGCGCCTGGGCGTGCGGCGGCTGCTGATGTTGTCGGTACCGTCTCCCGGGTCGGCGATCGTGAAGTCTCTGGACAACGCACAGAAGCTGGCACTCGGGCTGAACCCCCACGGCAGCGTCCCCGCCCTCCTCGAGGACTGCCACGCGGCGGCTATCGATGTCATCGTCCAGGAGTCGGGAGGTGCGCCGTGGGACGAGAGCGGGTTCGCGCAGCTGCGGGAGCGGGTGGCCGCGGCTGCACCCGCGCTCGTGGCCGCGATCGTGGATCTCGTTCACGGGATCCTCGTCGAGGCGTACCAGGTCGACCGCCGTCTCTCCGGCCGAGCCGAGCTGGCCGTGCTGCCTGCGCTGACCGACATGAAGAGCCAATGGGCGGGCCTGGTCCGTCCCGGCTTCGTCGCCGACGCCGGACGTGACGCGCTCCAGCATTACCGCCGCTACCTCGCGGCGATGGCGGAACGGCTCGACAAGCTCGCCGCCGACCCGCGGCGCGACGCCGTGCTGATGGGCTCGATGGCGGGTGTGCAGGCGGCTTACCGAAGCGCCGTCGAAAGTCTGCCCCCGTACGCGCTGCCGAGCGCAGCACTTCGCGACATCCGGTGGATGCTGGAGGAGCTGCGCGTCAGCCTGTGGGCACAGCACCTCAAGACGCCCAGGCCGATTTCGGTTCAGCGCGTCGACCGCGCCTTGCGCGATCTGTGACGATACCTCGCCACTGCGACAATTCCGGCCGGCATAGGTAGAGTCCGTCTGAGTCTGCGAGGAGGACCGACGTGAGCAATGCACGAAGCACCGCCAGCCGGATCGACAACAGCGAGTGGTTCGAAAGGGCAGTCAGGATCGGCCTGGCCTCCTATGGGGTCGTCCACCTGCTGATCGCCTGGCTGGCGCTCCAGCTCGCGTTCGGGCACAGCTCGGGGGCGGCGAACCAGCGAGGAGCCATGCGCCAGCTGGCTCAGCAGTCATTCGGCAAGCCGCTGCTGTGGATCGTCGCGCTGGGCTTCTTGGCGCTCGCCGTCTGGCAGTCCTTCGACGCTGTGTGGGGACACCACAAGCACGACGGCGCCAAGCGCACGTTCAAGCGACTCGGATCGGCCGGCAAGGTCGTGGTCTACCTCGTGCTGGCGGCGACCGCCGTCAAGACAGCCGTCGGGGCCTCGTCGTCGTCCAACAGCGACAGCTTCACCGCGAAGGTGATGAAGTGGCCGCTCGGTCAGCTCATCGTCGGGCTGGTGGGCGCCGGCATCGTCGCGATCGGTGGCTACCTCATCTCCAAGGCGGTGCGGAAGTCGTTCGAGAAGGACCTGCAACCGCAGGCGACGTCGGGTTCGACCGGCTCTGCGGTCGTCCGGCTGGGCCAGGCCGGGTACACGGCGAAAGGGGTCGCCCTCGCCATCGTGGGTGTCTTGTTCATCTGGGCTGCCGTGACGTTCGATCCCAAGAAGGCGGGCGGACTCGACGCCGCACTGCACACGCTGATCACTCAGCCTTTCGGGCCGTGGCTACTGGCCGTGATCGCCGTCGGCATCGGCTGCTTCGGCGTGTACTGCTTCTTCTGGGCGAAGGACGCGGACACGTCCTCGTAACCACCCTGCCTCCAGACCGCCGAGCAAGACGAGGACCCCGGCCGCTTCCGATGACGGATGCAGACCGGGGCCGTTGTCGTAGGCTCAGCCGACCGCCACAGCTTCGGGCGCCTCGACGTCGTTGATCTCCTCGTGGCTTACATGCATGAACAAGAAGGCGATGATCGAGCCTGCCCAGATCATGCAGGCCCCCACCACGAATGCGTGAGTCGATCCATACGTGAAGGCGACATTGGCGATCGACTGGTGGAACGCCTGCTGCTGACCGGCGGACTGTCCGATGCCGGCTTGATGGATCGCCGCCTCGGCGCTCGTGGCGATCTCGGTCGCCTTGGATGTCGTCGCGTGGACGGCGACGGTACTGAGCGTGGCGAGCCCGAGCGATCCGCCGACCTGCTGCATGGCGTTCAGGACGCCCGAGCCGATCCCGGAGTCGTCACTGTCGACGCCGTGCACAGCTGTCAGGGTGAGCGGGACGAAGACGAATCCCATGCCCACAGACATCACGACGATCCACGGCAACAGGTCGGTCACGTACGACGCGTGCACACCCAAGTTGGCGACGGTGTCGGTGTAGGGCAGCCGCGAGAAGCCGAACAGGCCGATGCCGGCGAGCAGGGTGCCGAAACCGGCCAGCCACCTGGGGTCGACGCGGGCCATCAGGCTGGACGCGATACCCGCTGAGATGACGATGCCGATGCTGAACGGCAAGAACGCGAACCCGGTCTTGAGCGAGCTGTAGCCCATGCCGTTCTGCACGATGATGCTGAGGAAGTAGAACATGGCGAACATCGCCGCCGGTACGAGCATCATGACCAAGAAGCTCACGCCGCGTGTGCGGTCGGCGAGGATGCGAAGCGGCAGCAGCGGCTCGCGGACCGACGTCTCGATCACGATGAAGCCCACGAGCAGCGCAGCAGCGGCGAACAGCGCCGCGACGGTCCAGGTATCGCCCCAGCCGTGGCTCGCGTCAGCAGCCCGGGTCAGTCCGTAGACGAGGGCGAGCAGGCCGAGGGTCCCGCTGAGGGCGCCGGGAAGGTCGAGCGCGATGCGTCGGCGGGCACTCTCGGCCAGCACCATGGGCGCCAGCACCGCGGCAGCGATGCCGATCGGGACGTTGATCAGCAGCGTCCACCGCCACGAGTACTCGGTCAGCCAGCCGCCGAGGATCAAGCCGACGGCCGCGCCGGCTCCCGACATCGCCGCGTAGACAGCGAAGGCCCGGTTGCGTTCCTTCCCCGCGGGGAAGGTGGTCGTGATCAGGGCCAGCGCCGTCGGGCTGGCGATCGCCGCACCGAGGCCCTGCAGGCCGCGTGCGCCGAGGAGCATCTCCTGGTTCTGCGCCAGGCCCCCGAGGAGGGAGGCGAACGAGAAGAGGAGGACGCCGATCATGAAGATCTTGCGGCGGCCGAAGAGATCGCCGAGGCGCCCACCCAGCAGCAGCAGCCCACCGAAGGCCAGCGTGTAGCCGGTGATGATCCAGGGCTGGTTCGCCTTGCTGAACTGGAGGTCATGGGAGATGTAGGGGATGGCAATGTTGACGATGGTGCTGTCGAGCACCACCATCAGCTGGGCGATCGAGATGACGGTGAGGGCAAAGCCGAGATGGCGAGCCTTCGCGTCGGTCTCATCCCGCCCTGTCTGCTGGAGGTCGGAGGTCATTGGTGTCCTTTGGGTGACGTCGTGGGCAAGTCGTGCAGTGGCCTGCGAGTAGCTGCCGGGATGACGATCTCGTCGACGATGCGTTCCACCGTCTCATCGTCGACCGGCAGTTGAAGAACGAAGGAGCGGTGCAAGATGATGGCCGCGAGTACGGGCGACAGCAGGTCGAGGTCGACGTCCGGCGAGATGTCGCCCCGCTCCTTGGCGCGCTCGTAGATGGCGCGGGACTGAGCGACCTTGGGTAGCAGGAACCGGGCGTGGAAAGCTTCGCTGAACTCACGGTCGTGGTGCAGGGCGGTGATGACGCTCGCGAAGACCGCAAGGGACTGCGCGTCGTTGATGCCGCCCTTGGTGCATGCCATCGCGAGGAGGTCGCCGCGCAGGCTGCCCGTGTCGACATCCTCGAGATGGGGTGCGCCCTTGGCCCGCTCGATGGCGTCGACGACCAGCTCTGCCTTCGAGGACCAGCGTCGGTACAGCGTGGCCTTGCTCGCCTTCGCCGCGCCGGCGACCGCGTCCAGGGTGAGCCGGTCGTAGCCTGCTGTGGCCAACAGGTTGAGGGTGGCATCCAAGATCTCGTGCTCGCGGTCGCCCTCGATCCGCGGCCTGGTCATGGCTGTCGCCGTGCGACGCAAGTTCATCGCCCGGTTGCCTCCTCGTAACATGGATGAAACGAAACTGTTCCGTTTCATCCAAACGTACCCTGCCCGCGGCGGCGGAGCAACAGCGACCAGGGAGACGCGGGTCACACCCGCGAGACCGACGTCTCGGCGCGTGCCCTGGATGGCCCGCAAGGTGCCGCGGGCTAGTGCCGCGGCGGTACCACGCTCACCGAGTCGGAGTGGCTCAGGCCCGAGAGCTGGAGCAGATCGACGTTGATGGACCTCAGCTGGCCCAAGACGACAGCTGCCGACAAGGTGAGAGGCTCGGAGGCGTACGCGGTCGCCTCCGCTATCTCGACCAGGCGCTGCTGAGCCGCCTCGGGCGAGTGGTTGACGGCCAGCTCCTGCGCGATCGTCTCGGAAGCGTCTGCGAGCGAGTCGAGGATCTCCAGGTAGTCCGGCGGCATCGTCTCGTGCAGGCGGGCGCTGACCTCGATCCGCCTGATCATCACCCGGGCGTTGCGAAGTGCCCGGTCCAGCGGCTCGACGACCTCCGCGATCGAGCGCACATGGGTCCGGTTGCGCCAGCGAAACGGTGACGATCGCACCACCTCGAGGCCCTCGTCGGCGGCCACCCTGAGCTCGTTCAGCAGCGACTCGGTCTCCCGTGCCCGGTTGAGCGTCTCCGCGGCCTGGCCCGGGTCCACCTCACGGGCGCTGACTCGTGCTGCCTGCAGGAGCCGGGCGAGTTCCGCGGTGACCTTGGCGGCTGTCTCCCGGGGCCTGCGCAGCGGCGCGCCGGGTACGACGGTAGCCGCGACGAGCGCCACCCCGCCGCCGATGAGTGCGTCCTCGATCCGGCTGGCGCCCCCGTCGAGAGGCAGAATCGTGGTGACGACGATGGACTGGACGGCTGCTTGGTTGATGAACAGAACGCCCGCGTCGAGGAGCACGGCTGCCGACATCGCACAGGCGACGATCACGGTGATCGCCACCGACCCGTGCCCGACGAGACGGGTGAGCAGGTCGGCGGTACCGATCCCGATCGAGACGCCGATGGAGACCTCGGCGACTCGGCGCAGACGCTGGCCGTACGACGTACCGAGGCAGACCACTGCCGCGACAGGAGCAAAGAACGGCTGGGCGTGACCGAAGACGATCCGGCCGACCCACCAGGCGATACCGGCGGCGGCGGCGCACTGCCCGATCATCCATGCCTTCGCCTGGAGTCGCCTCAGCCGTGCGGAGATTGACAGCCGGCCGCGCTCCCAGGCTCGGTCGCTGAGTGTCGACACGTCCATCGACACATCCTCGCAGCGGAGTCCGCGGTACGCCGCCCTCTGCCGGGGGTCCGGACGCGGCGCCGGGATGCATGCCGCTGAGGACTTGCCGGTTGTCGGCACCTCGCGTAGCGTCTGGCGAGTTCCCCCATCGGGGGAGCGCCGCGAGCGGTACGCCTAGTCCTACCCGCCGCGAACGGCAGCGACCAGCACACCGGTCAGGGTAGGAGCGGAGGACCCGTGAACACGGCCCTGCCGACCTCGGTCGGCGCGGCCTCGGGGTGAAGCTGGTCGCGATCTCGATCGCGTTCCAGCCGGGCGCACCTTTCCGCCCGAACCCGACAGCTCACTTCGCAGGCGGCGGAGAGGTAGTTCCATGGCCTATCAGCCGCGCCATCGCGCCCAGACGAAGTCCCTGCGCAAGGCCGCCATCGTCGTCGCCGCGACAGCCGCCGTCGCCGTACCGATCTCGGCGATCGGTCTCGACCGCCAACGCCGCGACCGACAAGACGTGGAACCGGCTCGCCGGCTGCGAGTCGGGCGGCGACTGGCACATCAACACCGGCAACGGCTACTACGGTGGCGTCCAGTTCAGCGAGGGCACGTGGCTCGCGTACGGCGGCGGCGCGTACGCCCACCGGGCGGACCTGGCATCGCGCAGCGAGCAGATCACGATCGCGGAGAAGGTGCTGAAGGGGCAGGGATGGGGCGCGTGGCCGGCCTGTTCGGCGCGGCTCGGGCTCACGGCGGCCGATGCGCACGCCCGCAACTCGACTCTGCATGCCGAGTTCAAGCACACCTGGCACTACAACTCCGGCCAGCAACGCGCTCACATCACTCCGATGAAGGCGGGCACCCTCCCGAAGTGACCGAGGGCCCCCGGGGGAGGGTTGTTCGCCGGGGGTCACTCGTCGGTGGCTGCTTCGGCGTCGGGGAGCAGGGCCGTGGACAGCGGCTCCGCGCACAGCTTCACCTGCCAGTTCCGTGCGCCCGACTCCGCGAGCTGATCGGCGACGAGGTCGGCTGTCGCCGGGCGGGGGGGCGACCATGCCAGGCGTCGCACCGCCAACGGCGCGAGCAGATTCTCCTGCGGCAGGTTGTACTCCTCGGCCAGGGCATTGACCGTCTCGCGACAGGCCGTCAGCCGGGCGGCCGCCTCCGGGTACTTGTCCCGCCAGACCCGAGCAGGCGGCGGTTCGTCGTTTTGTACCGACACCGGCGGGAGATCGACGTCGCCCAGGGCCCGCGCCTGCGCGATGGCGTTGTAGAACTGGCGGAGGTAGCGCTGACTTCCCCGGCCCGCGAAGCCCGGCAGCTTGCCGAGAGCGCCGCGCGAGGTCGGTGGCTCCTGCGCGGCCGCGATGATCGCCGCGTCACCGACGATCCGGTTGGTGGTCACGTCCCGGCTACGGGCCAGCTCGTCTCGCAGCTGCCACATCGCCCGGACCAGTGC
Source organism: uncultured Actinomycetota bacterium (assembly GCA_963824115.1). Lineage (GTDB taxonomy): Bacteria > Actinomycetota > Actinomycetes > Propionibacteriales > Nocardioidaceae > DASQEH01. The sequence continues at coordinate 181,122 of CAWGOA010000007.1, forward strand.
CAGACCACGGCGGCCCCTGACCCGATGGATGCCTGAGGTGCGACGCCAGGGATCGAGCCGCGGAGCCGCCTGTGCCCTCATGACCCAGGCCTGGAACTCCTCGGCGGCCCACTGTGCCTTGCCGGCCTCCTCGAGCTGGCGCTCGAGCACGTCGCGCAGCTCGATCAGCACCTCGACGTCGAGAGCCGCGTACTGCAGCCATGACTCAGGCAACGGACGCCGCGACCAGTCGACGGCTGAGTGCTCCTTGCGCATCCGGTAGCCGAGCAGCTCCTCGACGAGCACGGCCAACCCCACCCGGGGGTAGTTGAGCAGCCGGCCCGCGAGCTCGGTGTCGAAGAGCCGGACGGGGCGCAGGCCGAGCTCGGCCATGCAGGCGAGGTCCTGGCTGGCGGCGTGGATGATCCACTCGGCCTCGGCTATGGCTGCACCGAGCGGCGCGAGGGCGGTGTTCGGAACGGGACCGAACGGTATCGGGTCGATCAACGCGGAGCCGGCGCCCTCACGCCGAAGCTGCAACAGGTAGGCGCGTTGTGAGTACCGGTACCCGGACGCTCGTTCGGCGTCGATGGCGACCGGGCCGTTGCCGTTGCCGAAGGCCTCGACGACCGCCTCGAGGGCGCTCGCGTCACTGATGACAGGTGGCAGCCCGTCGCGAACAGTGAGAAGCGGCAGCTCCGGAGTGTCGTCGGGCAGATCGGGAAGCGGGACATCGGGTACCGGCGAGTCCGGCGACTGGGTCATCGAGCGCGCTGGCCCCTGCGGCTCGGCATCGCGACGACTCCGGCCGGTACCGGCGGCAGTCCTGCAGCCGTGCAGAGCAGGTCTCCCCAGGCCTCGACGTGCGCCGTGATCGAGCCGACGGGCGACCAGGAGGCCCGGATCTCGAGCTCCGCGCTCGACGGCTCGCCGTCCATGCCTCCGAAGCTCTCCGAGGCTACCCGCGTGACGGTGCCGCTGGGTACGAGGAAGTCGGCCACGTTCGCCTGGAGCGCTTCCACGAGCCAGCTCCAGCCGACAGCACCCAGGAGTGGGTCGGTGACCATGTCCGGGTCGATGTCGGCGCGGGCGTACGCCACGCACCGGAAGTTCGCGTGCCAGGCGTCGTTTCCAGCCGGATCGTAGAGCAGCACGAGCCGACCGCTGCCGACGTCCTCGCCGGCGATCGTCACGTCGGCGGTCATCGCGGCGGAGTACGGCGCGATGCGCTGAGGAGCAGGCATCTCCTCGCACGAGATCTCCGGCCGCAACCGGGCCGCGCGGAACTGGTCGAGGGCCAGCCGGAACTCCTCGGGAGGCGCTTCGGCATCCGCTCGGGCGACCATGTCCCGAGCCTAGGCGCTGGCGACGGATCGTGCCCGACCGACTCGCCGATCCCGGCAGGCGCCCGGTCGTGCGAGGATCGTCGGGTGCCTGCCGCGACTGCCGTGACCGAGAGCGCGCTGATTCGCGCGGCTCGTGGCTGTCGCACACCGTATCTGCCGGTCTGGTTCATGCGCCAGGCCGGGCGCGCGCTCCCGGAGTACCGAGCACTTCGCAACGGCGTGGCCATGCTCGACGCGTGCACGCCGGCCGGACCTCATCACCGAGATCACGTTGCAGCCGGTGCGCCGGTACGGCGTCGACGCCGCGATCTTGTTCAGCGACATCGTGCTTCCCCTCAAGGCGTTGGGCGTCGATCTCGACATCGTGCCGGGAGTCGGGCCGGTCATTGCCGCGCCGCTCATGGACCGGGCGGGTGTCGAGGCGCTACCGGTGTTCGACGCAGGAGCTGTCGACTTCGTCGACGAGGCCGTGCGTGCGCTGGTCGGGGAGCTGGGGAATACGCCGTTGATCGGTTTCGCGGGTGCGCCCTACACGCTCGCGTCCTACCTGGTCGAAGGTGGGCCGTCGAAGGACCACATCAAGACCAAGGCGATGATGTACGGCGATCCCGAGCTCTGGGACGCACTCATGGGGCGGCTGGCCGCGATCTCGGCTGGCTTCCTGAGGGTGCAGGCAGGGGCCGGCGCCGCGGCGGTACAGCTCTTCGACTCCTGGGCCGGGGGGCTTTCGCCCGCGGACTACCGAGCGCACGTTCTCCCGTACAGCGCGAGGGTGTTCGCGTCCATCGCCGACCTGGAGGTGCCGCGCATCCACTTCGGGGTCTCGACCGGGGAGATCCTCGCCGACATGGCCGCCCCGGACGTCGAGGTCGTGGGCGTGGACTGGAGGGTGCCGCTCGACCAGGCGGCTCGACGGATCCGGCCCGGCCAGGCCGTCCAGGGCAACCTCGACCCGGCTCTCGTGTTCGCGCCGTGGGAGGTGCTGCGTGCGAAGGCGATCGAGGTGATGGAGCTGGGCCGGGCAGCACCGGGCCACATCTTCAACCTGGGCCATGGAGTGCTGCCTGGGACCGACCCCGACATGCTGACCCGGCTGGTCGAGCTCATTCACTCGTACGAGGTCGGCGCCACGGGGTGAGCCGACGCACGCCCACCCATACCGCGAGCGCCGCCAGCAGGGCCAGGCTCCCCAACGGGAGGACGAGCCCGACACCGTGGGAGAACGCCACGATGAACGTCACCATGTCGTGCCACCCCTGGCGGATCCCGGCGAGGAAGCCTGCCGTCTTGTCGTGATGAGCCGGGACCGTCGTCGCCGACGAGCTGACATCGACGGAGATGGTGGACATGTTGGTGTGCGCGGCCAGGTCCCGCTGCTCTGACTGGAGCGCCTCGAGATCCGCCTCGCGCTGCGACAGCTCGTTCTCGAGCGCGATGACGTCACCCAGCTTGGTTGCCCGGCTGAACAGCAGGCGCAGCTGGGCGATGGAGTCGTGGGCGCTCTTGACGCGGGAGTCGACGTCGACCACCCGCGCTGTCACGTCCTGGGAGGAGCTGCTCGTGGACACCGCCTTGCCGAACGTCGAGACCTCGTCCAGCGCCTGGTTGAAGTCCGCGGCGGGTACGGCGATCTCGATATGAGAGCTCACCTCGAGCCCATCTTTGTCGGTGCTGGTGTCTTCGCTGGCGATGTACCCTCCGTCACCCGCCACCAGCTGGTCGATCTTGGCCCGGACCGACGAGACGTCGCTGCTGCGCAGCGATACTGCCGCCGTCTTGATCAGCGCCCGGCCGACCAGCACGGGGTCGGATGTCGAGGACCCGGGAGCCGACGCCTGGCTCGCGGGTTCGACGGAACCGCCCGCTGAGCCGGCGGTGTCCGCCCCGGTGTGGGGCATGGCCTTGCTGCCGCCGCCGGACCCGGCGACGGCTGAGCGGTTGGAGCTGCTGCCGCCGGAGCTGGCGGTGTCGGAGACGCCGCCGGAGCAACCGGCCACACCGAGCAGTAGGACACCTGCTGCAACCGCCGAGGCGACGAGAGCGGTGTGCGGGCGGCGGTGTCGTGACGCATCAGGGTCGGGCATGGTGCTGTGACGAAAAGCCTGTCCGGCCGGTTCCCTGAGCCCCGGCCGGAGTCGGGGCGTCGGCGTTTGCCAGGCTGGCGGCATGACCATGGCACAGACGTCAGCGGGTCGCCGTCGTCGGCGGCGGGATGTCCGGGTTGGCATGCGCCCACGCACTGCTCGCCTCGCGGTCGCGGTCTCGACGTCACCGTGTACGAGGGAACCTCGACAGTGGGCGGCAAGCTGGCCCTGGGGGAGGTGGCCGGCGTCGTCGTCGACCTTGGTGCGGAGTCGATGCTCAGCCGTCGCGCTCGAGGCAGTACAGCTCGCCCGCGACGTCGGCCTCGGTGACTCAGTGGTGCATCCGGCCACGTCAGGAGCGGGCATCTGGACCGGCGGGACCGTCAAGCCGCTGCCGCCAACGGTCATGGGCATCCCGGTCGACCCGTCCGCGGCCGCAAGCCGCGCGATCTTGAGCCGCGACGCGGTCGCACGCGCCGAGGCTGAGGAGCAACTACCGCGGCTCGACCTGACCGAGGACGTCGGCATCGGCGCCGTCGTTGCCGAACGGCTCGGTCCGCAGGTACGCGACCGCCTGGTCGAACCGCTCCTCGGGGGCGTGTACGCCGGCCGGTCCGACGAGATCTCCCTGTTCACAGCCCTGCCACAGCTGGTTGAACCGGTACGCGAGCATGGGGGCCTGCTGGCGGCCGCCCGTGCTGTGGCCGCCGGAGCGACGGGTGGGGCGGCACCTTCCCGACCCGGTCTTCGCGGGCCTCGTCGGCGGTGTCGGCCGGCTCCCCGGCGCCGTCGCTGACGCCGTGACGAGCCGCGGAGGGACGCTGGTTCTCGACGCGAGAGTCCGCGAGCTGACCCGTGACGGGCGCGACGTGGCGGCTGGTCGTCGGGTCGGCCGCGCACCCCTGGATCGCGTCGGCCGACGTCGTCGTCCTGGCCACGCCCGCTGCTCCCACCTCCCGCCTGCTGCGCGACATCGCGCCCGCGGCCGCGCGCGAGCTGTCGAGCGTCGAGTACGCCTCGGTCGCGATCGTCACCTTGGCCTGGCACGCCGAACAGCTGCCGTCCATGCTTCGGGGTACCGGCTTCTTGGTGCCGCCTGTCGAAGGCCGACTGGTCAAGGCCGCCACCTTCTCCTCGCGCAAGTGGGCCTGGCTGGCGGGCGACACCGCTTTCATCCGCTGCTCTGTGGGCAGGCACCGCGACGAGGCAGCGTTACAACGTAGCGACGGCGAGCTGGTCGAGGAGGTGGTTCGGGAGCTCGGCGACGCCACCGGCCTTACCGCGCATCCCCTCGACACCCGGGTGACCCGATGGGGCGGAGGGTTGCCCCAGTACGCGGTCGGGCACCTCGACCGGGTGGCCCGGGTCCGGGCCTCCGTCGGCGCGGTCGGAGGGCTCGACCTGTGTGGGGCCGCCTACGAGGGCGTCGGGATACCGGCGGTGGTGGCGAGCGGCCAGCAGGCAGCGACCCGGGTGCTCGCTCGGCTCGGTGCGACCGCGACAATGGAGCCATGAGCGACGAATCCACTGCTACCGGCAAGCGGCCGGACCAGGGCAAGGTGGCCCGTGGTCTCAACGAGCTGATCCGCTACACGATGTGGTCGGTCTTCGAGGTCGCCGAACCCGTGCACGAGGACGCCGGACGCGCGGCGCAGGCGAGCGAGGTCGCTGCGCTCTTCGGGGAGCTGGCGGAGTCCGACGTCGTGGTACGCGGCACGTACGACCTGTCCGGGCTTCGCGCCGACGCGGACCTGATGGTGTGGTGGCACGCTCCGACGGCGGAGCAGCTGCAGGCGTCGTACAGCAGGCTGAGGAGGACGGCGTTCGGGCGGCGACTCGTGCCGGTCTGGTCGCAGCTTGCCCTGCACCGGCCCGCGGAGTTCAACAAGAGCCATGTCCCCGCGTTCCTCGCCGACGAGGAGCCGCGCGCCTTCATCTGCGTGTACCCCTTCGTCAGGTCGTACGAGTGGTACCTGCTCGAGGATGCCGAGCGCCGCGCCATGCTGGCCGAGCACGGCCAGATGGCGCGCGGCTTCGCGGACGTACGCGCGAACACGGTCGCGTCGTTCGCGCTCGGGGACTACGAATGGATCTTGGCGTTCGAGGCCGACGAGCTGCACAGGATCGTCGACCTGATGCGGCACCTGCGCGGCAGCAAGGCCAGGATGCACGTCCGCGAGGAGGTGCCGTTCTACACCGGCCACCGCCGCACCGTCGAGGAGCTCGTGCGCTCGCTGCCCTGAGCGTAAGTCCGGTTGTGGCCGGCTGCTGCGGCTACTGCGCCGGTTCGAGCGTCAGGCTGATGCTGTTGATGCAGTACCGGGCATCGGTCGGCGTGTCGTAGCCCTCGCCGAGGAACACGTGGCCGAGGTGGGAGTTGCAGGTGGCGCAGCGGACCTCGGTGCGCGTCATCCCCAAGGTGCGGTCCTCGATCAGCACGACGCTGTCGCTGTCGCCCGGCGACCAGAAGGACGGCCAACCGCAGTGTGAGTCGAACTTCTCGCTCGAGCGGAAGAGCTCGGCGCCACATGCGCGGCACCGGTAGACCCCCTCGGTCTTGGTCTCGACGTACTCACCCGACCAGGGTCGCTCGGTGCCGGCCTTGCGCAGGACGTCGTACTCCTGCTTGGTGAGCTGGGCCCGCCACTCGTCCTCGGTCTTCGAAACCTCTGTCGTCATTCCCCGAGCCTACGACCCCGCCCAAACCCGCGAGACGTCACCTCCGGCCCGGTTTTGTCGGCGTGTCGGACGCCGGATGACGTCTCGGTGGCGGGACCAGCGGTACGCCATCGGCGCTCGATACGCTGTGAACATGCCCGCTCCTGCGACCGAGATCGACGTCGGCGGTACGGCGGTCCGCGTCTCGAACCCCGACCGGGTGATCTACCCCGCGACCGAGTCCAGCCCCGAGGCGACGAAGCTCGACATCGTCCAGTACTACGTGAGCGTCGGTGATGCCATCCTGCGGGCGTTGTACCACCGGCCCACCACCCTCGAACGCTGGCCGAAGGGCGTGTTCCCCGACATGAAGCAGGCGACTCGGTCGGACCGCCACGGCGACGCCTTCTACCAAAAGCGCATCCCCAAGGGAGCGCCCGCATACGTCGAGACCGCCCAGATCACGTTCCCGTCGGGGCGCGTTGCAGACGAGGTGTGCCCGACGGAGGCGGCCGTGGTCGCGTGGGCGGCGCAGATCGGTACCCTGACCTTCCACCCCTGGCCGGTGCGACGAGACGACGTGGACCATCCCGACGAGCTCCGGATCGACCTCGACCCGCAACCCGGCACCGATTTCGCCGACGCGGTCCATGTGGCAGGCGGAGCGCGTGCAGCTGCTGGAGGATCTCGGGTACCGGGCGTTCCCCAAGACCTCGGGCAACCGCGGCGTGCACATCTACCTGCGGATCGAGCCGCGGTGGACCTTCACCGACGTACGCCACGCGGCCATCGGGTTCGGCCGCGAGCTCGAACGACGGATGCCCGGCGAGGTGACCACGAAGTGGTGGAAGGAGGAGCGCGGCCAGCGGATCTTCGTCGACTACAACCAGAACGCCCGCGACCGGACCATCGCGAGCGCCTACAGCCTGCGTCCGCTACCCGGCGCCCCCGTGTCGACGCCCGTCGACCTGGGACGAGCTGGACGACGTCGATCCTCGCGCCTTCACGCTGCACACGGTCCCGGCCAGGTACGCCGAGGTCGGCGACCTGAACGCGCGAGATCGACGACGTGCACCACTGCCTCGAGCCGCTGCTGGAGCTGTACGAGAGCTCCGGCGAGGGTGACATGCCCTATCCGCCCGACTACCCGAAGATGCCGGGCGAGCCACCGCGGGTCCAGCCGAGCAAGAAGAACCCTCTGAACTGGGACAGCGCCGGCCAATGAGGGGACGTGGCGCTCGGCGGCGTCGCGTTGCAGAAGTTTGGCGGCAGGAGCGGTGGGCACACGAGGTCTATGACAGTGCTAGGTGAGGGCTTGCTGGCAGGTGCGGTCGGGGCTGCGGCGATGACGCTCGGGGAGAAGGTCGAGCAGCACTTCACCGGGCGCCCGGACTCGCACGTACCGGGGCTGACCCTGGGCCGGTTGTTAGGTGTACCCGACGAGACCGCCGAGGAGTCGCAGGTCCTGAACATCGCCATGCACTGGGGTCAGGCGGTGGTACTCGGCGCCTGGAGAAGCGCGATGGCAACGGGGCGGGCTACGCGGCGCCGGGGCCTCCGCAGCGTTCACCGGGCTGCGGCTGCTCAACGACCAGACCCTGGAGAATCTGACCGGCTCGGGGGCGCCACCAACCACGTGGCCCCGTCGGGAGCTCGCGATCGACGTGCTCCACAAGGCGATCTACGGGTTCACCACCGGCTTGGTCGCCGACTACCTGGCGGCCCGGCATGGGCCTGGACGAGGCAGGCGGCACGCAAGCCTCAAGCCGGGACGGCACTCCGACGTAGGACCCGCGCCCAGAGGAGCCAGCTGACGTCGTCAGACCTCAGACCGGCTGACCGCCCGTCACAGCGAGCACTTCGCCGGTGATGAAGCTCGACTCGGGCGAGGCGAGGAACACATACGCGGGCGCGAGCTCAGCGGGCTGACCGGCGCGCCCCAGTGGTGTCTGCTCGCCGAAGCTCTCGACGGCCTCATCGGGCATGGTGGCCGGGATCAGCGGCGTCCAGATCGGGCCGGGCGCAACCGAGTTCACCCGGATACCGCGTTCGGCGACCATCGAAGCGAGCCCGCGCGTGAAGTTCACGATGCCGGCCTTGGTCGTGGCATAGTCGAGCAGCTCCGGTGAGGGGGACGACGCCTGTACCGACGAGGTGTTGATGATGACGGAACCGCGGGGCATGTGCGCAAGGGCCATCTTGCACATCCAGAACATGGCATAGAGGTTGGTCTTCATCACCCGGTCGAACTGCTCGGTAGTGATGTCCTCGATGCCGCCTGACTGTGCCATCTGGTAGGCCGCGTTGTTCACGAGGATGTCGATCCGGCCGAACTCCGAGACGGCGCGCTCGACCAGCTCCTGGCAGGTGTCCTCTGAGGTGAGGTCTCCGGGGAACAACACAGCCGTGCGTCCCGCCTCCTCGACGAGACTGGCCGTCTGCTTCGCGTCGTCGTCCTCGCCCGGGAGGTAGCAGATCAGGAGGTCCGCTCCTTCGCGAGCGAACGCGACCGCCACGGCGCGCCCGATACCTGAGTCACCGCCGGTCAGGACGGCCACCCGGTCCTTCAGCTTTCCGGTGCCCTGGTACGTCTGCTCACCGTGGTCTGGTTCCTCGTCCATGGATTCGGTGACAGACTCCTCGTGCCCTGGCTCAGGGAGCCGCTCGCCCTCGGTGTCGGGCTGTGAGTGCGATGACTGGGGGTCTTGAAGGTTCGAGGGGTTACTGGACATCGTGGTTTCCTTGGCTGTCTGGCTCGGTGAGCTGGGTTTCGTGGCTACTGGATTGCACGGCTTCCGACGGCGCCGGGTGAGCGCCGGTGGGCCCGCGCGTCGCTACTCGTCGATGACGTGGACGGCGGCCTCCTCCGCGCTGGCTGCGGCACCGTCGATGCCGACGTCATGGGCGACCAGGTCCTTCTCCATGTCCGGCATGATCCCTTCGTCGTCGGCGACGAGCCGCCCGGACCGCTCGGCACCAACCTCGCCGCCGACATCCTCGGTCTCGTTGGCAGCCAGCTCGTACGGGTCCGGCTCTGGCTCCTCCTGGGCAATGCGCTGGTCGAGGGTCTCGCCAAGCGCCTCTTCGAGAGGCGTGTTGCCGTATCCCTCCGCGGGTGACCACTTCTCCGGAGGGGAGTAGCCCTCGTCCAGCGGGTCATCCAGGCCGCGGTTGTCGACGAGGCTGTCGCCCGTGGACTGCGGCTGGTCCTCGTCGTCGACGCTGTACCCGTGGTAGTCCTCCGTAGGACCGACATTCTCCGTCATCAGGCTCCTGTGTCGTTGTCTGCGGCACGTGGTCGGACGCAGGCACTCCGAGTGCCCGTTTCAGCCGCCTCGCATGCATGGGCCCGGCCAACGATTCGGTGCTGTCAGGTGCCGCGGCTGCCTCATGTGAGGCACGGGACCGCGCGTTGTCTTGCGAGACCGCGCCAGGAGGCGCACACTAGGGGAAATGTCCGGTTCGCGGGGGGCGGCACGGAGATCTCAATCAGCCAGACCTCTGCCTCCCGATGGGACGCGCGCGGTGTGGCCGGGGACGACTCGGGAGGGTCACCGTGAAGAGACGGCTTGCGATCGCCTGCCTCACCATCGTTATTGCTGTGACAACGGCGATGGCGCTGGGCTCACCGGCATCAGCGGCGGCGGGGGGCCCGGTGGGCGTCACCTCGGCGACCTGGACACCCAGTCTGGTCGCCACTGGCTCTGTGGAGCAGGTACGTCAGCTCGTGCAGTGCGGCAACACGATGTACGCCGTCGGAGCATTTACCCAGATCAAGCAGGCCGCGCCGACAATCGTGACCGTGACCCGCAACAACGCCTTCAGCTTCAGCGCGACAACCGGGCAGCTCACTAGCTGGAACCCTAACGTCAACGGGAAGGTCGACTCGGTAGCCCTGTCGCCCGACTGCTCGACCGCCTACCTCGGCGGTGCCTTCACGCAGGTGGGCGGCGTCGCCAAGAGCCATCTTGCGGCGGTGAGCACCGCCACGGGGGCCGTCAACTCGGGGCTTCCTCGGTAACGCCGACAAAGAGGTGTACGCGCTGGTGATGACGCACGGCCACCTCCTGGTCGGGGGAGCGTTCACGAAGATCAACGGCTCCTCCAACAAGTACATGGTGAGCTTGAGCCCGACCACCGGTACCGACGACGGCTACGTCAACCTCACCATCTCCGGGAACTACTCGTTCACGGATGCGGCAGGTCGCGCGGCTGTCGCCAACCCGACGAAGGTCTACAACTACTCGTTGAGCCCGGACGGCAACAAGCTGCTGGTGATGGGCGACTTCACGTCGGTAGGTGGCCAGGGCCGCAGACAGATCTTCATGGCAGACCTGGGAGGGGCGAGCGTAGGCGTCGACGCGTGGTACTCGAGCGAGTTCGACATCAACTGCAACTACTCGGAGCCGTTCTGGCTCAAGGGCGCCTCATGGTCACCCGACGGTTCGAAGGTCTACACGGCGGCGACCGGGTACAAGCCCGCGACCGGCGCGGGCAACCTCACCAGCCAGCCTCGGGCCGGGCTGTGTGACAGCGCGGCTGCCTTCCCCTCGACGCCGGGCTCCGTCGGCCACCTGTGGATCAACTACACCGGATGTGACTCGCTCTACTCCACGGCGGCCGACAGCTCGGCGGCCTACTTCGGTGGTCACGAGCGGTGGGCCAGCAACCCGTTGCAGTGCGACAACAACAACAACGGCAGCGCGGTTGTCGCACCGGGCATGGTCGGTCTCAGCCCGACGACCGGAGCCGTGGTGGACAACCCGACGCGCGGTCGTGGCCTCGGGGCCGACGACATGCTGGTCACGTCGCAAGGGCTCTGGATCGCTAGCGACAACTCGGGCGGAACGCAGGCCTGCGGCAAGACAGCTTCCGGCAATCCGGCGAACGGGCACGCGGGGATCTGCCTGCTTCCCTACTGAGCGACCTCGACGTGGCGGTCTGGTCGGCCACGTCGTCGGCGGGCTACCTACATGCCGGTGATGCCCTGGCCGTTGGCGGCCTCGGCGTCGAGCGACTCGTGCTCGACGAGGTGCAGCACTGGTACCCCGAGCCGACGTCGCGCCCTGGAGCTCCAGTCGAGATGCAGGAGCTCCTGGATGACATGCGGTCGAGTCATCACGATCACCTCGGCAGCCGACTCCTTCTCCACCACGTCGTCCAAGGTCTCCAACGGGTCGTCGGAGGTGAACTCGCCGTCGGCCCGGTGTCCGAGAGCCCGGATCGCCGAGACGCTCACTGTTACCGCTGTCTGGGCCTCGGAGTCCAGCTCGTCCTGGAGCGCCTGGGTGGTGTCGTCGTCGGGCTGCACGGTCGGTGACGCCCATGTCTCCCCGCCGCCCAGCGAGCCGAGCGCCATCTCCATCCGGAGCTGTGCGTTGTCGCAGGGAATGAGCACCTGATAGTGCTTCTCCTCCTCGATCCCCGTGTGCAGCGACACGACCTCTGCGGCGTCTCCCGATGTCATGGCCTGCTCGGCGAGCACTATCACGTTGTACATGGCACTCCTTTCGTTGCTCTCCACATCATCGTCGCTCACAGCAGGATCTGGTCGAGGTCATAGCGAACTGCCTCCTCGAGTTGTTCATACGTGCACGACTCGGGCGACCTGTCCGGACGCCACCGCTTGAACTGCGTGGTGTGCCGAAAGCGCGTGCCCTCCATGTGGTCGTAGCCGACCTCCGCGACGAGTACCGGGTCGAGCGGTACCCAGGACAGGTCCTTGCCGGCGTTCCAGCGAGACTGCGCGCCCGGCATCCGCCCGGACTCCTGGGCCGATGCCCACGCAGCCCAGGGATGCTCGGCCGGCGAGACCTCCAGCGGCGCGAGCTCGGCGATGAGCTCGGCTCGTCTGGCCGCCGGGAACGCGGCGGAGACTCCGACGTGCTGCAGCCTGCCGCTCTCGTCGTACAGGCCCAGCAGGAGAGAGCCGAGCAGCGGCACCTCCGGCGAGGAGGTCTTGTGCAGCCGGTAGCCGGCGAGGACGACGTCGGCCGTGCGGACGTGCTTGATCTTCAGCATCGCGCGGACGCCGGGGAAGTACCCGGCAGCCTTGGGCTTGGCCACCACGCCGTCGAGCCCGGCGCCTTCGAAGGTTGCGAACCACTGCTCGGCGATGGCGAAATCCTCGGTGGCGGGAGTCAGGTGGATCGGCGCGCGGGCATCCGCCAACGCCTCCTCCAAGAGCCGTCTACGCTCGCCCTGCGGGGTATGGAGCAGGGCGGTGTCCCCGAGCGCGAGCAGGTCGAACGCCACGAACGACGCCGGCGTCTCCACGGCCAGCTTGCGTACGCGCGAGTCGGCCGGGTGGATTCGCTCGAGGAGCCGCTCGAACTCCAGCTGCCCGTCCATGGCCACGATGATCTCGCCGTCGACGACACAGCGCGGCGGGAGAGACGAGATGGCGGCCTCGACGACCTCGGGGAAGTAACGGGTGAGCGGACGCTCGTTGCGGCTGCCCAGCTCGACCTCGTCCCCGTCGCGGAAGACGATGCATCGAAAGCCGTCCCACTTCGGCTCGTACAGAGCGCCACCGTCGAGTGAGTCCGGAGCAGGCAGCGTCTTGACCGACTTCGCCAGCATGGGCGCCAGGGGTGGCATCACGGGTAGTTCCATCAGGTCCTCAGTTTCGGGTGTACCGGCAGAAGAGTTGGCTGTCGTCCTCGAGGAGGTGGCGCAACGTGAAGTACGCCGGCGGGTCGAGCACAAGACCCTGGGTCATCCGCAGCCGGTCGCCCGCCAAGACGACCGGGCTGACGGTCAAGCAGATCTCGTCAGCGGAGCCCGAGGAAATCACGTCGCGCATCAGCGTCGGCCCGCCTTCGCACAGCATCCGCTGAAAGCCTCTGCTGACGAGCAGCTCTCTGGCCAGGCCGATGTCCACGTCGTGTTCGCCGGCCACGAGAACCGATGCCACCGACGCGATCTCGTCGCGCCGATCGCGCGGGGCCGACTGTGTCGTGATGACCAAGGTGGGGGCGAGGCCGCCCTGCAGGAGGCCCGCGTCGATGCGCAAGGACCTCGACACGACGGCGATCGACGGTGACGGTGCCAGCCCGAGCCGGTTGCGGAGGTTGGTCCGCGCCTCGCCCGCGGTCACGGGCTGGTATCCCTCCAGGCGCGCGGTGTTCGCACCGACGATGATCACATCGGCCAGCGTCCGGAGCAGGCCGAAGATCTGCTTGTCGGAGCGACTGGAGAGTGTGGCCGAGCGGTTGTCGCTTCCCTGTGCAGCGCCGTCCAGGGAGCCGACGAAGTTCGCGCGCAGCCAGGGCCGCTCGCCGGGGTACGCGTAGAGCTCCGCGAGGTCGTCGTAGCTCAGCTCGCTCGGAGCCGTCGGGAACAAGGACTGCACAGACCGATCCTGTCATTACCGGCTGACTCGCTCGCCTCACCGGTCGCCGAGAGGGTAGAAATGCACCGACGAGAGGGTAGGAAGGTACCCGCCAGAAGGTGGGAAAAGTACCTGCCAGAAGGCAAATAATCACCTGTCAGAGCGCGAGAAGGGACGGCCCCAACAGCCGACGACCGGCGCTGGGGCCACAATGATCGCCATGGGCGAATCGCTGACGGACCTGCTCCGGCTTCCTACGGGAAGTGTCAACCTCTCCAACTTCGAGCCGCGGGCTCATCCCGGCTTCGACGGTGACAAGGCGGCGGGGAAGTCCGCGCTCGCCGACCTCGGGCAAACCGTGTCCGACCTGCAGGAACGGCTGTACGCGGAGGCACATGCCGGTGGGAGGCGGCGTGTGCTCCTGGTCCTCCAGGGAATGGACACGTCAGGGAAGGGCGGCGTGATCCGGCACTGCGTGGGCCTGCTCGATCCGCAGGGCGTGGACCTCGCGTCCTTCAAGGCTCCGACCCCGGCGGAGCGAAAGCACGACTTCCTCTGGCGGGTCAACAGACGCCTGCCGGCGGCGGGGATGGTCGGGATCTTCGACCGCAGCCACTACGAGGACGTCCTCATCGCCCGGGTGCACGAACTGGTCCCGAAACAGGAGATCAAGCGGCGCTACTCGGCCATCAACGCCTTCGAACGCAAGCTCGTCAGAGCCGACACGATGATCATCAAGTGCTTCCTGCACGTATCGAAGGCCGAGCAGGGGGACCGGCTGCTGGCCCGGCTCGAGGACCCCACGAAGCGCTGGAAGTTCAATCCGCACGACACCAATGAGCGCCACAGTTGGGACGAGTACCAGCGTGCCTACGAGGTCGCGCTGACGAACTGCAATACGGAGGCAGCGCCTTTCTTCGTCATTCCGAGTGACCGCAAATGGTACCGAGACTGGGCCATCACCACGCTGCTCATCGAGCATCTCTCCGCCCTCGATCCGCGGTGGCCGCGAGGCGACTTCGACGTCGACGAGGAGAAGGCGAGGCTCGCCGAGACGAACTGACCCAACGGGCGATCCCTGCGCCTCTCGGCCGGACTTTGTTGCCTCTCAACCAGCTCTAGGCGGGCAGCTCGACCAACTGCAGGGCCCCCACCGAGTAGCGGGCCAAGATGATCCGGGCGAGTTCGGGGTGTGCCCCGAGCGGCGCCGAGACGGCCACGGCTCCTGCCTCGAGTGCGAGCTCAGACGCCCGGTCGGGCAGCATTCCGGGTGCGATGAACAGCGAGCCGACCGCCACGTACCGCCGGCCCTGCCGTCTCCAGTCGCGGACGGCCTCTCCCGTCGAGGGCGGTGCCGCGGAGGCGAAGGCGACGCTGGTCGGCAGCCGGTGCGCGGCGCCCCAGGCCCGGGCCAGCCGGGCGACCATCGCATTGGCCCGCGCGTCGGACGAGCCGGCGGCGGCGAGTACGAGTGCGTCGAGCTCGCGGATCCTGGCTGCGCGCAGGGCGTCTCTGAGGCGCTCGTCGAGGATCCCCAGCAGAGCTGCGTCGGATCCCACCACCTCGGCCACCCGTACCGCGACCTCACCATGCCTGGCACCGGCTCGCCGGACGACCTCAGGCACGTCGACCCGGGCGTGGTACGCCGAGGTCAGGAGCAGGGGCACCACGACGATCTCGGTGAAGCCTCTCGCCACGACCCGGTCGAACGCGGTATCGATGTCGGGCTTGACGTGGTCGAGGAAGGCCACCTCGATCCGGAGGTCCGGACGAAGCCGCCGGGTGGCTGCGACGATCTCTTGCACGCTTCGCGCCGATCGCGCGTCGCGGCTGCCGTGTGCGACTGCCACCAATGCTGGCGCGCTCATGAGTGGATCCCGCACTCGGTCTTGCCGCTACCGGCCCACCGACCGCTGCGGGGGTCCTCGCCCGCGGCGACTCGGCGGGTGCATGGCCAACACCCGATGGACGGGTACCCGTCGAACTGGAGCGGGTTGACCAAGACGTTGTGCTCGTCGATGTAGGCATTGACGTCTTCCTGGGTCCACCGTGCGAGCGGGGACACCTTGACCTTCAGCTTCTTCTCGTCCCAGCCGACGACGGGGGTGATGACCCGCTTGCGGGTCTCCTCTCGGCGCAGCCCGGTTGCCCAGGCGTCGTAGTTCTCGAGACCCGCGGCCAACGGCTGCACCTTGCGCAGGCTGCAGCACAGATCGGGGTTGCGTGAGAACAGGTCGGGTCCGTACTGCTCGTCTTGCCGGCGCACCGAGATGGTCGGTGACAGCGTCACGACGTTGACGGGCATGGTTGCCGCGACGGCGTCTCGCGTCCCGAGGGTTTCCGCGAAGTGGTAGCCGGTGTCGAGGAACAACACGTCGATCCCCGGCGCGACTCGGGAGGCCAGGTGCGCCAAGACGGAGTCGCCCATCGATGAGGTGACGCAGAAGCGCCGGCCGAACGTCTCGACCGCCCACTCGATGATTGCCTCGGCGGGGGCGAGCTCAAGTTCCGAGCCGGCGATCAAAGCTGTCTCGCGCAACTGGTCAAGGCTGATGACGGTCATTCTAGTCCTCTGGTCGACGCGGTTCCGGATCGTGGAGCCTTAGCCGCCCGGCGTGGCGCGAGCAGGCCGATGAACCCCACGGTGAACGCCCGAAGGCACTCCCGGCATTCCCAGGCGCCGTGTCGGTCACCATGCGGGTAAAGATTCTCCCCCGCGCAGTACGGGCAGTGCAGGGGAACCGAGTGTGCGCTCACCTCAGCGCCGCCTCGTCGGCCCGCGCGGCCCAGGAGGCGAACCGCTCGCCCTCGTGCCGGTCGGCCAGGAACCTCCGTACCAGCGACTCGACGTAGTCGGTGAGCCCGGCAGACGTCACCTTGTGACCTCGCAGTTTGCGGCCGAACCCGGCCTCCAGTCCCAGACCGCCGCCGAGGTGTACCTGGAAGCCTTCGACGGAGTTGCCCTCGTCGTCGAGAACGAGCTGCCCTTTGAGCCCGATGTCGGCGATCTGGATGCGGGCGCACGAGTTCGGGCAGCCGTTCAGGTGGACGGTGATCGGCGTGTCGAGCTCCGGGATGCGGTCCTCGAGCTCCGCGACCAGCTCGGCGGCCCGGCTCTTGGTCTCGACGATCGCCAGTTTGCAGAACTCGATGCCGGTGCATGCCATGGTCGAGCGCCGCCACTGGCTGGGCCGGGTGGACAGCCCGAGGTCCTCGACCGCGGTGGTAAGGGACTCGACCGCCTGCGGCTCCACGTCGAGGATGATCAGCTTCTGGTACGGCGTGGTTCGAAACCGGGTGGAGCCGTGCGCCTCTGCGATGTCCACGAGCTTGGTCAGCATGGTGCCGGAGACGCGACCCACCGTCGGGGAGACGCCCACATATAAGCGCCCGTCCGCCTGCCGGTGCACGCCCACGTGGTCGCCGTTGCCGAGTGGTCGGTCCGGTGCCGGGCCGTCGAGAAGTCGGCGCTCCAGGTACTCGTCCTCGAGTACCTGGCGGAACTTGTCGACCCCCCAGTCGGCGACGAGGAACTTCAGCCGGGCCCGCGTGCGCAGCCGCCGGTAGCCGTAGTCGCGGAACAGGCTGATCACACCGCGCCAGACGTCCGGCACGTCGGAGAGGGGCACCCAGACGCCGAGGCTCTGCGCGAGCATCGGGTTGGTGGCGAGCCCGCCGCCGACCCAGACGTCGAAGCCGACGCCGTGCTCGGGATGTCTCGTCGGGACGAAGGACACGTCGTTTACCTCGGGTGCCACGTCGAGCAGAGGATGACCCGTGATCGAGGTCTTGAACTTGCGTGGCAGGTTCGAGAAGGCGGGGTCGCCGAGGTATCGCCGGGTGATCTCCTCGACCGCCGGTGTGGGGTCGATCAGCTCGTCCGCGGCGACCCCGGCCAGTGGGCTGGCGATGACGACCCGCGGGGCGTCACCGCAGGCCTCCTGGGTGGAGAGCCCGACCCTCTCCAGTCGCGCCCAGATGTCCGGGACGTCCTCGACCCGGATCCAGTGCAGCTGGATGTTCTGGCGGTCGGTGATGTCGGCGGTGTCCCTGGCGTACGTCGTCGATATGTCCGCGATGGTCCGCAGCTGTTCGCCCGTGAGCTGACCGCCGTCGATGCGGACACGCAGCATGAAGTACTCGTCGTCGAGCTCGGACGGCTCGAGGACAGCCGTACGGCCGCCGTCGATCCCCGGTCGGCGCTGGGTGTACAGACCCCACCATCGGAATCTGTTGCGAAGGTCCGACGGGTCGATCGAGGCGAAGCCTCGGTGGGCGTAGACGTTCTCGATGCGCGCCCGCACGTTCAGCGCGTCGTCGTCCTTCTTCGCCTGTTCGTTGGGGTTGAGCGGCTCACGGTAGCCGAGTGCCCACTGACCTTCGCCGCGCGTGCGCGATGGCGGTCTGGTGGTCGGGTCCGCGGCCGAGCCGATGGCGCTCGGCTGTGGTGGTGGGGGAAGGCAAGGTGCGTCCTCTTGGAGAAGGGCGCGGGCCAGGCGGTCCAGATCTCAGCGCTGAGGCTGGTCGGGCGTCGGCATCGCGCGCCCGGCGGTCATTGCGGGCGAGGTCAGGCCGACATACAGATCATGCTGCGCGTCATGCCGAAGTCCACGTGGCGACGCACCACGAGGTAGACGGTGTACGCCGCAGCCGATGACATGTCACAATCGTCTCCGACCGGGCGGTCGAAGGCAAACGGCTATACCACTATCCAAGATAGTATCTCACATGTTGAGATGGCAGCAACCCAGCAACGCGGCGGCTCTGGTCGTGGGAAGTCCGCGTGGGGTCGGCTTACTGGCTCACGATGCGGCCGGGATGGGACCGGACCTTCACGCCCACGTGCCCTGACTTTTCTCTCAGAGATCCAGTCCGGGGTAGAGAGGATGGGTGTCGAGCAGCTCGGCCGAGGCGGCCTTCGTACGATCGGCCACGCCGTCTGCGAGCCGGTAACCGGCCTTCGAGGGGCTGCCGTTCTTGGCCGTGGCGGCCTGGGTGTTGCGGAGCACGTCGACGATCAGCTCGGCGACGCGGTCGAACTCGGCTGAGCCGAAGCCTCGGGTCGTGAGGGCCGGCGTACCGAGCCGGACGCCGCTGGTGTACCACGCGCCGTTGGGGTCCGACGGCACGGAGTTGCGGTTGGTGACGATGCCGGCGTCCAGGAGGGCCGACTCGGCCTGGCGCCCGGTCAGGCCGAAGCCGGACACGTCCAGCAGCACGAGGTGGTTGTCAGTCCCACCGGTAACCAGGCGCGCATCGCGGCTCAGAAAGCCCTCGGCGAGCGACTTCGCATTGTCGGCTATGCGCTGGGCGTACATCGCGAACTCAGGTCGCCGGGCCTCCGCGAGGGCGACCGCCTTGGCAGCCATGATGTGCGAAAGCGGTCCGCCCAGCACCATCGGGCAGCCGCGGTCGACGGCGTCGGAGTACTCCGCGTTGGTCAGCACCAGGCCCCCGCGAGGACCGCGGAGCGACTTGTGTGTGGTGCTCGTGACGATGTGCGCGTGCGGCACCGGGTCCTCGTCGCCCGTGAACACTTTGCCCGCGACGAGCCCGGCGAAGTGCGCCATGTCGACCATCAAGGTGGCGCCGACCTCGTCCGCGATCTCGCGCATCTTGGCGAAGTTGACCCGACGCGGGTAGGCCGAGTATCCGGCGATCAGGATCAGCGGCTTGAACTCGCGGGCCAGCCCCGCCACCCGGTCATAGTCGAGCAGACCGCTGACCGGATCGGTGCCGTAGCTGCGCTGGTGGAACATCTTGCCGGAGATGTTGGGCCGGAAGCCGTGCGTGAGATGGCCCCCGGCGTCGAGCGACATGCCGAGCATGCGCTGACTGCCGAAGTGAGACCGCAGCTCCTCCCACTCGGCCTCGCTCAGGTCGTTGACGCCCTTGGCCCCGTGGGCAGCGAGCGCGGGTGCCTCCACCCGGGTCGCGAGGATCGCCCAGAAGGCCACCAGGTTGGCGTCGATCCCCGAATGCGGCTGAACGTACGCGTGCTCGGCCCCGAACAGCTCGCGCGCGTGCTCGGCGGCTATGGACTCCACTTCATCGACGTTTTGGCAGCCTGCATAGAAGCGGTGCCCGATCGTTCCCTCGGCGTACTTGTCGCTGAGCCAGGTACCCATGGTCAACAAGACGGCCGGGGAGGCGTAGTTCTCGCTCGCGATCAGCTTGAGGGAGGCCCGCTGGTCGGCGAGCTCTGCCCTTGTCGCCGCTGCGATCCGCGGCTCGACCGACGCGATGACCTCGAGCGCAGACCGGTATGCAGTGTTCGCCGCGGCGATCAGGTGGCCGTCTGCCCCGCTGAGCGCGGCAGGGTCGGCGGTGCCAACTTCGGATGGGCGGGCTTCGGTGTCGGACGACGTCATGTCCTGCAGCCTAACGGTCTGTTCCGACACCGTCCCGGAGCGCCTGAGCGGGCGCATTTGCCGCCTTGTGGAAGGCGTGGTCGTTACCGTAGGGGGATGGCGTCGGAGTCCGCGGACCAGACGAAACGCGCTCACGCGACGATGGCCGGCGCCAAGGACATCACCCGACGGCTGCTGGCCTCGACCATCGGGGCGTGCTTCCGCTACCGCGTCACCGGCCTGGCCGCCGAGGCGGCATTCTTCGCGATCTTGTCGCTGCCGCCGCTCGTCTTCGGACTGGCCGGCAGCATCAGCTACATCGTCAAGCGCGTCGACCCGTCCCAGATCGCGACGTTCAGGCGCGAGGTGATCGAGGGCGCGAGCCGCGTCCTGACGCCGGACTCGGTGCACAAGATCGTCGTCCCCACGCTCAACACGGTGATCAACCAGAGCTCGCGCTTCGACGTGATCTCGATCGGGTTCGTGTTGTCGCTCTGGTCCGGCTCGAGAGCGCTGAATGTCTTCGTCGACACCATCACGATCATGTACGGCCTCGGGGGTCGCCGAGGGATCATCCGGACGAGGATGCTGTCGTTCTCCCTGTACGTCATCGGACTGTTCGTCGGCGTGGTCGTGCTGCCGCTGGTGCTGGCCGGGCCGCGGCTGGTCGACCACTTCCTCCCGGAGCGGCTGAACTTCCTCAACGCCCTTTACTGGCCGACCGTCATCGTGTTGAGCATCGCGTTCCTCACGACGCTGTACCACCTGTCGGTACCCGTGCGGAGCTCGTGGCGGTACGACGTACCGGGAGCTGCGCTGGCGTTCGGCATGTGGGTGCTCGGCAGCTACGTGCTGCGGGTCGTTCTGGAAAGCTCCAGTACGTCGATCTACGGTCCGCTCGCGGCTCCCATAGCGGTCTTGATCTGGTTGTTCCTGACCTCACTCGCCGTCTTGGTCGGCGCCGCGCTCAATGCCGCCTTCGACCAGGTGTTCCCCGAGAAGTCCACGGCCGGGGCGCGGCTCGAGTCGGTGCGCCGGCTGCGCAAACGCACCGGCCCGCGCGCGCCCGGGCCGGCCGACATCGACGACATCTAGCGCTTGCGCTCGGCAAAACCACGTGCATCGTCAGGCGGCCGCGCCTAGCCTCGCAGCGTGACAGCATCTGTACCGGTCCTCGACGCGATCGGCTGGGATCACGCATGGCAAGAGGCCTTCGCGTCATATCCGCAGCTCGGAGTCGCCGGCCGTGTCGTGCGCGTCGACAGGGGACTGGCCTCGGTGTTGACGGCCCACGGGCTGGTCCGGGCGAGCCTCGGCCCGGCTGTGCTCGAAGCGATGCTCGTCGACACTCTGGCAGCACCGTGCACCGGCGACTGGTGTGTGGCGCGGCACTGGCCCGACGGACCTGTGACCGTAGAGGCCGTCCTGCAGCGGCGAACAGCGGTGACGCGAGCCGAGGCGTCCAGGCGGTCTCGAGGGCAGGTCCTTGCCGCCAACGTCGACATCGCGGCAGCGGTGGTCGCGCTCCATCCGGAGCCGAATATGGGTCGGCTCGAGCGGCTTCTGTCGCTGGCGTGGGAAAGCGGCGCCGTCCCGCTGATCCTTCTCACCAAGGCGGACATGGTGACCGACTCGCGGCTGATCGCCGACGACGTCGCCCGGGTGGCGCCAGGAGTCGATGTCGTGTGTACCAGCACGGTCACCGGGGAGGGAATCGACGCGATTCGAGCCCGCCTGGAGGGTCGGCTCACCATCGCGCTGCTCGGCTCGTCCGGACACGGCAAGTCGTCGCTGACCAACGCTCTCGTCGGTGCGGATGTCCTCACCACGAAGCGCATCCGAGCCGACGGGCGAGGACGCCACACGACAGTCCGGCGCGAGCTGGTGATGGTGCCGACCGGCGGCGCAGTGGTGGACACTCCAGGCTTGCGCGGGATCGGTCTGCTGGACACACGCGACGGACTCTCGGCGACTTTCCCTGACCTGGCCGAACTGGCCCGGCTGTGCCGGTTCTCCGACTGCGGCCATCGCACCGAGCCCGGCTGCGCGGTACTGGCTGCGATCGACGACGGCGTACTCGCGGTACGCCGGTTGAGCAGCTGGCGCATGCTGCAGCGCGAGCAGGCCAGGATGGCGGCGCGTACAGACGCACGCCTCAGAGCTGAGCTCGACAAGGAGCGCAAGCACCTGTCGAAGCAGGCGAGAGCGAAGATGCGTAACAGACCATGAGCGCGGCTCATGAGTGACGCAACCTCGCCGGAGGCGGTGGTGATCCGGCCCGAGGCCGCTGGAGAGGAGGGCGCAGTCGCCGAGCTCCTGACGGCGTCCTTCGGTCGGCCCCAGGTGGCTGAGCTCGTGGCGTCACTTCGGCGAAGTGAGTGGTGGGTGGACGGGCTGTCCCTGACGGCTCTGCGCGACGGCGAGCTGGTCGGCTACGTGCTCTTCACGCATGCCATCGTCGATGCTCCAGATGCTCTCGTCGAGGTACTCGTGCTGAGTCCGCTGGCCGTCGCCCCCGAGCACCAAGGTGTCGGGATCGGCTCATCGCTGGTACGCGAAGGACTGACGCGCCTGTCGACCCGGACCGAGCCGCTCGTCTTCCTGGAGGGGTCACCTCGGTACTACCCCCGGTTCGGTTTCCGGCCGGCGACGCCGCTCGGTCTTGTCCGCCCGTCGACTCGGATCCCCGAGCCGGCATTCATGGTCTATCCGCTGCCGTCGTACGACCCGTCGGTCACCGGCGCACTCGTGTACCCCGATGCCTTCTGGCGTAACGACTGCGTGGGCCTGCGCCCCTGACGCCGTAGCGGGTGGCGCCGAGACGTCAATCGGAGGCCGACACGCCGGCAAAACCGGGCCGCCGGTGACGTCTCGGCGAAGGGGTCAGCGGGGGACAGGGCCGAGGACGGCCACGCTCTCGGGAGGCATCCGTACCAGGCTCGGCTCCACGACGACTTCCGGAGCCCACGCGAGAACGACTTCGAGCAGCGGCTGCACGGCCTCCGAGGACGTGATCTCGACGTCGCGAGGCTGGTCGGACAGGTTCACCACGACCAGATGCTCCCCGCGATGGACGACCACCGTCCGGGCGGTCCCGTCCTGCTCCACGCGTACCCGGTCGAGACGGGGGTCGGCGAGATCCGGTACCTCGCGGCGGAGCCGGATGAGGTCTGTGTACCAGCGCAGCAGCGCGGCGTGCGGCTCGGCGTCCATCTCGTCCCAGTCGAGACGTGACTGTTCCGCCGTCCGGTCGGACTGCGGGTCGGGCACCTCGTCGCGGTCCCATCCGTGCGACGAGAACTCGTCTCGCCGGCCCTTCCGTACCGCCTCCGCGAGCCTTCGGTCCGTGTGGTCGGTGAAGTACTGCCAAGGCGTGGAAGCGGCCCACTCCTCGCCCATGAAGAGCATCGGAGTACACGGACCGGTGAGAAGCAGCGCGGCGCCACACGCGAGCCGGCCCGGCGACAGGTGCGCCGACAGCCGGTCCCCGAGCGCGCGGTTGCCGACCTGGTCGTGGTTCTGCAGCGACACGACGAAGCGCCAGCCCGGGGTACGAGTCCGGTCGATCGGCCGTCCATGTGTTCGCCGGCGGAATGTGGAGTACGTCCCGTCGTGCAAGAAGACGCCCTCGAGCACCTTCGTGAGCACGCCGGGCGCGGCGAAGTCCTCGTAGTACCCCTGGGTCTCGCCGGAGAGCACCACGTGCAATGCATGGTGCACGTCGTCGGCCCACTGGGCATGCAGTCCCAGCCCGCCCGCCTCGCGAGGCGTGACCGTCAGCGGGTCGTTGCGGTCGGACTCCGCGATGAGCCACAGCGGCCTACCGAGACCGGTCGACAGTGTCGCCACCTCCGCCGACATCTCCTCCAGCAAGGTGATCGCGCGGAGGTCGAACAGCGCATGGACGGCATCGAGCCGCAACCCGTCGAGATGGAAGTCGCGGAACCACATCAGCGCGTTGTCGATCATGAAGCGCCTGACCTCGTCGCTGTCCTCGTCGTCGAGGTTGAGGGCCGCGCCCCACGGGGTGCCGTAGCGGTCGGTGAAGTACGGACCGAACTCCATCAGATGGTTGCCGCTCGGCCCCAGATGGTTGTAGACCACGTCGAGGCAGACACCGAGACCGCGCTGGTGGCAGGCGTCGACGAAACGGCGCAGTGCCTCGGGCCCTCCGTACGGCTCGTGGACTGCGTACAGGCCGACCCCGTCGTACCCCCAGCCGAAGCGCCCGGGGAACGTGGCGAGCGGCATCAGCTCGACCAGGTCGATGCCGAGTGAGACCAGGTGGTCGAGGTGCCCGATCGCCGAGTCGAGCGTTCCCTCCGGCGTGAAGGTGCCCACATGGAGCTCGTACATGATCGGCGCCGGGAAGCTGGGTGCCGCGCCACATCGCGTCCCCCCACTCGTAGTCGGCGACGTCGAAGACCTCTCCCTCGCCCTCGGGACCCGTCGGGCAGCCGCATCGTTCGGGGATCGGCGCGCGGCTCACCACCGTCGAGGCTGAACGCGTACCGCGAGCCGCTCTCCGCGTCGACGTCGTCGCTCTGCCACCAGCCGTCGCCCACGCGGGACATGTCGTACTCCACGCCGTCCAGGAGGAGCGTGACCGACGACTCGGCCCGCGGCGCCCAAACCCGGAACCTCACTCCGCCTCCCTGACCAGCAGCGCCACGGGAAGATCGGCGAAGAGCTCGTCGCACGCCACGCTGCCACCACCGCTGACCCTGGTCTGGCTCAAGACGTCGGACCACTCGCCGTCGGGCAGCGACACCGACCCGCTGGGGCGCGCCCGACTGCGACAGCCGCATCGGCCAGCGGGTCGCCACCACCGCGACCTGCTCACTGCGAACGAATCCGATCACATGGTGTGACGTGGCCGGCAGAGCGCGGTACGTCGACTTGGCGCCGACCAGCTCGGGCCGGTCGCGTCGCAGCCGAAGCGCTCGAGAGGTGACCCAGAGCTTCTCGTCGTCGACGTCTCGAAGCTCGCCTCCGGAGTCGAGGTGCTCCAGCCGCGAGCGCCGGTCGGCGTAGTCGACGGGGCGCCGGTTGTCGGGGTCCACCAGAGAGCGGACGACCGTCTCGCAGCCCTGGTAGACGTCGGGCACACCGGGAAGCATCAGCTGCAGCAGCTTGGACGCGAGGACCACCGCACGCGTCGAGGGTTGCAGCAGATGCACCCATGATCCGATCGCGGCCGAGACGTCACCTTCTGCAAGGCAATGAGCCGCGAGGTCGTGCACCCGACGCTCGTAGTCCTCGTCGCCGTCGGTCCAGGCCGTGTGCTGCTTCGCCTCGCGCACGGCCTTCTCCAGGTAGGCGTCGAGCCGGTCGAGGCCGATCGGCCAGGTGCCGACGAGCGTCTGCGTCACGAGGTAGGCGGTCGGCTCGTCGACGCGGAGCCCGGTGGCCGCGGCCCGCACGAGTCCCCAGACACCTCGCCACCCGTCGACGTCCTCGGCGGCGGCGAACAGGACGGCGCGTACGTCCTCGCCACGCTTTGTGTCGTGCGTCGACAACGTGGTCATGCCCGCCGGCCACCTCAGCGACTGCCGATCCGCCCAGGCATGCAACGCGTCGACGCTGGGCTCGGCCAACGCACCGGGATCGCCGCCGACCTCGTTGAGCGCCAGCATCTCGTTGAATCGGTAGAACGTGGTGTCCTCGACGCCCTTCGCCATCACCGGACCGCAAACCTGCTGGAACCTGATGACGAGGTCGCGTCCTGCCTCACTCGATGTCGACGAGTCCAGCAGAAGCGCGCGCAGCACGCCTAGAGGGGTCGCGAGGTCGGGCCGCGCCTGCAGCGCCGACGCATGCATGGCCTCGAGCCGGCCGACGGCCTCGGCGTCGGGTGGCTCGTCGAGGCGTATGTAGGCCCGGTAGGTCTGCACGCGCACGAGCAGCTCCCGCAAGGCGTCCTCGAGCTCACCGGCGGAAACCGCGTGACCGGCGTCGGCGGCGGCCGTCGGTGGCGCGACGGACCAGCCGGTGCAGCTCCGGTGTCAACAAGGTGCCGAGCACCTGTCGCTTGGCCTCGAGCTCGGTCGTGGCGAGTGACGGCTCGCCGCCGGTGGCACGCCAGAGCTCGTCGAGCGCCGGACCGACGTCGGGCACGAGCGCGGTCTGGACCGCACGGATGGCGTCGTACCCGGTCGTCCCCGCCGTGGCCCACCCGCCGGGCAGCGACTCGTCCCCCTCGAGGATCTTCTCGACGACCACCCATGCCCCGCCGGTCGCGTCTCGCAGGTTCGAGAGGTATCCCTGCGGGTCGGCGAGACCGTCGGGATGGTCGACTCGGAACCCGTCAACGACGCCTCGCTCGTACAGGTCCACGAGCAACGCGTGGGTGGCGTCGAACACCTCCGGGAGCTCCACCCGGACAGCCACCAGGCTGTCCACGTCGAAGAACCTTCGGTAGCCGAGGACCTCGTCCTTCTGTCGCCAGCTCGCAAGCACGTAGTGCTGGCGAGCCAGTACGTCCTCGACGGAGCCGCCAAGGGTTCCCGCGAGCGACGGGGAGCCGCTGGTCGTAGTAGCAGACGACGGGCTCCCCAGCATGCTCGCCCAGCGTGAGCTCACCAGCCGCAACCACCTCGTCGAGGGGTGCGCCTAGCAGCGGAAGCCCGATCCTGCCGTCGCACAGGTCCCAGTCGATGTCGAACCACCGGGCAGTGTCCGAGTCGCGACCGCGGCGCAGCGTCTCCCAGAGCGGTGCATTGAGGTATGCGGGCGTTGGCAGCGCCATGTGGTTGGGCACCACGTCGACCACGATGCCGAGCCCGTGTGCATGGGCGTCGTCCGCCAGCATCAGCAGAGCGGCCTCACCGCCCAGCTCGCCGCTCACCCGCGTGTGGTCGACGACGTCGTACCCGTGCTGCGAACCGGGCGCCGCCTGCAGGACGGGGGACAGGTACAGGTGCGAGATGCCCAGTGACGCGAGGTAGGGCACCTGCTCGCGCGCCGCGTCGAAGCCGAAACCCGAGTGCAGCTGGAGCCGGTAGGTCGCCGTCGGTTCCGGGCGCTCAGGCATGACGCAGGACGATGACAGATCTCGCGACGGCTGCCACCTCTTGCCCAGCGTGCATCGGTTTTGAGTCCGTCTCTGTGGCCGCCGGGTCACCGGTGTCGACGATCCGCTGCCAGTCCATCCCGTACGGGGCGTCGGGCAGCGTCATCAGGGCGTCCTCGTGCCCGGGGTTGAGCAGCAGCAGGAACGAGTCGTCCCTGATGTCCTCGCCCCTGAGGCCGGACTCCGTGATGCCCGCACCGTTGAGGAACACCGCAAGCGGCCGCAGCGCCGCCTGGGACCAGTCCTCCTGGTCCATCACCGTTCCGTCGGCTCTCAGCCACGCGATGTCGGGCAGCCCGTTGTCCGTCTGTCCACCGGTGAAGAAGCGCCGGCGCCGAAACACTGGATGGCGTGCGCGAAGGTCCAGCAACCTCTGGGTGAATTCGAGCAGGTCCTTGTCGATCTCGTCCCAGTGCACCCACGAGATTTCGTTGTCCTGGCAGTACACGTTGTTGTTGCCGCCCTGTGTGCGTCCGAGCTCGTCGCCGTGGGCGACCATCGGGACGCCCTGGCTCAGGAGCAAGGTACTCAACAGGTTGCGCTGCTGTCGCGCGCGGAGCTCGAGGACAGCGGGATCTGTCGTCTCGCCCTCCACGCCGCAGTTCCAGGAACGGTTGTGGCTCTCGCCGTCCTGGTTGTGCTCACCGTTCGCCTCGTTGTGCTTCTCGTTGTACGAGACGAGGTCGCGCACGGTGAACCCGTCGTGCGCGGTGACGAAGTTGATCGAGGCGTACGGCGCTCGCCCGTTGGCCTCGTACAGGTCGCTCGACCCGGACAGCCGTGCCGCGAACTCGCCGAGCGAATGCGGCTCACCGCGCCAGTAGTCGCGCACCGTGTCGCGGAACCTGCCGTTCCACTCCGTCCACAGCGGCGGGAAGTTCCCCACCTGGTAGCCGCCCGGACCGAGGTCCCACGGCTCGGCGATCAGCTTGGTCTGCGAGATCACCGGGTCCTGGTGGACGAGGTCGAAGAACACGCTCAGCCGGTCGACCTCGAGGAACTGCCGCGCGAGGCTGGCCGCGAGGTCGAACCGGAAGCCGTCGACGTGCATTTCGGTCACCCAGTAGCGCAGCGAGTCCATGATCATCTGAAGGACGTGCGGGCTGCGCATCAGCAACGTGTTGCCGGTGCCCGTGGTGTCGTAGTAGAAGACGGGGTCGTCGTCGACGAGCCGGTAGTACGCCTCGTTGTCTATCCCGCGGAAGCAGAGGGTCGGGCCGAGATGGTTGCCTTCCGCCGTGTGGTTGTAGACGACGTCGAGGATCACCTCGATGCCTGCCTTGTGCAGCTCACGCACCATCGCCTTGAACTCCAGCACCTGCTCCCCGCGCTGACCGGACGAGCTGTAGGCGTTGTGTGGTGCGAAGAAGCCGATGGTGTTGTAGCCCCAGTAGTTGGACAGTCCCTTGTCGCCCAGTCCGGAGTCGTTGACGAACTGGTGGACCGGCATCAGCTCGATGGCCGTCACGCCGAGGTCGGTCAGGTGGCTGATCATCGCAGGATGCGCGATAGCGGCGTACGTACCCCGGATCTCCTCGGGGATGTCCGGGTGCAGCTTGGTCATGCCCTTGACGTGGGCTTCGTAGATGACAGTCTCGTGGTAGGGCCGCCGCGGTGACCTGTCCTCCTGCCAGTCGAAGAAGGGGTTGATCACGACAGACTTCATCGTGTGCGGCGCGGAGTCCTCGGTATTGCGCTTCTGCGGGTCGAGGAAGTCGTACGAGAAACACGCTGGAGCCCAGTCGATGGTCCCCTCGAGCGCCTTCGCGTAAGGGTCCATGAGGAGCTTGCTGGGATCGCATCGACGTCCGTGCTCGGGCGCATACGGTCCGTGCACGCGATACCCGTAGCGCTGGCCGGGACCTACACGCGGGAGGTAGGCGTGCCAGACGAGGGCGTCCTGCTCCGTCATCGGGATGCGCGTCTCCGCCCCGCGGCTGCCGAACAGGCAGAGCTCCACTCCTGTCGCGACGTCGGAGAAGACGGCGAAGTTCGTGCCTGCGCCGTCGTAGGTCGCGCCGAGGGGGTAGGGGGCTCCTGGCCAGACCTCCATCGTTGTCCTTTCGGTGTCCTGGTCTCGGTCTGCCTGGGCCGGCGTCGCGAGCGGGTGCGCGGCGGACCATCGGTGACAGATCCTATCGAGGTCCGGCGACAGCCCCCTCGAGTACCCACGTGGGCGGCGGTCAAGTACCCACGTGGGCGGTGGCTAAGCATGCGAGCCCCGGGCTGTCCGCGACACAAGCGCGCCACAGCCCCGGTCCCGAGTCGGGGCCGAGGCTGGGGCGTCCGTGCAGGTTGTGGTTCAGCTACCGCTGGTGTTGATGGTGCCGTTGACGCCGTGGGGGTAGAAGCCGCCCTGGGTCGCCTTCTTCGGGGTGAGGTAGACGACGTTGAGCACTCGGTCCGCTGTACGGCTGAACGCGATGCTGTTGTCGTCGGTGGGGACCAGGTTGGCGCGTTCCTTCGTGCCGATGCCCTGGTCGTCGTCGGACTTGCCGTCGAGACTGTCGCGGGCGTCGGAGATCGCGTTGGCCGGGGCGATCAGGTCCTTGGCGTACAGGGTGGTCCTGACGATCCCGGCGTGGTAGGCCTCGACCGCGAGGATGCCGGCGGCCGCCTCGAGGTAGGTCTTGTTCGAGATGAGCGGGGCTGCGCCCTTGTAGGCGGTGACGCCGACGTCTTCGAAGATGAACGCCCCGAGCAGGAAGTTGTTCTCGTTGGCGAACGGGTCGAAGCTCTGGTGCGGCCCGACCAGTCCGGCCGCGCGGGCAGCGGCGGTGAAGCTGTTCTTGAGGTCGATCTCGGGACGCGCCACCTTGGCCGCTCCGAGCGCGGCGCGCAGGAACTTGACGTGCGCGATCTCGTCGTGGGCGATCTCGGCGGCGTACTTGCGCACGTCGGCGGTCTGGAAGTGGACCTTGTGCCCACCGATCACGCCACCGAGCTGTCCCTTCCCCGTGGTGAGGTGGTGCGCCAGGCCATGTCCGAACACCGCATGCGAGTAGAACTCGGCCTCCAGGTACTCCAAGTTCAGCGCGAAGTTCAAGATCGCCCCGTCACTCGGCGCCGAGCCCGCCAGCGCGGATCCCGCACCTACACCCGACAGCGCCGCTGCGCCGACCACACCCAGACCGGCAACGCCCGCACTGCGCAGGAAGTTGCGCCGATCGGTGTCGTTCTCGGCGCTGCGCTCGATCATGTCGCGAACCATCTGCTTACCGAACATCAATCCTCCAAAGGGTGTGCGGCCGCATGCAGCAGCACGGTGAACGAAGGCGCGACACAGCGCACCACGAAAGTTGGCGTTTGCGGAGCCGGAATGCCGGGACCCGTTTCAGGGCGGCTCCCGGGTGGCTGCCGCGAGGGCGGTTGGGCGTCCTCTGTCAGGTATACGCCGCCGGGTGCTGAACGGATTGGGTCAGTTCACGACGGTTTGCGGGACACTCGGAGGACGGGAACCGGCGACGTTCTGCCTTGGACGGTGGGTGTCACGCACGGTGCGGCTGCAGTCTCTTTCGGTACCCGGCTGCACACAGCCAGCGGCGAGGGAGAAGGATCGGTCCCGTGTGGACCGATCTCGGAGCGGCGGTCGACGCCGCGGTCGCCCATGCCTCTGCCGTCGCGCGATGAGTGCCTCCGATGAGTTGACGGGTCCCCGGGCACGCGTGCGCGGGCCGCTCCCCCTACTAGGACCGGCCTTCGTCGCCTCCGTCGCCTATGTCGATCCCGGCAACTTCGCCACCAACATCGCTGCGGGCTCGCGCTACGGGTACCTCCTCGTCTGGGTGGTCCTCGTCAGCAATGCGATGGCGATGCTCATCCAGTACCTGTCCGCGAAATCCGGGATCGCCACTGGAGCCAGCCTTCCGGAGCTCTGCCGAGAGCACTTCTCTGCGCGCGTGGTGGGCGGCCTCTGGATCCAGGCGGAGGTCGTTGCCATCGCCACAGACGTCGCCGAGGTGCTCGGCGGTGCCCTAGCGCTGGGGTTGCTTTTCGGGGTTCCGCTGTTCGTCGGCGGCATCCTCACAGCGATCGTGGCGTTCGCGCTGCTCGCGGTCCAGGGACGCGGGCACCGCCCGTTCGAGACCGTCATCATCGGCATGCTCGCGGTCATCCTCGTCGGGTTCCTGTACAGCCTCGTCAGCGGAGGGTTCGACCCCGTGGGGGTTGCGGAGGGCGTGGTTCCTCGTTTCGACGGGCGTGAGAGCGTTCTGATCGCGACCGGGATGCTGGGTGCGACGGTCATGCCGCACGCGATCTACCTGCACGGGGCGCTCACCAATCAGCGATACGTGTCTGACACCGAGGCGCAAAGGCTCGCGCTGCTGCGCAGCCAACGCGTCGACGTGGTGTCCGCCATGAGCCTCGCGGGCCTGGTCAACCTGGCGATGCTCGTCGTCGCGGCACGCACCTTCTTCGGCCCTCATCCCGCGGTCGACACGATCCAACAAGCGCATGATCAGCTTGGTGGCGTTCTAGGCCCAGCGGCTGCGCTGCTGTTCGCCCTCGCGCTGCTTGCGTCCGGCCTCGCGTCCTCCAGCGTCGGAACGTACGCCGGGCAGATCATCATGCAGGGCTTCCTGCGCCGCCACGTGCCGCTACTGATCCGGCGACTGGTGACCTTGACACCGGCGCTGGTCGTACTGGCCTTCCAGATCGACACGACGCGGGCTCTCGTCATCTCACAGGTAGTGCTGTCCTTCGGGATCCCGTTCGCCCTTGTCCCCCTGGTTCTCCTCACCCGACGGCGCGACGTCATGGGCACGCTGGTCAACCGGCCCACGACGACGGTCGTTGCGGGCACCGTCGCGGTTCTGATCACCACGCTGAACGTCGTGCTGATCGTCTCCACCCTGCTCGGCTGACTCTCGTCCTCAGAGTCCTCACGGCTGGTCGTTGCCACTCGTGGAGACCCGCGGAGCCTCGAATACGAGGGGTCGGCCCTGGGGCTGTGGTGTCAACCCCAGAGCCTGGGGGCCGCGCTGCCCGGGCAACCGAGAACCCCTTACGGGGCACGATGCCCTTTGCTGCTGGCCTTATGCGGTACGGGACATTGTTGACGCAACGGGAGTTGGGGAATCGTCAGGCCCGTGACGGAACGTGGCCGCGGCGTCGCGGGCTGCTTGACTGAGCGCTCGACCTTGGAGCATTCTCATGAGCACACGTGACGGAGGGGGTAGCCGGTGCCGGTGGACGTCGCCGCCCAGGCGCGGCAGCTCACTGGAGTGCTCGCTCCGGCGCTCCCTCGCGCACTCACACTGACCGAGCCTCCCACCGACGACTGGCTGACGGCATTGCCCCTCAACAACCGGCTCGTTGCGGTTGCGGTTCTCCGAGAGCTGCGCCGGCTGTGCATCGAGGACCTGCGACTGCCCGTGCCGCGCGACGCTCGTGTCGGCGCTGCGGACGGGCCGGTCTCACGGACGGTGGCGCAGAGGCTCGAGACGTTGCTGGCGAAACCCGACAGCCCGTCCCGCGACCTTCTGTGGTCGCTGCTCGCGCGTACCGATCTCGACGATGTGCCGGGTCCGGAGGGAGCTGCCCCCCGCCTGGCCGACGACACGCCGCTCGGCGCCACCCACCGGATCCGGCATTGGACAGGACAACCTTGGGTGCGCCGTCAGGCGGTAGCCGCCTCGCTCAACGGCGTCATCTTGATCATCGTGGTCGCATCGCTCGGGTACAAGCTCGGCTGGAGCTGGCACGGCTGGCTCGAATTCGGGGCTTTCAAGCTGTTCGCGATCTGGGTGCTGTCGTTCTTCCCGGGCTGGCTGTTCGTCCGGTTCCTCGGGCAGCGTGCGGCTGCACTGTGGTGGGACTTCGTCCTGGCGCTGCACCGCCTCGGGGCCGACGAGGCGCAGTACCTGCCAGAACCACCGTTGGACTCGGCGTACCACGAGGAGTGGCTCCACGCGGGCGGTGCTCCGCTCGCTCGAGCTGGCAGCATCTACCAGGAGAAGTTTGACGCGTACTACGGCAAGTCTGTCTCGCGCATCGGAGCCGAGCGTGACACCCGTGTCCATGCAGAGACGCTGTTTCCTGTCTTCTTGACAACTGCCGTTCTCGCGGCATCGTGGACAGCAGTGATGTGGAGAACGTCGTTCGCCTTCTCCCCGTCCGGGCCGGGAGACATGCTGAAGTTCGCGTTTCTCGGGTGCTACTCGTTCATCGCGCAGATGTTGATGCGCCGCTACTACCAGAACGACCTCAAGGCGAGTGCCTATGCGTCGTGCGTCATCCGCCTGTTCGTCGTCGCCATCCTCATCGTCGTCGTCCACCAGATCCCGGGACTGCGGCACAACCCGGGATCGGAGGCCATTGTCGCGTTCCTTGTCGGCTTCTTCCCGCTGATCGGGATGCAGGCTCTTCAGCGGGTCGCTGCCGCTGCCCTGCGAGTGGCGGTACCGAGTCTCAATCCCGCCTACCCGTTGAGCCAGATCGACGGGCTCAACGTCTGGTATGAGGCGCGGCTCGTCGAGGAAGGTGTCGAGGACATGCAGAACCTCGCCACGGCCAACCTCGTCGACGTGATCCTGCACACGCACGTCCCCGTCGGCCGGCTGGTCGACTGGGTCGACCAGGCGCACCTCTACCAGCACCTGGACCGCGCCGAGTCGGGGATGCGGGAGCTCAGACTCGCTCGACGCGGGTCACTGCCAGCGGTGATCGGTACCGTCTCGCAGGCACGGCCTCCCGGTGGAAGCACGCCACCGCACGGACGGAGCGTCGCACCCTCCGCCAGCTACCGCGACGGCACCCGCGCCCGGCACGCTCTTCGCAACCTCGGCGTCCGGACCGCAACCGACTTGCTGAAGCTCTTCCCGCCAGACGCCAGGTCGACGTCCGACGCCGACTGGCTGCGAGACAGAGGCCTTGACCCCCACTCCGTGATCGCGCTGGTACGCCTGCTTGCGGCGGAACCGGGCATCAACCTGGTGTGGAACTGGCAGGGTGGCGCTACGTCGGCGCGCCGATTCAGCAGTGACGATCGGCTGCAGCCTTCTCCGGGCGAGACTAAACGAGAGACGCTCCGCGGCGCCCAGGATGCGCACAATTCGTCAAGCACGACGCAGACCCCAAGGCCCCGTGCCGGTGAGGGTAGCGACGGCGTTGAGGAGACCGCGACTGGCGCTCAGGGCGCCTCGCGGCAACGCGGGTAGTCGATGGTCGCGCTCAGGTAGGTAGGCAGGTCCGATGCCTTTGTCTCGCATACGAGCAGCGGTGATTCGTCCGCGACACGACACGCTAGGGCCGGCCGCTCAGCGGCGAAGCGACAGGCTCTGCGCGGTCGCGAAGAGCGAGCCGAGCTCCGAGTGTCCCGAACCCCTTCCGTCTGTTAGGCCACGAGTCGGGCGGCTCGACGTCCCGGGCGCCGGCCGAGCGAGCACGCGGTGCATGCCGCGGCTGCAGCGTTGACCACCGTCGGCTGCGACGGACAGGCTGAGTCTAGGATTCACCTGGTCGAAGATGGCTTTCCCTAACAGGAAGCCGTGCCCCATCGCCGTCCTGCGAGCCCTCCACAGCCGTTGCGGTGCTCCGCGTCCTGGCCTTTAGGTCGATGGTCCACGAACCTCCCCGAAACGTGGGCCGCCGATGGACGGGTGCAGACACCGTGTCACACATTGTCAGGCTGGCGAGGACATTCGTCAGCGACTCTCGCAGTACCGGGCCATCCTCGCCCTCTCGAGAGCGGGCGCTCTCGCCCTCTCCGCGGAGGGAAAGGCCCTAGACTCCGCAGATGGCAGTGTGCCCGAGTTGCGGCAAAGAACTGCCAGGCGACTTCCCGTACTGTCCGTTCTGCGGTGTCCGGTTGAGCCCGCCCGCGAGGCTGGCCGAGGAGCGCAAAGTTGTCTCCGTCTTGTTCTGCGACCTCGTCGGCTTCACCGCCGCTTCCGAGCAAGCCGACCCCGAGGACGTTCGGGCTCAGCTGAGGCCCTACCACGTGCTGCTGAAGGACACGATCGAGAACTTCGGCGGAACCGTGGAGAAGTTCGCAGGGGACGCCATCATGGCTGTCTTCGGCGCGCCGGTCTCCCACGAGGACGACGCCGAGCGCGCGGTGCGCGCGGGCCTGAGCATCCTGGACGCACTGGACACCAGGGCGCAGTCGCAACAGCTTGCCCCGCTGCACGTACGGGTCGGGATCAACACCGGCGAGGTGGTGGTCACCTTGAGTGCGCGCCCGGACGCAGGGGAGTCCTTCGTCACCGGCGACGTCGTCAACACAGCCGCCCGGATCCAGACCGCGGCCCCGGTCGATACCGTCGTCGTCGGGGAGGCGACGTACCGCTCGACCCAGCGCGTCTTCGCGTACGAGGCTCTTGACGCGGTATCGGTCAAGGGCAAGGCCGAGCCCGTTTCGCTATGGCGGGCAGGGGCCCCCCGCGCTCGTCTCGGCGTGGATGTCATCCGGTCCCTGACGACACCGCTGGTCGGACGTGCCCGCGACGTGACGCTGCTGCTCGGCGCGTTCGAGAAGGCGGCCGCCGAGCAGTCTGCACAGCTCGTCACCGTCGTCGGGGAGCCCGGCGTCGGCAAGTCCCGTCTAGTGGCCGAGCTCGGTATGTACGTCGACGCATCGACGGACCTTGTCACCTGGCGGCAGGGCCGTTGCCTGCCCTACGGCGAAGGGCCGTTCTGGGCCGTCGCCGAGATCATCAAGGCCCACGCCGGCGTGTACGAGACCGACAGCACCACCGAGGCGACGGCCAAGCTCGATGACGTACTACCGGACTCCGAGGATCGACAGTGGCTGCGCGCCCGCCTGCTCCCTCTGCTGGGAATCGACACGGCTGTGACTGCCAGCCGGGAGGAGTCGTTCACCGCATGGCGACGCGTCATCGAGTCGTTCGCCGAATCCGGTCCGGCGGTCGTCGTCTTCGACGACGTCCACTGGGCTGACGACAGCTTGCTGGAGTTCATCGAGCACTTGGCCGACTGGGCCGTCGGACTCCCTCTGCTGATCATCTGCACCGCCCGACCGGAGCTGCTGGAGCGGCACGTGAACTGGACCGGAGGCATGCCGAACGCGCTGTCTCTTCGGCTGCCGCGGCTCTCCGACGCCGAGACGGCAGACCTCATCTCGACCTTGTTGGATCGAGCCGTGCTCCCGGCCGCCACCCAGGCGGCCATCTTGGGGCGGGTGGGTGGCAACCCGCTGTACGCCGAGGAGTTCGTACGGATGCTGCGCGACTCCGACCTGATGGACAAAGACGGCGCACTGCGGTCCAACGTCGACATTCCGCTCCCGGACGGTGTGCAGTCGCTCATCGCCGCCCGTCTCGACACGTTGTCGGCCGAGCGCAAACAGCTGCTCGCCGACGCCGCCGTGATCGGCAGCGTGTTCTGGGGTGGGGCCGTAGCGGCGATGGGCGACCGCTCTCCTGAAGAGGTCGCCCAGACTCTTCACGAGCTCAGCCGCAAGGAGCTGGTCCGCCCGGTTCGCCAGTCCTCGATGGCCGGGCAGACGGAGTACACCTTCTGGCATGTGCTGATCCGCGACGTCTCCTACGCACAGATACCCCGAGCAGCTCGCGCTGACCGACACACCGCAGCCGCGGCGTGGATCGAGTCGCAGGTCGGCGACCGGGCCGAGGACGCCGCGGACATCCTCGCCTACCACCTGAGCACCGCCTTGGACCTCGCCACCGCGACCAGTCAAACCGCGTCGGCTGCGACGCTGGCCGAACGGGTGCGCCACTACGCTCTGCTCGCCGCCCGGAAAGCGATGAACCTGCACGCCGACCAGGCCCTTACGCTGCTGGACCGCGCCTTGGCACTGACCCCGACCGAGCATCCCGACCATCCCAGCGTGTTGCTCGAGTGGGCCCGCGCCGCCCAACAGACCGGTCGACTGGCTGAGGCGACCGAAGTCTGCCGAAAGGCTGTCGCTGGATTCCAGCAAGAGCGCGACGTGGCCGGGACGGCCCGTGCGCTGATGCACCTGTCCTTGCTGACCTCCGATATCGAGCAGGCGGCCGTGGACAACCGCCGAGCCGTGACCCTGCTGGAGACGATCGCGCCGACCGCCGATCTGGTCGACGCTCTCACGGAGCTCGGCCTGGTGTACTCCATTGGCGGGCGGTTCGAGGCGGCGATCGGTGTTTCAGACCGTGCCCTCCAGGTCGCCGAAACGCTTGGACTGCCGCCGCCGCAACGGGCACTGGCGAATCGGAGCTTCGCGAGAGTCTTTCTCGGTGATGTCGGCGCAGCGACGGATGCCGAGGAAGCGGTCGCCGACATGCGAACGCAAGGAGAGGGCCGGGTAGCCGCTGTCGCCTGGGTAAACCTCGGTCTGGTTCTCTGGCAGCTTCGTGGTCCCCAGGTTGGCTTGTCGGCCTTGCGCGACGCCATTGCCTTCGAGACGCCGCGCGGTCTGGTCGAGGCGCGCCGCCTGACGGAGGCCACGATGCTTCAGCTCACCGTTGAGAGCGGTGACCTCCGAGCGGCCGAGGAGCTCGCTCGGAACCTGCTTGCGACGACGCAGCTGGCTCTTGACGAGGTCACGAGCGGACTGGCACGCGCCCTTGCCGAGCAGGACCGCCCAGAAGCTACGGCGGCAGCATCCCGTGCTCTCGAGCTCGCACGCGCCACCCGCAGGCCCGACGCATTGGCAATGGCCGGCGGAGCGTTTGCGATGACACGCGCCGCAGCAGGCGACAGTGCTGGGGTACACGGCGTCCTGGAGGAGCTCATAGCCATCACCGAGATGGCGTCGTCGCCGGAATATGCTCCCCGCCTGCCGACCTTGGTCCGCGCTGCCATCACGGTCGGCGAGTACGACCTGGCTGCGACGCTCGCCCGAGACGTTCGCCCGAACCTTCCCGATTCGCGAGCACGTCCTGGTCACCGTGGACGCGTTGCTGATGCAGGCCCAAGGAGATCATGCCGGTGCTGTCGCCGCATTTACGGATGCCGTCGCACGCTGGAGCGGCTTCGGCAACGTGCTGGAGGAGGCCTACGCCCATCTGGGGCTAGGTCAAAGCCTGCTGGCCCTTGCTGATGCAGCGGCGTCGGACTCTCTGAGCACGGCGTGCGATCTGTTCGATGGCATGGGCGCGAATGCGCCGCTCGCCACCTGTCGGCAACTGATCGGCTCGACCGTGGACCCGCAAGGCACACGCACCACCGCCTAGAGGCGAAGGTCTACGACCGCGACGCGTGATCTAACGGTGCCCCGCTGACCACCTCTTCAGCATCTGACGGCCCAACCGGCAGCACTGCGGCCGCGGACTGGCCGCGACCGCAGTGCTGGTGATTGGTGATTCGCTGTCAGAATCCCTTCGTGATCAGGGCCGCCATCTTCGGCGTGCCGATGCCGGTGGCCAAGTCATACCCGTGCTTGGCCCGGTAGAAGCCGTTGTTCTTCGCGATGTGGTGGTTGGCTGTCACGTCGTGGAAGAACATGCTGGCGTGGTCGGAGTACGCCTGGTAGAGCCACGGGTTGAGGTTGCCGACCCGGTTACCGGAGAAGCTGACCCGGTCGATGGCGATAGCGGCCCAGAACGGTGCTGAGAGACTGGTCCCGCCGATTCCGAACCACCCTGGAGGCGTATCCGTGAACGTCGCGCAGGCACTGAACGGCGTAGCGTCGGAGCCCGTGCAGTACTCGGCGTACGGCGTGTACTCATCTGCGTTGGCAGACACGTCGGGGACCTCTCGGCAGGGAGTGCCCTGCTTCGCGAGCGAGCACTGGGTCGTGCCGTTCGCATACGAGGTGTCACCGCTCGTGACTCCAGGCCCGTGCTGGTAGTACGGCCGACCCCAGAACTGGCTCGACCCGCCACCTCCGGCGCCGGTCCCCGCGCACCAGAAGAAGCCTGTCTGGCCACCCTCGTCAGCACTCTCGTTGCAGAGGTTGTCGGGGTTCCAGACCGCTTCTCCGTGCTTCGGGTACGAGGGGTGCTCGTTCATTCCCGGGTTGTAGGTCTCGAACGACGTTCCGCCGACGCTGGTGACCCACGGCTGCGACGCTGGGTCGTTGACGTTGAGGATCGTCGTCCCGTCGGACCTGATGCAGTCGAAGGCGCCCGTGTCGCCGGAGCTCGAGAACAAGCTCTGCCCTTGCAGGGCGAGCTGCTCGAAGAGGACGTTCTCGGTCTGGACGTACCCTGCGCCTGCGTCGTTCTCGCACAGACCCCAGCTGGAGCTGATGGAGGATGCGGTGTCGTCGCTGGCGATGTGCGCGTACTGGTCCAGCTCGGTCTGCCCGGTGTAGTCGTTGGGCGCGTTGGTAGACGATGAGGTGGTCCACGGCGGGGGCCGCAGCCAGCTCGGTCTCGATGTCGGCGTCAACCTCGACGTCGCCGGAGTAACCGTTGTACTTGGGCGGGCAGTTGTCGCCGGCTGGGCAGGCGGGGTGAAGGGGACCGCCATCGGTGGTGACGTCGACCAGCGGTGGCTTGTACGCCCCGCCGTAGAAGTGGTGCGTGAACCTGGCGATGTCAGAGGGCTGGTATGCCGACAGCTCGAAGACCGCGACGTTCTGCCCGGCCCCCTTGGGCGCGCGGCGCCGGCATGCGGAGCGCCGTACAACGAGTTCAGCTGCGACGGGGTGAGCCCGTTGCAGCCAGGGGCGCCGCCATAGCCGAACGGGTAGGGGGTCCCGTGGTTGACCCTCCTGTAGTGGTCCTGTCGGCTGGGGTACGGCGCCTCACAGCTGGCACCCTTCTTGCCCTGGGAGCTCGCGTGGTTGGCGGGGGCGCGCTTGATGGACATGTGTGCCCGGACCGTGTTGGACAGCCCGATGACCCCGGAGACCTGGCCGCCAACGCGCTGGGCAGCTCGACGGCGGTGGAGTTGGAGAAGTAGCTCTGGCCGTGCGGCACCCTTGAAGGTGCTCAGCTGCGTGTGGAAGGCAGCCGTCACCTGTGCGCTGGATCCCGACGCCCGGACGACGAAGGGCGTGGAAGCCTTCGTGACCACCAGCCCGTGCCCGGTCAGGTAGCTGGAGACCGCATCTCGCACAGCCGCTGACGGCGCGTACGCCCTGTTGAACTGGCCCTTGGGCAGCCAGTGGTGGTACTGGCTGGATTTCGGGTCGTACACGGAGGCCAGCCTCTTTTGCAAGGCGGCACCGTGGCCCGGAGCCAGCGCCACCTCGACGGACATCTGCCGGCTCGCGTAGGCGCCGGTCTTGGTGTCCGAGATCTGTGGGCGGCTCTTGGCCAACGCGACGAGACCGTGGCCTCGAGGCTGGTTCGCCCCTGATGCCGAGACGGTGGTCACCGATGTCAGGGCAGCGGCGGCCAGTCCCAGAACGGCGATCCCTCCCGTGACGGCACGACGGTATTTGTGCATGCACCCTCCTATAGGGACGGGTCCCGTGATCGCGTGCCGTGCGTCGACGGGCGTGGACCGCCAGGGCGGGCCATGTTCGGGAAGGACGGGTCGGGATCCGTGATCGAGACGGCTTCGAGCGCCAGCGTGTCCGTTGGCACCTGCGCTGTCAATACCCCAGGGTGGCGGTTTGATGCCCGTAGGAAGAATCCGGCGAAATCTGGCGCGCTCACGTCGCCGCAGGCGCGATCTCCAGATCGACCGGGGCGTGGTCGGACAGCAGCGTGCCATCGTGTCCTCGGCGCTGGTCCTGCCGCCAGACGCGCAGCTCGGTGACCGACCCGCCACGCGCGAGAACGTGGTCGATGCCGGGGCCAGGCGGGGAGAAGCCCCATTGCGATTGCGGCCCAGTGAGCTGGTCGAGGGCCTGAGACCGGCCGCGCCGTACGTTGAAGTCTCCAGCGAGCACGAGCACGTCCTCCGGCTCTGCGAGGAGCGCCGCAAACCGAGCAGCCCGGATCAGCTCGGTGTCAGGGATCCGGCTGTCGCCGGCGAAGCCAGTGCAGTGCACGTTCGCGACGACAAGCCTTTGATCTCGCGCGACCAGGCGGACGACCTGCACGATGCGAGCCTCCTTGGCCCACGTCCAGCGTGCCCGACGGTTGAGCCCCAGCTCGCGTGCCCGTCGGCGGCGGAACCGCCACGGGTTCAGGGCGAAGACCTGCCGGTCGAGCAGCTGCACTCGCGGGCCGAGCCAGATCCCGAGTCCCTGGCCCGCCACTGCCCCACGGATGAGTCCGTGGTGCGGGGCGGTGAGTGCACGGCCCAGCAGCGTACCGAGGGGCGGCCGCGAGGCGACGTCGCCGACCGTGAAGCGACCCAGAGCCCAGGCCGGCACCTCCTGGGCGCAGAGGACGTCTGGCTGATCGGCGGTGGCGAGGGCGATCATCTCTTCGAGGAAGGCGCGCCGCTGGGGTGGGAAGCTATTGCCGAAGAACAGATTCCAGCTCCGCACCAGCACGGCCTCATGGTAGGCGGTGGGGTCGCTCGGGGAGCTCAAGCGTCACCGTGCGGCAACGACCGGAGAGCCACGCGGCCGGAGGTGTCAGTCGGCGGCGGTCGCGGGCCTCTCTTGGTGAACGACGTGGTCAGCGCGCGGTGGGGCCATCACCCTTCGTGGCTGCACCGTTGGTCGCGACCGCGCGAACAGGAGGAACTAGGACAGGCGTCACCGGTGCGGCCTGGCCCGCAGCTGCGGTCTCCCGAGCGAGGAAGGACCCGAGCTCTCCGATGGTGCTCATCATCGGAGCTGGGAAGACGACAGTGGTGTTCTTGTCGACGCCGATCTCCACGAGGCTCTGCAGGTTGCGCAGCTGGAGCGCCAGCGGGTGGGCCATCATGATGTCCGAGGCTTCGCCCAGTGCGGCGGCTGCCATGGACTCACCCTGAGCGTTGATGATCTTCGCCCGCTTCTCGCGCTCTGCTTCGGCTTGGCGGGCCATCGCGCGTTTCATGCTGTCGGGGAGCTGGATGTCCTTCAGCTCCACCAAGGTCACCTCGATGCCCCAGTCGACTGTGGTGACGTCGAGAATCGCCCGGATGTCGAGGTTGATGCGGTCAGTCTCCGACAGAGTCTCGTCGAGGGTGTGCTGGCCGACCACCTTACGGAGTGTCGTCTGGGCGATCTGGTCGATGGCGGCATAGACGTTCTCGATCGCGACGACGGATTTCACTGCGTCGACCACGCGGAAGTACGCCACTGCCGAGACATCGACGCTGACGTTGTCGCGGGTGATGATGCCCTGGGATTGGATCGGCATCGTCACGATCCGCAGGGACACTCTGGGCAGCGAGTCGATGAAGGGGATGATTCGCCGCAGTCCCGGTTGCCGCACTCCTAGTACTCGCCCGAGCCGAAAGAGCACGCCCTGCTCGTACTGCTTGACGATTCTGAGGGACATAGCCGCGCCCAGTAGGGCGATGAGGACGAGAAGTATGACGACAGTGATGAGGACGGGCATGTGCTGCTCCTACGAGTATTGGCAAGTCGGTGTCGCTTGGGTTCCGCCGCTGCGCATGGCGCTGAGCGGCGCTGAGCCTGGGAGCGCATTCTCGGCGCGGACAGGAACTCCAGCGTGCGCGCTGCAGGGCTAGGCCCGGTAGGGCCTTTCGGCCCCTCTAGTCCCGCTGGTCACAGCCGAGACCGGGTATCGCCATGGAGGAACACGGTCCTCGAAGTCCGAATGTCCTTGACTCCACCCTGCCGG
The DNA here is from genome assembly GCA_963824115.1 of uncultured Actinomycetota bacterium. Lineage (GTDB taxonomy): Bacteria > Actinomycetota > Actinomycetes > Propionibacteriales > Nocardioidaceae > DASQEH01. The sequence continues at coordinate 223,489 of CAWGOA010000007.1, forward strand.
GAGGTCAGCCTGAGCACAGGCCACCTGGTCTGATCGCACCGGAAGGACTCGCTCCCTCATGTATCTCAAGCGCACCCTGGCACTGGCCAGTGCCCTCGCCTTGGCCGGAGGCCTGGCGGCCTGCAGCTCCAACAACTCACCGTCCGCGAGCGGCGGCGGCGGTTCGACGAACTTCGGTGACTGCAACGTCACCAGCAAGTCGGGCAGCATCAAGCTGAAGCCGGTGACGGCGGGCACGCTCACGGTCGACACCACGCTGCCGTCCCAGGGCTGGTGGAACGGCACCACCCCGCAGTCGATCAAGAGCGGCTACGAGTACTGCATGGCCGCCAATCTGGCCAACGCCGCCGGTCTGACTTCGGTGACAGTCAAGAACGTGTCGTTCGCGCAGCTGGTCGCTGGTCAGACCAACGACTTCGATATCGCGCTCGCGGAGATCTCGATCACTCCCGAACGGGCCAAGGTCGTCGACTTCTCCAAGCCCTACTTCGACTCCAACATCGGCGTGCTCGTGAAGTCCGGGTCCGACGTCACCGAAAGCAACATCAAGACGAAGAAGCTCGCGGCGTACTCGGGCACGACCTCCGTCGACTTCCTGAAGAACGTCATGAAGGTCAACCCGACGATCTACCCGAACAACCAGACCCTCTACCAGTCCGTGATCTCCGGTCAGGCCGACGCAGCGTTCCTCGACACCGCCATCGTGCTGGCCGAGGCGAAGAAGTCCAATGGCACGCTCAAAGTAGTGGGGCAGTACAGCACCGGCGAGAAGTACGGCGCGATCTATCCCAAGGGCTCAGCCAACGAAGACGCGCTCAACCAGGGGATCACGGACCTGAAGAACCAGGGCATCCTGAAGCAGCTGACCAAGGACTACCTCGGCCCGGCATTCGGTGGCGACCCTTCCGCGGTGCCCGTCTGGACCATCCAGTGACGGCCGTATGATCTCCACGCACCGCTACCGCTGATGTCCACCGGCCTGGTCAGCGAGGACCTCCAGCCGTCTCCTGTGCCGAGCCAGCCCCGACGTGTGTCGGGGCTGGCGATGCTCGCGATCGTCGCCACCGTGGCGGGGACGCTGCTACTGCTGGTGGCAGGAAAGTGGCTCCGCGACTACAACCAGGGTGGTCCCGTCTCCACCACCGTGGCGGCGGTCCTCGTGCTCACGAGTCTGTACCCCTGGCGGTACATCGTTGCCGCGTTCGCGGCGGACCGTCGGCGGGCTTCCCTCCTGCGCGACGAGGAGCTGGTAGAGGCCCGGCGCGTAGCGGCCGGCGGGCGTGAGGAGGCGCTGATCGCGATGGGCTACGCGGCTGCGGCCATCCTCGTGGCGCTGCTGCTGATGTTCATCTTGACCAGCTCGGGTGCGGTGGCTCAGACATTCTTTGAGCTCGACAAGATCAAACAGTCGTGGAAGGAGATCACCAAAGGCTTCTGGACCAACATCTGGGTCGCGGTCGTGGCGGAGGTGCTTGTCCTCATCCTCGGGCTGCTGGTCGCGATCGTGAGGATGCTTCCGGGACGGGCCGGTGCGCCACTGCGGTTCCTGGCAACCGTGTACGCCGACGCCTTCCGGGCGATCCCGGCGATCATGGTCATCTTCCTCATCGTCTTCGGCATCATCGGGTCCAAGATGCCAGTCCTGAGCAAGCTCCCTCCGACCTGGTTGGGTCTGTTCGCGCTGACCCTGACCTACACGGCGTACGTCTCCGAGGTCTATCGGGCAGGGCTCTCGTCGATCCACCCGAGCCAGGGCGCAGCCGCCCGTTCGCTGGGGCTCAGCTACTCCCAGACCCTGCGGACCGTGCTGGTGCCTCAGGCGATCCGGCGCGTCGTCCCACCACTGCTGAACGACTTCATCGGCCTCCAGAAGGACACCGCCCTGCTGTCGATCGTGGGCATAGGCGAGTCTTTCCAGGTTTCGACGTACTGGCAGTCGTACACGTTCAGCATGTCTCCGGTGATCGTGCCCGCAATCCTCTTCATCATCATCACCATCCCGCAGGCTCGCTTCGTCGACTACCTGATCAACCGCGACGCACGACGACGGGCAGGGGGACACTGATGGCGTTCCTCGAGATCGACGAGGTCCACAAGTCGTTCGGGCACAACGAGGTGCTCAAGGGCGTCTCGCTCAACGTCGAGCGTCATGAGGTGGTGTGCCTGATCGGCGCATCCGGCTCCGGCAAGTCGACGTTGCTGAGATGCGTCAATGCCCTGGAGGAGATCAGCTCCGGCTCGATCCGCATCGACGGCGACACTGTCACCGGACCTGGTGTCGACCTCAACGTGCTCCGGCGGGACGTCGGCATCGTGTTCCAGAGCTACAACCTCTTCCCGCACATGTCGGTGATCGAGAACGTCATGCTGGCTCCCACGATGGTGGGCGGGATCGTCAAGGACGAGGCGCGCGAGCGGGGGATGAAGCTGCTCGAGTCGGTGGGCATGGTCGAGAAGGCAGACGCATTTCCCGACAGCCTCTCCGGCGGCCAACAGCAGCGGGTGGCGATCATACGGGCGCTGGCGATGCAGCCGCGGGTGATGCTGCTCGACGAGATCACGGCAGCTCTCGACCCCGAACTTGTCGGTGACGTCCTCGAGATCGTGCGTGAGCTGGCCCACGGCGGCTTGACCATGCTCCTCGCCACGCACGAGATGGGCTTCGCCAAGGAGGTCGCCAGCCAGGTGTGCTTCCTCGACGACGGCTCGATCCTCGAGCACGGGTCGGCCGAGCAGATCTTCGAGGAGCCCCACGAGGAGCGCACCCAGCAGTTCTTGAGCCGCGTCGTCAAGTCCGGGCGACTGTAGCCTCCTCGCCTCAGATGGCTCGGAACACGCCGACAAGACCGAGAGCCAACATGGCCACCGAGGTGACGACGAGGACGCCCGCTCGCGCCGTTGGCTTCAGCCGATTCATTCCCCACTGGACGGGACCGAACGCAGGATACTTGCGGTCCCAGCGCTGCCCATCCGGCGGCATGGCGGCCCATAACCCACCAATCGCAAGGCAGCACAGGCATAACCCGTACAGCACACCCGATGTCTTGTGAGCGACGCCTCCGTTACCGAGGTGGCTCAGGACCTCGGCCGCGAGGAAGAGCAGCAGCACGACCGCCGACAGGACGAGAGCGTTCGATCGCCTCACATTTCCTCAGCTCCAAGCGGGGTCAACGAGCGCCGTCGACGGACTCAGGGTACGCCGTACGCCTGGCAGTTGGCCTGCCTCCGAACGGTTCACCCAGGTCGAAGAGAGTCTTGACCGGCTACTCGCGCTGGCGTGACGGGCCCACGATGTCCACGGCGGTCTCACGGTGTTCCGATCGGGGTCGGCCGTCCACCGATGAGAATCCGAGTTTCGGTTTGTCTACCCAGACAACGTCGAGCGACCGGAGGTAGTGAGCATGCGAAAGATCGTGGTGTACGAGCTGTTGTCCCTCGACGGCGTGGCCGAGGATCCCGACGCGTTCATCACCGACTGGGACGACGTGATGGACGCGAACATGTCAGCGGTGATCGACACCCAGGACGCCGTCATCCTCGGCCGGCGCAGCTACGACGAGTGGGCGCGGTTCTGGCCACAGAGCACCATCGAGCCCTTTGCGACATTCATCAACGCGGTCGCGAAGTTCGTCGTGACGTCCTCCCCGCTGGACCGGGAATGGGCGAATGCGCGCGCTGTCGAGGGCGATCTGATCGAGTTCGTCCGTCAGTTGCAGGACCAACCCGGTGGCGACATCGGCGTCCATGCCAGCATCTCGGTCGCGCAGACACTGCTGGCCGCAGGCGTCGCCGACGAACTCAAGCTGGTGATCGCTCCGTCGATTGCCGGCTCGGGCCGCCGGCTCCTCGACGGATTGCCGCCCCACCGTCTCGACGTCATCCGAAGCGCGACGTCACCGACGGGGACACTGCTCGTGGACTACCGCATCGTTGGCTAGCCGACGCTCGCGGGGCTGAGGATGCCTACCTGGGTGGGTCACGCTGACCACCGCCCGACTGGCACCGATCCAACACCACCGCAAGACGACATGGATCGTCGGCAACGACTCCGGTCGACGACGACACGCCGCAGCGCGCAGTGCATCCCCGGAAATGGGGAGACACGCCCACGCCAGGTTGTCAGCTGGACGGTCGGCGTGGCGAGTGACGGCATAATGGCCTGGTTCCGATCGCCGGACGAAACGGAAGTCGATGTCCCTTCCCCTGCTTTTCACCTACACGGGTGACGACTGGCAGGACCTCCTTCCTGGAATCTCCGAACGCATGTCGCTGGCAACGGAGGCGGAGTACGTCGGCAGTCTGACATTCTTGGACACTTTTGACTGGCGCGTGTACCACGCCGGATATGTGCTCGCGCGGACGCGAGACGCCTACGAGCTGTCTGATCGGTCAACCGGAGCGCTGGTAGCGCGAGCCACCGCTGTCGACGCCGCCATCGTGAGAGTGGATGACCTACCTGCCGTTGTGCGGCAGGTCTTGAAGGAAGTCGTCGGCGTGCGAGCGCTGTTGAAGGTTGCCTGTGTGCAGTCGCGCTGCCTGCAGCTCGCCGCGCGCAACTCGGAGCAGAAGACAGTTGCTCGCCTTGAGTTGACCGATGCATACCTGAGCCACGGCGGCAGGAAGACCGCCCTCAATCGTCGTATCTCGGTCGTGCCGCTGCGGGGTTACCAAAAGTCTGCTGCTCGCCTGAGTGAGCAGGTCGCCCAGGTGGCGAACGTCCAGCCGACCACCGTCTCGGTATTCGAGGAGTCCGTGGTGGGGACCGGTAGGAGCCCTGGGGACTATTCCAGCGGGATCTCGCTGAAGTTGCGTCGCGACATGCCCGCTGTCGACGCCGCCCGGCTTCTCTACCGCACGCTTCTGGAGGCGATGGAGGCTAACCAGGACGGGGTGGTGCAGGACATTGACAGCGAGTTCCTGCACGATTTGCGCGTCGCAGTGCGGCGCACCCGATCGGCCCTGAAAGAGCTGCCCGGAATGTTGTCGGATGACGTCGAACGCCGCTTCAGGGAGGAGTTCCGCTGGCTAGGTCACGTAACCTCTCCAACGCGCGACCTGGATGTGTACCTGCTTGAGTTGCCGGCCTTCAACGACCTCATTGGTGGCGCCAACGCGGATCTCGAACCGCTTCGCAGGCTGATTGCGGGGGAGAAGCGTCGGGCTCACGCCCGCCTCCGAAGAACACTGCTGTCAGCGCGCTATCAGCGCCTGCGAGAGGACTGGCGCGATGCCGTCGATTCCGATAGTCCGACAGCGGCGCCCGGTCCCGCCGGCTCCATCCCCATCGGGGAGCTAGCAGATGCCCGAATCCGCACGGTAGCAAGAAAGCTGCTGCGCGACGGCAGCCGGATCGACGATGAGTCTCCTGCCGAAATGCTTCACGATCTCCGTAAACGCTGCAAAGAGCTGCGCTATCTGCTCGAGTTCTTCAACCCGCTGTACGGCGGCACGCTGCACCGATCGGTTCTGGTGAAGCTGAAAGGACTGCAGGCAAATCTCGGGGACTTCCAGGACACCCAGGTCCAGCGACGCGGCCTCGAAGGCTTCGCCGACCAGCTCTTGCGCAGCAAAGACACGCCGGCGGCCGCGCTGTTGGCTATCGGCCGACTGGTGTTCGTGCTCGAGGATCAGGAACGCCAGGCTCGTGCGGAGTTCGCCGACCTGTTCAGGGAATTCGCGGGGGACAAGAACCGGGCACGGCTCGCCCGACTGACCGGGGCGGCCAGGTGAAAACGCTCGCGACCTACAGCATCAAGGGCGGGGTCGGGAAGACCAGCGCGGCGTTGAACCTCGCATATCTGGCTTCGCGTGGCGGACTGCGCACCCTCGTCTGGGATCTAGACCCTCAGGCTGCCGCAACATATCTCTTCCGGGTCCGTCCACGAGTGAAGGGCGGCGGAGAAGCGCTGGTCAGGGGGAGGCGCGACGTGGACAATGCCATCAAGGCTACTGACTACCGCGGGCTGGACCTCTTGCCGGCAGACTTTTCCTATCGGCACATGGACCTGGTCCTCGACCAGGCGAAGCGTCCGACCCGTCAGCTGGCGAAGCTGCTGAAGCCACTGGCGTCCGAGTACGACCTCGTCGTCCTGGACTGCCCGCCAAGCGTCTCGCTGGTGTCGGAGAACGTTCTTCAGGCGGCCGACCTGCTGCTTGTCCCGTTGATCCCCGCCACACTCTCGCTGCGCACCTTCGAGCAGCTGGTCGCCTTTGTCCGAGCGTTCGACGGTCACCGACCCAGGGTTCACGCCTTCTTCTCCATGGTCGACGGACGAAAGCGCCTGCACGCCGACATCATGCGCGAGCTGCCTCTGCGAAGCGATGACGTTTTCGCCGCCTCCATACCCTCTGCCGCCGATGTTGAGCGGATGGGGCTGACCCGTCAACCCCTGGGTGTCAGCAACCCGCGAGGAAGGGCTGCTGCGGCATACGAGCGGCTCTGGCAAGAATGCCTGGGTGTCCTCGGCTAGGTGCAGGTCCGACGCGTTCACGTACCGGCCTTGGCAGTCTCCAGCCGACTTCCCGGTGTCCGACAGACGAACTGGAAGACCCTTAGGTGAACGGCAGCGCAAGAGCGCATGTCGATGATGGCTAGACCATTTCCACAGCTGTCGGACCGCTCCTAATTTCGCCATGTACATCGTGGGTCCAGTGCGAGCCAGTCGGCGAGATCGTGGATCTCGTGGTCCACGGCGGCCGTCATGGCCGTCGTGAAGGCAACGTCGCGGTGGATGGCGTTGACCCGGAGGACCCCTGCCTTGCGGTCGGCGGTGGCGTCGAGCTTGCCCACCAGCCGGTCGCCGTACAGGATCGGCAGCGCAAAGTATCCCCATCGGCGTTTCGCGGCCGGCTTGTACATCTCGAGCTGGTATTCGAACTCGAAGAGCTCCAGCATGCGCTTGCGGTCGTGCGTCAGCCGGTCGAAGGGGGACAGCAGAGCCGCTCGCCCCGAGAACGGCTGGTCGAGCAGGGCGGGGTCGACTCGCCACGTGCCCCTGACGCCCTCGACAACGGCGGCCTCGCCAACCTCGCCGACGTCGGTCGCGTCCACCGGGCGTTTTGCTCCCTGCGCGCGCGCGATGCCCAGGGCGCGCAGTCGGCGCTCAGCTCGGATGCGCCGAGCCTGCTCTACCGGTACCACCGGGTCATCCGGGTAGACACGCGTGGCCAGGTCCCACAGTCGTTCGCGGCCTCTGCGTCCTGCGGTGGCGACCTCGCCGCGAGCCGCCATGAGGTCGAGGAGCTTGATCACGTTCTGCCGGTTCGTCCATCCCGTCGACGCCCACGGGACGGCGCACGTGTCCGGGAGCTCTCTCGACGTCAGCGGTCCCGAGGAGCCGAGCCGGTCGAGAATGTCTCGGCGGCAGGCATCGTTGGCCTTCACCCAGTCGCGGCGAAGGACCTGCCAGTCGAGCAGCTCGCCGGTCCCGGGCCACTCGGCCATCTCGGCGCGATACAGCGCCATGTCCTCATTCGGGCGAATCATGGCCAGCAGCTCGACGAGGCTCCTGTCAGTGAGGGCAGCGACCAACGCATCGGGTGAGTACGACAAGCCGAGACGACTCCACGCCACCAGGTCGGCGTTCGGCGCAATCGCCGCGGTCGGGTCGAGCTGGAGAAACGTCAGGTGCCGCACAACATCGAGCAACCTGGTCGGCCGCCGGCTGTCAAGGAGCTGTGCGCGCACGGCGATCTGACGTGCCTCGGTGCGAGACAGTCGGTGGACAGGCACCGGGCAAGGCTATGCCGCGTGCGGGAGCCCGCGCCAACTCTGCGGCCCCTACCCACTGTTGCCTCGCGGACGCGAGCAGCCAGGCTGCTTCTAGGCACAGCCGAGAGTCTTTCGATCGCCACGATGCTTCCGCAAACTTAGGCGGCGACCTCGCTGCGTAACCGAGGACCACCCCGCCGGACCGTTCACGCAGGACGGAACCGCGCCCTGGTGGTCCGCGTCGAAGAGAGGGATGACGGCTGGTCAGATCCCGTACTGCTGGGAGATGCGAACGATGAATTTCAAGAAGCTCCTGCGAGGGTCCCGAGACGCCGCAGCCGATCCGCTACCGGCTCCGTCCGAGCCGTCAGCAGGAGTACCCACGGGGACCATCGCCAGGAGCTCGGCGACCCGACCTCGATGGTTCCCCATCGGCGTCACCGTGGTGACGGTGGCCGCGATCGCGGTTGCCGCCTCAGCTCTCTATCGGAGCGACTCGCTCAACGATCCGGCCGGCTCGCAACCCGGTCATCTCGCGGCGCAGCTGGGGCACCCTCAACAACCAGCGCACGTGACGCCCTTCTGTCGGGTAGCTGGAGGTGTGCATCGGCTTGTCGTACAACGCCATGACGCGTTCCCACAGAACCACTCCCGATTCACGTTCCCCGCGCGCGTCGTGGTCGCATCGCCGAAAGCTGTCCAAGACAGTGCTCGAGCGCTGTGCGAGTTGAAGCCCTTCCCGTCGGGACCCATCGCTTGCCCCGCGGACTGGGGCATCGCGTACCACCTGACGTTCGTAGACGGCTCCGACGTTTACCGCGTCGTCGTGAGCCCCACCGGCTGCCCATCAGCCGCAGGCGACATCGGAAAGGACAGCTGGGCGACACCGCATCTGTGGCACATTCTCGGCACCTCAATGGGCTTGCGCAGGCCCGACCAGCAGACTTTCGCCGGCAAGATCTTCCAGCGGGTTCCCAGATCGCACTGAGACAGCGTGGACGACCGGCGTTGGCGGCAGGGGCCGCGGTCTCCGTTGCAGCCAGCCAGTCGAAACCTCCCCGGTTGATCCCCCGCCTCGCCTCGTACATCAGGCCGGCGCCAAGCGATACTGGTCCGCATGTACGTCCACGGCGTGGTGCGGGAATGGCTCGGCGACGAGGGCTGGGGTGTTATCGAGGCGCCGGAGACGCCGGGGGGTTGTTGGGCTCACTTTTCGGTGATCGTGATGCCGGGATACCACGAACTGGTTCAAGGACAAGGTGTGACCTTCACTTTCGAGAAGGCGGTACAGGATGGTTTCGCCTTTCGCGCCACCGGCGTATGGCCACCGGGGGTACGGCCCGGCACACGGCTTCAGTCATCCGAGGCGGCGAGCGACGCGTATAGCTCCAGGTTGACGATTCGCTACGCCGACGGCACCACAACGGTTCGCGATGGGGCAGGCCGAGAAGTGACCGACGCGGCCCCGAGACAAGACCCCGGTGGCACGCCGTGAGCCGCTCAGTGGAAGCGGTGCTCTGATTGCGACGCTATGGCGATCACCCAGCCGCGACCGCTGGCAAGCGTTTGTCTCCAGGGACGGAAAAGGGTCGAGAGTGAGCGAACGCTCTGCGGCCAGCCGTATTGCTGCGAATGAAACTCGCGGTGGATTCGGTCATATGAAGAACCTTTTCATCATGATTGACGCTTGATGCGACAAGCGGTAGCGCCAGAAGACCGGTCCGCCTTGAAGCGGCTGGATATGCTCATGGTGCCCGTCACCGCAGCCTTGCTGGTCACCGGACTGGGTAGCGTGATTGCCAGGTCCACAGGTCACGAGGAGACTGCGTGGGTCCTCCTGGCGGTCTGTATCTGCTTCTTGGGTATCGGCGGCCTGGTGATCGCCCGCTGTTGGCCGTGGCCGGCCCCACTGTCGTGGGCTGGAGTCGGACTGATTGGACTCGTGGTGAGCCTCTTGCCGCCCGCTGGGCAACGAGTCGCGATCGTTGTGATGTCCGTGGCAGTCCTCGGATTGGGCGTGTCCGGCATCATCTGGGGCGTGGCACGTCGATGAACCCTCGGGGAAGCTTCGGTACTGGCCACAGGAGGCGATGGTGAGCAGGCTGGCGTGGTCGCTGGTGGTGGGGGCCGTGTGGTGCGGCGCGTACGCCGCCGCCTTCGAACTGATGTGGTTCAAGATGTCCCGGACGATGGCCTACGTGGTGCTGCGGCACGTACGGCGAAACGGCAGGTACACCGTGTCAGTGGCGAACACCAAGAGGCTGTGGCTCCCTGGCATGCACGGCGAGCGCAACCTCGTTTCGGGACCGGGGGAGGCGACGTACACCCGGTCTGGGGACCAGGTGGTTCTGGAAGTGGTGAGGCCAGGCATTGACGGAGGTGCCGAGCACTTCGAGGGTCCTGCGCTGGATCTCAGCAGCAAGCAGGGCACGCCCGACGCGCCGGCACCGGGAAATATCGTGCAGGGCTTGAGGATCTACCGGGTCTGCCTTGAGGTGGTGCCGGCTGTCGGCTGGGTGATCGGAGCCCTGGCGGGCCGCGGCGCAGGACTGGAGCTCCTCACCTGTTGGTTCGGCTGGATGATTGCCAGCTTCCTCACCATCGGCACCATCTGGATGACTCTGGGCGCCGCCGCCTTCCGCCGGCTTCGCACTTCCTAGCACGAAACCACGGAGTCCATCCGCGCCAAGACCGGCACCCGAGCTACAGAGTGTCGGGGCTTCGAGCTATGCCGGGCGATGCAGAGTTTCCAGCGTGCCGCCGCCCCCGTTCCGCCAGATCGCCGTTGCGGTCCGCGACGCCAGGGTGCAGGTGATGTCGATGCGGTGCGGTGACTCCAGGAAGATTGCTTCGACTCGGAGGGTGTCGTCGTCCAGCCAACCGGCTGACGCCGAGACAGCTATGGGGTTTCCGTGCTGGTCGCGCGGGACGGAGGTCAGCCAGTCAGCTTCTCCGACAGGAAAGGTGAGCGCGTTGCCTCGCTCGGTGACAGTGACTTCACGGTGCTGGCCTCTTCGTTGCAACTCGATAGTGGTCAGCAGCGCAGTTTCCGGATCCTCGGCCGCAGGCTCGACGGAGTACGGTCCGTCGACCGAGTCCTCCGCCCGACGGGGACCGGGCTTCGCGACACAGGGTGGCAGTGAGAGACCCTGGAGCCGCTGGTCAAGGTCCGATTGCGGTCCGGCGTCCGGCGTCTCCGTACCGAGTCCGGGAAGCAGATGGTTCCACACATGGTCCAGCACTCCCTGCATTGCACGTGTGCCTGCGGTGATGGCCACCACCGCGTCCTGCTCGGGCAAGACGACGCAGAACTGCCCGAACGCTCCGTCGCCGCGGTAGCCGTGGCGCGACATCCAGAACTGGAAGCCATAGCCTTGGCTCCAGTTCTCTCGTCCTTCGTCTGGAGTTGCGATCTGCCGGCGGGTGGCCTGTGAAACCCAGCTCTCGGGGATCAGTTGGGTGTCGCCCCAACGGCCGCGACGCAGGTAGAGAAGACCGAGTTTGGCCACATCCTCGGTGCGGGCGAACAGGCCGCTGAAGCCCAGTTCCGGACCGCCGGGCGACCAGGTCTGCCAGCCGACGTCACCGATGCCGAGCGGATCGAAAAGCCGCGGACGCAGATACTCAGTCAAGGTGGTCCCGGCTGCGCGCTGGATGATGCTCGCCAACGTGTAGGTGCAGGGCTGGCTGTACGCGAACAAGGTCCCGGGCGGTTCGTCGGGCGGCACCATCAGAAAACCGCGCACCGGATGCTGAGGGTCGAGTGCCGTCGCCTCGTGCCACATTTCGCGATCGTGTCCGCTGGCCATGCTGGCCAGGTGCCGAAGCGTGATCGACCGGCTGCGGCGGTCGGTGATGTCATCAGCGAACTCCGGGAAGTGCGACACGACGGTGTCGTCGAGGCCGAAGAGTCCCTCCTGCAGCGCGAACGCGACAGCGGTGGAGGTGAAGCTCTTGCTCAAGGAGTACAGCTGCCGGGCTCGATCGTCAGTGTGCGGCGCCCACCAACCCTCGGCGACGACGTGCCCATGTCGTAGCACCATGAGACTGTGCAGCTCGATCGCCGGGTCGGCGTCGATCTGATCGACAAAGGCCATCACGGCAGCTGGATCGGTGTTCTGGTCCGCGGCGCGGCTGCGGGGCAGGTCTTGACTCACCCGTGTCACGGTAGTCACCCGGAGTGCTCTGTGCCGGTGGCGTCCGGCACGGAGTCAGTGCCGACGTGATACTGGGGTATGGAGGTTCGCGACCTGTTCGACGAACTGTCAGTGACCGGCGCCGCGTACGCCGCGCCGCTTCGTAGCGGGGGTGTCGGGGTCCGCTACGACGAGCTGGTGACACCGGCGTCGGTGATGAAGATCCAGGTCGCCCTTGCGGCCGAGCAGGCGATCGTGACGGGCGCGCTCGACGGCCAGCAGCAGCGCGTCCTCATGCCTGAGCATCGAACTCCGGGGCCGGTGGGGATCTCGCTGCTCCACGACGAGGTGCGCATGTCGGTGCGCGACCTGGTGTTGCAGATGCTGACCATCAGTGACAACGTCGCGACAGATGAGCTCATCGCCATCGTCGGGTTGGACCGGATCAATGGGCTCACGGCTGAGTTGGGCATGACTCGGACCAGGCTCGGCAGCGACCTGATGTCGATGCTCGACGACATGGCCCTCGAGATCGGCTTTGACGACTACGCGGCACTGGTCGGCCACCATCCTGCCGTCGCCGGGCCGCCGTCTTCGGTCGAGCTGCGAGAACGGCTGGCTAAGACTGCGGCCCTCGACCCGAAGCGGGGGTCGTGCACCACGGCTGGCGATACCGTGCGCCTGCTTCAGGCGATTTGGACCGATGCGGCGGCCGCACCGAAAGCGTGCGCATCCGTCCGCCGGGCCATGGGCCTCCAGCTGACCCGGCACCGGATCGCGTCCGGCTTCGGCCCGGACGTCGCGGTGGCGGCGAAGAGCGGGGGCCTGATGGGAGTGGTGCGCAACGAGGTCGGCGTGGTGACGTTTCCCGATGGGCGACAGTACGCGGTCGCCGTCTTCACCCGCAGGGCACCGGGCGTGACCACCGACCCGGCTCACATCGACGCCGGCATCGGCCGGATCGCACGAGGGCTGGTCGATCAGCTACGAGGCTGACCCAACCGTACGCTCTACAAGCCTTCAATAAAATTTTCTGGAGAAATCCAATCCGAAAGGGATTCGGTGACGAAGTATTGTTCCGTCTCCACTGCCGATACGTTGGAATGTGACGACAAGTTGGAATGTGCAACAAGACGTCGCCCTAAGAGCGACCAGCCCTGAAACGCATTTCCCCGCGCGTGCTCTGAGACGGGGTTAGGGATTTGCGGACTCATGAGTTCGGGGCCATTTACTAGCAGCGAGGGGGGTGTTAGGTTGCGGTGTGGTTAATCTCGGGATGCACGCTTGGACAGAGTGTCAGTTCAAGGGTAGGCCGCCTTCCGGCGGTGTCTCGCGGCTTTCGGGCCGGGCCCCGCGCCGAGGGCCGTGCTTCGAACGGCGCCGAACCACCTCTCAGGTCGTCCTCACCCGGAGGTGGCCTAAACCCTTTCTCGGAGGCCGAGATGAGTGACACGAGCAGACGAAAATTCCTCGCCGTTGCAGGCGTGGGCGTTGCGGCAGGCACAGTGGCAGCCACCACCGGTACGGCGGTCGCCGTCGCGGGTGAGGCCCGGCGTAGGTCCGATGCCGCGCAGGAGAGCGTCGTCGCGTACGTGAAGGACCACCGCTCCTCGGAGTTGCGGCTCATGGTCGGCGAGCGAGAGGTCGTGGTGCACGACCGGGACCTCGTCAACCGGATCCTCAACGCGGCGGGAGGCAACTGACATGTCGTCACATCGCGAGGCGCCGGAGATCTCGAAGGACCCGGTGGCCGACAGCACTGACGTCTATGCGTTTGTGAGCCCGAACCGACCCGAGTCGGTGACGTTCATCGCCAACTTCATCCCGATGGAGCTGCCGGACGGCGGACCGAACTTCTACGAGTTCGGCAACGACGTCCGCTACGAGATCCACATCTCCAACAAGGGCACTGCTACTGCGGACATCACGTACCGCTTCCATTTCCACACCATCGTCCGAGACGACACGACGTTCCTCTACAACACCGGACAGATCCTCGACATCGGCGACCAGACGTGGAACCGTCCGCAGTTCTACACCCTGACCATGATCAAGGACGGACATCAGCGGGTCCTGGCTCGGCATCTGCCGTGCCCGCCGGTCAACGTCGGCAAGCGCAGTACGCCGAACTACGCGCACCTCGCGACGCAGGCGCAGCACGACGTCGGCGGACGTAAGGTCTTCGCCGGTCAGCGCGCAGACGCCTTTCACGTCGACCTGGGCAGCATCTTCGACCTCGGGGGGCTGAGGCCCTTCAACGACGTGCACCTGATCTCCATGCCTTCGACCACCGGCGTCAACTCGGTACAGGGCTACAACGTGCACTCGATCGCTCTGCAGGTGCCGATCTCGCAGGTCACCCGGCACGGGAGCCACCCGACGGACGTCATGAGCGCGGGCTCGGTGATCGGGGTCTGGGCAACCGCCAGTCGCCGCAAGTCAAGGATCTTCGACAAGACCACTGGCAAGTATGCCCAGACCGGACCTTGGGAGCAGGTCTCCCGCCTGGGCAACCCGTTGTTCAACGAGGTCATCGTCCCGATGGCGGAGAAGGACTACTGGAACGCGCGACCGCCGAGCGGGGACAGCCGCTACGCGAAGTACGTGAACCACCCCGAGCTCGGCGCGAAGCTGCCGATTCTGTACCCGGGTGTCTTCCCGCACCTCAAGGCGTACAAGAAGGCGCGGGCGGACCTGCACGCCATCTTGCTCACCGGTCTGCCGTCAGGCGTCGTCCCCGGCTTCCAGAACTACACCGGCCCGGTAGAGGCGGACATGCTACGGCTCAACGTCGCGGTCCCACCCTCGAGCAGCCCCAGCGATGAGGGGATCCTCGGGGGCGACCTCGCCGGATTCCCCAACGGACGGCGAGTGGGCGACGATGTCGTCACGATCGAGCTGCGGGCCATTGCCGGCCTCACTATCCCCCTTGTCGACACCTACACACCGGACGCTGCCGCCAGCGGTGTCACCGATGGCACGACCAACACCAACGCCAAGACGAAGGAGAACTTCCCCTACCTCGGCCTGCCCGGCGGCGGCTACCAGACGGTGCCTGGCACCACCAAGGCGTCGTGACAGACACAGTCCCGCAGGAGAATCCACACGCCGGGCAGGGCCCGGTCATGCTCGACATCGGAGGTGACGTCGGCGCACTCGTCGTGACGATGCCCGCGGCGATGGAGGGGCGTGAGGTCGAAATACGGCCCACGACCTCCCGTCGCCGCGGCGACGGGCACAGCCACGACATGCATGACCCGCACGACGGTCATGCCCACGAGGGTCACGACCACGACGAAGGTCATCATCCGCACGTCGCCGTGGTGAGCCGGCCGGTCCAGGACACCTACGTCGCCTCGCTGGTGTTCCCCGAACTCGTTGAGGGACGCTATGAGCTCTACGAAAAAGGGACCCACGACGTATGCCTGACGGTGGACATCCGTGGCGGCCGAGTGGCGACCGCACGCTGGCCTCCTCAGGCGTCCAGCGGGTAGTGCGCTCGCTTCAGACTCGAGGGCGCTCTCCGAGATGCCGCATCGGTGATGCGGCGGCGCCGCGTGCGTCGCTGCTGCGGAGCCGCGCGGGCTCGATATTCGCCACCTCTGCGGCCCCGGCGCAGGATGCGGTCAACAGGGATGACAGCTGCTATGCGTCGACCGTCCGTGCGCCTGTGCGCGACACCTGGCCCGCCGGCGAGGAGAGGCGGATCACCGATACGCCGATAAGGGCAGTGAGCACGTCGGCGATACCGATGGCGACGTTGGAGGCCACGCCGGCGAAGCCGAACGTGAAGGAGACTGGCGTGACCACGAACAGCTGGAAGATGCCGAGAACCAGTGGCAGCGCTGCCCAGGATCGCGGCCATCGGCGCTGCCGCAGCGCCATGACGCCGATACCGATCAGGCCGATGTCAGCGAGCAGGACACCCAGGCCGAAGACGCTGCTCGCGGTGTTGACCGAGCTAGCGTCTGCGGCGGCTCGACGGACCAGGATGAGCACAGCTCGCCTGGCACGGTCAGGAACATCCCCACCATGGCAAGGCGTCCCAAGACGCGGGCTGTACGGCTGCGTCGAACGACGTCGGAGTAGACCAGGCTCACGACTCCGGCCGCCAGCAGCGCCTGGGTGAGGGCGAAGAACAGCTGCATCGGGACGTAGGCCTGCGGCGACAATGGGTAGCTGAGCCGGTCGTCAGGGACGGCTGGGTTGACGACGAAGAGGAAGGCGTTGCCGAGGATGGCCAGCGCGGCGCCGGCGATCGCGGCGAGTCCGCAGCGGCGGAGTTGGGTGACGTCCATGGGTGGGCTCCGCTCGTCTCAGATCGACTGATTATGTCTTCACTAGTGGATTCACCAGTGAAGGTACTAGTAAAGTGGTGAACCGTGAACAATGTCAAGGGCAGACCCGCCAGGCAGAGCCGCCGGGAGAAGGCCCAGGCGACTCGGCAGAGGATCGTGGAGGCCGCGTTGGCGGCTTTCCTGGATCGCGGCTACTCCGGCACCACAATGGACACTGTCGCCAGCGAGGCCGGCGTTGCCGTGCAGACCGTCTATTTCGTCTTCCATACGAAGGGCGACCTCCTTCAGGCCGTCTACGAGCACCTGGTCCTGGGTCCGGAGAGGGTGCCGCCGCACCTGACGCGGTGGTGGCGCGCCGTCGAGGAGGAGCCTGAGGTCGTCCCCGCGGTGCGGACCCTGGTGAGTGGATCCATGGATCTCCTGGTGCGGGCCGCCCCCCTGGTCCGGATGGTGCTGGGCGACGAGACGGCCAGGGGAGCTACGAGTTCAACGAAGGGTTGCGGCGCGACGGCTATGAGGTCCTGGTTCGGACGCTGACCTCTAAGCGCCCGCTGCGACCCGAGGTCACCCCTGAGCGCGCTCGCGACGTCCTCCTCCTGCTCACCGGGCCTCAGGTCTACGCCCAGCTGGCGCGAGACATGAAGTGGAGCCGCGAGGAGATCGAGGAGTGGATGATCACCTCGGTGCTCCAGCAGCTGTTCGGGATCGGGTGACGGCACGGTCCACCGAGGGGCCGGTAGCGGTCACCCGCACGCCCGTGACGTGGAACAGCCGCCGTGTCGTGTTCCGCGGCCGACGAGGATCCGCTGCCCTCGTCCAGCGTGTCGGCCGACAGGGTCCTCGGGCACGAACCGAAGCAGAAGCGGGCCGCGGGTTACGAGAGCTTCTTGTGAAGGACCGTCATGTGCTGGCCCGTGCTTTTCGTGAACGTCTCCGTCATCGTCCAGCCGCACCGTTCGTAGAAGCCGACCGCAAGGTCCGTGCCGACCCAGGCGTCGGAGATTCGATGCTGCACAGCCCACCGCTCCAAGTGCTGCATCAACGTCCGTCCCACCCCTTCATCTCGGTGATCTTGACGGACGATCATGCCCGTTACCCAGGGACTGGTGTCACGGCGCTCATCGAGATCGTACGTGTCCAGGCCGACCGCCCCGAGAACCTGACCCGCCTCGTCGTGCGCGACGAAGGTCACGGGCAACTCTTCTCTTCCCGCCTCACGAATCGTGATCTCGAGCCACCACGGCAGGTCCTGCGACTCTGAGAAATGCCCCCACTCCTGCCACCGCATCTCGGCCACGGCGTTCGCCGATGTCAGGCAGTCCGCGAGCGAGGTCACTGTGAGCGCCATGTCGCGAGGTTACGTCCATGCACCGGCAGATCCAACGCTCGATTGCTGCCACGACGGCGAGTTCCACGCCTGGCGTCGCGACGCGGACTAGTCCCGGGAGTGGTCCCACGGATCAGCCGGTGTTGGACGCGCGCCTCAGGTGCTCTGCAGCCGTGCGCCGCAGCAGCGCGCGCTCGCGCTCGTTCCGGGTGCGCGCCGGCGGTGGTATCCGCCAGCACGCGGCCAGCGTAGTCAACCTCGTGGGTCGAGGAAGGTCGCCATGGTCGGTGTGCGACCCCCTCGACCGCGAGGAGCTCAGGCGTCAGCCGCCTGCGGGGGCGCCTCGGAGATCTGGCGCAGGGTGGCGACCATCGAGCACTCGGGCCAGTACTTCGCGTGCAGGTCGGCGAACTCCTGCTGGGCGGTGACGGCCTCCTCGAGCGTGTCGTACTGAAGGATGGCGAATCCGCCCACGACCTCCTTGGTCTCGGCATACGGGCCATCAACGCGCGAGGTCTCGCCCTTGCGGACGACGAAGTTGACCGCGTCCTCGGTGCCGTACAAGCCACCGCCGTCGAGGAACACGCCCTTCGCGGCCTGCTCCCCGATGTAGGTGTCCATTGCGTCCATCAGGGCCTGCGGCGGCGCCCCGATGCCCTCTTCCATCCTGACGAATCCCATAAAGCGCGGCATGTTGATCAGTCCTTCTGATTGTCGGGAGTTGCTCTCTGCACATACGTCGAACAGCCAGCATGCTCTTCGACATCGACTTCAGAGATCTTTTTCCAGGCCCGGTAGAGATGCCGGCTCGACCTTTCCGCAGCCTCAGGGATCCCGGTAGGAACTTGTGACCGCCGCTAGCCGCGTCCGGCGTTGAAGACCGTGGGCTTTGTGTACTGACCGGGCACGGACCCTGGTCGAACGCGCCAGCGGGTTCGTGATGTTGCTGCACCTGCCCGACGGACACGGCGCGCTCGCCAGTCCAAGACCTGGTAGCCAAGATGGCCACCCTCGACGACCACCTGCGGCTCTCCCCGACCTGGGACCAAGGCTGAGAGATGGCCAACCACGTGTGCATCGCCGAGGCGACCGGCCATACGTGGCGAGGGATCGATCCCTAGCTGCCCCCGTCCACCCAGACGATGATGTCGCCGGGTTGGCAGTCCAGTTCGCGACACACCGCGTCCAACGTGGACAGGCGTACCGCCTTTGCCTTGCCGGTCTTGAGGATCGAAAGGTTGGGAACTGTGATTCCGACGCGTTCTGCGAGTTCGGTCAAGGTCATCTTGCGCTCGAGCAGCATGTGGTCGAGGCGGATCTCGATCGCCATCAGACAGTTAGTTTCTGTTCCTCAGCGAGGTCCGCGCCGTGGCGGAAGAGTTCGGCGAGTAGGACCAGCAGCAGCCCGAATGAGATCACCGTCCAACTCGGCCCCCCCGGCTCCATCGAGCCCAAAGAGAGCTCTGGCCCCGGGCCGATCACGACAGTGCCATAGCCGTTCGCCTTGGGGCTGAAGAAGAGCCACAGGAACGGTTCGAGGAACTCCCAGCCGACCATCGTCCAGCCGAGGATGCGCAGGCGACGGACCATTGGGCCGGTGAAGCCCTGCCCACGCGAGGCCGCGCGCAGCATCAGCCACAGCTGCGCGAGCAGGAATGCCAGCACCAGCAGTGCCAGCACCTGCATGCCGTACAGAGATGCCATGAGCGAGTCCCAACCTGGCTCGGCATCCAGTAGGAGTCGACCGGAGAGGGCAGCCTCGACCGGCCGCACGTCGCCCTGCATCAACACGTGGCCGTCCAGGCGCTGCCTGCCGCCGTCGAGCACGATGTTGTAGCACCCCGTCGCCGGGGTGCGCAGGTTCACCTGGTCGCACACCTCGCCGCCCTGCGACACCCCCCATGACGGCTGGAATCCCAGGTGCAGCGACAGGCCGGGCACGGGAACGTCGACCTGGTACCGGTAGTCGCCCCATCCCGTCAGCCCGATGACCCCGAAGGTCGCCACGAGCAGCGCCACAAGGGCCGTGCTTACCCACGCGACCAGGGCGAACCCGGTCGCGACGTGAAAAGCCTTCTGTCGTCGCATACTCAGGGGTTTATTGTCACTCGATAAGTTCATAGCGTAAAACAGTATCAACGTATCGTTTAGCAATGTCAACGAAAGAAAGCGCGCCTGCCGGAACCCCGCTGGGGTATGCGCAGAGGCTCAGGCCCTTGGTCGGCGTCGGAGTGCGGACGGTTGGCGGGATACATCGTCGCTCTGTTGACAAGCCTTCGAACTGAGGAGCTGAGGGCGCTGACCTGGGACCATCTGGATCTTGCGGGGGACCTGGGCGCTGTACCGGCCAGGCCTGCGGCGTTCAGGTGTGGAGATCCGTACGGGCTGGTGGCGATACCGAAGCCCGGCGATCCGGCGGACCATCGCACTGCCGTCCCGGTGTGTTGTGGCCTTGGCGCAGGGGTTCGTCAACACCGCAGTACCACGGTGACCGAGACGGTGTAGCGAGAGCAGTTGCGCCCGGTGATCACCGAAGGCAGTCAGGTGATGGACACGCTGTTTGTGATCTCAGAGATCGAAGCCTGAGCAGTGATAGTCACTCGGCGGCGTATCCAGCCGGTCACGAATCGACGCCGGATGCCAAGCACCTACTGCTTGACCGTGGGTTCTTGTGAGTGGGCGATACTGGGATCGGACCAGTAACCTCTTCCGTGTCAGCGACAGTCGCCAGTCGCGGCTAAGCGTCGTGAGCGTGGATCTGGTCCGCGTGTGGTCGCGTGCGTGCGGGTGAGTGCGTCGGCATTGGTAAGCAGTTTGGAGCGGCCCCGACTCTGCTAGTTGGGTCAGGGGACCGTTCTCCGGTTGGCGTCCGTTGTCGGGCCTCCAATCCGCGGATCTGTCGACGCTGTATCCTCGGACAGCCACTGTGGGACGTTTTCGCTTGCTGGCAAAGGGATGTTGAGCGTTCTGGAGTTCCTGGTCCCTTGTCGTCGGTGGTCTCTCACCAACGATCGTAACCGCTGTGTAACCGCTAACGCCTCGCACTCCTGTGGAGGTGGAGGGTGCGCCAGGGTCTCGTTGGCTTGCGGCGACAGTCCGCTGGTCGACGTAATTCCCCGCGCGTCTGCGGACTCCATTGCTTGGAAGGATGGGGCCATGTCAGAAAACACGTCTCCCAATTATCGGCCCGAGTTGCGTGAGCGGGCGGTGCGAATGATTCGCAGCATCGACTTATCACGACCACGTCGGCGTTCACCATCGCGACGCCAAGTCGGCGACGAGCAGCTCAAGGTCATTCAGACCCGAGAGCCTCCCCACTCGACGGCGGAGCGTCGGGTGTGCGCCGGATCGTGACATGCGATCTCCGGCGCCGCATCCAGTCGCATCGAGGACAACGGGCCTTGACGATGCATTCCCTTGCGGGGCAAACTGCACGGATCCGGCTTCGGAGGTCCGGATCTAACTTCTGCTGAAGTGTCTGTGTGGGGACACACGCAAGTGGGTGAGTTGGATGCGTTTCAATTTGCGATTGCCTGTTCGAATTATTTGTGTGGCCGCCTTGGCTGGTACGGCGGCGCTGCTCGGGGCGACGGGAGGCGGTGCGGCAGCCACATCAGATTGGCGTTCGACGGCTAACCAGCCGGGGGAGCACAGATCTGACGGCGAAATCGTGTTCGCGGTCTACGCACCGGACACCGATCAAGACAGCCTATGGGCGATCAACCCTGACGGCACCGGCTTGCGTCAGATCACCGGCCCCGACTTTGGGTGTCCCAACCTCTCGCCCGACGGCAGCCTCATCGCCGCGTGTGGTTCGAAGCCAGGTCATGAGAGGCCACTCCTTGAGGCTGAGCTGGTCGACCCCGAAAGCGGCGCGATTCGCGGGCTTTGGAACCGCGACCCGGATATGGGACGGGTATGTGTCAAGTGGTCGCCCGACGGTCGTCGGCTCGGCTGTGAGTGGTGGCAGCCCGCAGACAACCCCACTGAAGGCGGGTTGGGCTCCGTCCGCGCGTCGGACGGCGGAGGGTTCCGTAAGATCACCGACGGCCCCGCGGGCCTCGATGGGTGGTTTGGCGGCTATGCACCCGACGGGCGCTCAATCGTGTACGGGAACGACCTGACAGTCGACGACAGCGGTCTCTATGTCGTCCGAATCAACGGGTCGCACAACCACCGCCTGACACCTAAGCGGATCCTGGTCGGATCCGGAGGCGACTACTCGCCGAACGGCAAGCTCATCGCGTTCTCAGCGCACGCGAACGCCAAGGTTCGCCAAACGATTTTCGTCGTCAGGCCCGATGGAACCGGCCTGCGACGTCTCGCCATCCACGAGTCAGGTGAGCCGTGCGGCGGCGACGCGTCTACTGATCCAAGCGCCGTCGGCTGCACAGACCCGAGCTGGTCGCCGGATGGGCGTGAACTCGTCTTCAGATACAACACGCCTGACGAGACCGATCTGCAAGTCCTCAACCTCGCGACTGGAGACGTCCACACCATCACGTCTGGGAGCTTCGCCGACCTTGAGGACTGGGGGCCGACACCCTGTCACCGGTAGGCGCTGCGAAGGAGTCGTCAGGCTGACCGATGAAGCCCTGGGAAGACAAGGTCCTCGAAACGCACGAAGGGGCTTGTACTTCCTGGTGTGACACGCCTTGCGATGAGCGCGGTTCTCCGCGCCCTGGTGGCGTTCTGTTGCCTTAGGTACTGGTCATTGCGAAAATCGCCGTCACTTCTTGATCCGACCCAAATCACGTCGTTGTTCGGAATCCAAGTCGAGCACCAACAATAGGCCAGGCGCCCGTTGCCACCGACGGCCGAGGACGGCGCCCTGGCGCCGCCCGCAGGCCGCGCCGGCGGAGCCGGCGCTCTTGATCCGAGCGAGTGGACGTCGAGGGAACTGCGGCACGGTTTCGTGTCGTTGTTGTCAAGCACTGGCATGCCGATTGAGGACATCTCACATCTCGTCCGGCATGCGAGCACTAAGGTCACCGAGGTCGTATACCGGAAGGAGCAGCGGCCGATGCTGACGCGTGGCGCAAGCGCAATGGACGGTCTGTTCCCGGAAGCAGATCTAGAGGGGCTAGGTAAGCAGTTGGGTAATCAGCATGCGTCCGGAACAGACTGAGGCCTCTTCCCCCAGTCAGAGAAAGGGCCTTTGACCTGCTATTTGTTCTAGTGGGCGATACTGGGATCGAACCAGTGACCTCTTCCGTGTCAGGGAAGCGCGCTACCGCTGCGCTAATCGCCCTCTGCTTTTTCGCGTTTCGAGGTGGAGAAGGGATTTGAACCCTCGTAGACGGATTTGCAGTCCGTTGCCTCGCCTCTCGGCCACTCCACCGGTGGATGGGTAAGCCTGCGACCCTCTCCGAGCGGACGACGAGGTTCGAACTCGCGACCTCAACCTTGGCAAGGTTGCGCTCTACCAGCTGAGCTACGTCCGCATGCCCGCCACAACCGCTCGTGGTTGTGATCCGTGCGAGAGCAAACCCTAGCCGATCCACGCGACGGGTCCAATTCTGCCTCCACGACGTGGTACGGCAGGGATGCCGGTTCCCTCTTCGAGCCGGGGACGCCCCGAGCCGACCCTGGCAGCTGGCTGAGTCCGCGATGCCTCGACCCGGCGGGAGGCCGACCGAAACTCACCGCAGCTCTAGGTCTGGCCCGCACTAGGGTGTGAGGATGCGCGCCTGGTGCAACGGTTCCTTCGTCGAACCGGACTCTCCCGCGATCGCCGTGCTCGACCACGGGTTCACAGTCGGCGACGGTGTTTTCGAGGCAATCAAGGTGGTCGACAACCGGCCATTCGCCTTGACCCGGCACCTCGAGCGGCTGGCCAGGTCGGCGGTCGGGCTGGGCCTGCCCAGGCCTGATGAGAGACTGGTCAGGAGGGCCGTCGACGAGGTTCTCGAGGACCAGAACATCGGGCTCGGCCGCATCCGGATGACGTACACGGCCGGAATCTCCCCGCTCGGGTCCGGGAGAGACACGAGGTCGCCGACCCTCGTCGTCGTGGTGACGGAGTCCGAGCCGTACCCTCCGACCACGAAGGCGGTGTTGGTGCCGTGGCCCCGCAACGAGCGAGGAGCCCTGGCCGGGCTCAAGACGACATCGTACGCGGAGAATGTCGTCGCACTGGCGTACGCCGAGCAGCGCGGAGCGTCAGAGGCCATCTTCGCCAACACTGTCGGGAACCTGTGCGAAGGAACCGGTACGAACGTGTTCTGCGTGTTCGGTGACTCGGTGGCAACGCCTCCGCTCAGCGCCGGCTGCCTCTCGGGGGTCACCCGCAACCTCGTGGTCGAGTGGTGCGGCGTCGAGGAGCGAGACATCTCCGTCGTCGAGCTCGCCGACGCCGACGAGGTGTTTCTGACGTCTACGACTCGCGACGTCCAGGGCCTGGCCGCACTCGACGACCGGGCATTCCCCACCGATCAGCCGATCACCGCGAAGATCACCCAGACGTGGCGTGAGCGTGAACCCCTCGACGTGGACCCTTAGCCCACGACCTGGTCGGTACGGCTGGAGGTCAGCAGCCGGTCGACGAGGCGGCCGAACACCCATCTGGCTGCGATCTTGGTGGGCCAGCTGAGAAGGGATCCCGTAAACCGTACAGCGGCGTCCTCACTCCAGGAGATCGAGGAGCCGGTCGGGCTGGGGGTCACCGTCAGCACGGCCCAGCCGGTGACGACCCGGCCGGTCTTGACCAGGCGGCATACCCCGGGGCCGTCACCGGGCGGCTGCCAGTAGGTGACTTCCATGGGGTCGTCGAAGTGGAACGGACCGAGGGATGTACGGGCGACGAAGGTGGCCCCGACTCCTTGGCCCGTACCCGGTCCGCCGTCGCCGTCGCCGGTCGTCAGCACCCGAGTGAGCGGGATGAAGTCCCCGTGGCGTCGCCAGTCGGTCAGCAGCGCCCATGCCTGCTCCGCAGGATGTGCCGAGTGTCGGTTGACCTCGAAGACAGCCACTCAGGCTCGGCCGGCCGTGATCAGTCCGCGCTTGCGGGCCCGGTACGCGGCGACGTTGAGTCGGTTTCCGCAGGTGCGGGCGTCGCAGTACCGTTTCGAGCGGTTGCGCGACAGGTCGACCAGCACCGACGAGCAGTCCGGCGCCTCGCAGACACGTAACCGGTCCGTCTCTCCGGTTGCCACGACGTGCGCGAGCGCCATACCTCCGTCGACGGCGAGGTGGTCGGCGAGCCTGGCGCCGGGTGCGAAGTAGTGGACGTGCCAGTCGTAGCCTTCATGGTTGGTGAGCCGTGGGCAGACGGGTGCCTCTGCGAGGAGGGAGTTGACCCTGGCTGCGACATCGACCGGATCGGCCAGGCCGAAGACGACCCGGAACCTCTCCCGGACCTGGTGGATGGCGGCAACGTCGTCGTAGTCGCTGTCGACCACGCTCGACACATGGTGGTCGGCAACGAAGTCCCGGAGACTGGCGGCATCCGGGAGACATTCGGCGTCGCCGCACGCAGGCGAGGTGTTGACCAGGTCGACGACCGTCCGTAGGGAGAAGTGCGTGTCGTGGCTGAAGATCACGGACCCAGCGTAGACAACCCCGGCGGTGCCCACTCGAAACCCAGTTCTCGGTGTGCTCGTCGCCGCGGGTAGCCCGGCCCGCCAGCCAGGTGAAGTAGAGGATGGTAGCGGGGTGGGCGATTGCTCAGGTGAGCAGCTGGACCAGCGCGCCGTCGACGTCGACATGGTCGGCTTCAGTGCCCGAGCGGACGAGCGCCTCGGCCTCCGCCAAGAAGTCGTACAGCTCATCGGTCCTGGCCTGGATCAGCGCCTCGCCGTCGGGCGACGACAGCTCGATGATGGTCGCCGCATGGCCGAGGGTGTCGAGGCAGGGCCAGATGTGAACGTCGCCGTCACCTGTCGGCTGGTGGATACCCCTTTTGAGCAGGTCGCGGGCGAAAACCCACTGCACCTGGGACTCGCCGGCGAGGAAGCACGCGGCAACCGCGTACGGGTCACTCTTGTCATAGCGAAGCTCGGCGGCCAGCGGCGTTGCTGTTCCGTTGGCGTCGAGCAGCTCAAGCGCGAGTCCCCGGGTGATGCTGCTCGCTGGCACGGTGTCCATAGGTGTTAGGCCCTTTCCTCTGTCCGTACCAGTTAACGACTCAAACGCCGTCTCGTGACGGTCTTCGACACACGAAAACCGACCGACGGCGTATTCCAGCCGGACAATGTGGTGAAGCCCGTCAAAGGGGACAGCGGTTCGCGCCGAATGGCTCCCGATTGCCGTCGAACGGAGGATGCCTAAGGATGCCAACGCGGTCTTATCGCCCAGTGAGCCTGGTCACCGCCCGTTTCGGTTCGGATGCGCTCCTGCGCTAGCCTGTGCCGGCAGCCGGTTTGAGACTGGGGCGATTGGCGCAGTGGTAGCGCGCTTCGTTCACACCGAAGAGGTCACTGGTTCGAACCCAGTATCGCCCACCAGGTCGCCCGGCATGCCGGGTTCGCACCACTGGGGCCTCGGCCCCCAAACGGACGCTCCGCCTCGGCTATGTCTGAGCATGCGACGGCCTTCCCGCAGTGCCGTCACGCGTCGCCCCGAACCGCGCTCGGTCGCCGGGACCTGCAGCTTGCGTGTCCATGTCACGGGCGACCGGTAGCCGACCGGGCACCCGGGCCAGCCGATCGGACCATCCGGTGTCCGCGTTCGGGTACTTAGCCTCCTTTTACGTTGCTTAGAGCCACCGAATGCCTACTCTACGGATATAGGACTTACTACGCATTTGGGGGCAGTTGCTGTGGATACTGTGAGCCGTCGGAACGCGCTGCGCATGTTTGGAGGCGCCGTCGGAGCCGCTGTGGTGGCTGGAGGAGCGACAGGGATGTTGTCGCCCGCGTCGGCTGCCACGGCCAAGAAGGCGGCTCTGCACCTCGACAAGGACCACTACGTCCACGGCGAGCACATGCGCCTCACGGTGAGGCACGACCGCGCGAAGCGAGGTCATGTCGTCATCTCCGACAGCAGCGGCCTGCACTGGCACAAGCGATCAGATGACGGCATCCGGCAGGTGTGGACCGCAACCGCGGGTAGGCACGGCCACGCCATGATCCACTGCACCCTCGTCGGGGTGAACAGGGCAGCGGCCGCTCACGTCGGCATGCTCAGCTACCGGGTCTCCCGGCTGGCCGCCACGTCGACGACCCACATCGGGATGAGCTCACCCGCCACGGTGTGGAGCCAACGGCTTGCCCAGGTGGGCGCGGGCGTGTCCGCCCGCCGGATCTTCGCAGACCTCTGCAAGGGTGCGACCGACCAGATGGATCTCGTGGAACAGGCGCACGCGGCAGGGATGGTGCCCGTCATCTCCTACAAGGTCGGCGGCGACGGGGCAGGCGCCGCTACCGGCAAGTACAACGCCCTCGCAGAGCAGGCGGCGGCCAAGCTCGACTCCTACGGCCTCCCGACCAGGGTCACGTACTGGCACGAGCCGAGCCCGGACATCTCCCCGGCGCAGTACGTCGCGGGCAGCCAGCAGCTGCTGCCGATATTCAAGCGTGGCCAGCTGACCGTCGGGCCTTTCCTCAACGGCTGGTTGCTCGACAACAAACTGACGACGCTCACGTCGTACTGCCCAGACGAGATGTTCGCGTTGTGGGACTGGCTGGGGATCGACACGTACGAGTCCGGCACCCTGGCCTCACCGGGGCCGATCAAGCCCGCTGACCGCATTCCGAAGCTCATCTCCTATCAGGCCTCACGCGGTTTCAGTCACCCGATCGGTATCGGCGAGTACAACGGCTACAGCGCCCAGACGATCACCGATGCCGGCAATGCGATCTTGGGCCACTCCGAGGTGGCGTTCGGGTGTATGTGGAACTCGACAATCGGCAAGGGCTACACGCTGACCGGTGCTCGCCTTGCCGCCTTCAGGCAGACCCTCGCCAGCCCAGGTGTGGCCAAGGCCAGGTAGGGGATCGGCGCCGACGAGGCGTCCGACCAGGCGTCAGTACGGAAGCAAACAGATGCCCGAGTGCCCGTGGGAGATCGCACCCGTAGACGTCCGTCCACAACCATTGCTGTTCTGGGCGTTGTCGCTGGCGATCCACAGGCCCGCCCTGGTCACCAGCATGTCGTCGGCGCCGAGGCCCCGCCCGCGGATGTACTTCCCGACCGTCGGGTCGCTTGTGGTGTAGAGGCGTCCGTCGCTCTGGCTGAGCCCTCCCATACCAGGGGCCGAGATACGGGTCGCCCCCGGGGCCAGGTAGGTATCGCATCCGGACGGGTTGCTTCCGTACCGCTCGTGGCCGCCGATGTAGACCGTGTTGGCGTCGGCTGCCGTCGAGAAGAGCGAGTCGCAACCGGTGTAGTTGATCCAGAGGTGGTGCGCCTTCCCCGTCGTCGAGGTGGCAGGGAACGCAGCGACGGCGTCGCACAGGCCACCGCGAGGGTCATGAGTGTTCGATCCCGGACCGCTCGCGGGCTTGTACCCGGTGGATGCCACGAAGATCTTCGTCAGGTCCGGAGCCCAGCTGGCGTCCTGGACGTAGAAGGGATGATTGACGCCACAGTGTCGGTCGAACTCGTGGGAGTACCAGGTGTCCAGGGTCCCGCTCGCCGCCCCCAGGTCGATCATGAAGATCTGCCGGCGGACCTGCCCCCCAACCGAGGTGAAGTCGCCCATCGCCAGCAGCCGCGTTCGGTCGGGGCTGATAGCGAAGTTGTACACGCGGGTGGCGTTGGGTGCAGAGGGATTGCCGGAGGAATCGGTGTACTCATAGTGGCCGGCGATCGTGAGGGTGAGGTAGTGGTCGTCGACACCGGTCGAGGGGTTGAGGCTGACGAGATAGGCCTGACTCGAGCCGTTGATGGTCGTGAAGGTGCCGCCCGCCAGCACATGGGTGCCCACCCTGATGAGGGCGTTCACCTTTCCGTCGGCTTTGTGTGCGAAGCCCGGTTCGATGGCACCGGTCTTCGTCGACACCGCGACGATGTTCTTGGCCGCGGGGCCGCTGGCGCCGTTGACGTGGGTGAAGTGTCCGCCGAGGTAGGCGGTAGAGCAGTCCGATGAGAACGCGATCGAGTTGACCTCGCCGTTGACGTTGGGGTCCCAGTCGGTGATCGCCCCTGTCTTCTCGTCGAAGCTGAAGGCGTTGTGGCGCGTGTACACGGCTTTGCGCGCGACGCTGCTGAACAGTCCCACGGCGTACATGTCGCCGCCACAGGGCCGGAGCTGCCGGACCTGCTCGACGGTTCCGTCCGTCCCGCTCGTCGCAAGGTGCGGTATGTCAGGCGCCGGCGAGGTGCCGACGGAGCCGTTGGTGACAGCGGAGGCAGGAAGGCAGAGAGCTGCGAGCGCGGTCACCGCGGCAACGGCGATGAGCCTTCGCGTGAGCAGTCGGCTAGAAGTGATGGTCATCGGTCCTCCCCGGCCAGCGCCCGCCTCGGCTTGCGTCGGCGGCTCTGAGGCCGGTCAAGGACGAGCGGGCAGTTGCGTCCAAGGCTTGCACACACAGACTGGATACCTCATGGAACGGCCGAACATCGGCGTGGCGACACCGGGTCAGGCTAGGCGAGCCCCGCTGAGCGTTGGCGATCAGCGCGACGACGAACTGAGGATCACAGGGCAACGATCACGAATCCTCCACAGTGAACTGCTGCGGGTCGTGCCTCACCAAGCGGCCTGGGCCGCGAACAGTGATGTCCTACGTGTCGAGGCCGTCAGCAGCCATGCCTGGGAACCACGGACGTACGGTCACCGTCAGCAGCCCCGCCTGTACGGCTGGGTCGGCGAGGGCGGCGGCCAGCGCCGCTTCGACTGACCCGAACCGGACCACCGCCATACCGCCGCCCGGCTCGTCCAGGAAGGGGCCACCGAGGAGAAGCCGACCAGCCTCCAGCCATCCCCTCATCGTCGTCACATGGTCGCCCACTCCCGGCTGCTCGGAGAAGTCGACGCCGTGGCGCCATTGCGGGCCGGGGTGGTGCGCGATCACCTGGCAGTCGCTCACGACGCGGCCGCAAGGTACGCGTCCAGCACCGACATCCATCCGGAGGAGTACTCGGTGTGGATGTCGATGACGCCCGTGCCGTACCTCTCCCACCCGGAGTGTTCCAACCACACGACCGTGCCCTGCTGCCCTGGCTCGAACCTCACGCTCACCTGCGTCGGCCTGGCTGAGGCGCCAGGTCCAGGGTGCCAGCTGAAGCTGACCTGCCGTGGTGGATCCCAGATCACAACCTCACCCCACTGCGACTCGCTCCCGTCCGCAAGCTCCTCGACGAGGCGGTGCTGGTCGACGAACGAGACCGACGACTCCGAGCCGCCCACGGAATGCCCCTCCAGTGGCCACCATTCGCCGATCCTCTCGGTGAACAGCGTGAACGCCGCCTCCGCCGAGAGCGGGACAAGCACGGTCTTGACGATCGACGGTACGACACCTGTTTCGGTCATTGCTGGGCCTCCTCGGCCTCGGCTCGGCGGG
The DNA here is from genome assembly GCA_963824115.1 of uncultured Actinomycetota bacterium. Classification (GTDB taxonomy): domain Bacteria; phylum Actinomycetota; class Actinomycetes; order Propionibacteriales; family Nocardioidaceae; genus DASQEH01. Next base: position 253,404 of record CAWGOA010000007.1, read on the forward strand.
CGAACGCGCTCAACACGTCCGTCCAGTACTCGTCCAGGTACTGGCGGAGCTCTTCCAGCCCACGTTTGTCCACCCGGTACAGGCTCCGGTTCCCAGCCCGGACGTGGGTGACCAGCCCGGACCGCTCCAACACCACCAGGTGCTTCGAGACGGCCGGACGCGACACAGGCACGGTTGCCGCGATCTCGCCGACTGCCAGCTCAGCGCCGCGAAGCCGCTCCAGGATGCTGCGGCGAGTCGGGTCGGCAAGAGCCGTGAGGGCAAGTTGGTAACTCATGGGTGACGGTAATCCTATGGTTACCAACTGGCCCGGGTCAAGAGTGCGCTGGGCGGCGAGTGGTTGCCACCGTGTCCGGTTTCGCTCGACCCGTGCGCGTTTTCATCCCGCCCGGCTGGGCACAGGGCGCGTGCCCGGCCACCAGCACCGGGCGTCCGTCGTCGATCGGAGTGAGCGATGCCCAGCAAGGGAGCCAAAGTGGCATACCGGCCCATCGGGCTCGCCTCGAGTCTCGCCGGCGGACTGGTGGCCGGCGCGATCTTCAAGCAGGTCTGGAAGCGGATCCGCGATGAGGACGATCCACCCGGTGCACTGGAGTCGGAGTACGGATGGCACGAGATCTTGGTGGCTGCGGCGGTACAAGGTGCCATCTACGCTGTGGTCAAGGCGGCGATCGACCGAGGCGGCGCCAAGGCGTTCGAGCGATGGACGGGCGAGTGGCCGGGGGACTGACCGGTGCGCTGGTCGGCCGGTACCATCGGCGACCTCACGAGGAGATAGGAAGTCACCTATGAGCAAGACGTCGATGCTTGTCGCCGGTGCGGTGGGCTATGTGCTCGGCGCGCGGGCCGGCCGCGAGCGCTACGAGCAGATCATGGACCAGGCTCAGCGCATCTGGGCGAACCCCAACGTGCAGAAGGCAAGTCGCAACGCGCAGGACCTGGCCCGGGAAAAGGCCCCGGTGGTCGGCGAGAAGGTGGCCAGTGCCGCCAAGTCGGCGGCCAGCAGCGCCGCGGCCGCGGTCAGCAGCAGCGACGGCGACAAGACGACCGGCAAGGACGGTGACACGGCGGGTCTCGGCGCACCTGCCGTCACCTGAGCTCGCCGCGGCCAGGCACGGCCGACGGCCGTGAAACCGCGGCGACGTCGCAGTCACCTCTCGATACGATCGGAGTCTGCCTCGTGCGCCCCGCACGACCCGATCCTCTCGAGGAGTGTTCCGTGCCCGAAGTACGCGTCACCGTCCGCAACCCCGGACAGCGATCTGTTCGGACGATTGCCGAGGGTACGAGGGCCTGGGAGCTCTTCGCCGACGACCCGGATGTCATCGCCGCCAGGGTGGACGGCGTGCTCCGCGACCTGTCCTTCGAGCTGGCTCCCGATATGGACGTCGAGGCCGTCGCGATCGACTCCGACGAGGGGTTGTCCATTCTGCGCCACTCGACCGCGCACGTGCTCGCACAAGCGGTGCAAGACCTCTACCCGGGCGCGCGGCTCGGCATCGGCCCGCCAACCGCGGACGGCTTCTACTACGACTTCGACGTCACGGAGCCGTTCAAGCCTGACGACCTCACCCGCATCGAGTCCCGGATGCGCAAGATCATCAAGGACGGTCAACGCTTCTCACGCCGGGTCGTGGCCGACGACGACGCGCGCACCGAGCTCGCGGGCGAGCCGTACAAGCTCGAGCTGATCGGACTCAAGGGCTGCGGCGCGCAGGCGCAGGCCGATGGCGCCGACGTCGAGGTCGGAGCCACGGAGCTCTCGATCTACGACAACGTGAGACGCGACGGGTCGGTGGCGTGGAAGGACCTGTGCCGCGGACCGCACCTCCCCACGACTCGGCGGATCCCGGCGTTCAAGCTCATGCGCTCGGCGGCCGCGTACTGGCGAGGCAGCGAGAAGAATCCGCAGCTGCAGCGGATCTACGGAACCGCGTGGCAGAGCAAGGAGGCACTCGACGCGCACCTCGAGCGGCTGGAGGAGGCGGCCCGGCGTGACCACCGGAGGCTGGGCCTCGAGCTGGACCTCTTCAGCTTCCCCGACGAGATCGGGTCGGGCCTGGCTGTCTTCCACCCCAAGGGTGGCTTGCTCCGCAAGGTGATGGAGGACTACTCACGCGAGCGCCACCTTGCCAGCGGCTACGAGTTCGTGAACAGCCCCCACATCAGCAAGGGAACCCTTTTCGAGACCTCTGGTCACCTTGGGTGGTTCGCCGACTCGATGTACCCGCCGATGCACGTCGACGAAGAGCTGGCGGCCGACGGTACCGTGCGCAAACCCGGCCAGGACTACTACCTGAAGCCGATGAACTGCCCGTTCCACTGCCTGATCTTCCGGTCCCGGGGCCGGTCGTACCGCGAGCTCCCGCTGCGCCTGTTCGAGTTCGGGGGCGTCTACCGGTACGAGAAGTCCGGCACGATACACGGGCTCACCCGCGTGCGCGGCATGACCCAGGACGACGCCCACATCTATGTCGCGCCCGAACAGCTCGAGACCGAGCTGACCTCGGTGCTCACGTTCGTCCTCGACCTACTGAGGGACTACGGCCTCGACGACTTCTACCTGGAGCTGTCGACGCGTGACTCGGACAAGTTCGTCGGCTCCGAGGAGATCTGGGACTCGGCGACGGGGATCCTCAGCGCGTTGCCACTGCGTCGGGCCTCGAGCTTGTTCCCGATCCCGGCGGCGCCGCGTTCTACGGGCCGAAGATCTCGGTCCAGGCCCGCGACGCGATCGGCCGCACCTGGCAGATCTCGACGGTGCAGCTCGATTTCAACGAGCCGAACCTGTTCGAGCTCGAGTACACCGCCGCGGACGGGTCGCGTCAACGTCCGGTCATGATCCACCGCGCGCTGTTCGGGTCCATCGAGCGCTTCATCGCTGTCCTCACCGAGCACTATGCGGGCGCCTTCCCGCCATGGTTGGCGCCGGTCCAGGTCGTCGCGATCCCGATTGCCGAGCGACACGACGAGTACCTCTCCAAGCTCGCGACGGAGCTGCGCGGCCGGGGGATCCGCGTCGACGTGGACCGGACCGACGACCGGATGCAGAAGAAGATCCGCAACGCGCAGCTGCAGAAGATCCCCTTCATGGTGATCGCCGGGGACCGCGACGTGGAGGAGGAGGCGGTCTCGTTCCGGTACCGGGACGGTCGCCAGGACAACGGGGTGCCACAGGCGGAGGCGATCGCCGCATCCTCGAGGCGGTGGAGCACGGGTACAGGTATGACGACCTATGAGCGGCAGGAGGGCGCGGGGAGTCCGACTCCTCTACCGGCTCTGGACGCCTCACCGGATGGCCTACATCCAGGGGGAGAACAAGCCGACTGCCGACGACGGCGAATGCCCGTTCTGTGCCATCCCGGCCCTGTCCGACCCCGACGGCCTGGTCGTGCGCCGGGGGACGGCGGCCTACGCGGTGCTCAACCTCTATCCCCTACAACCCGGGCATCTCATGGTGTGCCCGTACCGGCATGTCGCCGACTACACGGAGCTCACGGGGGACGAGACCGCCGAGATCGCGGCACTGACAACGGGGGCCATGCGCGCGGTCCGCTCTGCGAGTGGCGCGGACGGCTTCAACATCGGCATGAACCAGGGGGCCGTCGCGGGGGCCGGGATCGCGGCGCACCTCCACCAGCACGTCGTACCCCGGTGGAGCGGCGACACCAACTTCATGCCGGTGATCGGGCAGACGAAGGTCCTCCCGCAGCTGCTCCGCGACACCCGCCAGCTCCTGGCCGACTCATGGGAGCCTGGCCATGCCGGCGGTACTGTCAGTTGCGTCAGCCGAGGCGACGTGCGACGGCATGACGTCGTATCGCGAGAAGCTCCGGGAGAACGTGCCCGTGCCGTGGCTCAGTGAGCGCAGGTCGGTGGCATACCGTACGAGCTCCAGCTGGGGCGCCTCAGCCCTGACCAGGGTGCGCCCGCCACCGATCGGCTCGGTCCCGAGGACATGCGCCCGCCGGGTGGACAGGTCGCCCATCACCGCACCGACGAAGTCGTCGTCGATCAGCACCTCGATACTGTCGATCGGCTCGAGGAGCTGGACCGCTCCCGCGGCCGCCGCCTCGCGCAGGGCGAGAGCCCCGGCCGTCTGGAAGGCCATATCGCTCGAGTCCACACTGTGCGCCTTGCCGTCGTAGAGCGTCACGCGCAGGTCGACCACCGGGTACCCGGCCGTCAGCCCCTTCTCGAGCTGCGAACGGACGCCTTTCTCGACGCTGGGGATGAACTGCCGCGGGACCGACCCGCCGACAACCTTGTCGACGAACTCGAACCCGCTCCCCTGAGGCAGGGGCTCGACCTCGACCTCGCAGACCGCGAACTGGCCGTGGCCGCCGCTCTGCTTGACATGTCGGCCGCGCCCCTTCGATGGCCCGCCGAACGTCTCCCGCAGCGGCACCCGGACGTCGACCTGGTCGACCTGGACGCCGTAGCGGTTGCCGAGCCGGTCGAGCAGGACGTCGGCATGGGCCTCGCCGAGGCACCACAGCACCAGTTGCAGGGTCTCCGGATGGTGCTCGATCGAGACCGTAGGGTCCTCGGCCGCTAGCCGTTGCAGGGCTGGACCGAGCTTGTCCTCGTCTGCCTTGGCGTGCGCAACCAGGGCGACCGGCAGCAGGGGCTCAGGCATCGACCAGGGCTCCATCACCAGTGGTCTGGCCTTGTCGCTGAGGGTGTCTCCGGTCTCGGCACGCGACAGCTTGGCGACGGCGCAGATGTCGCCCGCGATGGCGGCGTTGCTCGGTCGTTGGGTCTTGCCGAGCGGGGACGACAACGCGCCGATCCGCTCGTCCTCGTCGTGGTCTTGGTGGCCGTGGTGCTCGCTGGCGAAGTTGGACAGGTGTCCGGAGACATGGACGACGGCCTCGGGACGCACCGTGCCCGAGAAGACGCGGACCAGGCTGATCCGCCCGACGTAGGGATCGGACGTGGTCTTGACCACCTCGGCCAGCAGGTCGCCCGCCGGGTCGCAGGCCAGCCCGGTGACCGTCTTGCCGGCGGTCGTGTACACGGCCGGGAATATGTGCTCCGAGGGCGGCGGGAACGCCTGCGTGATCACCTCGAGGAGCTCGTCGAGGCCGACCCCGTTGATGGCGCAGACCGGGATCACGGGGAAGAACGATGCGCGGGCGACGGCAGTCTCGAGGTCGTCGACCAGGAGCGGGACGTCGATCTCCTCGCCGGACATGTACCGGTCCATCAGGCTCTCGTCCTCGGACTCCTCGATCACACCCTCGATCAGGGCGGGGCGATGCTCCTCGATGAGCAGCTGCTCGTCCTCGTTCGGTGTGACGGATAGCCCGGCCGGCCGAGGCGTCGGAGTAGTCGGAGACCGTCTGGGACAGCAGCGCTACCAGGTCGTCGATCTCCGTGCCGTCGAGGGATACGGGCACGTACAAGCGGAATGACCTTGTCCCCGAAGACGGCCTGAGCCTGGCCGAGGGCGTGGTCGTAGTCGGCGCGGGGGTGGTTGAGCTTGCTGATCACGACGCAGCGCGGCATACCCACGGCTTCGCACTCGAGCCAGAGGCTCTTGGTCGCACCGTCGACACCGTCTGCGCGCGGAGATCACGAAAAGGGCGCAGTCCGCCGCCCGGAGGCCCGCTCTCAGCTCACCGACGAAATCGGCGTAACCGGGCGCGTCGAGCAGGTTGATCTTGACGCCGTCGACGACGAGGGGCGCCAGGCTCAGCCCCACCGAGCGCTGCTGGCGGATCTCGGCTTCGTCGTAGTCACTGACGGTCGTGCCGTCCTCGACCCGGCCCGGCCGGTTGATCACGCCGGTGGCAGCCAGCAGGGACTCGACGAGGGTCGTCTTTCCGGACCCGGACGGACCGACCAGGACGACGTTGCGGATCCCTGCTGGGTCGTCGGGCAGGTAGGCCGCCGAGTCCGCGGCACCCGCCCCTCCTTGTCTGCCTGGCATGTCTGTCTCCTTCGACCTGGGAACGGGTGTCGACGCCTGCTCCCACCTTTCCCCTCCGGCGGCTGCGGCACAAGCAGTGCACGTCGCGGGGTGCCGTAGCATCGAGCCAGATTTCGCCTCCCTCCGTCAGGAAGTCACCTCTGCTCCATGCTCGAGCGTTTCCGCCAGTTCTGGACGAACGTCTTCAAGCCGATCTCGCATCTGTTGATGAGACTCGGCGTGTCACCCGACGCGGTGACGATCGTGGGGACGCTCGGTGTCGTGGCGGGCGCGCTCGTCTTCTACCCGCGTGGCCAGCTCCTGCTGGGCACGGTCGTCATCACCGCTGTTCGTGTTCTCCGACATGATCGACGGCTACATGGCACGCACGCTCGGTACGTCGTCGAAGTGGGGGTCGTTCCTCGACTCGACCCTCGACCGCCTGGGCGACGCCGCGATCTTCTCGGGGCTCGCGATCTGGTTGTATCGCGGCGGCAAGGACCCCCTCCTGGCCGACGTCGCCCTGTGGGCGCTGGTGATGGGCTCGGTGACGTCGTACGCCCGCGCCAAGGCCGAGAGCCTCGGGATGCAGGCGAAGGGCGGGATCGCCGAGCGGTCCGACCGGTTGGTCGCCGTCTTGCTGATGACCGGGCTCTCCGGCCTGCTGAACCTGCCGTTCCTGCTCACCCTGGTTCTCTGGGTGGTAGCCGCGGCGAGCACCGTGACGGTCCTCCAGCGCATCCTGCTCGTTCGCCGCCAGGCACTCGCGGATCCAGCGCTGCCGTCTTGACAGCCCGTCCGGCGCCACGCGAGAGGCTTGTCGACTACGCGTTCCGGATGGCCTGGGCCATCACGCGGCATTCGCCGGAGCCGGTCGCAGCGCGTGTCCTCGAAGGAGTCGCGGACCGCGTCTGGCGCCAGCATGGGCAAGGGGTGAGGCAGCTCGAGGCGAACCTGTGCAGGGCCGCTCCCGGACTCTCGCCCGAGGCGCTGAGGGCGCTGTCCCAGCAAGGTCTGCGGTCCTACTTCCGGTACTGGCACGAGGTCTTCACGCTGCCTGGCTGGTCCAGTGCGCGCACGGTGGACTCGGTGGTGACTACCGGCGAGGACGCGCTGCGGGCGCGGGTACGCGAAGGGGAGTGGCGCAATCATCGCGCTCCCGCACATGGCGAACTGGGACCATGCCGGCGCCTGGGCGTCTCTCACCGGCATGCCGGTGTCGACCGTCGCCGAGCGGCTGCGGCCGGAGTCCCTCTTCGACCGGTTCGTCAGCTACCGCGAGCAGCTCGGGATGGAGGTCATCGCGCTGAGCGGCGCCGGCAACCCGCTCATGACACTGAAGAAGTCACTGCGGGACGGCCGGCTCGTCTGCCTGCTCGCTGACCGCGACCTCACCGGGCGCGGCCTCGAGGTCGAGCTTCTCGGCGAGGCGGCCCGTCTTCCCGGCGGCCCGGCCGCACTCTGCTCGGATGACCGGCGCCCCCCTCGTCGCCCTGACGCTGACATTTCGCGGACCACTCCTTCAGCTGGACTTCAGTGAGCCGATCGCCGTACGCCGAGGCAAGGTCCGGCTCTGGCCTCGATGACCCAGGCGATCGCCGACTGGTTCACGGCGGGCATCCGGCGGGCCCCCGCCGACTGGCACATGTTGCAGCCACTCTTCGGCTCCGACCTCGACCGGGGTCCCCGGTGAGAGTCGGCTTGGTCTGTCCGTACTCCCTCGATGTGCCGGGCGGGGTACAGAACCACGTCAAGGACTTGGCCAGAGTGCTCCTCAGCAAGGGTCACGAGGTCGCTGTCCTCGCCCCCGGCGACGAGTCGACGCGTCCGGCCCGACCACATCGAGACGATCGGGGGCGTGGTACCGATCTCGTTCAACGGGGCCGTCGCGCGGGTCGCGTTCGGGCCCCGCGTCGCCGCTCGTACCCGGCGGTGGCTGAGGGCCGGGGACTTCGACGTCGTGCACATCCACGACCCCGCCACGCCGAGTGTGTCCTGCTGGCCCTCTGGGCGAGCGACGCGACAGTCGTGGCGACGTTCCATGCCGCCCACCCGCGCTCACGCGTCGTGTCGTTGGCGGCGAGCCGGGTTGGCGGGCGTCCATGGAGAGGATCTCCGTCAGGATCGCGGTCTCCGAGACGGCACGGTCCACGCTCGTACAGCACATGGGCGGCGAGTCGGTCGTAATCCCCAACGGCATCTTCTGCAAGGACTTCGAGGACGCGCGGGCGCGGCCTGAATGGGCTCGCCACGAACCCACCGTCGCCTTCCTCGGCCGGACCGGGGAGACGCGCAAGGGCCTGGGTGTCGTCCTGGCCGCATTCGGCGACGTGCTCTGCGAACACCCGGCCGCCCGACTGCTCGTCGCGGGAACCCGGCGAGCGACACCGGTCGACGTGCCACCCGCCGTGGACGGGCACGTGCAGTTTCTCGGCATGCTCAGTGATGCCGACCGAGCGGGTCTGCTCGCGTCCGCAACCGTGTACGTCGCCCCCCAACTCGGGCGCGAGAGCTTCGGCCTCGTGCTGATCGAGGCGATGGCCGCCGGAGCCGCCGTCGTCGCGAGCGACCTGCCCGCCTTCACGAGCGTGCTCGGCGGCGGACGGCTCGGCGAGCTCTTCGCCGCCGGCAACCCCGCCGCCGCGGCGCGGGGCATCGCGAAGGTCTTGAGCGACCCCGTGCTGCGAGAAGGCATGCGCGTGGCGGCGGCCCGGGCCGTACGCCGGTACGACTGGTCGGTCGTCGCACCCCAGATCGAGGCGGTGTACGACGCGGTCGTCAGGACGGGTGCGGCCCGGCCGGCCCGGTGACGCGGGCCTTGGGCACGCCATGCCTGCTCGTCGATCCAGCGGTATCGGGTGGCGACGGCCCGCCGGATACACCACGGCATCGCGGCCCTGGCAATGCCGTGTGGACGGTGAGCTCGGCCGGAGGCGGTCGCTTGGGATCCGCCGCATTGGCTCGGAAAAGGGTCCACGCCGTACGATGAGACCAACACTTCACACCTCTCAGCAAAGGCATCGAAGGCTCATCGTGACTCAGGAAGACACACAGTCCACTCATCCCGACAACGCGACCGGAACGGGCCGGGTCAAGCGCGGCATGGCAGAGATGCTCAAGGGCGGCGTGATCATGGACGTCGTCACAGTCGGAGCAGGCCAAGATCGCGGAGGACGCCGGCGCGGTGGCCGTGATGGCCCTCGAGCGCGTCCCTGCCGACATCCGGGCGCAGGGCGGGGTCTCGCGGATGAGCGACCCCGACATGATCGACGCGATCATCTCAGCGGTATCGATCCCGGTCATGGCGAAGGCGCGGATCGGGCACTTCGTCGAGGCACAGGTACTCCAGAGCCTCGGCGTCGACTACATCGACGAGTCGGAGGTGCTCACGCCGGCCGACTATGCGAACCACATCGACAAGTGGCAGTTCACCGTGCCGTTCGTCTGTGGCGCCACCAACCTTGGCGAGGCCCTCCGGCGGCTCACCGAAGGTGCCGCGATGATCCGCTCGAAGGGCGAGGCGGGCACCGGTGACGTGTCGAACGCCACCACGCACATGCGCCAGATCCGCGCCGAGCTGCGCCGGCTGCAGTCGATGAGCCAAGACGAGCTGTACGTCGCGGCGAAGGAGCTCCAGGCGCCGTACGACCTGGTCCGCGAGGTGGCCGAGGCCGGCAAGCTGCCGGTCGTCTTGTTCACGGCCGGCGGCATCGCGACTCCGGCAGACGCGGCGATGATGATGCAGCTCGGCGCCGAGGGCGTCTTCGTGGGATCCGGGATCTTCAAGTCGGGCAGCCCGGCGCAGCGTGCGGCGGCGATCGTGAAGGCCACCACGTTCTTCGACGACCCCGACGTCATCGCCAAGGTGTCGCGCGGGCTGGGTGAGGCAATGGTGGGCATCAACGTCGACGAGATCCCGCAGCCGCACCGGCTGGCCGAGCGAGGCTGGTAGCACCGTGGCCATCGGCAGTCCGGACAAGGCTGCTCGGCTGGAGCAGCTGCGGACATATGCCGTGGTCCAGGTGTGGTCCGGCTTCCGGCTTCCGGGCGAGGTCCATACCGAGGTGTATGACGCCGTGGTCGACGAGCTCAAGGACTGCCAGGCGGCGCGGGCGATGACCGACGAGCTGGTCGACGAAGCCCGCAGGGCGTTGGAGAGCGCCGCCGAGACGTGGCCGGAGGTCACCGCGTACGACCGTTTGCAGGCGGCGTTCGCGGAAGCCGAGGCCGCCGACGTGGTTGTCCTTCAGGGGTGTGAGGATCACTGGTCTGCCAACGAGTTGCTCCAACAGCGGTCCCGCGAGGGGCGCACACCGTGGGGCATCGCCTACTTCACCCTTCCCGACGTGTGGCACGCGATCGAGCACGGCATGCTCGAGGTCAACCTGTGGCACGGCTCCAGTGCGAATGTCGCCGATGGTGACGACCTGCTGGACTTCGTGCTGCGTACTCTGGCCGACCACGGCATCTCCGCGGCGTTCGACGAGGGCCGGATAGAGGTACAGGTGGCGTGGGAGCGGCGCCCCGAGGGCTCGCGTAGCTCGGCCGGACGCAGCCGGGGATGAGAGCCGTTCCCTGCGCCTCCTAGCATGGGAGGGGTGACCACCACCCCCACGATCGGCGTCTTCGCGCTGCAAGGAGACGTGCGCGAGCACCTCCAGATGCTCGAGGCGTCCGGGGCACGGGCACGCCCGGTCCGCCGCCCTGAGGAGCTCGAGGCCGTCGACGCGATGGTCCTTCCCGGGGGCGAGTCGACGACGATGTACAAGCTGGCGACCATCTTCGGCCTCTTCGGGCCGCTGCGGAGCCGGATCGCGTCGGGCCTGCCTGTGCTCGGGACCTGCGCCGGCATGATCATGCTCGCCGACACGATCGAGGGCGGCATCCAGGGGCAGCAGACCCTCGGCGGCCTCGACGTCGTGGTGCGGCGCAACGCGTTCGGGCGGCAGGTCGACTCGTTCGAGACCGACATCGACTTCGTGCCGTTCGAGGTCCGCTTTCCATGCGCTGTTCATCCGCGCGCCCTGGGTGGAGAAGGTCGGGGCTGCGGTGGAGGTTCTCGCGACGGTGGCGGCAGGTCCCGCCGCAGGTAGGATCGTCGCCGTGCGGCAGGGTCTCGTGATGGCCACGTCGTTCCACCCGGAGATCAGCGGAGACGACCGCGTGCACCGCTACTTCGTCGATCTGGATCCGCAGCAGCTAGGAGCCCACCGCCATGTCCGGCCACTCGAAATGGGCCACCACCAAGCACAAGAAGGCCGTCGTCGACGCCAGGCGAGGCAAGCTGTTCGCGAAGCTGATCAAGAACATCGAGGTCGCAGCGCGCAGCGGCGGCGGCGACCCGGCAGGCAACCCGACCCTGTACGACGCCATCCAGAAGGCGAAGAAGTCTTCGGTACCCAACGACAACATCGAGCGGGCGGTGAAGCGGGCGATCGGGCCTGGAGAGCGGCGGAGCCGACTACCAGACGATCATGTATGAGGGGTACGCGCCAGGCGGCGTCGCGCTGCTTGATCGAGTGCCTGACCGACAACCGCAACCGGGCCGCCGGTGACGTGCGCACCGCGATGACGCGAAACGGCGGGTCGATGGCCGATGCCGGGTCTGTCGCCTACATGTTCACCCGCAAAGGGGTTGTGATCGTCCCCAAGACGCAAGACGACAACGAGGTAGCGCGAGGACGACGTGCTCGTGGCGGTGCTCGACGCCGGCGCGGAGGAGGTCAACGACATCGGCGAGGCCTACGAGGTGATCTCCGAGCCCACGGACCTGGTCGCGGTACGCACCGCACTCCAGGACGGCGGGCTCGACTACGAGTCCGCGGAGGCGTCCTTCGTACCAAGCATGACGGTCGGGGTGGACAAGTCCGGTGCCACGCGGATCTTTCGCCTCATCGAGGCGCTCGAGGACTCCGACGACGTACAGAACGTCTTCGGCAACTACGACGTGCCCGACGAGGTTCTCGCCGAGCTCGACTAGCCCCACCCACTCACCACCCGAGAGATCCGACTTTCACGTCGCTCTGGCGACCTGAAAGTCGGATCTTTGAGGTTGAAGCGGCGGGAGCAGCTGGGTGTTCGGCGCCGTGGCGCGCGTCGTTGCGTCAACACGTCGGTGGGGCGGGTTAGGTTGGGGGCAGTCGAACAGGTGTTCGTGCAGTTCGCGGCGGCGGCTGCCCGACCACCTAGGAGGAGAAGGCGTGCGGGTGCTCGGTGTGGACCCGGGGCTGACCAGATGCGGCCTCGGCGTCGTCGAGGGGTCGGTCGGTCGCCCGTTGCGGGCGGTCGCCGTCGACGTCATCCGTACTGCGTCCTCGGCCGCGATCGGTGACCGGCTGTTGACCATCAGCGCCTTTCTCGACGACTGGATCGAGCGCTACGAGCCTGACTCCGTTGCGGTCGAGCGGGTGTTCGCGCAGCACAACGTGCGTACGGTCATGGGGACTGCGCAGGTTTCAGCTCTCGCCATCGTCGCGGCGGCGCGCCGCGGCCTCCCGGTGGAGCTGCACACACCCAGCGAGGTCAAGGCGGCGGTCACCGGCAGCGGGCGAGCCGGCAAGGTGCAGGTCACCTCGATGGTCGTACGCCTGCTCCAGCTGACTGAGCGCCCGGCCCCCGCGGACGCGGCCGACGCCCTGGCGCTCGCGATCTGCCACATCTGGCGCGGAGCCGCCGTGGCCCGCCTGGAGGCAGCCGTGGCGCTGTCTCACCTACCGGCGTCAGACGTGCGGTCGTGATCGCGTTCGTGCGTGGACCGGTGAGCGCGGTCTTCATCGACTCGGCCGTGGTCGACGTAGGCGGGGTCGGCATGCTCGTGATGTGCACGCCGTCCACGCTCGCCGGCCTGCGGCTCGGCGAGGAGGTCACCCTCGCCACCGCCATGGTCGTGCGGGAGGACTCCCTCACCTTGTTCGGCTTCGCCGACTACGACGAGCGCTCGCTGTTCGAGCTGCTCCAGACCGCGAGCGGCGTGGGGCCGAAGCTGGCCCAGGCCATGCTTGCGGTGCACGGTCCGGACGAGCTGCGCCGCGCCGTACTCGCGGAGGACCTGACGGCACTGTGCCGGGTTCCGGGCATCGGCCGCAAAGGGGCCCAACGGGTGGTGCTGGAGCTCAAGGACCGGATCGGCTCTCCCCGTGGCCTGGCCGGCGGTCCGACCGCTGTCGCCGCTGCCGGCGGCACCGAGGGGTGGCGCGAACCTGTGCGGAGCGGTCTGCTCGGGCTGGGCTGGTCCACCCGCGAGGCCGAGCAGGCGCTGGACGCGATCGCGCCGATGGCCGACCAGGCGACGTCCGACGGCGGACCGGCGCCGATCGCCGAGCTGATGCGCGCCGCCCTTCGTTCCCTGTCGAGGGCATGACATGACAGCAGGCGACGTGCGGGCCCCGCTCCTTGGTCGAGGCCGAAGCGGACGGCGACGAACGGGCGGTCAGAGGCTGCTCTTCGGCCACGCTCCCTCGATGAGGTGATCGGGCAGGAACGTGTTCGCGAGCAGCTCGGCCTCGTCCTTGAGGCGGCACGTGGTCGCGGACGCGCGCCGGACCACGTGTTGTTGTCCGGACCCCCGGGCCTCGGCAAGACCACGATGGCGATGATCATCGCCGCCGAGATGAGCGCCGCCTTGCGGGTGACGAGCGGACCAGCGATCCAGCACGCCGGTGACCTGGCTGCCATCTTGTCCGGACTCAACGAGGGCGACGTGCTCTTCCTCGACGAGATCCACCGCATGTCGCGTCCGGCGGAGGAGCTGCTCTATCTCGCCATGGAGGACTTCCGGGTCGACGTCATCGTGGGCAAGGGTCCAGGTGCCACCGCTATCGGCCTCCAGATCCCTCCGTTCACCCTGGTGGGCGCGACGACCCGCGCGGGGCTGCTGCCCGGACCGCTCCGCGACCGGTTCGGATTCACCGGCCACTGGAGTTCTACGAGACGGCCGACCTGCAGCGCATCATCGACCGTTCCGCGCGCCTGCTCGATGTACGCATCGACGCGGCCGGGGCCGAGGAGATCGCCTCGCGGTCTCGGGGTACGCCGCGGATCGCAAACCGGCTGCTTCGGCGTGTGCGCGACTTCGCGCAGGTCCGGGCCGACGGGGTCGTCACCGAGCCGCTCGCCCACGACGCGCTCGCCCTGTTCGAGGTCGACGAGATGGGACTGGACCGGCTGGACCGCTCGGTACTCGATGCCCTCTGCCGCAGGTTCGGCGGCGGCCCAGTGGGGCTCGGGACGCTCGCCGTGGCCGTGGGCGAGGAGCGCGAGACCGTCGAAGAGATGGCGGAGCCCTTCCTCGTCCGGGCAGGTTACTTGGCCCGTACCCCGCGCGGACGGATCGCGACTCCAGCGGCCTGGCGGCACCTCGGTCTGGCCATTCCCGCTGGCGCGTCCTTCCAGGACCAGGCCCCGCTCTTCGAGGACGGATGACGGTACCGACGTCGACACACGCGGCCGTGGGACCGGCACGCTGGGCGTCGCGGGTAGACTCCGCACTTGGCCGTCACTGTTGGCGGCGCCGCTGATCCGTCCGGGCAATCGGCTTCTCGTGAAGTGCGATCGGGGTCGAGTCGAGGAGTCTTCGTGCCAAAGGGTGTCGCGCAGTTGCTGCCGATCGTGCTGCTTCTGCTGTTCGCCTACATCGTGCTGATCCGGCTGCCCCGGAAACGGGCACGCGAAGTCACCATGCTGCAGTCGACGTTGACCGCCGGCGACCAGGTGATGCTGACGAGCGGCATCTTCGGGCGGGTTCAGGCGCTGGCCGACGACAAGATCGAGGTCGAGATCTCGCCAGGCGTCGTGGTCACCGTGCACCGCGGGGCGATAGGCAAGATCGTTCGCGAGGACCCGGACGACCCCACTGACTCCGACGACGCTGACTCCGACGACGAGGGCTGGCTCTCGACCGAAGTCGAGTCGGCCGGTCCCTCACAAGGAGCTACGCGCGAGGCCGACCCGGCCGCTCTTGCCGAGCGGTCGGACTCAGACGGCGAGCCGAACCGAGGAGCGGTCTGAGGTGGCCACTCGCACCTCCCACCCGGGGCGGACGCTGCTCATCTTCGCGCTCGTCATCGCGGCGATGTACGTCGGCGCTGCCGCCATCGGGAACTGGAAACCGAAGCTTGGCCTGGACCTCCAGGGCGGCCAGCGGATCGTCTTGCAGGCCGCCGGATCGAACGGCGCGACTGTCGCCAAGGACAAGCTGAACGAGGCGGCGGACATCATTTCCGCCCGGGTCAACGGCGCCGGGATCGCCGAGTCGAACGTCAGCACGCAGGGCGGCAACATCATCGTCGTGGAGATTCCCGGCAAGCCCGATCCAGAGCTGCTGCGGTCACTCCAGGCCACTGCGCAGCTCAGGTTCCGGCTGGTCGCCGAGGAGATCGGTCCGCTGACCGCGGCGCCGAGCCCCACGAGCACACCACCGTCTGTTCCGACCGGCTCCACGACACAGACCCCGACCACCGGCACCAGCCAGCCGGTGCCCGGCGCCTCCACAGGCGTGACCACGTCGGGGGGAAGCAGCTCTGCGCCCGGGCCGAACTCGCCCAGCAAGGGCTCATCGGGCTCGTCGAGCTCGAACGGGAAGGCGTCGGGATCCAACCGGGTGGCAGCGCCTTGGCTGTTGAAGAAATCCGCGTCCTCGACGGTCCCGCTCGCCTCGGGGTCCGGCAGCTCGAGTTCCACGAGTGCCCCGCCGAGCGCCCCCACCACGGCCCCGCCGGCGACGAACGGTGTTCCTACGCCCGCAACCGGACTCCCCACGCAGACGCCCGGGTCCGGATCGACGACCTCCCCGTCGAGCGGTCCGCCAGCCGCCCTGGTGCCGCCCGAGCTGGAAAACATCCCGGACCCGTATGCGTGGGTCTCCCAGTTCAAGGGCGCCGCCACCTCGGCGCCGGCGATTTGGCTCGAGCGGCTCTCGTCCTTCGACTGCAAGCCGGACGGCCACTCGCCCGGCCAGGTCGACCTGCCGAGCCAGCCGTTGCTGGCGTGCGACAAGTCGGGCGACCGCTTCCTGCTCGGACCGTCGATGCTCGACGGCACCGCCGTCACCAACGCCAGCGCGCAGATCCCGCAGGGCCAGTTCGCGTACGCGGTGAACGTCAACTTCGACGGGTCCGGTGCCAAGACCTTCGGCGAGGTCACCACCAGGATCGCCCAGAACAGCAGCGACACGACGCTCGCGGGTTCGGAGCTGGCGATCGTCCTCGACGGGCTCGTGCTGTCGAACCCGGTCAACGCGTTGCCCATCACGCAGGGGTCGGCGGAGATCACCGGCAGCACCGCCAACCCCTTCACCCAGGCCCAGGCGCAGAGCCTCGCGAACTCACTCAAGTACGGTGCCCTTCCGCTGAGCTTCTCGATCGCCCAGTCCAGCGTCGAGGGGCCTGAGCTGGCCAGCAACCAGCTCGACGCAGGGGTCGTCGCAGGGATCGTCGGCCTCGTGCTCGTCGTCTGCTACTGCCTGCTGTACTACCGCGGACTCGGCCTGGTGGTGATCAGCTCTCTCGCTGATCGCGGGCATCATCACCTACGTCAGCGTGCTGCTGCTCGGCCACGCCTACGGCTTCACGCTGACGCTGCCAGGCATCGCGGGTCTGATCGTGGCGGTCGGTATCACCGCCGACTCGTTCATCGTCTACTTCGAGCGACTACGCGACGAGGTCCGCGACGGCCGAACGCTGCGTACCTCGGTCGAGACCGGCTGGGTGCGCGCGAGGTCGACGATCCTGGCCGCCGACGCGGTCTCGATGCTGGCCGCCCTGGTGCTGTACATCTTCGCGATCGGCGTCGTCAAGGGCTTCGCGTTCGCCCTCGGGCTGACCACGCTCATCGACGTCTTCGTCGTGTTCTTCTTCACCAAGCCCATCGTGACGCTGCTGTCGCGCACGAAGTTCTACGGGCAGGGACACAAGTGGTCCGGGCTTGACCGCCAGCATCTTGGCATGCCGCCGCTGACCCGAGCACCACGTCCCGCCCGAGGGGAGACCTGATGTCGAAGCTCGGAGAGATCGGCGCCCGCCTCTACCGTGGTGACGTCTCGATCGACTTCGTCGGCCGCGCGAAGACGTGGTACCTCGTGTCGCTGGCTATCGTCGTGGTCGCGGTGGCAGGTCTTCTGCTGCGTGGTCTGAACTACGGCATCGAGTTCAAGGGCGGAGAGGAGTTCAACGCCCAGATCGCCAACCCCTCGGCCAACGTGAAGAAGGTGACGGACGCGGTCGTCGGCACCCAGATCCAGGCTGCTCTCAACCCGGCAGTGATCGCGTCCGGCGACAAGGCGATCCGGGTCGACACCAAGACCCTCACCCTCGACCAGGCCTCGGTCGTCGAGCGGGCCATCCGCCAGGCCGGCGCCACGGAGGTCAACTCGACCACGATCGGCCCGACGTGGGGCGCCTCGGTCGCCAACCGCGCCTTGACCGGCCTCGTCGTCTTCTTGGTCTTGGTGGTGCTGTTCATCTGGGCGTACTTCCGGGAGTGGCGAATGTCGGTCGCCGCGATCGTGGCCCTCGCGCACGACCTCACGATCACGATCGGGGTCTATGCCCTTACCGGGTTCGAGGTGACGCCGGCAACGGTGACCGGCCTGCTGACGATCCTCGGATACTCGTTGTACGACACCGTCGTCGTCTTCGACAAGGTGCGTGAGAACACCCGCGGCATCGTGCAGTCGACGCGACGTACCTACGCCGAGAGCGCCAACCTGGCGGTCAACCAGACGCTGGTGCGGTCCATCAACACCTCGCTGGCCGCGCTCTTGCCGGTCGGTGCCCTCTTGTACGTCGGCACGTTCCAGCTGGGATCCGGCCCGCTCAAGGATCTCGCGCTGGCCTTGTTCGTCGGGATGGCATCCGGGGCGTACTCCTCGATCTTCATCGCGACCCCGTTGCTTACGCAGCTCAAGATGCGTGAGCCGGCGATGCAGGTCCAGGCACGCCGCGTCGCGGCCCGGCGCTCCGGGGCCTCCAAGGAGGCCTCGCCCACAGCGAAGCAGAAGGCCGCGGCCGCGCCCCGGGCGACCACGGTCGTGCCAGCCGGCGCCACCGCCGTGGCCGGGCCCGACGAGGACGCCTCGCCCGCAGCGGCGCCAGATCCCGCGGAGGTAGCGAGCCCGCGACCGGCACGGCCCCGGCCTGCCCGGCCGCCGGTCGTGCGCCCGATGAACAGCGCCGCGTCCAAACGGGCCCAGCCGCAGCGCAAGACGCGCTCCAAACGCGGGAAGGGTCGATGACCTCCGCGCGTGTCGACGTCGTAGACGTGATCGCGGCTCTGGTGCGTGGAGTCCCCGACTTTCCCGAGCCCGGTGTCCTCTTCAGGGACATCACGCCGCTGCTCGCCGACCCGTCCGGCTTCCGTACGGTCGTCGAGGCGCTGGCCAAGCTCGGGCGCGACGATGACGGCGCCGTCAACGTCGACAAGGTAGCGGGCATCGAGGCGCGTGGCTTCATCCTGGCGGCTCCGGTCGCACTGAGCCTCGGAGTGGGGTTCGTCCCGGTACGCAAAGCAGGGAAGCTTCCCGGTGCGACCGAGCGGCAGACGTACGCCCTCGAGTACGGCGAGGCGACTCTCGAGGTGCAGAGCGACGCGTTCGCCGGCCAGGACCGGGTTCTAGTGATCGACGACGTAATGGCGACCGGCGGCACGCTGGAAGCCACCTTCGCGCTCGTCAGCGCGGGCCGGCGCCCGGGTGAGCGCCGTCGGCGTACTCATCGAGCTCGCCGACCTGGGCGGCCGCAGTCGGCTCGGCGACATCCCTGCATACGCGCTGTCCACCGTCTGATCGGTGCGCCGCCGCCGAGCGGGACCGGCCCGGGCGTCGGCCACAGCGCCGTTCCTCGGCGGAGACCTGTCTACTCATCGAGGACCGGCTGACACCGGCGCACCGTGGAGTACGTTCCATAGCCGCCGATGTAGCCCTGAGGCGTGGCTGCGCGCCTAGACTGGAGATTCGCATACCCGGTCAGGAGATCTGCGTGCCAGACGAGGTTCTCGCCCCGGCTGCCGACGAGGCGGCCGTCAGTGAGGTCTCGACCGCGCCCGCGCGGATCCGTACGCGACTGGCACGGATCGGTGGTCGCGCATCGGCCGACCCTGTTCTCGAACCGCTCTTCCGTACCCTGCGCAACACCCACCCCAAGGCGGACCTGGTGTCGGTGGAGCGTGCCTACAAGAAGGCGGAGCACCACCACCGGTCCCAGAAGCGGCGCAGCGGCGACCCGTTCATCACGCACCCCCTGGCCGTGGCGTCGATCCTTGCGGAGCTCGGCATGACGCCGCCCACGCTGTGCGCGGCGCTGCTCCACGACACGGTCGAGGACACGTCCTACACGCTGGCGCAGCTCACCGAGGACTTCGGCGACGAGGTCGGGGCCCTCGTCGACGGCGTGACGAAGCTCGACAAGGTCAAGTACGGCGACTCGGCCCAGGCCGAGACCATCCGCAAGATGATCGTCGCGATGGCGAAGGATGTCAGGGTCCTCGTCATCAAGCTGGCCGACCGGCTGCACAACATGCGCACGCTGCGGTACCTGCGGCAGGAGAAGCAGGAGCGGATCGCGAGCGAGACCCTCGAGATCTACGCACCGTTGGCGCACCGGCTCGGCATGAACACCGTCAAGTGGGAGCTCGAGGATCTCGCGTTCGCGACCCTGCACCCGAAGGTCTACGACGAGATCGTCCGGCTCGTGGCCGAACGGGCTCCGGCGCGCGACGAGTTCCTCGCCACCGTGATCGACCAGGTACAAGAAGACCTGCGCTCGTCGAAGATCAAGGCGACGGTGACCGGGCGGCCGAAGCACTACTACTCGATCTACCAGAAGATGATCGTGCGGGGCCGCGAGTTCACCGACATCTACGACCTCGTCGGCATCCGGGTGCTGACGGAGTCGCTTCGAGACTGTTACGCGGTCCTCGGCGTGCTGCACGCGCGATGGAACCCGGTGCCGGGTCGGTTCAAGGACTTCATCGCGATGCCGAAGTTCAACATGTACCAGTCGCTGCACACGACGGTGATCGGGCCGGGGGGCAAGCCGGTCGAGCTCCAGATCCGTACCTTCAGCATGCACCGGCGGGCCGACTACGGCGTCGCCGCGCACTGGAAGTACAAGGAGAACGGCCACGCCGGCGTCGACACCGGCCGCAAGCTGACCGGGCCGGACACCGGCAGCGGCGACATGCCCTGGGTACGCCAGCTGATGGACTGGCAGCGAGAGACCGAGGACCCGGGGGAGTTCCTCGACTCGCTGCGCTTCGAGATCAACTCGTCAGAGGTCTACGTCTTCACGCCCCGAGGCGAGGTCGTCGCCCTGCCGACTGGGTCGAGCCCTGTCGACTTCGCGTACTCGATCCATACCGAGGTCGGGCACCGGTGCATCGGCGCCCGGGTCAACGGTCGGCTCGTGCCGCTGGAGTCGCAGCTCGAGCACGGCGACGTCGTCGAGATCTTCACATCGAAGGCACAGACGGCCGGCCCGAGCCGGGACTGGCTGACCTTCGTGAAGAGCCCGCGCGCGCGCAACAAGATCCGGCAGTTCTTCACCAAGGAGCGGCGCGAAGAGGCGATCGAGCAGGGCAAGGAGATGCTGGTCAGGCTGATGCGCCGCGAGGGGCTGCCGCTGCAACGGATGCTCACGCACGAGACCTTGTCGGTGGTCGCCACCGAGCTTCGCCACGCCGACGTCACCGCGCTGTACGCCGCGGTCGGCGAGGGCAACACGACAGCCCAGGCCGTCGTGCGCCGGATCCTCGAGCTGTTCGGAGGCGAGGCCGCTGCGGACGAGGCGGCCGAGACCGTCACCCTCACGAGCGAGCGGGAACGGCGCAAGCAGTCACCCAGGGGCGACGCGGGTGTGATCGTCAAAGGCCTCAGCGACGTCTTGATCAAGCTCGCCCGGTGCTGCACTCCGGTCCCTGGCGACGACATCGTCGGATTCGTGACCCGTGGTGCCGGTGTGTCGGTACACCGCGGCGACTGCAGCAACCTGAAGAGCCTCGCGCCGCAGGGGCGCATGGTCGAGGTCGAGTGGGCGCCCACCGCCCAGTCGATGTTCCTGGTCGCGATCCAGGTGGAAGGGCTCGACCGCGCCCGGCTCCTCAGTGACATCACCCGGGTGCTGTCCGACGTACACGTCAACATCTTGTCGGCGTCCGTCGCGACGACGCGCGACCGGATAGCCAAGAGCCGTTTCACGTTCGAGATGGCCGACCCGGCGCACCTGGGCCACGTGCTCAAGGCCGTCCGCACTGTCGACGGCGTGTTCGACGCCTACCGCGTCACCCAATAGCGTCGCGAGCCAGCCGCGGGCACCCGTCGCCGAGACGTCACTCGGCGGCCGACACGCCGACAGAACCAGGCCGTTGCTGGCGTCTCGCGGGCTAGCCGCCGAACTCCTGGAGGGCCTTGGAGGCTTCGCTGAGCCATGACTCGCGGGCCTCGATGTCGGCGCGCGCCTGGGCTGCTGACCGCTCGTCTCCCGACGACTCCGCCTTGGCGAGAGCGGCGCGCAGCGAGGTGAGCGAGGCCTCGAGCTTGGCGACGGTGTCGGTGGCCCGCGCATGCGCCTCGGGGTTGGACCGGCGCCAGCGTCAGGTCCTCGGCGCCGCGGACGGCCTGCTCAACCCGCTTGAACCGACCCTCGAGGCCCGACATCGTCGCCGCGAGGCACCTTGCCGGCCGCGTCCCAGCGGTCGGCGATGGACCGAAACGACTCGCGTGCCGCTCGCAGGTCGGTGACCGGTACCAGCTTCTCCGCCTCGACCAGCAGCGCCCGCTTCACCTCCGCTGCCTTGGCGTACTCCGAGTCGAGCTGCGCGTGTCGCCGCGTCGCGGGCGGCGAAGAACACGTCCTGAGCGGCGCGGAAGCGCTTCCACAACGCGTCGTCGTCATCTTTTTGGGCCGCACCCACCGCCTTCCAGCGGACCATCAGGTCGCGGTACGCGCGGGAGGTCACACCCCACTCGGTGGACGATCGACAGCTCCTCTGCCTCGGCGACGAGCTTCTCCTTGGTCGCCTTGGCCGCCTCGCGCTTGTCGCTCAGCTCGCCGAAGTGTTGCTTGCGCCTGCGTGTGTACGTCGTACGGGCGGCGGAGAACCGGCGCCAGAGGGCGTCGTCGCTGGGCTTGTCGAGCCGCGGCAGGTCCTTCCAGACCTGGAGCAGGTCGCGAAGCCGGGTCGCCCCGCCTCGCCAGTCGTTGCCTTGCGCGAGCTTCTCGGCATCGGCGACGACGCCCTCCTTCGCGGTCTTCGCCTGCCTCAGCTTCGCCGCACGCTCGGCCTTGCGTTCCTCGCGTCGCAGGTTGATTCGAGGCACCAGCTCGTCGAGCTCGCGCCAGCAGGCCGTCGAGGTCTCCGACGGCCTGCGCGTCCGAGACGGCTCCGCGGACCCGGTTGAGGTTCGAGATCGCCTCTTCGGGCGAGAGGGACCGAGCCTCGATACGTTGCTCCAGCAGGCTGACCTCTGCATCCAGTCCGTCGAACCGGGTGCGGTAGAACGCCAGGGCGGCCTCGGGGTCACCGCCCGGCCACTGCCCGACCGCCCGCTCCCCGTCGGACGTGCGCACGTACACGGTCCCGTCGTCGGCGACCCGCCCGAAGTCGGTGCTCTCGGTCATGGCGCCCCCTGCGAGCTCGTCGAACGCGTCGAGGTCGAGCCGGATGTCGGTGCTGAGCCGCTCGTACCGCCGCTGTGAGCCGGACTGCGTTATCGAGGAGACCGGGCTCGAGGGCACGCTGCTCGTCGGCGGCACCTGCTCGTTCTTACGGTTGTCCTCGGATTTCCCCAGGTGCAGGATCAGCCAGACGAGCGCAGCTCCGGCAAGCACGGCGAACACCACGCCGACCGCGATGCCGACGCGGCGGGCCCGGGCTGCGCGCGCAGAACGGCGAGCGCGCTGACGCTCCCACTTGGCGCGGGCGAGCTGCCGCTGGCGCTGCCTGCTCCTGACCACACATACCTCCGGGGTGCGCCGGGTCCGGCGCTGGACCGGTTGCTCAGTCTAGGAGCACCGTAGCGACCTGCTACCCCAGCATGGACATCGTGACCAGGATGTGCCTCGGCTCGCCGGCGCTCGGTAGGCTTCTCGTCGACAACCGTCGCGAGAGGACCCCTGTGCTCATTGCTGCCTTTCCGGCTGGGCCCTGGGGCACGAACTGCTATGTCGTGGCGCCGGCGACCGGCGAGGAGTGCGTCGTCATCGACCCCGGCTATGACGCCACCGCCAGGGTCGCCGAGGTGGTCGCCGAGCACCGGCTGCGGCCCGCGGCCGTCTTGTTGACGCACGGCCATATCGACCACATGTGGTCCGTCGCACCTGTCGCAGGGGCGTACGAGGCAGTTGCGTACATCCACCCCGCTGACCGCCCGCTCTTGACCGACCCGTTGGCGGGCATGTCGCCGGAGACCGCCGGATGCTGCTCGGACACGACCTCAGGTTCGCCGAGCCGGACGACGTGAGGGAGCTGTCGGACGGCATGGATCTGCAGCTCGCCGGTATGACCTTCACCGTCGACCACACTCCCGGCCATACCTGGGGGTCGGTGACCTTCCGCAGTCTGTACCCGGGCCCGGAGGCGCCTGAGGTGATGTTCTCGGGCGACCTGCTCTTCGCCGGCTCCATCGGCAGAACAGACCTTCCCGGCGGGGACCACCCGGCCATGTTGCGAAGCCTCGCGGCGAAGGTGCTGCCGCTCGACGACGGTGTGGTCGTCCTGCCGGGTCACGGCGAGCAGACCACGATCGGGCGCGAGCGGCTGACGAACCCCTACCTGACCGAGCTCGACCTCACCGAGAGCATCTGACCGCGATGGCCAGACCCACCCCCCTGAGCGGCTTCCCCGAGCTGCTTCCCGCCGAGCGCAACGCCGAGCTGGCGGTCATCGAGCACCTCCGTCGGGTGTTCGAGCTGCACGGCTACGCGAACATCGAGACCCGCGCGGTCGAGCCGCTCGAGCGGCTGCTGAGCAAGGGGTGAGATCGACAAAGAGGTGTACGTGCTGAGGCGGCTCCAGGCCGACGCCGATGCCTCCGACGCCGGGGTCGGCCTCCACTACGACCTGACGGTGCCGTTCGCCCGCTACGTCCTCGAGAACTCCGGCAAGCTCGTGTTCCCGTTCAGGCGCTACCAGATCCAGAGGGCGTGGCGTGGCGAGCGGCCCCAGGAGGGCCGCTTCCGCGAGTTCACCCAGGCCGACATCGACGTCGTCGACGGGACGAGCTGGCCTTCCACTACGACGTCGAGATCGCCCGGGTCATCTCCGAGGCGCTGAGCGGGCTGCCGATCCCGCCGGTCGGCTGCAGGTCAACAACCGCAAGCTGATCGAGGGCTTCTACCGGGGGATCGGGGTGCCCGACCCACGTGGCGATGCAGATCATCGACAAGCTGGACAAGGTCTCCGCGGCCGGCGTGGCGTCCATGCTGGTGGACTCGGGGCAGAGCCGCGACCAGGCCGAGCAGTGCCTCGCCCTTGCCGAGATCAGTGCCGACGACACCAGCTTCGTCGACGGGTGCGCGACCTCGGCGTACGCCACCCGCTCCTCGACACCGGTCTCGACGAGCTGGCGGCCGTCATGGAGGGCTGTCTGGCGTTCACCAACGAGCGGTTCGGTGTCGCGGCCGAGCTTCGGATCGCCCGTGGTCTCGACTACTACACAGGCACGGTCTTCGAGACCCGGATGGCGGGGTTCGACGGTATCGGGTCGATCTGCTCCGGTGGCCGCTACGACGCCCTGGCCGCCGACGGCGCGACGACCTACCCGGGTGTCGGCATCTCGTTCGGCGTGACCCGCACACTGGTGCCGCTCTTCTCCCGCGGGCTGCTCACGTCCACGCGGTCGGTGCCCTCGGTCGTCATGGTCGCTGTCGTCGACGAGGAGTCCCGACCGTCGAGCGACGCTATCGCGGGGCGGCTGCGCTCACGCGGGATAGCGTGCGAGGTGGCCGCCGGCGCACAGAAGTTCGGCCGGCAGATCCGCTACGCCGATCGCCGAGGCATCCCGTACGTCTGGTTCCCAGGACGCGACGGCGGCGACGGAGAGGTGCGGGACATCCGCAGCGGGGTCCAGGACGCCGCCGACCCTGACGCCTGGCTGCCGGACGAGAGCGACCTGCAACCCCGGGTCGTCGACACCTCCGACCAACAACGACGACGCAACAACAACAACAACAACAAGGAGCAGACACCGTGATCCGCACCCACGACGCCGGCAGTCTCCGCTCGGGCGACATCGGGGAGACGGTAGCGCTGGCCGGGTGGGTGGCACGCCGCAGGGACCACGGGGGAGTGGCTTTCATCGACCTGCGCGACGCCAGCGGCGTCGCCCAGGTGGTCATCCGCGACGAGGAGGCGGCTCGGCCGCTGCGTTCGGAGTACTGCCTGCGCGTGGTCGGCGAGGTCCGGCCCGGCCCGAGGGAAACGCGAACCCCCAGCTGGACACCGGTGAGATCGAGGTGGTCGCCTCGGCCGTCGAGGTGCTCAGCGAGTCCGCGGGGCTGCCGTTCCCGATCGAGGAGCACTCGGCCACGCCGGTCGGGGAGGAGCTCCGGCTGAAGTACCGATACCTCGACCTGCGCCGGGCCGGGGATGGCGCACAACCTACGGCTGCGCGCCGACGTCACCCGGATCATCCGCGCGGTGATGGCCGAGCAGCACTTCCTCGACATCGAGACGCCGTACCTCACCCGGTCGACACCCGAGGGCGCGCGCGACTTCCTGGTGCCGGTGCGGCTCCAGCCCGGGTCGTGGTACGCCTTGCCGCAGTCGCCTCAGCTGTTCAAGCAGCTGCTGATGGTCGCCGGGTTGGAGCGCTACTTCCAGATCGCGCGCTGCTTTCGCGACGAGGACTTCCGGGCCGACCGCCAGCCCGAGTTCAGCCAGCTCGACATCGAGCTCAGCTTCTGCGACCAGTCCGACGTGCAGGAGATCGTCGAGGGTCTGCTGGTGCGCCTGTGGCGCGAGCTGCTGGGCCACGAGATACCGGTGCCGATCCCGCAGCTCACGTACGCCGAGGCCATGCGGCGCTACGGCATCGATCGGCCGGACCTGCGCTTCGGCTGCGAGCTCGTCGACTTCACCGACTATTTCGCGGACACGCCGTTTCGCGTCTTCCGGCCACCGGCGGCTGCCCGTCCGGTGAGGAGTTCTACGTCGGCGCTGTCGTGATGCCCGGCGGGGCGTCCCAGCCGCGCCGCGAGCTCGACGCCTGGCAGGACTGGGCCAGGTCGCGGGGGGCCCGTGGACTCGCCTACGTCCTCGTCGGCGACGACGGCCAGCTGGCCGGCCCGGTCGCCAAGAACCTCGCCGAGAGCGAGCGCGCCGGGTTGGCGGCGCACGCCGGGGCCTCGCCGGGCGACTGCATCTTCTTCGCCGCCGGCAAGAGCTCCGATGCGCTCGAACCTGCTCGCCGCGACGCGGGTCGAGGTGGGCGAGCGCTGCGGCCTCATCGACCACGACGCGTGGGAGTTCGTCTGGGTCGTCGGCGCCCCGATGTTCGAGCCGGTCGAGGGCGCCGACGGGGCGCCGGCGTGGACGGCGATCCACCATCCGTTCACGGCGCCCGCCGACGAGATGGCTGACGACTTCCACCTCCGCCCCGCCGACGCGCTTTCCAAGGCGTACGACATCGTCCTCAACGGGTCGGAGATCGGTGGCGGCTCCATCCGGATCCACCGCTCCGAGATGCAGCAGCGGGTGTTCGACGTGATCGGCCTGAGCCGGGACGAGGCCGCGGCGCAGTTCGGGTTCCTGCTCGACGCCTTCGCCTACGGTCCCCCTCCGCACGGAGGCATCGCGCTGGGGATCGACCGGCTGTGCGCACTGCTCGCCGGCGCTGAGTCGATCCGCGATGTGATCGCGTTCCCGAAGACGGCATCGGGAGCCGACCCGCTGACGGGCGCCCCGACACCGATCACGCCCGCCCAGCGACGCGAGGCAGGGATCGACGCGACACGTCACTGACGGCCCGTATCGTACGGCGTGTCGACCACGGATTGACGTCTCGGCGTGGGGGCGGACAGGACGTTCTGTTGCGCCCGGGGGACGCAAGCGGAAAATGACTTGCGCTCCGAGCCGGGAGGTGTTCCCAGATCGTTACCTCTACGGCCCACGTTCGAAACAGTGGTTGGATTAGAGTCCAGTCGGCAAGTTCGAGCCGCTCGTATGAGAGAAGGCGACCATGAGCACCCTTGACATGGAGACCCTTGGTGCCGGAAGTCCGTCGACCGAAGAGTCGGTCGACGCCCCGGATCGCAAGATTTCGGGCAGGT
The DNA here is from genome assembly GCA_963824115.1 of uncultured Actinomycetota bacterium. Classification (GTDB taxonomy): domain Bacteria; phylum Actinomycetota; class Actinomycetes; order Propionibacteriales; family Nocardioidaceae; genus DASQEH01. The sequence continues at coordinate 280,578 of CAWGOA010000007.1, forward strand.
CCCCGACCAAGATCGCATTCGACCGGCTGCGGCACGACAAGGTGTTCGTCGCCTCGGCGACGGTCATCAGCGTCTTCACCCTGCTCGGCCTGTTCGCTCCCCTGATCACCAAGCTGATGGGCACCAGCGCCGGTGACAGCGGCGCGGTGGACATCTCGAAGACCGACATCTACGGCATGTCACTGGTCGGCCCTTCGCTGAAGCACCCGTTCGGGTACGCACCTGCCACCGCCGGCGGGTACGACAACTTCGCCCGATGGCTGTACGGGGCACGGACCTCGCTCGGCGTCGCGATCTCGGTCACCTTGATCACGCTCGCGATCGGCATCGCCATCGGGCTGGTCTGGGGGATGTCCACGGGTTGGCTCGACGGCATTCTCACCTTCGTGGTGGACACCTTCCTGTGTCTGCCGTTCCTGCTGGTCGCGCTCGCCGTCGCCCCGATTCTCTTCGACCGCTTCGGAACTACCGAGAACACCTACGCGCTCGCGTCACTTATCTCCTTGGAGATCATTCTCGTCTTCTTCAGCTGGATGTACATCAGCAGGCTGATCCGGGGCGAGGTGCTGAGCCTGCGCGAACGCGAGTTCATCCAGGCCGCGAGGGTGATCGGCGTGCCGCCGAGGCAAATCCTGTTCAAGGAACTGCTGCCCAACCTCGTGGCTCCGATCGTCGTGTCGTTGTCGTTGCTTCTACCCGGCATCGTCACGGCGGAGGCTTCGCTGTCGTACCTCGGCATCGGCCTCACCGGTATCCCGTCCTGGGGCCAGACGATCAACTCCGCGACTCCCTGGTTCCAGGCCGACGCGCCGTTCCTCTGGCAACCGCTGATCGGCTTGGTACTGCTGGTCATCGCACTCAATCTCGCGGGTGACTCCATCCGAGACGCCTTCGACCCAAGGACTCGTCGATAACCCAAGAACCTGGGTCGACTCGTCATCACAATGAAAGGTGGGATCGCTTCGATGCGATTAAAGAAATCTATGGCCGTCATCCCGGTCGTCGTGCTATGCGGAGTGGCGGCGTGCGGGGGTGGGTCCAATAACGCCAGCTCGACAGGCCAAACGAGCCAAGACCTCAGCAAGAGCGGCTCAGGGGGCACCGGCCTTGATCCCACGGCCAAGGGTCCGGCAGCGCCCGTGCCGGGCGCCAAGAAGGGCGGCACCATCACGGTGCTGACCGCGGTGGCCCCCAACACGTTCGACCCGACGCGGATCTACTACCAGGACTCGCTGGCGATCGCCAACGACTTGGTCATCCGTACGTTGACCACGTACAAGCGCGACCCGAAGACCGGGACTGACGTCCTGGTTCCGGACCTTGCCACCAACCTCGGGACGCCGAACGCCAACAACACCGCGTGGACCTACACGCTGAAGCCCGGCATCAAGTACGAGGACGGCACGCCCGTCAAGGCAGCCGACATCGCCTACACGGCCAAGCGGGACTTCGCCTTCAGCGAGCTCCCCGGTCCGGCTCCGGTCCAGACCTACGGCCCGACGTTCTTCAAGGGCGCCTCGTCCTACAAGGGGCCTTACAAGGACGGTGCCAACTTCGCGGGAGTCTCCGTGAAGGGGAACTCGATCACGTTCCACATGGCCAAGCCCTTCCCTGACATGCCCTACCTGGCATCGTTCCCGGCCTTCAGCCCGATCCCGCAGTCCAAGGACAACCCGAACACGTACGGCAACCACCCGCTGGCCACCGGCCCGTACAAGTTCGCGTCCTACAAGCCGGGCTCTGAGCTCACGCTCGTCAAGAACAAGTACTGGAACGCCGCGAGCGACCCCATCCGCCACCAGTACGTGGACGGCTGGGACTTCAAGTTCGGCCAGGACTCGAGCACGCTGGACAACACCATCATCAACGACCAGGGGACAGCGCAGACGACGCTGACCTACGACAACCTGCTCGCTCCTGACTACGCCACGGCACTTCAGAAGAACGCGAAGGACCGCATCGTCAACGGGACGCAGCCTTGCACCTACATGTGGTACATCGACATGCAGAAGATCAAGTCGCTGCAGGTGCGTCAGGCCATCGGATGGGCATACCCCTACATCGACGCATGGAAGACCGGTGGAGAGCTCGTCGGTCTGACAAGGGTCCCGGGTACGACCATCCTGCCGCCAGGTACCGCGGGACGGGTGAACAACGCCCAGAGCCTCGTGGGCCAAAACGGTGAGACGACCAACGACGCCAAGTCGAAGGCCCTGCTAGCGCAGGCCGGCTACAAGCCAGGACAGTACGAGATCCGCTTCTTGTACGAAGCCGACGACGCCACCTCGAAGCAGGTCATGCAGAAGATCAAGACCGGCCTCGAAGCCGGCGGCTTCAAGGCGACTCCGGTCCCGACGACGGTCGCGAAGATCCGTGACGACATCGCTGACCCCAAGGTCAATGTCAACGTCCGCTCGACCGGCTGGTGCTCGGACTGGCCGAACGGTTCGTCGTGGTTCCCGGCACAGTGGCGCTCTGGACAGGACCTGGCCACCAACCCGGCCCAGTTCTTCGAGAAGGCTGCTGACGCCAAGCAGGACCAGATCATCAACAACCTGTCCGGGTCCAAGGAGAACGATGCATGGGGCCAGTTCGACGTCTGGATGGAGCACACCTACTACCCAGCCGTCAACACGGGCTACATCGGAGTACTCGCCATCCATGGGTCGAAGATCGGCGCGGATGCCAACGACAATGTCAAGGGCATGCCGACATTCGAGGACATGTACGTGAAGTGACGCACACGTCCGCCATCTCGGGGTAGTACAAAGGAAGAAATCGCCTGTTGCTGGGTGGGGTCCCGAACCCCACCCAGCAGCAGCCTCTAGAACGGATGCGGGAGATGTTCGGCTATATAGTGCGGCGGCTGTTCCAAGGGGCCCTAGTCCTGCTCCTGATCTCCATGGCCACATTTGCACTGTTCTTCTACGGGCCATCGGACCCCGCCAAAGCCATGTGCCCGGCGCAGCACTGCACCCAGGACCAGCTCAACCAGATCACCCGCAATCTGGGGCTGGACCAGCCCGTGACGAAGCAGTACGGGCAGTACATGAAGGGCATCTTCGTCGGCCGGACCATCGGTACCGGCCCTGAGGCGAAGAAGTGCACAGCACCCTGCTTCGGCTACTCGTTCAAGTTCAGCGTCCCGGTCTGGGGCTATCTCATGCAGCGATTCCCCGCGACCTTGTCCATCGCGGCAGGGTCAGCAGTCATCTTCTTGTTCCTGGGACTGCTCGTCGGTGTAGTCGCCGCGAGAAACAGAGGCCGCCCCATCGACCGGCTGACGGTCGGCTCGACCCTTGTCCTCAGCGCCATCCCGTTCTACATCGTGATGTTGCTGGCATACCTCATCGTGCAGCAGGAGTGGAAGATCTTCCCCTCACCGCAGTACGTATCGCCCTTCCACAGCCCCCTCGGCTGGGTCAAAGGCATGCTGCTCGCCTGGATCGTCTTCGGTATCTACAACGCGACGTCGTATGCCAGGTACAGCCGTGGCTCGATGATCGACTCCCTGAGCGAGGACTATGTCCGCACGGCCCGGGCGAAGGGGCTCAGTGAGCGCGCGGTGAGCCTCAAGCACGCGCTGCGCTCGGCGATCGTACCGATCGTGACGATCTTCGGGCTCGATGTCGGGGCGATCCTCGGCGGGAGCTTCTTCATCGAGTACATCCTCTCGATCCACGGGATCGGGTTGGCCAGCCTGGACTCGATCCGCACCGGTGACCTGCCGATCGTGCAGGCCACAGTGCTCATCGCTACCTTGTTCATCGTGATCGCCAACCTGCTGACGGACATCGCCTACAGCGTCGTCGACCCGCGGGTGAGGCTCGGATGACCGAGGTCATGGGTGCGCACTCCGCAACCACCGAGGGCGATGAGGGCGAGCCGTTCCTGGACGTGAGCGAGCTAACCGTCAAGTTCCCCACCCACGACGGTCTTGTCAACGCCGTCTCCGACCTCACGCTACTCCGTGCGCCTCGGCGACACCTTGGGAATCGTGGGCGAGTCGGGGTCGGGCAAGAGTGTCTCGTCGATGGCCGTCCTCGGGCTGCATGACATGCGCAGTACGCGGATGTCGGGCTCGATCCGGGTGAACGGGAGCGAGATCATCGGGACGAAGAACGACGACATGCGCAAGATCCGAGGCAACGAGGTCTCGATGATCTTCCAGGATCCGCTCAGCGCTCTCCACCCGTTCTACCGCATCGGCGACCAGCTCATCGAGGCGTACCGGATCCACCACCGCGACGCCAGCAAGAAGGCCGCGCGCGAGCGCGCCCTCGAGATGTTGAGCAAGGTCGGCATCCCCCAGCCGTCGCGGCGGATCGACGACTACCCGCACCAGTTCTCAGGCGGGATGCGGCAGCGCGCGATGATCGCGATGGCGCTCATCAACGACCCCCGCCTGCTCATCGCCGACGAGCCCACGACCGCGCTCGACGTGACGGTCCAGGCTCAGATCCTCGACCTGATCCAGGAGCTTCAGCGGGAGTTCGGGTCGGCCGTCATCATGATCACGCACGACCTCGGCGTCATCGCCGAGATCGCCGACGAGACGTTGGTGATGTACGCCGGTCGGTGTGTCGAGAAAGGTCCGACGAAGGACGTTCTCACCCACCCCGTGATGCCGTACACGTGGGGGCTCCTCGGCAGCATCGCCGATGTCACGTCGGACACCAGCAAGCCGCTGATCCCGATCCCCGGCACCCCACCCAGCCTGCTGCAACCTCCGTCGGGCTGTGCCTTCCACCCGCGGTGCACCTACAAGGACCGCGTTGAGGGCAACCGCTGCTCCTCGGAGCTGCCCGAGCTGGTCCCGGGGCCGCAGGGGGCGAACCACGTCAAGCGATGCCACCTGAAAGATCCCGAGTCGATCTTCCAGGACGAGCTGAAGGAAGAGGTCCTGGGGTGACGGAGCAGAGTACCGCCGCCGCGAACGGTACGGCCCTCATGGAGGTGACCGACCTGATCAAGCACTTCCCGGTCAAGTCGTCCGGGATCGTGAGACGCGTGATCGGCCAGGTCCAGGCCGTCGACGGGATCAACTTCACCATCGACCGCGGCGAGGCACTCGGGCTCGTGGGCGAGTCCGGCTGCGGCAAGACGACAGCCGGCCGGGTGCTGTGCAGACTCTACGAACCACGTCCGGGTCCATGAAGTTCGAGGGCGCGGAGATCGGCCATCTGTCCTCGAAGCAGATGTTGCCCTATCGGCGCGAGATCCAGATGATCTTCCAGGACCCCTACTCCTCCCTGAACCCGCGGCACACAGTGGGGACCATCGTCGGCACACCGATGCAGGTCCACAACACGGTTCCCAGGGGCACGATCCTCAAGCGGGTGCAGGAGCTCCTCGAGACGGTGGGTTTGAACCCCGAGCACTACAACCGCTACCCGAACGAGTTCTCCGGGGGCCAGCGCCAGCGCATCGGGATCGCCCGCGCCCTGGCGCTGCAGCCCAAGCTGATCATCGCCGACGAGCCGGTGTCGGCGCTCGACGTGTCCATCCAGGCCCAGGTCATCAACTTGATGCAGGACCTCCAGCGCCAGTTCGACATCGCCTTCCTCTTCATCGCCCACGACCTCGCGATCGTCAGGCACTTCTGCCCGAGGATCGCGGTGATGTACCTCGGCAAGATCGTCGAGATGGGCGACCGCGACCAGATCTACCTCACGCCGCACCATCCGTACACCCAGGCGCTGCTCTCCGCTGCTCCCGATGTCAAGCAAGCGGCGATCGGGGGCCGGAGGGAGCGGATCCGGCTCGAAGGCGACGTACCCAGTCCGATCAACCCACCGTCGGGTTGCCGGTTCCGGACTCGCTGCTGGAAGGCCCAGGACATCTGCGCCGCCGAAGAGCCACCGCTGTTGCAGATCGGCGGCCGGCAGGTGGCATGTCACTTCGCCGAGCCGATCAAGGTCCTCGCCATCGCCGACGTGCCGGCTGCGGTGAACGGCACCGCGACGAACGGCACAGCGACGAACGCAACGGCCACGACTACCTCGGACGGGAGCGGTCGTTAGGCTGCTGGAGTGGACTCCGACGCTCTGTTCGAGGTAGTCGCTGCTCCGACATCCGGTGGAAGTCTCGCCGGCAGCTCGCATCGGGCCGCTCCGCTCGCGGTGCGGATGCGCCCGCGCACGCTCGACGAGCTCGTCGGCCAGGACCACCTGCTCGCCGAGGGGTCGCCTCTTCGCCGGCTGGTCGAGGCGGACCAGACCACGGCGCTGCTGCTGTGGGGACCTCCCGGTACCGGGAAGACGACGATCGCAGGCGTCGTGTCGGCGCAGACGAACCGGCGCTTCGTGGAGCTGTCCGCCGTCTCGGCAGGCGTCAAGGAGCTCCGTGAGGTGATCGAGTCGGCCCGCCGCACGCTCGTCCGCGGCGGACAGGAGACTGTGCTGTTCGTCGACGAGGTGCATCGGTTCTCGAAGGCCCAGCAAGATGCCCTTCTGCCGGGCGTGGAGAACCGGTGGGTGACGCTCATCGCCGCGACGACGGAGAACCCGTTCTTCTCCGTGATATCGCCTCTGCTGTCGCGCTCTTTGCTGCTCACGCTGGAGCCGCTCAGCGACGACGCCGTCGCTGACGTGGTGTCACGCGCCCTTGTCGACGAGCGCGGGCTGGCCGACAGGTTCAAGCTCGACGACGACGCCTTGGAGCAGCTGGTACGGCTCTCGGGCGGCGACGCCCGACGTGCTTTGACCTACCTCGAGGCCGCCGCCGACGCCGCGGGGGGCACCTCGCAGCCGGCGATCACACTGGAGATGCTCGAGCTGGCGGTCGACCGCGCCGCCGTCCGGTACGACCGGCAAGGTGACCAGCACTACGACGTCATCAGCGCATTCATCAAGTCGGTCAGGGGCAGCGATGTCGATGCCGCGCTGCACTACTTCGCGCGCATGCTGGCCGCCGGTGAGGACCCGCGTTTCATCGCCCGCCGGCTGGTCATCTTGGCCAGCGAGGACATCGGCCTCGCTGACCCAACGGCCCTCACGACCGCCATCGCGGCGGCTCAGGCGGTCCAGCTGATCGGGATGCCGGAGGCTCGTCTCAACCTGGGGCAGGCCGTGATCGCGCTCGCGTTGGCGCCGAAGTCGAACGCGGTCATCACCGCTGTCGAGGCGGCCATGTCCGACGTCGCCACGGGACGGATCGGTGCGGTGCCGGCGCATCTACGCGACGCCCACTACCGGGGCGCGAAGACCCTCGGGCACGGTAACCAGTACCAGTACGCCCACGACGACCCGCGCGGGGTGGTGCCGCAGCAGTACGCACCGGACGTGGTCGCCGGTCGTGCCTACTACACGCCGACGAAGCACGGCGTCGAGGCGGAGTACGCCGAGAGGCTGAGCCGGATCAAGGCGATCTTGTCGGGCGAGGACGCCGATTCGTCACGGTAAGGTGGCGGTTCGGCGGCACGACCCGGAGGGGCGGACATGACAGGGCTCATCATGGCGGCGTTCGGCGTGTGCGCCGTCGCCTTGGTGGCGCTCGGCTATGCCGTCTTCTCCCTTCGCTCCGAGGTCGACTCGATGGCGCGGCAGATCGACGCGCTCGCGGCCACGGCGAGCACGGTTCCCTTGGTATGCGCAGCCCACGTGCGGCGAGCGGGCGGACGCCGACCCCGCGAGTGCTGTCAGCACCGTCGAGGAGCGGGCAGTGCCCGTGACCGTCGAGGAGCCGGCAGTGCTCATCACCGACATGAGCCACGAGGGATCCGAGACCGGAGCCGACGGTGTCCAGAGTCGTCTCGGTCACCCTCGCAGGGCCGCTCATCAAGGTGGCCGCGCTGTCGCACGGGCTGCAGCGAGCCCTGAGCGAAGACAGCAGGATGCGCATCACGCACGCGTTTCGCCGCGAGCTGAAGCAGCAGCGTAAGTTGCGTCGACGTCAGCCCGTACGTCGGGCCGCTTCGCAAGGAGGGAGATCATGAGCCGCGTCGTCTGGTTCGCCGCCGGCGCCGTCTCGGGCGTGTACACCCTGCTCAGGGCCAGGCGCGCAGCGCGGAACTTCACGCCGGACGGCATCGGCGCACGGGTCGCGGCCCTGGGGGTCGGCGCGCAGATGTTCGCCGGGGAGGTGTCTGCGGGTATGGCCGAGCGTGAGGCCGAGCTGCGTACGGAGCTGCGGCTGTCCGCGTGACCGCGCGCCCCGCGCTCGCGAGCTCGCCCTCACCGCCGCCCGAGACTGGAGGCACCAACGATGGACACCGCTGAGATCAGGCGCCGATTTCTGGCGCACTTCGCGGCCCGCGACCATACTGTCGTGCCGAGCACCTCGCTGCTGCTCGACGACCCCAACCTGCTGTTCGTCAACGCGGGGATGGTTCCGTTCGTGCCGTACTTCCTGGGGCAGGAACGTCCGCCGTTCCGCCGCGCGACGAGCGTCCAGAAGTGCGTCCGCACCATCGACATCGAAGAAGTGGGGCGCACCGACCGGCACGGGACGTTCTTCCAGATGAACGGCAACTTCTCCTTCGGTGACTACTTCAAGGAGGGCGCGATCGAGGCCGCCTGGGATCTGGTCACCAAGTCCGTGACGGACGGCGGCTACGGGCTGAAGGAGTCCGACCTGCATGTCTCGGTCTTCTATGACGACGACGAGTCCGTCGCGCTTTGGAAGAAGATCGCGGACCTGCCCGACGAGCGCATCCACCGGCTCGGCATGGCCGACAACTTCTGGTCGATGGGCATCCCCGGGCCATGCGGACCGGACTCCGAGCTCTTCCTCGATCGCGGGCCGGACTACGGGCCCGAGGGCGAGATCGAGAAGGCCGGCGACAGGTACATGGAGTTCTGGAACCTCGTCTTCATGCAGTCTCAGCGCGGCCCGAGCGACGAGAACGGCGACTTCGCGATTCTCGGTGACCTCCCGGCGAAGAACATCGACACCGGTATGGGGCTCGAACGGATGGCCATGTTGTTGCAGCAGAAGGGCAGCATCTACGAGATCGACGAGGTCTCGCCGGTTCTGGAGCTCGCGGCGGACCTGGCCGGGAAGACCTACGGACGCAACCACGAGGACGACGTCCGGCTGAGGGTGGTGGCCGACCATGTCCGCAGTGGGCTGATGCTCATCGGCGACGGGGTGACGCCGGGTAACGAGGCGCGCGGGTACGTGCTTCGTCGCATTCTCCGCCGGGTCATCCGGGCCATGCGGCTGCTCGGAGTGGAGGACCGGGTACTCCCCGAGCTGCTGCCGGTGGCGCTGGCGAAGATGCGGCTGTCGTATCCCGAGCTCGACGTCGAGTGGCCCAGGATCGCAGCCGTGGCGTACGGCGAGGAGGACGCGTTCCGCCAGACGTTGAAGGCCGGGACGGTCATGTTCGACCTGGCGGCGCACGAGGCAACGACCGCTGGAGAGGGCGAGCTCTCCGGCGCCAAGGCGTTCCAGCTGCACGACACCTTCGGCTTCCCGATAGACCTCACCTTGGAGATGGCGGCGGAGCAGGGCCTGGTTGTCGACGAGGTCGAGTTCCGGCGGCTGATGAAACAGCAGCGCGAACGAGCGAAGGCAGACGCGCGGGCCAAGAAGGGCACCCATCTCGACGCCCGCGCCTACCGTGACGTCGCGGACGCCATGGGCCACCCCGTGCAGTTCACCGGATACGACGAGATCGTGTCCGAGGCGACGGTGACGGGGCTCATCGGCGACGACGGCCGAATCGACAGCGTCGACGGCGACGAGACGTTCGAGCTGGTCCTCGACCGGACGCCGTTCTACGCCGAAGGTGGAGGCCAGCTCGCCGATCATGGCGTGATCGAGCTCTCCAACGGGGCCAGGATCCAGGTGACGGACGTCCAGGCGCCGACCTCGGGCGTCATCGTGCACACCGCCAGAATGATCAGCGGCGAGGTGGCGACCGGACTCGGAGCCCTGGCACTCGTCGACGTCGACCGGCGGCGGTCTATCAGCAGGGCTCATACCGCCACCCACATGGTGCACAAGGCCTTCCGTGAGGCGCTGGGCGAGACAGCGACCCAGGCCGGCAGTGAGAACGCCCCTGGCCGCTTCCGGTTCGACTTCTCGGCGACCGGGCCGGTCCCGCCGTCGGTGCTGTCCGACGTGGAGGCGAGGGTCAACGACCTTGTGCTGTCCGACCTCGGGGTCGAAGCCGAGGTGATGACGCAGGATCAGGCGCGGGCATCCGGCGCGATGGCGTTGTTCGGGGAGAAGTACGGCGACAGGGTCCGGGTGGTGTCGGTCGGCGACTGGGCGCGGGAGCTGTGTGGAGGCACGCACGCGGGCCGCTCGGGCCAGCTCGGCGTCATCAAGCTCCTGGGGGAGTCGTCGATCGGGTCCGGAGTACGCCGCGTCGAGGCGCTGGTCGGGTCCGACGCCTACTCGTACCTCGCCCGCGAGCACGTGCTCCTCGCTCAGGTGAGCGAGGCTCTGAAGGTACGCCCAGAGGAGCTGCCGCAGCGGGTCAACGACATCGTCGAGCGGCTGCGACGCGCAGAGAAGGAGATCGAGCGGGTGCGCGTGGTCTCGCTCCTCGCCCGGGCGGGGGAGCTCGCCGGCTCACCGCGTGACATCTCCGGCGTGCGGTACGTCGGCCAGGTCGTCGAGGGTGCCGGGGCGGCCGACGTACGCAAGCTCGTCCTCGACGTGCGGGCCCGGATGGGCAACGGCTCACCGGCCGTCGTGGCGGTCGTCGGCTCCAGCGACGCGAAGCCCAGCGTCGTTGTCGCCGTCAACGACCCTGCCCGTGAGCTCGGGATCAGCGCTGGCTCGCTCGTCAGGGCCGCGGCCCAGGCACTCGGCGGAAGCGGTGGCGGCAAGGACGACGTCGCGCAAGGCGGCGGTACCGACCCGAGTCAAGCGAGACCGGCGCTTCAGCAGGTCGAGCAGGCCCTCGAACGAAGCCTGACCGGTACCTGAGCTCGGATGGATCACAGCCGAGATGACGACCTCGTCCCTGATGTCAGGCGCGGCGTTCGGCTCGGCGTCGACGTCGGCGACGTTCGCATCGGCGTGGCGAGATCCGATCCCGCGGCACTGCTCGCGACACCCGTCGAAACCGTCGCGCAAGGCTCGGAGTCGATCTCCAGGCTGCTCGACCTGGCTGCCGAGTGGGGCGCAATCGAGGTCGTGGTCGGGCTCCCGCGCTCACTGTCGGGAGGCATCGGGCCGGCTGCCGACAAGGTCGTCTCCTTCGCCCAGGCGCTGCGCGACACGGCAGTGGATCGTGGAATGTCCCTCCCGGTGCGTCTCGTGGACGAGAGACTGACTACGGTCAGTGCCGAGCGGATGCTGCGGGAGCGTGGCAGGAAGGGAGCACGCAGGCGAGCTGTGGTCGACCAGGCCGCAGCAGTCCTGATCTTGCAGCACGCCATCGATACCGAACGGTCGACGGGGCGACCTCCTGGACAGGAAGTAGGCCACACGACGTGAGCGAGATGGGACTCGGGGACCTCACCGAGGGCGACCACCGGTCGCACCACCCGCGCGGTCGGGGCTGCCTGCCGGCTCTCCTCGCGCTCGCCCTGATCGTCGCGATCGCCCTGTTCGCGTACGTCAAGGGAGTCGCCCTGATCGAGGGCCTGCTCTCAGGACCCGCCGACTACTCCGGGAGCGGCCATGGGTCGGTCGTCGTCGAGGTGAAGAACAACGAAACGGCCGGCGACATCGCGGCCACGTTGGCCGCATCGGGGATCGTCCACAGCGCCGCAGCGTTCACGAACGCCGCAGAGGCCGACGACCGCTCGCGCGAGATCCAGGCGGGCTGTTACCGGATGCGCGAGCAGATGTCGGCCAAGAGCGCCCTCGGGCTGATGCTCACGACGGCCTCGCACGTGAAGTGCCCGGGGGAGGTATCGCTGGTCATACCCGAGGGCCTGCGCGCATCGGAGATCCTCAACCAGATCGTGCACAAGATCGGCCTCGACCCTGGCCAGGTGGAACGCGCGTACCGGGCGACCAGCGACCTCGGGCTCCCGTCGTACGCCCACGGCGACCCGGAGGGCTACCTGTTCCCGGCGACGTACGACGTCACCCACGAGATGACGGCCCCGGACATCTTGAAGGCCATGGTCCAGAAGTTCTCCAGTGAGGCTAACGCGCTGGGTCTCGAGACGAAGGCAGCCACGCTGGGCGTGAGCCCGCACGACGTCGTCGTCGTGGCGAGCCTCGTACAGGCGGAGGCCAAGCGGCCGCAGGACATGCCGAAGGTCGCCAGCGTCATCTACAACCGGCTCCATGACCAGATGCCGCTCCAGCTCGACTCGACCTTGCACTACGCGATCGACAGCCGCGGCGAGGTGCAGACATCGGCGCACCTGCGCGGCCTGGACTCGCCGTACAACACCTACAAGCACACCGGTCTGCCGCCGACCGCCATCGACTCTCCCGGACTTACGGCGCTCTCGGCGGCGCTCCAGCCGGCCAAGACCAGCTATCTGTACTTCGTCACCGTCAACCTGAGGACGGGCGACACCCGCTTCGCGACGACGTTCGCGCAGCATCAGCACAACGTGCAACTACTGCATCAGTACTGCGAGACCTCGAGTGCCTGTTGACCCACCGGTGCCGCAGCGCCGGTGTGGAGTCCTGGGCAGCCCGGTCGCCCACTCGTTGTCGCCGGTTCTGCACCGCGCCGCGTACCGCGAGCTGGGGCTCGACTGGTCGTACGACGCGTACGAGGTGGCAGCGGGCGAGCTAGCCCACTTCATGGGCCTGCTGTCGCCACAGTGGCGTGGGTTGTCGCTGACCATGCCGCTGAAGCGGGAGGTCATCGAGCTCTGTGACGAGGTGACGGCTCAGGGCCGGCTGCTGTCGTCGGTCAACACGGTCGTGATCGAACGAGACGGCTTGCGTCGGGGCTACAACACCGACGTGACCGGGTTCGTGCGCGCCTTCCAGGAGGCGGGCGTCCGCGGGCTCGACTCCGCCGTCGTCGTGGGCGGTGGGGCGACGGCCGCGTCCGCCGTGGCAGCGGTTGCGGCGCTTGGCGCCGCCAGCGTGTCGGTGCTCGCGCGCTCGACGGCGCGTGCGTCGGTCCTGAGCGACCTCGGGCCGCAGCTAGGGCTCGAGGTGACCGTGCACGCGATCACCGAGATACCGGACAGGCGGGTCGACGTGGTGATCTCGACGATCCCGGAAGAGGGGCAGAGCGCAGTGGCGGCCATTGCGGTGGCGTCCCTGGCTCCCGTCCTTTTCGACGTCGTCTACTCCCCGGGGCGGACAATTCTCACAGAGGCGGCGCGAGCAGCGGGCAGCCAGGTGATCGGCGGCTTTGCGCTGCTCCTGCACCAGGCAGCACGACAAGTCGAGCTGATGACGGGTGCGGACGAGGCCCCGCTCGATGCGATGCGCACCGCGGGAGCTGCCGCGCTGGGCAACCGATGAGGCGCGCCGCGCGTGCAGAGTCCATGAGACCTGTGCCGGTCACACGCCGCAGCGTTTTGAAGGGCGGCGCCCTCGGAGCGGCCGCAGTTGTCGCCGGGGCCTGTACACCGCACGTCTCCACCGCCCGCCGCGCGACCACCACCGGCCCGGGCCGAACCGCCGCAGTGGGCAAGCGTCCAACAGCCTCCGACTGGAGGGCCTTGGAGCACTCCATCGACGGAGACGTCGTCAAGCGGACCGACAGCGACTTCGCGGTAGCCAGCAGACTGTTCGACCCGCGCTTCGACCATGTTCAGCCGCTCGCTGTCGTCGAGGCGGCATCGGAGTCAGACGTCGGCGTGGCTATCGCGTTCGCCCGCAGGTTCGGCCTTCGGTCTCGCCCCAAGGCGGGCGGCCATTCGTACGTCGGAGCGTCATCGGTGGCCGACGGGCTCGTCATCGACGTCGGCCGGATGGCCACGGTTCACTACGACGCCGCCAGTGCTGTGGCGACGGTCGGCGCGGGCGCGAAACTGTACGCAGTCCACGCCGCATTGGCGCAGAGCGGGCGCACCATCCCGACCGGCACCTGCCCGACGGTGGGAGCCGCGGGGCTCACCCTCGGCGGCGGCATCGGCGTGGCCAGCCGTGAGCACGGCCTGACCAGCGACCAGGTAGGGCGCGTCACGATCGTGACGGCCGACGGCCAGACCCGACACGCCAGCGCGACCAACCACCGCGGGCTCTTCTGGGCCTGCCGAGGAGGAGGCGGCGGGAACTTCGGCATCGTCACCTCGATCGAATTCCAGACCCAGCCGACACGGGACGTCGGCTTCTTCCTGCTCACCTTCCCCTGGTCGAGCGCAGCGGCGGTGGTGCGCGGCTGGGCGGACCGGGTACAGACCATGCCGCGCTCGGCCTGGGCGAACCTTCACCTCGAGGCAGCCTCCACCGGCGTGGCCACCGTCAGGGTCGTCGGTACCTGCCTCGCCGGCGACCAGGACACCGAGGCCGCGGCGATGCAGGCGGCTGCGGGTGTGGACGCCACCAGTGTCTCGACGTTCTCCGAGGGCTTCCTCGACGCCGTGTCGTTCCTCGGTGGCGGTACGACCTCGGCGCGGCAGGCGTTCGCGGCGGGCAGTGACGTGCTGCCGGTGATGTCGCACCCGCTCGCGCGGGCGCTCGTCGCCGTCGTCGAGCAACGGGCGGCCAGCGGCCATTCGGTCGCCGCGATCCTCGATCCGCTCACCGGCAAGGTGGGCGACGTCCCGGTCGACGCCACCGCCTTCCCGTGGCGGGACCACCTGTGCGACCTGCAGTGGTACGTCGGCCTGCCGAGCGACGCCACGCACGCCGATGCCAGCCTCGCGTACGCCTGGATCGCCACGGCGCACGCCGCGGTCTCCGGGCATTCCTCCGGCGGCTACGTGAACTACCTCGAGCCGCACCGAAGTGTGGCGAGCTACTACGGCCCCAACTATGCCCGGCTCCAGTCGGTCAAGCACGCCGTCGACCCCACGGGCTTCTTCACCTCGCCTTACACCATCGCCTGAGCCATCCTCTCCCTCCCTACCTCTACCCACCACCCGAAAGATCCGACTTTGAGGTAGCCATGCCTACCTCAAAGTCGGATCTTTCGGGTGGTGAGTGGTGAGGGTGAATATGCACAGCCGGCTCGATGCGGCGGCCACCCGACCCGGACCGCACTACGCTCAGGACTTGTGTCTGCGTGGCTGCTCGTCTGTGCCAGCACGGCACTCACGGCCCTGCTGAGCAGCTTTGGGCCGTGGGTGATCGCCCGACTGCCGGAGCCGACGGTCGATCCGGCTGCTCCCGACAAGGTGGCCTACGCACAGATCGCGGCGCGGCCATGGCTGGGGTTACGGCTCGCCGTGGCCGGTGCCGTGGTCGGTGCCCTGGTCGGGTGGAGGCTTGGTTGGCAGCCGGTCCTCGCGACCTGGATCTACCTCGGCGGAGTCGGCGTCGTGCTGGCCTACGTGGACGCGTCGACCCGGTTGCTGCCGATACGCGTCGTCGCACCGTCGTACGCCGTCGTCTGTGCGCTGGTCTGCCTGGCCGGTGCCGTCGACGCGGAGCCGCAGCGGCTCCTGCGCGCCGCGCTCGGCTGGCTCAGCGATGGGTGGCTTCTACTTCCTGCTGTGGTTCATCTATCCTCGGGGGCTCGGCTACGGGGACGTCCGGCTGTCCGGTCTGCTGGGGATCGCCCTCGGGTACCTCGGCTGGGCGCCCCTGCTGACGGGCCTGTACTCCGGCTTCCTGCTCGGTGCGGTCGGCGGGGGGATGCTCGCGGTGGTCGGACGGTCGAGGGGCCGGCCGTTCGCGTTCGGGCCCTTCATGCTGCTCGGCTCCCTCGTCGGGGTCACGTTCGGGTCGACGCTCGGCGGCTGGTACACGTCTCGCTGAGACGCGCGCGTGACAGACTTCGCTCATGCTCCGATGGCTCACGGCAGGCGAGTCGCACGGTCCTGCCCTGGTCGCGATCATCGAGGGGCTGCCGGCCGGCGTGTCGATCTCGACGGCCGACCTGGCTGCAGCGCTGGCCCGACGCAGGCTCGGCTACGGCCGCGGGGCCCGGATGAAGTTCGAGCAGGATGCCGTCTCCTTCCTCGGTGGCGTGCGGCACGGGCAGACGATCGGTGGGCCCGTGGCGGTGACCGTCGCGAACACGGAGTGGCCCAAATGGGACCAGGTGATGTCGCCCGACCCCGTCGACTCCGAGGTACTCGAGGGCCTGGCCCGCAACGCACCGCTCACGCGGCCACGACCGGGCCATGCCGACCTGGTCGGCATGCAGAAGTACGACTTCGCCGAGGCACGCAACGTCCTCGAGCGCTCGAGCGCCCGCGAGACAGCCGCCCGGGTAGCCCTCGGCGCCGTGGCGAGCGCCTTCCTCGACCAGGCCCTCGACGTGCGCCTCGTTGCTCATGTGATCTCGATCGGGGCTGCGTCGGCGCCCGCTGGCATGCTTCCGACCGTTGAGGACGTCGCGCGACTCGACGCCGACCCGGTCCGCTGCCTCGACGCCGGGGCAAGTGCGGCCATGGTCGCGGAGATCGACAAGGCCCACAAGGACGGTGACACGCTCGGGGGAGTCGTCGAGGTCGTCGCGTACGGGCTGCCTCCTGGCCTTGGATCGTACGTCCACTGGGACCGCCGACTCGACTCGAGGCTGGCCGGTGCGCTGATGGGCATCCAGGCGATCAAGGGCGTGGAGGTGGGCGACGGCTTCGAGGTCGCCCGTGGGCCGGGCTCGGTGGCGCACGACGAAATCGTGACCGGCCCCGACGGGCATCCGCCGCACGTCCGGTCGCTCGGGTGGCACCGAAGGCGGGATGTCGACCGGGGAGGTGCTGCGAGTCCGCGCCGCCATGAAGCCCATCTCGACGATCCCGCGGGCCCTGCGCACCGTGGACGTCGCGACCGGCGAGGCCGCCGTCGCGCACCATCAGCGGTCGGACGTCTGCGCGGTGCCCGCCGCCGCAGTCGTGGCCGAGTCGATGGTGGCTCTGGTGGTCGCCGAAGCCGCGCTGGAGAAGTTCGGCGGCGACTCGCTGGGAGAGACCCGACGCAACCGGGACGGCTATCTGGCGAATCTGAGGCATCGATGACGACGGCCGGCGGTAGGACCCCTGCCGACGAATCCGGTAGCGACGACCTCGACACGGGCGGTGCACGCGACCGGCCGCTGGTCGTGCTCGTCGGGTCCGCCGGGAGCCGGCAAGTCGACGGTCGCCGCCTTGCTGGCGAGACGCTGGGGCGTCACGTCGTGCGACACCGACGACCTGGTCGAGCAACGGGCCGGCAAGCCGATCGCCGAGATCTTCCTCGACGACGGCGAGCCGACGTTCCGCGCGCTCGAACAGTCGGCGGTCGAGGAGGCGCTCAGCTCACAGACGGGGAGTGGTCGCGCTCGGCGGCGGCGCGGTGACCGCACGCGCGACCCGGGCCCTGCTGTCCCGCCACCGGGTCGTGTTCTTGGACGTCGGCCTCGCGGCGGCCGCTTCACGGGTCGGCCTCGGAGTGACCCGGCCGCTGCTCCTCGGCAACGTCCGCAGCCAGCTCAAGACCCTCTTGGACGCCCGTCGACCGCTGTACCAGGAGGTCTCGCAGCTGAGCGTCAGCACCGACGACCTCCCGGCCGAGGCAGTCGCCGACAAGGTCGAGCAGCATGTCCACCCCTGACGTGACGCGCATCCGGGTCGCAGCCGAGACCCCGTACGACATCGTGGTCGGCACGGGGCTGAACGGCGAGCTGGAGGGGATGCTCGGCGCCGACGTCCAGCGGGTCGCGGTGGTCCATCCGCGGGCGATGGACGCCGCTGCGCGGAGCGTCCGCGACGAGCTGGCGGCGTCCGGGTACGAACCGCACCTCGTCGAGGTACCGGACGGCGAGGCCGCCAAGACGGCCGATGTCGCGGCCGCCTGCTGGGCGAGGCTCGGCCAGGCTGGGCTTCACCCGGTCGGACGCGGTGGTCGGGGTCGGCGGGGGAGCCACCACCGATCTGGCCGGATTCGTCGCGGCGACGTTCCTGCGGGGTATCCGGGTGGTACACGTCCCGACGACTCTCCTGGGCATGGTCGACGCGGCGGTGGGCGGGAAGACCGGCATCAACACCGCCGAGGGCAAGAACCTCGTCGGCGCGTTCCACGAGCCCGCCGGTGTGCTGTGCGACCTCGCCAGCCTCCAGAGCCTTGACCGCCGCGAGATCGTCGAGCGGCCTTGCCGAGGTGGTCAAGTGCGGGTTCATCGCCGACGAGGAGATCTTGGCCATCGTCGAGTCCGACAGCGCGCTCGTAGCCGACCCGACGTCGGCTGCCCTCCGCGAGCTCGTCGAACGGGCGGTCCGGGTCAAGGCGACAGTGGTCTCGACCGACCTCCGCGAGTCGACGTCGCATGGGCGCGACGTCGGGCGCGAGGCGCTCAACTACGGCCACACCATGGGCCACGCAGTCGAACGCGCGGAGCAGTACGCGTTCCGGCACGGCGAGGCGGTGGCGATCGGCATGGTCTACGTCGCCGAACTGGCCCGGCTCGCCGGTCGCCTCGACCGCGGCGACGAGCCGACAGGCATCGCCGGATCCTCGAGTCTCTGGGGCTCCCCACGCGCTACGGCGGCGCGCCCTGGGAGCAGCTCCACGACGCGATGCGCGTCGACAAGAAGTCGCGGGGTGACAGACTGCGGTTCGTGATCATCGAACGGGTCGGGCAGCCGGCGATCCTGCAGGCTCCGGCGGAGCACCTCCTCGAGGCCGCGTACGCGCGAGATCGCCGGCTAGGGGCGTGGCCGTGCGGGTGCTGGTCCTCAACGGTCCCAACCTGGCCCGACTCGGGGCGCGCGAGCCGGAGGTGTACGGCTCGACGTCGTACGACGAGCTGGTGTCGTGCTGCACCGCATGGGGCCGCGAACTCGGCCTCGACGTCGAGGTGCGACAAAGCGACGACGAGGCGGTCCTGATCGGCTGGATGCACGAAGCCGCCGACAGTCGCACCCCTGTGGTGTTGAACCCCGCGGCATTCACCCACTACTCCTACGCGCTGCGCGACGCCTGTGCGCAGCTGACCGCTCCGCTCGTCGAGGTGCACATCACCAACCCCGCTGCGCGCGAGACGTTCCGTCACACGAGCGTGATCTCCGCCGTCGCGACCGGGACCATAGCCGGCTTCGGAACAGAGTCGTACCGGCTGGCGCTGGTCGCCCTCAGCGGGTCAGGAAGCCGGTAGTCCGGCCACGGCGCGGGCGGACTTCTGCGCGTCGAGGATGCCGACCCCGAGCTCGTCGCAGATCAGCCGGACGGCGCCCGCTTCGAAACCGGAGCCCATGAGCTCCCGTACCCTGCCTTCGAGCTCCGGCGACATCGCGACAGTGCTCGTATCGGTCCCGTGCGGGTGCGGCGTCTTCGCGTACAGAGACGCCGCCGGCCCGTCCGGGCGGCGCGCTTGGGGTACGTGCGAGGAGGCGGCGTCGACAGGTCCGGCGCCGCGGCGTCCTGCGGCTGCCACAAAGGCGACCGGTACGGGAGCCGGCGACGGCTCTGCACCGAGGAGCGGCGCCTGGCTCGCGACGGTCTGGGCCGGGCTGGTCAGCCCCTGTCTGCGCTCGCAGACGTTGCCGCGACACCATGGAGAAGCCGGTACGGACCACGAAGATCACCAGCAGGGCCAAGACGAGCAGCCAGGACATGAGGGGAGCATAGTGCCGTTCGGGAGGGCCGCGCCCCATGACGCTCGCGCGTCAGGTCGTGTTCGGGTGAACGAGGAGCCGGTGCGCCGGCCGGGCTAGGATAAACCCACATCCCGGTAGCAACATCGCGTAGTAAGGCCGTGACGACGCGTGCCGTGGGACTGGCTTTCGTGGTGTGCTTGCGGCGCGATCTCGAGCTCCTCGGCCAGCCGGCCGCACGCGACCGGCGGCCACCCGGCCGCGATGACAGAAAGGTGAAGCTCGCACATGGCGACGACCAACGACCTCAAGAACGGCACCGTCTTGAACCTCGACGGTCAGCTGTGGTCGGTCATCTGGTTCCAGCACCACAAGCCCGGCAAGGGCGGCGCGGTCGTCCGGACCAAGCTGAAGAACGTGATGTCCGGCAAGGTGGTGGACAAGACGTTCAACTCCGACGTCAAGGTGGAGACGGCGAACGTGGACAAGCGGGCGATGACGTACCTGTACCACGACGGCGAGGCGTACGTGTTCATGGACACCGAGACCTACGAGCAGACCGCACTCACGCCGGAGACGATCGGGGAGGCCTCCCACTTCATCCTCGAGAACCAGGACGCCACGGTCGCGATGCACGAGGGAGTGCCGCTGTACCTCGAGCTGCCCGCGTCGGTGGAGCTGCTCATCGAGTGGACCGAGCCCGGTCTGCAGGGTGACCGCTCGACCGGCGGCACCAAACCGGCCCGGTTGGAGACGGGGTACGAGATCTCCGTCCCGCTCTTCATCACGTCCGGCGAAAAAGTCAAGGTGGACACCCGGGACGGCAGCTACATCGGTCGCGTGTCCAGCTGATGGGTGCTCGCTCCAAGGCCCGCAAACGGGCACTGGACATCTTGTTCGAGTCCGAGCTTCGCGGCCTGCCTCCCGGGGCGACGCTGCAGGAGCGCCGCGACGCCGGCACCTCGCCGCTCGCCGACTACACCGTGGGCCTGGTCGAGGGTGTTGTCGAGTTTCTGCCCGAGATCGACGCGACGATCGCCGCGTACTCCGACGGCTGGGCGCTCGAGCGGATGCCGGCCGTCGACCGCAACATCTTGCGGCTAGGCGTCTACGAGCTCGGCCATGCAGACGCCGTCCCCCGAGGCGTGGTTCTCAGCGAGGCGGTCAACCTGGCGGCTCAACTGTCGACCGACGACTCGGCCGCCTTCGTCAACGGCGTGCTGGCCAGGATCGCCGAGGCGGCGCCGCGGGCCCCGTCGATCTGAGGGGTCGCTGCGAAGTCCGCAGCTGCGACGCCTATTCGAACTGTTCGCGCGGCTTGGGGCGCAGTACGCCCCAGTTGATGAGCTTCTCGGCGAGCTGGCTCGGGGACTCGTCGTAGATCACGGCGAGGGTGAGCAGGTCCTCCTGGCGGATGGACAAGCACCTTGCCGTTGTAGTCGCCTCGCTGGGCCTGGATGGTGGAGGCGAACCGGGCCAGCGGTGCGGACTCGGGAAGCTCGCCGCGGTGCAGGAGCTCGAGGTCGAGGACGAGCTTCGGCGGCGCCTCGCGGGCAGCACCGAACTGGTTGGCTCCTGGTAGGAGCTCGCTCATGGGGATACCATAGAAGTCGGCAAGCTCTGAGAGTCGTTGGACAGTGACTGCTCGGTCGCCACGCTCGTACGAGCCGACGACGACGGCCTTCCAGCGTCCCTCGGACTTCTCTTCAACACCTTGGAGCGAGAGCCCCTGCTGTTGACGAATGGACCTCAGGCGCGCGCCGAGTGCCCTTGCATAGTCTTGCGCCATGAGTATCCTTCCGTTGGCGCTTGAATCTTACTCACAGTTATCTCGATTTTCCGCCGATGTAGCATTTTAGCCCTAGACATCCTTTAAGAGCCGTCCAGTGAGGCGGAGAAGGGGTCACTCGTATGTCTTCTGCTACTCAGAGTAGCCAACCGACACGCGCAACGAGTTGCGCATGGTGCTGGATTCCGCCGACATTTCCCGGGCGCTCAGGCGGATCTCCCACGAGATCCTCGAGCGCAACCATGGCCACGAGGGGGTCGTCCTCCTCGGGATCCCTCGCCGCGGCGTGCCGCTGGCGTCACGGATCGCCGCCACGATGGCCTCGGTCGAGGGATCCGAGGTCGCCGCGGGCTCGCTCGACATCACCATGTACCGCGACGACCTGCGGCTGCGGCCGGCGCGGCCGCTCGCGGCGACCGACATCCCGGCGACCGGATCGACGACGCGATAGTGGTCCTGGTCGACGACGTCCTGTACAGCGGCCGGACGGTACGCGCCGCGCTCGACGCCCTCAACGACATCGGTCGCCCTCGCGCCGTCCAGCTGGCCGTGCTCGTCGACAGGGGCCACCGCGAGCTGCCCATCCGAGCCGACTACGTCGGCAAGAACCTCCCGACGTCGTCGGCGCGAGACAGTTCATGTCGCCCTCGAGGAGTACGACGACCGTGACGCCGTGACGGTGTCCGGACCGGGGGCGACGCGGTGAAGCACCATCTGCTGTCGAGTGCCGACCTCGACGCGCGACGACGCGCTGCTGATCCTCGACACGGCAGCCGAGCTCCGCTCGCTCGCCGACCGGCCGATCAAGAAGCTGCCGACGCTGCGCGGGCGTACGGTCGTGAACCTGTTCTTCGAGGACTCGACCCGGACCCGCATCTCGTTCGAGGCCGCCGCCAAGCGGCTGAGCGCCGACGTCATCAACTTCTCCGCGAAGGGGTCGAGCGTGTCCAAGGGCGAGAGCCTGAAGGACACCGCGCTGACGCTCGAGGCGATGGGCGCCGACGCGGTCGTCATCCGGCACGGGTCCTCGGGGGCGCCGCACCGGCTGGCGAACAGCGGCTGGGTGCGGTCCAGCGTGGTCAACGCCGGTGACGGCACGCACGAGCACCCGACCCAGGCGCTGCTCGACGCGTTCACGATGCGGCGTCACCTCGGCGACCTCGAGGGCCGGCGGATCACGATCGTCGGCGACGTGCTGCACAGCCGGGTCGCCCGCTCCAACGCCATCTTGCTCAGCACCCTCGGTGCCGAGGTCCTGCTGGTCGCGCCGCCCACGCTGCTGCCGGTCGGGGTGTCGACCTGGCCGGTCGAGACCTCCTACGACCTCGACGCCGCGATCCACAAGTGCGACGCGGTGATGATGCTCCGGGTCCAGCACGAGCGGATGAACGCCGCGTTCTTCCCCAGCGCCCGCGAGTACAGCCGGCGCTACGGACTCGACGACCGCCGCTTCGCGCTGCTTCCCGAGCATGCGATCGTGATGCACCCGGGCCCGATGAACCGCGGTATGGAGATCTCCGCCAACGTCGCCGACTCGGCCCGCTCGGTCATCGTCGAGCAGGTGACCAACGGGGTGGCGGTCCGGATGGCGGTCCTGTACCTGCTGCTGAGCGGTTCGAGCCCGAGCGCCGCGCAGTCCGAGGAGGAGGCGAGATGACGTCGTACCTGGTCTCGGGGGCCAGCGCCCTCGGGGGCGAGCCCGTCGACCTGCTGCTGCTCGACGGCCGGTTCGTCGACCCTGCCGATGCGCCAGCCGGAGCCGTCCGGATCGACGCCGGCGGCCTGGTCGCGCTGCCCGGGCTCGTCGACCTGCACACCCACCTGCGGGAACCCGGCCGGGAGGACGCCGAGACCGTCGACACGGCACGCGGGCGGCGCGCGAGGGGCGGGTACACCGCGGTCCACGCGATGGCGAACACCGACCCGGTGGCGGACACGGCGGGCGTGGTCGAGCAGGTGTTCCACCTCGGCGGAGGCGTCCGGGTACTGCGACGTGCGGCCGGTCGGCGCGGTCACCGTCGGGCTCGACGGGCGACGGCTGGCCGAGCTGGGCGCGATGGCCGACTCGCGCGACCAAGGTACGGGTCTTCTCCGACGACGGCTCGTGCGTGTCCGATGCGGTGCTCATGCGGCGGGCGCTCGAGTACGTCAAGGCGTTCGACGGGGTGATCGCCCAGCACTCGCAGGAGCCCCGGCTCACCGAGGACGCCCAGATGAACGAGGGCACCATGTCGGGCAGTCCTCGGCATGCGGGGCTGGCCGGCGGTCGCGGAGGAGGCCGTGATCGCCCGCGACTGCCTGCTCGCCGGCCATGTCGGCTCGCGGCTGCACGTCTGCCACGTGTCGACGGCGGGCTCGGTCGAGCTGGTCCGGTGGGCGAAGGGCAAGGGCTGGAGCGTCACGGCCGAGGTGACACCGCACCACCTGCTGCTGACCGACGAGCTCGTGTCGACGTACGACCCGCTCTACAAGGTCAACCCGCCGCTGCGTACCGCCGACGACGTCGAGGCAGTACGCGCGGGTCTCGCGGACGGCACCATCGACTGCGTGGCGACCGACCACGCACCCCACCCGACCGAGGACAAGGAGTGCGAGTGGGCAGCGGCGGCGATGGGCATGCTCGGCCTCGAGACCGCGCTCAGCGTCGTCCAGCAGGCCATGGTCGACACCGGGATGATGACTGGGCCGAGGTGGCCGACCGGATGTCGGTACGACCGGCCAGGATCGGCGGGTCGACGACCACGGCCGGCCGCTGCGCGTCGGCTCACCGGCCCACCTGACCCTGGTGGACCCGTCGGCGCGCCGCGTCGTCGACCCGGCCGAGTCGGCGTCGCTGTCGCGCAACACGCCGTTCGCGGGCATGGAGCTGCCCGGGGCGGTCGTCGCGACGTTCCTGGCCGGGCGGCCGACAGTGCTCGACGGGAAGCTGCAGTGACCGCGACGACCGCGCGATGCGTCGCTGCTCGTACTGGAGGACGGGCGGAGCTTTCGCGGCGAGTCGTTCGGCGCGCCCGGCGAGACCATCGGGGAGGCGGTCTTCGCGACCGGGATGACGGGGTACCAGGAGACGCTGACCGACCCCTCGTACCACCGGCAGGTCGTCGTGATGACGGCGCCGCACGTCGGCAACACCG
Source organism: uncultured Actinomycetota bacterium (assembly GCA_963824115.1). Lineage (GTDB taxonomy): Bacteria > Actinomycetota > Actinomycetes > Propionibacteriales > Nocardioidaceae > DASQEH01. Next base: position 305,012 of record CAWGOA010000007.1, read on the forward strand.
GCGTCAACGACATCGACGGCGAGTCCGACCGCATCTGGGTCGCCGGGTACGTCGTCCGGGACCCGGCCAGGATGGCCAGCAGCTGGCGCGCGCGCCGCAGCCTCGACGACGAGCTCGCCGGCACAGCAGGTCGTCGGGATCAGCGGCATCGACACCCGGGCGCTGACCCGGCACCTGCGCGAGCGCGGCGCGATGCGGGTCGCGATCTCGACGACCGAGACCGACCCGGCCCGGTTGCTCGACCGGGTACGGAACGCGCCGCAGATGACCGGTGCGGCACTGGCCGACGCCGTCAGCACGCGGGCCGCGTACACCGTGCCCGCTACGGGGAGCGGCGGTTCCGGGTCGTCGCCGTCGACCTCGGGATCAAGTCGATGACGCCCGCGATGCTCGCCTCCGCGGGGAGTGGAGGTGGTCGTCGTGCCCGCGTCGACCACGCTCGACGAGCTGCTGGCGCTCGAGCCGGACGGCGTGTTCTTCTCCAACGGCCCGGGCGACCCGGCCGCCGCCGACTTCAGCGTCTCCGTCCTGCAAGGCGTCCTGGAGCACCGGCTGCCGTACTTCGGGATCTGCTTCGGCAACCAGCTGTTCGGACGGGCGCTCGGGCTACCCACGTACAAGCTCAAGTACGGGCACCGCGGCATCAACCAGCCGGTCCTCGACCTCACGACCGGCAAGGTCGAGGTGACGGCGCACAACCACGGTTTCGCGGTCGGCTGGCCGAGACCAGCCGAGCGGGCACGAAACGTACCGCCGAGAGGGAAGCAACGTACCCTCGGAGAGGGTGAGAATGTCCGCCCGAGCGGTCGGGAACGTCCCGGCCGAGCGGCGGGTGGACACACCGTACGGGCCCGCCGAGGTCACCCACGTGTGCCTCAACGACGACGTGGTCGAGGGCCTTCGGCTGCTCGACCGTCCGGCGTTCAGCGTCCAGTACCACCCGGAGTCGGCCGCCGGTCCGCACGATGCGAGCTACCTGTTCGACCGGTTCGTCGCGCTGATGTCCGCCGAGACGTCAATCGGCGGACGACACGCCGGCAATTCCGGGCCGTTTGTGACGTCTCGCGGGGAAGGGGCGGAAGGGGTGAGGCGGGAGGACATCGAGTCGGTCCTCGTGATCGGGTCCGGCCCGATCGTGATCGGCCAGGCGTGCGAGTTCGACTACTCCGGCACCCAGGCCTGTCGGGTCCTCAAGGCGGAGGGCATCCGGGTCATCTTGGTCAACTCCAACCCGGCCACGATCATGACCGATCCCGAGATCGCCGACGCGACGTACGTCGAGCCGATCACCCCGGACGTCGTCGCCAAGGTCATCGAGAAGGAGCGCCCCGACGCGCTGCTCGCGACGCTGGGCGGGCAGACGGCCCTGAACACCGCCGTCGCCCTCGCCCATGCGGGCGTGCTCGAGAAGTACGACGTCGAGCTGATCGGAGCGTCCATCGAGGCGATCGAGGCCGGCGAGAACCGCGCAGACGTTCAAGCGCATCGTCGAGTCGCTCGGCGGCGAGGTGGCCGACAGCGTGATCTGCCACTCGATGGCCGACTGCCTGGCCGGCGTGGAGTCGCTTCGGTACCCGGTCGTCGTGCGGCCGTCGTTCACCATGGGTGGCGCGGGCTCGGGCATGGCGTACGACGACGACGACCTGCGTCGGATCGCCGGCGCCGGCCTGGACGCCAGCCCGACGACCGAGGTGCTCCTCGAGCAGTCGATCCTCGGCTGGAAGGAGTACGAGCTCGAGGTGATGCGCGACGGCCACGACAACACAGTGATCGTCTGCTCGATCGAGAACGTCGACCCGATGGGCGTCCACACGGGCGACTCGATCACCGTCGCCCCGGCCATGACGCTGACCGACCGGGAGTACCAGGCGATGCGTGACATGGCCGTCGGCGTGATCCGGGCGGTCGGCGTGGAGACCGGCGGCTGCAACATCCAGTTCGCGGTCAACCCCGTGGACGGGCGGATGATCGTCATCGAGATGAACCCCCGCGTCTCCCGCTCGAGCGCTCTGGCGTCCAAGGCGACGGGCTTTCCGATCGCGAAGATCGCGGCCAAGGTCGCGATCGGCTACTCCCTCGACGAGATCCCCAACGACATCACCGGCGAGACCCCGGCGAGCTTCGAGCCGACGCTGGACTATGTCGTCGTCAAGGTTCCGCGGTTCGCGTTCGAGAAGTTCCCCGCAGCCGACCCGGTCCTGACCACGCACATGAAGAGCGTGGGCGAGGTGATGGCGATCGGCCGCAACTTCACCGAGGCGCTGCACAAGGCCGTGCGCTCCCTGGAGAAGCCGGATGCCATCTTCTCCTGGGCCGGCGACCCGGGGGACAAGCAGGAGCTTCTCGACCGCGCCGCGGTCCCCCACGACGGCAGGCTGCGCGTGGTGATGGACGCGCTGCGGGCCGGGGCGACCGTCGCGGAGGTCCACGAGGCGACCGGCATCGACCCGTGGTTCGTCGACCAGCTCCTGCTGCTCGACGAGGTCGCCCGGGAGGTGGCCGCGGCCGACAGCCTGACCCCCGAGCTGCTGCGCCGGGCCAAGCGGCACGGCTTCTCCGACGCCCAGCTCGCCGAGCTGACGCACTCCAGCGAGGACGTCGTACGCGGCGTGCGGTGGGCGCTCGGGGTCCGGCCGGTGTACAAGACCGTCGACACGTGTGCCGCGGAGTTCGCGGCGCTGACGCCGTACCACTACTCGACCTACGACGAGGAGACCGAGGTCGAGCCGCGAAGCCGCCCGGCGGTGCTGATCCTGGGCAGCGGCCCGAACCGGATCGGACAGGGGATCGAGTTCGACTACTCGTGCGTGCACGCCTCGACCGCGCTGTCCGAGGTGGGCTACGAGACGGTCATGGTCAACTGCAACCCGGAGACGGTGTCGACCGACTACGACACCTCCGACCGGTTGTACTTCGAGCCGCTGACGCTCGAGGACGTCCTCGAGGTGGTGGCCGCGGAGACCGCAGCAGGTCCGGTCGCCGGTGTGATCGTGCAGCTGGGCGGACAGACACCGCTCGGGCTGGCCGCCGGGCTGGCTGCGGCCGGCGTACCGATCGTCGGCACCAGTCCCGAGGCGATCCACCTCGCCGAGGACCGCGGGGCGTTCGGTCACGTCCTCGCGACCGCGGGCCTGCCGGCGCCGAAGCACGGTACCGCGACGTCGTTCGTCGAGGCCAAGGCGATCGCCGACGAGATCGGGTTCCCGGTGCTCGTCCGGCCGTCCTTCGTCCTCGGCGGCAGGGGAATGGAGATCGTGTACGACGACGCCGCCCTCGAGTCCTACATCGAGCGGGCCACGAAGATCTCACCGTTGCACCCGGTACTCGTCGACCGCTTCCTCGACGACGCGATCGAGGTCGACGTCGACGCCCTGTACGACGGGCACGAGCTCTTCCTCGGCGGCGTGATGGAGCACATCGAGGAGGCAGGCATCCACTCCGGCGACTCGGCCTGCGTGCTGCCGCCGATCACGCTCGGGCCGCGAGGACGTCGAGCGGATCCGGTCCTCGACCACGGCGATCGCCGCCGCGGTGGGAGTGCGCGGGCTGATCAACATCCAGTTCGCGGTCGCCTCCGACGTGCTGTACGTCCTCGAGGCCAACCCGCGGGCATCGCGGACCGTCCCCTTCGTGTCCAAGGCGACGGGGACACCACTGGCCAAGGCGGCGGCGAGGGTCATGCTCGGCGAGTCGATCGAGCAGCTGCGCCGCGCCGGGCTGCTGCCGGCGCACGGCGACGGGGCCGACCTCCCGGACTCGGCCCCGGTCGCGGTCAAGGAGGCCGTGATGCCCTTCAACCGCTTCCGGACGCCGGACGGCCACAACGTCGACACGATCCTCGGCCCCGAGATGCGCTCGACGGGGGAGGTGATGGGCCTGGACGCCGACTTCGGCACCGCGTTCGCCAAGGCACAGCAGGCCGCGTTCGGTGGGCTGCCGACGTCGGGGACGCGCGTTCGTCTCGGTCGCCAACCGCGACAAGCGGTCGATGATCTTCCCGATCAAGCGGCTGGCGGACCTCGGTTTCGAGATCCTGGCGACGGAGGGTACCGCCGCCGTGCTGCGGCGAAACGGCGTCTCGGCGGTCGTCGTGCGCAAGCACTCGGAGGGGCCGGGGCCGGACGGCGAGCCCACCATCGTCGGCCGGATCCTCGCCGGCGAGGTCGACCTCGTCATCAACACCCCGCACGGTACGACCGCCGGCGGGTCGCCCCGCGTCGACGGCTACGAGATCAGGACCGCGTCGGTGGCGACCAGCATCCCGTGCATCACGACCGTCCAGGGCCTGGCCGCGACCGTCCAGGGCATCGAGGCACTGCTGGCGGGCAGCCTCCAGGTCCGATCGCTGCAGGAGCTGGTCCCGCCGCGACCGTATCGGCGTCCGGCGGCTGCGGATGCCGGCTATCGTGGCCGGGGCCGGGGTATGAGCGACCAGGAGCTGGGTACCCTGCGCGGTCCGCTCCAGGTCGAGGGCGAGGTGCTTCTCCACCAAGCGGGTCGGCGACTACGTCCACGTGACGTTCGTGGCGGAGGGGATCGCCGAACGTACCCGACCCGGGGAACTTCGTCGCGCTGTCGGTCGGCGGCGAGACGTCGGCGGCGCTGCTGCGACGCTCGTTCTCCATCTATCGGGCGAAGCCGGCGGGAGTCTACGGCGCCACCGTCGAGATCGTCTTCGCTGCCAACGGGCAGGGGACTCAGTGGCTGGCCGAGCGTCGTCCGCACGACCCGGTCAACCTCGTCGGGCCCCTCGGGCGGCCGTTCGCGCTGCCGCGCGAGCCTGTCGCCTGTGCCCTGGTGGGCGGCGGGTACGGCTCCGCGCCGCTGTTCGCGCTGGCCGAACGCCTGCGCGAGCGCCACTGCTGCCGTGCACATGGTCCTGGGCGCGTCGACGGAGTCCAGGCTGTTCGGTGTACTCGAGGCCAAGCGCTCCGCCCAGTCGGTCACCGTGACGACGGTGGACGGCTCGGTGGGCATCGCCGGGCTGGTCACGGACCCGCTGCCGGCGCTGCTCACCCAGCACTCCGTCGGGGTCGTCTACTCCTGCGGGCCGATGGCGATGCTCGCCGCCGTGACCCGGGCGGCCACCGCGCACGGTGCCTGGAGCCAGACCGCGGTGGAGGAGTCGATGGCGTGCGGGATAGGCGTGTGCATGACCTGTGTGCTGCCGGTGATCGGCGACGACGGAGTGACCCGCATGCTCCGGTCGTGCGTCGACGGGCCGGTCTTCGCCGGGCAGCAGGTTCGCTGGGACGACGTCGGCTCGATTCCGATGGGCACCCTCGGTGCGCCGTCCACGGCGGGCTGTGACCGCCGTGACGGAGGCGTCGATGACCGCCGCTGTGCAACCGGACGAGGTCGACCTCACGACGGTCCTCGCCGACGCGCAGCTGGCCAACCCGGTCATGACGGCGAGCGGATGCGCGGCCGCCGGACAGGAGCTGCACCAGTTCTTCGACGTGGCCGAGCTCGGTGCGGTGGTGACCAAGTCGATCATGCGAGACCCCAGGGCCGGACGCGCGACGCCCCGGATGGCCGAGACGCCGTCGGGAATGCTCAACTCCATCGGCCTGCAGGGACCCGGCATCGACGCGTTCCTCGCGCGGGACCTGCCCTGGCTGCTTCAGCACGACGCGCGGCCGATCGTGTCCATCGCCGGGTCGTCGTTGGGCGAGTACGCCGAGCTCGCCCGCCGGGTCGCCAACGCGCCCGGAGTGGCTGCGGTCGAGGTCGAACATCTCCTGCCCGAACGTGGAGAACCGCGGCCTGGTCTTCGCCTGCGACCCCGTGCAGGCGTCCCGGGTGATCTCCGTTGTCCGCAGAGACACCGCGCGCGGGGTACCGGTCTTCGCCAAGCTCTCCCCGGACGTGACGAGCATCGTGGAGATCGCAGCGGCGGTCTTCGAAGCCGGGGCCGACGGCGTGGTGCTGATCAACACGCTGCTCGGGATGCACATCGACCTCGACACCCTCCGGCCGCGGCTCGGCGGGTGTCACGGGGGGTCTGTCCGGGCCTGCCGTGCGTCCCGTTGCCGTCCGGGCGGTATGGCAGGTGGCCCAGGCGCTGCCCGCGCTACCGATCATCGGCGTCGGTGGGATCCGCACCGGGCTCGATGCTCTCGAGTTCATGCTCGCCGGGGCGAGCGCGGTGCAGGTCGGAACGGCCATCTTCAACGACCCTTCCGCACCCGTCCGCGTCCTGGCAGAGCTGCGGGCCGAGCTCGCCGCGAGAGGGTTCGCGAAGGCCGTGGATGCTGTCGGCTACGCCCACCGGTCGAGCCGCGACGACCATCAGGCGGGGTGACGGCGATGGCACCGTTCGGCGTACGACTGCGTGAGGCGACCGACCGGCGGGGTCGGCTGTGCGTCGGGGTCGACCCGAGTCCCGCACTCCTCGACGAGTGGGGTCTGCCGGACGACGACACCGGACTCGACGCGTTCGCCTCCTCTTGCGTGGACGCGTTCGCCGATGAGGTGGCGGTGCTGAAGCCGCAGAGCGCCTTCTTCGAGCGACACGGCTCCCGGGGGATCGCGGTCCTCGAGCGGTTCGTCATCGCCGCCAGGTCGCGGGGTGCGCTCGTGCTGCTCGATGCGAAGCGCGGAGACATCGGCTCGACCATGACCGGGTACGCCGATGCCTATCTCGACCAGGGCTGCGCCGCTCGCCGTTGACGCCGTGACCGTCCACCCGTACCTCGGATTCGAGGCACTGCGCCCGATGCTCGACGCTGCCCGTGCCCACGACGCCGGGCGTCTTCGTGGTGGCGCTGACCTCCAACCCGGAGGGCGCCGACGTCCAGCAGGCGCGGACCCCAACCGGCACCGTCGCCGGCGACCTGCTCGCCGCGATCAGCGCGGAGAACGACAGTGCGCCCGTGCAGGGGTCGCGTCGGCGCCGTCGTCGGCGCGAACCTGACCGAGATCCGCGAGGACCTCGCCATCAACGGGCCGTTGCTCGCGCCCGGACTCGGCGCCCAGGGCGGCACCGTTGACGACATCCGCCGCAACTTCGGTCGGGTAATCGACCTCGTCCTCCCCACCGCGTCTCGGGCCGTGCTACGAGCCGGTCCCGAACCACGAGCGCTCCGCGACGCCGCGCGGCGGATGGGCGACGCACTGTCGGTCGCCATGGGGTCGTGAGCGGCGAGGTCCGCTGAGGTCGTCGGGACGGACAACTCCCTCCACTACACTGCGAACGCCGGGGCGGCCGGCGCTGCGTGAGCGCGACCGGAGCTCGGCATGAAGGGGAACCACCATGTCTGACTCGGAGCCGCCGCCCGAGCCGCCACCGGTGAGGGCCCCCGCCGCACGGGCAGGCACCCGCCGCCTACGGGCAGGGCACCCCGTCGCCCTACGGCCAGGGCAACCCGCCGCCCTACGGCGACCCGTCCGACGACGCCGTACCGGCAGACCCCGCCACCCTACGGTGGCGCGTACGGGCAGCCGCCGCAGCGCCGGCGGGCAGTACCCGCAGCCGCCGCCACTCGGCGGACAGTACGGGCAGCCGCCGCCAGACCGCGCTATCCCCAGCAGGAGCTGCTGCCGCAGGACGTGCAGCCGGGACGGAGCCGGGCATCGCTCGTCGTCGGCCTGATCGTCGTGCTGGCGCTGATCGGCGGGGGGATCGCTGCCTGGCTGCTGCTGCGCGACAACGGCGAGAGCACTCGTGCCGCGTACTGCGCGGCGATCAAGAAGGCGGCTCCGAGTGGTGACCTGACGTCCGCCGTGGCCGGCGGCCAGGGTTCGATGACCGAGCAGGCCAAGCACCTGGCCGACCTTGCGCCGGGCGCGGTCTCGAACGACTGGAAGACCCTGGAGAGACTTCGTCGCGTCGGCTCGAGAAGTCGCAGGACAACCTCGACGTGACGTCTGCGCTGTCGGCGATCGGTGCGCTCAAGGACATCATTCAGGACTCCAACGACAACTGCGGCACGACATTCAAGTCGCCGCTGTCCCCTTGAGGCCCGCCCAGGGTTAGGGTGAGCCATCAGCCCTTGAGTCGGGCTGACCAAGAACCAGCGGATGAGGATCGAGGTGGAGCCGTGGGCGTTCCAGAGTTGACCCCCGAGCAGCGGCGGGCCGCTCTCGAGAGGGCCGCCGTCGTACGTCGAGAGAGAGCCGAGGTCAAGAACCGGCTCAAGAGCTCGGGAGCCTCGCTGGCCGACGTGCTCCATGACGGTCACGACAACGTCGTGATCGCGAAGATGAAGGTGCTCGACCTCCTGCAGGCGATGCCTGGACTCGGGAAGGTGCGGGCCCGCAACCTGATGGAGCGGATCGGGATCTCCGAGTCCCGCCGGGTCCGTGGCCTCGGCGCCAACCAGATCGCCGCTCTCGAGCGCGAGTTTGAGCAGCGAGGCTGACCAACCAGGGTCGGGACCGCCCCGTCGCGTCGGCGGCCGTAGCCCCGGCCGTGAGCCGCAAGCGGCTCACGGTACTGGCCGGCCCGACCGCCGTGGGCAAGGGAACTGTTGCTGACGACATCCGCCGCCACCATCCGGACGTGTGGATCTCGGTGTCGGCGACCACGCGGCCACCGCGACCCGGGCGAGATCGACGGCGTGCACTACCGCTTCGTCGACGAGGCGACGTTCGACCAGATGGTCGCTGCCGGTGACCTGCTCGAGTGGGCGATCGTCCACGAGCGGGCGCGATACGGCACCCCGAGACGGCCGGTCGAGGAGGCCCTCGACGCAGGGGCGGCTCGCCCTGCTGGAGATCGACCTGCAGGGGGCGAGGCAGGTACGCCGAACGATGCCTGACGCCTTGTTCGTGTTCTTGGCCCCACCGACGTGGGAAGAGCTCGTCCGCAGACTGGTCGGCCGGGCCACCGAGACCGACGAGGAGCGAGCCAGTCGACTGCGACCGCGCAACGCGAGCTGGCGGCTGAAGCCGAGTTCGACGCGACCCTCGTGAATGCGGAGATTCACGCCACCGCTGAGCAATTGGTAGACTTAATGCGCGCAGGAGTGCGCGCATCTAGCTCCCGTCGCAGCTGCTCCTCCTCAAGATTGAAGGCTCCTGCGTGTCCGGCACCCTGCCCGTCGCCGAGGGGATCACCAACCCCCCGATCGACGAACTGCTCGAAAAGACCGACTCCAAGTACAAGCTGGTGCTGTACTCGGCCAAGCGTGCCCGCCAGATCAACGCCTACTACTCCCAGCTCGGCGAGGGCCTGCTCGAGTACGTCGGCCCGCTCGTCGACACCCACGTCCAGGAGAAGCCGCTGTCGATCGCGCTGCGAGAGATCAATGCCGACCTCCTGACGTGTGAGGACATCGAGCCCGACGAGACCTGAGCGCTCGTCGCCGTGCCGCGCACCCGTGAGCCCTTGTCGACGCGGCAGCCGTGTTCCGGTGACCCCTGCTCTCGGCGAGGGAGCGATCGAGCGATGACGGCAGCCTGACGGGGGCGCGGCGGGTGGCCGGCCCCGCGTCGTTCTCGGGGTGAGTGGAGGCATCGCCGCCTACAAGGCGTGCGAGTTGCTGCGCCGGCTCACCGAGTCCGGCCACGATGTGTCGGTGGTGCCGACCGCGAGCGCACTCAGGTTCGTCGGCGCTGCGACCTGGGAGGCACTGTCCGGCAGGCCGGTCTCGTCCGACGTCTTCTCCGACGTCGCCGGCCGTTCTTCACGTCAGTCTCGGTCAGACTGGCCGACCTGGTCATCGTCGCGCCGGCGACCGCCGACCTGCTGGCCAAGGCGGCCTGCTGGCCGCGCCGACGACCTGCTGACGAGCACCCTGCTCACGGCCCGCTGCCCGGTGGTCTTCGTCCCTGCCATGCACACCGAGATGTGGCAGCACCCGGCGACGCAGGCGAACGTGTCGACGCTGCGGTCTCGCGGCGCCATGGTGGTCGAGCCGGCATCGGGACGGCTGACCGGGAGCCGACAGCGGACCGGGCCGACTTCCCGAGCCGGCCCAGATCTTCGACGTGGCCGCCGACATCTTGCACCGTGGTGCGTGATGCGGACCTGCGCGATCTCGCCGGGCGGCGCGTCGTCGTCTCTGCCGGGGGTACCCGCGAGGGCATCGACCCGGTACGGTTCCTCGGCAACCGCTCGTCGGGCAAGCAGGGATACGCCCTCGCGTCAGCCGCTGCCGCCCGCGGGGCTGAGGTCGACCTGGTGGCGGCCAACGTGACCCTGCCCGCACCGCTCGGGGTCACCGTCGTCGACGTCGTTTCCGCCCTGGAGCTGCGAGACGCGGTCCACAAGCTCGCGAAGGACGCGGACGCGGTCGTGATGGCGGCCGCCCCGGCCGACTTCCGGCCGGGCCGGCCCGCGCAGTACAAGATCAAGAAACATGCAGACGCCGCCGCCCCGGCCATCGACCTCGTCGAGAACCCCGACATCTTGGCCGAGCTCGTGCGCGAGCGGTCTTCGCCTGGACGGCCGGTGCTCGTCGGCTTCGCGGCCGAGACCGGCGACGACGAGCACAGCGCGCTCGACCATGCCCGCGTGAAGCTCGCCCGCAAGGGCTGTGACCTGCTCGTCGTCAACGACGTCAGTGCGGGCGCGGTATTCGGCGACGACGCCACCTCGGCGGTCATCTTGACAGCCGACGGCGGCGAACGCGCCTCGGTCTCGGGTTCCAAGCGTGCCCTGGCCCACGCCGTGTGGGACGAGGTGCGCGAGCGCCTCGAGCGCCGAGACCGCTGAGACGTCGTCGAGGATACGGCGCGCCCGCGGGCTACCCTGGTGCCACTTCGTCAGTCATCTGCCGTCAACGCGTCGAGGAGTTCCGTTGCCAGGTCGTTTCTTCACCTCGGAGTCTGTCACCGAGGGACATCCCGACAAGATCGCCGACCAGAGTCAGCGACTCCGTGCTCGACGCCCTGCTCGCGGGTGATCCGCGCAGCCGGGTGGCGGTCGAGACCCTGGTGACGACCGGCCTCGTCGTCGTCGCCGGTGAGGTGACCACGAACGTCTACGCGCCGGTCGCCGACATCGTGCGTCAGCGCATCCTCGACATCGGCTACGACTCGTCGAAGAAGGGCTTCGACGGCCGCTCGTGCGGAGTCCAGGTATGCATCGGCTCACAGTCACCCGACATCGCCCAGGGCGTCGACGACGCCTTCGAGGAGCGCTCCGAGGGCTCGACCGACCCGCTCGACAGGCAGGGCGCGGGTGACCAGGGGCTCGATGTTCGGCTACGCCTGCGACGAGACCCCGGAGCTCATGCCGCTGCCGATCACGATCGCCCACCGGCTCGCGCAGCGCCTCTCGCAGGTACGCAAGGACGGCACGATGGCGTACCTGCGGCCCGACGGGAAGACCCAGGTCACCATCGAGTACGACGGCGACCGGCCGGCGCGGGTCGACACCGTCGTCGTGTCGAGCCAGCACGCCGGGGACATCGACCTCGAGGCGCTCTTGGCGCCCGACGTCAAGAAGCACGTCGTCGAGGAGGTGCTGTCGACCTTCGACATCGACTCGTCCGGCTACCGGCTTCTGGTCAACCCGACCGGTCGGTTCGAGGTCGGCGGCCCGATGGGCGACGCCGGTCTCACCGGCCGCAAGATCATCATCGACACGTACGGCGGCATGGCACGCCACGGCGGGGGAGCGTTCAGCGGCAAGGACCCGTCGAAGGTGGACCGTTCGGCCGCCTACGCGATGCGCTGGGTGGCGAAGAACGTCGTCGCGGCCGGGCTTGCCCGGCGCTGCGAGGTGCAGGTGGCGTACGCGATCGGCAAGGCCCACCCGGTCGGGTTCTATGTCGACTGCTTCGGTACCGAGACGGTCGCCGGCGACACGATCCGCGCGGCCGTGCTGGAGGTCTTCGACCTGCGTCCGGCGGCGATCATCCGCGACCTCGACCTGCTGCGGCCCATCTATGCTCGACCGCTGCGTACGGCCACTTCGGCCGAGAGCTGCCCGAGTTCACCTGGGAGCGCACCGACCGGATCGACGCGTTGCGGGCAGCGGTCGCCTGACCTCACCACCACCCCAAACGATCCGACTCTGAGGTGGCTATAGCTACGTGAGAGTCGGATCGTTCGGGTGGGAAGGGGTGTCGGTACCCGATGGTTGACTGAACCTATGCCGACAACTCCCGCCCCGACCGAGCAGCTCGCCCTGCTCAAGAGCTCAGTGCGGTCCAGGCGGCCCCGGCCGGCCTCGCTGCCCGCGCCGGAGCGACCCGTGGCCAAGGTCGTCGTCGACCTTCCGTTGGCCCATCTCGACCGGCCGTTCGACTACGCGGTCAGCGAGGCATTGCACGAGCAGGCGGTCGAGGGGTGCCGCGTCAAGGTGCGCTTCGCCGGCCGTGACGTCGACGGGTTCATCGTCGAGCGGTCCGACTCGACGTCGCACGTCGGCCCGCTTTCACCGCTCAGACGGGTCGTCTCGCCCGAGCCCGTGCTCAGCCCGGCTGTCCTGGAGCTTGCCAGGCTCACGGCCGACCGCTACGCCGGGACCCTCGCGGACGTGCTCCGGCTCGCGGTCCCGCCGCGGCATGCGCGGGTCGAGGCCGAGCCGGTGCGCCCCGCCCAGCCGCCACTTGATGTTCCCCCGACCGAGCTGGCAAGTGCCTGGCAGGCGGAAGTCGGCGGTAAGGCATTCCTCACCCGGCTGTCACGAGGTGAGCGTCCGCGGGCCGTGTGGAACACGCTGCCGCGTGCCGACTGGCCGGCCCACGTGGCCGCAGCGGCAGCGGCCACCCTCAGCGCTGGTCGCGGATCCGTCATCTGCGTGCCTGACGTCCGCGAGGTCGCCCGCGTCGATGCCGCCCTGACCGCTCTGCTCGGGCCGGGCTCGCACGCCGTCCTCACCGCTGACCTCGGGCCCGCCGCCCGCTACCGCGCGTTCCTGGCGCTGGCCAGGGGGCGGGTGCCGATCGTGGTGGGCACCCGGTCGGCGGCATTCGCCCCCGTACGCGACCTGGGCCTGGTGACGATCTGGGACGACGGGGACGACCTCTTCGCCGAGCCCCGCGCGCCGTATCCCCATATCCGTGAGGTCTTGCTGCTGCGGGCGCACCTCGAGGACTCAGCTCTGCTCATCGGGGGATGAGCCGATCGGTGGAGGCCCAGGCGCTCGTGGAGTCTGGATGGGCTGCCGCCCTGGTCCCGCCGCGCGCCGAGATGAGGTCGAGGGTCCACAAGTGCACGTCACCGGTGAGAGTGACATCGAGCTCGGGCGCGACCCGGCCGCTACGGTCGCGAGGGTGCCGCGGCGGGTGTTCGAGGTGGTCCGCGAGGCCCTCGCCTCAGGTCCGGTGCTGGTCCACGTGCCTCGCTCTGGGTATCTCCCCTGGCTGGCCTGCCAGCGTTGCCGTGCCCCGGCCCGGTGTGCTCGGTGCACCGGACCCCTGAGCCGGGCCCGCGCCGGTGCGCTCGCCCAATGCCGATGGTGCGGCCATGCCGCAGATCCCTGGAGCTGCCCGACGTGCGGCGGCACCGTCTTGCGCTACCCCGTCGTGGGGTCGCTGCGCACAGCGGAGGAGTGGGGCAGGAGCTTCCCCCAGACGTCGGTCGTGTCGTCGGGCGGCGACAGCGTCGTCGACGAGGTCACCGAGGCGCCCGCGATCGTCATCGCAACGCCGGGCGCGGAGCCAAGAGCGCGATCGGGCTACAGCGCCGCAGTCCTGCTCGACACCTGGCTGACGATGGGCCGCCCTGAGCTGCGGGCGGGGGAGGAGGCTCTTCGCCGCTGGCTCAACATCGCCGGCCTGGTGAGATCCGGGGCCGACGGCGGACGGGTCGTCGCCGTCGGCGACCCGAGCACGCCCGCGTTGCAGGCGCTCGTGCGCTGGGACCCTGAAGGCTTCGCTGCGCGCGAGCTCGCCGAGCGGCGGTCCGCCCGGCTCCCGCCGGCCGCACGCCTCGCCACCCTCGTGGGCAAGCCCCGACGAGATCACCGAGGCGCTCGGCGCCCTCGATCTTCCGCGCTACGCCGAGCTGCTCGGACCGGCGGAGGTCGGCGACGGACAGGTCCGGCTCGTGATCCGCACGGCCAAGGAGCACGGCGCCGGCATGACCAAGGCACTGTCCGGCTACAGGCCGCCCGCAGCACCGCGAAAGCGCCACCGGTACGCATCCACGTGGACCCGGCCGACTTCGCCTAGCAGCGTGAGCTCGAGCAGTCGACGGTCTGGCGGCCCAGCAGCCGGTGAGGAGCCGACAGGGCAGTCCCGGCGCGCCGCCACTAGACTCGACAGTTGTCGCCCAACCCGTCGAGCCCTGGGAGCATTGTCTTGTCCGTTCGCGACATCCGGCTGTTCGGTGACCCGATCCTGCGCAGCCCGGCCGCCCCGGTCGTCGACTTCGACAAGCAGCTGCGGACGCTGGTCCAGGACCTCACCGACACCATGCTGGACGCTCCGGGCGCGGGACTGGCCGCCCCCCAGATCGGCGTCGGGCTCAGGGTCTTCACCTATTACCTGGACGGCGAGGTGGGTCACCTCGTCAACCCGAGGCTCACCTTGTCGGACGGAGACGCAGTCCGGTGACGAAGGGTGCCTGTCGATCCCTGGTCTGTCGTTCGACTGCACTCGGGCGAAGGGTGTGGTCGCTGTCGGTTTCGACATGTACGGCGAGCCGCAGACGGTCCAGGGCAGCGATGCGCTCGCCCGCTGCCTGCAGCACGAGACCGACCACCTCGACGGTGTGCTGTTCGTGGACCGGCTCGATGCCCAGACCCGCAAGCTCGCCATGAAGGCCATCCGGGAGGCCGAATGGAGCGGCCTGTCGGCTCCCCTCGTGAAGGAGTCGCCGCATCCGACGCTCGGCCGGGCGCTCTGACCGTGCGGCTGGTCTTCGCTGGCACGCCGGACGCCGCGGTGCCCTCCCTGGAGGCGCTCCTCGACAGCCGGCACGACGTGGTTGCGGTCGTGACGAGGCCTGACCGCCCCGCCGGCCGGGGACGCCGGCTCACCCCGTCCCCCGTGGGGGCACTGGCAGCTGCTCACGATCTGGAGGTCCTGACGCCCGCGAAGCCGAGCGACCCGCAGTTCCTGGCCCGGCTCGCGCAGATCGCGCCGCACTGCTGTCCCGTGGTGGCCTACGGCGCAATGTTGCCGAGGGCCGCCCTCGACATCGCGCCACACGGCTGGGTGAACCTGCACTTCTCCTTGCTGCCCGCCTGGCGCGGGGCGGCACCGGTCCAGCGTGCGGTGATGGCAGGCGACGAGCTCACCGGCGCCACCACTTTTCGCATCGTCGAAGCGCTCGACGCGGGCCCCACGTACGGTCAGCTCGTAGAGCCGATCCGGCCCGACGACACCGCCGGAACGGTGCTCGACCGGCTTGCCCGCGACGGCGCGGGTCTGCTCGTATCGACCATCGACGGCATCGAGGACGAAACAGTACTCGAGCGCACCACAGCCCGGCGACGGCATCTCGCTTGCGCCGAAGCTGACGGTCGAGGAGGCCGAGGTCGACTGGACCGAGCCGGCATTCGCGGTGGACCGGCGCATCCGAGGCTGCTCACCGGCCCCCGGCCCATGGACGCTCGCCGGACCGGCGCGCCTCAAGCTCGGCCCGGTCAGCGCGCTGCCCGAGGTGACGGACCTCCCACCGGGCGGCTTGCGGGTCACGAAGAATCTCGTCGAGGTGGGGACCGCTACCCACGCGGTCGGCCTTACGGTCGGTCCAGCCGGCGGGCAAGGGTTGGACGCCCGCCACGGACTGGGCCCGTGGTCTGCGCGAGACGCCCAGCCGACTGGGTCGGTGACGCCTGCGATGGCACGACGGGTCAAGCCACGTGCGACCGTCGACCCCGCCCGGCAGGCGGCCTACGATGCGCTGCTCGCCGTCGAGGCCGACGGCGCATATCTCAACCTGGTGCTGTCCATGCTGCTCTCGGAGCGAGGTGTCACCGGGCGGGACGCGGCATTCGCCACCGAGCTCGCCCATGCGACGGCCCGGATGCAGGGCCTGTACGACGCGATCATCGAGACCACGGCACGGACCGGCAGTATGCCCCTGCAGCCAGAGGTGCGGGTCGCGCTGCGGCTCGGAGCCCACCAGATCCTCGGGATGCGTGTCCCGTCCCATGCGGCGGTGACGACCGGCGTCGAGCTGGCCCGGGCGGCCGCCGGTGAGCGCCCGGTGCGTCTCGTCAACGCGGTGCTCCGCAAGATCGCCGCAACGTCTCTCATCGACTGGCTCCTCCTCGTCGTACCCGCGCGCGACAGCGACCCCGTCGGGTACCTGAGCGTCACGTACTCGCACCCGCGCTGGGTCGTCGAGGCGTTCATGGACGCGCTCGGCGACGACCTCGAGCAGACCGAGGCGCTCTTGGCGGCCGACAACGTCGCGCCGCTCGTCAGCCTCGCCGTGCGGCCAGGGCTCGCCGAGGTCGACGACCTCCTCGCCGCGGGAGCGTGCGCGAGGTCGCTGGTCGCCGTACGCCGCGACCCTGGCCGGTGGGGACCCCGGCGCGCTGGCGCCCGTCCGGTCCGGCCGTGCGGGCGTACAGGACGAGGGGTCACAGCTCGCAGCGATCGCACTGGGCCAGGCGACGGTCTCCGGTCGGGACGAGCGCTGGCTCGACCTGTGTGCCGGACCTGGAGGCAAGGCCGCTCTGCTGACCGGTCTTGCCCGGGAGCGGGGCGCCACGGTGGTAGCCGGTGAGCGGCTGGTCCACCGGGCCGGGCTCGTGGCGTCCGCACTGCGTGCCTACCCGCCGCCCCATCCGGTTGTCGCCGCCGACGGCACCCGCCCGCCTTGGCGCGCGGCCTCGTTCGACCGGGTCATCGTCGACGCGCCGTGCACGGGCCTCGGCGCCCTGCGTCGTCGTCCGGAGTCTCGCTGGCGTCGCGGACCCGCAGACCTCGACGGGCTCGTCATCCTCCAGACCGACGCTGCTCACCAGTGCCGTCGAGTCGGTCCGGCCGGGCGGCGTCGTCGCCTACGTCACCTGCTCTCCGCACCGGGCCGAGACGCGCGGTGTGGTCGACGCCGTCGTGGCTGCCCGAGACGACCTCCGCGAGCTCGACACCCGGCCACTGCTACCGGAGGTACCCGACACCGGCGCCGGACCCCATGTACAGCTCTGGCCACACCTGCACGGCACCGACGCGATGTTCGTCGCCACGCTCCGGCGGGTCGAGCACTAGACTCCGGGACCCATGGGCATCCAGATCTCACCGAGCATCCTCGCGTCCGACTTCGCCAACCTCGAGGCAGCCGCTCGCTCGGTCCCGGGCGCCGACTGGCTCCATGTCGACGTGATGGACTACCACTTCGTGCCCAACCTGACCCTCGGTGCTCCGGTCGTCGAGGCGCTGGCGAAGGTCGCCGACCAGCCACTCGACTGTCACCTGATGATCGAAGATCCCGACCGATGGGCTCCGGAGTACGTCGAGGCCGGGGCCGCCAACGTCACGTTCCACGTGGAGGCCTGTGCCGCGCCGGTACGCCTCGCTCGCGAGCTGCGTCGCCTCGGCGCCCGGGCGGGGATGGCGCTGAAACCGGCCACAGCCGTCGAGCCGTACGCCGACCTGCTCGGCGAGCTGGACATGCTGCTGATCATGACCGTGGAGCCGGGGTTCGGTGGGCAGCAGTTCCTGGACGTCTGCCTGCCCAAGATCCGCCGGGCCGCGGCGCTGATCGCCGGCACCGGCTGCGACGTGTGGCTGCAGGTCGACGGTGGCGTGACGGGGGACACCATCGGACAGTGCGCGGAGGCGGGCGCCGACGTGTTCGTCGCCGGCTCCGCGGTCTTCGGCGCGGACGAGCCGGATGCCATGGTCGCCCACCTACGACAGCTCGCGGGGGCGCCCTGAAGGTGTGACATACTGGGCGCGTACGAGTGTTCACACTCGCGTGCTCCGGGGTCGGTGTAACTCCGAACCGGCGGTAATAGTCCGCGAACCGACCGCAGCCAGCGGTCCGGCCGATCCGGTGGAACTCCGGGACCGACGGTTAAAGTCCGGATGAGAGGTAGCACGCCGAGGTCGTCCATATCGTCGACCGATTGCCCACCGGAGACGGCTGTCAAGCCGGCGCCGGGGACAGGTCCGACGTGATGGTTGGCGGCCTCGAATCACCTCGGAGTCCGCGTCCGGACGAGAGGCCCATCGCAATGGCCGATGTCGGCAGAGCCGACGGCGCTGTGCCGTGCGGCGATCGTCCGGATCCGATGTCTCGTCCCGACGACAATCCTGTCGCGGCGCGACGTCCGTCCCCGGCCATCCCCGACCATGAGGAGCACGCGTGAGCGTCTTCCAGACCGCATACGACGCCCACCTGACCATCGGCGGTCATCCCATCACCTGGCGCGAGATCATCGGCAACGCCTTCGGCTTCGCCTCCGCTATCGGCGGCCTGCGCCGACGCGTGTGGGCGTGGCCCGTCGGCATCGTCGGTAACGTCTTGCTCTTCACCGTCTTCATCGGGACCGCCATCAACGGCCAGACCGTCCCACTGCTCGGGCAGGCGGGCCGCCAGGTCTTCTTCGTGATGGTCAGCGTCTACGGGTGGCAGCGGTGGCAGCAGACAAGGCGACGCGACCCTGGCGGGGAGGCCCCGGCCGTACAGCCCCGCTGGGCGACCTCCAGGGAACGGACCGCCTACCTCGCGGCCGGGATCGTCGGTGTCTTGGTGCTGTCGTGGGTGTTCAAGCAGATCGGGGCCGGGTGGCCCGCGCCGACCTGGTACTTCTATGCCGACTCCTGGATCTTCGTGGGGTCCGTGCTGGCGACGTACTCGATGGCCCGTGGCTGGGTCGACTTCTGGCTCTGCTGGATCGCCGTCGACCTCGTGGGGGTGCCGGAGCTGATCCACTTCCAGTTCTACCCGTCGGCCATGCTGTACGGCGTCTACCTGCTGCTGGTGCTCTACGGCTTCTTCGCCTGGCGCCAGATCGCCCGCAAGGAGGCGCTGGCCGATCCCGCAGTCGAGATGGTCGGCCTCTGACTCCCCATGCCGCCACCACCCGAAAGATCCGACTCTGAAGTGGTCATAGCCACTCCTGAGTCGGATCTTTCGGGTAGTGGGCGGGGTGAGTGAGGAGGTATTCGAAGTCGTCATGGCCCGGGTGTCCCACGATCACGCACTTCGAACCCAGGATGCGCTCAACGAGGAGAGACGGGCGGCGGGAGAGTTGGTCTCCTGCCGCCCGGGGCGTCGTGACTTGTCGCGCCAGCGGACGCCTCTCGGCGAGTGGCCGCTCGTAGCGGCTTTGGGGTGGGCCCGGGGGTCTCACACTGACGCGACATCGTGCTCAACGGCAGTACCCGCGAGGATATTCCGCTTGCGTGCGACGGGCCCCGCCCGTGTGGCGGGGGACCCCGACAACCGCCAGGATGGGGGGATGGACTATCGCCCTCTAGGCCGCAGCGGCTGCTCGGTCTCCACCCTTGCGCTCGGCACGATGACGTTCGGAACCGAGTCGGACGAGGACGTCGCGCACGCACAGCTCGACGCATTCGTCGAGGCCGGCGGCAACCTCGTCGACACGGCAGACGTGTACTCCAGCGGCGCGTCGGAGCAGATCATCGGCAGCTGGCTGTCCTCTCGGCCGGACGACGTTCGCGACGCGGTCGTGCTCGCCACGAAGGGCCGCTTCCCGACCGGCGACGGGCCCAATGACGTCGGCCTGTCCCGGCGCCACCTGCAACGGGCGCTCGACAGCTCCCTTCGTCGCCTGGGAGTGGAGTGCGTCGACCTGTACCAGGTCCACGCCTGGGACCCGCTCACACCGATCGAGGAGACGCTGAGGGCGCTCGACGACCTCGTCCGCGCGGGCAAGGTCCGCTACGTCGGATTGTCCAACTTCACGGGCTGGCAGGTACAGAAGGCCGTCGCGGTCGCCCGGGCTGAGGGGCTGGCAGTCCCGGTCACGCTCCAGCCGCAGTACAACCTGCTCGTCCGCGAGATCGAGTGGGAGATCGTGCCGTCCTGCCTCGACGCCGGCCTCGGGCTGTTGCCGTGGTCTCCGCTCGGCGGCGGCTGGCTGACCGGCAAGTACACGCGCGAGGCCCGACCCAAGGGCGACACCCGACTCGGTGAAAACCCCGACCGTGGCGTCGAAGGCTACGACCGGCGCTCCGACCAGCAACGGACCTGGGATGTGATCGAGGCGCTGCAGAAGGTGGCCGAAGATCGAGACGTCCTGATGGGCCAGGTGGCGCTCGCCTGGCTTGTCGACCGTCCGGGTGTGACGTCGGTGATCTTGGGGGCCCGCACGACCCAGCAGCTCGAGGACAACCTGGGCGCCGCGGGCATCCACCTCGACGCCGACGAGACCGCAGCACTGGACAAGGCGAGCGACCCCGCCCCCGTCGACTACCCCTACGGCGGGCCCGGCGACGAGCAGCGCAGCCGTCTCATCCAGGGCGGACGCGGGTGACAGACCCGAACGACCTCCGCGTCCTGTTCATCGGTGGCAGCGGTGTCATCAGCAGCGCGTGCTCCCAGCTGGCGGTGGAGCGCGGGATCGGCCTGACCGTGCTGAACCGAGGCCGGAGCGAGGACCGTCCGCTGCCTCCCGAGGCAACCGTCTTGCGCGCGGACATCGCCGACCGGGCCGCGGTGGCCGGTGTGCTGGGTGCCCGGGAGTTCGACGCCGTCGTCGACTGGGTCGCCTTCACACCCGACCAGGTCCAGGCCGACATCGAGATGTTCGGCGGCCGTACCAGACCAGTACGTCTTCATCAGCTCGGCTTCGGCGTACCAGACGCCGCCCGAACGCGTACCGGTCGTCGAGTCCACCCCGCTGCGCAACCCGTTCTGGCAGTACTCGCGGGACAAGATCGCCTGCGAGGACCTCCTGGTGGCTGCCTACCGCGAGAACGGCTTCCCGATGACGATCGTGCGGCCGTCGCACACGTACGACAAGACGTTGGTCCCGTTCGACGGAGGCTGGACCGTCGTCGACAGGATGCGCCAAGGCAAGCCGGTCGTCGTCCATGGTGACGGCACGTCGCTGTGGACGCTGACCCACCACAAGGACTTCGCCCGAGGCTTTGTGCCTCTGCTCGGCCGGCAGAGTGCGCTGGGGGAGGCGTTCCACATCACGTCGGACGAGGCCCCCACCTGGAACGCGATAGCGCACATGCTCGCGGACGCCGCGGGCGTCGAGGCCGACATCGTCCACGTGCCGTCAGACGCCATCGCGGCTGCCGACCCGGACTGGGGGGCCGGCCTCCTCGGCGACAAGGCGCACTCGATGCTGTTCGACAACTCCAAGCTCCGCCAGCTGGTACCGGACTTCGCGGCGACCATTCCCTTCGAGCAGGGGGCCCGCGAGATCGTCGCCTGGTACGACGAGGACACGGCTCTCGTCGGCAGGTCGACGCACAGCCTCGACGCGGTGATGGACACGCTGGTCAAGACCTACCGGCCCAGCGGCGACTGACCGTCCGCCGCGGCCGCGGTGCGGTCGAGGCAGGATCCGGCGATTAGGCTGGAGGCCTGATGAAGACCTTCGACGCCCTGTTCGCCGAGCTGACCGAGAAGCTCAGCACCCGGCCCGCCGGCTCGGGAACCGTCGCGGCCGTCGACGAGGGCGTGCATGCGATCGGCAAGAAGCTCGTGGAGGAGGCGGCGGAGTCCTGGATGGCGGCCGAGCACGAGTCGAAGGAGCGGGCAGCCGAGGAGCTGAGCCAGCTGCTCTACCACGCCCAGGTGATGATGCTCGCGTGCGGCCTCACGCTCGACGACGTCTACGCACACCTGTGACTGCCCACGTGTCCCGCCCTCTCCCCACCCGACAGCACTGACGAGGCCCCCCACCATGCTCAAGATCGCCGTCCCCAACAAGGGATCCCTGGCCGACGCGTCGGCGTCGATCCTGCGCGAGGCCGGCTACCGCCAGCGCCACGACCACCGCGAGCTGGTGATGACGGACCCCGCGAACGACGTCGAGTTCTTCTACCTGCGGCCTCGTGACATCGCTGTGTACGTCGGCGAAGGCACGCTCGACATCGGGCTGACGGGCCGCGACCTGGTCCTCGACTCGCGGGCTCCGGTGACCGAGCGGCTCACGCTCGGCTTCGGCGGGTCCCACTTCTACTTTGCAGCGCCTGTCGGCGGCATCTCGACGGTGGAAGAGCTCGAAGGGCGCCGGGTGGCAACGTCGTACGCCGGCCTCGTCGAGGACTTCCTCAAGGAACGCTCCGTCACCGCGCACGTCGTCCGGCTCGACGGCGCCGTCGAGTCAGCCGTCCGGCTCGGTGTCGCGGACGCCATCGCCGACGTCGTGGAGACCGGCAGCACGCTGCGGCAGGCCGGGCTGGAGATCTTCGGGGACCCGATCCTGACGTCGGAGGCGGTGCTCGGTGACCCGACCTGGGGCGGGCGACCCCGCGGGCTTCGACGTCTTCGTGCGCCGGCTCAAGGGCGTGCTGGTGGCGCGTCGGTACGTGATGATGGACTACGACATCCGGGTGGAGCAGGTCGAGAGCGCCTGCACGCTGACGCCGGGCATCGAGTCGCCGACCGTCTCCCCGCTGCATCGCGAGGGTTGGGTCGCGGTCCGGTCCATGGTGCCGCACGACGACGCCCAGCGGGTGATGGACGAGCTCTACGACCTCGGGGCGCGGGGCATTCTCGTGACCAACATCCACGCCTGCCGGCTCTGAGCCGATGCCCGAGCCGGTCGCCCTGCCTCGCCGCTACCGGCCCCTCGGGGCACGGATCGCCACGGGTGTGGCCGGGGTGGTGCTGGTGGCGGCGACGGCGTTCATCTGGCTGTCGCTCCCCGGCAGTGTGCGGGCGACATTCGGGCTCGCAGAGCGGGCCACGCTGGTCGTGATCTTCGCGGCGGTGCTCGTAGCGCTGAACGCCGTGTTCCGTACCTCGGCGCTGGCCGACGAGCACGGCCTGACCGTCACGAACGGCTACGTCAGCCGACGCTTCACCTGGCCCGAGGTGGTCCGGATCTCGCTCAGCGCCAACCGCCCATGGGCGCTCATCGACCTCGCCGACGGCTCGACCCTGTCGGTAATGGCCATCCAGGGCTCGGACGGCGAACGCGCGGCCCGCGACACCCACGAGCTCGCCCGGGTGATCCGCCAGCGCTCCACCCCACCGCCCTGATCGCCGAGACGTCACCCGCGGCCCGGTTTTGTCGGCGTGTCGGCCGCCGATTGACGTGTCAGTGACGTGCGGCGGCGCCCAGCGCCTCGATGGCAGCTGTGAAGCATTCCATCGGCGGGGTCACCAGGCCCGCGCCCACCTGCCCGGTACCGGCGACCCGCCCGGCCATCCCGGTGTTGATCTGCGGCAGCTGACCGGTACGGACCACCGAGGTGACGTCGATGCCCGTCGGCGTACCTCTGAAGTCCATGATCGGGATCGCCCAGGCGGGGTTCTCGCCGACGCACAGGTCGTACATCCGCCGCGTGGTGGCGAGCGCGTCGGAGACCGACCCACCGACGAACCGGACGATCGCGGGCGCCGTCGCCATCGCGAAACCGCCGATCCCAGCCGTCTCGGTGATCGCGGAGTCACCGATGTCGGGGTTGGCGTCGTCAGGTCCGTAGCTGCCGAGGTACAGCCCCTCGGGGACATGGGCCGGTCCCGTGAACCAGGCGTCGCCGGTCGCGGAGACCTGGATACCGAAGTCGGTACCGTTGCGGGCCATCGTCGTGACCACCGTCGAGCCGGGTATCCCGCTGGCCGACACCGTCACGAGCTTGCAGGCGGGCATCACCAGGTTGAGGAAGAAGTGGTCGTTGCCCGACACGAACCGCACCACCTCGGCCAGGTCGGCGGTGTCGAGACCCGCCGTGATGAGGTCGGGGAGCAACTCCTTCAGCAGCATGAGGGTGCCGGCGCGGTTGCGGTTGTGGCCCTCGTCGCCCATCTGGATCATCTGGGCGACGATCGCCAGGACGTCGACCGGTCCTCGGGCCCGGGTGGCCGTCTGGAGCGCCGGACCGAGGACGTCGGCCATCCACCGCAGCCGCTCGATCACCTCCGGGGAGTACGCGCCGTACCGGAGAACCTTGCCGAGGCCCTCGTTGAGGGAGCACCACGACTTCCTGTCGGCGCCCTCGTCGTGCAGCTCGAACATCCACATCGACGGCGACACGACACCGGCCATCGGGCCGACGGCACCGCGTGCGTGGCACGGCTCCCAGGTCAGCGACCCCGACGCGAGCAGCGACTCGGCCTCCTCGGGCGTACCGGCCAGGCCCTCGAAGATCACCGCACCGACCAGGGCGCCCCTGAGCGGCCCCGACGCGCGCTCCCACGTGATCGGCGGGCCGGCATGCAGGAAGTGGCCCTTCTCGAGCCCGAGCACGTCCGACGCCGGCCGGACATCGACGAGCGCGGCCTTGGCAGCTGGTCATCCGGCTCAGTGCCTGGTCGTTGGCTGCGGTCCGCCGTGGGTCGAGCATGACCGCCGCGAGCGCCTCTTCGGTGCCGGCCACGGGTGGCGTCCAGTCGACCCGGGTCGTGGGTACCCCCTGCATGCTCGAGCGACGCGGCCAAGATCTCGGCGCCGGCCGTGATGACGCCCGTCGGGGTCGCCAAGGGGCGAGTCATGCCGAGTCCTCGCCCTCGAGCCGCGCGCGACCAGCGACAGAGCCTCGCGGACCGCGGCCGAGT
Organism: uncultured Actinomycetota bacterium; assembly: GCA_963824115.1. Taxonomy (GTDB): domain Bacteria; phylum Actinomycetota; class Actinomycetes; order Propionibacteriales; family Nocardioidaceae; genus DASQEH01. The sequence goes on from CAWGOA010000007.1 coordinate 329,519, forward strand.
TGGACGCATGGACGATCGCGCCGGCCGCCGCCAGGCGCCGGGCGGTGTCCTCCAGGCCTTGCGGGTCGTCACGGGTGCCGAGGAGCGACACGACCACGGGGGTGCCGTTGCCCTCGATGGCGGCGGCGATCTCGGTCGCGGGGTCAGGGTGCGACCCGTGGCCGAGCACTACGTCGAGCAGCACGACCGCGCACTCGGCGTCGGCCAGCTCCGTTCGGAGCCGCTGCAGCCGCAGCGTCGGGTCGATCATCGGGTGGGCGCGCCCGACCGTCAGCGCGTCGTCTCCGAAGTCGATGAACGTGTGCCCCTGCGACTCCAGTCCGGGTGGGAGGGCGGGTTGGCCGGCAAGCGCGATGTTCGAGGCCACCGTGCCCAACTTCTGGACGGCGAGGAGCATCGCCTCGTCGCACAGAGTGCCGCCGGAGTACAGCCCCCGGACGAATCCCGGCCGGGGCGCCGGTGGGTCGGCTCCCCACCGGGCCGGCTCATGCCACTCGTGGCCGAGCCGCTTGGCGACCGTCGCCGCGGTGACCGTGATGTCGGGATGCTCGGGGCTCAGGTACCCGACCACGACCGGGGTGGCGATCGACTCGGCATGAGCCGTGACGACCGCCGCCACCTCCGGTGCCGGTGGCTTCGAGATCACGACGATCGTGGAGATGTCGTCGTCGGCGTCGAGGGCGTCCAGGGCCGCGATCGTCGAGCGGCCGCCGACGGCCGCCGAAAGGTCGCGGCCCCCGACGCCCAGGCAGTGCCGGACTCCGATACCGGCTCCGTCGAGAAGGGCCAGCAGGTGCTGCGCCCCGGTACCGGACGCGGCGACGATGCCGACCGGTCCCGGGCGGACGACGTTCGCGAACCCCAGCCCGACGCCGCCCACGACGGCGGTACCGCAGTCAGGGCCCATCATCAGCACGCCGGCGTCGGCCGCGAGGCTCTTGAGGGCGACCTCCTGCTCGACGCTCACGTTGTCGCTGAACACCATCACGTCGAGCCCGGCCGCGATCGCGTCGGCCGCGTCGACGGCTGCGACGCTTCCCGGGGTGCTGATCAGGGCGAGTGTGGCGTCGGTTCGTCGCGCGGCCGCCTGGATGGTGCTCGGGGGCCGCGTCTCGCCGGAGCCTTCGCTGCCGGACGCCGGTCGCCGCACCAACGCCGCGTCGAGGGCGGCGACCGCCTCGTCGACCGTCGCCTCGTCGTCGGCGTCGATGGCGACCAGCATGTCGTTGGGTGAGGCGCCGTCGGGGGGCTCGAACCCCATCTGGGCGAGCAGGTCGAGGTTGAGCCTGGTAGCCATGGCCACCAGGGCACTGCGGACACCTTCTCGTTCCTGCAGCTCGCGGCTCACCAGCATGAGGCTCACCGAGTCCTGGTAGGCGCCGCGGGCGGACCTGCACCGACCGGGTCACGCGGCGACCCCGAGATCCGAGCGGAGCCGCCGCGGTCGGTTCGGAACGATCCGACGGACCCCTTCGACCAGCCCGCGCCCCGAGGAGTGCCCGACCGCCTCGAGAGCGCTCCGCCGGCGGCGCAGCTCGTCCGCGTCGCCGGCCAGCGCCCCGAGGTACCCGGCGAGCTGGTCGATGCACCGGCCGGTCGCGGCCGAGCGGAGCAGGGCGGCGGACGTCGCCGTCGTCGCGGCCTCCAGGTCGGTTTCGCGCGACGGCTTCGGCAAGCTGCGGCGCCCGCCGGGTGGCCGACGGCCAAGAGAGTCACGAGCGCCGCCGCAGAGGACGTCGTCCGCGTACGGCGTCAGGCCGGCGCCTCGACCCAGCCGACCACGCCACCCACGCAGCATGGTCTCGACCCCCGCGTCGTCGACGACGAGCCCGAGACGGGTGAGCCGCGGCCGCGGCGGGGCACCACCAGCGGGTGACATCGAGCCGCATCCCGTCGACGAGCAGCTCGCCTGCGCCTACGGTGACGGTCTGCGACCTGCGGCCGGCAGCTCCGAACGGTACGAGGAAGGCGTGCGGGAACCTGACCGGCCCCGGCGCGGCGATGCACGCGACGACGCGTCCTGAGCTCTCGGCCAGCTGCCAGGCGTACGACGAGCGGTGGACGATCTGCAGCCGCTGGCGCGGGGCGTCGAGGAGCGGCGCCAGCATCTCACTGGCCACACACCACCCGCGTCCAGGCACCCGTGCTCCTTTCCCGCGCGAGAGACCCCTCGACCCTACCGGCGCGTCTCCACACCCGAACGATCCGACTCTGAAGTAGCCAGGGCACCTCAGAGTCGGATCGTCGGGGTGGGCGCGTCGCGAGACTCCGGGCAGGGCGTTCCGACATTCTGGTCCCACGTGGCCGGTCACCTGTCACCCGCCGGTGCAGACGCGGTCACCTTGTCAGCGGCGAGGAAATGGAGTCGACCATGGCCCTTGGCTGGAAGCTCGTATACGACGGCAAGACGCCACCACCGGGCGAGGCGGTGGCCCCGACGAACGGCTGTCCTGGGGACGCACAGTCGGCCTCGGCGCACAGCACGTCGTCGCCATGTTCGGGGCCACCTTCGTCTTCCCGCTGATCATGGGCCTGAACCCCCAGCTCGCGGTCATGATGAGCGGCATCGCGACGATCTGCTTCCTGCTCATCGTGCAGGGCAAGGTGCCGAGCTACCTGGGCACCAGCGCGTCGTTCGTCGGCGGGGTTGCGGCGATCCGGGCCCAGGGCGGCGACTCGTCCGATGTCACCGGCGCGATCCTGATCGCCGGGTTCGTCTTGTTGCTCATCGGTATCTTGATCCACTTCGCCGGCTCGCACCTACTGCAGCTGGTCCTGCCCCCGGTCGTCACCGGCGCCGTCGTGATGCTCATCGGTTTCAACCTCGCCCCGGTCGTGGCCGACACCTACTGGCCCCAGGACCAGTGGGTCGCGTTCCTCACCATGACGTTCGTGGTCCTCGTGGCCGTCGGCGTGCGAGGCTTCTTCGGCAGGATCGCGATCTTCCTCGGCCTGATCTTCGGCTACGTGCTGTCCTGGCTGGCCGACAGCATCTTCGGCCAGATCACGTCGTTCGACGCCGGTGCGGGGAAGGTGACGACCCACGACCGGGTGAGCTGGACCGCCCTCAAGGCCGCCGACTGGATCGGATTCCCACCGCACACCGACAACGCCAAGGGGATCGTGGGTTGGCACTGGCCCAGCTTCTCGATCACCTTCACGCTGCTCGTACTGCCCGGCCGTGATCGCCCTGATCGCCGAGAACACCGGGCACGTCAAGGCCGTCGGGGAGATGACGCACCGCGACCTCAACCCCGTCATGGGCCGCGCCATCGCCGCCGACGGCTTCGGGACGATGCTGGCCAGCACGTTCGGTGGCTCGCCCGACCACGACGTACGCGGAGAACATCGGGGTGATGGCTGCGACCCGGGTGTACTCGACCGCTGCCTACTACGTGGCCGCCGTGGTCGCGATCATCTTCGGCCTGAGTCCCAAGTTCGGCGCGCTCGTCGCGTCCACCCCTGGGGGCGTGCTCGGCGGTATCACCGTCGTGCTCTACGGCATGATCGGCCTGCTCGGTGCGAAGATCTGGAAGGAGAACAACGTCGACCTCGGCAACCCCGTCAACCTGGTACCGCTGGCGGCCGGAATCATTCTCGCGATCGGCAACACGTCGCTGAAGATCAGCGACAACTTCACGCTGTCGGGGATCGCGCTCGGCACGCTCGTCGTGGTCGTGTTCTACCATCTTGCGAGGGCAGTCGCGCCACCCCACCTGCGAGACGGAGACCCCGGCACGCTGCTCGAAGTCGGCGAGCCGGGAATGTACGAGCAGAACGGCAACACGGGGAGCCACCGCCGCGCCACCCCGTGATGCAGAGCCCGTGACGCTGAGAGGCAGGGACGCTCACCCGTGAAGCCGGCTCCCTTCGCCTACCACCGTGCGGGCACCGTCGAGGAGGCGGTGGAGATGCTGGCGTCGACCGGCGGCAAGGTGCTCGCCGGCGGGCAGAGCCTCATCCCGATCATGTCGATGCGCCTGGCGAGCCCGACCGCCCTCGTGGACATCAACCCTGATCCCCGGCCTAGCCACGATCGAGGTCACCGACGCCTACGTCCGCATCGGCAGCCTGGTGCGGCACCGCGCGCTCGAGCAGGACGCTGCCGCCTTCGCCGCCAACCCGTTGCTTCGGCGGGCGGTCAGCAACGTCGCCCACCCGACGATCCGCAACCGGGGGACGACGGTAGGCAGCCTGGTCCATGCCGACCCCGCCGCCGAGATGCCGGGCGTACTGGCGCTGCTCGGTGGCTCGGTGGAGGCGTTGCAGCCGCGACGGCGGCACCCGGACGGTGGGTGCAGCCGAATTCTTCACCGGCCCCCTCGAGTGCTCGCTGCACGAGGACGAGCTCGCGGTCTCGGCCACCTTCCCGCACCCGCGGCCCGCCACCGGGTCGAGCTGGGTCGAGGTGTCCCGGCGGCACGGCGACTACGCCCTCGTCGGTGTCGGCGCTCTGGTGACCCTGGACGGCGACGGGCATGTCACGGCAGCCAGCGTCGTCCTGATCAGCGTCGCAGGCTCGCCGGTGGTCGTGGACCTGAGCGACGTCGCGGCTGGCGTGCGTCGCGACGGCGACGGCGACGGCGCGGCGTGGGCGGGCGCCGACGACGATCCTCGACTCCGTGCTCGGAGCCGGAGACCGACATCCATGCGACGGCGGCGTACCGGTCGCAGCTGGCGCGCGTGCTGACCCGGCGCGCGCTCGCGAGGGCCACCGACGACGCCGGCCGCAGAGTGGCCGCCTGATGGCGGAGCCGCTGCACGAGATCTCGTTGACGATCAACGGGGTGCCCACCGAGCTGGCGGTGCCCGGCAGGCGGCTGCTGTCCGACGCGATCCGCCACGACGCCCGGCTGACCGGCACCCACGTGGGGTGTGAGCACGGCGTCTGCGGGGCGTGCACGGTGCTCGTCGACGGTGTCCCGATGCGGTCATGCCTGATGTTCGCAGTGTCCGCCGACGGTGCCGAGATCACGACCATCGAGGGGTGCACAACCGCCGACGGCGAGCTCGGACATGTGCAGCAGGCGTTCCGCGACTGCCACGCGCTGCAGTGCGGCTTCTGCACGCCCGGCTTCGTCACCACCATCACGGCGTTCCTCGACACGTGCGACGATCCGACCGAGGCGCAGGCGCGGGAGGCGATCGGCGGCAACCTCTGCCGCTGCACCGGGTACCAGAACATCGTCGCGGCCGTCCTCCGGGCAGCCGAGCTCAAGCAGCAGGCAGGTCGACAGTGACCACCAGAATGTTCGGCCAGCGGGTCGCCCGCGTCGAGGACCCGCGGCTGCTGATGGGCCAGGGCCGCTACCTCGACGACCTCGGCCAGGACGCGCTGGCGGCGGCGTTCGTACGCAGCCCGTACGCCCACGCCCGGATCGTCGACATCGACGTGACCGCGGCGCTGGACGTCGACGGGCTCGTCGCGGTCTACACCTACGACGACCTCGACGGGCGTACCGCGGAGCCGCTGCCGCTGCTGATCCCGCACCCGACGCTGACCCACGGCCGCACGCCCCATGCGCTCGCCAAGGACGAGGTCAACCACGTCGGCGAGGCGGTCGTCATGGTCGTGGCCACCGACCGCTACCTCGCCGAGGACGCCGCCGGCCTGATCGAGGTCAGCTACGAGCCGCTCCCGGTCGTCGTGGGGGTGGCCGCCGCCCGTGACGGCGACGCGCTCGTCCACGACGACGTGCCGGGGAACGTCGCGGCGACGCAGGTCCAGGAGTACGGCGACGCGGAGGCGGCCATCGCCGCCGCGCCGCGGCAGGGCTCCCTGTCGCTGTCCATCGAGCGCAGCGCCTCGATGCCGATGGAGGGCAAGGGCGTGCTGGCCCGCTGGGACTCCGACGACCGGTCGCTGCTCGTGCACACCTCGACGCAGACCTCGACGAGCGTGCGACAGGCCATCGCGGCGAAGCTCTCGCTGCCCGTCGACCGGGTGGAGGTGGTCACGCCCGACGTCGGCGGCGGGTTCGGGGTGAAGATCATGCACCCGTGGCCGGAGGAGATCCTGGTCCCGTGGGCGGCGATCCGGCTCGAGCCAGCCGGTCAAGTGGACGGAGGACCGTCGCGAGCACTTCATCTCGTCGGCCCACGAGCGAGGCCAGCTCCACGAGGTGGAGTACGGCTACGACGACGAGGGTCACCTGCTGGGCCTGTCGGTCAGGTTCTGGCACGACAACGGCGCCTACACGCCCTACGGGCTGATCGTCCCGATCATCACCGCGACCCAGCTCCTCGGCCCCTACAAGCCTGGCGCGTACCGGGTCGAGTTCCAGAGCCTGTACACCAACACGGTCCTGGTGACGCCGTACCGAGGTGCCGGACGCCCCCAGGGCTGTTTCGTGATGGAGCGCGTCATGGACGCCATCGCCGGCGAGCTCGGCCTCGACCGGACCACCGTCCGCGAGCGCAACTTCATCCAGCCCGACGAGATGCCCTACGACCACGGCCTGGTCTTCCAGGACGGCCGGGCGCTCTGCTACGACTCCGGCGACTTCCCCGCCACCTTGGCCAAGCTCAAGGCGCTGGTCGGCTGGGACGACTTCCCGGCCATTCGCGAGCAGGCGCGCAGTGAGGGGCGGCGGGTCGGCATCGGGATCGCCTGCTACGTCGAGGGCACCGGCGTCGGGCCGTACGAAGGCGGCCATGTCCGCGTGGAGACCGACGGCAGTGTGGTGGTCTCGACCGGCCTGACCAGCCAGGGGCAGGGCCACCAGACGATGCTCGCCCAGATCGTCGCCGACGAGCTCGGCGTGCCCATGTCCCGGATCACTGTCACGACGGGCGACACCCGGCGGTTCAAGTACGCCGTCGGAACCTTCGCCTCCCGTACCGCGGTCATGTCCGGCAACGCCGTGGCGCTCACCGCCCGGAAGGTGCGTGAGAAGGCGCTCCGGATCGCCGCCAACGCCCTCGAGGCGAACGTCGACGACCTCGAGATCGTCGACGGGAAGGTGTCGGTCAAGGGCGTCGCCGGGCCGAAGATCGACCTCGGCACCGTCGCCGTGCTGTCCAACCCGCTGCGGTACGCGTTCGACAAGGCAGCCGGCCTGGCTACTCAGTTCTCCGGCCCCGCCGACCCGAGCAAGCCTCCGATCGAGCCGGGGGAGGAGCCTGGCCTCGAGGGCTCGGCGTACTACTCCCCGGCGCAGTCGACCTTCGCGAACGGCATGCACGCCGTCATCGTCGAGACCGACCCTGACACGGCGGAGATCACGATCCTGCGCTACTGCGTGGTGCACGACTGCGGCACGATCATCAATCCCATGATCGTCGAGGGCCAGGTACACGGGGGCGTCGCGCAGGGCGTCGGGGGTGCGCTGTACGAGCGGATGGAGTACGACGACGCCGGCCAGCTCGTCAACGCGTCGTTCATGGACTTCCTCATGCCGTACGCCAGCGAGGTGCCGCACATCGAGATCGACCATCTCGAGACGCCGTCGCCGCTCAACACCCTCGGGGTCAAGGGGGCGGGCGAGGCAGGGGTCATCCCGGGGTCGGCGGCGATCGCGTCGGCCATCGAGGACGCCGAGGGCATCGCGATCCGCGCGATGCCGATCTCGCCCAGCGAGCTGTTCCACCTCCGCGCGTCCCAGCCCCGGCAATCCGACGCGGAGGTCGCTATCGCCACCTCACAGTCGGGTTCAACGGGCGGAAGGGCCTAGGTTGGCGCCATGAAGGTTTCGGGGTCGGCGGTCCTCAACGCCCCGCGAGAGCGGGTCTGGCAGGCGCTGAACGACCCGGCGGTACTCGTGCGGACGATTCCCGGTTGCCAGCGACTCGAGGCGATCGGCGACGATGCGTACGCGATGACCCTCACCGCCGGTGTCGCCTCGATCAAAGGGGTGTACTCCGGCGAGGTCCGGATCACCGACCAGGCACCGCCGGACACGTTCGTGCTGAAGGCGAAGGGATCTGGCACTCCAGGCACGGTGAGTGCGAGCGTGCTGGTCAGCCTGGCGGCGTCGCCGGATGCGACGACGACTCTGACGTACGACGCTGACGCCGTGGTCGGGGGGATGATCGGCGGCGTTGGTCAGCGGATGCTCACCGGTGTCGCCAAGAAGACGGCAGGCGAGTTCTTCTCCGGTGTCGACGACGTGCTGACCGGCAAAGCGCCCGAACTTCCCAGCGGCCGGTCGCGTCGCCGGGCCAGCGCCGAGGTCGCGCGGCTACGGAAGGCGCGTCCGGCCGCGTCTTCGAGTCACCGGGCGCCCAGCAGGCTCTGGCGTCGGCGGCGGCAGGCTCGGACTTCGCCCGCGGGGCGCTCGTAGGTGCGGCGGCCGCGCTGCTCGGTGCCCTGGTCGGCGGTTGGCTGGTCGGCCGCAGGCGCAGTGGTACCTAGGCTCGATGGCCAACCGAGGATGAGGAGACCCAGATGAGAGCGTTCACGGCAGCGGCCCTGCAGGTCCAGCCGACCGCCGCTGCGCTGACTGCGGCGACGATCGAAGCGAACGTCGCGCACTGCGTGGACTGGGTACGCCGATGCGCCGACGCGACCGACGCCGAGCTCATCGTGCTGCCGGAGACGTGTACGACCGGGTTCACACCCGGGATCGGGCCCGAGGAGCTGTGGGACCTGGTCGACGAGCTCCCCGGCGCACAGACGGCGGCCACTCGACGCCGTGGCGGGCGAGCTGGGGGTACACCTCGTCTACGGTGCCTACGAGCGAGGACCGGACCGCGGAGTCGTGTACAACTCCGCCGCGCTGGTGGGCCCGGACGGCGCGTGTCTGGGCGTGTACCACAAGACGCACCCCTTCTGTACCGAGATCGTCACCGGAGGCGGCTGGGTGACTCCTGGCGACGACACCTGCGTGGTCGAGACCGAGCTGGGCCGGATCGCCTTGATCATCTGCTTCGACGGCGACTATCCGGAGCTGTCGCGGATCTCGGCCATCCAGGGCGCTGAGGTGATCGCGCGCCCTTCGGCGCTGCTGCGAAGCGCCGACATCTGGGAGCTGACCAACCGTGCGCGCGCCTACGACAACCACGTCTTCGTCATCGGTGCCAACGCAACCGGCATCGACCCGGCTGGCGCGATCTACTTCGGCAACTCGATGATCGTGTCGCCGATCGCCGAGGTGGTCGCGCGAGCCTCCAGCTTCGAGCAGTGGGTCACCGCGAGGCTCGACCCCGACGAGGCGCTGGCCGCACTGACGCCGGGCTCGAGCGTCCCTCAAGGTTTCGACCACCTCGCGGACCGCAACCTGGCCCTGATCAAGAACCACCTGCACACGCTCGCTGAGCCGGCCTGGACGTCGTTCGACTACCGACGGGCAGGGGCGCCGAAGCCGCACCAGGCTCCGTGACCCGCCGGATCAGGATCGGCATCGACACCGGCGGGACGTTCACCGACGTCGTGGCCGTCGACGCCGACAGCGGCGAGCTGGTGGCCACCAAGACGCCGTCGACGCCAGGTGACCCGTCGGTCGGATTCATGGCCGGCGTCGACAAGGTGCTGTCGCTGCTGGGCGTCGAAGCCGACGCGCTGACCGCGGTGTCGCACGGCACGACGGTCGCCACCAACCGGCTCCTCGAGGGCAAGGTCGACGACCTGGGGTTCATCACCACCGACGGCTACCGCCACCTGCTGGAGATCGCCCGGCAGTCGGTGCCCGACGGCTACGGCAACTCGTACTTCTGGGTCAAGCCGCCTCGGATCGTCCCGGCAGACCGGGTCAAGACGGTCGGCGGGCGGCTGGCGTTCGACGGCTCCGAGATCAGGCCGTTCGACGAGGAGTCGGCCGAGGCGGCGGCGGCGTTCTTCCGCGACGCCGAGATCACGTCCATCGGCGTCTGCCTGCTGCACTCGTACGCCAACCCCGCGCACGAGCTCGCCCTTCGCGACGTGATCGCGCGCGTGCATCCCGACGCTGTCGTGTCGATCTCGTCCGACGTGCTGCGCGAGTACCGCGAGTACGAGCGGTCGGTGACCACACTCGTCGATGCCGCGGTGAAGCCGGCGATCCGCGGGTACGTCGCCACCGTCACCTCGCGACTCGACAGCTACACCACCGGGGTCTCCGACAAGGCTCGGCACGTCCCGTTCTACGTGATGAAGTCCAACGGCGGGGTGCTGTCGGCCGACGAGGTGGTCCACCAGCCGATCACGACGGTGCTGTCGGGGCCGGCGGCCGGGGCCCTCGGGGCTGCGGTCGTGGCGCACGCCGCGGGCTACGGGTCGGTCGTCACCTGCGACGGCGGGGGTACGTCCACCGACGTCACCGTCGTCGTCGACGGTCGCCCTGCGCTGACGACCGAGGGCTCCGTGGGCGGCTACCCGAGCAAGATCCCCATGATCGACGTCGTGACGGTCGGCGCCGGCGGTGGGTCGGTCGCCGAGGTGTCCCCGGAGGGCACGCTCAAGGTGGGGCCACGCTCGGCCGGGGCCGAGCCGGGCCCGATGTGCTACGGGTCGGGGGGCACGGAGCCGACGATCACCGACGCGCACCTGGTCTTGGGCCGGATCCCGCCGTACCTGCTCGGCGGCGAGGTGCCGCTCGACGTCGACCTGGCCAGGCGCGGGGTCGACGCGCTGGCGGAGCGCCTGGGCCTCGGTACCGAGGCGGCCGCGGCCGGGATCTTGGAGATCTCGGCCTGGAACCAGGCGAACGCCCTGCGCCAGATCACCGTCAAGCGGGGTCTCGACGTCCGCGACTTCCACCTGGTGACGTTCGGCGGCAGCGGGTCGCTGCTCGCCTGCCGGCTCGTCGACGTGTTGGGGCTTGAAAGGAGTCCTCGTGCCGCGAGACCCCGGCAACCTGTCGGCGTACGGCCTGCTCACCGTCGACGTCCGCAACGACTACGTCCAGACAGCCGTGACCCGACAGTCGAAGCTGGACGTGGCAGCCCTGCAGTCGGTGATCGACGAGCTGGCGACGCAGGCGGACGCCGCCCTGCAACGCGAGGGCTTCGCGGTCGACAGCCGACGCTTCGAGGTGACGGCCGACCTGCGGTACGTCGGCCAGGCGTTCGAGGTGCGGGTGGACCTGCCGTCTCGCGCCCTGTCGGCCGAGGCCGCCGAAGGCGCCGCGGCAGCCTTCCACGACGAGCACCGGCGGCTGTACGGGTACGACTTCCGCGACGACCCGCGCCAGGAGGTCGAGTGGGTCAACCTGCGCGTCAGCGGAGTCGGGCCGATCCGCAGGCCCGAGGTCCGGCGGGTGCAACGGGGCCATGGCGCTGAGACGGCCCGGCTGGGCACGCGCACAGGTGTACTTCGACGACTGGGTACAGACCCCGTGCTTCGAGCGCAGCCGCCTCGGGGCCGGGGACCGGGTGGTCGGTCCCGCGGTGGTCGAGGAGTTCTCGTCCACCGTGCCGCTGCACCCGGGCTTCGCGGCGGACGTCGACGACTTCGGCAACCTCGTGATCGGGCGGGTGTCCGCGTGACGACGGGAGCAGTCGACCCGGTCCTGGTCGAGATCGTCGAGGGCTACCTGGCCTCGGTCGAGCTCGAGGTCGAGACCGCGATCGGCCGCACCTCGCGCTCGCCGATGATCCGCGACGCGCACGACTACCGGGCCGGCATCCACGACCGACGGCTGCGCAAGCTGACCGGGCGCTCGTACTCCGCGCTCGTGCAGCCTGTCGTGAGGGACCACCCGATCGACGCGATGGTGCCGGGCGACGTCTTCTTCCACAACGACGTGTACCTGTCCGAGGGGGGCATCGGGCACCTCCCGGACCTGTGCGTCACCGCTCCCGTGTTCCATGACGACGGCGGCGGGGCTCGAGTCGTGGCGTTCGTCCAGGCGTTCGGCCATCATGACGACATCGGCGGATCGGTACCCGGCTCGATGCCGTCACACGCCACCTCGGTCTTCGAGGAGGGGCTGATGGTCCCGCCGATCAAGCTCTGGGCGGCGGGGGTGCCGTGCGAGCCGGCGCTGACGATCCTGACCCGCAACTCGCGGATGCCGGAGTCGCTCGCCGCCGACCTCGACGCGGAGTGCTCGGCCTGCCTGATGGGCGCCCAGCGGATGACCGAGCTCTTCGACCGGTACGGGCTCGGCCAGGTCGAGGCGTGCTTCGACGCGATCCTCGACAAGACGACCGAGACGTTCCGGCGGGAGATCCTGTCGAAGATCCCCGACGGCAGCTATGTCTGGGAGGACTACGCCGAGCACGACGGCGTCGACCCGCCGAGGCTCCACGCGCAGCGCATCACGTTGACCAAGCTGCCGGACGACGGCGGCCGGCTCGTGATCGACTTCGACGGGACCGGCCCGCAGGCGAGGGGCCCGATCAACCACTGCGGCGACTACGCGGACGGGAACTTCCTGAAGAAGTGGCTGGCGCCGATCCTCCGCAACCTCGCCGACAGTCCCGAACGGATGGCCGAGCTCGACGTCAACGAGGGGGTCGTCCCGCTCATCGAGATGCGGTTCCCGCCTCCGGGCACGCTCCTCACGCCGGTCTTCCCAGCCCCGACGAACGCCCGGACGTTCGTCATCCTCCGGCTGCTCGGAGTACTCGCCGGCGCGCTCGCCAAGGCGGTCGACGGGCGGATGCCGGCCGACCAGGAGACGATCCGCTACACCGGGGTGTACGGCGACGACGTCGACGGCGCGCCGTACCTGATGCGCGAGGTGCTCGGCGGCGGCTCCGGCGGGCGCCACTACGCCGACGGCGAGGACACGATCCACGTCGTACCGGACTCCCGCAACCTGCCGACCGAGTTCAGCGAGAGCCGGTTCCCGTTCGTCGTGGAGCAGCTCGGACTGGCGGTCGACTCCGGCGGCGCGGGGCGGTACCGGGGCGGCTGCGGGTACGAGAAGCACATCCGGATGCTCCGCGACGCGCACTTCATGTCGATCGCCGACCGGTCGATCCTCGCGTGCTGGGGGGTACGCGGCGGCCGGGCGGGCCGGTCGTTCGAGGTCACGATCGGCGTCGGCGGGCCGTCAGGAGCGGACGGTGGACGCGCTGGCGGACGCCGAGTTCGTGTGCCGCCGGCGAGGTGATCCGGATCCGGACGACAGGGGGCGGCGGCTGGGGGGACCCGTTCGACCGGCCGTACGACGAGGTCGCCCGGGACGTTGCGTGGGGCAAGGTGTCCGTCGCCGGTGCCGCCGCCGACTACGGCGTCCTCCTCTCCGCCGACACGTCACAGGCGGCCCAGAATCTCCGGCGTGTCGCGCAGCGAATTGACGTCTCGGTACGACCTGGTGGTGGATGTCGCAGCGTCGGACGAGCTCCGGCTGCGGTTACGTGAAGAGCGGGCCGAGCGGATCGCGCGCGACGGCGACCCGTTCTTCGACCGAGGACCCGGGTACGCCGCGGCTCTCGGGCGGCCGTACTTTCGCCGACGTTGACCTGCTCTAGCCGCGAGACGTCAAACGGCGGCCGACACACCGGCAATTCTGGGCCGCCGGTGACGTGTCGGCGAGATGGGTAGGGTCGGGCCATGGCGTCGACGGGCGTACGGCGGGCATGAAGGTACGGACGGGCATGAGGGTACGGCGGACATGAAGGTCTCGTGGCCCTGGGCGGCAACGCGATGGCCGCCCCCGACGGGCGAGTCCGCGCGCAGGACCAGATCGCAGCGGCCAAAGTGGCGATGGCAGCCGTCGCCGAGCTCGTCGCCGGCGGGGTCGACGTGGTGCTCACGCACGGCAACGGCCCCCAGGTCGGCAACCTGTTGGTGAAGAACGAGCTCGCCGCGGCGGTCGTGCCTCCGATGCCGCTCGACTGGTGCGTCGCGCAGACCCAGGCCACGCTCGGCTTCATCGTGATGAACGCGCTCGACGACGCACTGGCCTCCCGCGGAGTACGGCGACGGACCGCCACCGTCGTGACCCGCACCCTCGTCGACGCGACGACCCGGCGTTCGGAACGCCCACGAAACCCATCGGCCGCTACCTGACCCGAGACGAGGCGGAGCCGCTGATCCGGCACGGTCAGCGCTTCGAGGACCGCGGCGAGCGGGGATGGCGGCGCGTGGTGGCGTCACCGCGGCCGACAGGAGATACTCGACGCCGCGGCGGTCGCCGTGCCTCGTCGACCAAGGCTTCGTCGTCGTCGCCAACGGCGGCGGTGGCATCCCGGTGGTTCGCGACGAGGACGGCTCGCTGCGGGGCGTCGAGGCCGTGATCGACAAGGACCTCGGCGCAGCGATCCTTGCTGGCGTGCTCGGCTGCGACCAGCTCGTCATCGCCACCGACGTCGACTCGGCGATGACCGACTACGGTACAGCCCGAGGAGCGGCCGATCGGCCGGCTCACGGTCGCGCAGACTGCGCCGGCTCGAGGCCGACGGCCAGTTCGCGAGCGGCTCGATGGGACCGAAGGTCGACGCCGTCTGCCGGTTCGTCGAGTCCGCCGGCCGCCCAGGGGTGATCACGAGCTTGGTCCCGCATCGTCGACGGCGTGCATGCGAGATCCGGTACCCGCGTCGTACCCGACCACGAAACCGCAGACGTGACAGGAGCATCCATGCCACAGCCCATCGAGGTCCGCAAGGTCGCGATCGAGCACGTCTCCGACGCGAGCGGGCTGGCCAGGCTGATCGAGGACCACGTCATCGAGCCCGACCGGGTCGTCGCCGTCATCGGCAAGACCGAGGGCAACGGCGGGGTCAACGACTACACGCGGATCATCGCCGACCGGGCGTTCCGCGAGGTGCTCGTCGCGACGGGCACCAGGTCGGCCGACGACGTCGATGCAGGTGCCCGATCGTGTGGTCGGGCGGCACCGACGGCGTGATCAGCCCGCACGCCACGATCTTCGCCACGGTCGGCGGACGACGAGGTCGAACCGACCGACGAGCCGCGCCTCACCGTCGGGCTTCGCGATGAGCGAGAAGCTGTACCCGGAGGACATCGGTAGGGTCGCGATGATCTCCAAGGTCGCCGACGCGGTCAAGGCGGCCATGGAGCGCGCCGGGATCACCGACGTCGCCGACGTCCACTACGTGCAGACGAAGACGCCCCTGCTCACGATCCACACGATCCGAGACGCCAAGTCCCGCGGCAAGACGGTCTGGACCGAGGAGACGCACCAGTCGATGGACCTGTCCAACGGATGTACCGCGCTGGGCGTCGCGGTCGCGCTGGGCGAGATCGACATGCCGGGCGACGAGGACGTGATGCACAACCGGGACCTGTTCTCGGCCGTCGCGTCCTGCTCGTCGGGCGTGGAGCTCGACCAGGCCCAGGTCGTCGTCGTCGGCAACGCCCGCGGCGTCGGCGGCCGCTACCGGGTGGGCCACTCGGTGATGAAGGACGCACTCGACTCCGACGGCATCTGGGCGGCGATCCGCGACGCGGGCCTCGACCTGCCGGAGCGACCGCACGTAAGCGACCTCGACGGCCGCCTGGTCAACGTCTTCCTCAAGTGCGAGGTGTCCCAAGACGGCCAGGTACACGGGCGCCGCAACGCCATGCTCGACGACTCCGACGTGCACTGGCACCGCCAGATCAAGGCGACCGTCGGCGGCGTCACCGCCGCGGTCACCGGCGACCCTGCGGTCTTCGTGTCGGTCTCGGCCGCGCACCAGGGCCCCGACGGAGGTGGCCCGGTCGCGGCCATCGTCGACCTCGGCGACGACCCGACCGGGTACCGGCCGCCGGCCGCTGATCGAGTCCAGCTGCTGGAGCTCAGCTGATCGAGAAGCCGGTCGGTGTGCGTCTGACCGGGTTCGAGAACCACCAGGTCGACCTCCGACCGGAAGGCGTTCAGGGGGACAGGTCATCGGCTCGACCGCCAGCGACTCACGTGCCGCCGTCGGCAGGGTGTCACCGCTGAAGACCTGTACCCACGAGTACGCCGCATCGGCGGTCAACGTGGCGGTCCGGCCCGAGTCCGGGTCGCGCAGGATGACGGTGGTCGCGACGCCGTCTCCTGGCAGGCCGCTGAACGGGTGGTCGAGCACGGTGTCGCCGATCAGCCGTGGCGGCGCCGAAGTCGTACGGCCCGCCCGCGACCGGCTCCGGCTGGCCCGGGCAGCCCCCGGGCATCGACCTCGCAGCGGGTCGACGCGGGCAGCGTCAGCTCGCAGCCATCGATGCGGCGGCCGACGGTCAGATAGGGGTGGACCCCGTGCCCGTACGGCGCAGGCTCCGAGCCGGCGTTGGCTGCCGAGATATCCACGCGCAGCCCAGCCTCGGAGAGCGTGTAGTCGACGGACAGATCGAGCATGAACGGGTACCCGGACTGGGGATGCAGCCGGTACGTCCACACGGCGTGCGTCGCCGACTGCGACGCGAGCTGCCAGTTGACCCAGCGGGTGAGGCCGTGGATGGCGTTGTGCGTCGACGCCTCGCTCAGAGGAAGCTGCTGGGTCTCGCCGGAGAAGTCGTAGCGGCCGTCCTCGACGCGGTTCGGCCAGGGCAGCAGGATCTGGCCCCGTCCGCCGGAGCTCATCTCGTCGGCCGAGTAGCCGGCGACGACGTCGCGCGAGTCCTTGCGCAGCGAGCGGAGACCGGCGCCGACCTCGACTACCTCGGCCTCGTAGCCGCCACTGCGCAACACGACCGCCTGGCCCGGAAGGAGAGTTCATGGCGGAACTCTCGCACACCGCGACGTTCTGAGTCTCGGCTGGCCAGGTGGCTCCATGCGGGGGTCGTCGGAGCACTTCTTGCGACCGAGAAATCGGGAGCGGCGCCGCCCCGTGGCCTCTAGGGTGTCCGCCATGGATCTCGCCTGGCGCCCGCTGACCCCCGACGACGTCGCCGCGTGGCAGCGGTTGCTGGCCGCAGCCGAGGTGGTCGACCAGACGGGCGAGAGCTTCGACACCGACGACCTGCTCGAGGAGCTGCACGACCCCGCAGCGGGCATCGAGGACCGGATTGCGGCGTTCGACGGCACCCGCATGGTCGCCTTCGCCGGTGTACGACCCCGCGACGGCGCCGGGTCGTACCTCCGCGTCCAGGCCGAGTGCGCCGTCGATCCCGAGCGGCGGGGAGCGGGCCTCGGCACGGCCTTGGTTGACTGGATCGTCGACCGATGCGTGGCGATCCAGCGCGGCCGAAGCGTGGCGCTCGAGGCGCGGATCCACTCGCTCGGCTTCTTGCGCAACGCGGCCCAGGTCGCGCTGTTGGAGGCTCACGGCTTCCGGCAGGTCAACTGGTCGGCGGTCATGCGCGTCAGCCTTCCCGCGCCCGCCCCGCCGCCGGTATGGCCAGGCGGGCTGACGGTCCACGCGTACGACCGAACGTGGTCCGACGCCACCCGGGACGCGCACAACGACGCGTTCGCCGATCACTGGGGCTTCCTGCCCTGGTCGGACGCGATGTGGGAGCAATGGGTCGACGGCACCAAGAACTCCAGGCCGGAGCTGTCGTGGGTCGTGGTCGACGACGCCGAGCCCGGCACGGTGGTCGGCTATCTCCTGACGAGCGAGTTCGAGGCGAACGCGGCGGTCACCGGGCGGCGAGAGGCGTACCTCGCGAAGCTCGGCGTGCGGCGTCCGTACCGGGGGCGCGGCCTGGCGAGCGCGCTCCTCAGCCACGCGGCTCGCGAGTACTCGGCGCACGGCTACGACGAGTCCTCGCTCGACGTCGACACGGCCAACCCGACGGGTGCGTTCGGGCTGTACGAGCGCTACGGGTACCGGGTCGAGAGCCGGACGGCGACCTTCGAGCGGGTCATTGCCCCGAAACCGTGACGTCGGCTGCCTCGCGCGTGCCGTTGAGGTCGAAATGCGCAGCCTCGAGCTCCATCCACGCGAGCCAGTAGGGGAGTACATCGGGTCCGTCGCGCTCGACGCCTCGTCGCAGTCGCACGTCGAGGTCTGCCTCGATCCAGACCAGCAGGGTGCGGTACGGCGCGTATGCGCGCGAGCCGGAGCCGCAGCCCTCGACGACGAGGACGTCGGGCGGGGCGAGCTCGGTCCACCCGTCGAAGCGCTGTGCGTGCCAGTCGTAGCGCTGCCAGCGGGCCGGGCGGCCGTCCGCCAGCGGCACGAACACCTGGCTGAGGAGACGCGGCTCGAGGTCCGGCCGCAGGCCGCTCCAGCCGTCGTACAAGTCGTCCATGTGCAGCGTGGCGACGCTGCGGCCGGCGGCTCGTAACTCCGCCTCGACCAGGTCGGCGAGCGTCGTCTTGCCCGAGCCTGCCGGCCCGTCGATACAGAGCAGCCGGGTCGAGCCGAGGCGCGAGCCGCCCGCCAGCAGCGCGTCGACGAGCGGCGCCACCTCGTCGGTACTGCCGCTCACGCGCACATCCTGGCACGGCCGATCGACGGGCCAGAGCGGCTCGAGACTCCGCCGAGACGTCGATCCGTGCGCGACACGCCGGCAAAACCAGGCCGCCGGTGACGTCTCGCGAGAATGTGACGGGAGCCGACCGGGGCTGGTAGCGTTGGACCCGACCAACCTGTCCTCGCCGTCGTACGACGGGAATGCCACCCTTACCGGCGGTGTTCGACAGGGTACAAGCGGAGGCCACCTCCCACCCGCATCGGCGCAAGCCGTCGGGTCAGGTCGCGAGGCAATTGTCTCGCCATGCCCAGCAAACCCGGGCATGCTGGTGGCTTCCGTGCAGGACGGCGCGGAGGCCATTTTTGTTTTTCATGGCCGCCGACCGTGACTCATTCATCGCATCACACACTGGAGGACCCATCAGCACAGAGCTTCGCGTTAACGACCGCATCCGAGTTCCCGAGGTGCGCCTCGTCGGACCCAACGGTGAGCAGGTCGGCATCGTCAGGATCGACGACGCCCTCCGCCTGGCCACCGAATCCGACCTCGACCTGGTCGAGGTCGCCCCGACGGCTCGCCCCCCGGTCTGCAAGCTCATGGACTACGGCAAGTTCAAGTACGAGAACGCCCAGAAGGCACGCGAGACACGCCGTAACCAGACCAACACGATCATCAAAGAGATGAAGCTGCGCCCCAAGATCGACGCCCACGACTACGAGACCAAGAAGGGTCACGTCGTGCGATTCCTGAAGGCCGGCGACAAGGTCAAGATCACGATCATGTTCCGAGGACGCGAGCAGCACCGGCCCGAGCTCGGGTTTCGACTGCTCCAGCGCCTGGCCGGCGACGTCGAGGAGCTCGGGTTCGTCGAGTCGTCGCCGAAGCAGGACGGCCGCAACATGATCATGGTGCTCGGCCCGCACAAGAAGAAGTCCGAGGCCAAGGCCGAGGTACGCGCCGAGCGCGACCGCAAGGCCGCCGCCCGCGACGCGGACCGCGACCTCGAGCACGCCGAGCGCACGACCCGGTCGGAGGCGGCCAGACACGAGCCCAAGAGGGAGCGGCGGCGCTCCGAGAACATCGACCTGGACATGTGACCACCGACGAGACCCCAGCGTCTGCCCACCGGGCGGACGCACCGAAGCGAGAGATGCGGACCCCATGCCGAAGATGAAGAGCCACTCAGGTATCAGCAAGCGTGTGAAGATCACGGGCTCGGGCAAGATCGTGCGCCAGAAGGCCGGCAAGCGCCACAACCTCGAGAAGAAGCCGTCGACCGTGACCCGCCGGATGACCGGAACGGTCGAGGTGGCGCCCGCCGACACCAAGAGGATCAAGAGGCTCCTCGGCCGGTAGCCAACGATCGCCTCATCCCGCCGAACGACACACAGCACCTCCAAGGAGTAACACGTGGCACGCGTCAAGAGGGCAGTCAACGCCCACAAGAAGCGCCGGGAGACCCTCGAGCGCGCAGCCGGCTACCGCGGTCAGCGCTCCCGGCTGTACCGCAAGGCCAAGGAGCAGGTCACCCACTCGCTGGTGTACAGCTACCGCGACCGCCGCGCGAAGAAGGGCGAGTTCCGCAAGCTCTGGATCCAGCGCGATCAACGCGGCGGCCCGGGCCAACGGCATGACCTACAACCGGTTCATCCAGGGCCTGCGGGTGGCCGGGGTCGAGGTCGACCGCAAGATCATGGCCGACCTGGCCGTCAACGACCCGGGCGCGTTCGCGCAGCTCGTCGAGATCGCCAAGGCGCACGTCCCCGCGCAGGCGGCGTCGGCGGAGACGGCCAACGCCTGATCGACTCGGTGCCGCACGGAGCGTCCGGCCATGACGCCGGCCCGAGGCGATGACGGCGCGGTCCGTGCGGGTCAAGGCGGCGCGACGGCTGACCCAGCGGGCATACCGCGTCTCCGATCGGCTCTTCCTCGCTGAGGGACCGCAGGCGGTGCGCGAAGCGCTGCGAAGGCCCGGCTGTGTCGTCGAGGTCTTCGCGACCCCGGCCGCGACGGCCCGCCACAGCGAGCTCGAGCGGTCGGCGTCGCGGAGCGCTGTCGACTGGCACCTGGCCGATGATGGCGCCCTCGCAAGCCTCACCGACGCCAGGTCCCCGCAGGGCGTGGTCGCGGTCTGCCATGCCGTCGACGTCGTCGCTGACGGACCTGGATTGGCGCACACGCCCGGCTCGTCTGCGTCTGCGCGAACGTCCGTGATCCCGGCAACGCCGGCACGGTGATCAGGTGCGCCGACGCGGCGGGCGCCGACGCCGTCGTGCTGGCCGGTACCTCGGTCGACCCCTACAACCCGAAGGCCGTCAGAGCCAGCGCCGGCTCGCTGTTCCACCAGCCCTCGTCGCTGCGCCGTCCGTCGAGGACACCGTCGGCGTGCTCAAGGCCGCCGGGCTCGTCATCTTGGCCGCTGACGGAGCCGGCGATCGTCTGCCTCGACGAGCTCGACGCCGAGTCGCTGCGCAGACCGACCGCTTGGCTGTTCGGCAATGAGGCCTGGGGGCTGCCCGCCGACGTCGATCGCGCTGGCCGACCAGGTCGTCCGGGTACCCATCTACGGAGCGGCCGAGAGCCTCAACCTCGCCACCGCGGCGGCCTTGTGCCTGTACGCGCTCGGCTCGCGAGCAGCGACACGTGACGCACGCGCGACGGCCAGACCCACCAGGCGTAACCTGCTCGGTGAGCACAGTCGACTTCGGGGGAGGTGCCGTGTCGGACCTCGCCGAGCCGCGGGTTACTCGACCTGCTGCCCGACGGGCTCGTCGTCGCGGACGCCGAGGGCGTCGTCGTCGAGGTGAACAGCCGCGGCGCTGCGACTGCTCGAGGTCGACGCGGAGATCCCGGGCTCCAGCCTGGCTGAGGTGATGGCCCTGCAGAACCTCGACGGCCAGGACTGGGTGGACTGCGTCAGGCCGTACGGCGGCCTGTCCAGACCCGCAACGCTGCTGCTCGAGTCGTCGTGGCGTACCGCGTCGGGTCGGGAGGTCCTCGTCACCGGCCGGCTGCACCGGGACCGGCCCGGCGGCGTGGTCGGACTGTCGCGCTGTCGCGGTACGCGACGCGCGGGCGCGGCAGTACGTCGACCGGGAGAGGTCTGACCTGGTCGCCACCGTCGCGCACGAGCTCCGGTCCCCGCTCACCGGTGTCAAGGGCTTCACGTCGACGCTGCTGTCGAACTGGGACCGGTTCACCGACTCTCAGCGTCTGCTGATGCTGCGGACGGTCGACGCGGACGCCGACCGGCTCACCCGGCTGATCGTCGGAGCTGCTCGACGTGGCCCGGATCGACTCCGGGCGGCTCACGATCCGCAAGGAGCCGGTCGACGTCGCCGAGGCCGTCCTGCGCCGGCAGGTCGAGACCGCTGTCGCGACCAACGGCCGCGCGATCGTGCGGTCCGACGGCGACCCGAGGCCGCGCATCTGGGTCGACAAGGACAAGCTGGCGCAGATCGTCGCAAACCTGGTCGAGAACGCGATCAAGCACGGCGACGGGGAAGTCCGGGTCGGCGTCGACCGGCAGCGCGCGGCGGCGCCGAGCTGATCGTCGACGACGCCGGCGACGGGATCGACGAGGCCATCCGGCCCCGGGTCTTCACGAAGTTCTGGAAGCACGGCCGGCGGGCGGCTCCGGCCTCGGCCTCTACATCGTGGGCGGGATCGTCGCCGCCCACGGTGGCGCGGTCAGCATCGAGACCTCGCCGTCGGCGGCGCACGGATGCGCGTCGCTGCTTCCGCAGGGCCGACCGGCCTGATCGGCTGAGCGCACGCCGGCGAAGCGCCGGTAGTGCGCGGCCTGGAACGGCTTCGCGTGAGACGCCCGCCGTCACACCGATCGACCGCCGGCGTGCGTCGACACCTCGGGACAGCGAGAGGCGATGATGTCCGGCCCGAACACCGACTACGACCCGGTGGAGGTGACACCACTGCACGCCGACGAGGTCGCGCGCGTCCGGGACGAGGCGATCGCCGCGATCGACGCCGCGCGGACCTGGACGGGTCGAAGCAGGTCCGGGTCGACCACGTCGCGGGACCGGTCGCCGCTCGCGCTGGCGAACCGGGAGATCGGGGCGCTTCCGCCGCAGGCGCGCAAGGAGGCCGGGCATGCGGGTCGGTGCGGCCCGCCGGGCGGTCAGCGAGGCGCTGACGGCCCGTACGGCGGTACTGGAGGCCGAGCGCGAGTCCACGTTGCTCGCCGAGGAGCGCGTCGACGTGACGCTGCCGTACGACCGGGACCCGCGGGGTGCCCGGCACCCGATGACCACGATCCCCGAGCGGATCTGCGACATCTTCGTCGCCATGGGCTGGTCGGTGGCCGAAGGCCCGGAGGTCGAGGCCGAGTGGATGACGTTCGACGCGCTGAACATGGCTCCCGATCATCCGGCCCGGACGATGCAGGACACCTTCTTCCTGGAGCCGCGCGGGCCGGTCTGGTGCTGCGGCCGCACACGTCGCCGGTGCAGATGCGCAGCCTGCTGTCGCGCGACCTGCCGATGTACGTGATATGTCCGGGCCGCACGTTCCGGACCGACGAGCTCGACGCCAGCCACTCCCCGGTGTTCCACCAGGTGGAGGGGCTGGCCGTCGACCGCGGCATCACGATGGGACACCTCAAGGGCACCCTGGACCATTTCGCGTCCCAGATCTTCGGGCCGGGTAGCGTGACCCGGTTCCGGCCGTCGTACTTCCCCTTCACCGAGCCCAGCGTCGAGATGGACGTCCTGTGCTTCGTATGCCAGGCTCGCGAGCCCGACCAGCTGACCTGCCGCACCTGCAGTGGCGAGGGTTGGATCGAGTGGGGTGGCTGCGGCATCGTCAACCCCCGGGTCCTGCGTCGCCGCGGGCGTCGACCCCGACCTGTACAGCGGGTTCGCGTTCGGGATGGGCATCGACCGCACGCTGATGATCCGCAACGGCATCAGCGACATGCGCGACCTGGTCGAGGGCGACGTACGGTTCACGGTCGCCGTTCGGGATGGAGCTCTGATGCGGGTGCCGTTCTCGTGGCTGCGCGACCACGTCCAGATCCCGCCGGACGCGTCGGTCCACGACGTCGCCGCGCGGCTCACCATGCTCGGGCTGAAGCTGGAGGCCATCGACGAGGTCGGTGCCGAGGTGTCCGGCCCGCTGGTGGTCGGACGGGTCCTCGAGTACGAGGACGAGACGCACTCGAACGGCAAGACCATCCGCTGGTGCCAGGTCGACGTCGGTACGGGCGAGCCACGTGGGATCGTGTGCGGCGCACTGAACTTCGCGGTCGGTGACCTGGTTGTCGGTGTCGCTACCGGGCACGGTGCTGCCGGGTGGCTTCGAGATCGGGCGGCGCAAGACGTACGGCCATATCTCCGACGGGATGATCTGCTCGGAGCGCGAGCTCGGCCTGGGCGACGACCATGCCGGCATCCTCGTCCTGGCCGCCTGACCTCGCGGAGGTGGGTGCCGACGCGGCTGAGGCGCTGCAGCCTGCGTGACTCTGTCATTGAGCTCGAGATCAACCCCGACCGCGCCTATGCGCTGTCCCTGCGGGGCGTCGCCCGCGAGACGGCGATCGCCTACGGTGTGGCCTTCAACGATCCGGTGAACGGGGTCACGGCCCCGACCGTCGGCGACGGGTACCCGGTACGGATCGACGACCCGTCGGGTGCGCGCTTTCGCCCGGTCACCGTGCAGGGCGTCGACCCCTCGGCGCCGATCGCCGCCATGGCTGGCTCGACGGGTGCAGCTCGCCGGCATCCGTCCGATCTCCCTGACCGTCGACGTCACGAACTACGTCATGCTGGAGCTCGGGCAGCCGCTGCATGCCTACGACGCAGACCGACTCGCTGGTGGGATCGTCGTCCGGCGCGCCGCCGATGGTGAGCGGTTGACGACCCTGGACGGCGTGCGGCGCGAGCTGGACCCGGAGGATCTGCTCATCACCGACGACTCGGGCCCATCGGGCTCGCCGGCGTGATGGGCGGCGAGTCGACCGAGATCGAGCAGCGACGACACAGGTGGTGCTCGAGGCGGCCAACTTCGACCCGGTGTCGGTCGCTCGCACCGCCCGCCGGCACAAGCTGCCGAGCGAGGCGTCCCGTCGGTTCGAGCGGGGCGTCGACCCGACGATCGGCCTCGCCGCTGCGACCCGCGCGGCCGGTCTGCTGGTCGAGTTCGGCGGGGGCACGATCGTCCCGACCGCGACCGGGCTCGCCGCCGAGATCGCCGCCGACCCGATCAGCATGCCGATCACGCTTCCCGCGGCGCTGGTCCGCGATCGAGGTCGACGACGCACGGTCGAGCCTCTGCACTGGCCGCGGTCGGCTGCGACTGTCGAGGTGACCGGAGACTCGTGGCACCCGACCCCCGCCGTGGCGTCCGGACATCAGCGACCCCTATGACCTCGTCGAGGAGGTCGTCCGGCTCGTCGGCTATGACAAGGTGCCCAGCGTGCTGCCTGTCGCGCCGGCCGGGCGCCGGCCTGACCCCGCGCCAGCAGCTCCGCCGCCGGGTCGGCCTCGCGCTCGCCGGTGCGGGCTACGTCGAGGCGCTCACCTTCCCGTTCGTCGGCGAGCCGACTGGGACGGGCTGCACGCCGCTCGACGACCCGCGCCGGGCGGCGATACCGGGTGGATCGCAACCCGCTCTCGGACCAGGACCCGCTGCTGCGCACGACGCTCTGCCCGGCCTCGCTCGAAGACGCTCGCGCGCAACATCGGCCGCGGCCAGGCCGACCTCGGGCTTTCGAGGTGGGCGCGGTGTTCCTGCCGGCCGGCCGGAGAGCGGCCGGCCGCCGCCAGCTCGCCGTCGACCGTCGCCCCAGCGTCGATGAGCTGAAGGAGCTCGATGCCGCACTGCCCGCCCAGCCGCTGCATCTCGCAGTGCTGGTCGGCGGGCTGCGGAAGCCGCCGGATGGTGGGGGCCGGGTCGTCCGGCGGGCTGGGCCGATGCGATCGAGGCCTGTCGCACGGTGTGGGCCGGGCGCTCGGTGTCGAGCTCGGTGGTCGCCGGTGCCGTCGCCCCGTGGCACCCCGGCCGGTGCGCGCAGGTCCTCATCGGTGACGAGCTGATCGGCTACGCGGGCGAGCTGCACCCCGGGCGTGCTCGGCGTACGGCGTGCAGGCTCGGTCGGCGGCCGCGGAGCTCGACCTGGACCGGCTGATGGCGCACGCGTCGTTGATCACGGCGCCCGACGCTGTCCTCGTTCCCGGTCGGGAAGGAGGATGTCGCCCTGGTGGTCGATGTCGACGTCAGCGCAGCCGACGTCGCGGCCGCGTTGACCGCGGGCGCCGGCGAGCTGCTGGAGTCGCTGCGGCTGTTCGACGTGTACACCGGTGAGCAGGTCGGCGCCGGGAAGAAGTCGCTCGCGTTCTCGCTCCGGTTCAGGGCACCGGACCGCACCCTCACCGAGAAGGAGGTCAGGGTCGCGGTCGAGGCGGCCGTCGCGGCTGCCAGCGACCGGGTGAGCGCGGTACAGCGCCAGCCGGGTGGGAGAGAAGGGGAAGGAAAAAGGGTCTGAGGACTTCCGCTGCCGGTCGTCAGGGATCCCGAACGCAGAAGGGAGGGGGGGGGGAGCGAGACGACCACGTGGGACGTGAAGATCCGTGTGTGGGGAAGCGGCGAACGCGACGCGGGGGACACGAGGGGGTCACGAGGTGGGTGAGCGGCGGGGGGGGGGACGTGAAAGCCCGCGCGCGGGGGAAGACACGTAGGCGACGCGGGGGAACGCGGGCGGGTGCGCGGTGCGTGACGGTGGGGGTGGGCGGACGTGGCGATGTAAGTGCGCAGGTCGAGTGTAGGCGATCCGGCCGTGAGGAGCCACGGGGGTACGTCAATGCGGTGTGGTGCGAGACTGCCGCTGCCGGTGGTAGGGGATCGAGAGCCGTAGGTGAGTGTAGGCGACGCGCCGGGAAACACCGGGCCGCGGGAAGCGGGGCGGTCGGTGACTGCGCGACGACCGGTGTGATGTGACGTGAAGATCTGGGTGTAGGCATGGCGTCGAATCTGGCGTACACGATCCGGTTGGCTCGGGCGTACGCGGGGTCATTGTCCACTTGTCGGTGACCCGACGCCGCCCACTCCCGTCGGGATTCATCGTGACGATGTCTGAACGATGGCCGAACGTGGCCGTAGGCGATCCTGCCGTTGCAGACGGAAAGCGCGGCAGGCAGCGTGGCCGGCGAAGCGGTCGGCGCGGCCACCATGGCCCCGATGGCCGCGGCCGTGGATCCCATCACGACCGCACCGAGCTCAGAGGGGGGGACGCGGGGAGTGCGGCGAGGCAGAGGGGGAAAGCGGGGGACAGGGGGGTGGGGGGGGGCGGCGGGGGCGAGAGGGGAGGGGGGGAGGGAGGGGAGGGGGGGGGGGGGGGGGGGGGGGGGGGGGGAAGGCTCAGCTCGACTAAGGTGCCAGCCCGGGTACGGCGACTGGCGACGGTCCACCCAAGATCGGTGGCGCGCTTGGCCGCTCGGCGCCGAGCAGCACCCGAGTCATCGCGTTGCGCGTGTCGAGCAGCTCGTCCAGCGCGGCCTCCAGGTGTCCCGCCGACACGGCAAGGGGCGCGTCGTCACCGTCGGCGTCCGCCGCCGCGAGGACCGCCGCGCGGCGCATCAGCTCCTTGAGGAACGACGCCGTGACGCCTTCGGTCCGGGCGAGCACGCCGTCCAGGCCGCTCATGTCGATCTGCAGCCCGCCGCGGTACAGCTCGAACAGCCTGCGCCGTGCGTCGAGGTCGGGCATCGTCAGCTCGACCGCCTGGTCGACCCGCCCCGGCCGGGCGGCCAGGGCCGGCTCGAGCAGGTCGGCGCGGTTGGTGGTCAACACGAAGAGGACGTCGGCGTCCTCGGCCAGGCCGTCCATCTCGTTGAGCAGCTGGAACAGCATCGGATGCTGGCCGGGGTGCATACCGCGGTCCTCCGCGATCAGGTCGACGTCCTCGACCACCAGCATCGCCGGCTGAAGGGCGCGTGCCACCGAGCACGCCTCAGCGAT
Organism: uncultured Actinomycetota bacterium; assembly: GCA_963824115.1. GTDB lineage: Bacteria > Actinomycetota > Actinomycetes > Propionibacteriales > Nocardioidaceae > DASQEH01. The sequence goes on from CAWGOA010000007.1 coordinate 356,646, forward strand.
GAGATGCAGAGCACCCCCGGTCAGGGATATCACCGTCGTCTCGGTGAGACTGCCGGTGAGGTACCGCACGGTGTGGGTCTTGCCGGTGCCGGGCGGTCCGTACAGCAGCAGACCCCGCTTGAGATGCTGACCTGCCGCCAGCAGCCGGTCCTTGTGCCGGGCGACGTCGACGACCTGGCGCTGGACAGCGGTCAGCGTCTCGGCGGGCATGATCAGCTGGCTGATGTCCATGACCGGTCTGCGGTGGAAGGTCAGAAGCGTTTCGCCGTGCCCGAACACCTCGCCGCCGAACGACAGCACCTGCTTGCGGAACACGTTGTGGACGACCGCTTGCTCCCTGATTCCCGCGGCGGTCCGGGCCGCGTAGGCGTCGTCGGTGGCGACGACCTGGATGGTGACTGGCTCGTGGCGGTCCCCTCCCCGAAGCAGCACCGCCGCGCGAGCGGCGCCTTCGCTGGTCAGGTACAGGCCGCAGCGGACACACGCGGCGACCTCCCCGTCGGGACCGCACGCGAGGTTGGTGCGCGCCACGTTGCCCGGTCTCGGCCCGTAGCCGTGGCCGCGGCCGGACAGCAGCTCGGCCAGCCCGAACTCCTGGTGCTGGAAGTCGACCACGCCGACCAGCGTGGACTCGATCGCCGGCTCACGCAGCCATGCGTCGAGACCGGCCTGGACGTTGACGTGCTCGTACTGCGGCCACACCTCCTCGACCACGGCGCGCTCCACGCTTGCGCCGCCGAGGTGGTCGCGCAGGATCGACGACAAGGTGGTCTGCTCGTCGGCTCTCGCCGCCCGCACGGATCTGCGCACCACGCGGCGCGCCAGCCGTCGGATGTCCGCGAGCTCCGGGGTTACGTCCTCGTCGTCGTCGACGTGAGGCGTCATGGTGAGGCGCGAGCGAGAGGCGACCCAGCCAGAGCTGTAGTGGGTCCTCACGTAGTTCCTCCTCATGCCAGGCAGATGGCTTGCCGGGCGGTGGTCCGACCGTAGCCCACGCCGACACGTCACTCACGGCCCTCATCTGTCGGAGTGTCGGACGCCGGATTGACGTCTCGGCGCCGACGGTGCCGCCCGGGGGCCACTCGTCAGCTCCCACCACTCCTGCACGCGACTTTCGGGCCGTTGGTCGACGAACGGGGTAGCTCCCGCACAGTTTGCATAAATCTGCAGACATTGGAATACTCATGCGCATGACTGTGCGGATCGCCGTCGCCGGCGCCTCGGGATACGCCGGGGGAGAGCTGCTCAGGCTGCTGGTCGGCCATCCGGAGGCGACGATCGGAGCGCTCACGGCCGACTCCAGCGCGGGTACATCGCTGGGCACCCACCACCCGCAACTCGGCCCGCTCCGTGACCGGACCCTGCTGCCCACGGAGGTCGGTGCTCTGGTCGACCATGACGTCGTGTTCCTTGCCTTGCCTCACGGGGCGTCGGCGCGGATCGCGGGGCAGCTGGGCGCCGACACCGTGGTGATCGACTGCGGCGCCGACTTCCGGCTGACGAGCGACGACGACTGGGCCGCCTTCTACGGCGGTACCCGGGCGGGCGCGTGGCCCTACGGCCTGCCCGAGCTGCCGGGTCAGCGTGAGCTACTCGCCGGAGCCCGACGGGTCGCCGTACCCGGCTGTTACCCGACCGTGTCGACTCTTGCCCTGGCGCCGGCGGTCAGGGCCAGGCTCGTCGACCCTGCGGCCGTCGTCGTCGTCGCCGTCTCGGGTACGTCGGGCGCGGGCAAGGCGGCCAAGGCGCACCTGACCGCGACCGAGGTGATGGGATCAGTCTCCGCCTACGCGGTCGGCAGCCACCGGCACACCCCTGAGATAGAGCAGAATCTCGCGACGCTCACGGACCGGCCCGTGGCGGTCAGCTTCACTCCCGTGCTTGCACCCATGCCCCGCGGCATCCTCGCGACGGTGTCGGCCCCCCTCGAGCCCGGGGTTGACGGGAGCAGGTCGCCGACGTGTATCTCGGTGCCTACGAGAAGGAGCCATTCGTGCAGCTGCTACCGGCCGGAGTCTGGCCCCAGACCAAGTCGGTTCTCGGCTCCAACTGCGTCCAGCTGCAGGTGACGGTGGACAAGCGATCCGGGCGGCTGGTCGCGATCGGTGCCATCGACAACCTGACGAAGGGCACGGCGGGCGGGGCCATCCAGTGCATGAACCTCGCACTGGGCTTCGACGAGATCATCGGGCCTGAGCACGGTCGGGCTGGCGCCATGACGGTCACCCGTCCCGCCGGGTTCGTGGCCGCCGGCGTGGCAGCAGGGCTCAAGCCATCCGGTGCGAAGGACGTCGGCGATCCTGGTGAACACCGGCCCCTCCGATGTAGCCGCGGCAGTGTGGACGACCAACCGCTGCCGGGCCAACCCGGTGCTCTGGAGCGAGCAGGTGCTGAGGGACGGCCACGCCAAGGTGGTCGTCGCCAACTCCGGAGGCGCCAACTGCTACACCGGGCCAGCCGGCTTCCAGCTCACGCACGCGACGGCGGAGCTGGCAGCGAAGCTGGCCGGCTGCGCGCCGATCGAGGTCGTGGTCTGCTCGACCGGCCTGATCGGCCATCTCAACGACGAGGCGGCTCTCCTGGGCGGTGTCGAGACCGCGCGTACGGCGAGCTGAGCCCGCGACGGCGGTGAGCGCCGCAGCCCAGGCCATCATGACCACCGACTACGGTCGCAAAGTCAGCCGTCGTCGAAGGCGAAGGCTGGTCGGTCGGCGGGATCGCGAAAGGCGCCGGAATGCTCGCACCCGGGCTCGCCACCATGCTCGTCTTCCTCACGACCGACGCCGACGTCTCGACCGCCATGGCCGACGCCGCCCTGCGGGCCGCGACCCGGGTGACCTTCGACCGGCTCGACTCCGACGGCTGCATGTCGACCAACGACTCCGTCGTCTTGATGGCGTCGGGCGCGAGCGGTGTCCAGCCCGGCCGCGACGACTTCACCGCCGCACTCGACGAACCTGTGCCGAGACCTCGCCCGCCAGCTGCAGCGCGACGCCGAGGGCGCCGACCACGACATCGACATCACCGTCCGCGGTGCGGCTACGGAGACCGACGCCGTCGAGGTGGCGCGCGCGGTCGCGCGGAGCAGCCTCTTCAAGTGCGCCATCTTCGGCCGGGACCCCAACTGGGGGCGCATTCTCGCCGCCGTCGGCACCACCCGCGCGGCCTTCGACCCGGCCGACCTCGACGTCGCGCTCAACGGCGTGTGGGTCTGCCGCGAGAGCCGCCCGGGGCCGACCGCGACCTCGGTCGACCTCTCCGCCCGCGAGGTGTCACGTCGAGATCGACCTGAAGTCCGGGCGACGCCGAGGCGACCGTCTGGACCAACGACCTGACGACGGCGTACGTGCACGAGAACTCGGCGTACGCGTCATGACCGTCGACTGGCAGCAGGCGACCGCCAAGGCCGCGACCCTCGCCGAGGCGCTGCCGTGGCTGGAGAAGTACCACGGCAAGACGGTGGTCGTGAAGTACGGCGGCAACGCGATGACCGACCCCGAGCTCAAGGCGGCCTTCGCCGAGGACATCGTGTGGCTGCGCTACGCCGGGTTCCGGCCGGTCGTCGTCCACGGCGGCGGGCCGCAGATCAGCGCGATGCTGGACCGGCTGGGTATCGAGTCGCACTTCCGCGGCGGCCTGCGCGTCACCACCCCGGAGGCGATGGACGTGGTCCGGATGGTCCTCGTGGGCCAGGTCGGACGCGAGCTCGTCGGCCTCCTCAACCAGCACGGCCCGCTCGCCGTCGGGCTGTCCGGCGAGGACGCCGGGCTCTTCACGGCCCGGCGGACCGGCGTCGTCGTCGACGGTGACACCATCGACATCGGTCTGGTCGGCGAGGTGGCGGAGGTGCGTCCCGAGGCCGTCCGTGGACCTGATCGACGCGGGCCGGATACCGGTGGTGTCGACCGTCGCGCCCGACGAGGACGGCCAGGTGCACAACGTCAACGCCGACACAGCTGCCGGTGCACTGGCCGTCGCGCTCGGCGCCGAGAAGCTGCTCGTCCTCACCGACGTCGAGGGGCTGTACCGCGACTGGCCCGCCAGCGACGACATCATCGGCGAGATCGGCGTCGACGCCCTGGCCGAGCTGATGCCGACGCTCACCTCGGGCATGGTGCCGAAAATGCGGGCCTGTCTCGACGCCGTGCGCGCCGGGCTCCCGCGTGCCACCGTCGTCGACGGCCGCGAGCCGCACGCCGTCCTGCTGGAGATCTTCACCGACGAGGGCGTGGGGACCCAGGTCCTCCCGGCGGCCAAGACCAAGATCCGCACGGCGCTGCGCGCCAGACAGGAGCACCAGCTGTGACCGACCTTGACCGGGCGCTACTCGGCAGCGCTCATGAACACCTTCGGCCCCCCGAAGCGGGTACTGGTGCGCGGACAGGGATGCCACGTCTGGGACACCGAGGGGCAGCGCTACCTCGACCTGATGGCCGGCATCGCCGTCAACTCGCTCGGCCATGCCCATCCCGCCGTGCGTCGAGGCGATGACGAGGCAGGCCTCGCAGCTGGGGCACGTGTCGAACTTCTTCGCCAGCGAGCCGCAGATCGTCCTGGCCGAGCGGCTGCTGGCGCTGACCGGGGCCGACGACGGGCGGGTCTTCTTCTGCAACTCCGGCGCCGAGGCCAACGAGGCCGCGGTGAAGCTCTCCCGGCGCACCGGCCGGACCAAGATCGTCGCGGCCGAGGGCGGCTTCCACGGCCGCACCATGGGCGCCCTGGCTCTGACCTCCAAGCAGGCCTATCGTGCTCCGTTCGAGCCACTGCCCGGCGACGTCCGATGGGTTCCGTACGGCGACGCCGAGGCTCTGTCCGGCGACGGTCGACGACGAGACGGCGGCGATCGTCCTCGAGCCGATCCAGGGCGAGGCCGGCGTGGTCGTCCCGCCGCAGGGGTACCTCACCGCGGCCCGGCAGATCGCCGACCGGTCGGGTGCGCTGCTGTGGTTCGACGAGGTGCAGACGGGAGTCGGGCGTACCGGCCGCTGGTTCGGGTTCGAGGAGGAGGCGGTACGACCGGACGTCGTCACGCGTGGCGAAGGGGCTCGCGGGCGGGTTCCCGATCGGCGCCTGCATCGGCCTCGGCGCAGCCGGCTCGCTGCTCACCCCGGGCCAGCACGGGACGACCTTCGGTGGCAACCCCGTCGCGTGCGCGACGGCACTCGCCGTCCTCGACGTCATCGAGTCCGAGGGACTGCTCGAGCAGGTGGTCGAGCGATCGGGCGCGAGCTCAGCGAAGGGCTGCGGAGCGTCGACGGGGTGCGCGCGGTACGCGGTCGCGGCCTGCTCCTCGCCGCGGAGCTACCGCCCGGTTCGGCGGGGCGCGGTGGTGGCTGCGGCGCTCGACGGCGGCGTGATCGTCAACGACCCCACTCCCGACGCGATGAGGCTCGCCCCGCCGCTGATCCTCGAGTCGTCCCACATCGACGAGGCGATTCCCGTCCTCGCGGCCGCGTTGGCAGCGGCAACGACGGCTGGTGGAGGTGTCGCTGATGTAGCACCGACCTCCACGTCCTCGCCACGAAGGCGGCCCGGCACCAGCGCATCATCGAGCTCCTCGGCGAGCATGCCGTCCGCTCCCAGGCCGAGCTGGCCGACCTGCTCCTGCTCGAGGGCGTGCGCGTCACGCAGGGAACGCTGTCGCGAGACCTCGTCGAGCTCGACGCAGTCCGGGTCCGCGATGCCCGCGGCGTACTCGTGTACGCCGTACCCGCCGAGGGTGGCGACCGTACGCCTCGCCCGGCCGACGAATCTGCGAACGCCGGCGCCCGGCTCGGCCGGCTGTGCGCCGACCTGCTGGTGAGTGCTGAGTCGTCTGCCAACCTCGTGGTCCTCAGGACGCCTCCGGGTGCGGCGCAGTTCCTCGCCTCGGCAATCGACAAGGCCGCGCTGTCTGCGGCCCTCGGCACCATCGCCGGAGACGACACGGTCGTCATCGTCACCCGTGACCCGCAAGGCGGCGCGGACCTCGCCGCCAGCCTGCTCAGCCTCGCCGGCCCTGCCGACGTCCCCCGAGCCACGGTCGGCGCACCCGCCGGCCTCGACCGCCAGAGCTCGAGCCCGACCACACCGAGCCGCACCACACGAAGCCCGACCACAGAAGGAGACCTCATGACCGCATCCAGGCCGGCCCGCATCGTCCTCGCCTACTCGGGCGGACTCGACACGTCAGTGGCCATCGGCTGGCTGGGGGCGGAGACCGGCGCCGAGGTCGTCGCCGTCGCCATCGACGTCGGCCAGGGCGGCGAGGACATGGAGGTGGTCCGCAAGCGTGCCCTCGCCTGCGGCGCGGTCGAGGCGGTCGTCGTCGATGCGAGGGAGGAGTTCGCCCAGGAGTACTGCCTGCCGGCCCTCAAAGCCAACGCCTTGTACATGGACCGCTACCCGCTGGTCTCCGCACTGTCTCGTCCACTCATCGCCAAGCACCTCGTGCGGGCCGCGAACGAGCACGGCGCCACCGTCGTCAGCCACGGCTGCACCGGCAAGGGCAACGACCAGGTGCGCTTCGAGGTCGCGATCGCGACGATGGCCCCTCACCTCGACGTGATCGCGCCCGTCCGCGACTATGCCTGGACCCGTGAGAAGGCCATCGGCTATGCGAACGAGCACGACCTGCCCATCGACGTCACCAAGCGGTCGCCGTACTCCATCGACCAGAACGTCTGGGGCCGCGCGGTCGAGACCGGCTTCCTCGAGGACATCTGGAACGCGCCGGTCGAGGACGTGTACTCCTACACCGCCGACCCCTCGGTGCCGCGTGAACCGGACGAGGTCGTCATCTCGTTCTCGGGCGGTGTGCCGGTCGCCATCGACGGGCGGCACGTGAGCATGCTGCAGGCGATCCAGGAGCTCAACGAGCGCGGCGGCGCGCAGGGGGTCGGCCGCCTCGACGTGGTGGAGGACAGGTTGGTCGGGATCAAGAGCCGCGAGGTCTACGAGGCGCCTGGGGCGATGTCGCTCATCGCCGCGCACCTCGAGCTGGAGAGCGTGACCGTCGAGCGCGACCTGGCGCGGTACAAGAAAGGCGTCGACCAGCGCTGGGGCGAGCTCACGTACGACGGCCTGTGGTACTCGCCGCTCAAGCGGGCGCTCGACACGTTCGTCGAGGCGTCGCAGGAACACGTGAGCGGGGACGTACGGCTCACCCTGCACGCCGGCAAGGCGGTCGCCACCGGGCGGCGCTCCGCCTCCAGCCTGTACGACTTCAACCTCGCGACGTACGACGAGGGGGACACCTTCGACCAGTCCCTGGCGAAGGGGTTCATCGAGCTCTGGGGGCTGCCGAGCAAGATCGCGGCCCGTCGAGACGAGCGGCTGGGCGGTGGGGCCGCCGGCGCGGCCACGAGGTGAGCCCGGAGTCCGGCGTCGGCCCTACCCGACTCTGGGGCGGCCGTTTCACCTCCGGGCCGTCCGACGAGCTCACCCGGCTGAGCCGGTCGACGCATTTCGACTGGCGCCTCGCGCCGTACGACCTCGCCGGCTCGCGGGCCCATGCGCGGGTCCTGTCCAGAGCCGGTCTGCTCGAGGACGACGGCGCTCACCAGGCTCCTGGCGGGGATCGACATCCTCGACCGGGCGGTCGCCGACGGAACCTTCCGGGCCGTCCGACGACGACGAGGACGTGCACACAGCCCTCGAGCGGGGCCTCGTCGACATCGTCGGCGCCGAGCTCGGCGGACGGCTGCGCGCCGGTCGCTCACGCAACGACCAGATCGCGACGCTGTTCAAGGCGTACCTGCGCGACAAGCAGCGTGGTGCTGACGCGGCTCGTGCTCGACCTCGTCGAGGCACTCGCCGAGCAGGCCGAGAAGCACCTCGGAGCGCCGATGCCGGGCCGCACCCACATGCAGCACGCCCAGCCCGTCCTGCTGTCTCACCACCTGCTGGCTCACGCCTGGCCGCTGACCCGAGACGCCGCGAGGCTGCGTGACTGGGACCGCCGCGTGGAGTCCGACTCTCCCTACGGCTCTGGCGCTCTGGCGGGGTCCTCGCTCGGCCTCGACCCCGAGCTCGTGGCGCACGAGCTCGGGTTCTCCGGGTCGACTCCCAACAGCATCGACGGCACCGCGGCACGGGACTTCGTCGCCGAGTTCGCGTTCGTCACGACGCTCGTCGGTGTCGACGTGTCGCGACTGGCCGAGGAGGTGGTGATCTGGTCGACGCAGGAGTTCGGGTTCGTCCGGCTGGACGACGCCTACTCGACCGGTTCGAGCATCATGCCGCAGAAGAAGAACCCCGACATCGCCGAGCTGGCGCGTGGGAAGTCGGGGCGGCTGATCGGCAACCTCACCGGGCTGCTCGCGACACTGAAGGCCCAGCCACTCGCCTACAACCGTGACCTCCAGGAGGACAAGGAGCCCGTCTTCGACTCGATCGACACGCTGGAGGTACTGCTGCCGGCCTTCACCGGCATGGTCCGGACACTGACCTTCGACACCGCCCGGATGGCCTCACTGGCGGGAGCCGGGCACTCGCTGGCGACCGACGTCGCGGAGTGGCTCGTCCGGCGGGGGACCGCCTTCCGGGTGGCCCACGATGTCGCCGGTGCCTGTGTACGGGCCTGCGAGCAGCGCGGCATCGAGCTGTGGGAGCTCAGCGACCTCGAGCTCGCCGCAGATCTCGCCTGCGCTGACACCCGACGTCCGGGATGTGCTCTCGGTCGAGGGATCGATCAGCTCGCGCGATGCACGGGGCGGTACCGCTCAACAGCGCGTCACCGAGCAGCTGGCCGAGCTCCGCGGCGTGGTGGCCGACCTCACGCTCCGGCCGGCTGACTCCGCCGTCGCCTGGGGCGCAGCTGTCCGCGGCGCGGGAGATGATGCTCGCGTGGAGACCGAGATGTACCAGCTCCTCAGTCGGCCGTCGACGGAGGTGGCGCCGTTGATGCTCGGCTGGCACCTGGTCTCGGACCTGGCCGGGGGCCGCGTCACCGTGGCCCTGACCGAGGTGGAGGCGTATGCGGGGGCCGGACCCGGCGTCACACGCGTTTCGGGGTGCGTCGCGGCGCAACCAGGTCATGTTCGGTCCGGCGGGTCGGCTGTACGTGTACTTCAGCTACGGCATGCACTGGTGCGCCAACGTCGTGACCGGTCCGGACGGCGAGGCATCCGCGGTCCTGCTTCGGAGCGGACGGGTCGTCGAGGGCACCGACCTGGCGCGCCGCCGACGCGGTGCCAAGGTCGCGGACAGGTCGCTCGCCCGTGGGCCGGCCTGCCTCACGCAGGCCCTCGCGGTCACGCGCGAGTGCAACGGCGTCGATCTGCTCGCCGGAGGTGCGCTGCGACTCGAGGCGCCCCGCGTGGGGCGACGGACGACGGCACTCAGGCGGGGGTCGTCGACGGGCCACGCGTCGGTATCAGTGCCGCCGCGGACGTCCACTGGCGGTTCTGGGTGGCGGGGGACGAGACCGTGTCGGCGTACCGGCGCTCACCGCGCGCCTCCCGCCACCCCACAACCCGAAAGATCCGACTGTGACGTAGCCAGGGCGACACCAGAGTCGGACCTTTCGGGTTGCTGAGAGTCGAGATGTTTGGGGTGGGCGTGACAGAGTGGACGGGTGCAGATCGCGATCCTGGGGCCGGTCGAGGTCCATGACGGCGGCCGAAGGCTCGACGTCTCGGGTACGCGCGTGCGCCGCCTCCTGGTCCGGCTCGCCGTCGATGCCGGCCGGGTCGTGTCGGTCGACGAGCTCGTCCTGGCGGTCTGGCCGGATGACCCGCCGGCCATCGTCGCGAACGCCCTCCAGACGCTCGTCTCGCGGCTGCGGAGGGCACTCGGGGATGCCGAGCTGATCTCTCAGGAGTTCGGGGGGTACCGGTTGGCGTCGCCCCCCGCGGTCATCGACGTCGAGCAGTTCTCCGACGCGGCCCGGCGTGGTCGAGCGGCTCTCAGCGACGGTCGGCCGGACGAGGCGGTGAGGCTGCTGGACGTCGCCTTGTCGCTCTGGCGGGGGGAAGCGCTGCACGACGCGGGGGACGCCGAGTACGTCGCGGGCCTCGCCGAGCGATGGGAGCAGGAGCGCCTCGACGCGACCGCCGACCGGATCGAGGCCGACCTGGCGTTGGGCAGGTCCCGCGAGCGCATCGGCGAGCTGGAGGCGCTCGCCGTCGCGAACCCGCTCCGTGAGCGATTCGCCGGCCTGCTGGTCCGTGCCCTGGCCGCGGAGGGTCGTACTCCTGAGGCTCTGGTCGCATACGAGAGGCTCCGCAGCTCGGCTGGCCGACGAGTTGGGCGCCGACCCTTCGCCGAATCTCCAGGCGCAGTACCTCGAGCTGCTCCGCGGCCCGTCGTCCGACCGTGAGAGCCCACCCGCGGCCACCAATATCCCCACGCCCCTGACCCGTGTCATCGGCCGCAACGACGAGGTCAAGCGGATCTCCCACCTGCTCCAGACGGCGCGCCTGGTCAGCATCGTCGGGCCGGGGGGCGCCGGCAAGACGCGGTTGGCGACGGAGCTGGCCGAGATGTCGCGGGAGCATCATCGCGACGGTGTGTGGCTGGTGGAGCTCGCGCCGGTCAGCGAGGAGTCCGGTGTGGTGCGGGCGATGTCGGAGCCGCTCGGACGATTCGACGGGCACATGCTCGAGCTCCATCCGAGCGCCCGGCCACTGACCCCGTGGAACGACTGGTCGAGCGGCTGCGCGGGAGGGACACGCTGCTGGTTGTCGACAACTGCGAGCATGTCATCGCCTGGACGGCCGCCCTCGTCGACAGGCTCCTCGCCTCGTGTCCCGGGCTGCGGATCTTGACCACCAGCCGGGAGCCGCTGGGTATCGCCGGCGAGGCGCTGTGCGTCCTCACGCCGCTGGCGATGCCGACGCCCGGCAGCACGGTGGAGGAGGCTACCGAACAGCCGTCGGTGCAGCTCTTCATCGAGCGCGCCGAGGCCGTCGACGCCGACTTCGTCCTCGACGCCGCCACCGTCGGCAGTGTCGTCGAGATCGTGCGGCGGCTCGACGGGCTGCCCCTGGCCATCGAGCTGGCCGCGGCCAGGCTGCGGGTGATGCCGGTGGCCGAGGTGGCCAGACGGCTGACCGACCGCTTCCGGCTGCTCACCGGCGGCAGCCGGACGGCGATGCCACGCCACCGCACTCTGCGCGCCGTGGTGGACTGGAGCTGGAGCCTGCTGACTGAGCCGGAACGCCTGCTCGCCGAACGGCTCTCGGTCTTCCCCTCCGGCGCCACGCCTGAGTCGGCGGAGGAGGTCTGTGCCGACGAGCGGCTGTCAGCAGCCGTCATCTCAGAGCTGCTCGACTCCCTCGTCGAGAAGTCCCTCCTGAAGGTTGCAGACGAGGACGGCATCCGGTACCGGATGCTGGAGACGATCCGCGAGTACGGACTTGAACGGCTCAGCGAACGCGACGAGGTCGTCGCCGTGCGGACCGCACACGCTCGGCACTTCTCCCGGCTGGCGGCGCGGCTGGATCCCGACCTCCGTTCCAACCGCCAGCTACCGGCCCTGCGAACGCTCAACCTCGAGCGTGACAACCTGCTGGCCGCCCTGAGGTTTCTGGGAGACAGCGGTGATGCCGCGGCGACGTTGCACATGGCGTGGTCCCTGTGCTGGTACTGGGCGATCGTCGGCGCCCACGGCGAGTCGGCCTGGTGGCTGAGATTCGCCCTCGAGGTGCCACCGGACGAGACCCCGGCCGCCGATGACGAGTGGATGCGCCTTGCTCTCGAGATGGTGCTCCTGCTCAGCACGATGGCCGAGGGCGAAGGCCCCGAGGGACAGTTGCCTCACGAGACGATAGACGCCACCAGGGATCGGGCCACTCAGCTGGATGAGGCTCTCGACGGCTACGAGCTCACCGAACCGGCGCTGATCGCGATCCGGCCGATGATCGCGTACTTCGCCGGAAACGTCGAACGCGCACACGACCTGAGCGAGCAGGCGCTGAGCTCGGGCGATCGCTGGATCCGTGCTGCCAGCTTGATGTTTCGCGCGATCATGGCAGAGAACGAAGGCGACGTCGATGACATGCGCCGCGACCTCGACGCCTCGGTCGACGACCTTCGCGAGCTCGGCGACTCGTGGCTGCTGGGGTCGAGTCTCTCGTCTCGCGGACGCGTCCGGACCATGGACGGCGATCTCTTCGCCGCCATCGCCGACTTCGAGCAGGCGGCCTCGTGTCTGGCCGAGGTCGGCTCAGCCGACGACCAGTACTTCGTCGGACTGCGGCTCGCCGACCTGTACGTCCGCTCCGGCGACATCGGTCGGGCCCGGCAGCACATAGCGGAGTTGGCACACGGCGGCAGCGCTCCGTGGGGCTCGTTGGAGCTGTTCGAGGATGCGATGCTGATGGCCATAGCGCGCACGGAGGGAGACGTCGCCGAGGCCGACCGACACGCGTCCCATCTGCGCACGGCTCTCGCGGAGCTGCGGGACCTGTCGCTGGTCCATGGTCACGTCCGCGGGATCTTCCTGGCAGCTCTGGCCATCCACGACATCTGGCGCGGCCGGCTCGAAGAGTCCGAGCGGGTGCTCGTCGAGGCGTACCGGGTGGCCATCCCCACTCGTGACATGCCCATCGTCGCGGTTGTCGGAGTGGCGATCGCTACACTCGCGCAGGCGCGCGGTGATCATGCCGTGGCCGCGGAGATGCTCGGGGCCGCGGCTGCCCTGCGCGGGTCCGGTGACCAGTCCGACCTGGAGATCAGACGTCTGACCGCGCAGCTGCGTACTGCCCTCGGAGACCTGTTCGACACTGCCTACGACAGCGGCCGAGCCCTTGCCAGAGGCGCTGCTCTGGCAAAGCTGGACCCGGCCCTGTACCTGACTGGGTCGGTTCGAGCCGGAGCCTAGGCGTGGCTGGCGTACGCCCGAAGTGCGAGCGGTACGAAGACGGCGACCAGGACAGCCATCCAGCCCACGGTCCACAGCAGGTTGTCGCCGATCGGACCGCCGAGCATCAGCGCCCGGACGATGCTCACCAGGTGTGAGATGGGGTTCACCTTGACGAAGTCCTGCAGCCAACCTGGCATCGTCGAGACCTTGACGAACGTGTTGGAGGCGAAGCTGAGCGGCAGCACGAGCAGGAACATCACGCCCTGAACGGCCCCCGAGCTGCGGACGACCATCCCGACGAAGACGGAGATCCAGCAAAAGCACAGCGCGAACGCGATCGAGATCGCCACGGCTGCCACGGTGTCCAGCACCGACGTGTGGATGCGGAACCCGATGAGGTAGCCGAACGACAGCGTCACGACGCACAAGATCAGGTACCTGCGCGAAGTCTGCGAACACGGCTCCGACGAGCGGGGCGGAGCGCGCGATCGGCAAGCGAGCGGAACCGGTCGAAGACGCCCTTCTCGATGTCGGCGTTGAGGTTCTGCCCCAGCGCGATCCCGCTCATCGCGATCGACTGACCGAGCAGGCCCGGCAGCAGGAACTGCAGGTACGCGTGCTGGGAGCCGCCGGCGATGGCGCCGCCGAAGATGTAGGTGAACATCAGCAGGAAGATCACCGGCTGCAACGTCACGTCGATGAGTGCCTCTGGCGTCCGCCAGGTCTTGATCAGGCTGCGCTTCGCCAGCGCCAGGGCGTGTCGGAGCCAGGCGCCGGGTGGGGCAGGTACTCCCTGGGTGGGGGCCATGACGTTGTCAGGGGCTTCTGCTGCGGGTCGATGGTGGTGGCGTCATGCTGCGTCCTCCTGGCTGTGTGCTGTCGGTGGGCCTTGCCGGTGAGGGAGAAGAAGACCTCGTCGAGGCTCGGAAGGTGCAGGGAAAGCTCGGTCACGGAGATCTGCTCCGCGCGAGCGGGTGACCGTCTCGCTAAGTGCCGCCTCGGAGTCGACCGGCACGGTCATCCGCCCACGGCCGCTGACCTCCGGCTCCGACGCCGGACACGGCGAGCAGGATCCGGCGCACGTCCGGACGCCGACCCGGGTCCGTCGGCCGGACGGCGATGCGCTGGTCCGCCGACGACCCGCTTCGAGCCCGTCGGGGGTGTCGTTCGCGATCACCCGGCCGTGGTCGATCACCGTGATCTCGTCGGCGAGGGCGTCGGCCTCCTCGAGGTACTGGGTGGTCAGCAGGACGGTCGCGCCGTCGCCGACGAGGCGGCGGACGACCTCCCACATGTCCTCGCGTTTGGCCGGGTCCAGGCCGGTCGTGGGCTCGTCGAGGAAGATCACCGAAGGACGGCCGACCAGACCGGCGGCGAGGTCGAGGCGTCGCCGCATGCCGCCGGAGTACGTCTTGGCGACCCGGCCGGCGGCGTCGGTCAGGTCGAACCACTCGAGCAGCTCCGCGGCGCGGCGTCGGGCGTCGCGCGACGACAGGTTGAGCAGCTGACCGATCAGGACGAGGTTCTGGGTGCCGGTGAGGTCCTCGTCGACCGATGCGTACTGGCCGGTCAGCCCGATGGTCTGGCGGACCCGGTGGCGTCCTTGCGTACGTCGAGACCCGCTCACCCGGGCGGTGCCGGAGTCGGCGCGCAGCAGGGTCGCGAGAATGCGGACGGCGGTGGTCTTGCCGGCGCCGTTGGGGCCGAGCAGGCCGAGCACCGTGCCCTGGTCGACCGGCAGGTCGACGTGGTCCAGGGCGAGGGTGTCGCCGAACCGCTTGGTGAGCCCGTTGCCTCGATGGCGTGAGTCATCGTTGGTCTCCTTCTTCGTGTGTGAAGAAAGCATCCCGGCCCGCGCTGACAGCAGCCGCACACGCGACTGACACCGGCTGGTACGGGCTGGCACCGGCTGACAGGCGTGGCACCCGCTGGTGTCCGGCCCGGACCGTCGGGTACGGCAGACTTGGCCGCGAACGACTTCGCGACCGGAGAGGCATCACGGTGAACCAGCACGTCCTCGACGACCTCGAGTGGCGCGGGCTCATAGCGCACTCGACCGATCTCGACGCCCTTGCGCGCCGAGCTGTCGGCAGGACACGGTGACGCTGTACTGCGGCTTCGACCCCACCGCACCGAGCCTCCACATGGGCAACCTGCTCCAGCTCGTCACCGTTCGCCGGCTCCAGAACGCCGGTCACCGCCCCCTCGGCCTCGTCGGCGGGGCGACGGGCATGATCGGCGACCCGAAGCAGACGGAGGAGCGGCGGCTCAACCCGGCCGACATCGTGGCCGAGTGGACCGAGCGGGTACGCCGGCAGGTGGCGCGGATCTTGTCGTTCGAGGGCGACAACGCCGCGGTCATCGTCAACAACTACGACTGGACCAAGGACCTGCCGACGCTCGACTTCCTGCGTGACATCGGCAAGCACTTCCCGGTGAACAGGATGCTCGCCCGCGACGTCGTCCGGTCGCGCCTCGAAGCTGGCATCTCCTTCACGGAGTTCAGCTACGTGCTGCTTGCAGTCGATGGACTACCTGCGGCTGTTCGAGCGCTACGGGTGCCGGCTGCAGACCGGCGGGAGCGACCAGTGGGGCAACATCACCGGCGGCGTCGAGCTGATCCGCCGGGCCAAGGGCGAGCGGGTGCATGCCCTCGCGACGCCGCTCATCACGAAGGCGGACGGGACGAAGTACGGCAAGACCGAGACCGACACCATCTGGCTCGACCCCGAGATGATGTCGCCGTACGCGTTCTACCAGTTCTGGTACAACAGCGACGACGCCGACGTGGTGGCGCTGCTCAAGTACTTCACGTTCCGCACCCGCGAGGAGATCGAGGAGCTGGCGGTGCAGGTCGCTCGAGAAGCCGTCGCTGCGCGCGGCGCAGCGCGCGCTGGCCGACGACGTCACCTCGCTGACGCACGGCGAGGACGGAGACAGCAGCGGGTGAAGGCAGCAGCGTCTGCACTCTTCGGCTGCGGGTGACCTCCGCGAGCTGGACGCGGCGACCCTGGACTCGGCGCTCCGGGAGGCGCCGCACGTGGAGATCGGCCGCGAGCCGGAGCTCC
>CAWGOA010000007.1:377500-432408 GCA_963824115.1 uncultured Actinomycetota bacterium
ACGGATGGGTAGGGGAGCGTCGTGTGGCGAGTGAAGCGGCGGGGTGACCCAGTCGTGGACGCCACACGAGTGAGAATGCAGGCATGAGTAGCGAAAGAGGGGTGAGAAACCCCTCCGCCGAATGACTAAGGGTTCCAGGGTCAAGCTAATCTGCCCTGGGTAAGTCGGGACCTAAGGCGAGGCCGACAGGCGTAGTCGATGGACAACGGGTTGATATTCCCGTACCGGCTTTGACGCGACAATGACGAACCTGGTGATGCTAAGTGCCCGAACTTGGCGAGGTCTTCGGACCGAGTCGAGGGAGCGCACGACCCTAACCGGTAGTAGTCAAGCGATGGGGTGACGCAGGAAGGTAGCCCAACCGCGGCGATGGTAGACCGCGGGTAAGGATGTAGGGAGTGACATAGGCAAATCCGTGTCACATGTTCCTGAGATCTGATACCGAGCCGACTTAGGCGAAGTGGGTAATCCTATGCTGTCGAGAAAAGCCTCTAGCGAGTTTCAAAGCCGCCCGTACCCTAAACCGACACAGGTAGTCAGGTAGAGAATACTAAGGCGATCGAGCGAACCATGGTTAAGGAACTCGGCAAAATGCCCCCGTAACTTCGGGAGAAGGGGGGCCAGATCCGTGAGTAGACTTGCTCTACGAAGCGGTGACGGCCGCAGAGACCAGGCCCAAGCGACTGTTTACTAAAAACACAGGTCCGTGCGAAGTCGTAAGACGATGTATACGGACTGACGCCTGCCCGGTGCTGGAACGTTAAGGGGACGAGTTAGTGACTTCGGTCGCGAAGCTCAGAACTTAAGCGCCAGTAAACGGCGGTGGTAACTATAACCATCCTAAGGTAGCGAAATTCCTTGTCGGGTAAGTTCCGACCTGCACGAATGGCGTAACGACTCGGGCACTGTCTCAACCGTGGACTCGGCGAAATTGCACTACGAGTAAAGATGCTCGTTACGCGCGGCAGGACGGAAAGACCCCGGGACCTTTACTACAGCTTGGTATTGGTGGTTGATTCGATTTGTGTAGGATAGGTGGGAGGCTGTGAAGCATGGACGCCAGTTCGTGTGGAGCCAACGTTGAAATACCACTCTGATCGTATTAGCTATCTAACCTCGGTCCGTAATCCGGATCAGGGACAGTGCCTGGTGGGTAGTTTAACTGGGGCGGTTGCCTCCTAAAATGTAACGGAGGCGCGCAAAGGTTCCCTCAGCCTGGTTGGCAATCAGGTGTTGAGTGTAAGTACACAAGGGAGCTTGACTGTGAGACTGACAAGTCGAGCAGGGACGAAAGTCGGCACTAGTGATCCGGCGCTGGCAGGTGGAAGCGGCGTCGCTCAACGGATAAAAGGTACCCCGGGGATAACAGGCTGATCTTCCCCAAGAGTCCATATCGACGGGATGGTTTGGCACCTCGATGTCGGCTCGTCGCATCCTGGGGCTGGAGTAGGTCCCAAGGGTTGGGCTGTTCGCCCATTAAAGCGGCACGCGAGCTGGGTTTAGAACGTCGTGAGACAGTTCGGTCCCTATCCGCCGCGCGCGTAAGAAACTTGAGAAGGGCTGTCCCTAGTACGAGAGGACCGGGATGGACGAACCTCTGGTGTGCCAGTTGTTCCGCCAGGAGCACTGCTGGTTAGCTACGTTCGGAAGTGATAACCGCTGAAAGCATCTAAGCGGGAAGCACGCTTCAAGATGAGGTTTCTCACCGGGTAACCGGGTAAGGCCCCCAGCAGAACACTGGGTTGATAGGCCGGAGGTAGAAGGCAGTAATGCACGGAGCCGACCGGTACTAATAGGCCGAGGGCTTGTCTTCCTCACACAGAGTTGTTTTGTTCGCGTCCACTATGCGGTTCCTGAGATACGGTCGGGTCCGGTGAGATCTCTGCCTCGGCAGTGCTCCCGCCGGCTGGTCTCAACAGAGTTTCGGCGACCATGGCGAAGGGGAAACACCCGGCTCCATTCCGAACCCGGAAGTTAAGCCCTTCAGCGCCGATGGTACTGCATGCGGGAGCGTGTGGGAGAGTAGGACGTCGCCGGACAATTCTTTGCTGAGGGCCGCCCGATGGGCGGCCCTCAGTTCGTTGTTGAGGCCCAGACGTCGCCCTCAGTCAGGAGCTACCGTGACACCCACCCCCTCAGGCAGTCAGCCCCCTGGCCGACGAGGCCGGGGTCGCACGGGAGGTCGGTCCGCGGGCGAGCCGCGCAAGGACCGCAGCAACCCGGTCGCGGAGCGGGTCGCACCGGGCGGGCCCCTGAGAGGGCTCCAGCAACACTCGACCGAAGCAAGGACCGCAGCCGAAGCACGGCTGGACGTTGGAGGCGCGACGAGCTTCCCGCCGAGGCCCGGACCGCCGTGCAAGCGGAGTACGACGGCCCGCCGATCCCCGAGGGCATCACGGGCCAGGAGGTCGACAGGGCAGTGAGCAACGCGCTCAAGTCGCTGCCGGAGAAGCTCGCTACCCGCGTCGCCCGGCACCTGGTAGCCGCGGGCCGGCTGATGGACTCAGATCCCGACACGGCCTACCAGCATACGGTCGCAGCGCGCGCCCGGGCGGCGCGCGTAGCCATCGTGCGGGAGGCGTGTGGGGAGGCGGCGTATGCGTCGGGGCGGTTCAGGGAGGCGCTGACCGAGTTCAAGGCGGCCCGGCGGATGAACGGCAGCTCGATCTACCTCCCGATGATGGCCGACAGCGAGCGCGCGGTCGGGAGACCCGAGCGAGCCATCGCGCTGGCAAAGGATCCGGGCGTTGTCGACCTCGACGAAGCGGGACAGATCGAGCTCAAGATCGTCGAGTCCGGAGCCCGCCGCGATCTCGGCGACCATGCGGCGGCGATCCGCACCCTGGAGGGCCGCGAGCTGCGCAGCCGCTCGCGCGAGTCGTGGGTGCCGCGTCTGCGCTACGCCTATGCCGAGGCGTTGCTGGCCGACGGTCAGCGCACTGCCGCCCTGGAATGGTTCGAGCGGGCTGCCGGCATCGACGCCGAGGGGTACACCGACGCCGCGGAGAGGGTCGCGGAGCTCGAGGGCCTCGTCGTCGTCGACACCGTGGACGACCACGACCACGACCACGACCTCAACCACACCGACGCCGACTGACGCCAGGCGTTTGCGGCGAGCTCGCCAGGCCGATTCATCCACACCCTGGCGCGAGCCGTCCTGCTGTCCACAGGTCTGTCCCGCAGCCCTTCTCGTGTCGGTGCTGCCAGGCATCCTTTTTCAGGAAGGAGGCCTCGCATGCCATCGAAAGACTCAGCTCCCAGATCACCGCAACGGCCCCGCAATGAGGTCGTCTTGTGCGGCCGCGTTGCCGCGCCCGCAAAGGAGCGCGAGCTCCCCAGCGGCGACAAGATCCTGACGGCCCGGGTCATCGTGGACCGCGATCCCGAGGCACTGGGTCGAAGCGGCCAACGAGTCGACACCATCGACTGCGTTGCCTGGACCGCCCGAGTCCAGCGGTCGCTGCGCCTCTGGGAGGCAGGTCAGCCGGTAGAGGTCGAGGGGGCCATCCGGCGTCGGTTCTTCCGCGGCGCCACCGGGCCGGTCAGCCGGGTCGAGGTCGAGATCACGGCGACTCGGCGGTTGACGGCATGACGCGCGCTGATACGCCGCTGCTACGGGTTGTCGTAGAAGCTGCGCATGATCAGACCCATCCTGGGCTTGGGCCCGAACGACGTCGACTTGCGTGGCATGATCCTGCCCGCCCGGGCCACCTCCATGACCTCGGCGACCGTGGTCGGATGCAGCAGTACCGCGACGCCGCCGTCTTGGTGCGCCGAGCGCAGCGTCTGCTCGACGGTGTGGTGGTAGCCGATCCGGTCGTCCGTGACGCCCCATGCCGGCAGCAGGGTCTCGTGCAGCAAGGCGGCGTCGCTGACTGGCTCCTGCCCGCCCGTCGGTCAGGCGCAAGACCCGTTGCGACGCGCCGTCGGTCAGCACGAACTCACCCTCGCGCGACGGAGTCGACGGCCCGCTGCCTGCTACGGGCACCTTCTCGCCGAGAGCAAACGCCGAGGGCGCCGTGAGGGAGTCGAGGGCGATCTCCGACACGCTGCGATGGATGGCGCTCACGGCAAGTGGCCACCGTGACTGGTCGATCAAGAGCGCCAGACCGGCTCCCGCAGGCCCTGGGTCGACGCCCGCCGACGAGAGCTCGTCCCTGAGCTGCAAGGTACGTCGCATAGCGGTGGTGCCCGTCGGCGATGAGGGCCTGATGAGGCGCCAGCAGGTCACGCACCGCCCGCAGGTCGCCGGGGCCGTCCATCGACCAGAGGCGATGGTACGTACCGTCGGCGCAACGGACGTCCGCGACCGGCTGCCCGGCTCGGACGGCGTCGATCCAAGGCGCTGTCTCGCCCTCGCCGTCGTAGACGAGCAGGATGGGCTCCAGGTTCGCCTGCGACGCCGTCATCATCGCCAGCCGGTCCGCGACGATCCCGGCGATCACGTCCTCGTGCGGCAAGATGACCCGCTCGGCCGGAAGGCGGAGCTCGACGGCACCGACCAGCCCGCACACGGCATGACCCATGGTCTCCGTACTCGTACACGTACAGCGACGGTGCGGGGTCGGTGACGAAGACACCCTTCTTGCGCCAACGCTCCAGCCGTTTGGCGGCCCGCTCGTACGGGTTGCCGCCGGTGACCGGGTCGTTGACCATGCGGGGCAGGATGAGCCGGACGATGTTGCGCGAATGCTGCTGGAGCAGGGCATCGATCATCGGGCGGTCCATCACGTCGTACGGTGGCGAGGTCACCGCGCCGATGTCTCCGACGACGTCGCTGCTGTAGCGCATGCCGCGAAACGGACGCAGCCTCAGCTGGCCGTACGACGTGTCATGCTGCATAGTCACGCTGCATCGTAGGCCAGCGACCGACCAGGGAGGGCGGCACCGTGAAACCGGCTCCGAGAACCCTCGGTACGAGCGCGACGCCACTCGTCGACGTGTACGACTGCGCGATGCTCGATCTCGACGGCGTCGTGTACGTCGGTGGTGAAGCCGTGACCGGTGTCCCTGATGTGCTCAGGCGCGCTCGCGACGCCGGGATGACGCTCGCCTTCGTCACCAACAATGCTGCCCGTACTCCGGGTGCGGTTGCAGAGAACCTGCGCAGGATCGGCGTCGACGCGGATGACAGAGACGTGGTGACGTCCGCCCAGGCGGCCGCGCGCGAGGTCTCGAACCTCGTCCCGACAGGCTCGAAAGTCCTCGTCGTCGGCGGCGAAGGTCTCGAGGAGGCCCTGCGCGCGCATGAGCTCGAACCGGTGGACTCCGACCGTGAGGAACCGGCTGCGGTCGTGCAGGGGTTCCATCCCGGCGTCGGCTGGACACTCCTGGCCGAGGGCGGATATGCCCTGCGGCGTGGCGTACCGTGGGTCGCCTCGAACCTTGACGTCACGGTCCCGACGAGCCGCGGTATCGCGCCCGGCAACGGCGCCCTGGTCGAGGCGCTCGCCGTCGCCGTCGGGAGACGTCCTGATGTCGTGGCGGGTAAGCCGTTCCGGCCGCTCTTCGACGAGACGGTCCTTCGGACCTCCTCACGCAGGCCGATCGTGATCGGCGACCGGCTCGACACCGACATCGAAGGAGCGGTCACCTGTGGGGCCGACTCGCTTCTCGTCATGACCGGCGTGACCGACGTCCACGCGCTGTGCCGCGCTTCCTCGACGTCACGGCCCGACTATGTGTCGTGGACCATGGAGGGGCTGCTCACGCCTCACCCCGCCCCCAGGCTTGACGGCGACGGCACGTGCAGCCTGTCCGGCTGGGTCGTCGGAACCAATGACGACGTCCTTGTCATCCGCCGCACCGGTGACGACGCCGGTGACGGCCTCCGGGCCGTTGCCATGGCAGCATGGCACGCGGCGGACCAGGCACCGGGCCACGACCTCGACACAGCGGGCCTGGACGAGCTCTGGCCGCCCGGCGCGGACGCGGCCGACAATGCAGGAAGTGGGGGACATGGACGGCGACAACGCTCCTGAGAACGAAGACCGCCCTGCCACTGGTGAGGGTGGCCACGATGACGCCCCCAGCAGCGGTGACGAGCGCGTCGACGACGCCCTCGGTCGGCTGGACGAGCTCGACGAGCGCGGATGTCTCGCGCCCACGCGGGCATCTACGACGAGGTACATCGCTCGCTGGCCGCCGTCCTCGACGACCCCGCAACGGTCCCCGACCAGTGAGCGGCGATGGCTCGGCGTTTGCGGCTCGACGCTGAGCTGGTGCGTCGAGGGCTGGCGCGGAGCCGTGAGCAGGCGAGCGACCTGATCAGCGCAGGCCGGGTCAACGTCGCCGGCGTCCGGGCTACGAAAGCCGCCACCGGAGTCTCCACCGACGCGGCGCTGACCGTCAGCTCCGACGACTACGACCCCAACTACGTCTCCAGGGGCGGTCACAAGCTTGCTGCCGCGTTGGGTAGCTTCGCCCCGCTGGGACTCACCGTGGCGAGACGGCGCGCGCTGGACGCCGGCGCATCCACGGGCGGATTCACCGACGTCCTGCTTCGCGCCGGTGCCGGCCACGTCACGGCCGTCGACGTCGGCTACGGCCAGCTGGCCTGGACGCTGCGCCAACATCGCGACGTCACGGTCTTGGACCGTACCAACGTCCGCGACCTGCGGGCGGGGATGCTGCCGTATGCCCCGGAGCTTGTCGTCGGAGACCTGTCGTTCATCTCGCTCACTCTCGTCATCGGGCCGTTGGCGGCCGTCGCCGAGCCGGATGCCGACTTCGTTCTGCTGGTCAAGCCACAGTTCGAGGTGGGCCGCGAGGCCCTTGGCGCGGGCGGAGTCGTGCGGGAGCCCAAACTGCGGGTCTCTTCGGTCCTCACTGTCGCTGCGGCGGGAAGGGCCAACGGCCTGGGTGTGCGTGGGGTCTGCGCCAGCCCGCTGCCCGGCCCAGCCGGTAATGTCGAGTACTTCCTCTGGTTTCGTCGCGGAGCTCCCGACGTTGTCGAGCCAGACGTCGAGCGGGTCGTCAGTGAGGGACCTCAGTGAGAGGGTGGAAGGCGTGACGGCGACGAGTTCGGCAGATCGGCGCACCGTCTTGCTCATCGCCCACACGGGCCGACGGCAGGCGGTAGAGGTGGCGTGTGCCGTCGCGACCCGGCTGATGGCCGAGGACATGACGGTCCGCCTGCTCGCCGACGAGGCACCGGACCTCGACATCACGGGGGCTGAGGTCGTGGCCGCGGACGGTGGCGCCGACGACTGCGAGCTTGCCGTCGTCATCGGCGGCGACGGGACGATCCTTCGTGGCGCTGCGTTGGCTCGGCTGGCCGGCACACCGCTGCTGGGCATCAACCTCGGACACGTCGGCTTCCTTGCCGAGGCCGAGTGGGACGACCTCGAGTCGACCGTGGATGCGATCATCTCCGGCCGCTATGCCGTCGAGGAGCGACTGACGGTCGACGTCACCGTAAGCCTCAACGGGGAGATCCTCGGGCTGGAGTGGGCGCTCAACGAGGCGAGCATCGAGAAGGCAGCGCGCCAGCGCATGATCGAGGTCGTCATCGAGGTGGACGATCGACCGCTGTCGCGATGGGGGTGCGACGGGGTGGTGGTCGCCACCCCGACCGGGTCGACCGCCTACGCCTTCAGCGCCGGCGGGCCGGTTATGTGGCCGGAGGTCGACGCTCTGCTGCTCGTCCCGATCAGCGCACACGCTCTGTTTGCCCGGCCTCTGGTCACCTCTCCGGGCTCCATCCTCGCAGTCGAGCTGTTGCCGATCAGCGACGTAGGTGGGGTCCTCTGGTGCGACGGGAGACGTCAGGTCGAGCTGCCGCCGGGAGCCAGGGTGGAGGTCTCGCGGGGAAAGCACCCGATCCGGCTGGCCCGGCTGCATGAGGGGCCGCTTCACGGACCGGCTCGTCGCCAAGTTCGGCCTCCCCGTCACGGGCTGGCGGGGGGCCGGGGAACGTCGACTCCTAGCCGACGAGGCGGCCTTGGATGCTTGAGGAGCTGTCGATCTCCGTCCCTCGGCGTCATCGACGACGCCGCACTGGAGTTCGGCCCCGGTCTCAACGTGGTCACCGGTGAGACCGGGGCGGGTAAGACCATGGTGGTCACGGCGCTCGGTCTGCTGCTGGGTGCACGGGCGGACTCGGGGGCGGTTCGGCAAGGCTCCGACCGCGCCCGCGTCGAGGGGCGGGTCCGGATAGATCCCGAGTCGGCGGTGGCGAGGCGGGCCCTCGACGCGGGAGCAGACCTCGACGACGACAGCCTGATCCTCGCGCGGACCGTGACCGCCGAGGGCCGCTCGCGGGCCAGCGCCGGAGGAGCTGGCGTGCCCGCCGCACTCCTGAGCGGCCTCGCGGCCGACCTCGTCGCTGTCCACGGCCAGTCCGACCAGCAGCTGCTGCTGTCCCCGAGTCGGCAGCGCGACCACCTCGATGCCTTCGGCGGCGCCGACCTGCTCGCAGTTCGTCGCCGGTACCGGGCCACGTTCGACCGGCTGCGGACGGTGACTGCCGAGATCGATGCCATCGTCGGGAGAGCCCGTGAACGTGCGCAGGAGGCGGACCTGCTGCGCTTCGGGCTCGAGGAGATCGCCGCGGTGACCCCACGAGCCGGTGAGGACGCCGAGCTGTTGGCCGAGGAGCTGAGACTGGGGCATGTCGACGGACTGCGCCGCGCCGCAGACGAGGCCCGGCTCGCGTTGAGCGGTGACGACGAGGCGTTCGGTGAGGCCAACGCGCTTGCGCTCGTCGCCGCAGCGCGCAAGAGCCTGGATTCCGAGCGTGACCACGACGCCCGGCTGTCGGTCATCGCCGACGACGCTCGCGGCAGCGTCGTACGCCCTGGCTGACGCCGCCGCCGACCTCAGCTCGTACGCCGACTCCCTCGAGACAGACCCCATCCGGCTCGCGGCGGTACAGGAGCGGCGCTCGCGACTCGGTGGCCTGACCGCGAAGTACGGCGACACGATCGACGACGTCTTGGCCTGGCGTGACCGAGCCGAGCTCCGGGTCGCCGAGCTGGACGGGGACGTCGGGAGGACCGACGAGCTGACTCGCCGAGCAGCAGGCCCTGAGGTCGTCGCTCGCCGCGCTCGCCACGGACCTGAGCACGGCCCGCCGCGCCGCGGCAGACCGCCTCCAGACCCTCGTCACGTCGGAGCTGTCCGAGCTTGCCTTGCCGCACGCCAGCTTCGTGATAAGCCAGTCCCGGCTGCCCACACCGGGGCCCGACGGTGTCGACGACGTGTCGTTCGAGCTGAGCAGCTCCGCGGGAGCCGACCGAGGCCACTGCAGCGCGGAGCCTCCGGCGGCGAGCTGTCTCGGGTCATGCTCGCCCTCGAGGTATGCCTGGCAGGACCTCACCGGGCGCCCCGATGGTGTTCGACGAGGTCGACGCCGGAGTCGGCGGCAAGGCGGCCGTCGAGGTGGGCCGGCGGCTCGCCCGACTGGCCCGCACCGTCCAGGTCATCGTCGTGACGCACCTGCCGCAGGTCGCCGCCTTCGCTGACCGCCACTA
The DNA here is from genome assembly GCA_963824115.1 of uncultured Actinomycetota bacterium. Classification (GTDB taxonomy): domain Bacteria; phylum Actinomycetota; class Actinomycetes; order Propionibacteriales; family Nocardioidaceae; genus DASQEH01. The sequence continues at coordinate 386,974 of CAWGOA010000007.1, forward strand.
CGTCGTGGTCAAGAGCAGCGACGGCAGGGTGACGACGAGCGGCGTCACGGTTCTCGACGACGCCGGGCGTCGCCGGGAGCTGTCCAGGATGCTGGCCGGGCTGGAGAACTCGCAGACCGCGCTGGCCCATGCGGACGAGCTGGTCGAGCTGGCACAGGCAGAGCGAGCCGGCTGACCGCAGCCGAACAGACCGCAGGACTGTCGACGCCACGCGGGCCGAAGCGACATCCGCCGCCCTGGATCCGCGTTTGGGAGAATTGGTCACGATGAAGCTGTCTCTCGATGCGCCGTAGCCGCGCTGCCGTCCACTCCGGTACCACAGGGAATGCGCGTGTCGACCGACGAACCCGGGCAGTGGTCAAGCGGTTGCGCCCAGGCGACATCGCCGTCATCGACCACGTCGACATCGACCGGGAGTCGGCGGCCGCGCTCGTCGAGGCCCGCGTCGCGGCCGTCGTCAATGTCGCTCCCTCCGTCTCCGGCCGGTACCCCAACCTGGGCCCGGGGTACTGCTCCAGGCGGGCGTCGCCCATCGTCGACAACGTCGACCCGGAGGTGTTCAACCTCATCACGGACGGCGACCTCATCCGCGTCGACGGCGCCGACATCTACAGCGGGGACCAGCGCGTCGCGTCGGGCGTGGCCCAAGACGCCGACTCGGTCGCCGCGGCGCTGGTGGCCGCGAAGGACGGCATCGCGACGCAGCTCGACGCTTTCAGTGCCAACACGGTGGAGCATCTGCGGGCCGAGCGGGCCCTGCTGCTCGACGGCGAGGGTGTTCCCGCCACCGCCACGGTGTTCCGGGACCGCCACGCGCTCGTGGTGCGACGGGCCTTCGACTACCGCAGAGACCTCGCCTCGATCAAGTCGTACATCCGGGAGAACTCGCCAGTGCTGGTCGGCGTCGACGCAGGTGCCGATGCCCTGCTGGAGGCGGGCTACCGGCCCGACTTGATCGTCACCGACCTCGAGGACGTGTCGGACCGGGCGCTGGGTTGCGGCGCCGAGGTGGTCCTGCACGGCGCCTCGGGCGACCAGGCGGGTCGGCGGGATCGCCTGGATCGGCTCGGAGTCAGCGCCTCCACGTTCGTCGACCGAGCGGTACCTCGCAAGACGCGGCCCTGCTGCTTGCCCACGCTCACGGTGCGCGCCTCATCGTCCTCGCCGGCTCCCACGCGTCGCTCGCGGAGTTCCTCGACATCGGCCGGTCCGGCATGGCCAGCTCGTTCCTGACCCGAGCGGCCGTCGGGTCAACTGTCCTCGACGCTCGGGCGGTCGCCCAGCTCTACCGGCATCGGGTCTCCGGGTGGCTCGTGTTCTTGCTGGTGGTCGTCGCGATCGGCGCTCGTGGCAGCGGCCATCTTGACGACACCGCTCGGCCAGGACTGGCTCGACCAGGTCCGGTCGTGGTTGCACCAGGGGTACACGTCGGTCCGGGGACGGGTCGGGTGAGCGCGCTTCGGCGCCACATCTTCGGCTTGTTCGCGGCGGGTCGCGCTCGCCGTAGGAGTCGCACTCGGCGCCGGACCACTGCAGGGCGCCGCCAGTGCCGACAGGGCCCGGAGCGGACACGTCGGCTCTGCGCGACCAGGTGACCTGCCCTCGGGCGGGCAGCTACTCGACGAGTCCGTGCACCGAGGCTCCAGGGCAGCCTGCTCGGCTCGTCACTGGCGGGCGGTGTCGGTGACGGTCGTCGTCCTGCCAGGCGTCCGTGAGCGCCGTCGTCACCGGTCTCGCCGATGCCGTCGACAAGGCGGGCGGGCAGGTCGCCATCACAGCCCGGATCTCGCCGAAGCTCGTCGACCCTGCCCAGAAGACCTACACGGCCAGCGTCGCGGCCGGCGCGACCAAAGGGCTCAAGGACCTGCCGAAGGCGCCGTCCGACCAGCCGTACGCGCAGGTCGCGGACCTGATCGCTCGCGCGTACGTCGGTCGCGGCACCGACCTGGTCTTCGACAACGAGGCGGTCACGATCGACTCGGAGCTGCAGGGGCCAAGCTCGTCGCGGTCGAGTCCAGCCGCATCGCCGCGCCCCCTCGTTGTCGTGCTGGCCCCCGGGACCACGGCAGCGCGGCGGCGATGACCGCGACCCACGTGATCGAGGCACAGCTGGTCTCGTCGCTCGCAGCACGGCTCGGATGCCGTCGTGGTGGCGACACCGCCGACCGGCGCGATCCGGGCGGGCTCCTCGACGCCTTGACCGAGGACACGGCGCTCGAGCCACGCACGGCTGCCACCGTGAACGTCGTCGACGGCACAGCCGCGCGATGAGCGCGGTCTACGCGCTGTCGACCGCCGCCCACGGTACGACCGGGGCCTTCGGCGTGCACGGCTCCACTGTCAAGCTCCCCCCGGCCTGTCCTCGTCGCACGGCTGACACGTGGGCGGGTCGGGCCGCGTGGTCGTCTCGGACGTCGTGAAGTGTTGATAGATTGGAACCCCGTGGACGCGCGCGCCCGCCGCACCGAACCACGGAGCGAGATCGTTGGCAGCCTCGACGCCGACCAAGCATCTGTTCGTCACCGGCGGCGTCGCATCGTCGCTCGGCAAGGGACTCACCGCCTCCTCTCTCGGCCGCCTGCTCAAGTCCCGCGGCCTCCGGGTCACGATGCAGAAGCTCGACCCCTATCTCAACGTCGATCCCGGGACCATGAACCCGTTCCAGCACGGCGAGGTGTTCGTCACCGACGACGGAGCCGAGACCGACCTCGACATCGGGCACTATGAGCGGTTCCTCGACGTCAACCTGGCCCCGAAGGCCAACGTGACGACCGGCCAGGTCTACTCGGCGGTGATCGCCAAGGAGCGGCGCGGCGACTACCTCGGAGACACCGTGCAGGTGATCCCGCACATCACCAACGAGATCAAGGAGCGCGTCCGCGCGATGGGCGGCCCGGACGTGGACGTGGTCATCACCGAGATCGGCGGGACCGTCGGCGACATCGAGTCGCTGCCGTTCCTCGAGGCTGCCCGCCAGGTGCGCCACGACGTCGGCCGGGACAACTGCTTCTTCCTGCACGTCTCGCTCGTGCCGTACATCGGGCCGTCCGGCGAGCTCAAGACGAAGCCGACCCAGCACTCGGTTGCGGCGCTGCGGTCGATCGGTATCGCGCCGGACGCGATCGTGTGCCGCGCCGACCGGGAGATCCCGGCGTCGGTCAAACGAAAGATCTCGCTGATGTGCGACGTCGACGAGGAGGCGGTGGTCGCCGCCGTCGACGCGCCGTCGATCTACGACATCCCCAAGGTGCTGCACTCAGAAGGTCTCGACGCGTATGTCGTACGCCGGCTGAGCCTGCCGTTCCGCGACGTCGACTGGACCCGCTGGGACCAGCTTCTGCAGCGGGTGCACCGCCCCGACGAGGAGGTGACGGTGGCGCTGGTCGGAAAGTACGTCGGCCTCCCGGACGCCTATCTGTCGGTGGTCGAGGCGCTCCGCGCCGGCGGCTTCGCCAACTCCGCCCGCGTAGAGATGCGCTGGGTGGCGTCCGACGACTGCGCGACCCCCGAGGGCGCGCACGCCTGGCTCGCCGATGTCGATGCGGTATGCGTGCCAGGTGGCTTCGGCGTGCGGGGGATCGAGGGGAAGGTGGGAGCGCTGACTACGCGCGAACCCGCCGGATCCCGGCGCTCGGTCTGTGCCTCGGCCTGCAGTGCATGGTCATCGAGTTCGCCCGCAACGTCGCGGGCCTCGACGACGCGGGGTCGACCGAGTTCGACCCGGCCAGCTCCCAGCCGGTGATCGCGACGATGGCCGAGCAGCACGACATCGTGTCCGGTGACGGCGACCTCGGCGGCACCATGCGACTCGGGCTGTACCCGGCCGATCACACTGCCGGGTCGGTCGTCGCAGCCGCGTACGAGGCTGCGGGTAGAGGAGCGGCACCGGCACCGGTACGAGGTCAACAACAAGTTCCTCGGCCATCTCGAGGCCGCCGGACTCGTCTTCTCCGGGACCTCACCGGACCGGGAGCTGGTCGAGTTCGTCGAGCTGCCGACCGACGTACATCCGTACTACGTGTGCACCCAGGCACACCCTGAGCTGCGGTCGAGGCCGACGGCGCCGCACCCATTGTTCGTCGGTCTGGTGGCGGCCGCGATAAGCCGCCAGCGCGAGCTCCAGCTACCGGTCGACGACGCCGTCCTGCGGCGTCCGCGAGCCGCGGAGCGCCGAGCCGGTCAGCCCGCGGACGAGCCGGTGGCGTGGCCGGTCATCAGCACCCACAAGTACCAGGGGGCCGTCTCGACGTGCGGTCGACACCGGTCGAACGGACGGCCGGCACGTGCGACCGCGAGACGTGATAGCACCACGGCGCCGTCGCGGTCGTCGCGATGGACGACGAGAACGTGCTCGTGCTCAAGCAGTACCGGCACGCCGGTCGGCCCCGGCTGGTCGAGCTTCCCGCCGGCCTTCTCGACGTCGACGGTGAGGACCCGCTGGCGGCGGCGCAGCGCGACTGCGCGAGGAGGGCCTGCTCGGGGCCCACGCTGGTCCCGTGTCTCAGACCTGCCGCCGGGCGTCTCCGACGAGCGGGTGCTCATCTACCTCGCCACCGAGGGTCAGCGCCGTCGACCCTGCCGAGGGCTTCGAGGCCGAGCGAAGAGGCGGACATGACCAGGCACTGGGTGCGCTGCGCGACCTGGTCGCCGCGATCACCGCTGGTACTGTGTGACGGCTTGCTCATCGCGGGCGTGCTGACGCTGTGGGCCGTAGGGGTGACGGCAGGCGGCGGCCGACCGCCACGCCGTGCGTTCGATGCAGTAATCGAGAGGTCTCCGTTTCCAGGAAGGCGTGCGTAGAGCGATGAGGTCGGCGTACCCAAGGAAGTCAAGGTCCACGAGTACCGGGTGGCGATCACCCCGGCCGGCGTGCACGAGCTCGCCTCCGACGACCATGAGGTCTTCGTCGAGGACCAGGCGCTGGAACCGGCTCCGGCATCACCAACGACGCCTTCGTCGTCGGCCGGGGCGGTGATCTTCCGACCGCCGACGATGCTGGGCCGAGCGGCGACCTCATCCTCAAGGTCAAGGAGCCGGTCGGCGAGGAGTTCCACCGGATGCGGGAGGGCCAGACCCTCTTCACCTACCTGCACCTGGCGGCGTCCCGCGAGTGCACGGACGCGCTGATCAAGCAGGGCGTCACGGCGATCGCCTACGAGACGGTGCAGACGCCGACGCGCGCTCCCGCTGCTCGCACCGATGGCGAGGTCGCCGGCCGGCTCGCGCCGCAGGGCGGCGCCTACCACCTGATGCGCCAGAGCGGTGGCCGCGGAGTGCTGATGGGCGGCGTGTCGGGCGTGTACGCGGCCAAGGTCGTCGTCATCGGCGCCGGCGTCTCGGGGATGAACGCTGCGGCGATCTCCCTCGGCATGCAGGCGGAGGTGCTGCTGCTGGACCGCAACATCGACAAGCTCCGCCAGGCCGACAGGATCTACCAGGGCCACCTCAGACGATCGCATCCAACCGGTTCGAGATCGAGCGCGCCGTCATCGACGCCGACCTCGTCATCGGGGCGGTCCTGGTGGCCGGTGCAAGGCGCCGACGCTGGTCTCCAACGAGCTCGTCTCGCGGATGAAGCCGGGATCGGTCCTGGTCGACATCTCGATCGACCAGGGCGGATGCTTCGAGGACTCCCGTCCGACGACGCACGAGGACCCGACGTACAGGGTGCACGGGTCGGTGTTCTACTGCGTCGCGAACATGCCCGGCGCGGTGCCCCACACGTCGACCTATGCACTGACCAACGTCACGTTGCCGTACGCCGTGGCGCTGGCCGAGAAGGGCTGGCGGGAGGCCCTGCGCGACGACGACTCGCTGGCGCTCGGCCTCAACACGTTCGCAGGTGAGGTCACCAACGAACCGGTCGCCGAGCGCGCACGAGCTGCCCTACACGCCCGCTCGCCGAGGTGCTCGGCTGAGCCAGGAGGACCCGGGTCGCGCGGTCCGTGCCTACCTCGACCACCTGGCGATGAACGGGGGCTGGCGAGAACACGATGGCGTCGTACCGCCGAGACCTCCGGCGGTACATCGAGTTCCTGGACGACCGTGGGATCGACGACGTCGCCTGACGGTCGCACGGCGACGTCAGCGACTTCCTCGCGGCGCTCCGGAGGCAGGCCAGGACCATCCGGCCCTCGGATCGAGCAGCGCGGCCCGGATGCTGGTCGCGGTCCGCGGGTTCCACCGGTTCGCCGTCCGGGAGGCGATCACCGCTCGGACCCGGCGCGCTCGGTCAAGCCGCCGGCGCCGCCCAAGCGACTGCCAAGGCGCTGTCGATCGACCAGGTGGAGTCGATCCTGGCCGCGGCCGGCGCCGCGGGTACCGCGCTGGCGCTCCGCGACCGGGCACTGCTCGAGTGCTGTACGGCACCGGAGCCAGGATCTCGGAGGCGGTAGGGCTCGACGTCGACGACTGGACCTAGGATGGCGTCCGTACGCCTGCTCGGCAAGGGGGGCAAGCAGCGGTTGTGCCGGTCGGCCGGTACGCGTGCGAAGCGGTCTCCGCCTACCTGGTACGGGCCGGCCGGCGCTGGTGTCGCGTTGCCGGCGGCGCAGCGGCATTCCTCAACTCGCGGGGTGGTCGGCTGTCACGGCAGTCGGCGTGGTTCGTGATCGCAGGGCGGCGGAGCGGGCCGGGATGACGGTCGACGTGTCGCCGCACACCTTGCGGCACTCTTCGCCACCCATCTGCTGGACGGTGGTGCGGACGTCCGGGTCGTCCAGGAGCTGCTCGGACACGCGTCCGTGACGACGACCCAGATGTACACGCTCGTCACCGTCGACAAGCTCCGTGAGGTGTACGCGACGTTGTACCCGCGGGCGCTGGCGCGAGCGGCGAGGGTCGTGGCGGTAGAGACGGCCTTGTGACTGCGGCGGCGACGGCCTAGAGTCACCGCGGGCACACGTGTACACGAAACGACGAGGGGCGAGACGTGACGGAGCCGAACACCGCAGTGTCGGACGCTCGAGAGCCCGAACTGGGGCCGACGGGCCGGCCGGCGCCGACTTCGACGCGCCCGCCGCTCCGCAGACGACGGCGAGGAAACAGTGATCGCGTGCGCAACGAGAAGGGCGGGGTCGGCAAGACGATGACGTCAATCAACCTTGGCGCGGCGCTCGCCGAGCCCGGCCGCAAGGTGCTGCTCGTGGACTTCGACCGCAGGCATCCCTCACCGTCGGCTCTGGGAATCGACCTGCATGATGTCGAGACCACGATCTACCATGCCATGAGGAAGTGCAACGTCGAGATCGACGAGGTGATCGTGCCGACGAGCATCGACGGCCTGGACCTCGTCCCGTCGAAATCGACTTCGCCGGCGCCGAGATGCAGCTGATCAACGAGGTCGGTCGCGAGTCCGTGCTGGCGCATGCGCTCGCGCCGGCGGTGGGCCGCTACGATGTCACTTGATCGACTGCGAGCCCGACTGGGGCTGCTCACCTGCGGCGCCCTGGCGGGGCAGACGGGTGATCGTGCCGCTCGAGTGCCAGTTCTTCGCCCTGCGCGGGGGCCCTGCTGAAGCGACCACCGAAAAGGTCGAGGAACGGCTGAACCGGCGTCTGACGATCGTCGGGCCGTCGGCACTTATGTACGACGGCCGCACGCTGCACAGCCGCGAGGCGCTGCAGACCCTCGTCGACGGGCGGGGGGAGGCCGCGTCCACGCTGCGATCCGCCGCAGGTGAAGTCTCCGAAGCGACCGCGGCGGGGGAGCCCCGACGGTCAATGCAACGACCTCCGACGGCGCCGAGCCGTGCCGCCAGCCCGCGAAGGAGGTGCTGGTGCAGGTGTCGGGCGCGGCGAAGCCGTCCGCCGCCAGCGAGGTCGACTGAGACGAGCAGGAGCCCAGACGCCGACCTCTCGCCGTCCACCTCGAACTTCGACGGTCCGTTCGACCTGCCGCTGGAGCTGACCGCCCAATACCAGCTCGACATCACCGAGGTCGCCGTCAACGGCACCGACGACTTGATCAGCCACTCAAGGCGCTAGGCCAGGACTACGACCTCGACCTGACCACCCAGTTCCTGGCCGCGGCGGCGACGCTGCTCGACCTTAAGATAGTCCGGCTGCTGCCGTCGTGGACCTCGAGGACCTCGAGCACCCCGCCCTGCTGGAGGCCCGCGACCTGCCCTCCGCGAGGCTGATGAGTACCGGGCCTTCGAGAGCAGGCGGCCGTCCTCGCAGAGCGCATGGAGGTCGAGGCGCGGCGGGTACCCCGTACCGTCGGGCTGGACGAGCGCTCCACCGAGGTGCTCCCGGAGGCGCTGATCATGCTCGGCCTCGACGACTTCGCCCGGCTGGCCGCCCAGGCACTCGCGCCGAGGAGCCCCCGGCCCGGACCGTCAGACCTGCACGCACGAATGGTCAGCGTCAAGGAACAGGCCGCGACCTCATCGAGCGACTCCGCAGGGCGGGACCACGACGTTTCGCGCCCTCGTCGCCGACTCACCCGACCGGCTCACCACAGTGGCCCGCTTCCTCGCCGTCTTGGAGCTGTACCGCGAAGGCGCCGTCGCGTTCGACCAGATGGCTCCATGGGCGAGCCGAGCATCCGCTGGACCGGCGACGACGAGCGCGACATCGAGATCGATGACTCCGACGACGAGGTGCCGGTCGAGGAGACGGGGTGGCGGAGTCGGCGACCGACGACGACATCCGCGCGCTCGCCGGACGGGACGCACCGTCCCGAACGGCCGGTGAGTCGCGGTGACGACTGAATGGCCGGCGAAGGCATCGCTAAGCGGCGCCGATGGCGGCGGACGAGCCGCTCGACGACGTCAGCCTGGCCCAGGCCGTCGGCGCGCCGCCCGACGCGGGTGCAGGCGGGCGCAGAGCCGGCGGCCGAGTAGACGACCAGGGCCGGGGTTCGACCTCCGCCAGGATGGGCCGGGGTGGCGCTTCGACTCGCGAGAGGAGTTTGCCCCGTCATCGAGCACTTCGTCGTCGACAGCCAGCAGGCGAGGCTGACCCAGGCGGCCTTGGAGACGCTGGCCGTCGTCGCGTACCGTCAGCCGGTGAGCCGGGCCCGGATCTCCGCGATCCGCGGGGTCAGCGTGGACAGCGTCGTCCGCACGCTCGTCGCCCGGGGCCTGGTGGAGGAGTCCGGCTCGGACCCCGTCACCGGCGCTCACCTGTACAGCACCACGAGCTACTTCCTGGAGCGGATGGGCCTGACGACGATCGACCAGCTACCCGAGATCGCGCCCTTCCTGCCGGAGATGGACGATCTCGACGGCGACCTGGAGCTGGGCGACTCGGTCGACGAGCGGTGACCGAGGCCGGCCCGGGCACGGTCGCCCCTCGCCTGCAGAAGGTCCTCGCCGCAGCCGGCGTCGCAAGCCGACGCAAGTGCGAGACCCTCATGACGGAGGGCCGCGTGGAGGTCGACGGGGCGGTGGTGACCCGGCTCGGTGCCCGGGTCGACCCGGAGACGGCGGTGATCCGGGTGGACGGGCGACGGATCCCGGTGGCCGACGCGCACGTCTACCTGGCGGCGAACAAGCCTCGCGGAGTGGTGAGCACGATGGCCGACGAGGCCGGCCGGCCGGATCTGAGCGGGCTGGTCGCCGACCGACCGGAACGGCTCTTTCACGTCGGCCGGCTCGACACGGACACGGACGGACTGATCGTGCTGACCAATGACGGCGAGTTCGCCCACCGGCTGGCCCACCCGTCGTACGAGCTGCGGAAGACCTATGTCGCCCACGTCGAAGGTGTGGTGCGGCCGTCCGTGCGGGCGAGGTTGCTGAGGGGCGTCGACCTGGAGGACGGCCCCGTGACGGTCGACGCCTTCAAGGTGACGCTGACGCAGGCCGGTACGGGCGGGCAGCCGGGCAGCTCGATCGTCGAGGTGGTGCTGCACGAGGGCCGCAACCACATCGTGCGCAGGCTGATGGCGGCGGTTGGGCACCCGGTCATGAGGCTGTCCCGGACGGCGATCGGTCCGATCCGGCTGCGCGGGCTGCCGCCTGGTCAGGTGCGCGAACTGGATGCCGACGAGCTGGCACCTTGCTCGACCTGGTCGGGCTCTGAGAAACGACCGCGCCAACAGGTGGCTTCACTAGGCTGATCGCTATGACGACCGGGGAGCAGGCCGACGCGTCCACCGGCTCCCTGGAGGGGCCGGTACTCGTCGTCGGCGCCGGGCTCATCGGCGCCTCGGTGGCCATGGCGCTCTCCCGGGCCGGCGTCGAGACCTACATACGCGACGTCGTTCCCGCCGTCGCCCATGTGGCTGCGTCTCGCGGAGCTGGCTCGGACCTGGAGCCCATGGAGGCTCCGAATCTGGTCGTCGTGGCCACGCCCCCCGACGTGCTGGGCCCCGAGGTGGCCCGCGCGCTCTGCGACTTCCCTGACGCGGTCGTCACCGACGTGGGCAGTGTCAAGGCGAAACCGTTGGCCTATCTGAAGGACCTCGACGTCGACCGGACCCGGTACGTCGGAGGGCATCCGATGGCAGGCAGCGAGCGGTCGGGGCCGCTCGCGTCGGACGCCGACTTGTTCGACGGTCGGACCTGGGCGGTGATCGACCGGCCCGACTGCGCTCCGGCCGCTCTACGCCTCGTGGAGCAGCTCGTGCAGGCGTGCGGAGCCGTCGCCGTACACATGAGCACCCTCGAGCACGACCGAGCCGTCGCCAGGGTCTCGCATCTGCCGCACCTCGTTGCAGCCCTGACCGCCGGGCGTCTGGTCGAGGCCCCGCACGAGCACCTTGCGCTCAGCGGGCAGGGCCTGCGGGACGTGACCCGCGTGGCTGCGGGCGACCCGGGACTGTGGCGACAGATCGTCACCGCCAATGCCGATGCGGTCGCCGCCTTGCTGCACCAGGTCCGGGCAGAGATCGACTCTTTGATCGGCTCGCTCGAGACTGGGGACGGCCCTGGTGTGGAGCGGGTCCTCCAGGCCGGCGCAGCAGGCGTGTCAGCGATTCCCGGCAAGCATGGCGGTCCGACCCTGGCGCTGGCCACGGTCTCGGTGGCGATCCCGGACGAGCCTGGTGCGTTGGCAAGGCTCTTCGCCGATGCCGCCGATGCCGAGGTCAACATCGAGGACCTCCGCATCGACCACGATCCGGCGCGCGCCTTCGGCCTGGTCGAGATCGACGTCGCCGCTGATCGCGCCGAGCGGCTCAAGGCGCTGCTTCGAGCGCGCGCGTGGACGGCGCACCGGTAGCCTCTGACGGTGAGTACAGAGCTGGGCAACCTCGTGATCGCCATCGACGGCACAGCGGGGTCCGGCAAGTCCTCCGCGAGCCGCGGCGTCGCCCAGCAGCTCGGCCTGCGCTACCTCGACACCGGAGCCATGTATCGCGCGATGACCTGGCACATGCTACTCGAAGGCGTCGATGTGTCGGACGTGGACGCTGTCGCGGGTCACGCCGACACCGCGGTGATCGGTTCAGGCACCAACCCGGAGCTCGCGACGATCAGCCTGAACGGACGTCGACGTGTCGCGCGAGATCAGGTCCGACCAGGTCACGGCGGCCGTCAGCCCGGTCAGCGCCGTCCCGTACGTGCGCGAGCTGCTGGTGAGCCAGCAGCGGGAGATCATCGGCGACGGCGGCATCGTCGTCGAAGGGCGAGACATCGGTACCGTCGTGGCCCCGAACGCCGCACTCAAGGTGTACCTGAGTGCCGATCCGGCGGCGCGGGCGGCGAGACGCTCGACCGAGCTCGCCAGCCAGGCTGCTGACGTGGCGACAGTCGAGGCGGCGCTGCTACAGCGCGACGCGTACGACTCCAGCCGCAAGACCGCTCCGCTGAGCGCCGCTGACGACGCGGTTGCTCTGGATTCCACGTTCCTCAGCCTTGGCGACGTGATCGACCGGATCGTCGCGCTGGCCCTTGAGCGGGCACCCGGGCGCTCAGGTGGATGAGCAGACCGCGGGGGAGCGGGCACACCACTTGCCCAAGTCCACATCATGGTGAAGGAGTCGCTGTACAAAGGCTGGCTGGCTCGGGCGCAGCCTCAACCGGCTCGGACAGATACCTGTCGACGGCTGGCACGTCGATGTGCAAGCGGTCAAGCGCGCGCTGCGTCGTACCAGAGGTGGGGCCGCGTACCTGGCGTTGGTCAGGGGCGCGCCGGTGGTGCCGGTGGCATCGCCGGGCACGCGTACGGGTGGGGGGCGACCTGAACTCGATGCCGGCACGCGGCACCCGACTGGATACAGTGTTCGGTGAAGCCGTGCGCTTAGACCGCGTCGGGTGGCCACGCACCAAGGCGCAGGTCGCGTCCGTGCAGGCCGAAATCCAGACCCTGCTGGCCAGGCATGTGCGGATGGCGAGCGAAATGACGGGACAGGCCCTTCCGGCGCTGCCCATAAGAGCTAGGCAGAGATGACACTCGATGAGGGCGTTACGGCGCCGTCCAACGACGACGGGCCCGTCCCGGTGGTCGCGGTGGTCGGGCGGCCGAACGTGGGCAAGTCGACGCTCGTGAACCGGATCCTGGGCCGCCGGGAGGCGGTGGTCGAGGATGTGCCGGGGGTGACTCGGGACAGGGTGCCGTACGACGCGGACTGGAACGGCCGCCGGTTCACCGTTGTGGACACCGGTGGGTGGGACCCCGATGCTCGCGGTCTCGCCGAGCAGGTGTCCTTGCAGGCCAGATCGCTGTCGGCCTCGCGGACGCGGTGCTGTTCGTCGTGGACACAGCGGTCGGGTATCACGGACGCCGACGAGACGGTCGTGAAGATCCTGCGACGATCCGGCAAGCCCGTGGTGCTGGTGGCCAACAAGGTCGACGACATGAGCGGGCGAGGCCGACGCCGCTGCTTTGTGGAATCTCGGCCTGGGGGAGCCGTATGCCGGTGTCGGCGTTGCACGGCCGGGGCAGTGGCGACCTCCTCGACGCCATCCTCGAGGCGCTTCCGGAGGCGCCGAGCCAGGTCTTCGACGCGCCGCGCGGACCGCGCAGGATCGCGATCGTGGGCAAACCCAACGTCGGCAAGTCGAGCCTGCTGAACAAGCTGGCAGGAGAGAACCGGGTCGTCGTCCACGATGTCGCCGGCACGACCGTGGACCCGGTCGACGAGATCGTGCAGCTCGGCGGCCGTACCTGGCAGTTCATCGACACAGCCGGCATCCGCCGCCGGGTCAAGGAGGCGAGCGGTCACGAGTACTACGCCAGCCTGCGTACCGTCGCCGCGATGGAGCGGGCCGAGGTGGCGGTCGTCGTCATCGACGCGGCGCAGCCGCTGACCGAGCAGGACCAGCGGATCATCTCCAGCGTGGAGGAGTCGGGGCGTGCGGTCGTGATCGCCTTCAACAAGTGGGATCTGGTCGACGAGGAACGCCGTCGCTACCTGGACCGTGAGATGGAGCGCGAGCTGGTGCGCGTGCAGTGGGCGCCGCGGATCAACGTCACGGCCCTGACCGGCTGGCACGTGGACCGGTTGGTGCCGGCACTGGACCGCGCCCTCGCCGGCTGGGAGACGCGGGTGCCGACCGGTGAGCTCAACGCCTTCCTGGGACGGCTGGTCTCGGCTCATCCTCACCCTGTGCGCAGCGGGAAGCAGGCGCGGATCCTGTTCGCCACCCAGCCCACCGTCGCGCCGCCCAAGTTCGTCGTGTTCACCACCGGCCCACTGGAGCCGGCCTACACACGATTCATCGAGCGACGGCTCCGGGAGGAGTTCGGCTTCGTCGGCACCCCGATCCACATCACCATCAAGCCCCGAGAGAAGCGAAAGCGGTCTTAGCATGAGCCTGGATGTCCCTCTTGCAGTGACGGGTGCGACCGGCCGGGTGGGCGGGTTGGTCGCAGCGAGCCTCGCCTCCGCGGGCCAGCCGATGCGTCTTCTCGTCCGTTCGCCAGACCGGGCGCCGGCCTATCCGGGAAGTGTCGTGCTTCAGAGCTCGTACGGTGACGGAGAGCCTTCGGTCGAGGCGCTGCGGGGAGCCCGCCTCCTGCTGATGGTCTCGGCGGCCGAGTCCGCTACCCGACTGGACGAACACCGTGCCTTCGTCGATGCGGCGGTTGAGGCGGGGGTCGAGCACGTCGTGTACACGTCGTTCGCAGGCGCCTCGCCGCAGTCGACGTTCACCTTGGGCCGAGACCACGCGCGGACCGAGGAGTACATCAGGTCTTCCGGGATGGCGTACACCTTCCTGCGCGACAACTTGTACGCGAACTTCCTTCCCCTCATGGTGGGTGAGGATGGTGTGATCCGTGGACCGGCCGGGGAGGGTCGGGTCGCGGCCGTGGCGCAAGAAGATGTCGCCGCTGTGGCCGCAGCGGTTCTGCTCGATCCGCAGCCGCACTGGGCGCGACGTACGAGTTGTCGGGTCCGTCGGCGTTCACCCTCAGCGAGGCGGCAGCCACCATGTCGCGCGTGACAGACAGGACTGTACGTTTCGTCAACGAGACGATGGAGGAGGCCTACGAGTCCCGCGCGGTCTACGGAGCTCCCGACTGGCAGGTGGACGCGTGGGTCAGCACCTACACCGGAATTGCTGCCGGCGAGGTGCGAAAGGGTGACAGGCGAGGTGGAGCGGCTTCTCGGGCGGCCCGCTATCTCGTTGGAGGATCTACTCAGCGTCTCTTGACGACGTAGCTGGCGCGCGAATGCGCGTGCGCGGATACGGATCGCGATCGGTGCCCTGGCCGGCCAGGGGCTCTCGTGGAAGCTGTGCCGTTGGCGCGTCGGGAGTGGCGCGCGGTGTCTGGTGGCGCGGATGAGGCGGTCGAAGGTGCGATCGCTCGAGCGGGGGCTCGGCGGGTGCGCGCGCCGGTGGCTCAGCTGGATCTGGTGTCGGGTGAGGCTGCCGTGGCCGAGGGCAGGAGGCGGCATGGAGACGTGGACGAGCCCGGTGGGCGTGCTCCAGGTGGTGGCCCGCGAGTGGGGGTCGGCGGTGACGTCGCATGTGCGGGTGTTCGCGGCTGCGGTGGCATCCCTTTGACAAGCCTTGGGAGTTCGCGAAGCTGGTGCGTGCCGCCGCGGGCGTGTTCATGGACGTGGTCGATGTCGCGGATGGGCGAGGCGCACGCGATGCCGCGGCAATGCTGGTCGGCGGTGGTGACCGCGCGTCGCAGGTTGCCGCTGACCCGTCGCCGGCGGGTGTCCATGCTGGGTGAGGCTTCCGTCGACGGGGTCGGTCAGCAGCCGCCGCACCCAGGCATCGCCAGTGGCGGCCAGCCGGCGGGCCAGCAACCCGGTGATCGGGCCGACCCCGACCAACTGGGCTGGCCTGGTAGTCGACACTCGAGCAGCGTGGTGTCGCACATCACGACACAGATCTCGGTCTTCAGCTGGTCGGCCCGCACGGCGCCGGTCAACCGCTCCACGAATGTGTCACACATCAGATGGCTGAGTGCTGCGGGCATCGCCTGCGGCGCGTGCTGCTCGACGGCGTGCTCGTGCAGTGCCTTCCAGCAGGCCGTTGCCTGCTCGACCGGCAGGTACGCATCCACCAGCGCGGTGTCGGCTCCGGCCGGGACCAGCCGGACGTGCCGGTCGGCCCGCTCCTTGGCCGAGCGCCGCGCGGCAGCGTCCGGGTCGATCTCGATCACCCGACGCTCCGCCAGCGCCCGAACCTTACCGGGCAGGACGTCCACTGCCTCCTCGGCGATCACGGCATCGGCGAGCCGACGGGAGATCGTCGTCGTCGAGGAGGCCGGTCTCGGCGACGACCGACCGGGCCGCCGACAACGCAAGCCGACCGGTTTCTACGGCGCCGAGCACTGCCGGGTGCCGTTCTGCGAGCAGGTAGGCGTCGGACATGTAGCTCTGCGCGGTGATGACCGATACGCCTATCGACAAGGCGATCTCCGCCACCATCGAACGGTAGGCGCCGGGATCGCAACTCACCCCGAGATCGGCGTCGAGGCCTCACGCTCGCCGATGAAGGCCGCCACATCGCGGACCTGCATCGCCTGGAGGCGCCTGATCTCGACCTCCTCTCACGGATCCGCTCCAGGCGGCCCAGCGCCGCGTCCAAACGCGCCGCCAGGTCAGGCGGCTTCCGGCTGGCTTCGTGCCTCCCCATGATTCGAACTGTAGGCGGCCCCACCGACAGTTTTCCGCGCCGTTACCGGTGGCTCCCACCTCGCAGCGGGTAGGCCCCGAGCCCTGCCCAGATCCGGCAGCCCAGGTGTTTGGTCGGGTCGATGCGTCTTGGGTAGGCTGACGGCCGCTTCACCGTCGACGGTGAGAAGCCACGGGCTGTGGCGCAGTTTGGTAGCGCACTTGACTGGGGGTCAAGGGGTCGCAGGTTCAAATCCTGTCAGCCCGACCAACCGACCCGACCCGCAATCCACCAGGTCAAGCGCCTCTTTCTTGCCCATGCCGGTCACGGCGGACGACCGCAAGGCTGGGACGCTGGGGACCAGACGGGGACCACCAAGCCGAAAATGCCGCTCCTGCGTCCAACATCGCCTGCACATCCGGGTGCAGATAGCGACTCGTAACCGCCGGGTCCTGATGGCCCGCGACCCGCTGGAGGATGTGCAGCTCGACGCCGGCGTCGGCCATCCAGGTGAGTGCCGTGTGACGCAGACCGTGGCGCACCAGACCCGGTTGACCGATCGCTCGGACCTGCTCGTCCCAACGGGTGGCGTCGCGCAGGGTTGCGGTGGTGATCACGCCACCACGCGGCCCGGACAGGAGGCGAGCGCTTCTGCCGCGGCCATTCGTCAGCCTGTCGAGGGTTGCACGGAGAGGTTCAATGATGGGAACAGTCCGACGGCGCCGGCCTTTCGTCTCCTTGGTCACCAAGCCGCCGCGACCGGGATAGGTCTGCCTGAACACGTGGATAAGCCCACGGTCCAGATCGATATCGCCCACCACCAAGCCGGAGACCTCGCTGATCCGAAGCGCCGTTGTGGCCAGGATCGTGACCATGTCGCCCCACGACTCGTGCCCTCCTGCCTCCACGACCCTGGCTACCAGCAGGTCGAGGGTGACGACGTCCGGCAGCGCCAGGTCCCGCGGATTGGCTGGCTCCCTCTCCGAACCGGCCAGAGACCGGCCAACCATCTTGCGACGAGCGCGGTCCTTGGCGGGATTACGAGGGATGATCCCGTCTCTCACCGCCTCGTCGAGGACGAGAACAAGTACGGCGACCGAGTTCTTCACCGTGGAGCGGCCGTGATCCTGCTCCCACCGATCGATGGCACGGTCGACCAAGCCCGCAGTGATAAGGCCCACCGGGAGATGGCCCAGGTTCGGCAACACCCGCAGACGCAAGCCGGCCGAGTATGGGTCGTAGGTCGAGGTCGGGTCGATGCCGCGGGTCCATCGGTCCCCGATGAAGGCGACGTAGTCGGCCAACGTCTGTCCCGAATCGACTCCCGTGTCGGCCGTCGCCTGCATGCGTCTCAGCCAGGCATCAACTCCCGCTGCTGTGTCGAAGGCCCGCTTCGTGCCCTCCCGATGATGTGTGACGGGATGGGTCCAGCGGACACGGGCTTTGAACACCGTGCCTTTGACGCGGTGCACCGTCTCGACGTCAACCGTGAGACGGACACCGAGCGGCGGGAGCCTTTCAGCGCTCACGACGCAATGCTGTGCCGAACGCTCTCGGAGATCCACTCCTCGAGGTCGCCAGCCGGATAGCGGTAGATGCTGCCCACCCGCAGGTACCGCGGCCCGACATCGTCGAGTCGCCAACGACGGACCGTGCACGGGTTCACGCGGAGCCGCTGCGCGACCTCGTCAGTAGTCATCAGGCTATTTCGTTCGTTCTCGTTCATGTCCTACCCCCTGGTTTCCAGTGTCGCCTCAGGCCGCAGATGCAGTTGCCGAATTGGTTTCCACAGGCTCGCCGGGACTGGCCCGGCTACCTCTTCGTCGCTTGGCGTCCTCGTACTCCTGACGCCAACGGATGGTCTCGACGATGGAGCGAAGCACGACGTCCACGTAATCGGCTGCGTCGACGACGGCAGGCTCCCACACGTAACGGGGGAGTCCGTCCTGCGCCAAGACATCGGCCGCCATGCGGTCTGTCTCCGGTGCCTCAATGCCGGCCTCGGCGAGGACCTCACGGACAACGGCGGCGCGGTCGGCGCGGTGCTCGCGCAGTGTCTTGCCCGACCACGCTCGGGACACTTGAACGCGGCGGCCGCCTATCCCCAGGTTCTCCCGGTCGTGGGATCGTGACCAGCACATGCCCGGGGTCAGGCCCGGTCCGGGATTCTTGGGCTGGACCCCGTAGCGCAGCCAATTCGCGCACTCGGGCGAGCACGGCATGAACACGAGCTCCTGGTGCAGCCGGTCGATGTGCGCCTCGTACCTGTCGTCGACGTGGTCCGGATCGGCATAGGTGTCGGCGGCCGACTTCGTGAGGTACTTCGTCAGGTATCGCACCGAGCGGTCCGCATCGGCGCTGGGGGCGATGATGCCCTTGATATCGATCTGTGCGCCGAACCGCATCACCACGGCGGGCTCTGCGTCCTCGTCGAGTGCATCGAGGGCCTCATCCCAGGTAGGCAAGGCGTAGCCGGTTCCGGGGTCGCGATAGAGCGACGCCTCGCTATCCCACCAGGGCATAGCGTCGGTGTACACCGGCTCGTCGAACTGCGGCCACCACAGCTGCAGATAGGTCGCCCGCGTGACCGCACGGATCACCAGGCGCGGGATCGCGCCGCGGATCGCCAGATGGATGTGCGGCGCCAGGCGTCGCTGCGGCTCGATCGCGCCGAAGTACTGCACCAAGAAGCCAGCGCACCGACGAAGGTTCTGCATCCACCGGTCGAACAGACGCGAGAAGAACATCGCCTCGATAGCTGCCCGCCGGTAGTCGTATCGGTCCGCAAACACTGGGCAGCCGGCACCACGCACATGGGCGTTCGGCTTGGCCGGTATCACCCTGCCGTACGAGCCCAGCGTCAACGTCACGAACATCGAAGGCCGGTACGTCTTTCCGTCCGGTGCGGTGAACGTCCGCCCCACCGACCGGTCCTCAGCCGGCACCCGCGGCAGCTGGTCGACGTCGCCTCGGCGTCGCGTAGACCGCACTCGTCGGGCAGTCGCGGCGTGTTCATCGCGTGCTCCGGCGTCCAGCTCGTCGCCGCTCTCCGCGCCGCTGTCCGAGTCCAGCGGGTGGCGGTTCAGCGGGTCTTCGTCAAGATGCCAGCCTTCTGCACACTGCTGCATCCGAAGACGACGAGCCTTGTCGGCGCACGAAGGACAGACCGCCTCTCGGGTCGATCCGCAGGGAATGACCAGCCGCTGTATGGCTCCGGTCTCCCGATCGGTCACCTGCCGAAGAAGGGGCCGCACGCACACGTAGTTCGTTTCCGCCAGGTCGCACACGAATTGAGGCGTGAACATCGGCTGCTGCGCTCGCAGGTCCTGGGCATCTCTTACTGCCATGGATCCAAGGTGACACATCGTTCCGACGCGAAATCCGCGAAAGAGTCAGTTGCACCCCCACGGTGCGTGCTCAAGCTCGTCCCTCGTCGTGCGTGGAAGTTCGCGGTCGTTCTTGTTAGTGCCGGATAGCCACTGCAGTCTGGATCCCGCCGGGCCGCTAACCGTTATCAAACCGTTATGAAACCCGGTCGGCGATAGCTCCAAACGCGTCATGTGCCGTCGTGGCATTCTCACGCGCTCGGCGGCCAGAGACGCGGGTGAGGGCGACCCCGAGCGTCAGTGGCAGCAGTGCGGTGGCAAGTAGGTTGACCGACAGGACTATGTCTGCGGTTGGTCCGGTATCTGGGAGGATGAGTGTGACGACGAATGTCGTGACAGCCACGAGAAGCCAGCCGAGCTGCCCCCGGACGCTGCTGTTACCGCGCCGGTAGCGCACGACCAGCGAGAGCACGGCCGCGAAGAAGACCACCGCGAGAAGGAGGTGGCCGATGCCGCCGACGGGACCGAGGATGGCTTGCGCGGCCGTGGACCCGAGCGGGTTGTCGACCTGTGCGCGAAAGTCGGTGAGCCTGCCGGGCGCGAAGGCCGTGCCTAGCCACATGCCGGCGTCCGCAGCTATCGCGCCGTACCCGATCCACGGCCACCGAGGCCCCGGTGCGTCGCCGCTCGGAAACCACAGGAGTAGAAGCGTGATGCCCGGGACGACCGAGGTCCACAGCCAGCTCTCGACCCAGGCGGCGCCCAGGGCCAGCGGCGCGTGATCGCGCAGCCCGTAATCGGCGTAGGTGAAGACGACACTGGTGAGCGTGCAGATGATGCCGAGGCCCAGAAAAAGCCAGGCCAGCCGGTCTTGCCGCCCGGGCTTGCTCGGGTCGCGGTATCGCAAGATCAGCGCCGCGAGGAGTGGGAACGCCGGGCCGGCGACAACATTTATCCACCCGTCGGTCTGCGTGAGCAGCGAGGCGACCTCGTGCGGTGAGGCTATCAGGAGGGCGACCATGACCGTTGCGAGCGCGTCCAGGATCGCCACGACCACCGCAACCCACGCCCAGGTCGGGGCTTTCTGGTCGGCGCCCATCACCGTCACCGGACCATGGTCGCGCGACCCATGCTGATGCGTCACCTGTTCGACCGACGTGCTCAAGCGGTGACCGGCGCCGCGGATCTCGGGCGGGCAGCTTTAACGGGCTCGGCAGTACCCGGTTTCACGGCGAGCTGAAGGCTGATGACCAACACCCAAAGCAGGCCAAGCAGGAACGCCACAGGAGTTGCATTCGCCGAATCATGGACACCGACCATCGCGAGTACGAGCCCGGCGACGCCCAGGAACAGTCCGATGTAGGCGGTCGGACGCCCGATGAGACCGCTCCGGCGCAGCGCTGCCGCCGAGGCGCCGACGAAGATCGCGAACGGGAGCCAGCTGAGCACGAACGTGGCACCATTCATGTCGTTGAGGATCAGCGCAATCTGCGGGCTGAGCTGTCGACGATCGAGGAACAAGGTCAGGAACGGCGCTGCTCCAGCCAGCTTGATGGCCAGCATCGTGGTGCCGGCAACAACTGCGACACTCGCCGACATGTTCGGTTGGCCGTCCGCGGTGCGACGACGAAGGACGTCGGCGAGGTAACCCAGAAAACCGATGAATGCTGCCAAGCCGAGGAATTCGAGCAGAATCCCGACCGTGGCTCCCGAGCTCGACGCCTGGTAGGCGGTGACGTTGAGCACCTGTTCCCCGGTCGGATGGGTCGATTGGTCGGTGCCAGCGATGCTCAGGGTGTTACCCACAAAAAGCATGACCACGAAGGCGGCGCCGGTAGCGGCACCGATGCGGTCGCGGACGTTGGTGTGCATTGTCTCCTCCTGTGCCGGCTCGGTCGGCCGGTCCCAAGAACCAACATGGGCGGGGACATGTCCCGTTGTCATGGGACGGCAGGTCCCAACGTGTCCCGGCACGAAGCCTTCCCGGGGCAGGCGACCGCCTGTCTCGTAAGTCATCACACTCAGAGCAGGATTGATGCCAGAACGACACCGGACGACCTCCGTCCTGTAAGTGGAACTACATCCACACCATCATCAGAACGCCCAATGGGGGCGACTACGGCCTCGACCTGCTCGCCCACACCACACCGGGTTCGACCACAGCACCGGCTCACACACATCGGCATAAGCAACCAGTTGACCCCAGAGCTTGCCATGGGCGCTCGACTTCCTCTCATGCCCGCGATTCGGGCGTACCAACGTGCGTCGTACCGCGTGCCGGACGCGCTCGAAGTGACCTGACATAGCCGATGAGCGGGCGCAGTCCCGGATCAGGCGATCGGTGATGTCGCCGAGCTCCCAGCTCCAGCCGAAACGGGGCTCAAGCGGGCCGCCGAAGCGGAAGTGAGTGGGTCGTGGTGTGAGCAGTCGCTCCGGACGAACTTTGGGTGGTCGAAACTGGTCAAGCCCGCCGGCTGCGCATGGCACCCGAAGCGGCACGGGACGTCAGCGTGGCAAGCCTTCGTCGATTCGGGCCATGATCCGAGTGAGATCGGCGATGTCGCGATCATCGAGCACGTCGCCGAAGATGTGTTGCAGGAATGCGTGGTGGCGCTGGCGGGTCTTCCGCACTATCCCGCGGCCGTGGCTGGTGATGACTGCGAACGTCGAGCGGGCATCGTCCAGATCGGGTTCTCGCTCGACGAGACCCGACTCCTGCATGCGGTCGAGTAGCTTCGACAACCCAGACGGTGACAAGACCATGGCCTGAGCCAGGTCGGTGAGGCGGAGCCGACCGCCTTCCATCTCCAGGTGCGTGAGAACGTCGTAGCGCGTCACGCTGAGCCCGCTGATACGGCGGACGTCGAGCTCAAGCTGGTCATACAGCCGTGCATGTGTACGCAGCAGGGCGAGGAAGGCCGGCATCCACCTGGCTGACCCGTCGTCGCTCACGGCGCCCAGCCTAGACCGGATACTTGACATGCCAAGCACTCGGGGCTATTACTTGTCATACCAAACGTTCCTGGAGCGAACGGACGCTTGACACGACCCACCACCATCAGGAAGTGAGAGAACAACCCATGCCCACGATCGCCTTCGCCGCCCCGTTACTACCCGGCATGACCGAACTTGACCGAGACGTCATGACCTCCTTCCAGACCGGCGAGCGCAAGACCGACTATGAAGACGCCCGCCGCCGAGCCGGAATCACCCGCGAAAGCGTGTGGATACAGACGACACCGGCAGGAGATGTGGCCATCGTCTACCTCGAGGCAGACGATCTCGACGCCGCCTTCACCACACTCGGCACATCGGACGAGCCATTCGATCGATGGTTCCGCGACCACCTTCAACGAGTCCACGGCTTCTCACTTGCCGATGACTTCCATGCGCCGCAACAGGTTCTGGACTTCCACGGCTGACCCACTTCCTCATGCCAGGTCAGCCGCGTACTGAGACCATCCCGTCACGGCACACGCGCCAATCGCGCCGCGGTCGCGCCTGGCAACGTCGCGGCCCTGCGTCTCAACGAACACCTCAAGTAAGTCCGCGGCCAGACCAGCATCAGCCTGGCCCGCCCGCTCCACCCTGCGCCAATTCCGAACCCCCGGTCATGCCGCATTGCGCGCGCGGGTGAACCGCTATCCGAGCGCGGCCACGACCTGCGTCTTACCGCCGCGATTGCTCCGCTACTCCCGCGCCCCAGACGAAAAGGCATGGCGGTTCGACGCGGTTTGGGTGATCCTGTCTTCGTGGATCAGCAGACGGTGGCCACCTTCATCAGCAACGGCTTCATGAGACTGCCGGGAGTGGTCCCCCGCGATGTCGTGGATGCCTGTACGAGCTTGCTGTGGCAGGAGATAGGCTTGGAACCCGACGACCCCACCGGGTGGACCGGGCCGGTCCGGTGGGTTCGCTCCAATGAAGGATCCTCCGTTTGTTGAGGCGATGAACAACGCACAGTTGCTCGAGGCGTGCGACTTTCTGGCCGGGGCGGGGCGTTGGAAGCCTCGCTCGTCGATGGGCAGCTTCCCGCTGCGCTTTCCCCACCCCGTCGAGCCCGACGACGCGGGATGGCACGTCGAAGGCAGCTTCATGCCTGAGAGCGGTACCGAGTGGCACCTCAACGTCAGATTCAAGGATCGGGCGCTGTTGGCCCTGTTCCTGTTCACCGACGTGGACGAGAACGACGGGCCGACACGAATCCGGGTCGGCTCTCACCTCGACATTCCCCAAGCACTCGAGCGGTACGGCGAGGAAGGCATTTCCACATTCGCCTTCTCAGCCCAGGCCGCCGCAGCCTCAGCCCATCGCAGCGTCGTCACGGCGACCGGCCAAGCAGGTGACGTGTTCGTATGCCACCCCTTTCTTGTCCACGCCGCGCAACCCAACCACGGAACCCGCCCACGTTTTATCGCCCAACCCAGCGTGCCATCAGACCAGGCCTACCGATGGGACCGTCCTGACGAGGACTGCTCACCTGTCGAGCTCTCCATCGGCCGAGCACTTCAACACACCCAAACTTAAGTCCTGGCGAAATCCCTGAGCACGCACGAAGCCGGCTCTCTGTGGGACACGACACGAAGCCGGCTCTCCGATTGCTGGTTTGACCTCTTATGGATCAAGAGCGCCGCTTCGCGGCGCCAGCTCGGCCTGCGGGCGGCGCTTCGCGCCGTCCTCGGCCGACCAACATCGTCAGCGGCCGGTCCCAGGCTGCCACGACGGCCCACCCCTCGCGCTCCAGTATCCGGCCTCCGCTCCACGTGTCAAGGGCGCATCCGCGTCGCTACGCGATCGGCAAGCCGACCCTTGACACGCTGCCGCTTCGACCGCTCCTGGCGCTTGTGAGGGGATGGCTCTCTCTGTTTGGCACGACGCCCTGGAACACCACTCGTCGCTCTCACCAACTCGTCGGCTCCCCGACGACAGGACTAGTCGGGGACCAGATGGGGACCAACGCGATTCTCGACCTTAAGCAATCACGCCTGAACGCCCATGACCAACGGACACTCGCGGACGCTCCCGAACACTCGGTTCACGCTCAGACCTACGACACCCTCAACTGGGGGTCAAGGGGTCGCAGGTTCAAATCCTGTCAGCCCGACCAATGTGATGTCTCAAGACATGGGACTGTGCCGTAAACGGTGTTTCCGGCCCGACGCGCTGAACTGTGGTTCAGCGGGGAAGGTGCCGTGATGACGACACTGGATGCTGTGAGTGCGAAGAAGAAGCTGGAGCCGTCTGCTGAGGAGACCGCTGCCAAGGAGCTGGTCCGCCTGGCCAAGGAGCAGGGCCTGTCGCTGACCGGCCCGGACGGGCTGCTGAAGCAGTTCACCAAGAACGTCCTCGAGACCGCGCTGAACGAAGAGATGACCGAGCACCTCGGTCATGAGAAGAACCACGCCGACCCCGGCCGGGACTCGGCGAATGTCCGTAACGGGACCCGGCCGAAGACGGTGCTGACCGAGGCCACCGGCCATGTGCAGCTCGACGTCCCGAGGGATCGGGACGGGTCGTTCGACCCGGTGATCGTGAAGAAGCGGCAGCGGCGGCTGAACGGGGTCGACGAGATCGTGCTGTCGCTGTATGCGCACGGGTTGACGACCGGGGAGATCAGCGCGCACTTCGCCCAGATCTATGGGGCGTCGGTGTCGAAGGAGACGATCTCGCGGATCACCGACAAGGTGGTCGAGGAGATGACCGAGTGGGCCAACCGGCCCCTAGACCAGGTTTACGCGGCGGTGTTCATTGACGCGATCATGGTGAAGGTCCGCGACGGCCAGGTCGCGAACCGCCCCATCTACGCGGCGATCGGGGTCAGTCTGGCCGGCGACAAGGACGTCCTCGGTCTGTGGGCCGGCACCGGCGGTGAAGGCGCCAAGTTCTGGATGGCGGTGCTCACCGACTTGAAGAACCGCGGCGTCAACGACGTGTTCTTCTTGGTCTGCGACGGCCTGAAGGGCCTACCCGAGGTGGTCAGCAACGTGTGGCCGTTGACCACGGTGCAAAGTTGCATCATTCATCTGATCCGCAACACGTTCCGGTTGGCGTCGAAGAGGGACTGGGACGCGCTACGACGCGCCGTGAAACCGATCTATACCGCTGTGAACTCCGCCGCCGCCGAAGCGGCGCTCGACGACGTTGAGGACACCTGGGGCAAGCGGTATCCCGCGATCATCCGGCTGTGGCGCAACGCCTGGACGGAGTTCATCCCATTCCTCGACTACGACGTCGAAATCAGACGAGTGATCTGTTCGACAAATGCCATCGAGTCGTTGAATGCCCGCTACCGACGAGCGGTCAGAGCCCGGGGTCACTTCCCGACCGAGCAGGCAGCGATGAAGTGTCTGTATCTTGTCACCAGATCCCTGGACCCGACCGGTGTCGGCAGAACGCGGTGGACCATGCGGTGGAAGCCAGCCCTCAACGCCTTCGCCATCACCTTCGCCGACCGCTGGCCAGCAGCAGAGACCTACTAATGAAAACCGCCGGAAACACCGTTGCTGTTACAGACCCCAAGACATCGGCGACAGCCCGGACCTGCGATTGTAGGTTCGGGCTATTTCATTTGGGGGGTTTGGGTGGGGTCTTTGGGTGTTCCGGTGGGCTGGTAGTCGCGGTGGGGGGTCGAGGATGAGTTCGCGGAGGAGTTCGCCGGTGGCGGCGTTGACGACGCGGATTTGGAGGTCCTGGACGAGCAGGATCACGTAGGTTCGCGAGCGGTCAGCCAGCGGGACGACCCCCGGAAGCAGGGTGCTCGACGCCCGGGGCCTGGCCGAGGTCGCACGAGTCACCTCTGACGCCCGCGTCGGCTCCGTCGACGCGATCGGCGCGACCCTGGCCAGCGACTGCAGTCGAGCCGAGGCCCTTCCTCAGGCGGAGACCCAGCTCAGATGGAGGCTGCCCTCAGGTCCGCGCGGGCTCGGCGCCATCGGCATAGTTATGGTCACGAGCCGCCGCTCCCAGGGAACGCATGCTGGTTCTACTGCATCCAACAAAACATGAAACGATTCCTGATTCGAGTCCAGGCCCTTGTCACGATCAGGTCCCTCCGCTGGTGCGTCGTCGTGCTTACTCTCGTCTTCTGTGTTGCGGTGGGAGCTAGGTTGGTCGTCCCTGGGGAAACGGAGTCCCGGGCTCTTGGGGCGCGTTGCGTGCCGCCGGCAGGCGGACGATGCCCGGGGGTGGAACCTGTCTCGACAGGTCTGGTCGGGCCACTGAAATCGAGCGCAGACGGAATCCGTCTGATCGGCGCCTTTCAATGCGGGGGCACGCTGACGGCGGCGGGGACTGCGTCGGAGGTCGTCCTGACGTACACCGCGAAGGCGGTGGATCCGGGCGGCTTGGCGTGTGCGCTTGTGCGGCTTGAGGCGAAACTCTCGTCGCCTCTAGGTCATCGGAGGCTTGTTGACGCGGCTACGGGAAAGTCGCTACGGGCGGTAGTGCGCTAGCACGCAGAACTCCTTTCGGAGGGTTCGACTGCGAGGCGGAGACGTTCACGGCTCCCCACCGCCGCTTGCTAGTAGTCCCCGGCGACCAGAAACCGCACACACCCGGCTAACTGGTTCGAAGCCGCGAGCTGAATCATATGCGTGACCATTGCCGTACACGTCGCGCCGACCGTGGTCTTGGGGGCGAGGCGGTAGGTGGACGAACGCAAGCGGAACAAATGGATCCGCGCGCCTCTCAGAGACGCGCGGATCTAATGCTTCGGTGGGCTAGCTCATTGCGCGTTCATTCGCTTTGCAGGCATCCACCGCCGGTGCTCGCGAAGTCCAGGTTGCTGAACTCTTCTTGGGTCAGGTAGTGCGTGCCGTTGATCACCTGATTGTAAAGGTGGCCCGCCGTGCCAGCAGTCGCGCCGTAGACGTAGGAGCACTCGTCACCATTCTCATAGCCACTCGAGTCGTACCAGGTGTTCCCGTTCGGGTCCGTGATCGCCTCCATGATCTCGTGGCTGGTTGGGCTGACCTCGGTGTCGGCATCCTTGTTTCCGTTCGGAACCTCGATAACGGGGAACCTAGCGTCGCTGCCGCATGTGGAGCGGGTCGCCGAGGAGTAGATCGGGAAGGGCATGTTCGCGTAGATCGGCCGTTCGCGGGAACGTTGCTGTGATAGGCGCAGTAGGCCGAGCTGGGCTGGTTGTTGATCGTGCATTGGTTAGCGGAAGTGTTGGTCGCACCGGGGAAGAAGCAAGACTCGACGTGCTTGGGGAGGAACATCACGTAGATGTGCCCGAGGTTCCTGGGCAGGCCGTGACTGGTAACGAGGGCCTGAGTCTGGGCGATGATCTGGTTGTCGTCGAGGCAGGCGTTATAGCCGGACTTGTCCGCGTAGATGTTAGTGGTGTCGGTCGCGGCCACCGTGCAGCCACTCGCGGGCAGCGCAGCGCCGTCGATGATCGGCGCGTGGAACCGGACCTTGTAGCTGATGGTCCCATTCGACCCGGAGTACTCGTTCAACGTCGAGAAGACGTTCGTGTGTTTGCCGCTGTCCGCAGCAACGCCCTTGAGATACTTATTGATGATGTTCTTGTACGCCGTTGCGATCGGGTGGCTCGTGGGCTGCCAGTAGATAGGCGTCACGACTACAGGTCCGGTGGATGGCGTGTCCATCACCGGGCCGCCATGGTTGATCAGTGGTGGGGTGCCGTTGGCGGGGTCGCCGGTATTGCGGGCTCGGCAGCTGGTGTTGGTCGTCTTGGGTCGCAAAATGCCGAGGAAGTGGCCGACGCGAGTTGAGCCGCCGACCTGGGCGCAAGCGTTCGATGCCCGAGTCGAGTGCCGCATGGAGGCCTGTGCCGATGCGCCTGCCGTCAGCGCCGCGGCTGTCAGTAGACCCGCTGCTCCCACGGCCACTGCACTGTTGAGGCCGCGCCTAAGCTTTATGGACATCTTCACCGATTCTCCCAAAGTCGCGCCGACGCCCAGGCTATCTACCGAACGAGACACGGCTAGCCCTGAGAGGTGCTCGGCTACACACACAATGGCGTAGCCATTCCGCGCTGTCAATCACCCGTACGCAATCCGTACCCGGGTGGCCCGGGGGTCGGCATGGGCGCCCACCACGCCTAGCTCCCTTGAGACGGCGCGATGGCCCTGATACATCATTGTCAAAGTGACCTCGACGCCACCCGCGACGGTTTGGCGGTGACGCCCGCGTGACCGCAGCCCCGCCGACGGGGTCTCGCGTCGTCGGGAAGTGACTCTCGGGGGCGCGCAGCGAGCCGGTGCCCGCGGCTACCTCCTTACAGGCTCTCCGTGTCCGGCTTGCTCAGCCAGGAGCGTGTTCAGGTCCGTTTGTTTGGGCGACCCGCGGCGCCTCCGGACGCCGAGTTACGCGTCGCGGTGGCGGATGAGAAAGAGCGTTGCGGTGAGGAGTAGCACAGTGAGCGCGATGAGCCACCCGAACTCGATCCACTGGAAGGTCCAGTATCGGCTGGCCGGTTGGTAACTGGTCCATTGCGAGTATCCATGGTGGAGCAGGTACGTGACGGGGTCGGTGCCGTCGCCAGGCGTTGCCAGCGTGGTCTTGCCCCCGCCACCGACGTCGATCTGCTGGACCCCCGCGGACTTGAGGGCTGTATTGAGGTTGCTGGTACTCACGACGGCGCCCGCCTTCTCCCACCACTGCTGGATTGTCTGGGAACCGGGAACGAAGTCGAGGCTGCTCGTCTTGAGCGGTGCGATGTAGTGGAGTCGGAGCTTGGACGTCGCGAATGCGAGGCCGAATCCGATCCCGATGGCTGTGGCAACGGCGGGCAGTACGCGCCGCCACAGGTACCCGGCAAGCACTCCGGCCGCGTACGCCGCCAGGCTCCAGCCGACTATCGCGATCCCGGTCGTGGGGAACTCGCTGGCCTGCAGCCTGGACATGATGTCGGCGTCCCACAACGGGTGGTCGTGCCAGGCGATCAGGGCGCCGAAGGCTCCGGTGAGGGCGGCCGACCGCAACCGCTCCTGAGACGAGAAGCGCGATCGCCCATCGGCGGCGGCCGACGCCTTGGGTCCAGGCGTAGCGGAAGGTGCCAGTCTCGAGCTCGCGGCCGATGAGCGGGGCGCCGGCGAAGGCACCGATGAGCAGCGGCGCGAAGATGAACAGTGCGCTGATGATGCCGGGGTTGGAGTAATGGTCCTTGAAGGTGGTCCACTCGAAGATGCAGCTTCTCGACCGCTGCGGGCTGCAGGCCTGGACGGTGTGCCACGCGGAGCGCATCTTCAGGCCGGTCACGAGAAGGTAGATCGCGGCCAGGCCCAGGAGGGCGAGCGTAGCGGTGACCGTGGTCCGCAGTCGGCGCCAGGTGACCCAAGCAAGCCTTCGCCAGGGAATCGGTCGCACCCTGTGGGGCGGGACGGCAGCCAGAGTGGTTGTGCTCATCGAATCGTCTCCAGGTTCGTCCTTCGTGGAGCACAGGTGTCTCCGCGTAGGTAGGCCATGGTGAGTTCTTCGAGGCTGACCGATCGCGCCTCCCAGCCGCGCGGCGTCTCGTCGACGGCTGTCAGTTCGACGAGCAGGTGACTCTGAGCACCGGCGCTGGTTTGCTGAATGGTTCGCCAGCGTGGGTCATGGGCCTGGTCGCGTGGACCGGTGAGCAGGCGGTGCCGGCCGAGCAGTTCCTCAACGGCGCCGTCCAGGTGGACTCGGCCGCGCGAGATCAAGATGAGATAGTCGGCGACCCGCTCGAGCTCAGCGAGGACGTGTGAGGAGAGCATGACGGAGACGCCATCCTCGACCATGGCCGCCATGACGGTGGCCATGAAGTCGTGGCGCGCGAGCGGATCGAGAGCGGCTGTGGGCTCGTCAAGCACCAGGAGCCGGGGGTGCCGCGCCAGTGCCAGGGTCAGGGCGAGCTGCGCACGCTGTCCCCCGGAGAGTTTCCCCGTCCTAGGTCGCTCGGGAATGGCCAGCTCCTGAAGCCGGCGATGCGCATATGCGTCGTCGAAGCGCAGGTTGAGGTTACGGGTCAGGTGGATCAGGTCGACAGCCGACAGGTTCCGGTACAGCGGCATGTCCTGTGCGACAAAGGCGATTCCGTCCAGCGCGACGGGAGAGCCGGCCGGGACTCCGTCGAGGACGAAGACCTCACCGCTGGTCGGTGCCGCCAGGCCGACCACGAGATGGAGGAGGGTGCTCTTGCCGGCGCCGTTGGGACCGACCAGAGCGACCAACTGTCCTTCGGGAACACTGAGCGTGCAGTCCTCCAGTGCCGCGACGTGGCCGTATTTCTTGACGAGCTCGCGCGTCTCGATGACGGTGGTCATGCTGCCCCGCCTCCCGCTCGCTCACGCCCGCTCCGGCGCCGCGAGAGGAGCCCGTCTCGCGGCGCTCAGCAAAATCCCGTAGCGCGCTCGTGAACAAGGCAACGATGCCGTCCTGATCGAGGCCGGAGGCACCGGCTTCCCTCAGCCAGGCAAGTAGCGATGCCCGCAGCCCGGTCATGGACGCTAGGTCGATCTGGTCGAGTGTCGACTTGATGAAAGTGCCTTGCCCGGGACGGCCCGCTGTCAGCCCCTTTCCCTCCAGGTCCCTGTAAGCCTTCATCACCGTGTTCGGGTTGATCGCCAGGTCAGCGACCACCTCGCGAACCTTGGGGAGCTGGTCACCCCGCGTGAGATAGCCAAGC
This sequence comes from uncultured Actinomycetota bacterium, assembly GCA_963824115.1. Taxonomy (GTDB): domain Bacteria; phylum Actinomycetota; class Actinomycetes; order Propionibacteriales; family Nocardioidaceae; genus DASQEH01. Next base: position 417,887 of record CAWGOA010000007.1, read on the forward strand.
CGCAAGGCGTGCTCCACCTGGTGTACCAGCTGCAGGTACGTCGGCACGCCAGATGCCGGGTCAAGGGTGAACACGATCGGCGACGAATACTCGTCGCTGTTTTCTTTTCCTAATGACATAGTGAAAGGATACAGCCGCCCCCTTGGTGGAGGCAAGCATCGTGCGGCAGCGATGCACCTGCAGCCGGCCCATGCGCGACACTGAGAGGCGCGGACTGCGGGCTCGAGCCTGGTCGGCGTGACGGGCCCGGCGGCACCAAGGCCCGGTGGTGTGGTGCGCGCCACACCGCGAGATCCGTCAAGGTGAACCTGATGTTGCGAGACTCCCCCCTGCGGATCGAGCTGCCGCCGCTGTATGACGGAGGTGGATGGGTGGCAGCAGCATCCGCACCCGCTGAAGGCGGGAGCATGTCACCGGCAACCGCATCGCCTTCAACAACGAGTCCGAGCACCTCGGAGCGGTCACGGACGAGTGACCTCGCACTGCTTCCAAGGCCGTCACGCCGCTCATGGAAGAGATGAAGCCTGCTGGCGAACTTCATGTCTTCCACCTGCGTCCGCGACGAGGCGTACGCCCTGTGGATCGGCGACGAGGCGTCGGTCGTCCCGCCACATTCACCGACGGTCCGTTCGTCGAGACAAGGAGCATCTCGGCGGCTTCGCCGTCGGGGTCGACCGCGGCGGATGAGGAGGAGCGTCGCCGCTGTGGGCGACAAAGATCTGAGCTGGCCGGCGGATGGACTACAGGAGGAGCGACCGTTCGCGGACGCGACCATCGCCGTGCCATCGCCCCCGAGATCTGACGCGCTGTCGACTACCGGACGGTCAGCTCGACGGCGCCACCCGAGCCGAGCACCTCATCGCGGAGGCCTCATTACCCCCCCTCCTCCCCTCCCCTGTGGCCTCTGGTCTTAGGGGACTGGGGGCTCGGAACGCGGCCACCTCGGCTTGGCTGAACCTTCAGGGAAGCCCAGGTGTGATTCGCCTGCAGGCTCGGCTAGCACGCCTCCCGGTTAGAGCTCGGCGCGCAGGATCGAAGCGGCGCCGGCCATGGCGCGCAGCTTTCCTTCAGCACTCGCGCGTGGCAGATACTTCATTCCGCAGTCGGTGGCGATAGTGATCCGTTCCGGTGCGGCATACGGGAAGGCTCGGCGTACCCGGTCGGCGACCAGATCCGCGGGTTCGACGACGTGGTCGGACAGGTTGATGACGCCCAAGATGATGGTCTTCTCGCTCAGGTCCTTCAGGACGCCGAGGTCAAGACCCGACTGAGCGGTCTCGATGGAGATCTGGTCGGCGGAGCAGCCGGCCAGCTCGGGGAGGAATGAGTACCCCTCAGGCCGGTCGTGGATGATCGCGGCGTACCCGAAGCAGATGTGGACAGCGGTGGTGCCGGTGACGCCTTCGAGCGCGGCGTTGAGCGCCGTGAGGCCGTACTCGCGAGCCGCCTCGGGCCGTGCCTGCATGTACGGCTCGTCGACTTGGACAAGGTCGGCGCCGGCGGCATGCAGGTCCTTGATCTCGGCATTGACCGCGGCGGCGTAGGCCAGAGCCGCGGATGCCAGGTCGGGGTAGTGGTCATTTTGCGCCTGCTGCGACATCGTGAACGGGCCAGGCACGGTCATCTTGACCGCGTGGTCGGTGTGCGCCTTCAGGAACTTCAGGTCGCGCACGCCGATAGGCCGCGGCCGCACGATCGGTCCAGCGATCCGCGGCACGGGGTTCGGATGTCCACTGCGATCGAGGGCCGTCCCAGGGTTGTCGATGTCGACGCCTTCGAGGGCCGTAGCGAAGTGATTGCTGTACGACTCCCGCCGGATCTCCCCGTCGGTGACGATGTCGAGTCCCGCTTCCTCCTGGGCGCGGATGGCAAGCACCGTGGCGTCGTCCTGCGCCTGCTCGAGATACTCCGGCTTGACCCGCCACAGCTCTTTGGCTCGCACCCGCGGAGGGAAACGGCCGGCGAGCTTGGCCCGGTCGATCAACCAGTCCGGCTGGGCGTAGCTCCCTACCAGCGAGGTTGGCAGGATCGGCAGCGGGGACGAACGCACAGTCACACTCGCGACTCTAGAGCTGGTGCTGATGCAACGCGAGACGACGCCTGGCCGGCCGGAGATCGCCGACAGGGCTCGGTCACTGCCTGGCCTGGTTGCGGTAACGGGTGACTAGCTCACGCGCTCCGGCCTGCATCCGTACCGGGGGCAGGCCGGACGCAATCAGCAGCAGGTCGTCGACCACCATGTCGCCGATCTGGTACTGAGCTGCGGCGACACCGCCGGCACGGTGAGCGGACAGGACCAGCCCCTCCATGGTGCGCGCACGGAGACCGGCCGGTGCCGGCTCCTGGGGCCAGACGTCGATGGCGGCCAAGAATCTGCCGGACTCGACCCGATCCAGCATCGCCTCGTAGTCGACGATCGCCGCGCGGCTGACCAGGATGAGCCGAGCTCCGGCCGGGAGCAGGTCGAGGCGCTCGGCGCTCAGCAGGTGCCGGTTGGTATCGGTGATCGTCGCGGCGACGAAGACGAACTGGCTGCATAGCGCATCCTGCAGCTGCGCCGCCACGACGTCGGCCTCCTCCAGCACCGCGTCGGGCAGCCAGGGGTCGAAGACGCGCAGCGTCGGCGCGAAGGGAACGAGTAGGCGGTGCAGCGCGCGGCCCACGTAGCCATAGCCGATGAGTCCGACGGTCGCGTGACGCAGCAGGACGGCGTCGGCGTTGCTGCGCCCGAAGTACTGCTCGCGTCCTTCCCGGAACGCCCGGTCCTCGCGGCTGATGCCACGAGCCAGGTCCAGAGCCAGCGCGAGCGCGTACTCGGCGACCGCCTGCCCGTAGGCCGGGCCGCAGTTGAGGACGTGCATGCCCTTCTCGAAGCAGGTGGCGTAGTCGACGTTGGGCAAGAAGTTGCCCTCCACATTGAGCAGCGCCCGCAGCCGCGGCGCCGCGGAGGAGTCGTTCCCGGGGTAGGTCGGGCTGGCCGACGACGGCGAAGGCCTCGGGCAGGGCCGCGTCGAGAGCTTCGTCGGTGGGGTCGGCCTCCAGGTCCACCACCTCGAAGTTGTCGTGGAGGCGTCGCCAGGAGTCGGCTGTGAAGATGCGAGCGGACGACTGCGAAGCCGGATGCAGGATGACGACGGGTCTGCGGTCCGCGGCAGTCACCGCGGCGTCGAGTGGTCGGCGAACCAGCCGGTCTCGACCCGGCCGAGCGGGGCCAGCGACCGTTCACCGGGCTCGGGGGCCGCCCAGGCGACGCCGTTCGCGATCACCCGGCGGACGTCCGGGTGGTGGTAGACCGGGAAGTCCTGGTCGCCCGGGGAGAAGAAGAAGATCTTGCCGTGCCCGCGCCGGAAAGTGCAGCCGCTGCGGAACACCTCGCCGCCGGCTGAACGAGCAGATGAAGACCAGCTCGTCAGGGGCCGGGATGTCGAAGTCTCGCCGTACATCTCCTGGGCGTCGATGACGATCGGGTTGGGCACGCCGTGCGGCGATCGGGTGGGTCGGGTCAACGGTCCACACCAGCTCGCGGTCCTGCTCGCTGCGCCAGCGCAGCGTGCAGGTGGTGCCCATCAGCTTCGCCGAAGATCTTGGACCAGTGCCCGGAGTGCAGCACCACGAGACCCATCCCGGCGAGCACGTGGCCGGTGCACCCGCTCGACCACCTCGTCGGCGACCTCGCCGTGCGCGGCGTGGCCCCACCAGACCAGCACGTCGGTCGCGGCCAGGACGCTCCTCGGTCAGGCCCGTGCTCCGGCGTCGTCGAGGGTCGCCGTGTCGGACCGTGGCCGTGTCGCCGAGGTTCTCGATGATGCCGGCCGCGATCGCGTCGTGCATCCCGTCGGGATAGATCTCGGCGACCTCGGTGTCCTGCTTCTCATGGCGGCCCTCGCCCCACACGGTGACGCGCAAAGGCTCGCCCGCGGGCGACTCCGTCGGTACCGGCACGGTGGGACCCTTCTCGAGAACGATCGTGCTGATCGTAGCCGCGCCGATCATCGCGGCCTCTGGCAGCCACTCGAGCCTGTTCCACCGCCGCAGCACCTTCGTTCATCGCGTCTACCTGGCCGCAATGCGCAGACGGGCAGGGCCAGGGTGTCAGTCAGTCTTTGGGGCAGCCGCGGATGCCTGACCCGCACGGCGGGCGTAGAGGTCGCGGAGTAGGGCGATCTCGGCTCCGTGATGGATCAGCTCACGATTGATGTGTAGCACGAGGTCTGCCAGCGGAGCCTCGGCGAAGTGTCCCTCGGCCGGACCGCACGGCCGCTCAAACCCTCTTCACCGAGGCTCTCCACTCCCGCCGACCAAGCGGCGTACGCCGCGTCGAGCTGGGCGAGAGCCACGTCGGCCGTGGCGGCATAGACCCACGTCTCGGGCTCAGCAGGAGGTCCGCCGAAGTGGTTCGCGGTGCGGACGGCGAGGCAGCTGCGGGTCATATGTCCCAGCCGCCATGCGACCGTCGTCACCGGAGCCGGCGTCGGCTCCGGCCAGGAGTAGTCGATCACCAGGTCGCCGCCGCCGGCCGCGTCGGTGGTAGTCGTCTCGGCTCGCGGCCGCACGCTCCAGCAGCCCGGCACCGGCTCCCAGAAGTACTCGTCATCGGTCAGCCCCGTAAGTCGTGGCCGAAGCTGATGCCGGTAGTGGAAGTCCACCTGGTCGCGCAGACGCGCGTTCCACCCACGCGTCGCGGTCAATCCGATTCCGCGGTCACCGCGCCATCGTATCTTCGGTGGCCCTCAAGCCCGGAATGTGCTGCCCGACGCCGGCGCGCAGTCCAACCTTGCAATCACCACGGAAACTCGGGCGCACGAGGACGGTGCGCACGGTTGATGTGGGCCGCCGGCTTCACCGTCGACAGGGTCAATGCGAGCAGGCACTTGCCGAGGTCGGCGTCTTCGGCCGGTGCAGGTCAATCTGGTTGTCAGGTGGGAGGCAGTCACGCACGATGGGCCCATGTCCGACGAGCGAACCGAGCAGGCGCCCAGCCCGATCATCCACCAACACCCGGTGGCATACCTGCTGGGACTCGAGGGTGTCGCCCTCATGCGGGCGTTCGCCGGCGAGTATGACCGTGCCTTCACCGAGGCCAGGATCGCGGAGGTCCGGCAGCTTCTCGACCGCGCCGCCGATCTAGGGCCTGGCACCGACGTCGCTCCGCTGACGGTCGCCGACGGGTACGACGGCTGGGCGACAAGCTATGACGCTGAGGACAACGGCTGCTTTCCGATGCGCGACGAGGTGCTCTCACCGATGCTGGATCGGCTGACGGCGGGTCGAGCACTCGATGCCGGCTGCGGCACCGGGGCTGTGGCCTAGCAGCTGGTGGCACGAGGGCACGACGTCGTCGGCATCGACATCTCCGAGGCCATGCTCTCGCGGGCTCGCAAGGCCGTACCGGGCGCCTGCTTCGTGGCCGGTGACATGACTGCGCTGCCGCTACCCGACGGCGACGTCGACCATGCGGTGTGCAGCTTGGCACTGACGCACCTGTGCGACCTGCGGCCGTTCTTCGCCGAGACGGCGCGGGTGATGCGGGCCGGCGGGCACCTGCTCCTGCTCGACACGCGCGGCCACTTCACCGGTTCGACCCGATATCCACTCGTCAAGGAGTCACCCGACGGCCGGGTCGGGTACATCGCCGGCTACAGCCACAGCCTCGGAGACTACCTGCGCGCAGCACTGCCGCACGGCTACATCGTCCGCGGCTGTGTCGAAACCTACCTCGGTGACCTCATCGTCGGGCCTGATGAGATGCCGGAACCGCTCACTCCCGGCCCTCCTGACATCTGGGAGCTGCATCCATGGGTGTCGCGATGCCGCCAACGCGGCCAAGGCCGGCCAGCCCGCGGTCGTCGGGTGGGACTTCGAACTGCGGCCGGATATGTAGAAGTTCGGACCTGGCATTCCAGTGCTGGGATCGCTAGCCGGTGCACTCTGGCAATGACGGGAGCGAGCCGACCACAGCGGAGGTCTCGACCACGGACCGCGTCTTGACTCCGTACTGTTCCTCGTCGAGCTGGGCGCTGCCGGGATCAAAGAACAAGGAGGTGCGCCCGTTGTCTGTGGTGGCGTCGACACGGACGGCTGGACGACCCAAGGCATCCCGTGCGTTGTAGTCCACTGAGACGCCCGGTGTGCTACCCAACATCCGAAGGGTTGCTGCGCGTAGCTCGGGCTTGGCGAGCCCGGATCTCAGCAGGTCGGCGGCGACCACCATGCGGTTGGCTTTTCCCCGGTTGTCGCCCGAGGGATGCGCGTCGACGTATGCCGCCAATGCCTGGGGATCGGTGGGGAGGGCCGCCAGGTTCGCCGCGGGCAGGTCTTCATAGACGCCCTGAGCGGCATCGCCCGTGTTGTCGAAGTGGTAGAGGCATCGCGGCGATCCTACGACCGGCTGCATCACCCAGGTCTGGCCGTCGGGAGCGGTCCACTCTTCCCTCACCTGCCGGCCCCGAACGGAAACCCGGATCCTGCCGTGGTGTAGCGCCACACGTGTGGTGTCGCCTTCTAGCTCGGTCTTCACGTAGGCGTACTGGCCGGCAGCCACGGACTGATGCTGTCGTCCTGCGACATCGGCCAGCCGATCCAGCGCCGTCGCGGACGCCCGGTCCGGTCCCTCGGGAGCTCCCGCGGGCAGTACCGTCGGCAGAACCACTGTCGCGGTGATCGCTGCCGCGATACCTGCGATGGACGCCAGTGCGACCCGCCGGACACGGCGTGGTTGGCGGGTTGGCGGGGTGACCCGCGTTGATCGGCCATCAAGGATCTGCTCCAGCAGTTCCGTCTTCTCCGCTGGGGTCAGCGTCGGTCTCGGGGCAAGGGCCGCAAGACGGTCAACAGATGGGTTCATCCTGGAATCTCCTCTAGGCGTGGGACGCGGGGCGGGTAGTCGTTCGCGGCCACGACCGCTCTGGTTTCGAATCGAGCAACTGCTGCAGCCGCGCGCGGGCGCGGTACACGCGCACGTCGAATGTCGCTCGAGAGCAGCCGGCGACCTGGGCGGCCTCCGCATTCGAAAGCCCGTCCCAGGCAATCAGGAAGAGGGACTCACGCTCCAGGTCAGACAACTGACCGAGTGCCGACATCATGACGTCTCGCTCCACAGCCACGTCCTCGGCGCCACAGGCGGTGGCAATGACTGCTTGCGTGGCCAACTCCAGGGCAAGTCTGTGCTGGCGGGTGTCCGACCGGCGGCGGGAGCGCACGCAGTTGCGGGCGATCACAAGAAGCCACGGGAGGGGTTCAGGCGGCATATCGTCGATGCGTCGCCAGGCCACCATGAAGACGTCAGCGATAACGTCCTGAGCGCGATCACGGTCGACGTGGCGCAGCGTATAGGCGAATACGCGGTCGGCATAGGTAAGGAACACCTGCCGCAACCTGTCATCGCGGGTGTCGGAAGCGTTCACACCTCATAATGCCCGGGATGGTGGCGAATCTTACGCGCAGACCTGCCTTCTAGTACTTGTCGCCCTGGCGCCAGGCCATCTCCTGCAGCTCGAAAGTGTTGCCGTCAGGATCGGAGAAGTTGGCTCCTTTGACGCCGCCTCCGAAGTCGTGGATCTCGCCGACCTCCACACCTCGCCCCACGAGCTCGGCGCGCGCCTCAGTGATGTCCTCCACCACCAGGTGCACGCCCCTCACGCTGCCGGGTTCTCCCGCGTACACCTCGAGCCCAGTCCCAAAACCGACCGAACAACCCGACCCCTCCGGTGTCAGCTGGACGACACGGACACCCTCGCTGGGCTGCACGTCGAAGTCCTTGGTGAAACCGAGCTTGTCAGCATAGAAGGCGATGGCTCGGTCCACGTCTGACACCGGGAGCGGGATCAGCTCCACCCTCATCTGCATCGGGGTCGGCCCTCCTTGGCAAGTTGTCGTCCGTACGATGATCCGCCTGCACCCGGTGCCAGTTACGGCGTCAACCTCGTTCCGCGTCGCCGCTACCGATCCGGGTCACTGGCCGCCGCCACAGACGCATCTTGACCTGCATCCACGTGGGAAGGTGGCCTGCCTGCTGCCAAGCCTGCCACGTCGAGCCGGCGCGTGCAGTGATCTGTTCGGTCAGCTCTTGCCGATACGTGCCCTGCCGGGTCTGCCACTCTCGTTTCCCTGCCCTGCTCTGACTGCTCATCTCGACCTCCTGGTCAACGCGGATAGACTCTAGACTGTTAGGAGACTGCGATAGTTTAGATACTAAAGGAGATGACCGCGTGGCGTCAAATACCAAGACATCGCTTGGCCGCGCCCATCTGCTCACCGAGCTGAGTGAGCGGCTGGGCCGAGAGTTGGCCACCAGCACTGTGCTGTTCCACCACGCGGTCGCCGCCCGGCTCGGACTGAGTGCGACCGACTTGAAGTGTCTTGATCTCTTGCGGATCAACCAGATCCCGCTGACAGCAAGCAACCTCGTGCGGCTCACGGGGTTGACCGGGGGAGCGATCACCGGCGTCATCGACCGTTTGGAAGCAGCCGGATTCGCCGAGCGGGTCCGAGACTCGGCCGACCGCCGCCGCTGGGAGCTGCGTCCCAAGCTCGACCGGCAGGCCGAGATCACTTCCTTGTTCGCACCGTTGACCGAAGCGATCGCCGGCCTGTGTGCGGACTACTCCGACGACCAGCTGGCGCTGCTCACCGAGTTCCTCAACCAGCTCAACGGGCTCATGGTCGAGCAAACCCAGCAGCTACGGACCTAACTCGCCCGGGTCGACCGCCGGGTCGCCCGGCGGCTCCAGGGTCGTGGGTGGCGAGGCGCGATACGATTCGGGTGTGACGAACGCGTACGACGACGGCACCATCGTGTGCGGCCCCGACGAGCTGGAGATCCACTCCTACTACTTCCCCTTCGGCACCAAGAGGGTCCCGTACACAAGCATCCGGGGGCTCCAACGCATTCAGATCGAGGGCCCCATGTCCGGCAAGTGGCGCATCTGGGGAACTGGCAACCCGCGGTACTGGGCCAACCTCGACATCAGGAGACCGAAGAAGAAGGCCGGTTTTGTGGTCGACCTCGGACGCAAGGTCAGTCCCATCGTCACCCCTGACAATCCTGACGACTTCGAGTCCGTGTCTGCGCGGCCGGGCGAACCTCGAGTCGGACGACGCCGGTCAGAGGAAGGGTCCCTTCATCTGACCGGCCGGGTTTCACGGACGGTCGCAATAGCGGCTTTCGCGACGTGCCTATGTGGGCCCTCACGTCGGTTCTGGAGACCCTGGTGCATGTCTTGTCGCCCCTGCCGAATGACCGGTCAGTCCTCAGGAGGCAACGGTTCTCCGCTGTGACCGAAGAGGTCGACGCGGTGGATGTCGAGTTCGCGAGGATAGACGAGCACGGCGACCTTGAGTCCGGGAGCATCTTGCACTGCGTGAAGAACGAGGTCTTCTCGGGTGCCGTCCGACAAGGCGACGACGACCGCCCGAACGTCAGGGTTGACCCTCGCGATGAAGGTGCGCGGCCCCGTGTCACTCGCACCGAAGTACGTGTTGAGCCGCCTGCTCGGTCGCACGCTGCCGCCGCAACCCCCGCCCCACACGGTGGAGCCATCTGCCCGCTGAATGTTCACGAAGGTGAAGAGGTCGCCTGTTGCTGGGTCCGTCGACACGTCAAGATGCCACGAGTCGGCCTCCACCGTACGGCCAGACGCGACCACCGCCATGTAAGGGAGTTTCTCACGACGGGCAGCGGCATGACAGCCTGAGCGGCCCTATCGTGGCCGCATGACTGCTGCTGAGATCGACGCCTACCTGCGTGGAGTTGACGAGCCACACCGCAGCACGCTGGAGGAGATGCGAAGGCGAATCCTGCTTCTGGTCCCTGACGCCGAGCAGGGCCTGTCGTACTCCAGTGCCCGCTTTCAAGATTCGCGGGAAGACGGTGGCCGGGCTGGCTGCGTTCAAGCGACACCTGAGCTACCTCCCGCACAGTGGCTCGGTCCTGGCCGTCTTGGCCGAGGAGCTGACCGACTATCAACAAACCAAGAGCGCCCTGCACTTCGCGGTCGACGAGCCACTGCCGCCTGACCTGATCCACAAGCTCCTCAGACGCCAAGATGCGTGAAGCGGGGCTCAGCTGATCGTCTTGGGCGGCGCGTCTTGCCAGCATTCCGGCGGTCGGGTTCCTAAGCGTGAAGCTTCGCATCGGTCGATAGCCTCCACGACTAATCGAGCCACAGGTACCGGCTTCGTCGAGGACGACTAGCTCGTAGCGACGAAACCGTGCAGCCCGTGAGAAACCTGGCCCGCGGGGGGCGCCGGAGCGGGTGACCGGGACGGTCTCGAAAACTCGGTGTCCCCATGCTCCTGTAACCCTGAGCGTGCTCTACACCAAGCAGTTCAGGCCACAGGTGGGTCAGACACACCACGTCGCTCCGAAACCATGGGGGTTGGCGCCTGATCAGCATTAACAGGCACGGCTGCCGTTCCGGAGAGAAGGGCGTCGAGAAGATCTGCTACTTCCTGGACCGCAGGCCAGGCAACTATGTCGAAGTGGCCGCCGTCGACGGTCGCGAGCCTTAGCCCGCCGGCTACGGCACGCTCCCATACATGCGTCGGGTCACACAAGTTCGGTAGCCGTCTGTTCGCGCGCACGAAGGTGACAGCTCCTTGGTAACTCGGGGGGCGATAACCTCGGATTTCCGCACGCGCGACAGCGGCAACCGCGTCTCGGAGCGGTGTCCCTGGAAGCCGATTCAAAGAGTGATGCACACCGATTCCTATCCCGGTCTTTATGAGATCCAAGGCACGCTGCAAGGCGAGACCAGCCTCAGTCGCATCACTCGTCGACAGGTACTTCATCCACTGCAGCGGTCGGTCCAGAAGGAAGAACCGACGTCGCTCACCTCGGTCAAGGCACAAGTTACTCACGTACGTGTCAGAAGCACGACGTCGGAGACCTCTTGACCCGCAGCGGTCAGCCGGCAGGCCATCTCGTAGGCGACCAGTCCACCGAACGAGTATCCCACGAAGCTGTAGGGCCCGGACGCCTGGACGCTGCGAACCGCGGCAATCGCCGACTCCGCCATGTCTTCGATGGTGTCGTCTCGCAGAGCCGCAGCATGCAACCCCCGTGCCCGCACCCCATAAACGGTCCGGGGACCCCTCAGTAGCCGCGCCAACTGCAGGTAGGCCAAGACATCACCGCTCACGTCGTGAATGGCGAATACTGGCGGCAGTGCCTCGCTGCCGGGCTTCAGCAGCGTCACCGGGCTTACGTTACCGGTCGCCGCCCGTATGTACTCCAATAGTTTGTTCGGAGTGGGATGTGAAAATATCGCTGACATGGGAAGGTCATAGCCAAGATCGCGGTGAATCGCCTGACAGAGGTAGGCGATCTTCAAGGAGGTACCGCCTTGCTCGAAGAAATCGTCATCTGGTCCCGACGGCACGCCTGCGAGGATGACGGTAAAGCTATCGCAAAGCGCACGCAAATCGGGGTCAGCCGGCGACGGACGTGCGGACTGGTACTCCGCCCGCGCTACCGCTTCACCAATGCGCCCCAGAATTTCAGGATTCGCGAGTGCCTCAGAATTTCGGACTGGTAAACGGTTCAGCGTTGCTCTGACCGCGGCTTCGGAGAACTTTTCCACTGAATGTCCGGGGGAGGTCAGCCACCTCAACGATGACGGCAGGGACATGGGCCGGTGAGGCATCTTGTGCGAGCGAGCGACCGACCCGATGCCGGAACGCATCGTCGCATTGCCCCGCTGTTTCCATCACGAGGAGCAGGACGACACGCGACGGGAGTGCGCCGCCCTCAGGCAGCTGCTGCTCCACCGCCAACGCCTCTCGCACGCCGGGCAGGCGCGTGACAATCGCATACGATCTCCGCGGGACCAATGCGATTTCCGCCGACATTCAAGACGCCGTCGGAGCGTCCGTGGATCCGTGCCGACCCACTCGGGCTGAGCTCGATGAGGTCCCCGTGGCTCCAGACACCCTCGTTGGCTGCGAAGTAGGCATGGTGAAATTCCTCACCGGAGGGGTCGTCGAAGAACCCGAGTGGCCGCGATGGGAAGGGGGCGCAGCATACCAGCTCACTCATGCCAAGGCCGGATGCGTCGGAAGGGCTCGCACATCCAGGCCCAGGCTTGGACATTGCAACTCTCCTCGGCGAACCGGCAGAACCGGACTGCCCAGGAGGAAGCAGCCCGATGATGTCCGTGCCTCCGGAAATCGAGTGAATAGGGATGTGTGCGACATGGCCCGCGACCCAATCGAACTGGTGATCGCGAAGTATTGCTCCGGTCGACAACAGCAGGCGGAGCTTGTTGAGCCCATGGCTATTCCGCGGCTCGTACGGCAGTCGCCTCGCACAGCTGCAGGAAAGACGGGGCTTGTGCCGAAAACCGTGACACGAGACTGCTCGACGATCGACCACAAATCTTCCGGTGCCCTGACCGGCTCCTGTACAGAACGATCGCTGCGCCCGTGGCCAGTGCACTGAGCTGCCAGTTCCACATCATCCAGGCGGGCGACGTGTGGAAAAACAAGATGTCGCTGGCGCGGAGATCGACGTGAAGGATGTGCTCCTTCAGGTGCTCGAGTAGCGTGCCCCCGGCGGTGTGGACGATGCACTTGGGCGGCCCCGTTGTGCCGGAGGAGAACAGTATCGCCACGGGATGGTTGAACGGAAAGCGTTGCCAGACGTAGTTGAACTCTTCGGTGTCTTCGTCGTCGGCAGGTGCAAGGGCACCGAGACGGGTGACCTCAACACTCACTCCGGTGGGAATCTCTACGCCGGGAAGGACCACTATGGTTCGCAGGCTCGGCAAGCCGCACACTATTTGCCTAATTCGTTCAGATCGATCGACTCCGTGGGATGGCATAGAGTCTGGTCCTAAGAGCAACAACGATGGTGACACCCTTTGCAGCCTGGCCGACATCGCCACAACACCCATCTCTGGGGCAAGCGTGGACAACACAGCCCCCACAGCCATTGCAGCCAAGCTCGACACAATCAAGTCTTCGCTGTTCGCAGAAAGAGCGACGACTCTATCGCCTTCTCGCAAACCGAGGCCGTGCAGCTTCTGGGCCGCCGAAATTACTCTGCGCCTCAATTCTCGCCGAGTCAGTTGACTTGGCGGACCATAGGAGTGGTGCACGATCACGGCCGGGGATTCTTCTTGCCCACGGTCACTCTGCAGCAGATTTTCTACGAAATTAAGGCGCAAGTCAGGGAAGAAGTGAGCCGTTCTATGTCGTCGCCTTGGCATACACGTAGGGGTGAGCCGTCGTACTTGACACCCGCCCAGTCCAGAAACAATGACCAGAACACCCGAAAATTTGTCACCGAGAAATTGTGGAAAGAGGCCTGGCTTTCGAATTTCCGGTGCAACTTCGTCGAGCAGTACGACATGAATTCCGTCAGTTGTGCCTGCGTAATCATCTCTTCGCTCGGCGAATAGATTACAGGCTCGATGTCCGTCAAGTAAGTGCCTCGGCAACAGAGCTCGACCAGCGACAGGGCGGCAGTGTCGAGTCCCATTCAAGCCGTCCCGGTAAAGCGTGGCATACTAAGGGCCGCTATGTTCTGGCCTTTCCGTCTCACAGCGCCGTTCACCAACAAGTGCGGGCGCCCGAAGGGGCCAGCGATGCTTCCGGCTCAGGATCTTGTTGGCCGCACACATAGCCTTTGGCACTCTGAGCGCCACCGGAGAAGGCATAACTCGCTCCGCCCCTCGAGAGTCCAAAGCCAATTGCCTTTCCGCAGCTCCAACTGGAATCGCGGCCGTCAACGATCGCCGCGAGACTACCTCACCTTAGATGAGAAGGTGTGTAACGGTACATCATCATTCGCGTAACGATCCTCGAGCCGTGATACCGTCGCAGGCCGCAGCGCTGGTCGCCGATGGGTTGAAGGAGCGGGGCAGATGTGCCGTTCTGGGGCGTGCCTACATCGAGGCGTCGACAGCGACGCTCTCGCTGCCTCATCCCCGGCTGCCGCGACGGGCGTGACCTGTCCGTGAGCGACGGGTGCCGGATCATCGCCAGAGCGATGGCCACTTCAAAGGCGCTTCATCGGGCCGCAACGCCACAAGGGACAAGGTACGTTGCCTGAGCTCTCGCCCGATGAGGCAGTCGATGCCGGAAGACGTCTACGGAGGCGTCAACCGTCCGGCAGGGTTCCGCAGCCGTCCTCGCTGGCGCCGTAGCGCACCTCGGGGGTCGGCGAGCCGTTACCGCTGCCCTTGCCGGGCCCGCTCAGCCCGGGCGTCCCTGCGGTCTGATATGACTCGAGACTACGGCAGCCTTGGAGCGGTTCATCGCCTTCAACAGCGCTCACGCTCGCACCCCCGGGCCCCGCTCGACTCCAGTTGCTAAGGGCACGAGGCTGCCGAGCAAGACGATCGCGGTCGACCTAAACGGATGTGCATGACTGTCCTGCGGTCCGCTGACGCATCTCCCAGAATTAACCCCGCGGTGCGTGCGCAGATTGCCGTAACGGTGGCATGCGCGCGAGTGGGTGTCCTGGACCCGAGCGTTCGACGCGCGCCAGCCATTCGGTGAGGAGCGCGCGCAGCACCTCCGGC
>CAWGOA010000008.1:0-422810 GCA_963824115.1 uncultured Actinomycetota bacterium
GGTCTGGGTGTCGTATTCCTCGAATTTGACCCCGTTCGCGGCCAGAACTGTCACGTCCTTGTCGATGTCGTCTGACCAGAAGCGAACCTGGGTGTGATCGGCCTTGTTGACGGCGCCCCGGCCGTAAATCAGCAGGGAGGTACCGTCGCCGCACTCGAAGACGAGGTGGTTCTTGATGGTGTCGGGCGAGAGCGCGAGCCCGACCTTGGATTCGTAGAACTCCTGCGAGCGCTCGAGGTCGGTCGAGACGAGGACCGCCGAGACGCGGTTGTTGGCAAGCATGTCGTGTTCCTTTCTGGTGCGTCCGACCGCGCGGTCAGGGCAGTATCGTGTCGATCTCGATCTCGGTCTCCTGCGGCGGAGTCGGGAAGCCACCCTCGATCCCGGCCTGCATTCGCGGCATGAGAATGGTGTCGCGGAACCTCTCCCAGCTCTGCCGGGACTCGTGCACCGCCAGGATGGTCCAACCGCCGGCGGACGCCCCGGCCGCGTGGTAGATCTGGCCTTCGGGCAGGCCGCCGGCCGGGTGCACGGCCGCGATCGACGCGTCGTAGTTCTCCTTGCTCCCACCGGGGAAGTGGTGCACGACTCCGTGTGCCATGTGAACTCCTTCATCCATTGGTATTTTCTTACGAAACGAAATATAGTCGCTGACATGGAGAAGTCAAGACCCGCGCACGAGTTCCTTCAACCCGAGGAGTGGGAGTCGTGGGGCGCACTGATGCTGCTGCACCGGTCGGTGCTGCGTGAACTCGACGACGACCTTCGCCGAGAGCACGGCCTCGGAGTGACCGAGTTCGACGTCCTCATCACCCTGTTCAATGCTCCGGACAAACGTCTACGCATGTCCGTGCTCGCAGAACGCGTGCTGCTCAGCCCAGCCGGCGCGACGCACCTGGTGACTCGCCTCGAGCGTGATCGACTGCTGCGCCGCGAGGTCGATCCCGCAGACGGTCGCAAGTGGTTCGCCGTGCTCACCGAGGACGGCGACCGCATGCTCCGGGCCGCCCGGCGCACGCACAACGACGTGCTCCGTCGGACCTTGCTGGCTAGCACCTCGACCACCGACCGCACCGCACTGCGCCGGATCTGGCGGCGCCTGTCCACTGAGCAACCCACCCCCACCGGCACGAACTGAGCCACCCACCCGCGCTTGTGATCAGCAAGGCCTAGTGTCGCGTGAACGATGATCTTTGACCGCTGGTGGCTTTGGTCAGGATCTCGTCGGCTGGTTTGGTCCAGGTGAAGGGTCGGCATCGTTCGTTCCAGCCGTCGATGAATGTCTCGATCGCGGCGATGAGATCCTTGACGCTGGTGAAGGTTCCTCGGCGGATGGCCTGACGGGTGATGATGCCGAAGAAGATCTCAACCATGTTCAGCCAGGACCCGCTGGTCGGGGTGAAGTGCATCGTGACCCGCGGGTTGCGTGCGAGCCACGCCTGCACGGTGGGGTGTTTGTGGGTGGCGTAGTTGTCCACGACCAGGTGCAGCTTCACCCGCGGGTAGGCCTTCGCGACCTGTTTGAGGAACAACAGGAACTCGTCGTGCGGTGGCGCGGGTAGCAGGCGTCGGTGACCTTGCCGGTCGCGATCTCCAGCGGCGAACAGGGTGGTGGTGCCGTGCGGACGTAGTCGTGGGTCGCCTTCTCCGGCAGGCCGGGGCGCAGCGGCAGGATCGGCGCGGTCCGGTCGAGGGCCTGGATCTGGGACTTCTCGTCGATCGAGAGCACGACCGCCTTCTCCGGCGGGTCAGATACAGCCCGACGACGTCGCGGACCTTGGCCTCCACTGCGGGTCGGTGGAGAACTTGAACGTCTCCCGCCGCCACGGCTGCAGCCCCACTTACGCCAGATCCTGGCCACCCACACGTTCGAGATGCCCAGCTGCCGGCCAACAACCGCGACGACCAGTGCGTCACCCCCAACTTCTCCGGCGGCGGCTCCAACGTCGCCAGGACCACCGCCACTTCGTCGATCTGCGCCGGCCGGCCCGGCTTCGGCAGATCCGCCAGCCCAGCGACCCCGTCCGCAGCGAACCGCTTCTTCCACGCGATCACCGTCGGCTTGGACACCCCAACCCGGTGCACGATCTCATTCGTGCCCACACCCTCATCAGCCAGCAGCACGATCCGCGCCCGCTGCGCCAACCCGGCCGGCAACGACGACGAGCGGACCCAACGGGTCAACTCAGCACGGTCCTCGGACGGCATCGACACACTCGCAGTCGACGGCATGCCCAATGCTATCGCGAGGTAAAGCTACTTCCTTCACGCAACACTATGTGCTCTTTTGTCGGTCTTGGGATATATGCCCGGGCGACATCCCATAGCATTCGTTGCCGGCGGCATTTCGGATTGCTTTTTCTAGGAATTTAATTACTCACTCACCTTCCCGAATGATTCGTTCGCTTTATCCACAGAGCCCTGAGGCAAACATGAATGTCTCTACGTTCGGGCATTCTCATTGCAGTGGGTAATTTCTTGTGATCGAGTAGTGACAATTGACTGCCTTACACGGGTACTGTGCCAAGGGCCTGCTGGTCGTCTCGGGTTGCAGGCATCATCTCGGTATGCGGGTGTTCATAAGACACGCGCGGAAAGGCAATTTCTCGCGGTGAGCCGATGCGGCTCCCGTTTCCCGTTCTTTGTGGCGCGGTTCTTGCGCGCCTTTTTCCCTGAGCAGTCAGATCTCTTGGAGGATCGATGTTTGGTAAGCAGATGGTTCGCGACATGATCGAGCGCAGCGCCGAGAACGACACCGATCGGCGCAACTTCTTGCGCAGTGCGGGCGTCGCCGGTCTCGGTGTCGTGGGTGCCACCGCCCTGTCGGGTGTCGGCGTGAGCTCGGCGCTGGGGGCCGCCGCACCCAGCGACGGCGCGATCTTGAACTTCGCCCTCAACCTGGAGTACCTCGAAGCCGAGTTCTACTCCCACGCGGTGTTCGGACACGGCCTCGACCACGGGTTGACCACGGGCAAGGGCAACCATGGAGGCGTCAGAGGCGGTCGGGCCGTCAACTGGCAGACCGCCAACGTCCGCAAGTACGCCACCGAGATCGCCCACGACGAGGTATCGCACGTCAAGTTCCTGCGCGCGGCGCTCGGCTCGGCCAAGGTGGCGCGTCCCGAGATCGACCTGCACAGCAGCTTCACCGCCGCTGCCCGCGCGGCCGGCCTGATCGGGCCGCACCAGCACTTCGACCCGTACGCCAACGAGAACAACTTCCTGCTCGCGGCGTTCCTCTTCGAAGACGTCGGCGTCACCGCCTACAAGGGCGCGGCCCCGCTGATCTCCAACAAGACCTACCTCGAGGCCGCTGCCGGCATCCTCGCGGTCGAGGCCTACCACGCGGGGATCGTCCGCACCAACCTGTACGCCAAGGGCCTGATGGCCGCCGTGAAAGCCATCTCGGCCGCCCGCGACAGCCTCGACGGCAAGACCAACGACGACCAGGGAATCGGCGGCAAGCACCACTCCAACCTGGTCCCGACAGACCACAACAGCATCGCCTACAGCCGTACCGCCGCCCACGTCCTCAACATCGTCTACCTCACCCCGAAGACGGCCAGGAAGGGCGGGTTCTTCCCCGCACGGCGTCAACGGCGCCATCAACACCAGCGGACACTGACCTGCGCCGACCCGTCCGAGACGAGATCTCGGACGGGCCGGGTCGCCGGTTCGCGGGCGGCATGCTTGCTATCAACCGGCTCTGGAGTGGCCTTGCATGGAGAATGCGGTCCTGCCGGAGTCCACGGGGCTGCCAAAGACCGGCGCACCATGTCGAGCAACGCCTCCTTGTTGATCGGCTTCGACACGTAATAGTCCATGCCCGCAGCCATGCTTCGCTCCCGGTCCTCGCGACGTGCTCCGGCGGTGAGTGCGATGATGGGAGTGTGCCGGTCCAGCCCTTCCAGGGCCCGAATTGCCGCAGTGGCCTCGTACCCGCTGAGCACCGGCATCTGGCAGTCCATCAAGATTGCGTCGTAGTGCTGCGCCGCGGCCGCCGTGACCGCCTCAGCACCGTCGAGCACGGTGTCGACCTGGTACCCGGCGTTGGAGAGCATGGCCAGCGCTACCTTCTGGTTGACGAGGTTGTCCTCGGCGAGGAGCAACCGGCCGGCATCGCGGACAGGCGATGCATCGTCGACGGTCGGGCACCGTCGTGTCCGCGTTGTCGTCTTCCGGAGGGGTGTCGGCCTCGAGAGCGAGGATGCACCAGAGCCGTGAACCAGAACGTGCTTCCCGAGTCGTGTTGACTGTGCAGTCCTACCTGTCCGCCCATCAGCTCGGCGAGCTGGCGTGAGATCGCGAGCCCGAGGCCGGTGCCACCGTACTTGCGGGAGGTGGACATGTCCGCCTGGACGAAGGCGTCGAAGATCGTCGCCTGGTTCTCCGCAGCAATGCCGACGCCGGAGTCGGCGACCTCGAAGCGTACGAGCAGCGCCGGGCCGATGACGCCGTCTTCGACGACACCGTCGGACGTGACCCGGATGACGATTCCGCCGCTCTCTGTGAACTTGACGGCGTTGCCGATCAGATTGGTCAGCACCTGGCGTACCCGGCCGGGGTCTCCCGTCGCCACAGCCGGTACCGAGTCCTCGACTATTGCCGACAGGTCGAGTCCCTTGGCCTGCGCTGAGGGCTTGAGCAGGTGGACGACGGCGTCGACGGTCGTCTCCACGCTGAAATCGATGTCCTCGATCTCCAGCTTCCCGGTCTCGATCTTGGAGAAGTCGAGGATGTCGTTGATCACCGTCAGCAGCGCGTCGCCCGAGACGCGGACAGTCTCTCCGTAGTCTCGCTGGACAGCATCGAGGTCGGTCTCGAGCAAGCAGGTCGATCATGCCGAGTACGCCGTTCATGGGCGTACGGATCTCATGGCTCATGTTGGCGAGGAAGTCTGATTTCAACTGCGACGATGCGTTGGCTTCGTCTCGCGCATTCGCCATGGCGACCTCAGCCTTGGTCACGGCGGTGATGTCGGCAAGGGTGCCGACCCATCCGGTTGCGACACCGTCGGGCCCGCGGATACACCTCGAGGTCAAGAGGACGAATCGTGAAGCATCATCGGGAACTGCAATCTCGAATCGATGGCTGAACTCACCCCCGTTCGCGCTCGCCTCGATGAGCTTGGTCTGCACATCCGCGCGCGACTTGCTGTCGAAGACGACATCCCACGGCTCTCCGATCGCCGCTCCCGGCTCGTGGCCGGTTACCTCTGCCCATCGCGGATTGGTGTAGACGTAACGGTTGTCCGCGTCGGTCTGGAAGATGCCGATTGGAGCAGCCTCGGTGAGCAGCCGGAGCCGGTCAGCCGAGGCCTGTACCTCACGCGCCTGCTCAGCGAGCCCCTCCGCTCTCAGGAAGAGACTCGCGAACACGGAGACCTTGGCGCGAAGCTCGTCGGGGTTGACGGGTGCGGTGATGAAGTCGACGGCGCCCTGCCGATAACGGTTGGCGGACACGATCTCGTCGTCTGTATTCGCCGTAACAAAGATGATCGGTGTCATCTCGGACTGTTGGCGCATCCTGATGAGCGCGGCCGTCCCAAAGCCGTCCATGGTCGGCATGTGGACGTCCAGCAAGATTACAGCGAAATCCTGCTCCAGGATGCACCGCAGTGCGGTCACGCCGGAGTCGGCTTCCACAACCGCACAGCCGAGCGGTGCCAGCATCGCCTTGATGGCCACCCGCTTCGCCGCGTTGTCGTCCACCACGAGCACCGTGGCCCGCGACATCGCAGGTGTGCCTATCGAGGTGGCGCTCATCATCCGCGATTCGGGTTTCACGCCGCGGGCCGATCCAAGATCGACAGCCAGGGCCTCAGGGCGGCGATAAGCAAACTCGTGTCGATGGGCTTGGGCACGTAGTCGCTCGCCCCGGCATCCATGCAGCGCTCACGTTCGCCGGCCATAACCTTGCCAGTGACCGCGATGATGGGCAGCACACGGGACACCTCCATGGCACGGATCGCGCGAATCGTGTCGTACCCGTCCATCCCCGGCATCATGATGTCCATCAAGATAATGTCGATGTCAGTTTTTTGCTCGAGCAGTGCGATGGCATCGGCGCCGCTTTCGGCGGCCACGACGACTCCCAACTCCCGCTCGAGGAGCGCCCTCATGGCGAAGATGTTGCGAAAGTCGTCGTCAACGACAAGGAAGGTGACGCCCTCAAACGTACTTTCGCGAGCTGGTTGGGGGACGAGGCCAAGTTCCCCATCGACTGCAACAATTGCCGGCTCATCAACGGCAACCGTGTTGCAGTGTTTTGACGTCTCAGGCAGCCATGGCCTTAAAGCCGCCATCAACTCGGTGGCGTCGACCGGCTTGGGCACGTAGTCGCTCGCCCCGGCGTCCATGCAACGCTTGCGTTCGCCGGCCATCACCTTGCCGGTGACGGCGATGAGGGGCAGTTTGCGGTAGCTGTCCATTGCTCGGATCGCACGCATAGTCTCGTACCCGTCGAGCAGCGGCATCATGATGTCCATCAAGACGAGGTCGATGCTGTCCTCGCTCTGCTTCAATGCGTCTAGCGCAGCGGAGCCGCTCTCTACGACCGTGACATCTGCGCCGGCGCTGTCGAGGAGCGCCTTCATGGCAAACCTATTGCGGGGATCGTCGTCGACAACGAGGATCCTCACCCCGTCGACGGTCTGGTCAACCGGTACTTGGGCCTTGCCACCAAGCAGGTTTTCCGCGGCCGGGGACGACTCCTGGTTGCGGATGCGCCGCTCGGCGACGATCGGACCGAGATCCGCCAACGAATGGCCGACACCGGTCGATGCCTGGCCGGAGCCGCGACCGTCGGTGGGAAGGTACACGGTGAAGGTGCTGCCTTGACCAGGCGAGCTGGTGACCTTGATCTCCCCTTGGAGCAGACCGACCAGCTCCCGGCTGATAGACAGGCCAAGACCTGTGCCGCCGTACAATCGCGAGGTCGAGCCGTCGCCCTGCGCGAAGGCCTCAAAGATTCGCTGCTGCTGATCTGCGCCGATACCGATTCCCGTGTCGCTGACTGACAGTGCCAGAGCCGAAGAGCGGTGGTCTGAGGGCCTCCCGCTGCTTGCTCCAGCCGGGCCGAGCAACCTTGATCTGAAGGTCGACGCGGCCGCGATCGGTGAACTTGAATGCGTTGACGAGCAGGTTCTTGAGGATCTGTCGGAGGCGTTGAGGATCCGTGATTGATGCTTTCCGGGCAGTCGGCAGCCAGCCCGACACTGAAGGCGAGTCCCTTGCGCCGGGCCACCGGCTCGAACTCTCGAAGGAGGCCGGCGCGTAGCTCTCGAAGGGGCACCTCGACGCATTCCGTCGTCACTGTTCCGGACTCGACCTTCGCGAGGTCGAGGATGCTGTTGAGAAGCTCGAGGAGATCGTTTCCGGACGAGTGGATGACGCTCGCGTACTCCACCTGGGTAGGCGTCATGTTGTTGTCGGGGTTGTCGTGAAGCTGCTGGGCGAGGATCAGCAGGCTGTTCAGCGGCGTACGCAGCTCATGCGACATGTTGGCGATGAACTCCGACTTGTACTTCGAGGAGACGGCCAGCTGGCTGACCTTCTCCTCGATCAGTCGATTGGACTCCTCGACCTCGAGGTTCTTCTGCTCCGCCAACAGGTTCTGGTCCGCCAGCAGTCTCGCCTGACGCGCAAGGTCCTCATTGGAGCCGCGAAGCTCTTCCTGCTGCGTACGGAGCTCCTCCGCCTGGGACTGCGACTGCCTGAGCAGCGACTCGGTGAGGCCCGCGGCCTGGATCGTGCTGAGGACGATGCCGACGCTCTCGGTGATCGAGTCGAGGAACGCTTGGTGGGTGACGCTGAACAGCGAGAAGGACGCCAGCTCGATGACGGCGAGCAGTGAGCCCTCGAACATGACCGGCAAGACGATGATGTTGAGGGGGACGGCGTTGCCGAGGCCGGAGTTGATCCTGACGTAGTCACTCGGAACGTCGGTAAGCAAGATCCGCTTCTTCTCCTTGGCGCACTGGCCTACGAGCCCCTCACCGAGTCGGAAGGACGTCGACAGCCGTTTGCGCTCTTCGTAGCCATACCCCGCCTGCATTTCAAGCACGGCGTCCTCGGCATCGTCCGAGCGGCTGGCCATCGTGTAGAAGACCCCGTGCTGGGCCGAGACGAGTGTCGCGAGCTCCGACAAGATCATGCTGGACACGACAGTGAGGTCGTCTTGTCCCTGGAGCATGCGGGTGAAACGCTCCCGGTTCGTCTTCAGCCAGTCTTGCTCGACATTCTGCCGGGTGGTCTCGCGCAGGTTGCGGATCATCTCGTTGAGCTTGTCCTTCAAGACGGCGACCTCGCCGCTGGCCTCCACCCGGACCTGCCTGGTCAGGTCTCCCTCTGTGACGGCAGTCGCGACCTCGGCGATGGCCCGCACCTGGTTGGTGAGATTGGCAGCGAGCTGGTTGACGTTGTCGGTCAGGTCCTTCCAGACACCGCCGACCTCCTTGGACTGTGCCTGGCCACCGAGCTTGCCCTCGACTCCGACCTCGCGTGCGACTCGGGTCACCTCACCTGCGAACGTCTTGAGCTGGTCGACCATCGCGTTGACCGTGTCCTTGAGCTCGAGGAACTCGCCCTTGACATCGATCGAGATCTTCTTGCTGAGGTCTCCATTTGCCACCGCCGTCGTCACTTCGGCGATGTTTCGTACCTGCCCGGTCAGGTTGCCGGCCATCAGGTTCACGTTGTCGGTGAGATCCTTCCAGACGCCACCGACCTCGGTCGTGAACGCCGCCGCCTGACCGAGCTTTCCCTCGGTCCCGACCTCGCGGGCAACTCGCGACACCTCGGAGACGAACCCATTGAGCTGGTCGACCATGGCGTTGATCGTGTTCTTGAGCTCCAGCATCTCCCCACCGACCTCGGCAGACACCTTCTTGCTCAGGTCACCGTCAGCGACGGCCCCGATGACGCGCTGCATCTCACTCGTCGGGCGCACGAGTGCCTCGATCAGACTGTTAACCGACTCGAGGCTGCCGGTCCAACTCTGGGTCCAGCCTCCGAGCACCGCACGCTGGGAGAGCTCGCCTTGCTGACCCACAACGCGGCTGACGCGGGCCAACTCCTTCTCGAGTGCCTGGTTGGAGATGATGACCTCGTTCAGGCTGTCGGCGACCTTGCCACCCACGCCCGTCCAGTCCAGCGGCATCCGCGCGGTGAAGTCACCGCCCCGGACCTGCGCCAAGACGTCGAGGAGGACCCCGCCGTCCACGTGGTGGTCATGCGAGTACAAGCCCTCTGACATCGCTGCCTTCCGATTCGCGCCCGCGCAATACGGGCGGACCTGAGCCCCGCACGAGACGGTCGATATCGGTCGCGTGAAAGCGCACAGGTGGGTGTTACCGTCTGTATCACTATAGTCGCTTTGAGTCACGAAGCCTGGGCTTGTGGTATTCGTCCGGTTTCATATATTTCAAGCCATCTCGGGCCGGCTCGAACGGTCAGTGTCCTATGGATGTGTGCGGCCGCGTCCAGACCTCGGCATGATCGAAGTCATGGCGCTCACCTCTCACGTCCCTGGCTTGGTTCTCACGGAGCACGAGTTTCGGTTACCGCTGGACCACGCCGTCCCCGAGGGCGAGCAGATCACCGTGTTTGCCCGAGAGGTCGCCGATCCTGAAGGACGCGACCGGCCCTTGCTGGTCTTCCTCCAAGGTGGTCCGGGTCAGGAGGCCCCCCGACCAACCCGTGGGCCGACGACCCCGGGGTGGCTGGACCGCGCACTTTCGGAGTACCGCGTTCTCATGCTCGACCAGCGCGGAACCGGCCGTTCCAGTCCGGTCGGGGCCGGGCAGCTGTCGGGCATGACGCCGCAGGCGCAGGCGGCCCACCTGGCGCTGTTTCGCGCCGACGCGATCGTCCAGGACACCGAGTGGATCCGAGCGGAGCTGGGAGTCGACAGGTGGAGCATCCTCGGGCAGTCGTTCGGCGGTTTCTGCGCCCTGCACTACCTCTCGGTTGCACCAGAGTCGCTACGCGAGGCCTTCTTCACCGGCGGACTGCCTCCGGTCGGCCGCGAGATTGACGACGTGTACCGCGCGACCTACGCCACCATGCTGCAGCGAAACAACCGGTACTACCAGCGCTATCCCGGCGACAGGGATCGGGTACGCGCATTGCACGAGATGCTCGACACCGGCGACATCGCCGTACCCAGTGGGACCATGACCGGACGCTGGTTCCGTCAGGCAGGGAGCATGCTGGGGATGAGCGATGGGGCGGAAAGCCTGCATTACCTCCTCGAACGCGATCCCCGATCGCCCGCATTCTCCTGGGACCTCGCCGCGGCTTTGCCGTTCAATGGCCGAAACCCCTTGTACGTCGTGATCCACGAGGCTTCCTACGCTGACGGTGGACCGACGCGCTGGTCGGCCGAACGGGTCATGCCTGAGGAGTTCCGAGAGGATGCGACGCTGTTCACCGGCGAGCACGTGTACTCGTGGAACTTCGACGACGACGCCTCGCTAGCGCCTCTGCGCGAGGCCGCCAACCTGCTTGCCAAGCGCGACTGGCCGACCCTGTACGACGCCAACGCCCTGCGGACCTGTGGTGTGCCATGCGCGGCGGCCATCTTCGCCGAGGACGCTTACGTCGACAAGACGTTCTCCGAGGAGACCGCCTCGCTGATCCCGACCATGCGCACCTGGGTAACCAACGAGTACGAGCACAACGCGCTGCGTGTCGACGGCAACCGGGTGCTCGGCAGGTTGATCGCCCTGGCGCGCGGAACGGCACCGTGAGGCCGAGGCTCCGTGACCAGGCTCTGCTCAGGCCACTTCGCTGGTGTCTTGATGCTGGCTACGCATCTCGTTGAGGATGCGCGTGATCAGACGGGAGACCTGCATCTGGGTGACTCCGAGCTCTTCAGCGATCTGTGCCTGGGTCCATTCGTGGAAGAAGCGTAGATAGATGATCCGCCGGTCGCGTTCGGACAGCCGCTGACACAACGGCCGCAACGCGACCACCGCCTCAGCATGGGCGAAGCCCGGGTCGTCGTCACCGAGCACATCAGCCAACGAGCTCCCGTCGTCGTCGACAGTCCCACTGGACCGGTCCAACGAGCTCGGCGCGAAACACCCATCCGCCGCCAACGCCTCCACCACCTCACCCGGATCGGTCCCCAACTCCGCCGCGATCACCTGCGCAGACGGCACCCGCCCCGACTCATGCGCCAGCCGCGCCGACGCCGCCGAGATCTCCGCCTGCAACTCCTGAATACGCCGCGGCGGCCGCACCACCCACGCGTTATCACGAAAGAACCGCTTCACCTCACCCAAAATCGTCGGCACCGCATAACTCAAAAAATTGTCACTCTTGCCCGGATCGAACCCCCGCGCCGCCTTCACCAACCCCACACACGCCACCTGCACCAAATCCTCCACCGGCACCCCCCGATTGCGGTACCGCATCACAATCGACTCCGCCACCTCAATATTCAGCAACACCACCTCCTCCAACAACCGCTCCACCTCGACCACACCACCATCAACCGCCCGCGCCCGACACAACAACTCATGCGTACGCTGCGCCCGATCAGCACCCACCCCATGCACAAGCTCCACCGAGAACAAATGCTCAGCCACCGCCGACGACGAAAAAACGGGAGACATCCACATCCCCTTCACCCAACAAACCGAAGGACAATGTGGCAGCTGTCTCAACCACTGACGCACAGCCAAGCACGCACCCCAGACCGTTGCAAGGCTGCCTGCGTGATGGGATCAACACATACCGTTAAATGCCGCGAGGCTCAGGAAGGCCTGCTCTGGTGACGCGTCTCTCCACGTTGTGAGAACCCGACGAGACTGGCTAAATGGGTCGAAACGCGTGCGTGAACGCTTGATCCGTACCGGACGGGTCAGAAGCTGAACCTCGTGTGGCTGAATGTGCCCTTGGCGAAGGCGAGCACCGTGGTGGGTGCCACGGAAAAGACGAGGATCGGCTCCGAGAGACCCTCCTCGCCGATGCGCTGACGGAAGGCCCCGTCGCGCACGATGTACTCCCACTGTCCGTCCCATTTCCTGCTCCACGCCTCGGCGAGCCTCTGGAGCACCTGCTCTTCGGTGACGGAGACGGCGTCACCTTCGACGACGACGTCGATCCCGGACTGCCAGGTGTTGCAGCCCGTCGTCAACACCACATGAGGGTGAGCGCGAATATTGGCGGCCTTCTGCTCGTCGACTCCGGTGCAGAAATGGAGGGCATCGTCGGCCCATACGGCGACGAGGGGAGTGACGTGAGGACGTCCGTCCCCACGAACGGTGCAGATCCAGAACAGCTCAGCGGACTCGAGTATGCGGCGGGCCTGCTCCCAACCTGTGGCGACCGCCTGGGGATCGCTGTAACGCTGATCAAGCGTGGTGACTGGTGAGCTCACGAGATTCTTCCTCTGCGGTCGATGCGGATTCTGTACGCCCGCGTACCTGTCTACGCCGACGCTGTGCAGACCGATGAAGGCCGCCAGACTCATCGACATCGGAGACTACCTTCCCGGAAGGCTGTCTCGAGGTGGCGGCGTCTTGGCGTTGACAAAGCGGAACCACGGGTTTAACTGGACAGCATGTTCGGATCGCAGGCGCTCGAGACCGCGATAGGTCTTGCTTTGATGTTCTTCTTGATCGCCACTTTGGCGTCGATAATCGTCGAGCTGATCTCGGCCCAGCTGAAGAAGCGGTCGAGGGACCTCGAGACCGGCCTCAAGGCGATGCTCGGCCCCAAGGACTCAGGAGTCGTCGCCCAGGACCCTTTCGAGAATGCGCTCAGCATGCTCAAGCAGACATCGGTCTATACCGCGGCCTCGACGTCGGCCGGAAGACAGCTAGTCGGCAGGGACAGGAGCCGAGGACCCAGCTACCTGTCGGCCAAGTCCTTCGCCGACGCCGTGGTGGAGATGTTGTCCGACCAGTCCGGAAGCAAGCTCCTCCCGCTCGACTCCCTTCCCGCCAACCTGCGCAAGCGGCTCAACCCGCTGGTACGTGAGGCGGACGGCGACCTGGTCAGGCTCAAGTCCGGGCTGGAGCAGTGGTTCGACGACACCATGCAACGGCTGCAAGGCTCGTACAAACGCTGGGCCACGGCCGTGCTCTTCGTCGTCGGTCTCCTCATCGCGGTCGGCGCCAATGCCTCCACGATCAACGTGGCTCAGCGGCTGTGGGAGAGCCCCGTGACCCGCCAGGCAGTAGCCGACTCCGCCGGCCGGGTCGCCACCAGCCCTGGCAATCTCACCACCCAGCTGCAGGACCTGTCCACTGCGACGACAGGAGTTCAGGAGCTCCAACTGCCGATCGGCTGGGACAAGCAGATGCGCAGGGACTGGTCACCGGCCACGGTGATCGGCTGGATCGTGACAGCCCTCCTGGTACTGCTCGGGGCACCATTCTGGTTCGACTTGCTGAACAGGCTCGTCTCTGTGCGCGCGGCGGGGACCAAGCCGCCCCCCGCCGCGGAAGACCCGTCGTCGGCGACCGGAAATCTCGTCAACGCCGGCGAGTCGCGGGCAGGCGCTGGCGCGGTGCGCCAACCCGCAGCTGCGGCGATCGCTGCCCCCTCGCGCTCGCCTGTCGATCTGGCGCGGAGCCTCGCTGACACGCTCGGGCTCGCTCCGCCGGACGAAGCCGCAACCTGACGTCCTCCCGGCTGGTGCCCTACGCGGCACCGGCCATGGCGCGAGACCGTGCGGGGGACTACGCTGAAACGCCAAATCGCAGGCGTGGAACAGGATCAGCGAATGGTGCAGCCGTTCTCCCGAGTCGACGTGTGGACCATCCCCGAGGATGACCCGATCATCACGGCCTACGCCGACGCTGTCGCGGCCATGCAGGCCAAACCCGGCAACGACCCTGGCAGCTGGACGTTCCAGGCTGCGATCCACGGGACGCTGACGGGCTCGCCCCGCGCGGCATGGAACCAGTGCCGGCACGGGACCTGGTTCTTCGTCTCATGGCATCGGATGTACGTGTACTTCTTCGAGCGGATCGTGCGCGCCCAGGTCGTCGCCAACGGCGGCCCGCACTCCTGGGCACTCCCCTACTGGAACTATGACGCGGGCGGACACAGCAACACCTTGCCGCTCGCGTTCAGGAACCCGACGCGCGCCGACGGCTCCCCCAACCCGCTGTACGTCCACCGTCGCAACGCAGGTATCAACTCCGGCGCGGGGCTGCCCTCGTCCATCACATCGCCGGCTTTCGCCCTGGGACGGCCCACCTTCACGGGAGCGAGCGAGTTCGGCGGTGGGGTGACCTCGCCGCTCGGTCAGTTCTTCAGCTCTACCGGCCGTCTCGAACAGACACCGCACAACGACGTGCATGTCGCCGTGGGTGGCCTGATGGGCGACCCGGATACCGCGGCCCGTGACCCGATCTTCTGGCTGCACCATGCCAACATCGACCGGCTCTGGTGGCTCTGGCAGAAGAGCCACTCCGACCCGATCCACGCCAAATGGACGGCTCAGGCGTTCCGCTTCAAGGACGTCGGTGGCACCGACGTGACGCTGACGAGCGCTGACGTCGAGAAGACGGTGCACCAGCTGAACTACACCTACGACGTTGCGGCTGCGCGAACTCTTGCGCCGTCGGAGGAGGCCCAGCAGATGAGCGCGAACTGGCCCTCGCCGTGGCCTGCTCGTCCGGACTCGGTGGCACCACCGGCGCCGCCGAGTCCCGACGGGCCGGAGTCGATCTGGACCCTCGTCGGCGGCACCGAGCAGCCGGTCACCCTCACCGGTGATGCGGTGCACGCGCCGGTCGCGATCGACGAGCGGGCGATGGAGCCCTTGCGCGCCGACTCTCGCGCCGCCGGACATCAACATCGCGCGTTCCTGGATGTCGAGGACATCGAGGCCGAGCGCAATCCCGGGGTCGTCTACGGCGTGTACGTCAACCTGCCCGACAATCCCACGTCCGACGACCTCGCGCGGCACCATGTGGGCAATGTCGCCCTCTTCGGGGTCGAGCGAGCCCGGGACCCTCGCGGCGACGAACACGGCCACGGTCTGCGCGTCTCCATGGAGATCACCGACCTGCTCGACCGGTTGAGCGCTGAGGGAACGTGGCAGGACGGTCAGCGTCTCGACATCGTGTTCCGGCCGATCGCCCTGGAGCCGCCACCCGAGGGCGCGGGCGCCAGCCAGGGACTCATCGCCACGGCACACCCGGATCTGCCGATCTCTGTCGGTCGCGTCAGCGTCCACTTCACCTGATGGCGATCGCGGTTACCCGATCCGGGCCACGGGCACCGCAGCTGCAAGGGCTGCTGTCGAGCCGTCCGGAGGTCACGGCGGTCCCAGTCATAGCGCTCGCCTGGGCGGTGCTCCTCATCCTGAGCGCGCAGGGCGCGCACATCGGTGGCGGGCCCGGCTCGACAGGCATGAGCCCGGTCATGTCCGGGATGCCTGGGATGAGCGAAGCAGACCCCGGCGGGCTTGGACGGGCGCTGGCCGGCATGGCTTCGCAGCTACCCCAGTGGCTCGTGATGTGCATTGCGATGATGGGCCCCCTCGCCCTGGCCGGCATCAGGCACACCGGCTTGAACAGCTTCGGCTGGCGCAGGCACCGGGCGATGGCCGAGTTCGGCGCTGGCTACCTCGCCGTCTGGTGCCTCTTCGGCGGCGTCGCGCTCACTGCGGCGGCCCTGACCGCGGGCGGCCCTGACCTCGCCAGGCTCAGCGTGGTGCTCGTGGCCGCCATGGCGTGGCAGCTCAGTCCGCTCAAGTGCCGTTTCCTGCGCGAGTGTCACCGCAGTCTGCCGCTGCCGCTGCGCGGGTGGCGCGCCGAGCGCGGAGCGCTGGAGTTCGGCTTCCGTAACGGTCTCAGCTGTCTCGGAAGCTGCTGGTGCATGATGCTCGTCATGGTCGTGGCGCCCGCCGACCACCTGGTCTGGACCGCGGCGCTCGGCTGTCTGGCCACCGTCGAGGGACTGACGCCACGGCCGCGTCGCATCACTCGGCTTGTCGCCGTGGGCCTAGCAGCAGCGGCCCTCGGAAGCGTCTCCCTCGCGCTCGGGTAGACCCCGCGCGGACGGGAGCCGACACCGGCAGGGTCACCTGCTCAGGCGCCCGCAGCGCTGAGCCGGACCAGAGCGCGTGCCGCGGCAGAGCGCACCCGCGGGACAGGATCATCGTCCAGGTCAGCTACGGCGGAGAGGGCCTCGCCCACGAGATTTCTCGCGACAACCTTGGCTGCCATCTCCCGTACGCGCCACGAGTCGTCGCCCATCGCCTCGATGACGGCCTCGACAGCGCGGGGATCCCACGACCAGAGCAACCCCCGCAACGCCCACACCCGGAACCAGTAGGTGTCAGAGTGCTCGGCGCCGTCGAAGAACTTCTCCACGCCCCGTCCCGCCAGGCCCTTCAACAGGTCAGGGGTGACAGGCTCACGACGAAGTACGGTGAGGCAGTCCGCGACTACGGCTTCTTTGCCTCGCCGCGCACACTCAGCCTCGATCCGCTCTCGGGGAGTGATGCCCGAAACCGTGTCTGATGCCACGAGGCAACAGTGCCACACCGTCTCCGGAAGGAGCCGGGACGCATGGTCCGAAACGCCGCCATCAGGTGGTCAGCGGTGTAGAGAGCCTGCTGGGGGGTTGATACGCTCTGTTGCTGCCGAGGCGGGTCGTCATTACCGCAACCGGTAATCGATGGGGACGTCGCGCGTCGGCACCTGTGCGTCAAGGACGGGACACGAGATGAGTGCGTGGGTCAAACGAGTTGGTGCTCTCACTTTGTTCGTCGAGGACCTGGCCGGCGCTAAGGCCTTCTACAAGGACGTCTTCGGACTGCCGGTGACCTATGAGGACGCGAGCTCCGCGGTGTTCACGTTCGACAACACGCTGGTCAACCTGCTCCAGACGTCGGCGGCGCACGAGTTGATCGGACCGGCAACTGTTGCCGGCCCGGAGACCGGGTCGCGGTTCCAGCTCACCATCTGGGTGGATGATGTCGACGCGGTGTGCCTGGAGCTCCAGACCCTCGGAGTGGCGCTGATCAACGGGCCGATGGATCGCGCGTGGGGGCAGCGCACGGCAACCTTCGCCGATCCCGGCGGCCACATCTGGGAGATCGCCCAGGAGCTGCCGGCGTCACAGGACGGCTAGACACGGCCGGCATCACCGCCGACTACCATCGCGGCATGACCGGAATCCCCTTGACACCCAAGCTGCCCGATGATGCCGTGACCTTGAGCAGTGGTGCACAGATGCCGCTGTTGGGCTTCGGTACCTGGCAGATCACCGGACAGGCCGCCGTGACAGCGACAGCAGCCGCCCTGGAGGTCGGCTATCGCCACATCGACACGGCCACCGTGTACGGAAACGAGTCGGAGGTCGGACAGGCGCTGCGTGACAGCGGCGTCGCTCGCGAGGACATCTTCGTCACGACGAAGTTCCCGCCCAACATGGCCGGTGGAGAGCTCGACACCTTGAAGCGCAGCCTTGACGCACTCGGCACGGATCACGTCGACCTGTGGTTGATCCACTGGCCGGGCGAAGGTCGCACCAACCTGCGGATCTGGCGTGCGTTCGTGGAGGCGCACGAGTCCGGGCTTGCCCGAGACGTCGGTGTGAGCAACTTCGACGTCGACCTGATCGACGAGATCACAACCGCCGAGGGGACGGCGCCCGCGGTCAACCAGATCGAGTGGAGTCCGCTCCTCTTCGACGCCGCGGTGCTCGAGGAGCATCGCGCACGCGGTGTCGCGCTCGAGGGTTACAGCGCGCTGCGCGGCGGGACCCTGGACGACCAGACTGTGACAGGCATCGCGGAGAGGCTGGGGCGTACGCCGGCCCAGGTCATCATCCGCTGGCATCTCCAGCACGGCATCATCGTCATCCCGAAGTCGCGCAACGTGGAGCGGATCCGGTCCAACGCCGACGTGGGCAGCTTCGAGCTGTCCGCCGACGACATGGACGCCCTCGACGCTCTCGGCCACTGACCTAGGACTGTCCTAGGCGTCGGTCGGCCGGCGAGGTGGTGCCGTTGGCCCGCTGTCACACCTGCGGATGGGCGCTGAGCCAGGTGGCTCCCCGGCGCGCCGAAGCGCGCGACAGCCAGGCGTCCTGCACGAGCTCCGCCACCTCGCGTCGGGTGAGCTCGCCGATCCGGCTGGCCCGAAGCAACACCGACCGGTGGCCGTCGAAGTGGGGGGTGGTGAAGAACGGCGAGGTGGGGTCTTGTACCAGCGCCTGCTTGTCCGCCTCGGAGGCCACCCAGAAAACGATGACGTCGTCGTATCGCGCCCCCGTCTGCGGGTCGATGGCGTCCGGACGGGGAGTGCGGAAGAAGATGAACGACTTACCGCCGACCTGGTAGACCGGATTTTCGCCGCCCCCGTGCTCGACGGTGACGTGGGGCATCTCGTGGGCCAGCTCATGCACGTCCTCGACGCTGGCCGCTCGGTCTGTGGTGTCCGACATGTCGCCAGCGTAGGCCCGGAGCGTGCGGCGTCCCCGCCGTGGACCGGACGCCTGCGCTGGCGCTAGACCACCGCTTCGGCAGGGTCGTATCCCCGCAGGGTCGAGGCGAAGGCGGAGATGGCCGCAATCGACACGAGACAGCAGAGACCCCCGAGCACGGCGCTCCGGGCGCCCGAGGTCGCGGACGCAAGGAGTCCGCCCCGGAAGTTGCCGACCTGTGGACCTGACACGCCCACGAGGTAGTCCAGCGCGTTGACCCGACCGCGAAGCGAGTCAGGCGTTGCGTGCTGGACGATGCTCACCCGAGAGACGACGCTGACGGTGTCGGCGACTCCGGCCGCGGCAAGGAACGCAAGACGCCATCCACAGCACGTGAGCAAGACCGAAACACATCAGCGATCCACCCCAGACTGCAGCCGAAACCAGCATCAGCCGGCCCGGTCGCCGGCTCGCCGTGACCCGGCCCGACAAGGCGCCCGCCACCATTCCGCCCAGTCCGATGGCCGGTGCGAACAACCCGAGCGTCACGGCGGAGCCGCCGTACACCTGTTCGTTCACCACCGGGAACAGGGCAATCGGCATGGCCAGGACCGTCGATGCGATGTCGGTGGCGAATACACCCATGATCACCGGGGTGGTGACGACGAACCGGAGTGCACCCCGAAGCCCTCGTACGTCGGGACACGTGGAGTGCCCGGTCCGGATTCATGACCGGAAGTCTCGCCACACCGTACATCGCGGCAAGGAAGGTCACCGCGTCGATGACGAAGCACACCTGGACGCCCCAGACCGTGGTGATGAGTCCGGCGATCACCGGACCGGTGAGCATGCTGACCTGGTCGGCCATCCGGCTGAGCGCCAGGCCGGCGGTGAGTCGTTGGCTCCCGAGGAGCCTCGCCGTGAAGGACCTGTTGGCCGGCGCTCCCGCCGCTCCGAAGCCTGCTTCGATCCCGACCAAGACGTAGAGCAAGGCGATGGGCGCCGTCGCCTCGATCACGGCCGTCGCAAGCGCGACCGAGGCGAGGAACTGCCCGGACCTCGTGTAGAGGACGAGCCGCCTGCGATCCCGGCGGTCGGCGAGCGCGCCCCCACGAGCGCCGCCAGGACCGTGGGAACCGCTTGGGCCAGGGCCACGCCACCGACGAGTCCGGCGTCGTGGGTCGTGGACCACACGTAGTACAGCAGGGCGAACGAGGTGAACTGACCGCCGAAGGCGGACAACGCCGACCCGAGCCACCAAGCCCGGAAGGGACGGCTCTCCACGAGAGGGCGCACGTCGAGGAGTAGACCCCGCGACGAGACCATCACGCGCCTGGTCTTCGGGCGAACTGCGCGAGCAGTCGCTCCGAGAAGGGCTGCCGCGCCAGCGCTTCTCTGAGGTCGTCGGCCAGCTGAGACGGGGGGTACGGCAGCTCGCGTTCGAGCTCGGTGATCGCCGCCTCGGTGGCATCCCACTCCGCGCGAAGCCCCGGGACGACCTTCCGACCAGCATCGGTGAGAGTCACCATCCGGCTGCGCGCGTCCGCACCCGGGACCGACTCGACCAGACCGGCCTTGCGCATCTCGCTAACCGATTGGCTCATCGCCGAGTGGCTTACCCCGCACTCGGTCGCCAGTCGGCGAATCGACATCGGCCCAGCCATCTCCATGAACATCAACGCCATGCTGAATCGCGGCCGTACGCCCTGGATGCCGAGCAGTTCGTACGCCGCCTCGATCCCACGGTCGAACTCGCGGAGCACCGCGAACAACGGGCGCCACAGACTGGATAGCTGGTCTCGAAGGCTGGGTGTCTCGCTCATCCCGTAAATATAACAGTGCTTATATAATTCACCGAACGCATCGTCACAAGTTCGTCAGGTCGGGCTCACCTACCGGCGGCGGTCACATCCTGCGCTGCCGCATCGCCTCGTACAGGACGATCGAGCCTGCCGTTGCGGCGTTGAGGGAGCTGGCCGATCCGAGCATGGGGATCTTGAGCAGCACGTCGCAGCGCTCACGCCAGGCGGTGGTCAGACCGGCGGTCTCGTTGCCCACGACGAGGAGAGTTCTCTGGGTGAGGTTCACGTCGCCGATGTCGGCGTCGCCGTGCTCGTCGGTGCCCGCAACGACCATCCGTTCGTCATGCCGGTTCGGCTGGTCGACCCACTCCAAGACGTCGGCGTGCGAGGGCATGCGGACCACCGGGACCGCGAACAGTGAGCCGGTACTGGCCCGGACGGACTTCGGGTCGTACGGGTCCGCAGCGTGGCCGGTGACGATCAGGGCCGTCGCGCCGAACGCATCGATGGAGCGGATCAGGGTGCCGATGTTTCCGGGGTTCGAGGGCCGGTCGAAGACAACGACAAGGGGGTGGACGACCCGCGGGATGCGAGCCAGGTCGTCGGGGGGCAGCTCAACCACCGCGACGAGCTCCGGTGGCCCCTCGTCCCTGCCACCGAGCTCGCCGAGCAGCTCAGGGGTCGTGACGACATGGTCGGCTTGGACTGTCTCCCACACGGTCTGCGCCCACGAGGAGATTGCTGCGCGATCGTTGCGCAGCAGCGCACGGACGGGCCAATCATGCTCGACCGCCATCGAGATCGGCCGAACCCCCTGGACGAGGAACTGCCGAGTCCGCAGCCTTTTCGTCCGGTTCGTCAGAAGGGACCGCCATTGCTGGAAGTCCGCGTTCCGGGACGTCACAGGTCTCGGCCGACCTGCCGTCCCAGCCCTCATCCGGACAAAGGTAGTGCAGGCGTCTGACACGTCCGTTACGCCATGGCGTAGCTGCCTCGCTTCGCCGCGCGGGTGCCGCTGATGAGCGTGAGCTGTTGCACGGGTCGAGGCAGCGGACCTGCCGCGATCGAAGACCACGAACGTGTCGTCTCGATGCCTCGGAGTGGATGGTGTCCTCCAGGAGAAGCCGGCCCGGCTGAAGCCTCCGCACGCCCGACGTCTGCAATCGGCGGCTGAAGCCGGATCTCCTGCGTAAGTGCCGCAGGGCTAGAGTGCGCGACATGGTGGCGGTGTGGCGGATCTCGTTGTCGTGACCGGGCCCCCAGGGGCGGGAAAGTCGACCGTGGCGAGGCTGCTCGCCGACAGTGTACGAACCAAGTGCGCTCGTTGCCGGCGACGACTTCTTCGGGTACCTCAGACGCGGCAGCATCTCGCCGTGGCTGGCCGAGGCTCGCGAGCAGAACGAGATTGTCCTGGAGGCGGCTGCCGCGGCGGCGGGACGGCTGGCCCATGGAGGGTTCACGGTGGTCTACGACGGCGTCGTCGGTCCCTGGTCGCTGGCGGCGTTCGTGGCCGCTACAGGGCTGCCGCGTCTGCACTACGTGGCTTTGCTGCCTTCAGAGACGACCTGCGTGGCGCGCGTACAGGGACGCGTCGGGCACGGATTCACCGACGTCGCGGCGACCCGGCACATGCACCGCGAGTTCGCCGATTCCCGGCTTGACGCCAGACACGTCCTCGCGGATCCTGCAGACGACCCCCAGTTGACCGCGGTGGCGATCTCGCGCCTACATCGCGAGCGGCACGCTTGTCGTCACTGCCGCCGGGTAGGGAACGACAGGTCATCGGTAGCCCCCAACGATGGTCGCGCCCGTCGCCACCGGCGGAGTTGGCAGCGCCGTCGATACCCGCCACAAAGCGCTGGAAGGCCGGCACCGCTGCGAGCGACTCGGGGTGCTCCACATCGTGCTCGATGACCACGTGGATGAAGCTGACGCCATCCTCGAGCCGGAAGACCTTGTAGGTGAACCCCTCCGGCTCCAGGGCCTCGAGCCGGCGAACACTGCCTCGATCAGCGCTTGGTTCTCCGCCGCTCGCTCTGGCCTAGCCTCGTACCGCACCACGGTGGTCTTCAACGGTTGCCCCTCCCACGAGACCAGTGCGACCTTGCCGGTCGCTTCACGAGATAGACCATCGAACAGGACGAAGTCATCGACCAGGGTTCCACGAGCTGTAGACGGTCATGGTGGCCGTCTGGTGCAATGAGCGATGAAGCCGTCGCCTCGTCGCGGAGCGACCGCGGTGCTGGGCGGCTATTGCCGTCGAGTTGGCCGCACGGCTCCACGTGTATGCCACCGGACGGAGCGCCG
This sequence comes from uncultured Actinomycetota bacterium, assembly GCA_963824115.1. Lineage (GTDB taxonomy): Bacteria > Actinomycetota > Actinomycetes > Propionibacteriales > Nocardioidaceae > DASQEH01. The sequence continues at coordinate 22,511 of CAWGOA010000008.1, forward strand.
GGTGCGGGGCGGTCCGAGATGGACCGACGGAGACGATCGAGACACGAGACGATCGAGCGCGAGGTACGGAAGCGGCCCGTCGGGACCGAGACCGCTGCTGCGCGTCCTGGTGGAGCGGATCGAGAGCGAGCTGGCCGGCTCGACATCCGCAACGACATCTCGGCGGCGACGGTACGCGACGGGAGATCCTTTGGGAGCCGACCTCGCGGGGGGACTGCGGATGCTGCGAATGGGGGTGGACCCCATCCGGTCTCCGCTCTGCGTTGGTCTGAGGACGGCAGCGAGCCGAGACGACGGGATCGTGGCGAGATGACGACGGCCCCCCAATGCGACTCAGGCCGGCGTCGGGTTCTACTATGACTCGTGAGGCAACGTCGAGCGACGTGAGGGGCCCTACGAGTCGACTTCCATCAGACGGCCTGGGGGTGACCGGGCTGGCTGCGTCGGAGAAGATGCCGAGGGCTCGGCGCCGGGAGGACACTGGCGCGATGCCTCGAGACGGTGCCGGGCTCGCGATCTCGGAGCGCCGACGTATGTCGCCGTGGCTCGCCGTGATGGCTGCGACGGGGACGCCACCGGTGGTCGGATCGATCGTCCCGCCGCCAGCTGGCGGACGCTACGCATCAGCGACCCGACTGTTCACCCCGACTGCTGGGGCTACATCGAGGAGCCGGCTCGAGGAGCAAGTGGCGCCGGGGTCGAGGCCTACCGGTAGTCCCTCCGCAGCAGGCAGGGCGCACAGTCCGCCGGGAGGCACCCTGCCCCCTCGGCGGCTCTAGAGCTCGCCCGCGAGGGAGGGCAGGTTGACGACGATCGCCTCTTGCGTGCTGCGCGCGATCACCACCACGGCCTCGGCGTCTGGATCATTGTTCTCCTCGCGGTGTGGGGTGTACGGCGGGACGAAGACGTAGTCCCCTGGGGCCGCCTGGATGCGGGTCTCCTCGTGCGTGTCCGCATCGAGGAAGACGAACTCCGGATTGCCCGGACGCACGTAGATCGCTGTCTCGGCCTCGCCGTGGTGGTGGTCGCCCGACCTCATCCGCGGCGCCACATGGGTCTCTGCCCATCCAGAGCCGCTCGGATCCGACCTTGGCGCGGCTGATGGCCGCGTACCGCTCGCATGCCCGAGGTCTGCGCGGTCTCGTCGTCGACCTCCTGAGCGCGGACATGGCGCAGGTCGGCACGGGCCGGGTGAGGTCGGGGTGAAGGCGTCGGTCGTCATGGCTTCCTCCGAAGGAGTCCGGGAGCGGATGGGCTGGGCTGCGCATGTGTCCGCACATGGGCAATTCCCTTGACTGTCAAGATACTTGACCAAATTGACCGGCTCGCCCTAGGGTCGGCTGATGTCCAGTACACCCCTCTCCGACCAGGTCGGCGAGGTACCCATCCCCGCCCTTCTGCGCGCCGCGCGAGGGGCGTACGGCCGCGCGGTCGGCGCTCGGCTGGCCGCTGGGAAGTTCGGTGACATCCCCCCAACGGACCCTTCGTCCTGGGTGGCATGGCCGCGTACGGCGTGGATGCCGTCCAACCGATCCGACAGCTCGGTGTATCCAAACAACCGCGAGCCAGTTGATCGACCAGCTTGTCCTCGGTGGCTACCTGCGACGCGACACCAATCCGGACGACCGCCGACGCGTCGCGATCGAGCTCACCGAGAGCGGTCGCGCGGCGGCGGACGCAGTTCGCGAGGGGGTGCGGGCTGTCCATGCCGAACTCGCCGAGCTCATCTCGCCGACCGAGCTCGATGGACTGCGGGCAGGCCTGGTTGCGCTCTGCGACATCCGTGACCGGCTGGAGGACGTGGCTCGTGCCGGAGTTGCGCCCGGGTAGGACGGCCGTACACCGGGAACACATCGCGGGTCATGGCACGACGCTGGCCCCTGTACCCGGCCACGGCGTGCCCGCACTCCTGGACGCGACTAGCCTGCCCGGTGACCAGGCGGCGCGATCCGCGGCGAGCAGGGAGCGTGCACCATGATCGAGACCGACGGCTATGTGCGTTTCGAGCGGGCTCGTCCGTCGCCGAGACACCAGGAGGGCTCGACGGCGCAGGTGGAGGGCGAGCGACTGCGGATCGAGCTGGTCCGAGATGAGCTGGTGCGCGTCAAGATCAGCCGTGGCGGGGTCTTCGACGAGGATCCGACCTTCGCCGTGTGCGTCGACCCGCTGGCCGAGCCGGTCGAGTTCTCGGTGGAGCGGGCGCGACGCGAGTGCGCGTCGGCTACGTACGTCGGCGATGGTCGTCACGCTCGGGCTAGATCCGTTCCGGCTCGACGTGCATCGCGGCCGACGGAGCGCCGTCGTGGAGTCGGCTCGGGACGACGAGCGGCCGGTACTGGGCCTACGCGACGTTCAACGACGCGTTCACGTCCGGCGCCAGTGCCGCCAACGAGGATGCGATCTTCGGGCTCGGCGAGAAGTCGGGACGCCACAACCGACGAGGGCCGCGACTTCACGCTGTGGAACACCGACGTGCTCGATCCCGACGCGACCGCGCGAGTTCACCGCCGGCAGGTCCAGCGGACGACCCGCGGCGCGACCGGACGAGCATCGAGTTCGATCCGTACTACGTCTCCATCCCGTTCTTCTACCACCAGACCTACCCGGCCGGGCACGATGGCCGGCGTCGTTCGTCGACAACGGCTACCGGGGCCAGTACGACTTCACCGCGCCCGACGAGTACCGCATCCAGTTCGCCGGCGGGCAGTACACCGAGTACATCTTCGCCGGGCCCGACATGCGCGGACATCCTTGAGGCCTACACCTGGCTGACCGGGCGGATGGCGCCGCCGCCGCTCTGGGCGCTGGGCTACCACCAGTGCCGTTGGTTCGACTACACCCAGGACGCGGTCGAGGCGATCGGCCGCGCGGCACCGCGACGAGCGAGATCCCCTGCGACGCGCTTGTGGCTGGACATCGAGTACATGGACGGGTACCGCGTCTTCACCTGGGACACGGAGGCCTTCCCGGATCCGCCCGGCATGCTCGACCGGCTTGGCCGACAGGGCTTCCGGGTGATCACCATCGTCGACCCGGGCGTGAAGCACGAACCCGGCTACTGGGTATTCGACCAGGCGCTGGAGCGCGATGTGCTCTGCCGGACCGAGGGCGGCGACATCTACATCGGCCAGGTTGGCCCGGCAACACCGCCTTCCCGGACTTCGTCACCCAGGAGGCGCGCGCGTGGTGGGGCGAGCTCAACGCGGCCCACGTGCAGTCCGGCCTGGCCGGGCATCTGGAACGACATGAACGAGCCGGCCACCGGCGCACATCCCGCCGAGCGCGATGCGGTTCGGCCACGGGCGCGTACTCCCACGAGCGGTACCACAACCAGTACGCGCTGCTGATGGCGATGGGCGACGACGGCCGGCCTGCTGGAGGCCATGCCGGAGCGGCGCACGTTCGTGCTGTCGCGGGCCGGGCTTCGCCGGCATCCAGCGGTACGCGGCGAACTGGATGGGCGACAACCTGTCGCGCTGGGACCATCTGTGGCTGAGCATGCCGATGGCGCATGGGCTTCGGCGTCTCCGGGCAGCCGTTCGTCGGCGCCGACATCGGCGGTTTCCAGGGCAACTCGAACGCGAGCTGTTCCTGCGCTGGATGCAGTACGGCACGCTCACGCCCGTTCTGCCGCAACCACTCCGAGATCGGCAATGTCGACCAGTACGCCTGGGCCTTCGGCGAGGTCATCGAGGAGCTCGTGCGCGAGCGCGATCCGGCTGCGCTACCGGCTGCTGCCCTACCTCTACGCGGCATTCCTGCAGGCCGCGGAGACCGGCGCGCCGGTGCAGCGGCCGCTGGTCTTCGACTACCAGTACGACCCGACCGTGCGCGACATCGACGACGAGTACCTGCTCGGCGCCGACCTGCTCGTCGCGCCGGTGGTCGACGGCGGGCGACGACCGCGCGGCAGGTCTATCTGCCGGCGGGACGCTGGTACGACTGGCACACCGGCGAGCAGTCGGCGGCGGCAGCGGTTCGTGGACACGCCCGACGCCGATGGACCGCATCCCGATCTACGCCCGCGGCGGTGCGGTCATCCCGATGTGGCCCGAGGCGCCGCCGTCAACTGACGGCTATCACCCGCGCGTCATCGAGCTGCACGTCTTCGTCCCGGACGCGGACGGCGACGTACCGGTCCTTCCTGCAGGAGGACGACGGTCTGACCTTCGACGCCCTCGCCGGTGCCCGTGTCCGCACCACGTTCGCGCTGACGCGGCGGGGCGAACACATCGCTGTGACCGCCGAGACGGATGGGGACGGCTACCCGGAGTTCGCGCGAGAGGCGTTCCACCTGGTGGTGCACGGGGCGGCCCCTGGCACGGTTCGCCTCGATGGGGCGGTACTGGCAAGGGCCGACGCGGACATGAGCACCCTGCTGCCTGATACCTGCCACTTCGTCCTGCCCAACTCCGGCGCGGGGTTCTCGGTCGACTTCGACGTCTAGCCCACGTTTGCCGAGAAGTCGCCGCCGACCGCCGAGACGTCAATCGGTGGCCGACACGCCGACAGAAGCGGCCGCCGGTGACGTCTCGCGGGAGCTAGCGGACGTCCGCGGGAGCTAGCGCGTCTGGGGGGGACCGACGGATCCGCGGCTGTGGATGGGCATCGGCAGTCGCTCGACCGCCGCGGGTCCCTCTCGGTCGGCGGCACTCTCGTGGTCGAGGAGCAGCTCCACGGCGCGCCTGCCCATGTCGAAATGAGGTATCGCGATGCTCGTGAGCTGCGGCCGTAGCCAGGAGGCGAGCTCGGAGTCGTCGAAGGACACGATCGACACGTCCTCCGGGATGCGCAGCCCCGCGTCCGACATGGCCTGGTAGACCCCGAAGGCCGTCCGGTCGTTGAGGCAGATGAAGGCGCTCGGCCGCCCACCCCCGGCAAGGAACGCGCTCACCGCGGTATAGCTGTCCTCCGGCCACCACAGACAGTCGAGCTGGCCGGCCAGCCTGGTTCCCTCGCCCGACAAGGCCTCCCTGATGCCTGCGATGCGCTCGACGGCCGCGACCACGTGGTCCGGGGACTGGCCGACCACGAAGATGGCGTCGCGATGACCCGCTTCCAGCAGGGCGCGGGCTGACGTCACGCCGGCAGCGTGTTCGTCCGGTACGACTGCTGAGATGCCGTGCGCCTTTGTCACGCAGTTCAAGAGCACGAGCGGATGACCGCGAAGGATCCGCGACGGCGCGGCAGTCCGCGTCGACATCGCGGCATAGATGAACCCGTCCACTCCACGGTCGAGCATGCCGTGGATCAGCTGGTCCTCGACCTTGGCGTCGCCCCCGCTCTCCCCGATCAGCATCAGCTGCTGGTGGCGGACCGCCGTGTACATGCTTCCGCGAATGAGCTCGCCTGCGTACGGTTCGGTCGCCACCACATCGGAGATGAGCCCGATCGTCTGGGACAGATTGGTTCGCAACCCCCTCGCCAGCAGGCTCGGGCGGTATCCCAGCTCACGTGCGGCCTTGTTGACGCGCTCCTCGGCCTGCGCCGAGATCCCCATGTCACGCCGTCCGGTCGTGACGAAGGACGCCGTCGTACGCGACACTCCCGCCCGCTCGGCGACATCGCGAAGCGTGACGCGCGGGGCGGCTGTCCGCCTGTACTCCTTGCCGCCACTCGTGCTGCTCGTCGCTGCACCTCGCTTCCCGCCGGAGACTGATATATCACGACCCGGCCCAGGCACGCCGTCGGTGACGGGTGCGGGCAGCGGTTGCGGAGCCGCCAGGCAGGGTCCATTGTTGGCCCACCTTGTCAGCCGTACAGCAACACAGCCGAAACGTGATGTTGTCCCTCTTGACACATCCTGATCCAAGGTGAAGTGTATCGATCGCTAAACCGGATTAGTACTCGGGACTAGTCGGGAGTTTCAGGACTGCGGCTCGCAGGTCGAGCACCGTGGCGGTCGCTGCGGAGAGTATCCGTCGCCTACCTCGACGCGCCGCAGCTCCTGTCGACAACCGGCGACGAAGCCCCTCGAGAGGAGCCCGCGTTGGGAACTACCTTCGAGCAGGCCGGAGCACCGGGACCGTTCGGCCCAGTCCGGCCCACGATCACCCGCAGATCAGTTCTCAAGGGCGCCGCGCTCGGCGCTCTGGCGCTCGGGACGCTGTCGGCCTGCGGAAGCAGTGGGGTCACGAAGCTGCGCTTCTTCCAGAGCAAGCCAGAGGTCATCGGCTACTTCGACACGCACGTGGTGGCACCGTTCAACAAGTCGCATCCGGACATCCAGGTCACCCACGACTCGACCACCAACCTCGTCGCATCGATGGTCCGTGGCAACCCGCACGATCTGGTGCTGAACAACTACGACCAGACCGCCGGCATCTTCGTGTCCCGCGGCGTCCTGCAGAACCTCGGTAACCTGCCGGAGGCCAAGAAGATCGATCCGAACGTCCAGAAGCTGGTGAGCCAGTACGCGACAGGCGGAAGCGCCACTGATGTGTCTTCCGTACTCGGTGACGGCCGCGGGAACGATCTACAACAAGGACCTCTTCGCCAAGTACGGCCAGAAGGTGCCGACCACCTGGGACGAGCTCATCGCCGTGTGCAAGGCGTTCAAGGCGAAGGGTGTCACGCCGTTCTACGGGACCTACCGCGACACCTGGACCATTCTGCAGGGCTTGTTCGACTACGTCAGCGGCGGCATGATCGACGTCGCCGGCTTCTACGCCAAGCTTCAGCAGGAGGGCGCCGGCGCACCGACGAACTCGTTCACGAGCGTCTTTGTCCTGCGGTCGACAAGATGGTCGAGCTGGTCCAGTACTTCAACTCCGACGCCGGATCCAAGGCGTACCCCGACGGGAACGCCGCCTTCGCAGCCGGCGCGGCCGCCATGTACATGCAGGGACCGTGGGCCATCGGTGAGGTCGCCGTCGCGAACCCCAAGCTGCCGGTCGGGACCTTCCCCCTGCCGGTGACCAACAACAAGAGCGATCTCAAGGTCGCGGGTCAACCTCGACCTCGCGGCATGGATCCCCGACGGTGCGGCTCATCCCGACCAGGCGAAGGTCCTGCTGGCATACCTGTTCGACCCGCAGATCTGGTACACGTACAACCAGGACAACCTGGCCTACACGCCGACCCAGAACCCGCCGAAGGTCAAGGACCAGCGCATCGCCGGGCTCCAGCCCTACGTCAACTCAGGCGCGTTCTACCAGGGAGCGGGAACCTTCGTGCCGCTCACCATCCCGCTCGGCAACTACCTCCAGGAACTGGTGCTCACAAAGGACGCCAAGGGCTTCCTGAGCCACCTGGACAGCGATTGGCACCGTCTCGCAAAACGACTGAGCGCCTGAGAACGACTGAGCGCCTGACCGGCATCGACACCTGAGAGGCACGGATGAGTACCGCATCGAGAACGCCTACCACGCAGAAGACTCCGCCGGCCGGCCCACCGCGGACCACGGCGCGGGGACGCAAGAACAAGGTCGACCCGGCTTACTACATCATGCTCATCCCGGTCGTCATCTTGTTCACGCTGTTCATCACCATGCCGGCGGTCATCGGCATGTTCTACAGCTTCACCAACTACGTCGGCTATGGGAGCTGGCACTTCATCGGGCTCACGAACTACACGTCGCTGTTCAGTGATCCCAATATCCGCCACGCGTACGGTTTCACGCTGCTCTTCGCCGTGGTGACCGTTGTCCTCGTCAACGCGATCGCCCTCGCTCTCGCGGTTGGCCTCAGCGGCAACATCAAGTTCAAGACGGCGCTGCGCGGTATCTTCTTCATCCCGATGGTGATCTCCGGAATCGTCATCGCCTACGTCTTCAGCTACATGTTCTCCACCACGATCCCCACCCTTGCCACGAAGCTCCACATCGGCCCGTGGGAGACCAGCATCCTCACGAGCCCGCACTGGGCCTGGATCGCGATCGTCATCGTGGCGACCTGGCAATCCGTACCGGGGGCGATGATCATCTACCTGGCGGGCCTGCTGTCGATCCCGAGCGAGGTCTACGAGGCCGCGGCGATCGACGGTGCGAGCCCCTGGCGTCAGTTCCGCAGCATCACCTTCCCCCTCGTCGCGGGGTACGTCGTGATCAACACCATCCTCGGCATCAAGGCCTACCTCAACGTGTACGACATCATCATCGGCACCACCAACGGCGGTCCCGGTACGTCGACCCAGAGCGTGGCCATGACGATCTTCACCGGCTTCACGAGCGGTGACTACGCATACCAGATGGCGAACGCGGTCATCTTCTTCCTCGTCACCGTCATCATTTCGCTGCTGCAACTCGAGATCATCCGTCGCAGAGGGGTCGCAATCTGATGTCTGCTCCCACACTCAACGAGGCTCCCGTCGTTCCCGCCACTCCTGCCCGACGCATCCGCGCGCCACGCGAGTCGTACAAGGTCAACTGGGGTCTGACAGCCCTGATGGCGGCCGCATCGCTCTTCGTCTTGGTACCCCTGTACTTCGCGATCGCCATGTCCCTGAAGACCGCACAGCAGGCGGCGACCGGCACGGGCTTCAGCCTCCCGGCACCGTTCCGCTGGGCGAACTTCAAGGACGCCTGGACACTGACCCACTTCCCACGCGCCTTCGGCATCTCGGCGGCCATCGCCTTGGTGACGGTCGGCGGCTTGCTGATCTTCGCATCGGCAGCGGCGTACGCGATCGCCCGCAACTGGGACCGGAGGCTCTTCCGGTACTCGTACTACTACCTGCTCGCTGCGATGTTCATCCCGTTCCCCGTCATCGCGCTGCCGCAGATCAAGCTCACCGCGCTGGTCCACCTCGACAACCCGATCGGCGTCACGTTCCTGCACATCCTGTTCGGGCTCTCCTTCAACGTGTTGCTGTACTCCGCATTCCTGCGGTCGATCCCGGTCGGAGCTCGAGGAGAGCGCACGCCTCGACGGGGCCGGCACCTGGCAGGTGTTCCGCAGCCTGATCTTCCCCCTGCTGGCGCCGATGAACGCGACGGTGGGCATCTTCGCCTTCCTGGCCTCATGGAACGACTACATGATGCCCGCACTGATCACCGCCAACCCCCACCTGCAGACGATTCCCGTGGTCCAGAACATCTTCCAGTCGCAGTTCAGCACGAACTACGGGGTTGCGTTCTCGTCGTACCTGATGGCCATGGCACCGACTATCGTCGTCTACCTGATCTCGCAGCGCTGGGTGATGCAGAGCATGACACGGGGCGCAATCAAGTAGTCCCGGGCGGTCCGGCAGCACGAGACCCACCGATACAGACTGGAAGCGCGTGCCATGACGTCGTCGACAAGCCCGGAAGTCCAACCGGACGGTGACCGCCCGGACCCGAACTGGTGGCGGCAGGCGGTGGTGTACCAGATCTACCCGCGCAGCTTCGCCGACTCCAACGCGGACGGGATCGGAGACCTGCCGGGGATCACCTCGCGGATCCCGTACCTCGTCTCGCTCGGTGTCGACGCGGTCTGGCTGAGCCCGTTCTACCCGTCCGCGTTGGCCGATGGCGGGTACGACGTCGACGACTACCGCGATGTCGACCCGAACCTCGGGACGCTTGACGACTTCGACGAGATGTCGCGCGCCCTCCACGCGGCCGGCCTCAAGCTCATCGTCGACATCGTGCCCAACCACTCCTCCGACCGGCACGAGTGGTTCCGCGAGGCGGTGAGCTCTCCGCCCGGGTCAGCTGCCAGGAACCGGTACATCTTCCGCGACGGAAGGGGCCCCGAAGCAAGCACTGCCTCCCGCGGACTGGGAGTCGATGTTCGGCGGTCCGCCGTGGACTGCCGTCGGCGACGGCCAGTGGTACCTGCACAGCTTCACGCCGGAACAACCGGACCTGAACTGGGACAACCTCGATGTCCGCGACGACTTTCTGAAGACGTTGCGGTTCTGGTCTGATCGCGGGGTCGACGGGTTTCGGGTGGACGTGGCCCACGGCCTGGCCAAGGACCTGGCCGAGCCCCTCGGCGATCACCCGATGCCTGGGCGGGACACAGTCCCTCACGGGACCCATCCGCTGTGGGACCGCGACGAGGTGCACGAGATCTACGCCGAGTGGCGTCGGGTCTTCAACGAGTACGACCCGCCCAGGAACGCGGTCGCCGAGGCATGGGTCCACCCCTCGCGACGCGCCCGCTACGCCAGTGCAGGCGGGCTCGGCCAGGCGTTCAACTTCGACCTCCTCGAGGCGGACTGGGACCCTGAACAGTTCCGTACCGTCATCACCGACAACCTGTCTCAAGCCCGCCTGTCCGGGGCGTCTTCTACCTGGGTCTTCTCCAACCACGACGTCGTGCGTCATGCGACCCGCTACGGGCTGCCACAAGGCGTCGCCGGCGAGCACCACCAGGACGGGAAGCAGTGGCTGCTCAACAACGGCGCCGAACCGCCGCTCGACGAGGCCCTGGGGATCAGGCGCGCACGGGCCGCGACGCTCTTGATGCTGGCCCTGCCGGGATCGGCCTACCTCTACCAGGGTGAGGAGCTGGGGCTGCACGAGGTCGGCGACCTTCCGGAAGACGTGCTCCAGGACCCGGCGTTCGTCCGCTCGGGCGGCAAGGAGAAGGGGCGCGACGGCGCGCGGGTCCCCCTGCCGTGGACCGCCGGCGGCCCGTCCTACGGCTTCGGGGACGGTCCGGCACACCTTCCCCAGCCGTCGTGGTTCGGCTCGTACTCCGTCGAGGTCGAGGAGGCTGACAGCGCGTCCACGCTCTGCATGTACCGCAGTGCCCTCCGCCTGAGGGCGAAGCTGCTGGCGGCAGAGGACCTGCAATGGCATGAGAGCGACGACGCGTCAGTGCTGCACTTCTCCCGACCCGGCGGATGGCAGTCGATCACGAACTTCGGACCGGAGTCGGTTGCGATGCCGGATGGAGCCGTCGTCGTCGCCAGCGGCGAGCTCGACGACGGTCGGCTACCGCCTGACACGACCGCCTGGATCATGGATCCCGCACGAGGGCTGCACTGACGTCGACGGTTGCGTGCGGCCAGCCGCAGCGGTTGAGTCTTCGGTGATCCGGGACCGGATGCGCCGCGGGCACGGCGCGTTATAGTGCCATCGTGCCGCAGTTACGGATCCGCGACGTAGCGTCGTTCCTCGGCGTCAGCGACGACTCGGTACGCCGATGGATCGACCAGGGTCTGCTGAGCGCTGAGACCGACGCCGGCAACCGGATGGTCCTCGACGGATACCAGGTTGCCAAGTTCGCGCAAGCCCATTTCACGGCTGCCGCCGACCCGTCGCTGGTCGAGCGGTCGGCGCGCAACCGGTTCGTCGGGCTCGTCACCAACATCATCACCGACCGGGTCGCCGCCCAAGTTGAGCTCCAGTGTGGCCCCTACCGGGTCGTGTCACTGATGACGAGCGAAGCCGTCCGCGAGCTGAAGCTCGAGCTCGGATCTGTCGCCGTGGCCGTCGTCAAGGCGACGACGGTCATCATCGAAACACCCCAAGGAGGGTCATGAAACGCCTTGTCGCCGTCGCTGCGGCCGCCGTCATCTCCATCTCGCTGGCCGGGTGCGGATCCAACAACGGCAACAACTCCTCGTCGTCAGGCTCCAAGACCCTCGTCGTGTACGCGGCGTCGTCCCTGACAGGGGCGTTCGGTCAGATCGGCAAGGACTTCGAGAAGGCCCACTCCGGTGTCACCGTCAAGTTCGACTTCGGGGGATCGTCGGACCTGGTGGCGTCGCTCAAGGCCGGAGCGCCCGCCGACGTCTTCGCCTCGGCCGACACCGCCAACATGGACCTCGCGACGGGGGCGAAGCTCACCGAGGGCACGCCGCAAGACTTCGCGACCAACACGATGGAGATCGCCGTACCCCCCAGCAACCCCGCGCACATCTCCAGCTTTGCCGACCTCAGCAAGCCTGGCGTGAAGCTGGTCGACTGCGCGCCCGAGGTTCCGTGCGGAGCCGCTGCCCAGGCCGTGGCCAAGGTGGCCCACCAGACTCTCAAACCGGTCAGTGAGGAACAGTCCGTCACCGATGTCCTGGGCAAGGTCGAAAGCGGTGAGGCCGACGCGGGGCTGGTCTACGTCACCGACGTCCTGGCCGCAGGTAGCAAGGTCAAGGGCATCACGTTCCCGGAGTCCAAGAAGGTCGTCAACACGTACCCGATCGTCGCCCTCAGCAAGGGCGACACGGCCCTTGCGAAGGATTTCATCAACGAGGTGGTCGGAAGCTCCGGACAGCAGACGCTCCGCAAGTTCGGCTTCGGCAAACCATGACAGTCCGGGCAGCGTCACGATGACGGATGCGCCGGCGGCCCGTGACACGTAGGGTCTGATCCGCCACGCACCTGTCATCACGAGGAGACACCATGAAGCTGTCCACCCGAAACCAGCTCCCCGGCACGGTCACGTCGATCACGCTCGGTGAGGCGATGGCCGTTGTCAAGGTCATGCTCGACGGCGGACAGGCCATCACGTCGTCGATCACGAAGGAGGCCGCGCTCGATCTGGAGCTTGCCGAAGGCTCGACGGTGGTCGTGCTGGTCAAGTCGACGGAAGTGATGCTCGGCGTCGAGTGACACCTGGTATCAACTGCCGAGGTTGCGCCTCCTAGGCAACGAGGGGCCGCCCGTCCGCGTCACCAAGATGTGGCTCGGCGGGCTCGTCGCTCGTCGCTGTCGGCCATCATGACGTGGAGGTACCAGATGTACGTGTCCCTGCAGAAGAGCGCGACCGCTCTGTCGGTTGCGGCTATTGTCCTCGCGGGAACGGCGGGCGCAGCCGCCGGTGCCCGCCCGCCAGTAGCGCAGTCTCGGCTCGCAGCGGCCGCGCGACAGGTGCCGGTGCTGGGCTCCAAGGCGTTCGAGCCCGGGCCCAACGACCGCGGGTTCGGCCACGCCCACCCGAAGCGGATCTTCAACGGCGGCGACCCGTCGGGGCTGATCACCCATATCGAGTGGACGCATTGGGGTGCTGCCACAGCACATGGCTGGGGCAAGACATACATCTTCAAGCCGCGGGGTGGCTTCTACCCTCGACCGGTTCGCGCCGAGCTCCGGACGGGCCGGCTGGGGCACTGCTCCTCCACCAGCCCGCTCGCCTACCGCCATCTAGCGGTCAGGGAGCCCCGCAAGCCTGGTGGCAAGCTCGGTGCGTGGTTCTCGTGGAGCGGACGTAGCTCCATCTGCTGACGGACCCACCACAGCAGCCGCTCGGCCGTGGCGCTCGCCGTGACCCTGCTCGGTCCCCCTGTTGTCGAGGCGGCGCCACAGCCGGCGACGTGTCCGCACCTTCGACACCGCGTCGGGTTGGGGTCCGATCACCAAACTGACGCATCCGAAGAACCCGAACATGAGCTCGGGCCAGGTACAGGTCGCGGTCAGCCCGACGAGAGGGGGCGAGCTGCGGTCATGTGGCTGAATGCGCGCAGCTAGAGGCCACCGAGCGTCCTCGTGGCCTGGCTGCATCCGAACGGTTCTTGGGACCATCCGGCGCCATCCGGTGATGGGTCACGTCGCGGTGGCCTGGGGAGTGCCCGACACGCACACGCTGCACACCTGGGTACGCTCCGGCGATCCGACACATCAGGTCATCACAGCACACGTCTCTTCGAGCGGGAGCGACGCTGAGTACGCCCTCAGCCTCGGGACGCACCTGACCGCCACCCTTGTCTTCGCCTCACCGAGCCGGCGTGCCCGACCGGGTAGGTCTCGCTCCTGCGCGATGGGTCTGGTCCTCGCCGTCGGCTCTCCCGGAGGCGGTACCCGCGACGACGTCATTCCTGCACGTCGCCGTTGCGGCAACGCCGGGACGGCTCGGTGCCGGGATTCGCCGCCAAGGGTGGCGCCCCCGTCCATCTCCTGGTGTCGAGCCGGCAGCAGCTGGCGGCCTGAACCCACCTCTCGTTTCGTACCTACGTCGCGACCGTCACCTGACCGGTGGTCTTGTGGGACCACCCGGTGCCGCACTGCGGAAATCGCCCCTCTACACACGGAATGTGGCGGAAATCATGCTATTGGGCATAGCATCAGCGCGATATACGTGCCGAGCTAACCGCTGATGCGACAGACAGGAGCTGATCGTGACCCAGTCCGCGCAGGCCGACTCGACGAGCACGGTGGACAGCAAGGGCCTGAAGTCTGGCGCTCTCGGCCTCCTGGGCAGTGTCGTCGTCGGAATGGCGTCGACGGCGCCCGCGTACTCCCTGGCGGCCAGTCTGGGTTTCGTCGTCGCGGCGGGGGCGGGCCTGAAGGCGCCGGCGATCATGCTGTTGGCGTTCATCCCGATGTACTTCATCGCCGTGGCCTATCGCGAGCTCAACGAGGCCGAGCCTGACTGCGGCACGACCTTCACCTGGGCAACTCGCGCTTTCGGTCCGGTCGTCGGCTGGATGGGCGGATGGGGCATCATCGCTGCCGACGTCATCGTGATGGCCAACCTGGCCCAGATCGCCGGGCTCGTACTCCTACCAGCTGGCCGACCAGCTCGGCATCCACAACACGTTGTCGACCAGCAACTTCTGGTCGATGATCGCCGGTCTGATCTGGATCGCGATCATGACCTACATCTGCTACCGAGGTATCGAGATCTCGGCACGGATCCAGTACGCGTTGCTGTCCATCGAGATCGTCACTCTCATCATCTTCGCGGTGGTAGCCCTCGCGAAGGTGTACAGCGGTCACGGCGGCGCCGGCGCCGTACACCCTCAACTCTCGTGGCTGTGGCCCGGCGGACTGCCGGTCTCCAGCGTGATCGCGCCGGCTGTGCTCGTCGCCGTGTTCATCTACTGGGGGTGGGACACCGCCGTGGCGACCAACGAAGAAGCCGACGACCCAGGACGCACACCGGGACGGGCCGCCGTCATCGCGACGGTGCTGCTGCTGCTCACGTACATCCTCGTCTCCACCGCGGCGGTCGCGTTCGCCGGCGTGGGTTCCCAGGGCATCGGCCTGGGCAACGTCAACAACGCCGCAGACGTCTTCAACGCAATCGGCCCGACGTTGTACGGCAACTCGGTCCTCGGCAAGATCGGCATCGACCTGCTCGCCATCTCGATCCTGACCTCGGCTTCGGCATCGACCCAGACGACCATCCTGCCGACCGCCCGCACCACGCTGTCGATGGCGGTCTATCGGGCGATTCCGGCCAAGTTCGCCCGGATCCACCCCCGCTACCTCACGCCGACGTGGTCGACCATCGGCATGGGCCTCGTGTCGGCAGCCTTCTACCTCCTGATGACCGCGATCAGCCAGAACATCCTGCTGGCACTTATCGGCGCGATCGGCCTGCAGATCGCCTTCTACTACGGACTCACCGGCATCGCCTGCACCTGGTTCTACCGCAAGACTCTCACCGACTCGCTTCGCCACCTCGTCACCCGCGGGATCATCCCACTCGTCGGTGGGATTTTCCTGTTCGTCATGTTCATCTATGCCACCCACATCTACGCCCAGGCCGACAACCTCACTGACAACAACGGCAAGAACATCACGATCTTCGGAATCGGCGCGGTAGCGGTCGTCGGTATCGGCTCGCTGCTGTTGGGCTTCGTCCTGCTCGGCCTGCAGTGGGCGGCTTCCCCTGCCTTCTTCCGCGGCGAGACGCTTCCGATGCGCCACAGCGGCGACCTGCTCCTGTACGGCGACACCCAACCCCTTGTCGCGGACCCACTCACCTTGCCGGACTCGCGTGAGCACACCGTGATCGCGCCCGACCTGTCGAACCTGCCACCCGGCAGCCGCGCGGTGGACCCGAGCACATCGCAGACGTTCGAGAAGGACCCGGACTAGCTACCTCCAGGGTCTGAACGAAGGTCAGCCGGCTCGGGCCGCTCGCGTTGCGGAGCCCGCCCCGCGGCGGTGACAATGTCGTAGCTACCTGTGGAGGAACCATGCCCAAGACGACCAAGAGCGGGAAACCGATCGCCGAGGAGCTTCCGAGCACGATCCGGCGGTCCGGCAAGAAGGCGCAGCGAACCTTCGCGAAGTCGCACGACTCAGCCGTGGAGACGTACGGGGAGGGCGAGCGAGCGAATCGCACAGCGTTCTCGGCGCTGAAGCACACCCACGAGAAGGTCGGCGACCACTGGGAGAAGAAGGCGAAGAGGGGCCCGTCGGATGCCCAGGCGGCAGGAGGTCGGCGGACGTCGCGGAAGACCGCGGAGGGAGTCGACGCCAAAGCCTCGAAGAAGCACCTCTACGACGTGGCGAAGCGACTGGGGGTCGAGGGTCGCTCGACAATGACCAAGAAGGAGCTGGTCGAGGCCATCATGATGGCCAATCGCCGCTCGACAGCGAAGGCTCGAAACTCCTGAGTCCGCACCCGGACAGCTGAGTCCCAGGGCGCTCAACGCACGCAGATCCGGCGGCTCTGGTCACAGCTGACATGAAAGAATCGTCCGTGGGTTCGTACGTGGATGAGTCTCCGAGTGTCTCGCTGACCGACGCCCACGTAGCTCGCTTCGGGGAGCAAGGTTTCCTCGAGCTCGACCGGCTCATCTCCGAAGCCGAGGTGGTGGCCCTCCAGGGGGTATACGACCACCTGTTCGAGCCGGGCACGGCAATCGCGGGGCGAGACCGGATCGAGCTCGCGGCAGACGGGGACGGTGGCCCCTCCCTGCCGCAGATCCTGAACCCCGATCACTATGCGCCCGAGCTGTTCCAGACCGCTGCGTTTCGCAATGCCAGCGACATTGCCCGGCAGATCCTGGGCGACTCGGTCCAGTACATAGGCATTCACGCGATCCGCAAACCTCCACACCACGGAGCTTGTGGCGCGACCATCCATGCCGGTCGGACGCTGCACTACGCCGGGCCAAATCGGAGCGGCGAAGCTCGCCGGGCACTCATCATGGCGTTTCGGGCTCCGCCAGTGCCCGTCGGAGCTCCTCGGGCGTTCCCGTGGCAACGGCCGGAGTGGCACGAGTAGCCACTCCCCGCGACGTGTGGGCGAGTCAGCCGTGACGTGGGTGCTGAGAGGCAGCGGCAACCGAGTCGAGCTGGTCGATGGTGAGGAGCCGCCGCGGTTGGGCAGGAAATGGTCGACTGCTGGTGATCGCCAGGTCAGGACCTATATGGAGCAGCTCGCCGCTGTCGAGCAGACGCCATCTCGGGTCGTCGTCCATGGCCTCGCTGGCGACCAGCACCGACGGATGCGCGCGCAGGTGGGCCGATCGAGCGTTGATCCTGGCACTGCGCGCGTGTAGGTCGCGTCCACGTGCCGTGCCCCCGGAAGGTCGCGCCAGCACGTGCAGCTCGTGGGTGTCGGGGTAACGGAGCGCCCAGAGGTCGGTCGCCGTGGTCAGCACGAGGTTGAGGGCGTACACCGGCAGGTTGTCGGCGACCCAGGCGACAGCGGCCACCATCCCGGCAGCGACATCGCCGAGCCGGCGGATCTCGGCCGTGATCAGGGCGAAGACCCGCTCGCTGTCGGTGTCGCCCTGTACCAGGTCCCGGGCCCCCAGCTCGGTTAGGCGTGCGTCGAGCAGGTCGAGACCCTGCACCACACCGTTGTGCGCGAAGAGGCGGCCGTCCTGCAGGAACGGGTGCGTGTTGGCCACGGTGTGTCCGCCAGTGCTGGCGTAGCGAACATGAGCCACGAACGTCGTGCCCTGCCAGTCGCGGGCGTCCCGGGCGAACCGGTCATCCTGCCAGGCGGCCAGCGGTGACTTCTCCACGCTCACCTCGCCACCGGCGCCGAACACGCCGATCCCGGCGCCATCGGGATTGCGGTGACTTTGCGCCTCCAGACTGTCCGGCGCGTCGAGGAGCCAGAAGGTGGCGAGCACGGGTACCTCACCGGCGTGCAGGCCGAACAGTCGGCACACTGTGTACCCTCCGTTCCGTCCTGAGCAGGCTAGCGCGCTGGATCCCACAGCGCGGGCAGATCCGACGGATGCAAGAACTCGGGGCGCGATCGCGACTCCAGGGTCGGATGGTTCGGGTCGCAAGGGCATAGTGGCGGTATGGCCCTACACCGCGGTTCCACCCCCGACGAGTCCGCAACCCGCAGTTCCAACGCTGTGTTGACCGAGGCGAACCCAGCCCTCGGTGAGCGCCTCACGCCACCGAAGGACCGGCTCGCGCAGGCGCCGGTCCCGGCTGACGTCGCCTACCAGCTGATCTCCAGCGAGCTGCTGCTCGACGGAAACGCCAGGCTCAACCTCGCCACCTTCGTCACGACCTGGATGGAACCCGAGGCCCGCCAGCTGATGGCCGACTGCGTCGACAAGAACATGATCGACAAGGACGAGTACCCGCAGACCGCGGAGCTGGAGCGGACGGTGCGTCTCGATCCTCGCCGACCTCTGGCACGCGTCGGACCCCCGCGAGGCGACAGGATGCTCGACCACCGGATCGAGCGAGGCATGCATGCTTGCGGGACTGGCCCTCCAACGTCGCTGGGCGGCCCGCGTCGGGGACCGGACCCGCCGGCCCAACCTGGTGATGGGCGCCAATGTCCAGGTGTGCTGGGAGAAGTTCTGCCGGTACTGGGATGTCGAGCCGCGCATCGTGCCGATGAGCGGTGACCGGTACCACCTCGACGCCGACCATGCGGTCGCCCAGTGCGACGAGGACACCATCGGCGTGGTCGCGATCTTGGGCTCGACGTTCGACGGCAGCTACGAGCCGGTCGCCGAGATAGCCAAGGCGCTCGACGACCTGGCGGCGGGCGGAGGTCCGGACGTGCCCGTGCATGTCGACGGCGCGTCAGGCGCGATGATCGCGCCGTTCCTGGACGAGGACCTCGTGTGGGACTTCCGGTTGCCACGGGTGGCGTCGATCAACACCTCGGGTCACAAGTACGGGCTGGTGTACCCCGGAGTCGGATGGGTGCTCTGGCGTGACGCCGCGGCGCTGCCGCAGGAGCTGATCTTCAACGTCAACTATCTGGGCGGCAACATGCCGACCTTCGCCTTGAACTTCTCCCGGCCCGGTGCCGAGGTCGTGGCCCAGTACTACACGTTCTTCCGGCTCGGGCGCGACGGCTTCCACGACGTGCAACAGGCGGCGCGCGACGTCGCCACCAGCTTGTCGGCGCGGATCGCCGCGATGCCCGAGTTCCGGCTGCTGTCCGCCGGCGACGAGCTCCCCGTCTTCGCCTTCACGACCACCGAGGCCGTCACCGGCTGGGACGTCTTCGCCTTGTCCCGAGCACTCCGCGAGCGCGGCTGGCAGGTGCCCGCCTACACCTTCCCCGCGGACCGCGAGGACCTCTCCGTGCTGCGGATCGTCTGCCGCAACGGCTTCAGCCACGACCTCGCCGACGTCTTGCTGACCGACCTTCGCTCCGCCGTCGATCGGCTCAACGAGGACAGCCGGCCGGGAACCGTCTCCGGGCCGTCCGGCTTTCGGCACTGACCCGGGTCTCCGGCGACGCCCTCTTCCGACAGTCTTTCGGCGCCCGGCGGCCTCCTACGAACGCGGGCCTCGCGCCAGCAGGGGGCACAGGTTCTGTGCCGTGCCGTGCGGACCGAGCACCAACGATCGGCTGCCGTCGGCGTTGATGGAAAGCGATGACCAGCGTCCGCCCACGTAGTACAGACCACGACCTGGCTGGCTGCCCTTCGGCAGGCCGGCTCCGAAGTGGCCGGTCTGGACCGTGAGCGACTCGAAGGCACCGTTACGCGCGAGGATCTCGAAGCCTCGACCGGACAGGTTACGGCGAACCGACGCGCCCGTTCTGTCGTTGATGATCCTCATCACGAGCGGCCCCCGGAAGAGTTGGGTTCGCGGGTTGCCGTTCGCGTACCGAGAGACGATCTTGGAGAACTCCCTGTCGCGGAGCACGTGCTCGTGCACCGCGAACGCGCACACCTCACCCGGCGGGTATCGGACGTCGGCTTGGTGGTAGCGGACCCAGCGGGGTTGGTGACCCGCGGCATCACCCACAGCGGCGCCCGCGACCAGGAGCGTCGTCACAGCCAGCAGAGCCAGCACCATCCGGTGCACCATGGCCACATCCTTTCTCGACGACGATCGATGAGGAGCACTCAACCACGCCACCACGAGCGCTGCCAGATCCGTGCGGCGACTGTCAAACCCGAGGCCCGTCGGACCGAGTACCTCTGAGGCTGGCGTGATGCCCTCGGATTCGCCTACCTCATCTTGGGGATCCCGATAGGAGCGGTCAGGCTCCTGAGCACCGCCCGACGTCGTGGCAGGGTCGGCAACTCGCACCCGCGGAAACAGCATCGGCGGTAGTTCCGTGCTCGGGGCGCCGAAGACGAGGCGTTAGGCTTCCATCCATGCCGCAGGTTCGGATCCGGGGCGCTGCGTCGGGTACCCACTACTCCGGGCTGCCTCGCTGGATCTACCTACCTGCCGCAGTGGCCGCCGTCTTCATCCTGCTGCCGCTCGTGGCCATGGCGACTCGGATCAACTGGGGGCAGTTCTTCCCGCTGATCACCTCGGAGTCGTCGCTCGAGGCGCTGAAGCTCAGTCTCAGGACATCAGCGGCAAGCACCGTCATCTGCTTGGTGCTCGGGATCCCGATGGCGGTGGTGCTGGCCCGCACCTCGTTCCCAGGACAGGGGCTGGTCCGGTCGCTGATCTTGCTGCCGCTGGTCCTCCCGCCTGTCGTCGGCGGCATCGCACTGCTGTACACGTTCGGCAGGGAAGGCCTGCTGGGTCACACGATGGACGTGCTCGGCATCCAGGTCGCGTTCTCCACCACCGCCGTGGTGATCGCCCAGGCCTTCGTCGCTCTGCCGTTCCTCGTCGTGAGCCTCGAGGGTGCCCTGCGCACTGCCGGGCAGCGCTACGAGGCAGTCGCGGCGACCCTCGGAGCGCGGCCGACAACGGTGCTGTGGCGGGTCACTCTCCCGCTGGTACTCCCGGGCCTGGCATCCGGGGCCGTGTTGTCGTTCGCCAGGTCGCTCGGCGAGTTCGGGGCCACCATCACGTTCGCGGGAAGCCTCGAGGGCGTGACCCGAACGCTTCCGCTGGAGATCTACCTGCGTCGCGAGACCAACCCGGAGGCCGCGGTGGCGCTGTCCTTCGTCTTGGTTGCGGTGGCCGTGCTCGTCATCGGCCTGGCGCGCGGGTCGAGGGAAGCGGTATGACGCTGGAGCTGAAGTCCCAGCTCCGCTGCGCGCGACCTCGACATCTCGCTACACCTCGGCGATGGCGAGAAGCTGGCGCTCATGGGCCCCAACGGGGCGGGCAAGTCGTCGATCCTGGCGATACTGGCCGGCCTCCTCAGGCCGGACTCGGGCCGGGCCGAGCTCGACGGCTCCATCCTCTTCGACCTCGGGCCGGGGAGCGCGCATACCTGGAGGCCCGCTCACTCGCGCCGCATCGCCTTGATGGCCCAGGAACCTCTCCTGTTCCCGCACCTCAGCGCTCTGGACAATGTCGCGTTCGGCCCGCGAAGCGGCGGCGAGCGTAAGCGCGACGCACGAGCGAGCGGGCGCGACTGGCTGGAAGCGGTCGACGCCGCGCACCTCGCGAGCCGCCGGCCGGGGCAGCTGTCGGGTGGTCAGGCCCAGCGGGTGGCCATCGCACGCGCCCTGGCGGCCCAGCCTCGGCTGTTGCTGCTGGACGAGCCGATGGCCGCACTGGACGTCGACGCGGCGCCGACGCTCCGCCAGGTGATGAGACGGGTACTCACCGACCGTGCGGCGATCATCGTCACCCACGACGTGCTCGACGCGCTGGTCCTCGCCCAGCGGATCGCGGTCGTCGACGGCGGCCGCATCGTCGAGTCAGGTCCGACCCGCGACGTGCTCAGCCGGCCGAGAACGGCCTTCACGGCACGGATCGCCGGACTCAACCTGGTCACCGGCAGCGCTTACGAGGCCGGAGTACGCCAGGAGGGCGGGCTGGTGATCGAAGGACTGGGAGCGTCCGCGCTGGCGGCCGGTACACCCGCGATCGCGGTCTTCAGCCCAGGAGCGGTCTCCATCTTCCGGCAGCGGCCTCACGGTAGCCCGCGAAATGTCCTCTCCGTCACCGTGACCGGTCTCGAGCCGCGCGGGGAGCAGGTCCGGATCCGCGCCGACGAGCTGAGCGCCGATGTCACGGCACCCGCCGTGGCCGAGCTGGACCTGGCGCCGGGCGCCCAGGTGTACTTCTCGATCAAGGCGAGCGCCGTCACCGTCTACCCGGCTTGACGCCACCACCCGAAAGATCCGGCTCTGAGGTGGTCATAGCCACCTCACAGTCGGATCCTTGGGGTTGTTGCAGGACGGTCAGGCGGTGCCGAGGTATGCGCGCGCCATGAGCGTGACGAAGTGGTACACGCCGTCTTCCGCCGGAGCCAGCGGGCCGGGCTGGTAGTGCCGCGCGTTCATCCCACGCTGGACCGACTCGCACGCCGACCAGTCCTGGCGGTTGGTCAGATCCCAGAAGTCGACCGCATACGACGGGTCGAAGCCGTCCCGGCCGGTGGCCTGCGGAGGGAACGCCCATGAGCAGGTGATGGCTGTACGGTCCGGGGCCAGCGGTGTGAGCAGGTGCGTCATCACGTAGTCGGGGTGCAGGCTGATGAGCAGGTTGGGCATCACGGCGATGTACATGACCGTGCGCCGCTCCTCCTCGTCGAGCCGCGCCATGGCGACGCCTCCGCTGTGACCGTCGAGCGACATCGTCGCCGCGCCGTCGCGGAGCTCCATCCAGCCGCCCACCCAGTCGCCCTCGCGCTCGAGATTCTCCCCGCTCTCCGGCGGGCTCACCCGGCAGAGCTCGGGGTGGATCATCGAGCAGTGGTAGCACTCCTGGTAGTTCTCGATGATCACCTTCCAGTTGGCCGCCACCTCGTACTGGTGGGTCTCGGCCGTGACGAGCGACTCGGCGTCGTATGCCGAGATGATGGCCTCGAGCTCGCCGATGTGTGCGGTGAAGTCGCTGTCTCGACCCGAGGTGTCCACGAAGACCCACCCATGCCAATCACGGACGGGCAGCGCGGCCAGGCCGAGCGCCGACTTGTCGAAGGCCTCGACGTCCCTGAAGCCCGGCGCGCCACGCAGAGAGCCGTCGAAGTCGTAGGTCCAGGCGTGATAGGGGCACACGATGGCCGGCGCCTGGGCGGAGCCTCCGCAGGGCAGCAGCTCGTGGCCGCGGTGCCGGCAGGCGTTCTCGAACGCGTGCAGCTCCCCACTTCGGCCACGGGTGACCAGGATGCCGCCGTTGGCACCGGGGAACGCCTTCATGCTGCGCTGCTCGGCCACGTCGGACGATCGCCCGACGCATACCCAGCCGTCGAAGACGTTGCCGATCTCCCAGCGGAACACCTCGGCATCGAGGTAGGCCGCCTTGGGCAGCATCCGGCTGGTACCGAACGGGTCGAGCGAGCGTGCCAGCTCCACCGGGTCGAGTGGGGCGGGGCCGCCGAGCGTCACGTCTTGAGGAGACACTGCCTGATTGAACACACAGTCAGGATAGACCGGGTCGCCTCGGTGGGTAAAGAACGATCCCTACAGCTCTCCGGCGAAGGCCTCGATGCCGCTCGTCTCGGAGTGCTCGCCGCGGGTGAAGTAGCGGTAGGCGAGGTAGCCGACCAGAATCACGCCGATCGACGCCACGAGAACGAGGGTCGCCAGCGCATTGAGCGCCGGCGTGGGCGCCCCTCTCGCATTGTTGTAGATCTTCACCGAGACCGGCTCAGTGGAGGCGTCACCTGACAGGTACCGCACGATCACGAAGTCGTCGATGACGTCGGCGAACACCAGAACAGTGCTCGCGAAGATCGCCGGGACCAGCATGGGCATGAGCACCCGACGGATGGCCTCGAGCTGCGACGCGCCCAGGTCGATGGCGGCCTCTTCGTAGTGGGCCCCGATCGTGAGCAGCCGGCTCCTGACGATCACCACCGGGTATGACAGCTGGTAGGTCACCAGCCCGGCCACCTGACCGGTGATGCCGAGGTGGAGCGGCTGCCAGGAGCCCGTGACCGTGGTCACGACGAAGAGCAGCGCGACGGCCAGCAGGGTTTCGGGCAGCACGAAGGACAGCAGCACGGCGAAGTTGGCACCCTGCGGGAGGCGGCCGTGCCAGCGGTCGAGCCCTAGCGCCATCGCGACCCCGAGCGGCACCGTGATCAACGTGGCCAACAGCCCGAGCCGGAACGTGTGGATGAGGGCGGCGTGCAGGCTGGCATCGTGCCAGACCGACCGGAGCGGGTCCCCGTAGTACCAGCGGAACGAGAAGCCCTGCCAGACCGTGCGGGACCTCCCGCTGTTGAACGAGAAGACCACCGCGATCAGCACCGGCAGCAGCGACCACACGATGTACAGCACGGTGCACGTGAGCAGGACGCGCGGCTTGCGCCAAGGGTTCTGCCACCAACCGCGGACGGCGTGCGCGGTGCGGGGCCGACTCATGAGCGCATCGCCTCGCCCTCTCGGCCGGCGCGTACGTAGACCAGCATCGGGATGATCGAGACGACCAGCACGATCATGACGAACGCGCCCGCCTGGCCGGTCTGCCCGGGCGTCAGCACCGAACTGTTGATGAGGTTGCCGATCATCGACGTGTCGGGAGAGCCGGACAGCATGTCATTGGTGAAGTAGTCACCGAGCATCGGCAGGCAGGTCAGCAGCATGCTGGTGATGACGGCCTGGCGGCTGAGCGGCCAGGTGACGCGGCGGAATGCCTCGAAGCGGCTGGCGCCGAGGTCGCGGGCCGCCTCGAGGGTCGCGACGGGGATGCGGTCGAGGCCGGCGAAGAGCGGCAAGATCATGTACGGGACGTAGCCATAGGTCAGACCGAGGACCACCGTCGAGGCGTGTCCGCCCAGCCAGTCCACGTGGACGTCGAACAGCCCTCCCGCGCTCAGCGCCTTGTTGACGAGGCCGTTGTTCTGCAGCAGGTTGATCCACGCGAGCATGCGCATCATGTAGCTGATCCAGAACGGTGCGATCAGCAGGGCCAGAAGCAATCCCTTGCGTGGCCCCGCGAAGCGTGCCGTGTAGTACGCGACCGGGTACGCGATGAGCAGACACAGGGCGCTCGCGACGAGCACGTAGACGGCGGTGCGCAGCATGGCCGGCCCGAAGTATCCCTGCGACCCGACGATGTGCTCCAGGACGTACTTGAACTGGATGAAGTTCCATCGCACGGGGTTCCACACCGGCACCGGCCGGCGCAGGATCGGGTCGATCTGCCCGAAGAGGATCGCCATCACGACGTACAGGGGCAACACGAAAAGCACGGTGACCCAGACGATTCCCGGCAGCGCGAGAGCGGGCCAGATGAGGCGCGACCCACGTCGGGCCGTTCGCTCAGCCACCCGCCTTGAACTCCTGCCAGATCTCGTGCCACTGGCCGTCAACGGTCGGCGGAAGCTCGAGCAGGTGCACGCCACGGGTGAAGTACCGGGGCAGTACGGCGGTTGTCGCGAGGTTCTGCGGGACGAACCCCTCCGCCACCAGGCTCTGCGGGTTGATGGAGCGTTGGGGCGGCTGGTAGCCGATGAAGGAGAAGTTCAGGGCCGCGACCTTCGGGTCGAGCATGTAGTTGATGAAGAAGTGTGCGGCGACGGGGTTGTCCCCGCCGGAGAGGCAGACGATCAGGTCATTGTCGACCATTCCGCGGCCGTCAGCAGGGAACCAGTAGCGCAAGATGTCGGGCGAGACACCCTTCGGCAGGTAGTAGATCGCGTTGACGACGTCGCCCGACCACATCTGTGCCAGGGCAACCTGACCGACGGGGAGGTCGTTGTACATCGTGATGTTCACCTTTGGATGCGTCACGCTGAGCAGCTCCATCAGCTGTGTACGCAGCAGCTTGAGATCGGCCACGTTGGCCGTGTTGGCGTCGTAGATGCCGTTGCGCAGCAAGACCATGCACATCGCCGAGTGCCAGTCGTCCAGGATCTCGAGCTTCCCGGAGTACTGGGGATCCCAGAAGACGTCGTACGGGTTCTCCCGCTGGGCGATGTCCTCGCTGACCTGGTCGATGCGCCAGCCGATGCCCGTCGTGTAGACGGTGTACGGCACGGAGTACTGCCAACCCAGGTCGTACCAGGGGTTCTTGAACTGAGGCCAGAGGTTGTCGATGTTCGGGATGTAGTCGTGGTTCAGCGGCCTCAGCAGGCGGGCGCCGACCATCTTCCCGATCTGGTCGTAGCTCGGGTTGTAGACGTCGTAGGACAGGTGTCCGGAGGCGATCTTGGCGAGGGCCTCGTCGCTGTCGTTGAACGTGGAGTACGACACGTCGACGTCGTACGTCTTCTCGAAGTTCTTGATGACCTGGGGGCTGATGTACTGGTCGTAGCTGTAGATGCGAAGCGTGCCCCCAGCCTTGGGCTCCAGACCCGACTCGATGGGAGGGTTCTTCTCGGAGACGGGCCAGCGCACCGGCTTGCTTGGCGAGGCGATGACCAGGTTGCCGGAGGTGTACAGCTGGTTGCCGCACGACGCCAGCAGAGCCGACAATGCGGGGGCGGACGCACCCATCACCAGTGCGCGGGCAAGCAGGGACCGACGCGTGATCGATGACCGCTGGGCACGTGACCCGGGCCGTCGGCCCGCTGGTGGCATCAGACCTCCGAAACGGTCGCGTCCGACTGTTATCTCGGGTGACAGTTGTCACCCGAGGCTGTTGTCATTGAAGAAGACGGTCGCATAAACTGAACGATCAGTCAATGACACCCATCCAGGCCGGCAGGAGCCAGCACGTGACCAGCACCGTGACCCCACCCAGCGCCGGGATGCGACTCGACGAGCTGATCGAGAAGGAGAGCGCGGTCTTCTTGCGCCGACAGCCGCGCAGTCGCGCCTTCATCGAGCGTGCCGGAGCGGTGCTCGCCGGTGGCTGCACCTCGAACTGGCAGATCGCCTTGCCGCAGGCGGTCTGGATGAGCCACGGCGTGGGCTCGAAGGTATATGACGTCGACGGCACCGAGTACTCCGACTTCCACGGCGGTTACGGCGTCAGTGTGGTCGGTCACGCTCACCCGGCGATCGTCGCCGCCGTCAGCGACCGCGTCCGCAAGGGCACCCACTTCGCACAGCCGACCGAGGACGCCATCATCGTCGCCGAGGAACTGCGCCGGCGGTTCCGCCAGCCGCTGTGGCGGTTCGCGAACTCTGGTACCGAGGCGACGATGGACGCCGTCCACCTCATGCGAGCCGCGACCGGCCGCGACCTGATCATCAAGGTCGAAGGCTGTTACCACGGTCACCACGACTCCGTGCAGGTCTCCGTACTGCCGGAAGCCGACGAGATCGGATCCCCAGACCGGCCGATACCCATCGCCGGCAACACCGGGATCCCGCACCAGATCCGCGACCTTGTCCGCATCGTGGGATTCAACGACCTTGCGGCCGTCGAGCGGGTGCTGCTCGAGTACCCCGGGCAGGTGGCCGGCATGATCGTCGAGCCGATCATGATGAACGCCGGCATCATCCACCCGCTGCCCGGGTACCTCGCTGGGCTGCTCACGCTGCTGCATGCCCACGGTGCGCTGCTGACGTTCGACGAGGTGAAGACCGGCTTGACCACCGGCCCCGGCGGTGTCACTGCCCTGTCGGGCGTGACGCCCGACCTCGTCTGTGTGGCCAAGGCGATAGGCGGTGGGATCTCCACCGCGGCAATCGGCGGAACAGCCGAGCTGATGGGCATGATCGCCGACGGCCGCTACGAGCAGGTCGGCACGTTCAACGGCAACCCGCTGGCGATGGCCGCCGCTCGCGCGACCCTGTGCGAGGCGCTGACGCCGGAGGCCTACGCGCATCTCGGACGTCTGCGCAGCCGGATGACCGAGGGCATCGAGGCGATCATCGAGTCCCATGCTCTGCCCTGGCACGCGGTGACGGCGGGAGCCAAGGGCTGCGTCGTCTTCCTTCCCGACCCGATCCACACCTTCCGCGACTTCCTCGGCATCGACGAACGGCTCGGGCAGGCGCACTGGCTGATCCAGCACAACGGCGGCGTGTTCCTGCCTCCCTGGGGCAAGGTCGAGCAGTGGCTGATCTCCGTGCAGCACACCGACGACGACGTCGACAGGTTCCTGACCAACTTCTCCGAGCTGGCCGACCGCGTGTCGGCCGCTGAGGGCTAGGTCCTCGTGCCGGACGCCGGTCAGCTATCCCTGCGCGGCCTCGTCAAGAGGTTCGGCGACAGCATCGCGGTCAAAGGCCTCGACCTCGACATCGGCGCCGGTGAGTTCTTCTCGCTGCTCGGCGCTTCCGGCTGCGGCAAGACGACCACGTTGAGGATGATCGCCGGCTTCGAGCAGCCCGACGAGGGCAAGATCCTGCTCGACGGCCAGGACCTGGTCAACGTGTCGGCGCACCGTCGACCGGTCAACACCGTCTTCCAGTCGTACGCCCTGTTTCCCTTCCTGACCGTCTGGGAGAACGTCGCCTTCGGCCTGCGCTACCAGAAGGCCGGCAAGGACGAGATCTCGCGTCGCGTCGGGTCGGCACTCGAGCTCGTACAGATGGATACGTTCGCCAAGCGGAAGCCGCATCAGCTGTCCGGTGGCCAGCAGCAGCGGGTCGCGCTAGCACGGGCGTTGGTGCTCGCGCCCACCGTGCTGCTTCTCGACGAGCCCCTCGGCGCTCTCGACGCGAAGCTGCGAAAGCAGCTCCAGATCGAGCTCCGGACCGTCCAGAAGACCGTCCGGACCACATTCGTCTACGTCACCCACGACCAGGAGGAGGCACTCACGATGTCGGACCGGCTCGCCGTCCTGGTCGACGGCCAGGTTGAGCAGGTCGGCACCCCGAGCGAGGTCTACTCCCAGCCTGCCACCGCCTACGTCGCGGGTTTCCTCGGGACCGCGAACCTCTACGACGCGGTCGTGACGCGCGTCGAGAACGGCCTGGCGACGTGTCGAGTCGGGGACATCGAGGTCAGCACCACACTTGCCGCGTTCGCCCCGGTGGGTGCCTCGGTGAGCGTGGTTGTGCGGCCCGAGCGCGTCGAGATCGCTCCGCCCGACCAGTTCCGGCGCGGCGGCGACGCCAATGTGTACACCGGTTCCGTCGCCCACCTGGTCTTCTTGGGTGCCCAGACCCACGTACGGGTCCAGCTCGGCAACTGCCTGGTGGTCGCCGAGGTCGCCAATGTGCACGGCGCGGCGCCCGAATGGCTGCGTGAGGGACGTCAGGTGTGCGTACGGATCTCGACCAGCGCGGCGCAGCTGCTGAGGAACGACGCGTCAGCGCCGCAGCAGACTGCCTGAGATCTTGGCGCCGCGAGGCTTCCACTCGAACCCCAGCTCGCGCGAGGCGAAGCGCATGGCGATCCGCGAGGCGCGGTCGGGGCCCACGACCGGATCCTTCAGCGCCACCTGGATGGACAGCCCGTCGAGCAGCGACGAGAAGGTGACCGCGAACTCGTCAGCATCCACGGCGGCGATCTCCTTCGCCCGTACCGCGTCGACAACCACCCGCTCGATCATGCTGCGCCAGCGCTTGTCGAGGTCGATCCGGTCCTGCTCGACCTGCGGATGCCGGAACGCCTGCGCCCACAGGTCGAACCACAGACCCCATGCGCCGGGTACGTCGGCGTCCTGCGGGATACACGTCAGATCGACGAGAGCCTCCAAACGGGCACGCAGCGACGGCGTGCCGGCGAGCAGCTCCTCGGCAGCGGCATAGAACGCGTTCTCCGAGTAGCGCAGTGCCTCGGTGAGCAAGCGGTCCTTGGTACCGAAGTAGTAGACGACGAGGGCGGGGCTCGCACCCACGCGCTCAGCGACGTCGGCGATCCTGGTCTCGGAGAAGCCACGCTCGGCGATGAGCACCGCCGCTGCGACCAGCATCTGGTCGCGTCGCTGGTCGGGCTTGCTGTCCACAGCGGGTTTGACCGTCATGGCCCGCCCCAATCAGGCTACGTTGTCGTGGGCACTTATCGTGGCGCTTCTTGTCGGCACCCTAACACTTCCCTAGACTGAACAGTCAGTCAGAAAACCCCTCGACGGCAGGATGTCCATGACCCACGAGGGAAACCTCGCCGCGATGCTGGGAGCCCGTTCCATCGCGGTGGTGGGAGCCAGTGATCGCCCGGGGTCGTTCGGGCGCCGGCTCGCCATCGAAGCGCTCCGCAGCCCATCCGCCCCTGACGTCCACCTCGTCAACCCTCGTCTCACCGAGGTGCTGGGCTACGGCTGCGTACCCTCCCTGGAGGACGTTTCGCAGCCGGTCGACCTGGTGCTGCTGGGTGTACCCGACCGGGTGCTCGTCGACCAGCTGGCGCTTGCGGCCGCGCGTGGGGACTCCGGCGCCGTCGTCTTCAGTACCGCGTACGGTCTGGCAACCAGGTTGGCGTCGGCGGCCGGGGACATGGCCGTCTGCGGTGCGGGATGCATGGGTTTCGCCAACCCGGCAACGGGTGTCCGGGCCATCGGATACCTCGAACGCAACCCGCTGCCGGTTGGCCCGA
Organism: uncultured Actinomycetota bacterium; assembly: GCA_963824115.1. Classification (GTDB taxonomy): domain Bacteria; phylum Actinomycetota; class Actinomycetes; order Propionibacteriales; family Nocardioidaceae; genus DASQEH01. Next base: position 52,747 of record CAWGOA010000008.1, read on the forward strand.
TCGCCCTCGTGACTCACTCCGGCTCGGCGTTCTCCACCTTGTTGCGGACCCACCGGCGGCTGGAGTTCTCCCTGGCGGTGTCGTCGGGCCAGGAGCTGGTGACAACCGCCGCCGACTACCTCGGGTACGGCCTCGAACTCGAGCAGACCAAGGTCGTGGGGCTGCTGCTCGAGACGCTGCGTGACGTACCACGGCTGCGCCGGTCGCTGTCCCTGGCCGCCGAGCGGGACGTCCCCGTGGTCGCCCTGACCGTCGGTGGTTCCCCGACCGGCCGAGCGATGGTCAGCGCGCACTCGGGTGCGCTGGCCGGGGACGACGCCGCGTGGGAGGCGCTGTTCGCCGCATACGGTGTCCACCGGGCCCGGGACATGGACGAGCTCGCCGACTCGCTCGAGGCCTTCGCGATCGGCCGCCGGGTGCGAGCGACCGGTAGCCGGAGCGGCATCGCGACGGTGCACGACTCGGGAGCCGAACGGGCCCTCGTCGCCGACGTCGCCGACGAGGTGGGGGTCGGCTTCGCCGACATCTCAGCGACCACCCGCGACCGGCTGACGGCGCTGCTCGACGAAGGTCTCGTCGCGGAGAATCCCCTAGACGTCTGGGGGGGAGGTGCCGACACCCAGCGCCTCTTCACCGAGTGCATGTCCGCACTCGCCGACGACGAGACGGTCGGCGTCGTCGCCTTGGCCGTCGACCTCGTCGCGGAGTACGACGCGGACACGGCGTACCCGCGAGCGATCGAGGCGATGCTGGCACGCACAGACAAGCCGCTGGTGGTCTTGAGCAACAGCGCTGCGGCCGTGGACCAGCAGCAGGCGGGGCCGTTGAGAGCGCTGGGAGTTCCGGTGCTCGAAGGCACCCGTGCCGGCCTGTGCACCTTGCGACATCTCCTGGACGACGTACACAAGCCCCGCTTGGCCGAGGTCGTGATCGACGCTTCGAGGCGCGAGCGGTGGCGAGCACGGATCACGGCCGACGGTGCTGGCCAGGGTGGGGCGCTCGACCCGGCTGATTCCTTTGAGCTGCTCGAGGACTACGGACTGGATACTGCGAAGCCTCGGCTTGCATCCTCAGCCACCGAGGCTGTCCGGATCGCCGACTCCCTCGGGTACCCGGTCGTGCTCAAGACCGGCGACCCGACGATCATCCACAAGAGCGACGTCGATGGAGTACTGACCGGGTTGGCCGACGCGGAGTCGGTCGGGTCCGCCTTCTCTGACCTGGCATCTCGACTGGGCCCGCGGGTCCTCGTGCAACCGCAGGCGGGGCTGGGAATCGAGCTGGCTCTCGGTGTCGTTCGCGACCCCCTCCTCGGCCCGCTCGTCCTCCTGGCGACAGGGGGGACGCTCATCGAGGTCCTCGCGAGGCGCAGGGTCGCCCTGCCGCCGCTCGATCATGTGACGGCCGACGCGATGCTGGACGGTCTGGACCTCACATCGCTGCTGGCAGGCGTCCGGGGCCGGCCGGCCGCGGACCGGCGCGCAGTGCTAGACGCCGTGGTCTCCGTCTCGCAGCTCGCAGTCGAGCTCGCCGACGTGATCGAGGCGCTGGACGTGAACCCCCTGGTCGTGAGTGCAAGGGGCGCGCTGGCAGTCGACGCGCTCGTCGTACCTGTCCACCACCCAAACGATCCGACTCTCACGTAGCCAGGACCACGTCAGAGTCGGATCTCTTGGGTGGTGGGGCCCTGTGCTGCTAGGCGCTCGTGGGGAAGGGCAGGGCGATCGGGTCGGGGGCCAGCCGGCTGTGCCCATGCTCGTCGAACCGGTCGAGGCCGAGCTCGTGGTGTCCACGACGTCGCTCTGCCCGTGAAGGAGCAGGTCGGCGGCGGCCCGGGAGACGCCTGGGCCCCACATCATCCCGTGTCCGCCTGCGGCTGCGACGACGGTTCCCCCCACGGGTCCCCCGGGGCCTAGCGCCGGACCGAGGATCGGCAGGTGGTCAGGGGTGAAGTCGATGGTCGCCGCCCATACTCGGCGCACGCCCAGCCCGGCGGTGACGGGAAGCAGCTTGGCGACGCGCGCCCGCATCTGCTCGTAGTAGGTCCAGTCGAACTCGGCAGCTTCACCGGGTGCCTCGTCGGGATTGCTCATCCCCCACATCACGCCGCCCTCCTCCGGCCTCCAGTAGATCCCGGAGGCAAGGTCGAAGACCATGGGCAGCCGATCGGCTGCCAGCTCAGGATGCGCTTGGGTGACGACGACCTGGTGGCGTGCGCCGCCCGAGGGGATGCGGATCCCAGCGGCCCTGCCGACCGCGGCGAGGGTAGGCCCCCCGGTCAGGACGACCCGTTTGGTCGCGATCTCGCCTGCACTCGTCTGAACCCCCGCCACGCTGCCGGCACTCAACGACAGTCCGGTGAACGCCGTGTGCTCGAGAACCTCGACGCCCGCCGTGAACAGTGCGGTCGTGTAGGCCAAGACGTTGCGGGGCGGGTCGATGTACCCGTCGCCAGGCGCGTACGACGCTCCGAGGGTCTGACCCGGCGCCATGGCGGGATTGAGCGCGTCAACCTCGTCGGGCTCGACCCAGCGGACGTCGAGGCCGAGCCCCTGCTGCATGGCGATGCGGGCATGAGCCTGCTCCACCTCGTCGTCATCGAAGCAGGGCATGAAGTAGCCCTGCTCGACGAAGCCGGAGTCGATTCCGAGCAGGCCGGCCTGGCGAGAGTAGAAGTCGCGGCTGAACAGTCCGAGCCGTACCGCCGCCTCCGTGCCGCCCTGGGCACGCACCATGCCTGCTGCGCGGGAGCTGGCGCCCTTGCCGAGTGCGCCGGACTCGACCAGGACGACGTGGGAAAGTCCCGCTTGCTTGAGGAACCAGGCACACCAGGCGCCGATCGTGCCGCCACCTACCACCACGGCGTCGACGGCGCCGGAACCTCTCGAAGCGCTGGCCATGCCGCGACGCTGACACAGACTGAACGGCCAGTCAAGGCGCAGGTGGGGTCGGCGGCCGCGGCGGTCCAGAGCACCAGCCGCGGCATCCAGCGTGTCGACAATTTCGGGTATTCGCAACGCTGCGTATAACGAACCAACTACTTTAAGTGATGATATCTCGGGTATCTCGGCTCCGTACGACTCCGGCCTGCCCGCGGCAAACGTCCGACCGTCGCTGCTACCTGAGGAATCCCATGCTGGAGCGCATCCGTAAAGCCCGCCAGAGACCAAAGCGGCTTCACCTTGATCGAACTGCTCATCGTCATCGTCATCCTCGGCATCCTCGCCGCCATCGTCGTCTTCGCCGTCAACGGCATCCAAAACCGCGGCACCGCAGCCGCCTGCAAAGCAGACGTCGAAACCGTCACCGTCGCCGCCGAAGCCTACGACGCCCAAAACGGCCAGTACGCCGACACCATGGACCAACTCGTCAAAGCCGGACTCCTCCACAGCGTCCCCTCCAACACCAACTACACCATCGACTACAAAGCCAACAACGGCGCCAACCCCAACGTCAGCGTCTCCAGCAGCTACTGCGCCGACGCCGCCACCAACCCCACCAGCTCGATCGGTCCAGGCAGCGATCCCAGCTCCGCCTACTGCGTCGAGATGGCGGCGGCCCTGAACAAGTACAACAACATCGACATCGCGACCCTCGACGACGTGACTTTCGGCAGCCTGCTGGCGGAGTTCCAAACCCTCCAGGGACTGGCTCAGCAACAGGACCTGGTCAACAGCTGGCAGCGCGTTCTATGACGCGTTCAAGAAGGTGCATTCGATCCTCAACGACTCGGGGCTCTCGCGTGACGACCTGAAGACTCTCGAGAACGGCGGCACGCCGGGCTGATTGACCCAGGACCAAGCCGACCAGCTGCGCACCGACATCGGCCAGCCGATGAACAGCAGCGACTTCAGCAACGCCGGAAACACCCTCGGCAAGTACGCCCGGGTCGTCTGCGGCCTGAAATGGGCACCTGACCCGACATGGGGACCTGACCCGGCGCATCCGCCGGAGCAGGCACCCCGGTAACTGGTCAACGGGATGAGGGCCTGACCTAGACTGAACGGTCAGTCAGGCCCTGCGGGGCGCCAGGACCGGCACCGGGAGCATGATGTACCGCCTCTCCGACAGCGACCTCCGCCTCCAGTCGAAGGCTCGCGCGTTCGCCGACGAGCTGATCCCGTACGAGGTCGAGGCGGAGCTCAACGAGGGGCGGCTCCCGCACGGGGTCGCCGAGGCCCATCACGACAGAGCCATCGAGCTGGGTCTGTACGCCACCAATATGCCGACCGACGTCGGTGGCCTCGGCTGTACCACGCTGCAGCAAGTCCTTGTCCAGGAGCAGGCCGGACGCGTCACCAACGCCCTCGGGTGGTGCATGCACACTCCGCCCGCCTGGTGGCCAGAGGTCGCAAACGACTACCAGAAGGACCGCTGGCTGCTGCCGACTGTTCGAGGCGAGATGCAGGAGTGCTATGCCATCACCGAGGAGTTCGCAGGTTCCGACGTCTCGGCGCTGACCACCACGGCGCGTCGGGCCGGCACCGACTATGTCCTCGACGGGGAGAAGTGGCATGTCACGTCCTACAACGAGGCGGCCTACGCATTCGTCCAGGCGGTGCTCAGCGAAGGCCCCCACGCCGGCGAGCACGCGTTGTTCGTGGTCGACCTGCCGAGCCCAGGAGTTCGGGTCGTGCGCTCCCCTGCCTACTCGCACACGATCAACCACCATCACCCGATCGTCGCCTTCGACGGCGTCCGGGTGCCGTCGACTCACCTCGTCGGCGACGAGGGCGCCGGCATGACGTTCTCGTACGAGTGGTTCCGCTTCGAGCGGCTCATGGTCGCGGCGCGCTGCCTCGGCGCGGCCGAGCGGCTCATCGAGGAAGCGACGGCGTTCGCAAGGGACCGCGTGGTCCAGGGCTCGCCGCTGCTGGAGCGGCAGCTCGTGCAGGCGATGCTCGCCGACAGCGCGACGGAGCTGTTCGCGGCGCGCTCGATGGTGTACGAGACTGCCCGCTCCGTCGATGACGGCGACGACCGCAAGGTGCTCCACGCCCGCTGCTCGATGGTGAAGCTGTTCGCGTCGGAGATGTCCAACCGGGTCGCCGACCGGGCGGTCCAGGTCTTCGGCGGTCGAGGGTACATGCGCGAGAACGTCGCCGAGCGCTTCTTCCGCGAGCTGCGCGTGGAGCGCATCTGGGAGGGGGCAAGCGAGGTCCAGCGCCTCATCATCGCCGACCAGCTTGCGAAACGAGGCCTGTCGGCGATCGTCTGAGTTCGGTCGGTCGCTGCCTGTCCGATCGGAGGACAAACAGGGAAATGGCCCGAATTAACTCTGCGTATGTCCTATGGTCACTTGTAGTGACGATCAGGCCGGGGGTCTACCCCGGATCCGGCGCCGGCTGACGCTCACCTCCTCCACCGCTGTCTACCCGAGGGACCTCATGCACGAGCGCATCCGTAAAGCCCGCCAGAGACCAAAGCGGCTTCACCTTGATCGAACTGCTCATCGTCATCGTCATCCTCGGCATCCTCGCCGCCATCGTCGTCTTCGCCGTCAACGGCATCCAAAACCGCGGCACCGCAGCCGCCTGCAAAGCAGACGTCGAAACCGTCACCGTCGCCGCCGAAGCCTACGACGCCCAAAACGGCCAGTACGCCGACACCATGGACCAACTCGTCAAAGCCGGACTCCTCCACAGCGTCCCCTCCAACACCAACTACACCATCGACTACAAAGCCAACAACGGCGACAACCCCAACGTCAGCGTCTCCAGCAGCTACTGCGCCGACGCCGCCACCAACCCCACCAGCTCAGAACCACCACCGACGACCACCGACTCGTCATCTGGCTCCAACGAGTCGACCAACTACTGCGACCTCCTGCAGTCGACCCTCAGCAACTTGAGCGGCTTGGACATCCAAAGCGTGGGAGACGACGGGTTCAACGCGCTGATCAAGGCGTTCGACGCCCTTGCCGCAGCGGCCCCCGACGGCATAGCTCAGGACTGGCAGGCATTCGCCGATGCGCTCCGGAACGTCCAGGGGATCCTGCATGATGCCGGACTGCACTGGAGTGACCTCAACGATGCAGAAAGCGGCAACATCGCGGGACTTTCCCCGGATGAATCCGCCGCACTCACCCAGCGGATCCAGGACGCCACGAACACGGACTCGCTCCGGGCGGCCCTCCAGGAGATCGGGCAGGACGCGAACGCCAACTGCAGCCTCGCTCTTGGTGGGAAGTGACCTTGCGCGGGCGCATCCGTAAAGCCCGCCAAGACCAAAGCGGCTTCACCTTGATCGAACTGCTCATCGTCATCGTCATCCTCGGCATCCTCGCCGCCATCGTCGTCTTCGCCGTCAACGGCATCCAAAACCGCGGCACCGCAGCCGCCTGCAAAGCAGACGTCGAAACCGTCACCGTCGCCGCCGAAGCCTACGACGCCCAAAACGGCCAGTACGCCGACACCATGGACCAACTCGTCAAAGCCGGACTCCTCCACAGCGTCCCCTCCAACACCAACTACACCATCGACTACAAAGCCAACAACGGCGCCAACCCCAACGTCAGCGTCTCCAGCAGCTACTGCGCCGACGCCGCCACCAACCCCACCACCGACGTCCCGTCGTCGGAGGCGACCTCGTCGAGCCACGCCGGAATCAACCCCGGTTCCGCCTACTGCGTTGAGCTCGGCAATGCAGTCCAGCGGTTCCAGGGCATCAACATCGACTCCCTGGACGACGATGGATACGCGGCCTGGCTCAACGAATTCCGCCAGCTGGGGTCTCTGGCGTCGGACGACGTTTCCACCGACTGGTCAAACGTGACAAGCGGGCTCGAGCAGGAACGTGCGATCCTGGCAGACCACGGACTCTCTTGGGGCGACCTGGCCACCCTCGACCAAGGAGGGACGCCCGGCGATCTCACGCAGGATCAAGCCGATGCGTTGAAATCCGACCTACAGAAGGCGCTCGCTGACGCCGGCGTCGACGCTGCCTTCACCGCCATCGGTAGAAACGCCGTGTCAATCTGCGGCATCCAGGTGGACGGCGGCTGACCACGCCGTCGACTCGGCAGTCCCGGCGGTTCATGCCTCCCGCTCGTGTGTGGCCCGTATCGGCCGATCGCCGACGATGGTGCAAGATCAGTCGCATGCAGCACTTCGGCCTGTCGGCGCTTCGTGAGCGCCACACGCGAGGCGGCAGTCTTTACGACGAGTTCCTCCGGGTCGACTCCCTGAGTGCTGGGCTCTACGTCCTGCCCGCGGACGCACCAGATCCCCAGACGCCGCACGGCCAAGACGAGGTGTACGTCGTCTTGGCCGGCTCCGCTTCCTTCACCTCGGCCGGGGAAACCATTCGCGTCTGCCCCGGATCCACGATCTACGTGCCGGCGCGCGAGGAGCACAGCTTCCACGACGTCACCGAGCGGCTCGAGGTGGTCGTTCTGTTCGCACCCCCCGAATCCGAGGAGTCGCGCGACTGACGGTGTGACCCTGGACCGCGGCCTCCCCCTACGTCCCTCAAGGCGATGAATCAGGCGCGTCCAACGCGCTGAGCGACACCTTCGTACGCCTCCAGCACCTGGTCGGCCACGGCATCTACCGCCGTGACCGATGCCCGGAAACGAGCATGAGCATCAGCACATGCGCCGCCATCCCACCGCCTCACTGCGATTGACGCAGATCTGGACCACCTCGAGGTTGCGTCGCCAGCGAGCGCCTGCGGGCAGCCGGCCCGTACCCGTATGCGCGCGAACCCGGGCTCGGCACTCAGGCTCGAGCCGATCGACAGATAGACTGTCGTATCACTCTGCGCATGTGGTTGAATGCGGCTCGTAGCGGAAGGGCTCCAAGCGATGTGGCATCCAGCAAGGTCGGCGACACGCTGGTGGCGGGCACCGCGCATCAAGCCTCGCGGTGGTCCGGTACCTGCTGGTCTCGATCCCGTCCACATGTCGCATCGGCTGGGAGAGGAGAAAATCTACAAGAGCCTCATACCGCCCAGACCAGACAAAAGCGTCAAATATCTCAATATGGCAAAAGACTGTACGCCTCGGACACCAAGAGTGATAGGTTAACCACTAAGAGTAACAACACCGGCGCAGCATGCACATGCGAAGCCACGTACAGCTAGCCGTACCCCTGCTCATTGTAGATGGTACGACCCGCACTGACATGCTAATCCAGTGGACCCGATCGATGGAAAGTTCACACTCCCCCCTCACCCCACAAGGACCCCTCATGACCACCAGCATTCTCCGTCGCGTTTCCACCTCCGCCGTCGTTCTCGCCGCCGCCACGGTCGTGAGCCTTGGTGGCTCGACCGAGGCATGGGGCGCGACCACTCACGCTACGACGACCCACCACGCCTCCGCCTCCGCGAAGACCTCCACGTGGGAGAAGCGCCACCCCGGCACCACCGCCTGCGCGAAGACCTCCACCTGGGAGAAGCGCCACCCCGGCACCACCGCCTCCGCGAAGACCTCCACCTGGGAGAAGCGCCACCCCGGCACCACCGCCTCGGCGAAGACCTCCACCTGGGAGTGACCCCAAGCGGGATCATCTGGGACTAAGCACACCCAGAGGGCCGTAGTTGTCGGTACGGTACGTCTGTGACGCGTATGCGCGCGGCCGCCCCGGCCGCCGGACTCCGCATAGCCAGCCTCGGCACCTTGGTGCTCGGGCTGGGTGCGTCCGCTCTCGTCATCAAGCTGGTACCGACCCCTCACCCGACCCGCGTCAGCATGTTCATCCTGCTGGGCGTCGTCCTCGTGGTCCTCCAGACCCGGCCGCGGCGAAACGTCACCACCCGCGGCAGCGTCGAGGGAATCCCCCTCGACGAAGTGCCTTTCGTGCCGGCGCTCCTCATGATCCTTCCGTGGCAATGCCTGCTGGTCATCACGGTAGCGTCATTGTCCGGCAGCATTGTGCTGCGACGGCACTGGCTCAAGACCGCCTTCAACCTCGGCAGCCTGTTGCTCTCCGGTTCCGTGGCGATTGCCGTCGTCCGGCTCTTTGGCGTCTCGCCTCAAAAGACACCGGACATCGGCGACGTAGCGGTCGGCATGGTGGCCGCAATCGTGCTCACGACGGTCTCCGCGCTGACGGTGCGTGCCATCGCCTCCTACCACTCCGGTTCGGCGTACCTCCCGATGGTCAGGGAGCTGTCCGGCCGGCTGCTGCCGTGGATCGGGGCGGTCACGCTCGGCGGGGTCGCCGCTCTGTGCGTCGGGGTCTATCCCTACTCGGCCGTCCTGCTCATCGGCGTGGTCATGTTCTTCTACCGCGCGTATGCCGCGTCCGTCAGCGAGCAGAACGGCCGCCTGCACGCCGAGCGGCTCCAGCAGGCCATCGTGTCGCTTCGCACCCACACCGACCCGTCGGAGGTCCGCGAGGATCTGGTGGCGGCGGCCAAGGAGCTCCTCGGAGCGGAGATGGCCGACATCGTCTTGGAGGGCGACGTCGACTCGGCACGGTCGACCAGCGCGCCGCTTCTCGACGGCCAGCGGCTGCGCGTCGACAAGCGGCTCGGGGTGGAGCACTGGGACGCCAACGACCGCGACACGCTGCTGACTCTCGCCGGAGTGGCAGGAGACGTGATGCGAGCGGCGGACCTGATCGCCCGGCTGCGTACCATCACCAACTCGCAGAGCGAGGGGGTCATCGCCCTGGACATGCGCACGGTCATCACCTTCGCGAACCCCGCGGCCGTCCGGATGCTCGGGTGTACGAGTGACTCCGAGGTTCTCGGAAGCCGGATACGGGACAAGCTGACCTTGCGGAACCGTCGGCTGCCCATCGACTTCACGAGCATGGTCGAAGGGCAGCTCGTAGCGCACGACGCCGACGCGACCCTGGGGCCGCCTGACGGCGAGACCCTCGACATCGCGTACAGCATCACCCCGCTACGGGCAGAGGGTGAGCACGTCGGGGCAGTCCTCGTGCTGCGCGACGTCACTGAGCGGCGGGCGTTCCAAGACGAGCTCACCCGTCGCGCACTCCACGACGAGCTGACTGGTCTTCCCAACCGGCGGCTGCTTCTCGAGCGTCTCGACCACGCGCTCACCCGAAGCAGCACGACGGGGCTCCATCACGGCCTGCTGTTCTTGGACCTCGACCGGTTCAAGCTGGTCAACGACTCCTACGGCCACATCATCGGCGACAAGCTGCTGGTCCAGGTCGCCGGCCGGCTACGGGCCGGGCTCTCACCCGCGGACTCCGTCGCTCGCATGTCAGGTGACGAGTTCATCGTCTTGATCGAGGACGCCCCCGACATGGAGGCCGTCACGTCGGTCGCTGAGGCCCTCCTCCAGGTGATGCAGGAGCCCTTCAGCGTCGACGGTCACCACATTTTCATGTCCGCGTCCATCGGGGTGGGTCTCACCCAAAACGACCAGGGCCGCGACGTGGTGCTTGCCGGGATCGACGCGGCCGCGTACGCCGCGAAGGCGTCAGGGCGCAACTGCTACTGCGTGTCGACGGACGCGTCGGTCGACGAGACGCGCGCCCGCCTCGATCTCGAGGTAAGCCTTCGCCAGGGCTTGGACGAGAACGAGCTCGAGCTGCACTACCAGCCGATCGTGACCTCGGACACCGGCAAGGTCGTCGGCGTCGAGGCACTGGTGCGGTGGCGGTCGCCTCAGCGAGGGATCTTGTGGCCCCAGCAGTTCGTCCCGATCGCCGAGGAGACCGGACTCATCGTGCCCATGGGCCGATGGGTGCTCGAGGACGCCTGCCGGACACTTCGCGAGTGGACACTCGACAATCCTGAACGTCCTCCCCTGCGGGTCTCGGTGAACCTGTCGGCCCTGCAGTTCGCCCAGCACCGGCTGGCTGAGGACGTGGCCGAGACGCTGACGACGACAGGACTTCCGGCCAGCCAGCTGTGCCTCGAGATCACCGAGACCGTCTTGATGAGCGACACCGTCGGTACGGTGACCACGCTCGACGCGCTCCATGACCTGGGCGTCGCCGTCGCCATCGACGACTTCGGTACCGGCTACTCGTCGCTGTCGTACCTGAAGCGGTTCGCGATCGACGTCGTGAAGCTCGACCGCACGTTCATCGAAGGTCTCGTCACCGATGCGGTCGATGTGGAGATCGCGAGCGCCGTGATACGCCTCACCGAGGCCCTCCACATGAGTACCGTCGCCGAGGGAGTGGAGACCGACAGTCAGCGACAGATGCTGGTCCAGCTCGGCTGCCCGTTCATCCAGGGGTACCTGACCTCGAGGCCGCTTGCCGCCGCCGACTTCCTGGAGTTCTGGGCCAGTACTTATCCGGAGAAGCCGGCACCAACGGTCGAGCGACACCTCGACCGCGACCAGCGCCGCGCGAGCTGACCCATCCGCCCAGCCAGACGTCACCGGCGGCCCCGGCTCTGTCGGCGTGTCGGTCCCGATTGATGTCTCGGCGGCAGCCTCAGCGGCGGGCGGCGAGCCGCGCCTTCAGCCGGTCGCGCTTGTCCTCGAAGCGGGACGCCTGGGCGTCGAGGTCGTCGAGGTACTCCGACAGCTCGGCTCGGGCCTGTTCTCCCTCAGCCGACAGACCCTCCACGTCGAAGACCTTCCAGAAACGCAAGACCGGCATCACGACGTCGTCGCGGTGCTGGCGCAGGTCGTAGATCCCGTCGATCGCCATCTCGACGGCCTTGCGCTGGAAGCCGGGTATGTCCGCGCCGGGCATCTCGAAGGTCTTCACGACCTCCGTGATCGCGCGCACCGTCTGGTCGGGGTCGAGCTGGATCGCCGCCTGCATGAGGTTGCGGTAGAAGATCATGTGCAGGTTCTCGTCGGCCGCGATGCGAGCCAGGAGCTGGTCCGCGACCGGTTCGCCCGTGGCCCTGCCGGTGTTGCGGTGGGACACGCGGGTGGCGAGCTCTTGGAACGAGACATAGGCGAGCGAACGCAGGACGCTTTGGTCGTTGGCCGACTTGTACCCCTTGGACATGTGCTCCATCCGGAGCCGCTCGAGCTGCACCGGGTCGACTGCCCGGGTGACGCTGAGGTAGTCCCGCAGGGCCAGTCCGTGTCTGCCCTCCTCGGCCGTCCAGCGGTGTACCCAGTCCCCCCACGCCTGGTCGCGGCCGAAGAGCACGGCGATCTCGTGGTGGTAGCTCGGCAGGTTGTCCTCGGTGAGCAGGTTGATGATCAACGCCGACCTGGCGACGTCGGAAAGCTTGCTGTCGCCTTCGGTCCAGGGCTCGCCACCGAGGACGCCGTCGTACGTACGACCGTCGCTCCACGGGATGTACTCGTGCGGGAACCACTCCTTGGCGACGGGGATGTGGCGGTTGAGCTCACGCTCCACGACCGGGTTCAGCTCGAGGAGGAGCTCGGTCTGGGTAAGGCTGCGTGCGGCTGAGACGGTCATCCGGTCCACTCTCCCAAAGGCGACTTACGGTTGCGTAACCTACGCTACCGTAACCCAGGACGGCGCCCCGGCAAAGCCCGACCCGAGAGCGGGGCTGTGAGTCTGCTCTCAGCGCACCGAGAGGGCCGCCGCGCTCGCCCAGAGACCGCAGGTCGCCAGCACCACTCCTACCGGCACGGTGAGCAGGCCGAGGGCGGTGAACCTCGTGAGTGACGGAGAAAGCCCGTGCTCGGACAGCACGCGTCGCCACAACAGCGTCGCCAGCGATCCCGTGAACGTGAGGTTCGGCCCGATGTTCACGCCGATGAGCACGGCCAAGACGGCGACGGGACCGACCTGCGCGGCCGGAGCCAGCAGGATGAGGAGTGCGGGGAGGTTGTTGACGATGTTCGCAAGCAATGCGCCCATCGAGGCGAAGGCGAGCAGCGCCACGAGTCCCTCCGAGGATGGCGCCACGCGGGCGACCCAATCTCCGAGCCCATTGTCCACGACCCCGCGCACCACGACCGCGAGACCGCATACGAAGAGCAGGAACGGCACGTCCACCGCTTTCGCCACCTCGACCGGACGGCAAAGACCGTGCCTCAGCGCGTGCGTCACGAGCACGACTGCGCCGCCGATCGCCGCCCAGTACGCCGCAACGCCGGCGAACGAGGTGACCACGAACGCCACAAGTGTTCCGGTCAGGACCCAGACGGCGACCCTCGGAAAGGCCATGGGCTCGGCCTGGTCGGGGATGGCCCGCTCCTGCAGCTCGTGCCGGAACACCAGGCGAAAGACGACGTACTCGGTCAGCAGCACCGCGGCAAAGGGGAGGACCATCAGCCCGGCGAACCGCACGAGGCTGAGCCCGCTCGCGGCTATGGCGAGGAGGTTGGTCAGGTTTCCCATCGGTAACAGCAGCGAAGCCGAGTTCGCCAGGTGCCCGGCCGCGTAGACGTGGGGGCGAGCCGGGACGCGCATCCGGGTGACTGTCGCCAAGACGACCGGCGTCAGGAGGACGACGGTGGCATCGAGGCTGAGCACCGAGGTGACCGCCGCCGAGAGCAAGAACACGTTGAGCAGCAGCCGCTTGGCGTTCCCCTCACTCGTGCGTGAGAGCCACTGGCCGGCCGCATCGAACAGTCCCTCCGCGGCGCACACGTGCGCAAGCACGAGCACCGCCGCCAAGAACAATAGGACCGGCAGCAGCTGGTCGAGCTCGTCTCCGACGTCGCTGGGCGACACGACCCCCGAGAGGAGCAGCACGACGGCCGCTGGAACCGCTGCGAATGCCTCTGGGAGTCCGTGCGGCCTGCGGACGGCCGCCGCGAGAACGATCGCGAGCATCGCGACGGCGGCGATCTCTCCTGTCATGTGACGCAGAACCTACCCGCCACGGCGGCGCATGGTCGGTCAGGGGTTCATCGGCTTCACTTCGCGTGGTTCGCCGTCGGTCCGTGGCGACGGCCTACGCGTCGGCGTCCAGGTCGTCGAGACCTTTGATGGCCTGTTCGAGGAGCTCAGCGAGCCTGACGCGGTCGGGCTTCGACAGCGGGCGCAGGACGTCGGACTCCACGAGGTTGGACTCACGGATAGCGGTCTGGAACAGCTGCCAGCCGTCGTCGGACAGGCGGACCCGGACCCGGACCCGATTGTCGGGGTCGGTGTCGCGAGTGATCAGCCGGCGTTTGGCCAGCCGGTCGAGGCGATGCGTCATCGAGGAGGGCGCGATGTTGGCCGCGTCAGCGAGCACGCTCGGCGACAGGCCGTCGTCGCCGCCGTCACGTACGAGCTTGCTCATCACCGCCCAGTCGCCGGCGGTCAGGTCGAGGTCGGCAAGCTGCCGGTCGTACCACTGATTGAGGCGGCGCGACAGGCCGTGCACCGAGGTGATCACCCGCTGAACGGATTCCGTGGCGCCGGCGGCCACGAACAGGGCGACGTCCTCGCGGACCCGCTCAGCCTCCGACCGGGTCCGGCGGGATATGGGTCGTGTACTCACGCGGCCTAGTGTGTCATATCACAGTATTCGATATCGAAGTCTTCGATCTCCGACGTAGAGTTGAATTTCAAACTATTGAGGTTCAAAGTCTTCGAGCGGAGGTTTCATCGTGATGCGCCGCACCCGGCTGATCACCGCAGCTTCATTTGCAGGAAGCCTCGGTTGGGGCACGATCTTGCCGTTCCAGTACGCGTATGTGGTCAACGCCAGGAACTGGGGCTCCACCGCAGGTGTGCTCGCGGGGACCGCGTTCTGCATCGGCGCCGTGATCGCCGCGCCGCTGGCAGGCAGGCTGGCAGATCGCCACCCGGCCGGCCCACTGGCCACCTTGTTCACGCTCGCCGCCGGCGCGGCAAGCATCGCACTGGGAGTGGCGACGAGCCCGTTTCAGTTCCTCGCCGCGATCGCCCTTTTCGGTGGCGCCCTGACCGCCGTAGGTCCCGCCACCCAGGTGCTGGTCCTCGAATCGGTGGAGCCGGCCGACCGGCGTGCTGTGTTCGCGTACCAGTTCACCGCCCTCGCCCTCGGGATGGCCGCGGGCGCCTTCGCTGCCGGGCTGGTCGTGGACCTCGACCGTCCGAGCGGGATGTGGCCAGGGTTCCTCGGCGCCGCCGCCGGCTTCGTCGTCTCGGGCGGCTTGCTGCACCTGGCGTCGGACGAGACACCGCGGCCGACCGGCGTAGACGTCGTCGACGTGAGTACGCCCGTGCACGTGCAGGGAGGCTGGGAAACCTACCGGCGTTTCGTCGCAACTCGCCAGCTTCGCCTCCTGGCGTTGGTGTCGATGGCCCTCGCAGCCGGTTTCTATGCGCAGTTCGAGACCGGGCTTCCCGCATTCGCTCTCCAGGCGCTGAAGGTGAGCCCGAGTACGGTCGGCACCGCGGCGGCCGCGAACTGCCTCGTCATCGTCGCCCTCCAGTGGCTCGTCGTCAGACTCACCGGAGGTCACCTTGGTGCCGCGTTGCTGGTAGTCGTGGCGGGCATCTGGGTGATGAGCTGGCTGCTGCTCGAAGCCGCGCTGTTCGTCGGCCCTTCGTCGGCCGGCGTCCTGTTCGTCATCGCCTTCATGACGTTTGCGCTCGGTGAGACGATGTACGCGCCGATCCTCAGCCCGCTCGCCGCTTCGGTTGCCCCGGCCGGGATGCTCGGAACCACCCTCGGCACACTGTCCGCGCTGCGGACCGGCGTGAGCGCGGCCGGACCACTCGTGGCCGGCGTCCTCCTGGCCCTCGATGTACCGCACGTCTTCGTGCTGCTGCACGTTGCGATCAACATCCTCGGTGGGGTGTTCGCATGGCAGTTGTTGCGGGCACAGAGTGACTCCCCGGCAGAGGTGGATAATGGACGAGCCGACCCGTTGAGGAGTACTCATGTCTGACCGCTTCAAGCAGTCCACCTACCCCGTCCCTGCGAGCGACGCTCTCGTCTCGTTCATGCGAGAGGGGTGGCTCGACGGTGACGATGACGTGGAGCGGCTGCCGGTCGCCCGCTGGGCGCAGGCGCGCCGGGCGCAGCTCAGCTCCCGGTTCGCCGGCGAGCGGCTGGTCATCCCGGCCGGCCCGCTGAGGCCCCGGGCCAACGACACCGACTACCGGTTCCGGGCGGACACGGCGCACGTGTACTTCACCGGCAACCAGACCTCGGATGCCGTGTTGGTCATCGACGACGGCGAGTCGACGCTGTACTTCCGCCCGCGTCACGCCAAGAGCGACGACGCCTTCTGGCGTGACGGACGCTACGGCGAAGCATGGTCGGGGCGGCGACACTCGCTCACGGAGGCTGAGGAGCTGTACGGCCTGCGGTGCCGCCACATCTACGAGCTGCCCGACGTGCTTCGCTCGGGTGGCGACAACACCCGGGTGCACCGCGGCGTCGACGCGGACGTCGACGCCCTCTGCAGCGCACACGGCAACCCTCAAGCCGACGCGGAGCTGGCCGTCTTCATGTCCGAGATGCGCCTGGTCAAGGACAGCTGGGAGATCGAACAGCTTCAGGACGCGATCGACTCGACAGTGCTCGGGTTCGAGGACTCGGTTCGCGAGTGGGACCAGGTGCTCACCTTCGGAGAGCGGTGGATCGAGGGGACGTTCCACCGCCGCGCTCGAGCCAGCGGCAACGACATCGGCTACGAGTGCATTGCCGCTGGAGGGCCACACGCGACCACCCTGCACTGGATCGAGAACGACGGCCCGGTGACGCCCGGGCAGCTGATCCTGCTCGACATGGGCGTGGAGAACTCTTCGCTGTACACGGCCGACGTGACGCGCACCCTGCCTGTCAACGGTGCCTTCACCGATGAGCAACGCCACCTCTACGAGCTGGTGCTGGCCGCGCAGGAGGCAGGTCTGGCAGCGGTCAGGCCGGGGGTCCCGTACCGCGACTTCCACATCGCGGCCATGACCGTCCTCGCCCACGGCCTCGACGACATGGGGTTGCTGCCCTGCTCGGCCGACGAGGCGCTCGAGAAGGACAACGGCGTCTACCGGCGCTGGACGCTCCACGGAACGGGCCACATGCTCGGGCTCGATGTGCACGACTGTGCCGCGGCAAGGAGCGAGAACTACCTCGACGGCAAGCTGGAGCCGGGCATGGTGCTCACCGTGGAGCCGGGGCTGTACTTCCAGTCGAGCGACCTGCTCGTGCCGGAGACACTACGAGGAATCGGCATCCGGATCGAGGACGACGTCCTGGTCACCGAGGACGGATGCCAGAACCTCTCCGGGGGGCTGGCACGGACCGCCGACGACGTCGAGGCCTGGATGGGCGGGCTGACAGCCTGAGCGCCCGTACGTCCGCTCGCCGCCGGGCTCGCCCCGTGCAGGTTTGCCGGAGCCGGTCAGAGGTAAAGGCCGGTTTGGCCGTCCTCGAGGCGCTCCGAGGCAACTGCATGCAGGTCGCGCTCGCGCAGCAGGACGAACTCCTCGCCCCTGACCTCGATCTCCGCCTTGTCCTCAGGGTCGAAGAGAACCCGGTCGCCGACCTCGACCGTGCGCACGTGCGACCCGACCCCGGTGACCCTGGCCCACGACAGCCGTCTTCCCATCTGCGCGGTTGCGGGTATCACGATCCCCGCCGACGACCTGCGCTCTCCAGCCTCGGAGTCACGCGCTACGAGCACCCGGTCATGCAACAACCGGATGGGCAGCTTGTCCTCGAGCGACGTGTCACGGGGATTCATACCGAGATCTCCACCGAGCCTCTGCTCAGCTGGCAATCGTGCGGATCGCCACGATGACAGCGACGACGCCGACGGCAACTCCGGCGATCTTGGCGATCTTGTCTTTCTTGAGCGAGCCGTTCGCATCGTAGAACGAGGCGCGGGTGCTCTGGACCTGTCGCTGGATGATGGTCTTGGGCTTGACCCGGTAGACGAGTTGGTCGATCGTGCCCGCCAGTCTGTTGCGGGTTATCGCGATGTCCGCCGTGATCTGATCAGGCGTGCGGGCTGCCGAGCTCACATGTCCTCCTGCGTTCGGTTGCGGCTGCAAGTGTCGCACGTCTGGTGTGGCCTCGCTGCCACGGCGGGCCCCTCGCTGGATAGCCTCTCCCCCGCACCCCGATCACCTCACCGTGACAGAATCGACGAGAAGAGGCCTTGCCAGGTAAGCCAGGTTCAGACAGTAAAGGTGACAGGAGATCGTAGATGGGCCGACTCAACGCGGGTGACGCCGCGCCCGACTTCGCACTTCCCGACGACACGGGACAGCAGGTAGGTCTTTCTGACTTCCGCGGCAAGAAGGTGATCCTCTACGTCTATCCGGCCGCCATGACTGCGGGCTGTACCACGCAGGCCTGCGACTTCCGGGACTCCCTCGAGCCCCTGTCCGCCGCGGGGTACGCCGTCGTCGGGCTCTCCCCGGATCCGCCCGACAAACTGGCCGAGTTCCGTACCCACGACCACCTGACCTTCACCTTGCTGTCCGATACCGACAAGACCGTCCTCGAGGCGTATGGCGCCTGGGGCGAGAAGAAGCTCTACGGCAAGACGGTCGTCGGTGTGATCCGCTCCACCTTCGTGATCGACGAGCAGGGCGTCATCGAGCAGGCGATGTACAACGTCAAGGCCACCGGCCATGTGGAGAAGCTGCGCAGGGACCTGATCCACTAGAGGCCGCGTCGCACGCGCTGGCCCGGCCAGCCGGCAGGCCTCTGCGCGGCGTCGAGCGTACCTCCGTACGCTGGCCCGAGCGGCGGCCGTAGCCCAACGGTAGGAGGCACAGGCCTTAGGAGCCTGACAGTGTGAGTTCGAATCTCACCGGCCGCACCCAGGCCCTCTGTAGGCCAGACTCCGGCTCTGTTGCGCCGGCGGGTGCGCATGTCACGCCAGGGCGACGCCGACGACCGAAGCGATGGCTCGAAGTGCCTTGCCCCGGTGCGACACCGCGTCCTTCTCGGCCTCCGACAGCTCGGCGCTGGTGCGGCCGTCGCCATCGGCGACGAACACCACGTCGTACCCGAACCCACCGCTCCCCCGCTGCTCGCGGATGATCGAGCCGTGCATCACCCCGAATGCGACCTCCTCGCGTCCGTCCGGCAGGCACAGTGCAACTGCGCAACGGAACTCGGCACCCCGCCGCTCGTCCGGGACGTCGGCCAGCTGCTCCAGCAGGAGCTTGTTGTTGGCGGCGTCGTCCTTGCTCACACCGGCCCACCGCGCGGAGAGCACCCCCGGCATCTGGTTGAGGGCATCCACGCACAGGCCACTGTCGTCGGCGAGCGACGGCAGGCCGGTCGCCGTCACCGCCGCTCGCGCCTTGAGCAGCGCGTTGCCTTCGAAGGTCGGCTCCGTCTCGACCGGCTCGTCGTACGGCCCGACATCGTCGAGACCGACGACCTCCAGCGCGGGCACGACCTGCTCGAGCACGCGCCGCATCTCGAGCAGCTTCTTGCGGTTGCGCGTCGCAAGGAATACCCGCGTCACGACGTCAGGGCACGCTGCTGGATGCCGGTCAAGTCCCTGCAGCCGCTGACAGCGAGGTCGAGGAGAGCGTCGAGCAGCGCGCGGTCGAAGGGCGTGTTCTCGGCAGTTCCCTGTACCTCGACGAATGCTCCGGTCCCGGTCATCACGACATTCATGTCGGTATCGGCGCGGACGTCCTCCTCGTACGGAAGGTCGAGCCGCGGCTCGCCGTCGATGATCCCGACCGATACGGCGGCCACCGAACCCGTCAGCGGCTCGCCAGCCAACGCGTGCTGCCCGCGTAGGTGCGCGACCGCGTCGGCGAGGGCGACGTAGGCTCCGGTGATCGCGGCGGTACGGGTGCCGCCGTCGGCCTGAAGGACGTCACAGTCGAGAACTATCGTGTTCTCGCCGAGGGCCCGGTAGTCGATGACGGCGCGCAACGAGCGGCCGATCAGCCGTGAGATCTCGTGCGTACGCCCACCGATCCGACCCTTGACCGACTCGCGGTCCGTGCGGGTGGACGTGGAGCTGGGCAGCATGGCGTACTCGGCGGTCACCCAGCCGAGCCCACTGCCCTTGCGCCAGCGGGGTACGCCCGTCGTCGCGCTGGCGGCGCACAGCACGCGGGTCCGGCCGAACTCGATGAGCGCCGACCCTGCGGCATGGTCGAGCCAGTGGCGGGTGATCGTGATCGGTCGGAGCTCATCGGCACGGCGGCCGTCGGCGCGGGTCATTGGGCGACCCTACACACGCACAGCCGACAGGTCAGCGCGCAGTCACGCGCCAGCAGGCGGCCGAGGAGCCTACGGGGCTTTCGTGAGCCAGGCGTCCGACAAGGGACGCACTCCGCGGCCGTGATAGCGCCCGTGAAGGTAGCGCGCGGTCAGGATGTGCCACACCGGGCGGCTGCGATCCGGTGAGTCGAGCAGGACCCAGTGCCGCTGGCAGAGGTAGTTGACGTCATGCCCGCGCCACGGTCGTGGGTACCTCCGGGCTCCGCGCACTTCAGCCCGGACCGCAGGGTCATCCCCCAGAGGAAGCTTCTTCCGTGGGAAGTCGGCGGCAGCCGCCTCGTGAGCCGCAAGCGGGTCACACTGTGGGACCACGGCGCCGCGAGGCAAAAGACTGCTGACTGGCCGGCGTTCGACCAGCAGGGGTCCATGATGAAGTTGCCTCTGAAGCATCGGTAGAGCCCCGGGTTGACGTAACGACGTCGTCCAGCAGTACCCCTTGCCGGAGTCCGTGACCCGGTAGCCGGGCTTCAGCCGTCCGGTCGAGTCCACCGGTGACACGTGATGGACCTGGGTGGCCGGCTGGTCGCTCGACCTGGCGCCGACGCGGGCCACCTGTGCGTGGCCGGGCGAGGCGAGCGCGGCCGACCCGGCGGCCGATGTCAGGGACCCCACGATGGCGACGGCGACCACGGCGACCGATCCCGCGACCCGATACGACAACGTGCGGTGTGCGTCTGTGAACATCTGACTCATCGCCCCCCAAGAGCAACCGGAGAGCACGTCGGCCCCTCGGCAAACGTTACTCCGGCAGGCGGCTGGATCCCACCAACCGTGCCAGAGAACGTCACACGACGAACGTGGCGCCGCCGCGGGCCAGGGTCGTCTCGCCGCTGAAGTGGGGAGCCGCCTCAGCGAGGACGTCGTCGGGCGAGTGCCACGGCGGGATATGGGTGAGTACGAGACGTCCGACCCCGGCCCGCTCGGCGACGGTTGCGGCTTGCTTGCCCGTCATGTGCAGGTGGTCGGGGTTGTCGCCACCGTCCAGGAACGACGCCTCCGCGAGGAGCAGGTCGGCGCCGGTGGCGAACTCCTCGATCGACGCGCACATCAGCGGTGTCTCCCGAGTACACGAGCGTGCCGTCGCCATCGCTGACCCGGATCGCGTACGCCGGCACGGGATGATCCACCTGGGCCACGTCCACCGAGAACGGGCCGATCGCGAACCGTCCTCGGGGAAGGTGTGGAAGTCGAACTGCCGGCTCATCGCGGAGGCCGAGGGCAGGTCGTACGCCCGGGCCAGCCGCTCGCCGGTACCCTCCGGACCGTAGACCGGCAGACGGAGCCATCGGGCCTTTCGGGTTGTACTTGCGGACGACGTAGAAGCTGCACATGTCCAGGCAGTGGTCAGCGTGCAGGTGCGACAAGACGACGGCGTCGATCGCCTCGAGGGAGACGAACCGCTGGAGATATCCCAGGGCTCCGCTGCCGAGATCGAGCAGCAACCGGAAGGTGCGGCCCTCGTGGGCCGTTTCGACCAGATAGCACGACGCTGGTGAGTCCGGCCCGGGGAACGAGCCCGAGCATCCCACGACTGTCAGCTTCACGCGCTGACCCACGCGAACTGGTCGACCACGTCGAGCTCCGGCCCGAGGAACCGTCGGCCGATCTCACGAAACTCCCCAGGCTGCCCGGTGGTCAAGAAGCGATGCTTGGGGGCGGGAAGGTCGAGCGAGCGTTCGAGCCCGCGGCCTACCAGCAGTGCGTAGACATCCTTCGCGGTCTCCTCGGCACTGGAGACAAGCGTGACCTGGTCTCCCAGCACATAGGACAAGACGCCCGTGAGCAGGGGGTAGTGGGTGCAACCGAGGATCAACGTGTCGACGCCGTCGGCGACCATCGGAGTGAGATAGCCACGAGCCACCGCAACCAGCTCCGGCCCCGTCGTGACGCCACGCTCGACGAAGTCGACGAACATCGGGCAGGCCTGGGTGGTGAGCACAACCTCCGGGGCGGCGGCGAAAGCGTCGTCGTACGCCATCGAGGCCTTCGTCGTCTCTGTGCAGATCACCCCGACTCTGCCCGACCGTGTCGCCGCCACCGCGCGGCGCGCGGCCGGAAAGATCACCTCGACCACGGGCACCGAGTAGCGCTCGCGGGCATCGCGCAGTACCGCGGCACTGGCGGAGTTACAGGCGATCACGAGTGCCTTGACGCCTTCGCCCACGAGGTGGTCAAGGCATTCGAGGGCATACTCCCGCACCTCTCCGATCGGCTTGGGTCCGTACGGCTGGCGAGCCGTATCGCCAAGATAGAGCACCGGCTCATGCGGCAGCTGGTCCAGGACCGCCCGTACGACTGTCAGCCCACCGAAGCCGGAGTCGAAGATCCCGATCGGTGCGTCCGTCACGCACAGCAGGTTACGTGCATCCGGTCGCCGGAGCGGCCGTTGCGGGATGCCTGGCGTATGACTCCGGTCACGGCCGGCTGCTGCGGCGTACCCGGCGGTCTTGCCGAGACGTCAATCCGTGCTCGACACGCCGACAGATGCAGGCCGTTGATGACGTCTCGGCGGAAAGGTGACGGGGAAAACCATTCGTCTGTGACCGTTCACCGGTGCTTCCATGGGTCATGCGCATCGACGTGTACGAGCCGGCCCTCGTGGATGCCGCGACGGCTGAGGCTCTTGCGGCGCTGCAGAACGCCGCGACCGCGGTAGACGCCCCACACCTCTCGCCGGTCTCGGGTGAGCACATCCGCCTCGACCTCCGGTACGGCCATGACGCCCACCCGGTGGCCCACCTGCTCGTCGCGGTCTCCGATTCCGATGAACTGATCGGGTACGCCGAGGTCCACGTGTCCGCTTGGGACAACCCGGATCTTGCCTCGGTTGTGCTGGACACTCATCCCGAGATCCGGGGGCAAGATGTCGAAGACCTGCTGTTCGAGGCCGTCCTGGAGAAGGTGGGCTCCCTCGGAAGAACACTCCTCATCAGCGATGCCTGGGTAGGAAGCCACGGCGAGGCGTTCTGGCTCAGGCACGGCTTCGCCGTCGCATCGCGGGACGCGCAACGTCGGCTGGTCACGGCCGATCTCGACTGGCGCAAGCTCGACGCGCTCCACGACCAGAGCGTCGCCGCTTCCCAGGACTACGACATCGTGACGTTGCCGATGCCGGCCCCGACGGACTTGGTGCCAGGGCTGCTCGACCTCCAGCGAGCCATGAACGACGCCCCCGTCGACGACCTCGAGATCGAGGGCGACGTCTGGTCGGAAGAGCGACTCCGCGGCGTCGAGCGAGCGATGACAGCACGGAAAGTGCGTCTACACAGGCTGCTGGCGCGCAGGCGCAGCGACGGTGAGCTCGGCGGTCAGACGGTGGTCGCCCTCGACATCGAGCGGCCGCATCTGGGGTTCCAGGAGGACACATCAGTGGTACGCAGCCATCGCGGGCACCGGCTGGGGCTTCGGCTGAAGATCGAGATGCTGCGTCGCCTCGCGGAGCTCGAGCCCCAGATCGAGCGGATCGACACGTGGAACGCCGAGTCCAACACCCACATGCTCGCGGTCAACGACGCCATCGGCTGCTTCGTTGTGGGCCGGGTCGCTGGGATGCAGAAGCGCCTGCCGGCCGCTCAGGCCCAGAGCTGGCCGTCGAGCCGATCCTCGGCCTCGTCGATCGTCCCTTCATAGGCGCCGGTCGACAGGTACTTCCAGCCCCCGTCGCACACGACGAAGACGATGTCGGCGGACTCCCCGGCCCGAACGCTCTTGACCGCCTGGGCCAGCGCGGCGTGCAGGATCGCGCCGGTCGAGATGCCGGCGAAGATGCCTTCAGACTCGAGCAGCTCACGGGTACGTCGCACGGCGTCCCTCGGGCCCACCGAGAACCTGGAGTCGATCAGGCTCGCGTCGTACAGCTCGGGCACGAAGCCTTCATCGAGGTTTCGCAGCCCGTACACCAGCTCGCCGTAGCGAGGCTCGGCCGCGACGATCCGGACACCTGGCTTGTTCTCCCGGAAGAACCGTCCGACACCCATCAAGGTGCCGGTCGTGCCGAGCCCGGCGACGAAGTGCGTCACGGACGGCAGATCGGCCAGAATCTCCGGACCCGTCCCCTCGTAGTGCGCCTGAGCATTGGCGGGGTTGCCGTACTGGTAGAGCATCACCCAGTCCGGATGCTCGGCAGCGAGCTTCTTCGCCACCCGGACGGCCTCGTTCGAGCCGCCCGCAGCCGGGGAGGTGACGATCTCCGTGCCCCACATCTCGAGCAGCTGGCGTCTTTCGGTCGACGTGTTCTCGGGCATCACGCAGACCAGCCGGTAGCCGCGCAGCTTGGCGACCATCGCCAGCGAGATCCCGGTATTGCCGGAGGTCGGCTCGAGGATGGTGCAGTGCGGCCGCAGCAGGCCCTGTTTCTCGGCGTCGACGAGCATCGCCAGCGCCGCCCGGTCCTTGATCGAGCCTGTGGGGTTGCGGTCCTCGAGCTTCGCCCAGAGTCGCACATCGGGCGATGGGGACAGCCTGGGCAGCCCGATGAGGGGGGTACCTCCGACGGAGTCGAGCAGCGAGTCGAACCTCACGGTGGGGCTATCCCCCGGCTACGGCCGGCAGGACGACCACAACGTCCCCCTCGCCGACCGGGGTCGCCAGGCCGTCGAGGAAGCGGACGTCCTCGTCGTTGACGTACACGTTGATGAATCGACGCAGATCGCTGCCGTCGATCAGCCGTTCTTTGATGCCCGGGTTGACCCGCCTCCACGCTCTCGATGACCTCCGACAAGGTCGTGCCCTGTCCGTCGACGGCTTTCGCGCCGTCGGTGTAGGTGCGAAGGATCGTGGGAATGCGGACTTCAACTGCCATGGGGAATGACCTCGACTTCTTCTTCGGTGACGACACCGTCAACAATGCGGAACGACCGAAATTCCACCGGACCCTCCTCGTTTCCGCACTGGGCCGTCGAGACGAGCACGTAATGCGCGTCCGGCTCGCTCGCCAGAGCCGATGTCGGTGCGGGACGGGTACGCTTCGGTGGCGGTATGCGAGTGGTAGATGACCACCGGTACCTCGTCGAGATCATCCAGCTCGCGCCAGACCCTGAGCTGCTCGGAGGAGTCGAACCGGAAGAACGTCGGTGACCGTTCGGCGTTGGTCATGGCTACCGTCCGGAGCGGTCGATGGCTGCCCTCGGGTCCGGCGACGATGCCGCAGGCCTCGTCCGGGTGGTCCCGCCGCGCGTGCGCGACGATCTCGTCGCGGATCTCCTCGGCGATGGTGAGCACGACACCAAGCCTAGGTGGCGACGCGCCGCTCAGCGGCGGACGGCGTCGAGGAGCGACTCGAGCAGGTACCCGAGCCAGCCGTAGATCTCGTACACGGCGAGACGGTCGTCGCCCTCGGGAAGGCTCTCCCAGTAGCTCTCGTCGTCCTCGCGGACACCCAGCCGGGCCGCGAGCGTGAGGCGCAGGTCGGTCAGGCAGCGCATCCAGGACCTCGCCTGCTGGGCGTCGAGCTCGAACTCCAGGTCGTCGGGTACTCCGTCCTCGACGTCCCCGAGCTTCGTCACCACGACAAGGGCGTCGCGGATCTTGCCCTCGCGGAGACCTCGCTCGGTGAAGCGGCGGAACTCGGCCGCGAGATCGTCGTCGGTGCGGTGCGCGGGCGGCAGCAGCCTCAGCAAAGCGGGATCCTCCGGCTCGTCTCGCGGCGCGTCGAAGTCGAGCATCGCCTCGAGCGGGTCGACCCCCGCGGGCTGCACCACCTCGCCGTCACTGAGCAGCTCGATCAGCTGCCGAGCCAGGTTCGCGATGAGGCCCGCCGCGTAGGGCGGGAGTACGACGTACACCCCGCCCTTGCGCCGCGACTTGAACTGCGTCACGCGTCGCTCTTCTCCAGCGTCGCCCACAACCCGTAGGAGTGCATCGCCTGGACGTCTCGTTCCATCTCCTCGCGACTGCCGCTCGAGACAACCGCCTTGCCCTCGGTATGGACCTGCATCATCAGCTTCTGGGCCTTGGACTTCGAGTAGCGGAAATAGTCGGTGAAGACGAAGGTGACATAGGACATCAAGTTGACCGGGTCGTCCCAGACGATCGTGATCCACGGCAGCTCGAGCTGGACGACCTCGTCGACGTCGGTCCGCTCCACTGTGGCTGCATCGGGGCTTGCTGTCACATCTGCCATTGTCGCCTAGGCTTCCGGCGTGTTCTCGACCGGCTTGCTCACCGACCAGTACGAGCTGACGATGCTGCAGGCGGCATTGCGGTCAGGTACCGCACAGCGTCGCAGTGTCTTCGAGATCTTCGGACGGCGACTGTCAGGCGGTCGTCGGTACGGCGTCGTCGCCGGTACCGGCCGGGCCCTCGATGCGCTCGAGTCCTTCCGGTTCGCTGAAGACGAGCTTCGCTGGCTGTACGACGCAAAGATCGTCGACCGGGCCACCGTCGACTGGCTGGCTGCGTACCGGTTCACGGGCAACATCTTGGGCTACGGCGAGGGAGACGCCTACTTTCCCGGCAGTCCGCTGCTCATCGTCGAGTCGACGTTCGCGGAGGGCGTCGTCCTCGAGACCATGCTGCTGTCGATCTTCAACCATGACTCGGCCGTCGCCTCCGCTGCGTCGCGGATGACGGCCGCGGCCGGGGACCGGCCCTGCATCGAGATGGGATCGCGACGTACCCATGAGTGGTCGGCCGTGGCCGCGGCGCGAGCGGCGTACATCGCGGGCTTCACCGCGACGTCGAACCTACGCGCCGGCCTCGACTACGAGATCCCCACGGCCGGGACGGCGGCTCACGCCTTCACCCTGCTGCACGACAGCGAGCGGGACGCGTTCACGGCTCAGGTCGACTCGCTCGGTCGCGGCACCACGCTCCTCGTCGACACCTACGACATCCGCGAGGCGGTCGAGCTCGCCTTCAAGGTCGCGGGACCGGAGCTGGGCGCGGTACGCATCGACTCCGGCGACCTCACCACTCTTGCGCGCCGGGTGAGGACGCAGCTCGATGAGCTCGGCGCGAACAAGACCCGGATCATCGTGACCAGCGACCTCGACGAGTTCGCGATCGCCGGGATGTCGGCCGCGCCGGTGGACGGTTTCGGCGTCGGCACGTCGCTCGTCGTCGGGTCAGGAGTTCCGACATCGGGATTCGTCTACAAGCTGGTGTCCCGCGCCACGTCGGCTCGACCGGACGCACCACTCATCGCCGTCGCGAAGAAGAGCTCCGACAAGACCTCCATCGGCGGCCGCAAGTGGGCTCTGCGCAAGCGCTCCCCCGACGGGATCGCCGAGACCGAGGTCATCGGCATCGAGGAGCAGCCTCTCTCCGACTGGCGACGACCGGCCGCTGCTGCGAGACCTGGTCTGCGACGGCACGATCGTCGGCAGAGAGCCCCTGTCCGCGGCCCGCGAGCGCCACGTCGCCGCCCTCGCCGAGCTTCCGCTCGAGGCCCACAAGCTGTCGCGTGGCGACCCGGCCATACCCACCGAGTATCAGGATGCGGGGCGGCACTCCCGTACGTAGGCGCTCGCCGTGACCTGGTCGAGACCTTCCCCGCTAGCGTAGGCTCCGACGGTTCGACCGAGGGAGGATGTCGTGAGCAGGGCTCTCATCGTCACGGATGTCCAGAACGACTTCTGCGAAGGCGGCAGCCTCGCCGTGTCGGGTGGCGCCGAGGTGGCGTTCCGGATCGGGACGCTCCTGCACCGCTGGCAGCAGGCCGACGAGGCCGACCGAGAGTACGACGTCATCGTCGCCACCCGCGACCACCACATCGATCCCGGAGCTCACTTCTCCACGACGCCTGACTTCGTCGAGTCGTGGCCACCGCACTGCGTCGTCGGCAGCGACGGTGCGGCGTTCCACCCGAACCTCGACCCTCAGCCGTTCCACGCGATCTTTCTCAAGGGCGAGTACCAGGCCGCCTACAGCGGGTTCGAGGCCAAGACTGTCGACGGCGTCGACCTTGCCGTCGTGGCTGCGGTCACATGCAGTCAGCGACGTGGACGTGTGCGGGATAGCGACCGACTACTGCGTGCGGGCGACCGCCCTGGACTCTCGTCGAGAGGGGTTCACGAACCCGGGTACTCCTCGACCTCGTCGCCGGGGTCGCCCCGGCCACCACCCGCAGGGCGCTGGACGAGCTACGCGCGGCAGACATCGCCCTCGTCGACTGACCCCCGACAGGGCGCAAATTTCCGGTTGAGAGGGCAGGAATGTCCGCCCGAGAGAGCGCAAAGGACCAACGGCAGTAAAGTCCGCCGGACGCAGTGGCGATCACCGACGCGGCCTTGACCGGCCACGCCTTCGCTCGGATGTACAGCGGGGCAGGTTTCACTATAGTTCTCGCGGGTGCGGCCCCCGTGGCCTCCGACCACACTGCCCCCACGCCGAATCCAGCGCAGCAGATAGTGCTGTCGCAGAGCCGGGGACCCACTGTTCCTGGGGTTAATCAGCCTTGTGCTGTAGGGCAACTCTTTCCTGCCCGCACCCGTCAGCTAACCCGGTAGGCGGTCAGGAAGAGGAGTAGATACTCAATGCAGACCTCTCAAGGTACTGTCGCTCGCCCATCGCCCGGCGGTCGACCTCTGCACCACCGGATACGAAGGCTGGCACTGTGTCTCAGCGTAAGCGTCGTTGGGCTCAGCGTGGGCCTCGCAGCACCCGCTCAGGCGGCTGACCACATCGTCGTAGGGGCGTCGGGGGACGTGTCGGGCCTACAGAGCCACGCCGGCACGCAGCTCGCTCGGCACGTGTACGCCAAGCTGTCCGGCGCCACCCAGGTCGCCCAGTTCGTCAACATCGAGACAACCGTCAACTGGAGTCAGGTCGCGACCGGCAGTCAGGATGCGGACATCAAGCGCTGGGCCAGCGCGCTCAAGGGCCAGGACGTCTTGGTCTCGTTCTCCCATGAGCCGATGTCGAAGCAGAACTCTCACTGGGGCTCGTCGTCGGACTTCATCGCTGCGTGGAAGCACATCGTGAACGTCTTCGACACGCAGGGCTCGACGAGCGTTCGATGGGTGTGGAACGTGACCAGCGACTCGTTCCGGGTGCCGTCCTCGAGCTGGCAGTACGGGGCCAAGTGGTACCCGGGCGACTCCTACGTCGACTATGTGGCGGGCGAGGCGTACAACAAGGCGGGGTGCGGGCAGTCCGAGACGAGCTTCGCCGCCAAGATCCAGCAGATCTTCGCCTTCGCCAATCAGCACAACAAGAAGTTCGTGGCGGCGGAGTTCGCCAGTAACGCGTACTCGGGACGGGCCGCATGGATCAATGCGGCCCATGCATACATGGCCTTGCACAAGACCCAGTTCGCCGGCGCGTTCTACTACAACTCGACGAGCGCCGGGTCCTGCACCTGGCATCTGAGCACCAGTGCGGAGTTCTCCGCGATCCGCTCGCTCGCGACCGACGCCGGCTTCGGACCCTGAGAGCGGCAGTGCCCGCGAGGTAGTTCTTGTGTGTCGGCGGCGTCGTCCGCCCATGCTGCAGCTCGGCAGTATGGGCGGGCGATCGGACGCTCCCTGTGTGTACGCACGCCGCTCGACCGCACATCTTTGCCCATTCCCCGGACATTCCCGCCCACTCGGCGGTGAGATCCCGCCCCCTCGACGCGTCAGTTCCCATCACTGCGGGGCGACCCGCCGGTGGCCGAGGTGACCTGGACCCAGCCGGTGCCGACGCGTTCGAGCGCTTCACGTGCCACCGCCTGCTGCTCGGTGATCGCCCGCTCCGAACGGTCGCTGCCCAAGAAGCTCACCGTCCAGTGCAGAAGGGTCGTGATCCGCTTCTTGAAGCCGGTGATGTAGACGATGTGCACGCCGAGCCACAGCAACCACGCGATGAAGCCACTGATCCGCAGCGGCCCGATCATGGCGACGGCGCTGAAACGCGAGATCGTCGCCATACTGCCCTTGTCGTGGTACCGGAACGGCGCGTCCGCCGGCTCGCCAGCCAGCCGCTCACGGATGCGACGCGCGGCGAAGCGCCCGCTCTGGATCGCCACCTGGGCGACGCCAGGGAGATCGTCGAGTGACATCATGTCGCCGACGACGAACACTTCGGGATGGCCCGGGAGGGTCAGATCGGGCCTGACGCGGACCCTTCCCGAGCGGTCGAGCTCCGCCCCCGCCTGCGTCGCGACCTGCTCCCCCAGCGGGCTCGCCGCCACGCCCGCCGCCCATACCTTCGTGATCGCCTCGATGCGCTCCTGTTTGCCGTCCGCGTCATTGACGGTGATGCCGAGGTTGTCGACGCCCACGACCGGCGCCGACGTCTTGACCTCGATGCCGAGCCGGGTGAGGCGCTTGACGGCCTTGCGCCCCAGCCGCTTGCCGAACGCCGACAACACCACGGGCCCTGCGTCGAGGAGGATCACTCGCGCGTCACGGGTGTCGATGTGGCGGTACTCGCGCCGCAGGGCGCGATGCGCGAGCTCGGAGATCTGGCCCGCCATCTCCACCCCGGTCGGGCCCGCACCGACGATCACGAAGGTCATCAGCCGTTCGACTTCCGCCGGGTTCGTACTGAGCTCTGCCAGCTCGAACGCCCCGAAGATCCTGGCGCGGAGCTCGAGTGCGTCGTCGATCGACTTCAGTCCGGGCGCGAAATCGGCGAAGTTGTCGTTGCCGAAGTACGACTGGGTCGCCCCCGCAGCCAGGATGAGACTGTCGTATGGCGTCGTGTTGACCAGCCCGGCCGTCTCTGAGGTGACGATCTTATCGGCGATGTCGATGCGGGTGACGTCGCCCAGCATGACCCGTGCGTTGCGCTGACGGGTAAGGATCTCGCGGGTCGCCGGAGCGATCTCGCCCTGCGACAAGATGCCGGTCGCGACCTGGTACAGCAGAGGCTGGAAAAGATGGTGCGACGTCTTGGCGATCAAGGTGACGTCGACGTCAGCACGTTTGAGAGCCTGCGCCGCGAAGAGGCCACCGAAACCCGATCCGACGATCACCACGCGGTGACGTGGAGTCCTCGTGGTCGGCATGGCCGCCTCCTCTGGTCCGCAACCGGGTCTTCAGTATCGCTCGCTCGACGATTCCCACCGTACGGCGCCCGCTCCAACGCGCAGGGGTCGTCTCGCTCGTACGAGGACACGCGCACATTGGCTCTGGCGTGGCGGGAGGAGACGTCCTAGCCTGAGGAACTCTGACCACCTTGGATCTCTCGAGGAGGACGCCGCGATGTCCGAGGCTGCATCGAAGAGGCTGCCGGCAGGGGTCGCCGTAGCTGTCGCCGTGTTGCTCGCGATCCCGGTTCTGGCGCTGTTGCTCGTACCCGTGTACGCGAAAGACGGGCCGCACCTGTGGGGGTTCCCGTTCTTCTACTGGTACCAGTTCGCGTGGGTCTTCCTGGCCAGCGGCTTCACCTACGCCGCGTACGCGGTCATCCGCCGGACGCGTGGTGAAGGAGTCGACGGATGACCACCACCCTCGTCGCCGACACCCCGGTCGATGGGGTCGCGCTCACCGTCTTGGTCTTCTTCTTCGCCGTCGTTACCGCGGGCGGTTTCTTCGCTGCGCGCTGGCGCAAGCCCGAGTCGATGCACTCCCTGGACGAGTGGGGCCTCGGCGGACGCAGCTTCGGAACGATCACTACCTGGTTCCTGCTCGGCGGCGACCTCTACACCGCCTACACGTTCGTCGCCGTGCCGGCGGCGATGTACGCCACCGGCGCGGTGAGCGGATTCTTCGCGGTGCCTTACACGATCGTGGTCTACCCGATCGTCTTCATCTTCATGCCGCGCCTGTGGTCCGTCGCCCACGCCAAGGGCTACGTCACGCCGGCCGACTTCGTCCGAGGCCGGTACGACTCCGGCGGCCTGTCGCTTGCCGTCGCGTTGACCGGCATCTTGGCCACCATGCCGTACATCGCGCTTCAGCTGGTCGGCATCCAGGCCGTCCTCGACACGATAGGTCTGGGCGGCTCGTCCAACACCTTCGTCAAGGACCTCCCGCTGTTCATCGCGTTCGCCGTGCTCGCCGCCTTCACCTACTCGTCGGGCCTGCGGGCTCCGGCTCTCATCGCGTTCGTCAAGGACACGCTGATCTACCTGGTCATCGTCGTCGCGGTCGTCTGGGTGGCGGTCCACCTCGGCTTCGGCACAGTGTTCGACGCGGCTAAGACCAAGATGCAGACCGCCACACCTCCCGGCTCGGCCACCCCGACCGTCGGCGTGTTCATCCCCGGCTCGACCGGCTACTGGGCGTACGCGACGCTGGCGCTCGGGTCCGCGCTGGCCTTGTTCATGTACCCGCACTCCATGACGGCGGTCCTCTCCGGGAAGAGCCGCAACACGATCCGCCGTAACGCGACCGTCCTGCCGGCGTACTCCTTGATGCTCGGCATGCTGGCCCTCCTCGGATTCGCGGCGATCTCCGCGAAGACGTCGGTGTTCGGGTCGGACGGACTCGCGAACGCGCAGCTTGCGGTACCCCACCTGTTCGAGGAGAACTTTCCGAGCTGGTTCGCCGGCATCGCCTTCTCGGCGATCGCGATCGGTGCCCTGGTCCCGTCGGCCATCATGTCCATCGCGGCCGCCAACCTCTTCACCCGCAATGTCTACAAGGAATACATCAGGCCGGACGCGACTCCCCACGAGGAGGCGCGGACTTCGAAGATCACGTCGCTCGTCGTCAAGTTCGGCGCACTGCTGTTCGTCCTCGCCCTCGACAAGCAGAACGCCATCAATATGCAGCTGCTCGGCGGGGTATGGATCCTGCAGACCTTCGTGGCGATCGTCGCCGGACTCTTCACGCGCTGGTTCCACCGGTGGGCTCTGCTCGCGGGCTGGGCTGTCGGGATGGTGTACGGCACGGTCACGGCGTACAACGTCACCGTCCCCAAGGTGCAGACCAAGCTGGTGAACGGCGCACCTGTCTCCCAGGTCCTCGGGACGCGACACTTCGGCGGGTCACTCGCGTCGTTCCCCTTCACGGACACGAAGGTCTACATCGCCTTGACGGCTCTGCTTCTCAACCTGATCGTGGCTGTGGTCTTGACCCTGGTCTTCCGGGCGGCCAAGATCACGCCCGGCGTCGACGCGACGGCGCCCGACGACTACTACTCCGACATGTCCGCCGCGGAGCCGCCCTGTGCCCGGCACGTTCCTCGGCGACGACGCGGGAGCGACGCTCACCTAGGGCGTCCGCCACGAGGCTGCGCGGCATCACGCATGAGCCACCAAACGTCTCGCGCAGACGCGAGACAGCGGATCTCAACCCCGTCAAGATCCGCTGTATCTCGCTTCCCTCGTCGTATGTACAGACGCTCCGAGCGGCCGTTTAGTTGCATCCGCAGGCGGCTGCCGCCGATTGCGCAGTGTTCAGAGGTTGCCGCGCGCGTCCTGCTCACGCTCGATCGCCTCGAAGAGGGCCTTGAAGTTGCCCTTACCGAAGCCGAGCGAGCCGTGCCGCTCGATGAACTCGTAGAACACCGTCGGCCGGTCACCGATCGGCTTGGTGAAGATCTGCAGCAGATAGCCGTCCTCGTCGCGGTCGACCAAGATCCCGCGTCGCTTGAGATCGTCGATGTCCACTCGCACCTTGCCGATCCGGGCTCGCAGCTCGGGGTCGTCGTAGTAGGAGTCAGGTGCTGCCAGGAACTCGATCCCGTTCGATTTGAGCTGGTCGACTGCACGCAGGATGTCGTTCGTGGCGAGCGCGATGTGCTGGCAGCCGGCGCCGCCGTAGAACTCCAGGTACTCGTCGATCTGCGACTTCTTCTTCGCGACGGCCGGCTCGTTGAGCGGGAACTTCACCCGGTGGTTGCCGTTGGAGACCACCTTCGACATCAGCGCCGAGTAGTCGGTCGCGATGTCGTCGCCGATGAACTCGGCCATGTTCACGAACCCGAGCACGACGTTGTAGAACCTGACCCACTCGTCCATGCGGCCGAGCTCG
This sequence comes from uncultured Actinomycetota bacterium, assembly GCA_963824115.1. Taxonomy (GTDB): domain Bacteria; phylum Actinomycetota; class Actinomycetes; order Propionibacteriales; family Nocardioidaceae; genus DASQEH01. The sequence goes on from CAWGOA010000008.1 coordinate 86,592, forward strand.
ACATTGCCGACGCAGTGGTCAACCGCCTGGAAGAGCCGCTTGGGATGACCTACCGGCCGGGTGACACTCGTTTCGGCGGCAACGAAGCCGGGCAGGTACGGGCCGAAGTACCGCGACCGGTCGATCAGCGTATGCCGGGTCTCGCCGTACGTCGCGATCGCCGCCATCCGCACCGTGCCGTTGTCGTCGGTGATGTCGTGCGGCTCCTCGAGGATGGTGGCGCCGGTTCGACGGGCATGGTTGATGCACTTGTCGACGTCGGGGACCTCGAGAGCCAGGTCGACGACGCCGTCGCCGTGGCGGCGGTGATGCTCGAGAAGCGGGCTGTCGGGCGTCACTCCACCCCGGAACACGAAGCGGGCAGAGCCCGCGCGTAGGACGAACGCCTTCTGGTCGCGCAGCCCTGTCTCGGGCCCGGCGTAGGCGACCAGGTCCATGCCGAACGCCAGTTGGTAGAACTGCGCCGTCTGGGTGGCGTTCCCGACCACGAACACGACGGCATCCATGGCGGTCACCGGGAACGGGTCCTTCGACTCGTCGTAGTCGACGAGGCCGACCAGCTGCTTGAGCTGTTCGAGCGTGAGGTCTGCCTGGAGCTCTTCGGGGGTCAAAGTATCGGTCATGACTCTGACCATGCCGACAGGGTGACAACATGTGCAACACTTGGCTCAGGAACTGTACACATAGACTGGTCTTTGTTCATCAATCTGCCACGGATGTGGGCACCATGACCAGATCCCTGAGCGAGGAGCCGACTGCATGCGTCTCGACCCTCTGGACGCCCGCCTCCTCGCCCTCCTGGCCCACGAGCCTCGCATCGGGGTGATGGAGGCTTCTCGCCGCCTGGGCGTGGCCCGCGGCACCGTACAGGCCCGCATCGACCGACTCGAGCGTTCGGGGGTCGTGCGGGGATGGGGGCCCGACCTCGACCCGGACGCCATGGGCTATCCGGTGACGGCGTTCGTGACGCTGGAGATCCGGCAGGGCGGCGGACATGACCCTGTCGAACAACACCTGGCCATGATCCCCGAGGTGCTGGAGGCCCATACGGTCACCGGTCCGGGAGACGTGTGGTGCCGGGTGGTCGCGCGGTCCAACGCCGACCTGCAGCGGGTGCTCGACACCGTCGTCGCACATCCTGGAATCGAGAGGTCGGCCACCATGATCAGCCTGAGCAGGCAGATCGACCACCGGGTGCTCCCGCTGGTCACTGCGATCACGTCCGGTGACACGCCGGACCCCGGAACTGCACGGTGACACGCGTCACATTCTGTGCCAAACTCTGGGCGTCCACCTTTACGACGGATCGTCCGGCTCGTTCCAGCCGGTGAAGGGATTGAAGACGCATGGCTACAGTTACGTTCAAAGACGCCACCCGTGTGTATCCGGGGTCGACGCGTCCCGCAGTCGACAAGTTCAACCTCGAGATCGGCGACGGCGAGTTCATGGTGCTCGTCGGGCCGTCCGGCTGCGGCAAGTCGACGTCGCTGCGAATGCTCGCCGGCCTCGAAGAGGTGAGCGAGGGCGACATCTACATCGGTGACCGGCAGGTCACGAACTCCGCCCCCAAGGACCGTGACATCGCGATGGTCTTCCAGAACTACGCGTTGTACCCGCACATGACCGTGGCGGACAACATGGGCTTTGCGCTGAAGATGGCCGGGGTCAACAAGGACGAGCGCGAGAAGCGGGTACGCCAGGCTGCCGAGCTGCTCGGCCTGACCGAGTTCCTCAACCGCAAGCCGAAGGCCATGTCCGGTGGCCAGCGTCAGCGCGTCGCGATGGGTCGGGCGATCGTGCGGAGCCCTCAGGTGTTCTGCATGGATGAGCCGCTGTCCAACCTCGACGCCCAGTTGCGGGTCTCCACCCGGACCCAGATCGCCGCCCTGCAGCAAAGGCTCGGCGTCACGACCGTGTACGTCACCCACGACCAGGTCGAGGCGATGACCATGGGCGACCGGGTCTGCGTGCTCAAGGACGGCGTGCTCCAGCAGGTGGACACGCCGCTGGGCCTGTACGACCACCCGGCGAACCTGTTCGTCGCAGGCTTCATCGGCTCTCCCGCGATGAACCTCTTGCGCGCGAAGATGACCGACAACGGCGCTTCGGTCAACGGGCACGAGATCGCGCTGGCGATCACGCCTGCGGATCGCAAGGGCCACAGCGGAGACATCACGATCGGCGTGCGTCCGGAGAATTTCGTCGTCTCCGACAGCAACCAGGGTGTGCCCGTGCATGTGACCTTGGTCGAGGAGCTCGGTGCAGATGCCTTCGTCTACGGCGAGACCGACGAGGAGCACGGCGGCGCGATCGGCTCGGGTACACCGGTGATCGTCCGCGTTGAGGCGAGGCGGCACTTCGACAAGGGCTCGACCATCTACGTCACGGCCGACGCCAAGGAGATCCACGTGTTCGACTCCGACTCGGGAGAACGGATCGGCTCGCGGACCTGACCAACCATGAAGACGTCCGGGCTCAGCGTGGACTCGGCCGCTGAGCCCGGACTCTTTTCTACCGGCCAGAGGGTGAAAGTGATCCCTCGGCGGGGCGGACCCGGAACCCGACCGCAATGCTGAGCAGCATGACCGCGAAGGACAGCGCGAAGACGAGCAAGAACAACGGCGTCTGGGCGAGGCTGCCGCGCCAGACCGTGTAGACCACGCCGGCCGCCCCGATGACAAGCAGGCCGCCGAGCGAGTCGCTCATCTGGATGGCTGCGGAGTTCGCCCCTCTGTCCTCGACGGGGGACAGGTCGAACAGCAGCACGGCGTTGCTCGACATCGACAGGCCCATGCCTAGTCCCCCGACGAGAAGCCCGACGCCGGCCAGCCAGGCGGGGACGGTGAGCGCTCGGGTGACGAACGCCGAGCTCGCGGTCACGAGCACGCCGAACGCCGTGACGGCGGCGCCCACCGGGACCAGCCGGCTTCGAGCCACCGTAAGCGTGGCTCGGCCCTGCCACCACGACCCCGCCGACCATCCGCACGCGGTACTCGCGACGGCCAGCCCGGCCAGGGTAGGCGTTGCCCCACGGTGCTCGACGAGCATGAGCGGCACGTACGCCTCACAGCAGAAGAAGCCTCCGGCTATCACCCCGCGAAAGGCGATCACCGACGGCAGCCCTCGCGCCAGCCGCAGCGTGCCGGGAGGAAACAGCCGGCGGCCAGCCAGCACCACCAAGACCACGCCTGAGCACGCGGCGACGCCGGTGAGCGCCCATCGGTGTTTTTCTGCCTCCATTCCCGACCACTGCAGAAGGGCGGCGCCAAGAGCCATGGTCGCCGCCTGCTGCACCCGTCCGCTGCGGCGTACCTCGGTACGGGTGGTCGCTCCCATCCGCGGCATCACCGCGAACAGCGGCAACGGGACGAACGGTGCGATCGACAAGAACGCCCAGCGCCACGAGATCAACTGGGTCAGCCCGCCGGCGACGAAGGGTCCTACGACCGCGGGCACTACCCAGGCGGTGGCGATCAAGGACATCATGCGGGGACGCCGCACCTCCGGATAGCACTGCCCGATGACGACATACACGGCCACCACGAGGAAGCCCGCGCCGAGCCCCTGGACGATGCGGCCGCCGATCAGCATCGGCATCGACGTGCTCAAACCGGACAGCACGAGTCCCCCACCGAACGTCAAGGTGCCGCCGAGCATCGGCAGCCTGGGACCGATCCGGTCGCACACCTCACCCGCCACCCCGTTGGCGAACATCGCAGCCCCGAGAAAGCCGGTCAGGGCCCACGGGTACAGCGACAGACCACCGAGCTGCCGCGCCGCCACCGGGAGGGACGTGGCCACCGCCATGAACTCGAACGCAACAGCCAGAATCAGCGAGAAGATCCCCCATGACAGCGGCCGCAGACCGGAGGCGAAAGGGCTGGCCGAGGTAAGCGTGTCATCGGCGACCGCACTCATCCGGGCTGCCGGTGAGTACTACTCGCCGTCGCCGCCACCCTTGTCGCCACCACCTTCGGACAACGACTCCCAGACTTCCTTGCACTCAGGACAGACGGGGTACTTCTTCGGGTCGCGGCTGGGCACCCACACCTTGCCGCACAGCGCGACAACGGGCGTGCCCATGACCATGGCATCGGTCAGCTTGTCCTTGCGCGCGTAGTGACTGAACCGGTCATGGTCGCCGTCGTCGAGGAACTCCTCGGTGCGACGGTCCTCTATCGTCTCGACGCCGGGGCTCAGTTCGGTGCTCACCGGCCCCAGTGTACGGCCGGAAACGGCTGCGCCCGGACCGGATCTCGGCCAGGATCAGGGCATGTCCGGGCTCGCCTCACTGCTGGTCGCTGCCGTCGTGGCGGTGACTCCGTTCGCGGCGCCCGGTGGGCCGACACCGTACGCCGCCCCCGCATCACATCACCGGGTGAGGCTGCCGCCGGCCGGTGCAGGGTTCGACTACCAGCTGGGAGGCGCCTACCGCCTACCGCCCCGAGTGAGCGTTGTGACGCGTGACCGCCTGGCCGCTCCTGCTCCGGGCGCCTACAACATCTGCTACGTCAACGCGTTCCAGACCCAGCCCGGCCACCTGCGGTGGTGGCGATCGCATCACCGTGCGCTGCTGCTGCGCGACAAGGGCGCGCTTGTCCACGACCCCGGCTGGCCCGGCGAGGTACTCCTCGACGTCTCGACCGCGACCAAACGGTCCCGGATCGCCGCCGTCATGGGTCGTTGGATCGACCGATGTGGACGTGACGGCTTCGATGCGGTGGAGCCGGACAACCTTGACTCGTTCACCCGCTCGCGGCACCTTCTCAAGCGGTCCGAGGACCTCGCGCTCGCAACCCTGCTCGTGTCGCGGGCCCACAGCGTGGGGCTGGCCATTGCGCAGAAGAACCTCGCTCCGCTCACCAGGAGCCAGCGCAAGGCCGTCGGGTTCGACTTCGCCGTCAGCGAGGAGTGCGGGGTCTGGCACGAGTGCTCGTCGTACCGAGCCGCGTACGGTCGCCATGTCATCGAGATCGAGTACACCGACAACGGAAGGCGGGCGTTCGCACGATCCTGCCGCGACCACGGGACGGTGTGGTCGGTCGTGCTGCGTGACCGGATGCTTGTCACCCCGTCGAGCCCGCACTACGCGTACCGGGCCTGCTGACGCAGAGGCGGAATCGCAGCAGGCCTCAGTTCATCGTCGCGTCGCGCGGGTAGGTGGCGGCGTACGCCAGCTCGCCGGGCTGGCGACGCAGCACGCTGCGCCACAACCGCTCTGGCTCGAGGGTTCAGCAGGTCCGAAGGCTCGGCGCTGACCACATACCAGGAGCCTTCCTCGATCTCGGCTTCGAGCTGTCCGTCCCCCCAGCCGGCATACCCGGAGAAGATGCGCACTCCCGCCAGGTCGGCCATGACCGCCGACGGCTCGGCATCGAGGTCGACCAGCCCGTACGCGCCGACGAGCCGCTTGAACCCCTCGGCGGGCCCCCCACCGATGCTCAGGGCCACCGCCAAGGCGGAGTCCGGGGAGACCGGGCCGCCGGCGAACACCATCTCGGGAGCCGTCACGTCCTGTGCCCAGGTCGGGAGCACGGCACGTACCGGTAGCGCCGAGGGACGGTTGAGAACCACGCCGAGCGCCCCGTCGGCGTCGTGGTCGATGACCAAGATGACGGACTGGACGAAGTTGGGGTCGAGCAGCAGCGGCGTCGCGACGATCAGCTCACCGGCGTGGTACGCCATCGGTCAACCCACCACCTGTGCGGCACTGCGTACCGCCGCGGCGACGGCCTTGTGCACCTCTTCGTGGAACACGCTGGGGATGACGTAGTTCGCATTCAGCTCGGCGGTCGTCACCGTGGAGGCGATGGCGTTCGCAGCGGCGACCAGCATCGAGTCGTCGATGGTCGTGGCGGCAGCGTCGAGGAGCCCGCGGAACACACCTGGGAAGGCGAGCACGTTGTTGATCTGGTTGGGGTAGTCCGAACGGCCGGTCGCGACAACTGCGGCGGACGCGCGCGCCACCGCCGGGTCGATCTCCGGGTCGGGGTTCGCCAGTGCGAAGACGATCGCCTTGTCGGCCATGGCCTCGACGTCGGCCCGCTCGAGGATGTTGGGAGCGGACACGCCGACAAAGACATCAGCGTCGCGAAGAGCCTCCTTCAGCGACCCGTTGAGGGACAAGCTGTTCGTGTTGTCGGCGATCCATTGCAGGGACGGGTCGAGGTCCGGGCGGCCGCGATGGATCACACCTGCCACGTCGGCGACCACGACGTTGCGCGCGCCCGCCCGGATCAGCAACCGGACGATCGCTGACCCGGCCGCACCGGCACCCGACATGACGATGCGCGCGTCCTTCAGCGACTTGTCGACCACCCGCAAGGCGTTGGTGAGGGCCGCCAGCACGACGATCGCGGTCCCGTGCTGATCGTCATGGAAGACCGGTATGTCCAACAGCTTGCGCAACCGTGCCTCGACCTCGAAGCACCGCGGCGCCGAGATGTCCTCCAGGTTGATCCCGGCGAAAACCGGGGCGATGACCTGCACGGTACGGACGATCTCGTCGACGTCTTGGGTGTCGAGGCACAGTGGCCACGCGTCAATGCCGGCGAAGCGCTTGAACAACGCCGCCTTGCCCTCCATCACTGGCAAGGCCGCCTCCGGGCCGAGGTTCCCGAGCCCCAGCACGGCCGAGCCGTCGGTGACCACCGCGACCGAGTTGCGCTTGACCGTGAGGCGGCGGGCGTCGCTCTTGTTGGCTGCGATCGCCAGGCAGACCCGCGCCACCCCCGGTGTGTAGATCATGGACAGCTCGTCGCGGTTGCGGATCGGGTGCTTCAGCGCCATCTCGATGGTGCCGCCGAGGTGCATGAGGAACGTACGGTCGGACACCTTGTGGACGTTGACGCCTTCCACGCCTCGCAGCGCCTCGACGATCGCGTCCGAATGGTCGGTGTCGCGGGCGGCGCAGGTGACGTCGATTCGCAGCTCGTCGACGCCGGATGCCGTGACGTCGAGCGCCGAGACGTAGCCGCCCGCGGCCTCGACCGCGCTGGTGAGCTGGCTGACCGCCGTGCCGCCCGCCGGGACGACCAGGCGGACGGTGATGGAGTACGAGACTGACGGCGCGGGCATAGGCCAATCATGGCAACAAAGCCCGCCGCGTGTGACGTGGGCGCCGATAGGGTGGCCCTACTTCCCCAGCGTCACCGAACCGGTCTTCGCTGGTACCAGCTCGATCCAGGTGTGCCCGGCCGGCACCGTGAGCCGCTTACCGTTCTGGGTTGACAGCCGGAGCTCCCCGGCCTTGTCCGGCTTGCGCCAGGTGCACTTCACTGCGGAGCGTCCGTGCACCAAGATTGCCGGTCCCTTGCCGAAGAACTCCGTCTCGGGTACCGGGTTGCCCGCAGGGTCGAGGTAGCCGGCATCGCCGATCCTGACCCTCAGCAGCAGCACGTTGTCGGCGACGAAGTCGGCACCCGACTGGGCGTACGAGCCGGGGCGAACCCACCCTTTGCCGTTGTAGCTCCAGTTCGTCGTGTGGCTGCCGGAGAACGTCACAGCCATCGACTTGACGGCGAACGACCGCGGGGGCTGCGTGTCGCTGCCGAACTGCAGGTACGGCGCAGCGGGTGGCTTCCAGCGCGCGCCAGGGTGCCCGGCCAGGTCGGTCAGCTTCATGAACAGGTTGTACGGCGCCGCCCGGCTGCCGTCGCGGAAGAAGCCGGGGCTGCCCTCCGTCATCGTCGACACGTGGTGCCTCTGTAGCACCCTGAGGGTACGCCTGGCCGCGCCGGAGGCTACCAGCGTGGCCGCCGCCGGCTTCACGATGCCGACGTCGGACGCCCGCATCGAGCGGACCGGGCCGACGAGGCTGGGGATGTGGGAGTCGTAGAAGACCGCCAGGCGGGTGAGCCCCCCCTCGACCAGCTCTTCGACGATCATGTCGGCCGAGCTCAGCCCGACCTGCGGCGCCGAGCTGGCGGTGTTGTCGATCTTGACGACGTACACCGGATGGTTGGGCTCACTGCCGTTGAGGGTCTCGCCGGTCAATGGCCACTGGCCGGTCAGGGTGAACGCGTTGGCGGTCGCCACCGAGCCGGTCGGGGTCGGGGTCTCGTCCTTTGCCGTCGTCGCCAGCTTGTCGGCCCCGCCTCCGCCACACGCCCCCAGCGCGAGCGCCGACGCGAGCCCGATGCTGAGCACCGCCGAGATGGCGGCGTCGGCGCGCGGAACGATAGGGCGAAAGGGGACCGGAAGGCATGACATCAAGTGTGCAGCAGGATCGCCCCGAATCAGGGCGACCTCCGCATTGGTGGCGTGGCGTGTCACCTCAGGGTCACGCTGGTCCGCGGAGGAGCCACCGGACTGCCCCGAAACGTCATTCGGCGGCCGACACGCCGACAAAACCGGGCCGTTGGTGACGTCTCGCGGGGAGGGTTACTGCCAGCCCATGGGGTTCATGGCAGTGACTTTCTTGGTTGCCAGGGCGAACCCCCGAGGCTCTGAGTCCTGACCTCAGAGCCTTGATTGCGTGGCTGCTTGGTGGAGATGCGCACCATCGGTCCGCGTCGTCGCCGGGGCCGGCGACGACGCGGAGCCGTGGACGCGGGTGTTTGTTGCGCTACGGGTGGTGCGATCGCCGACTCAGCGGTGCCGAAGGGTTCCGGCCCACCACGGCGAGGTCCACGCCGGGGCGCGCTGGACGACCGAGCCCGTGTGCGGCGCCTGAAGCAGCCATACATGGTGGTGCCGGCGGCCGAGGAAGATCGCCACGTGGTAGACACTGCTGCCGCTGTGGAAGAACATCAGGTCCCCGCGATGCAGGTTCCGCTTGGAGATGTGGCGGACGTAGCTGTACTGTCCGGCGGCCGTGCGCGGCAGATGGAGCCCGGCTTTGCCGTAGGAGTACATGGTGAGCCCGGAGCAGTCGAAGGCGTGCGGTCCTTCCGCTCCGTAGACGTAGGGGTCACCGATCTTGCTGATGGCGACCCTGACGCCGTGATGGATCTTGTGCTGGCGAAGCGACATCTTGGCGTCGGCGACCGACGGAGCAGACATCGAGAAGGCGAGCGCGATGGCGAGAACCAGAGGAATGGCGGCAACGAGGCGGCGCCATGGTGCGATAGCAGGCATGGGAGGTCTCCTTCTCACGCCTGCGAGGTGAGCTGTCGGGTTCGGGCGAGAAGGTGCCCGGCCGCCAATACGAGGCGACTTAACCCCAAGCGCAGCCAGCGATGCTGCGCGCGAGTGTGGGTCCCCCACTCCTGCCCCGTGTGAGAGTTGTCTTTCGTTCTCGGCGATAGGGGACTCACCTGGGCGAGGGGCAGGATTCGGCGTTCGCTCAGGTGCTCTTCAGTTGTGAACCTCGCCGATCCTAGGGGTGCCATCGGTAATTGAAAACCCCAGGACTCCTTATGAATGTGTTTTCAGCCATATGTACGATGCCAAATCGCGCGTTCGGCGCCAGCGGATCGCGAGATCGGCCAGTTGCGGCCGTCAGCGAACAGCAACCGTGCTGTCGTGGCCAGCGGGTACCAGCTCTCCGACGACGGGATAGCCCGCGATCTCGCCGGCGATCAAGCAGACCCCCCGACGTCTGCGCATCCGCCAGCAGAAGCAGCTCCAGCTCGTCGACGGCGGACTCGAGGTGGGGGCGGACCCAGTCGAGGTTCCGGCGGCTCCCGCCGGGGACATAGCCGGCCGCGGCGGACTGCCTGGCTCCGTCGAGATAGGGGACCGCTTCGGCATCCACAACCGCCGATACGCCGCTCGCCCGTGCCAGCTTGAACAGGTGACCCAGCAGCCCGAAGCCGGTGACATCCGTGGCACACCTCGCCCCGGCGCTGAGCGCGGCACGCGAGGCGTCGCGGTTCAGGCTGGTCATCGACGCCACCGCCTCCTCGAACGTCTCCCCGGTGGCCTTGTGCCTGTTGTTGAGTACTCCGACGCCGAGAGGCTTCGTCAGCGTGAGGGGCGTTCCTGCGACGCCGCCGTCGTTGCGAAGCAGGCGGTTGGCGTCGGCGAGACCGGTGACGGCCATGCCGTACTTGGGTTCCGGGTCGTCGATACTGTGCCCGCCTCCCACATGGCACTGCGCCAACCGGCATACCTCCGCGCCCCCGCGCAGAACTTCGCCAGCGAGCTCGAACGGAAGCCGGTCTCGGGGCCACCCGAGGAGATTGACAGCGACGAGCGGCTCGCCACCCATGGCGTAGACGTCGGACAGGGCGTTCGCGGCGGCGATCCGACCCCAGTCGTAGGCATCGTCGACCACCGGGGTGAAGAAGTCGGCAGTGACGATCACAGCGCGATCGCCCGCGATCCGTACCACGGCGGCGTCGTCCCCGTGCTCGGCGCCCACGAGCAGGTCACCGGCGTCGGGACTGAGCGGCAGCGCCGAGAGCATCTGCTCGAGCTCTCCCGGAGGTACCTTGCAGGCGCAGCCCCCGCCCGATGCGAACTGGGTCAGCCGGACGAACGCCGCTCGTGGTCACACGGGAAGGGTACGTTCGAGCCGTTCTCGCTGGGGAATGACCGTGTACTTCGGGTCCTTCGCGGAGGCCAGACCCGCCTGGAAGACACCGAATCGGGTGCACACCGACGCAGTCAGGTAGGCCAGCCCAGCGGCGACGGATACGGCTCGGGACCGCCCTCCGAGCACCGACCCGGCGACGCCGACGATCGTCAACGTCCGGGCAGCACGCATGAGCCTGCCGGGGCGGCCCTGTTGGTAGGGCTCGGCCAGCATGCCGAGCCGTTGCTGGACCCGCTCGCTCGCAACCAGCTCGATGGCTGCGCCGGCCATGGCCATCCTCCGCGCGGGCGCCGCCTCGTCGAGGGGCGTCGCGATCATCGCCAGGCCACCGGCGGCTGCCGCGCCGCTGCCGGCGAACAGGAACGGCATCTCGCGGTACGCCTCGTGCCATGCGGGGACCGCCGTGTTGCAGATCAGCGCCCCCGTGTACGTCACCAGCGGTGGTCCGAACGCGGCCGCACCGGCGCCGGCCATGCGACCGAGGCGGGGCATGACGCCTGTCATGTCGGACACCAGAGCAGCCGAGGCCAGACTCGCGAACGGCGCCAGGATCCAAGAGCCGACCGACAGCGGCGACGTGGGCTTGAACACGCGCAGCATGTTGAGGAACCGCTCGGGCCTGCCAAGGTCGTGGATGAGCGCCACGGTACCGAGGGCGGCGCCGCCGGCGGCCGCCATCCTGCCGACCCGCTGCAGCGCCGGCCGCCCCGTGGCCGCCGCGCCCTCGGCGAGCACGGCCGACGACCCGGCGAGGCCGCCCAGGAAGAGGTACAGCGGCACGTCAGGCTGCTTCCACACAGGCGCCTTGAGGATCGGACGGCCGTAGTAGGACCTGAAGTCGGCCTGGGGTACGAGCTGGCGCTCCCTCATTTGCGCCGCCTCCCGACGAATGCGGCGGCTCCCGCGCCCAGCAAGGTGAGGGCCGCAGCGCCGACGTGGCGCCAGATCGCCGGCAGGTCGCGGGTGGTGACGACAGGGTCGGGCGGCAGGCCGTAGGCCTCGGGCTCGTCGAGCAGCAAGAAGAAGGCGCCGTCGCCGCCCACCCCGTCCTCGGGGTCCTGGCCGTACAGCCGGGCCACGTCGACCCCCTGGTCATGCAGCTCGGCGACCCGCCGGTCGGCGCGCTCGCGCGAGCTCGTCGAGCTCGCCGAACTGGATCGACTGCGTCGGGCACGCCTTCGCACACGCCGGCTCTTCGCCGACTTGGAGGCGGTCGTAACACAGCGTGCACTTGAAGACCCGGCCGTCGTCCTTGCGCTGGTCGATGACGCCGTACGGGCAGGCAGGCACGCAGTAGCCGCATCCGTTGCACACGTCGGGCTGCACGACGACAGTGCCGAACTCGGTGCGGAACAGCGCTCCCGTCGGACAGACGTCCAGGCAGGCCGCATGCGTGCAGTGCTTGCACACGTCCGACGACATCAGCCAGCGCAGGTCGGTGTCGTTGGTGCTCGTCCCCTGCGGGTCCGCCGGCCCGATCGTCGGCATGCCCAGGTCAGTCGGCGGTCGCGCGGCGGCCGGTACGGGGTCGAGGACCGGCGTGATCGGCGCGGCCTGCTCGATGAACGCCACGTGGCGCCAGGTGTCGGCGCTGAGCTCCTGGGTGTTGTCATACGACATCCCGGTGAGCAGCAGGCCGTCCTCGGGTACGCCGTTCCACTGCTTGCACGCGACCTCGCACGCCTTGCATCCGATGCAGATGCTGGTGTCGGTGAAGAAGCCCATGCGAGGCGGCGGGGCTGCGTAACCAGCCTCGACGCTGACGTCGTGGAGCGGGCCTGACAGACGGTTGCTGGTCATGTCGCATCCTCTCCGACGCCGGCTCGGTCTCGGTACTGCTGGACGTAGGTCAGCAGGTCGGGCCCGCGCGGCCTGCGCCCGGGCTGGATGTCACAGGTACCGACCTTGTCCTGGATCCTGACGTTGGGCTCGAGGGTGACGTTGACCAGGTCGTTCGCGGAGTCGCCTGTGCTGAGACCGGAGGAGCCCCAGTGGTACGGAAGACCGATCTGGTGGATCGTGCGGTCGGCCACCCGCAGCGGACGCATCCGGTCGGTGACGAGCACCTTGGCCTCGATCGCCGTACGGGAGGTGGCGATCGTCGCCCATCCGCCGTTCTCCAGCCCACGCTCGGCCGCCAGGGCCGGCGAGACCTCACAGAAGAACTCCGGCTGCAGCTCCGACAGGAACGGCAGGGTCCGGCTCATGCCTCCGGCGGTGTGGTGCTCGGTCAGCCGGTAGGTCGTGAACACGTACGGGAAGACGTCGCTCTGCGCTGTGTTCAAGGCGTTGGACGCGGTGTCGTACCGCACCCGGACCGGGTTCGACTGCTGGTCGTAGAGAGCGTTGCGGAGCGGCGACTCGGCCGGCTCGTAGTGAGTGGGCAGTGGCCCGTCGGCCAGGCCGGCCGGCGCGAACAGCCACGCCTTCCCGTCGGTCTGCATGATGAACGGGTCCGAACCGCCGAGCGCGTCCGGGCCCGACGCTCCGTCAGGCGGGACGTGGTGCGGCTCGCGGTCGGCGATGAAGTCCGCGATGTCGTGACCGGTCCACGTGCCCGCCTCGGGGTCCCACCAGACGTAGGCCTTGCGCTCGCTCCACGGCCGGCCGTCGGGGTCGGCGGAGGCGCGGTTGTACAGCATCCGTCGGTTGGCGGGCCACGCCCAACCCCACTCGGGCGCCACCCAGCTCTGCTCACTGCCCGGCTTGCGTCGCGCCGACTGGTTGACCTCGTCGGCGTAGACGCCGCAGTAGATCCAGCAGCCGCACCGGGTGGAGCCGTCGGACTTCAGCTCGGTGTAGCCCGACAGGGCCGCGCCGTCGGGACCGGTGCCGTTGATCTCGCGCAGCACGGCCTCGGAGCTCGGCTCATGCTCCGGGCCCTCCTCCGGGTAGTCCCAGACGAGGTCGAGCAACGGCCGGTCCATCGCGTCGGTCGACCCCTCGAGCTTGGCCCGGATGCGCTTGCCGAGGTGGTAGTAGAACCACAGGTCGCTCGTGGCATCACCGGGGGGCTCGACGGCCTTGTGGTGCCACTGCAGCAGCCGCTGGGTGTTGGTGAACGTCCCGCTCTTCTCGGTGTGCGCCGCGGCCGGCAGGAAGAACACCTCGGTGCCGATCTCGTCGGTCCGCATCTCCCCGGTGGCGATCTCGGGGCCGTCCTTCCAGAACGTCGCCGACTCGACCATCATCAGGTCGCGGACCACGAGCCAGTCGAGGTTGGCCAGGCCCAGCCGCTGCATCTTCCCGTTCGACGACCCCACCGCGGGGTTCTCGCCGACCAGGAAGTACCCCTTGACCAAGCCGTCGATCTGGTCGACGACCGTCTTGTACGTGCCGTGGTCGCCGGTCAGGCGCGGGAGGTAGTCGAAGCAGAACTCGTTGTCGGCGGTGGCCGCGTCCCCCCAATAGGACTTCAACAGGCTCACGATGTAGCTCGGAATGTTGCCCCAGAAGCCCGCCGCGCCCTCGTCCCTCTGCACGTACTGCTCGAGGTTGAGGTGCTGTCCCGCGCTGGGCATCGGCAGATAGCCCGGCAAGATGTTGTACAGGGTGGGGATGTCGGTGGACCCCTGGATGCTCGCGTGTCCGCGCAGCGCGAGGATCCCCCCGCCGGGCCTGCCGATGTTGCCCAGCAGCAGCTGCAGGATCGAGGCGGTGCGGATCATCTGGGCGCCGGTGGAGTGCTGCGTCCAGCCGACGGCGTAGCAGAACGCGGTCGTGCGCTCCCGTCCGCTGTTCTCGACCAGGGCGTCGGCGATCTTGGCGAACTGCTCCGGCGGGATGCCGCACACCTCGTGGACGAGCTCGGGTGTGTACCGGGCGAAGTGCCGCTTGAGGATCTGGAAGACGCACATCGGGTGCTGGAGGGTCTCGTCACGGTCGGGTTTGGCGCCGACGGTGGGCCCTCCGGACCCGGCGGTCTCCGACTGGCTGGCCTCGTGGGTCTCGCGACCTCCGGCCGCGCTGGTCTCGCCCTCCCCCGGTCGGGGTCGGCGCCGGCGTAATGCCAGCTCGTGGGGTCGTAGTGCTTCGTCTCGGTGTCGAACCCCGAGAACAACCCGTCCAGGTCCTCGGTGTCGCGGAAGGCCTCGCTGATGATCGCCGGCGCATTGGTGTAGGCGACGACGTACTCGCGGAAGTCGAGGTCGTTGCTCAGCACGTGGTTGACGAGAGCACCCAGGAAGGCGATGTCGGTGCCCGCGCGGATCGAGGCGTGGATGTCCGCGACGGCCGACGTACGGGTGAACCTCGGGTCGACGTGGATGATGGTCGCGCCGCGCAGCTTCGCCTCCATCACCCATTGGAACCCGACCGGGTGGCACTCGGCCATGTTGGAGCCCTGGATCAGGATGCAGTCAGCGTTGGCGAGATCCTGCTGGAAGGTCGTCGCACCACCGCGACCGAACGAGGCCCCCAGACCGGGAACCGTCGACGAGTGTCATATCCGGGCCTGGTTCTCGATCTGGATCGCGCCCATCGCGGTGTACAGCTTCTTCATGAGGTAGTTCTCCTCGTTGTCGAGGGTCGCTCCTCCTAGGCTCGCGAGGCCGGTGGTACGGCGTACGCGCATGCCGTCCTGTTCCCATTGCCAGTACTGCTTGCGGGTCTCGATGACGCGGTCGGCGATCATGTCCATCGCCTGGTCGACTTCGAGGTCCTCCCAGTCCTTGCCGTAAGGACGGCGGTAACGGACCTTGGTCACCCGTCCGGGAGAGTTCACGAGCTGCGTGGAGGCGCTGCCCTTGGGGCAGAGCCGGCCACGGGAGATCGGGCTACCCGGGTCGCCCTCGATGTGTTGGACCAGCTCGTCCTTCACGTACACCTTCTGGCCACAGCCGACGGCGCAGTACGGGCAGATCGAGTCGACGACCCGGTCGGCCGACGCGGTGCGGGCCGTCCACGAATCGCTTCTCGGCGACTTCACCGCCGCCCCCCGGCCGAGCTGGTCGTCGCCGCGCAGCTGCCTCAGCAACGGCCAGGAGCCGATGAACTCCCGCGTCCCCATAGCGAGCCTCCGTCCTCGACCGCAGCGTCGACACTTCCGGACAGTTGTCGAATACCGTAACCCCACTCGGCGACGACCACATCTCCGCCTACCCGGACGACCCGGGTCTCAAACGGTCCTGGCGACGTCAGACTCGGATATTGCTGGTGATCGGGTGGCGTCCTGCGGCTGGTCATACAGTGGGGGCGGAGGCGTTCCTCGTCTGGTGACGGGCGCGGTCCTCAAAACCGTTGTGACCGGGTATCTCGGTCAGGCGGGTTCGATTCCCGTCCGCCTCCGCCACGTGCCTGCGTCAGATCGCCCCCGGGAGGAGCCGCCGTGTCCGACACCCGCCGGCTGTCCCGCGTACCGACACCCTCCTCAACGACCCCAAGCTGGCCCATGCGACGCAACAGCTCGGGCGAAGGCTCGTCAAGAGCGTCGTCGTCGAGGCGCAGTCGCGGTGCAGATCCGGTGAGGTCGAGCCCTCCGCCGTGCTCGATTGGGCGCTCGCGGCGCTCCCGGACGTCGCGACAACCCTGCGACCGGTCATCAACGCGACTGGCGTGATCGTCCACACCAACCTCGGGCGGGCGCCGCTCTCGGCTGCGGCCGTCGACGCGATCCGCCACGCCGCCGGGACGGCCGACGTCGAACTGGATCTCGCGACCGGGCGTCGAGGAGTCCGCGGTCGCGGCGCCCTGGCCGCGCTGGCGGCCGCGGTTCCCGACGCGGAGGAGGTGCTGGTCGTCAACAACGGCGCAGCCGCCTTGGCCCTCGCCGCTTGCGCCCTGGCCGCTGGACGAGAGATCGTCATCGCCCGCGGCGAGCTGGTGGAGATCGGCGACGGGTTCCGCATCCCCGAGCTGCTTGAGGCGTCCGGAGCCGTCCTGCGAGAAGTCGGTACGACGAACCGGGTCCGGCTCGCGGACTATGCGGCGGCGGTATCGGACGAGACCGCGCTCATCCTGAAGGTCCACCCCTCCAACTTCGTCGTCGAGGGGTTCACGTCGTCGGTGCAGGTCGCCGAGCTCGCGACCCTTCCCGTGCCGGTCGTCGCCGACATCGGGTCGGGCCTCCTCGAGCCGCATCCTCGACTACCCGGCGAGCCGGACGCCGCGGGCGCGCTCGCCGCCGGCGCCGCCCTCGTCACCGCGTCCGGCGACAAGCTGCTGGGCGGGCCGCAGTGCGGTCTCGTACTGGGCCGCGGGGGCCTGGTCCAGCGGTTGCGGCGTCATCCCCTCGCCCGCGCCATGCGCGTGGACAAGCTGACCCTGGCCGCGCTGGAGGCAACGCTGACCGGTCCGGCCAACCCGGTACAGCTCGCCTTGGCCAGCGAGTCCGAGGCCCTCTACCGACGTGCCGAGGAGATCGCCCGCTCGGTGTCCGTCGGCAGCCGTCCACAGACCGCTCGCGCCGTCCGGTCGACGGCCAGGGTGGGTGGCGGTGGCGCGCCGGGAGTCTGCCTCGACAGCGCGGCCGTGGTGCTGCCCGCGGAGCTCGCGGCGGCCTTGCGGCAGGGAGTCCCTTCGGTGCTCGGCCGAGTCGAGCGGGACCGGCTGCTGCTCGACCTCATCGCGGTGGTACCCGACGACGACGGACGTCTCGTGGCGGCCGTGCGCCGGGCCGAGCCGGCGGGCTAGCCGTGTACGTCGTCGCCACGGCTGGACACGTCGACCACGGCAAGTCCACCCTTGTACAGGCACTCACCGGCCGTGACCCCGACCGCCTGAGTGAGGAGCACCGCCGCGGCCTGTCCATCGAGCTGGGGTACTGCTGGGCCCCGCTGGCCGAACTGGGCGACGTTGCCTTCGTCGACGTCCCCGGGCACGAACGGTTCATCGCGACGATGCTCGCCGGGGTGGGACCGGTACCGGCCGTGCTCTTCGTGGTCGCCGCGGACGACCCATGGATGCCGCAGGCCGCCGAGCACCTCGCGGCCCTGGATGCACTGCGGGTGCGACACGGCCTGCTCGTGGTGACCAGGTCCGACCTCGCCGATCCCGGACCGGCCACCGACCGGGCCATGGCACAGCTGAGCGGCACCTCCCTCGGCGGCGTGGCCGCGGTCGCGGTGAGCGGTCGTACCGGGCAAGGGCTCGATGCCCTCCGCGCGGCGCTGGCCGACGTGCTGCGCGGGTTGCCACCAGCACAGGTCGACGGCGACGTACGGCTCTGGGTGGACCGGCGCTTCCACATCAGGGGCACCGGAACCGTGGTCACCGCGACCCTGACCGCCGGTCGGATCAGAGTCGGCGACCGGTTGGCACTCACGGACGGTACCGCTGTCCGCGTGAGGGGGCTGCAGACGCTCGGCCGGGACGTGTCCGAGGTCAGCGCCACTGCCAGGGTCGCCTTGAGCCTTTCGGGCCAGGTACCCGATGCCCTGGTCCGAGGCAGCGCGCTCGTCACACCCGGGGCCTGGCTGGCCACGGCCACGATCGATGTCAAGACGACCGGGCCGCGCGACCTGCCTTCCCACGTGCTCCTGCACATCGGGGCGACGTCCGTAGGAGTGCGTTGCCGCCGTCTCGGTGGTCGGTTCACACGTCTCCGGCTCGAGCGTCCGCTGCCCTTGAGGGTCGGCGATCGAGTACTGCTGCGGGACCCCGGCAGCAGAGAGGTCTGGGGGGCGAGCCTCATCGACCCTGACCCTCCTCCACTCCGGCGCCGGGGTGCTGCCCGCCACCGCGCCGCGACGCTTGCGGCTGCGGGAGAGCCGCCGAGCCTGGCCGACGAGGTCCAGCGGCGAAGGGTCGTCCAGGTGGCGCGACTGAGACGGCTCGGCTACGACGTCGGCAGGGCCGCAGACCTGACGGTCAGTGGCGACGGGTGGCTGCTCGACCGGGCTGCGCTGCCGGATCTGCGCAAACGGCTCCGACTGCTGGTCGAGGACCACGACCGGGCCCTCCCGCTCGATCCCGGGCTTGCCGTCAGCGTCGCGGCAGCTCGTCTCGACCTGCCAGCGGCCGGACTGGTGGCTGCCCTCGTTGCGCCACCCTTGCGGCTCGATGAGGGTCGGGTCAAGACGGTGTCCGGCCCGTCCCTACCGGCTGCGGTGCTGAGATCGCTCGACGCGCTCGGGCATGACCTCGCCGAGCAGCCGTACGTCGCACCCACTGCGGAGCGGCTGACCGAGCTCGGGCTCGACGCCAAGTCGGTGGCCGCTGCGGTACGGGTCGGGAGGCTGCTTCGGATCGCCGACGGTGTGGTTCTGCTGCCGGGCTCGGATCGTGCCGCTGCTGCCCGGCTCGCGAAGCTGCCGCAGCCGTTCACGGTCAGCCAGGCACGGGTCGAGCTCGGCACCTCGCGACGGGTGGTGCTGCCCCTGCTCGCCCACCTCGACCGGCTCGGTCTGACCCGACGCCAGCCGGACGACCGCCGCTTGAGCGCGTCTGATCGTGAGGGAACGGCGTAGGTCGTCAGGTCGCCGGTGTCCGCGAGCTAGCGGCCGGACCTCGGCCGGTGGGACCGCACAACGCCTGCCAGCCGCCAATACGCCCGTCGCGAGGCCATCACCGGACCCCAGCGCTCGCTGAGGCCGATCGCCAGGTGTCGCAGCGGTCGTCTCTGCCAGTCATCCACCAGCCTGTCGCGTTCGGCTCGGGCGTCGGCGAGGCGCTGCTCCAGGTCTCTTGCCGCGCGCCGCAGGTCCTCGAGCCGGCGGTCTGCCTCGCGCCACTCTCGGCGGGCGGCGGCGAGGTCGGCCCGTGTCTCGTCCAGTCGGGCGCGCATCTCACGCCGCTTCTCGCCGACGGCAAGGGACTCTCTGGCGTACGCGTCGAGTACTCCAGCCAGCGCCGCCGTCCCCTCAGCCTGCAAGACATCGGCGCCAACGTCGAAGGCGGAGACCGATCCCGCCGCATCCCCCGTGGGCTCGAGCGGTGGTACCAGATCTGACAGGTCTCCGACGACGTCGACCCCAAGTCTCTGCAGGTCCTCCGCGACCGAGCGCGACAGTCCGATGGCGAGCTCGCGATCTGCTGGTGCGAGCCGCAGGGGGTGGCCTCGGCGCTGGGCCAGCACCTCGTGTGTCAGGACGCGGGTCACCACAGACTGGTACGGACTTGGATCTGGGAGGCGGTCTCCCAGCTCCGCATTGAGTCTTCTCAACAGCTCGGCCTGCTCCACGCCCAGTGAGGTGTTCGAACGGAAGCCCTCGAGCTGGAACGAGTCGGGCTCGAGGCCCACGACGCTGGCGAAGCGATCCCAGAGGAGGGACGTGGGCGAGCCCTCCGGTGGCACCGTCACGACATGGACGTGGGACGGAGGCAGCGAGCTGCCCCATCGGCGCGCTATCTCGGCGAAGCCCTGCACGCGCCAGAACCACCCTTCGCGGGACTCATCGTCGCGGACACCGGCGATGAACTCCGCAAGCGTCATGCTGGCGCGACTCTTGAGATGCTGCTGCCACTCCGCTGGGATCTGGCGGGCCAGGTCGCGGACGGTGAGGACCACGTGGACCTCGAACGCCGAGCCGAACGAGGTGACCGCGCGCTCGGCCTGGTCGGCGCTGGCCGCTGCAAAGAGCTCGTGGGACACCAGCACGCCGCCCGACCACGGTCGTGCGGCGTCGACGAGACGGTCCCAGCTGCCCGCGGCCCGCTCCGGCAGGTGTGGTCGACCGGCTAGTCCGCGTAGGTCCATGCAGGCCAGGTAATGGTCGTAGAAGCCCGTCAGCGGCAGCAGCAGACCCTGCTCTCGGGCCAGGTCCTGTTGAGCCCAGAGCAGCTGTTGGAGGTACGTCGTCCCCGTCTTGGGGCTGCCCACATGCAGGAACGCCCGCCGCGTCATTTCCGCATCCTAGATCCCGGTCCCCGCCCGCTCGGTGACGCAAAGCGAGTTGCACGATGGCGATCCATTCGGCGACGCGGTCGACCGACAGCTCACCGCCGGCACCCGCATAGCCGTCGCCATGCCCATGCTTGAACCGCAGGGGCGTGGGTATCGGGCAGAACAGGAACCGATCACGAGGAGTGCCTGTGGCCACCTACCAAGGAACCCGAGTCGTCCGCGCGGACGCAAAGGCGCTCTTCGCGTTCTTGTCCCGGGTCGAGAACCTCCCGCGCTACTTTCCCCGTATCACGTCGGCCGAGTCCACAGGTGAAGAGGAGGTCGACGTCACAGCGGTGATCGAGCCGCCCGGCGAGGACGAGCAGACGGTGCAATCCGAGGCCTGGTTCCGCGTGGACGACGAGCGGCAGCAGATCGAGTGGGGCTCCGAGGGCCCGAACGACTACCAGGGAGACCTGGAGGTCACCAGTGACGGCGAGGACTCGCGGGTCAGCTTGACTCTGCACACCGAGGCCGAGCACCCAGGCATCCAGGAGAGCCTGGAGGAGACGCTCGAGACCATCGCCCGGCTCGTCGAGGGAAACCCTGCCTCGGCCTCCTAGCGGCCGCCGAGCGACACCGTCTCGCCACGGCGCACGGGCTTCACCACAGTCGCCGTGTCGTCGCGGCTGATCCGTTCGAGAAACGCCGACAGGGGCGACCTGAACACCCGGTAGTCGTCGTAGTGCACGGGGATGGCGGCGCCCGGCGACACCCTGTGGACGAAGTCAAGGCCCTGCTCGGCGTCCATCGTGACCGTATGGGCGAGTACGCGTGTCCCGCCGAGATGGACGACCGCCGCGTCGATGTCCGGGAACCGTTCGTGGATCGCGTCGAGGTGCCCGCCGGTGAGCGTGTCGCCGCTGATGTACACGCGGAAGCCTGACGTGCCCCGCCACGACGTGCTCGAGCATGCTGCCCATCACCGGTGGCAGCAGACGGCCCATCACGCCTCGCGCATGCACAGCCGGCATCGACACCACCACGAGCTCGTCAGCGCCGCTGCCGAAGGACGTGCCGGCTCCACGTCTCCAGCGCCTGGGTGTGGAACCCGTGCCGTTCGAGCCGCCTCGCGGCGTGAGGGGTCGTCAGTACGGGCGCGGTGCGGTCGAGACCTCGACGGGCGACCCGGTCCCAGTGGTCGCCGTGCAGATGCGACAAGACGACGGCGTCGAGCGGCGGCAGGTCGGCGATCCCGAGGGCCGGGTCGGTCAGCCTCGGGCTCCAGAGACCTTTGCCCAGGTAGGCGCGCTGGCCCTTGCGGAGGAAGTTCGGGTCGGTCAGCAGCGTGAACTGCCCGATTCGGAGGATCGTCGTCGCGGTGCCCACGAACGTGAGCGAGTCCGTACCGGCCGCGGCGGGAGAGCTGGGGTCCATGTGGTGGCCGTACCCCTGCCCGGTCCAGGTAAGCGGAGGTCAGGTGGTGGTCTCCTCGCGCCGGTGGCCCTTCGCGATCTCCCGCAGCAGATCGGGATTGACGCTCTCCCTGTCGGCCACGGCGACGCGGCATCTCGTCACCGCGGTCAGCGAGGCAGTCCGGCGGCCGGCCTCGAGGATGGCCCGTTCTCCGAGTACCGCCCCCGGCCCGATCTCCGCGAGGGTCTCGCCGTCGACGTCCACGCGTAGCAGCCCGTCCAGCAGCAGGTACAGCTCGTCGGACTCCTCTCCCTGCCTGGTCAGGAGCTCGCCGGCCTTGATCCGGCGGATCTGCGGCTTGACGCCGGCGCGCATGATGTGGCGCGACATCTCCCGCTCGAGCGCGGACTCGGCCTCAGTCGACCACGACCTCGGAGTCGGCGTCTCCCCAGGGCGTATGGCGTCCGAACGCCTCTGCGCTCCAGCGCGCGGTAGTTGATCCGCGCGGACTTGGCCGTCAGCCGGTGCTGGGCGTCGTAGATCCAGTGCCGGGGGAAGGGACTCGCGCCGGTCATCTCGAAGTCCTGGCGCCCATCGGCGTGCAGGGTCAGGGCGAGGCTGGTCCACGCCAGCGGGGCCGCGAACTGCACGAACGGCGGCCGGTCCACCCGGCGAGGAGCCGGTACACCAGTGCGGCCCCCACAGGTCTGCTCGAAGCGCACAGCCGTGGCGTCGATCTTCTCCGCTCTGCGGCGGTCGGGGAACGCCACCGCCGCGAACGTCATGCCCATTGCGCCGATGCGCAGGGTGGTCGCGCCGATGCGGCCTCCGCCGGCGTGACCGTGGTCCACGACAACGCCGTCCTCGACCTCGATCCATGCCCGCAGCTCGTTGACGAACCGGGCCCGGTCAGCGGCGAGGAACTCTTCGATGTCGGGCAGCTCGTCGGGCGGCGGGTCGTCGTAGTGAGAGATGCCCACCTCGAAGGGCACGCGGTACACGAGCCCGCTGACCGCCTCACTCGGGATCCAGGAGACGGCGGTGACAGAACCCTCGACGCGCATGGCGCCACCTTTCGAGCGGGACGACGCTTTGTCCACGATATCCAGAAAGTCACCAGGGCCGCATCCAGACATTTTGCCGATCCGGCAGGGCGGCAGACGACCGGGCCGCGAGCGATACTACGAGCATGGCCGAGCCTTCCGACGGGCACCCTGACGTTGCTGTTCAGCGACATCGAGGGGTCGACGCTGACACTCAACCGGCTCGGTCCGCGTTGGGGTGAGGCGCTGTCGGCTCAGCGGGCGATCCTGCGTGAGGTCGTTCGCCACGTTCGGCGGTGTCGAGATGGGCACCGAGGGCGACAGCTTCTTCGTCGTGTTCACGTCGGCCCGGGACGCGCTGCTCGGCGGCCATCGAAGGGTCAGCGCCGGCTACAGAGGTACGACTGGCCGGACGGAGTACCGCTCAGAGTCAGGATGGGGCTGCATACCGGTGAGCCACAACGCCATGAGGACGGGTACATCGGCCTCGACGTCCACCGGGCCGCCCGGATCGCCGGTACGGCAAGCGGCGGCCAGATCGTCATCTCAGAGCCCACTCGTCTGGTCGGGGCGCTCGATGCCGGTGTGGAGGTCCGCGACCTCGGTTGGCACCGACTCAAGGACCTGGCCGATCCCGAGCACCTGTTCGACCTCGTCGTCGAAGACATGGTCTCCGACTTCCCCGCCTTGCGGAGCATCGGTACGACGGCGAACCTGCCGACCGCCGCCACGCCGCTCGTCGGTCGGGACGGGGAGCTCGCGGAGCTCGGCCGGAGCCATCGTCGACCCGCAGGTCCGCCTGCTGACCCTCACCGGGCCCGGCGGCAGCGGCAAAGACCCGCCTGGCCATCGCGGTCGCCTCCGCTCTGGAACACGAGTTCCCGGCCGGCATCTTCTTCGCCGATCTGAGCACCGCTGACCGGGCCGCCACCATGTGGCTCGGGATCGCGGATGCCCTCGACGTCCCAGGAGTGGCCGAGGAGCTCCCCCGCGACCGCGTTCGCAGGTTCCTCGCCGACAAGGCTGCCCTCGTGGTCCTCGACAACCTCGAACAGGTCGCCGACGCCGACACGGTGGTTGCTGAGCTGCTCAGCCAGGCGCCGCGGCTGAAGGTCGTCGCCACCTCCCGCCGGCCCCTCCATCTGGTCAGCGAGTACGAGCATCCGGTACCACCGCTGGAGCTTCCGGTGGGGCCTGTCTCCGATCCAGCCGAAGCGGCCCGGTCCGGCGCAGTCGAGCTGTTCGTGCGCCGTGCCCGGATGGTACGGCCGAGCTTCGAGATGACAGAAGCCAACGTCGACGCGGTGGTGGAAGTCTGCCGACGCCTGGATGGGCTACCGCTGGCAATCGAGCTCGCGGCGGCCCGCTCGAAGCTGCTCAGTCCCCATGCGCTGCTCAGCCGTCTCGACCACACGCTTGGTTCCGGCGTCGCCTCGGTGGACCGCGCGGAGAGACAGCGCACTCTCGCCGCCACCATCGCCTGGAGCTACGACCTGCTGTCCTCCGTCGGAGCAGGAGGTCTTCCGCAAGCTCGGCGTCTTCGCCTCCCAGTGCGACCTCTCAGCCGTCGAAGCGGTACTGGACATCCAGGGTGTCGACCCGCTCGACACGGTCGCGCACCTGGTGGACGTCAGCCTCGTGCGCATCGTTGACGGGCCGGACGGGGAGCCGCGGATATCTCTGCTGGAGACGATTCGGGCGTTCGCCCGGCACAGCTCGCGGTGTCCCACCAAGACGACGAGACGAGGCTGCGGCACGCTCGCTGGTGCGGCCAGGTGGCCAAGGAGATGAACGAGCTGATGAGCGGCGCGCGCCAGATGGAGGCGCTGGACCGGCTGTCGCGCGGATCGAGGAGGACGTCAGGAGCGCCCTTAAGTGGTGCCTGCGACCGCTCAGTGAGGTGGGCCAGGAACGGACCGCCTGCGGCCTGGACCTGGTGCGGGAGATGACCTCGTACTGGTATCACTTGGGCTACGCAGCGGAAGGGCGGGGGTGGCTGAGCCGGGCGCTAGAGGTCGCCGAGGCCAACGACACCGAAGAGACCGCCGACACTCTCCACGGCCTGGCGTTGTTGCAGCTCCAGCAAGGAGACGTCGGAACCCGCCGCCGAAGGCTTCGAACGGGCGCTCGGGCTGACCCGCCGGCTGGGCGACGCGTCGAGGGAGGCGCGGGAGCTGAACAGCCTTGGAGTGGCGCTGCGGGCGCACGGAGACGTCAGCCGGAGCCCAGCGGCTGCTCGAGCGAGTGCCAGATCTCGAGGACGATCGGGACCACAAGCAGCGAGAGAGCACGGCTGTGTCGAACCTCGCCATGCTGCTGATCGACGCCCAGAAGCTGGCCCGAAGCTCTTCGCGCATCGCGCGAGGCGGTAGCCCTGAGCGGCAGTCTCGACGATGCCTGGGGTCTGGTGGCTGACGAGTTCAACCTCACGATGTCGCTCCTGCGCGTCGAGGGGGCACATGTGGCATACGCCCACCTCGCCGAGCTCACGCCCCGAGCGCTCACCCTCGAAGACGCCGAACTGACTGTCGAGATCGTCGAGATGTTCGCCGTCGTCGTCCTCGAGCTCGGCCACCCGCGGCTTTCGGCGCGGCTGCTGGCTGCAGCCGACCGGCACCGGGCGGAGGTGTCGATCCCACGGACGGTACCCGATCAGGCACTGCTCGACATGGCCTTCGAAGCTGCCTCTACCCGCCCGGAGTGGAAGCCGGCCTACGAGGACGGCCGAACCCTGGACATCCCGGAAGCCGTCGTGCAAGCGCTGTCGGTGAGTGCCTCGAGCGAGCTGGTGACAGGCGTCTCCGACTGAGGCAGGTTCAGGTGGCGGGCGGAGCCAGCGGCCGAGCCCGCGAGGACGTCACGAGGCCGAGCACGAGAGCGGCGAGCACCACGTAGAGAGCGTGTCTGACACCGACGGCGTCGGCGAGGAAGCCGACGATCGGCGGCCCCGCAAGGAAGGCCGTGTAGCCGATCGAGGTCACGACGGAGACGTGGATGGCGGCGCGGGGGACGTCATCCGCGGCAGCGCTGATCCCCGTCGGGAAGCCGAGCGCCGCACCCGTACCCCAGAGCAACCCGCCGGCCATGACGAACGGCAACGACGGCCCCGAGATGACCAGCAGCAGCCCGGCGGCGGCGACGAGTACGGAACCGCGCAGGACGGGTACCCGCCCCCAACGGTCGAGCAGGCTCCCTCCGAGCAGTCGGCTGATCGTCATGGCCGCGACGAAGCAGCCGAAGGTCAAGGCGCCCAGGGCCTGGCTGGTTCCCAGCCCGTCGACTGACGCGAGCGCTATCCAGTCGTTCGCCACCCCCTCCGTGAACGCGAACGCGAGCACCATCAGGCCGATCACCAACGTTCGGTTGTTACGCCAGCCATCACTCAGCTGCGCCCTCGAGCCTGCCTCGTCGCGCTCGCTGCGGAGGGGCCCGAAGGTCAGGTATCGAGACACGCCGAGCACCGCCGCTGCGGCGATGACCACAGCCGTCGCCACCAGCTGGGCCGGTACCCCGATGCCGGCCCAGGCCGAGACGGCGCCGACACCGGCGCCGGTGACGCTGCCGAGGCTCCAGGCGGCGTGGAACCGCGACATCACGCTTCGGCGGAGCCTGCGCTCGACCTCGGCGCCTTCGACGTTCATCGCCACATCCCACGCACCGATGCCCAGGCCGGTCAACACCAGTCCCACGCCGGTCACCACCACCTGACCGATCGCCAGGCCGAGCGCCGCGGTGAGCAGGCCGCACAGCTCCGCGCCCGCGCTGACGAGGACTGCCCGGCGGGTTCCCACGCGCTGGATCACCGGGCCGGACAGGGGCAGGGCGGTCAGCGAACCTATCGACACGCAGATCAGGAGCAGACCGAGTCCAGAGGCTCTGAGGTGCAGCGCAGACTTCACCGCCGGCGTGCGCGAGGCCCAGGACCCGAATGCCATACCGTTCGCCGCGAAGGTCAAAGCGACGGCACGCTTGGCCCCCTCCAGGGTCGCCTGCGACGGTGCCAGCGCGGGCGAGCCTTTCACCCGCCGAGTCTGTCAGACGCCGCGGCGCCGCTAGGGCAAGATGAGTCCGGTGGACACACCTGCGCCGGACGACTGGGACGTCCTGGCCGCAACATTCGACGACGAGCCCGACCACGGGCTGCGCGACGCCGTCGTGCGGTCCGCCTGGTCCGACCTCATCCTCCCGCTCGTGCCGCCGGCACCGTCGGATGTGGCTGACATCGGCTGCGGCACCGGGTCTCTCAGTCTCCTGCTGGCGGCAGCCGGGCATCGCGTTCGCGGTCTGGACCTGTCACCGCAGATGCTCGCGGCGGCCCGACGCAAGGCTCAGGCGGCCGGGGTCGCCGTCGGCTTCGACCAGGCAGACGCCGCCGACCCGCCGTACCGCGCCGGGTCTTTCGACGCGGTGGTGGTACGGCACCTCCTGTGGGCTCTGTCCGACAAGGATGCGGCCGTCGCCAGGTGGGCGGGGCTGCTGCGGCCCTCCGGAGTCCTCCTCCTCATCGAGGGGCGTTGGTCGACGGGCGCTGGGGTGTCGGCCGCCGAGTGCCGGGAGATCGTGCTCCGTCACCGGGACCGGGCAACCGTCAGGATTCTCGCCGACCCGACGCTGTGGGGCAGGGCCGTCGACGACGAGCGTTACCTCGTCATCAGCTCCGGCACCGAGATGGCCGGCTGAGCGTCGTCAGGCGTGCGTGACGGTCGCCTCTGCGATGTGCGACAGCGCATCGGCGAGGGCACCGGCATCCGGGCGGGCCGGCCAGGTCTGGATCGATGCCGACAACAGCTGGACGATCTCGGGACAGGGCATCGGGCGACCGAACAGGTAGCCCTGGCCGGTGGTGGCGCCCGCGTGGAAGGACACGTGCTCGAGCTGGCTCCACCTCTCGATCCCCTCGACGATCACGTCCAGGCCCAGCGCCTCGCCCATCACCACCATCGACCGCACCAGCGTGCAGGCCTTCGAGTCGTGCTCGATGTTGGTGACGAACGTCTTGTCCACCTTCAAGATCCTCACCGGGAGCCTTCGCAGGTACTCCATGGACGAGAAGCCGACGCCGAAGTCGTCGATGGCGAAGCGTACGTCCGAAGCCGCGAGCGCGTTCATCGCCGCGATCGTGCGGGGCTCGTTGTTGACGAAGTCCCGCTCGGTCACCTCGAGGGTGAGGTGTACGCCTCTCATGGCTTCCAGTGCCTGCCGCACACGTGAGACGAAGCCATCGCTCTCCAGCTGCTGCGCCGACACGTTGACCGCGACCGAAAGGGTGCGCCCGGCCGCGGCGACCAGCTTCGGCGCGTCGGCGGTGACGATGTCGAGCACGATGTCGCCGAGCCCGACGATCAGGCCGCTCTCCTCGGAGGTCGGGATGAACAGGTCCGGGGGCACCAGAACACCGTCGCGCCGCCACCGTACGAGGGCCTCGACCCCCACGATCATGTGCGAGTGCAGGTCGACGACGGGCTGGTAGTACACCTCCAGGGACTTCGTCTCGACGGCCGCGCGAAGGTTCTCCACGAACTCGATCCGCTCGCTGCGCTGGTCTCCGAAGGACAGCCGGTAGGTCTCGTAGCGGTTCTTCCCCTGGCTCTTCGCGTGGTACATCGCAAGGTCCGCCTGGCTCAGCAGGGAGTCGGCAGTACCGCCGGTCTCGGACATCGCCACACCGATGGTCGTCGTCACACTCACGTCCTCGCCGAAGATGTGGAACCGCGAGCGCATCGCCGTCAGGATCCGTTCACAGGCCAGCGCGACCTCGCTCGGGTCGGACACCTCCTCGAGAAGCACGGCGAACTCGTCTCCGCCCAGTCGCGCGACGGTGTCGGTCTCGCGAACGGCACCCTTGATCCGCCGCCCGACCTCGGTGAGCACGTTGTCGCCGGCGGCGTGGCCGTACGAGTCGTTGACCCGCTTGAACCCGTCCAGGTCGCAGAAGAGTACGGCGAGATGGCCACCTCGCCGTCGCTGCAGCTCCATCGCATGCGCTGCCCGGTCCATGAACAGAGACCGGTTCGGCAGCCCGGTGAGGGGATCGTGCCAGGCCTGGTGGGCCATCTCATCGCTGAGGCGCAGCCGAGCGAGCGCGTCCTCCGCGACGACGACGAGCGCAGCCAGCCCGGCCTGGTCGTCCTTGGCGGTGGACCTGGCCCGGTTCAGCGCGGGAGCCACGATCCACTGCTGCTGCTCACCGCCGGGCACCAGCACACCGATCTCGTGCGAGCCGGGGGCTGTGCTGCGCAGCGTCACCCGGTGGTCGTGCAGGAGGTCACCGGCCCCGACCCGCAGCACGTCGAGGAGCGGGTCGCGTTCCTTGACGCTCTGGGCCTGTACCACCGTGTCGAAGAGGACCTTCAGC
The DNA here is from genome assembly GCA_963824115.1 of uncultured Actinomycetota bacterium. Taxonomy (GTDB): domain Bacteria; phylum Actinomycetota; class Actinomycetes; order Propionibacteriales; family Nocardioidaceae; genus DASQEH01. The sequence goes on from CAWGOA010000008.1 coordinate 115,646, forward strand.
CGACGAGCCAGCTCACCGCCTCGAGAAAGAGCCCTGGAGGCAACCAGGATCGTCATCACCGGCACGGCCAGCAGCACCGCGGACCACGGGGGCAGCGGATGCGACAAGTTGTCGTAGGACATCGCGTACACGACCAGGGCCGCCAGGTACCCGAGCGACGAGATCGCGAGAAAGGAGAAGAAGGCGGCCAGCGCGCCGGTCGGCACAACCTCGTGCCGCAGGCTGGTTCCCTCCTGCAGGCTGAGCGACATCGCGGATAGCAGGAAGTCGACCGCGAAGTAGACGGCCGCACCCAGTCCCATGGCGATCAGGTCCGGCAGCGTCGCCGGCCGGCTGGCGCGGGTCAGCGAGATCACGAGCAGGGCAAGGCCCCCGGCGAGAACACCGAGACCGCTGTTGAACGCCTTCGTCGCGCGGCGCTTGTCCGACAGCAGCTGCGCGATCGTCGTCCCGAGGAGCCAGAGAACCAATGCCTCCCACGGCGTTGCGACGTTCGCGAGGAAGATGAGCACGCACGACTCGAGCCCGATCTCGATCCCGCCGCCGGTACGCCCGATCAGCATCGGGAAGTACCCCATCATCACGATCAGTGGTACAGCGAGGATCGTCCAGAGCTTCACCGTGTGGATGTCGAACAGCTGACCGAGGCCGAGCTCGGCCGCGTCCAAGGCCACCATCGCCACTGCGACGACCGCCAGGACCGCTCCCGACACGACGACGAGCGCGTTGAATATCCGGCTCTGCAACGACTCCGGCGTCACGGGATCGACGTCATGAACGACGCCCAACACATTCGACGTCGACAGACAAGGTCACGGCCCTTCGCTGCTGAGCCCGGGTCAGGAAATACGGCGGGCCATATCACTACACACAGTAGTCCTTTAGTCACACAAATGGTATCGGACAGTGAGATTCCGCGCGGCGGAAGCCCCCTGCGCACACCGCGAGCCGCATCGGCTGCTACCGGCCGGCGTCTCGAGCGTTGGCCAGCGCCACGATCTCCTGGGCGATCGACCGAAGCTTGACCTGGCTCGCCTGCGATACGCGAACGAGGTAGTCGAAGGCACGGGTCTCGTTGAGACCGAAGCGCTCCATGGTGATGCCGATGGCCTGGCTGATCTCCTGCCTGGCGTCGAGAGCGCTGGTCAGCGTCTCAACGCGAGTGGCACAGTCGATCGCCGTGGCGGCCTGCTCGGCGAAGATCCGGAGCAGCTCGTCATCAGGTTGGTCCAAGACGTGCTCCGACCATGAGTACACGTTCAGGACGGCACTGCGATCTCGGGCCAGCGAGACGAGCACCCCTGTCTGGGCGCGGATGCCGAGCTCAGCGGCCACTCGGGCATAGCGCGGCCAGCGCGGGTCCGCGGCGACGTCCACGGCGTGTACGAGCGGAGCCTCCGGCGACACCGCGACAGTGGGCCCTTCACGCAGCTCTGACCCGGCCGCCTCAGCCTTCTGCACGATCGGGTCGGTCGGCCCCAAGGTGTCGAGGCCGCCGCGGAAGCTCATACAGACGCTTGCATGGTCAGCCCAGTCGATCGCAGCGCAGACCCCAGCGGTGATCGTCGCCACGGAGTCGTTGAGGGTCTTCATGACGCGAACACTCAACCATCCGCGAGCTCACCGCAGAAGCCGAGAACCTATGCAAAACTTCACGTGTCACCAACGGTCTCGCGACATCGTCGCTGGTGAAAGCGCCGTGAAGCCTCCAGCGGGCCCCTTGCTCGACTGACGTCTCATGCGCCGAACGCCGTCGGACGCATAAGATACGGCCGAGTGGCGGACAGGCCGCCGACCGGAGGTCACCGAAGATGGACGAGGGAGCGGCCCGTCTCGAGGGTGAACCTGACATCGGCGCCGGCCTGACGATCAGTGCGGTGAGCCAGATCCTCGCCGTCCCAGCGCCGACCATCCGCTCCTGGGAACGCCGCTACGGCATCCCGGACACGCCCCGCAGCCGTGGCGGTCACCGCCGGTACCAGACCGTCGACCTGTCCGCGCTGCGGATGATGCGCGATGAGATCGCCCGCGGCCGTCGGGCCGCAGATGCTGCGGCGATGGTGCGACTCGAGGCGAGCTCCACGCGGCCGAACCAGCCGTTCATCGCCGCCTTCCTCGACGCCGCCTACCGACTCGATCCGACGAGCCTGCGGACGGTCTTGGACGAGGCGCAGGACCGGCTCGGTCTGGACGAGTCCGTCGCGAGGGTCCTGCTGCCCGCTATGCACCAGATCGGGCTGTGGTGGCAGAGCGGGCGCTGCGACGTGGCACACGAGCATCTCGCGACGGAGGCGTCGCGAGCCTGGCTCTCAAGGCTGCTGCATCTCGGTCCGTCGCCGTGGCAGCAGGGGACCATCATTCTCACCTGCGGCCCTCGGGACCTGCACACCCTCGGCCTCGAGGCGATGGGCCTGCTCCTGGCGGAACGAGGCTGGGACTGCCGTCTGCTCGGCGCCCGCACACCGGGCCGGGCGTTGCTGTCCGCCGTCGAGGGCACGCCCGCGGTCGCGGTGGTGATGGTCTCTCACCTGGCCGTGGGTCGGCGCTCCGCCGTCGAGTCCATGGACGGCCTGCTCGGAACCGGTGTCCGCATCTACTACGCAGGCAACGCCTTCTTGTCCGAGCGCGCCAGGCGAAATGTTCCCGGCACCTACCTGGGCGAGGACCTCGCCGGGGCAGCCACGATGATGTCCGATGAGCTGCTCGCGAACAGACCCCGGCATGCGGACGGAGTGAGCGTCGGTTACCTGACCGAAGGATCCGGCGAGCCGGGTGCCATGACCGCCATGACGGCCCGGGGCTCGGAGCGTGCTGGGTCGATGGCCCCGCGTACCAGCCCGAGCTCGGACTCGGCGTAGGCCACCGACCAGGAGATAACGGAGCCCGGATCAACGTCACCCGGGTGCGCGACGACCTGGAGTGCCAGCCCGTCGAGCAGGCTGAGGATCCGCCAGGCCGCTGCCTCGGGGTCGCGACAGGCCATCTCGCCCTGGCCCACCCCGTCGGTGATGGTCTCCGCGAGCAACCGCTGCCACGCCACGTTCAACCGCTGGGAGGTTGCCCGGACCGCCGGTCGCCTGGCCGCCTCGGCCCACGCGTCGAGCCACAGCTGGAAGGCCCACGTCTGGTCGGCCCGAGCATAGGTCGCGAAGAAGGCGGCGAGGCGCTCGAGCGGGTGGCTTCGAGTCGCCATCGCGGAACGGGTGACGTCGAGGTCTAGTCCGGCGGCCCGGTCGAAGGCTGCGGCGAGCAGGTCGTCCATCGAGGCGAAGTAATGGTGGATGAGCCCGCTGGACGTGCCCATCCGGTCGGCGACGTCGCGCACGGTGGTGGCGGCCATACCTTTGCTGAGCATCACGCTGACCGCCGCCTTGATGATCTCCTCGCGGCGCTGGGCCGGCGCCATTCGGGCCATGGCCGCCACCCTACGCTATTGCACATCTGTCCAATGAGCCTCTAGGCTGGCAAGAACCCGAGAACCCACTCTGGCCCATGACACCTTTTGGAGTCGGCGAGCGACGATGAAGACCACCCCTTTCCATGAACGCCTCAGCGAGCTCAACCGGACCGGGCTGTACTCCCACTGGTCCGGGTTCCTGAGCGCGCTCAGGTACGACATGTCCGCCAAGCACGAGTACTTCGCCGTCCGCAACAGCGCCGGGTTCTTCGACACGTCTCCCCTCTTCAAGTACTGGATCCGCGGCAAGGACGCCGAGCGCTTCTTGGCGGGAGTGCTCACGCGAGACATCCGGCAGTGCCGCCCGGGGCGGGCGCAGTACACCATCTGGTGCGACGACCGCGGCTTCGTCTTGGAGGACGGGGTCGTGTTCCGGCACTCCGACAACGAGTTCTTCATGACGACGGCCAGGCCCAACTTCGGGTACCTCAGCGACCTCATCGGGCGGCTCTCGGTGCAGATCGAGGAAGTCAGCGACGACTACGGCGTGCTGGCGGTCCAGGGTCCGCGCTCGCGCGAGATCCTGGAGACTTTGACGCCCGACATCACCGGGCTCGGGTTCTTCGACCTCTGCCACACCAAGATCGCCGGCGCCGCGGTGACGCTCTCCCGCACGGGCTACACCGGTGACCTCGGTTTCGAGGTGTTCGTCGGCGCCGACGACGCGCTGCCGGTACTCGACGCGGTCATCGAGGCCGGCGAGGGCAGGGGGCTTCGTCCCTTCGGCGAGGAAGCGCTCTTGATGACCAGGATCGAGGCCGGTCTGGTCCTGATCGACGTGGAGTTCAGCTCGAGCCGACTGGCGTACAACGACACCGAGCGGATCACCCCTCGCGAGCTCGGCTTCGGCTGGATGCTCCGCGGCATCGACGCCCCCGATCGACCGTTCATCGGCCGCAACGCGCTGCGCAGGGAGCTCGCCGACAAGTCCTCGAGGTGGCTGACGGTAGGGCTGCTGGTCGACTGGCAGGAGTTCGACCGGTTGCACGCAGAGGCCCGCCTGCTGACACCGAAGGACGAGACGCCGCAGTCGTACGAGTCGATGCTGTACGACGACGAGGGCGAGCGGATCGGTTACGCGACAGGCCTCATGTACTCGCCGATGCTTCAGCGGCACATCGCGATGGCGAGGGTACGCCCCGACCTCGCCTCGGCAGGCTCGCGCGTCAACCTCGAGATCACCATCGACCACCGGTACCGGACGGTCGCCGCCGAAGTGGCGCGCCTGCCTCTCTTCAACCCTCCCCGAAAGACGGCCTGACCCATGTCGAACACCCGAAACTACGACGCGATCATCGTCGGCGGCGGCCACAACGGCCTCGTCAACGGCGCCTACCTCGCCAAGGCCGGCCTCAAGACGCTCATCCTCGAGCGCCGTGACTTCGTCGGTGGCGCCGCGATCACCGAGGAGCTCTACCCCGGCTTCCACTTCACCACGTTCTCGTACGCGCTCAGCCTGCTGCGGCCCGACATCATCCACGACCTCGACCTCGTCCGGCACGGATTCATGCCGATCCTGATGCCGTCGTCCTTCGCTCCCATGGAGAACGGCGACTACCTGCTCCTCGGCAGCGACCACGACGAGGCCATCCAGGAGATCAAGCGGCACTCGCCCCACGACGCCGACGCGTACGAGCGCTACGAGCACGACATGAACCGGGTCTGCCAGGTGGTGAAGCCGCTCTTCGACAAGGCGCCGCCGGACATCTTCGGCAAGTCGCTCGAGGACCTCGAGGCCCTGGCGGATCTGGCCTCTCACCTGCGCGGCGTCGAGCCCAAGGTCATGCACGACCTGGTCCGGCTGCTGACCGGGAGCGTCGCCGACTTCCTCGACGACTACTTCGAGAGCGACATCCTGAAGGGGTACCTGGCGTCATCCGGCATCATCGGGACGAAGGTCGGACCGATGTCGCAGGGCTCCGGGCTGGTCCTGCTCTTCCACTCGTTGGGCGAGCACGACGGCAACTTCGGCGCCTGGGCCTTCCACAAGGGTGGCAACGGCGGCTTCACCCAGGTGCTCGCACGGGCCGCCCAGGCCTACGGTGCCGAGATCATGCTCGACTGCGAGGTCGACAGCGTGATGACGAAGGACGGACAGGCCATCGGCGTGGCACTGGCCGACGGCACCGAGCTCAACGCCTCGACCGTCGTCAGCGCGCTCGATCCGCGACGGACCTTCCTCGAGCTCGTCGAGCCGCGCGAGCTGCCGAGCGACCTCGTCGAGAACATCACCCGCTTCAGGTTCCAAGGCACGTCGGCCAAGGTCAACTTCGCCCTCGACGGCCTGCCGGTGTTCCCCGGACTGCCCGACCGCACCGACCAGTACGGCGGCTTCATCAACATGGGCCCGTCGATGGAGTACCTGGAGCGGGCGTTCGACGACGCCAAGTACGGCTGGTACAGCAAGCGGCCCTACATCGACGGCGCGATCCAGTCGGTGATCGACCCCGACATGGCCCCTCCCGGCAAGCACGTCATGTCGTGCTTCATCCAGTACGCGCCTTACCACCTCAAGGGCAGCGACTGGGACACCGAGCGCGAGCGGTTCGCCGACACCGTTCAGGCGACCCTGGAGTCGTTCTTCCCCGGCTTCGGAGACCTGGTTCTGCACCGCGAGATCGTCACCCCGCTCGACATCGAGCGGACTGTGGGGCTGAGCGAGGGCAATATCTTCGCCGGTGAGTTCCTGGCGCCGCAGATGTACTTCTTCCGGCCGGCGCCGGGATGGAGCTCGTACCGCACACCGATCGACGGCTACTACCAGTGCGGCTCCGGTACGCATCCCGGCGGCTGCGTCATCGGAGCACCGGGCAAGCTCGCCAGCCAGCGGATCCTCAAGGACCTGGCAGCAGCAACAAGGCCTGACCCCCCTCTGCGCGAGACGTCACCAGCGGCCCGTTTCCACCGGCGTGTCGAGCACGGATTGACGTGTCGCGAGGAGGGTCGAGGAGCAGGAGCCGGGGGCCCCTCCCGTACCGCTAGCGTTGCCTGCGTGACCGCGCCGCTGCGGATCTTCGCCCAGGTGGCCAGAAGCGGAGCACTGGTCCGAGTCGTCGCGGCGTACGCCCTGTTCATCGTCACCGAGTACGGGGTGTGGATCGCCATGCTGGTGTTCGCGTACGCCCACGGCGGCGCGACGCAGGCGGGCCTCATCGCCCTGGCGCAGCTGGTACCTGCCGCGATCGTGGCGCCACTTGCGTCGGGGTTCGCCGACCACCGATCGCCGATGCTCATGCTCGCCGGCGGGTACGTCGCCCAGGGCATCGGAACGGCAGCGACCGCGACGGCGATCCTCTCCGGCGCGCCACCGGTCTTCGCCTATGCCGGCGCGATCTTCGCCTCCACCGCCGTGTCGACCACCCGCCCGGCACAGGCCGTAGTCGTTCCAGGCGCTGACCCGCGACGTCAATGAGCTGACTGCCACCAACGTCGTCATCGGGTGGATCGAGAGCCTCAGCATCATGCTGGCCGGTGCGATGGTCGGCATCACGTTGGCGTACGCGAGCGTCGGTTACGTGTTCGCCGCCGCGGCGGCGCTGCTGGCGGGCGCCTTCGTGCTCGTGTCGCCGCTGCGCGCCGCCCCTCCGAGCCCTGACGAGACCGAGACGTCGACTCTGCGCCACATCGCCAACGGCTTCGGCGAGGTCTATCGCAGCCGACCCACACGGCTGCTCGTCGGGATGCTCGCCGCAGAGGATGTCGTCGTCGGTGCCCTCGACGTCCTTTTCGTGGTCGTGGCCATCGACGTGCTCGGGGCGGGTCAAGCCTGGGCCGGGTACCTGAACACGGCCTACGGTGCCGGCGGGGTCGTCCTGGGCAGCCTGGCCGCGCTGCTCATCGGCCGCCGGCTCGGACCGGTGATCGCATTCAACGCGGTGCTCCTCGGGGTGGCGCTGGCGGCTACGGCGCTGACCTCTGACCGAGGTGCCGTCGTCGCCCTGCTGGCCCTGGTAGGCGGCAGCCGCGCGCTCTTCGAGGTCGCGACCCGCACGCTCCTCCAGCGGGCCGTCGCCTCGGAGATGGTCGGGCGAGTGTTCGGACTGGCGGAGGGGCTCAGTACGGCGGGGGTCGCCGTGGGCTCTGTGCTGGCCCCGGCTCTGATCGCCTTGGGCGGCGACGACGTCGCGCTCGCGGGCGTGGCCGCCGTGCTGCCACTCGTCGTCGCGGTCAAGGGCCGGCTCTTGATGCGGATCGACCAGCACGCCCAGGTACCGATCGTCGAGATCTCCCTGCTGCGGTCGATCCCGCTTTTCCGCGTCCTGCCCGGCCCGTCGCTGGAAGGACTGGCCCGTGCGCTGCGACGCGTCGAGTACGACCCCGGCGCGGTGATCATCAGACAAGGCGACGAAGGTGACAGCTACTACGCCATCGCCGACGGCAGCGTCGAGATCCTTCAAGGGGGCCAGCGGATCTCGATGCTCGGAAGGGGGTCGGGCGTCGGCGAGATCGCCCTGCTGCGCAGCGGTCCGCGGACGGCGACGGCAATGGCCGCGACCTCTGTGACGGCTTTTGCGTTGGACCGCGAGTCGTTCCTCACCGCCGTCAACGGCCACGTACCGACGCTGCAGTCGGCCACCGGCATAGTGGAGGAGCATCACGAGCGGGACCGCCGAAGGGGAACGGGCGAGTCGCCGTAGCCGCCGGCCGGTGGCTGAATCCCATTCCGAAAACCCGAACGATTCCACCGTCAGGTGGCTATAGGCACTCGTGGGCCGAATCGTTCGGTAGGGCGAGAGCGTGGCGGCCTCCAGCGTGAACCGACCAGCGTGCCGCACCGTGCGGCTCGTGGGCGGGCCACCTCATGCGTCGGGTCCGGGCGGCTCCTGACGGCGAATCGGCAGCCCGACGACCTGACGAGACGTCGCGCGCAGCCGGTCGACAGCCTGCGCGGGCGTTGTCCGGTCCTCCCACTCCCGCAGCCTCCGCGCTCGCTGGCGTACTCGCTCCTCGACGTCTATCTCCCGCAGTACCCGCTCGACGCTTGCGAGCAAGGTGCCGTCGAGCGCCCACCGTTCGGGGTCGTCGTGCGGGTCGAGAAGGAGGAGGTCCGTCAGGCGGGCGCGAGCCTCGCGCACCGTGTCGAGGGCAGTCGCGAGCGTGGTCTCGTCGGGGTCGGCCGCGACATCGGCCTCAGCCCGGACGAGCCGGCCGAAGGCGGTGACCGCTGCAGCCAGGTCCACGAAGAGTACGGCGAACACCTCGCGTATGTCCGTCGAGTAGCCGCCCTCCGCGTCGGGAGGCGCGGCACGGACCTGGTCGACGATCACCCGGCATATCGAGCGCAGGGCGACGACGCTGTGCTCGAGTGCGTCCAGTCCGCTGCGTAGGCTGGGAGCGGTGTCCATGGTCCCCAGGGCCCGTACGTTGAGCTTGCGGCTCTCCTCGGCATGGGTGAGCGCCCGGTCGACACGGCCAACGTCGCGGGCGAGCCGACGGGTCGAGTCCAACCAGCGAACAGCCTTCTCCTCGGTCAAGCCGGAAACCAGCTCGTCGGCCATATGACGCAACAGCTCGGCCATGTCTTCGGCGAAGGACTCGACGGCTTCGCCCGCAGAAAGTGACTGCACGGGGCCCGGCAGCACGACGTTGTACAACACGCCGACGGCGGCACCCACAAGGGTCTCGGTGATCCGGGCCAGCGCGGAGGCTCCCGCACCGCCGACGGCGAGCACGAGCATGGCGCTGATCGGCACCTCGAGCATCTGCTCGCGCAACTGGAGCAGCTGTCCGATCATGATCGACGCCGCGATGAGCGCGGCGAGGCTCAGCCAGGTGAAACCGACGATATCCGAGAAGAACAGCGCGACCACGACGCCGGCGACGACGCTCGCGACTCGTTGGACACTGCTCTTCAAGGTGCTGAACAGCGTCACCTGGACGACGAGTAGAGCGGTCAGCGAGGCCAGCAGCGGCCGCGTCCCCGGGAAGAGCTGCTCGGCGACGAGGTAGGCGGCGATCGCGGCGCCCGTGAGGCGGAGCGCACGGACGACTGCCTTCACACCTCGCTCGCGTGCCCTCGCCATGGCCACCTTGGTCCAGCTCCGCAACACTCGGCCAATGGTGTCGATCACGAGCTCACCTCAGCGCCTTGGGACCCCTGACGGTAACGTCACGACTTTGGTTGGTACTACCGTACGCATCAGTGTCGACGGGGCGACGATGTGAGGAAGGAAGTCAGCCCCGTGAACATGACCCGACGACAGCTCCTGCTGTCCGCAGGCGCCGGTGCCGTCGCTCTAGGCACCGCCCCCTCTCTCGCTATGGCCGAAGGGGCCGGCCCGGTCGCGCGGAGACCCTTCAGGCCGTACACGGCCCATTCCTACTTCAAGCGGCCCGCCACCGGCACCGTCGACGTGTCGCGGACGAGGGCCTTCCGGCACTTCATGAAGACGTTCCACGACCAGGCGGGGACCCGGTATCCCACCATCAGCGGAGTTGGCGGCAGCGACTGGGGCATGGCGTACGCGATGGGGACTCGACACGACCCGGTTTGGAGGCTGACCGGCTCTATTCAGCCGGAATGCGCCATCCTCCGCACGCATGGCTTCCACGCACCCGAGTGGTTGGGGTCGATGCTGACCAACACCGCCGACTCACCGTTCTGCGTGATCGACCGCGCCTCCGGGTACACAGCGTTCGGGTCCGGCGCCGGCCTCGACGGGCACCACGTCATCCATGTGCAGAGCGCGGGAATCACCTATCACCGGTCGAACGGCCTGACCGGTGTCAACCCCCACAGCGACGACAGGCACAACTTCACCGGCCGAGGACGCATCAGCGATGCCATGGTGATCCGCAGGGACCTCGTGGACTACGGCATCGCGCACCATACCGGCCTCGGCCACGTCCTCCACATGTACATGACGGAGACCCGCTCGGCTGACGGGTTCCGCAACCCGATGGTGAGCTGTGAAAGCGGTCAGAACGGTTTCGGGGCGGAAGGGGAACGGATCAAGATCCGTCGCCACGTCGACCTCCGCAAGCGGGGTCTGTCGCCCGCCGGACTCGTGATCGCGCGGACGCTCCAGCAGCACGGCTGCTACTTCGGCGACAACGCAGGCGGCCCGTCCACCTTCAAGGCCGAACAGGAGAACCGAGGCAGGCCCATCTGGCACGGCCTGCTGAGGCAGGACTCGCTGCGTGGCATCACCTGGGACGATTTCGTCGTACTGGCCAGTCGCCATCGCCACTGACGTCGAGCGGGTCAGGATGACTCGCCGAGAGGACGGCGACAGCGCCTGCCGCGGTGATGCCCGCTCGCGGGACGTTCGCTTGGCCTCAGGGTGCCTGTGCGGCGGGACCGGTGAGCTCCTGGTTAGGCTTCGGGCAGTCCGGCCAGGGCGGGCGGGTGCGGAGGTGACCCACGGTATGCAGTACGGCGATGGCGTGCCCTGATGCGCGTTGTACTGCACGGCGTCCGTGGCTCAACCGCGGCGCCTGGACCTGACTTCCTGCGCGTTGGGGGCAACACCTCCTGCGTGGCGATCACGCCCGACGGGCACGATTCGCCCACGCTGCTCCTGGACGCGGGAACCGGACTCACGGCGGTGACCCGCTCGCTCGCAGGAGACGCCTTCCGCGGTGACATCGTGCTGACCCACCTGCACTGGGATCATGTGCACGGCCTACCGTTCTTCGCCGCGGGCGACCGCGATGACGCCCGGGTACGGCTGCTGCTGCCCGCGCAGGGCGACGCCTCCCCGGAACGTCCTGGCTCGGCGGCCGAGCTGCTGCGTCGCGCGATGTCCCCGCCGCACTTCCCGATCGGGCCGGAGGGGCTACGCGGGGACTGGAGCTTCGAGGCGGTCGACGCAGGTACCTTCATCGCCGGTGGCTGCCGCGTCACGGCTGCCGAGGTGCCACACAAGGGTGGGCGGACGTTCGGATTCCGTGTCGAGGCCGACGGCATGTCCTTGGCGTACCTTCCGGACCACCATCCCGACGTCGACCCGGGGCCGGGCCGCGAACTGGCGCGGGGGGTGGACCTGCTCTGCCACGGAGCCATGTTCGCGGACTCCGAGCACGCGGTCGCCCACGCATTCGGGCATGCGACGCTCGGTGAGACCCGGCGCCTCTCCCGCGAAGCCGGTGTCGGCCGCCTCGTCTTGATTCACCATGCGCCGTCGCGAACAGACGACGAGGTCGACGCATTAGCGAGGGAGATCTCTGACGGCGACCCACCGACATTCGTGGGTCATGAGGGCGACGTTGTCATGGGTGCCGCGTAGGTGCTGCTCTTGGTCCGCGACACTCCGGCGAACCCAACCGTCTGGTTGGCACTGTGCTCGAGGGATCACGGCCGCTGTCCGCCGTACCGCCCGGTAAAGCCGCTAGATCCTGGTCGCACGTCCGGGCACGAGGTCGACGGATTCGGCAGGGCTGAAGATTGATCGAGCCGCGAGGCAGATCTACCGTTCAACCTGGCATCGTTGCGCCCCAGGCGAAACTGCTCGCTGACGACGTGAACGGCCGGAGGTGAAAATGCAGTGCGCGGCATGCGGGACGGAGAACCCCGCCGACAACAAGTACTGCGGGGAGTGTGGCGCATCCTTGGCGCCGGCATGTGCGCGCTGCGGCGTCGTCAACCCAGTTGGGACGAAGTTCTGCGGCGAGTGTGGGTCGCCGCTCCCGCCCATGCCCGCCGACCGGGTGGCCGGGCCTCGAGATCCGCTGGCAGGGGGTCAACCGGCTCCGGCCGCGCTGGCGGCACAGATCGCCGAGCGGCGGGTCTGTTCCGTACTGTTCTGCGACCTCGTCGGTTTCACCACGCTGTCGGAGGCGAGGGATCCCGAAGAGGTGCGCGAGCTGTTGTCGCGCTATTTCAGTGTCGCCAGGACGGTGGTCGGCCGCTACGGCGGAGTGGTGGAGAAGTTCATCGGCGATGCCGTGATGGCCGTCTGGGGCACCCCCACGGCTACGGAGGAGGACGCGGAGCGTGCCGTCCGCGCGGGCCTCGACCTGGTGGACGCCGTTGCACATCTGGGTACGGAGGCTAGAGCGGACGGCCTGTCCGCGCGTGCGGGAGTGGTCACGGGACCGGTCGCGGTCACCGTCGGGGCCTTGTCGGAAGGGATGGTTGCCGGCGACGCGGTGAACACCGCCGCCCGGGTACAGACGGCAGCGAGGCCGGGCGCCGTCTTCGTGGACGAGGGGACCTGGCGGGTCGCCCGCGCCGCGGTGGCGTTCACCCCGGCAGGTGAGTACGCCGTCAAAGGCAAGGCGCGTCCGATCGCGCTGTGGCAGGCCGGTCCGGTGCTGTCTGGCGTCCAGGGCGCCCAGCGCCATGACGGGCTGGAGGCGCCGTTCGTCGGGCGCGACCCGGAGCTTCGGCTGGTCAAAGAGCTGTTCCACGCCTGCGCGGACCGCAACGCCCCGCGGCTGGTCAGCGTCAGCGGGGTGGCGGGAGTTGGCAAGTCAAGGCTCGGATGGGAGTTCGAGAAGTACGTCGACGGGCTCGTGGACGACGTGCTGTGGCATCGTGGCCGCTGCCTGTCCTACGGGGAGGGGGTGGCCTTCTGGGCGTTGGCGGAGATGGTCCGGCAACGCCTCGGCATCGCGGAGGAGGACCGCACGGCCGTCGCGGCGGAGAAGCTCGCAGCGGGACTCGAGCAGTGGTGCAGAGACCCGACCGAGCGCGCTTACGTGAGCGCACGCCTCGGTCAGCTGCTCGACGTCGGCACCGCCGGACCCGGCAGGTCGCTGCCGAGAGAGGAGCTCTTTGCCGGGTGGCGGCTGTTCTTCGAGCGGCTCGCGAGCACCGGACCGGTGGTGTTGCTGGTGGAGGACCTCCACTACGCCGACCCAGGGCTTCTCGACTTCCTCGAGCATCTACTGGACTGGGCCGGCCCCGTCCCGGTCTTCGTTTTCACCCTGGCTCGACCCGAGCTGCAAGAGCGGCGGCCCGGGTGGGGAGCTGGGCGTCGCAACGGCACCACCATGACCCTGGACGCGTTCGACGCGCCATCCATGGACCTGCTGCTCGAGGGACTCGTACCAGGCATGCCGGACACTGCGAAGAAGGCCGTGGCCATGCGGGCGGAGGGCATCCCGTTGTACGCGGTAGAGACGGTCCGGATGCTCGTCGACCGAGACGTCGTACAGCCCGTCGAAGGCATGTACAGCCTGGTCGGTGACATCGGCGAGCTGGGAGTGCCGGCGACGCTGCAGTCGCTGCTGGCGGCGCGCTTGGACGCCCTCGACCCGGCTGCGCGGTCGCTGGTGGCCGACGCAGCCGTACTCGGCACCAGCTTTCCGGCTGATGCGCTGGTCGCCGTGAGTGGCCAGCCCGAGCCCGACGTTCGCCGACTGCTGGCCGAGCTGCTTCGTCGCGAGGTGCTCAGCGTTCGCGCGGATCCCCTGTCGCCGGAGCAGGGGCACTACGGCTTCGTCCAGACCATGTTTCGCGAGGTCGCTTACGACACGTTGGCGCGCAGGGAGCGCAAGGCTCGCCATCTGGCCGTCGCGGGCCACCTCGAGACTGCCTACGCCGACAGCGGCGACGAGATCGCCGAGGTCATCGCGGCTCACCTCCTGGCAGCGTTGCACGCCGTTCCCGACGACACGGATGTCGCCGAGCTCCGGGATCGGGCAGTGGTGATGTTGAGCCGGGCGGGCGAGCGCGCCGAGCGGACGGGTGCCCCTATGGCCGCCGCGGCTGCCTACGGCAACGCTGCCGATCTGCTCAATCGCGTTGCCGGGCCCGAGGCGGAGCTGGCGGCAGCCAGGCTACGCGAACAGGCCGGCCGGGCAGCTGGCGTCGGAGGTGACTCCGAGTCGGCGATCAGGTACTTCCGGGAGGCCGTGGCGATGTTCCGCCGGCTCGGACTCGTGCGGGACGCGGCGAGGGCCACGACCCGCGAGGTCCAGGAGCTGCGCATCACCGGGCAACCCGAACAGGCGCATGCAATGCTGCTCCAAGCGCTGGCCGTGCTCCGGTCCGAACCGGACGCCGACACGGTGCAGGCGCTCGACGTGCTTGCCACTCTCGAGCCGCTGCGAGGAAACGTTGCGGCGGCTGATCGAGCCTCGGCGGAGGCTCTCGCGATCGCGCAGGACCTCGACCTTCCGGCTGCCACCCTGTCGCGATTGTTCGTCACACGTGGAATTGCGCACCTTTTCGCCGGGCACGGTGCGCAGGGGCATGCCGATCTGCGTGAGGGTCTGCGGCTCGCGGAGCAGGCCCAAGACAGTGCCTTGACCAGCCGCGCCCTGCTCAACCTGGCGGAGGGCTTGATGACGATCGATCCGCGAGAGGGAGCGGAGGCGTCGCGTGCTGCCAGTGTCCAGGCTCGCCGCACCGGCAACCGCTACGTGCTGTCGACGGCCGCCTGCAACCTCATGCAGGCACTGTTGCTGACCGGTGACTGGGACGAGGTCGAGCAGGTCTACACCAGCGCGGCCGACGCAGCCGCCGATGGCGAGGATCCCCTGCTGAGCTACGGCGTGGCCCTGCTGCGATCGTTCCGCGGTGACAAAGCGGGACTCTCATCGGTAGTGCCGACCATGTCGCGATGGCAGATCACCGGCGACCCGCAGGACTTCTCTGAGGCGGCTACGGCGCTCGCGGCGGCGTCGGCATTCGAGGGCGACCACGCCGGGGCCTTCGCATTGGCTGGCCAGGCGCTTTCGCATAGGGAGACTCTCCGGGCCCGACACGACGGGATCCGCTGGGCCTGGGCCATTGCCGCTGACGCAGCCCTCGCGCTGAACCAGCTCGACGACGTCACGGACCTGCTGGGATGGCTCGACGAGCTTCCGCCGGGACAGCTACCCTCCGTGCTCAGAGCCGAGCGGTTGCGCGTACGCGCGCACTACCAGGCCTTGCGGGGCGAACCGGTCGCAGTCCAGACGTATGCCAGCGCACTGGACGCGTTTCGAGAGTTGAAGTCGCCCTACCATCTCGCCAAGGGCCTGCTCGACTACGCCGACTTTCTTGCTCTCCGCCGGGGACGTCCAGGCCGCAACGGCCAGCGCGGCTGAGGCGGGAGCGATCGGGCGAAGCCTCGGGGCTCGCCCCCTCGTCGAGCGGGCGAGCCGCTTCCCTGGAACGAGCATTGAGCCCGCACTGACTGCCCCCGCCCTGTAGCCTCTCGCGTGGGGAACGGGAGGTCCGCATGAGTCGCAGTACCGGTCGAAGGTTGGCCTTGGTGTTCATCGCCGCCACCGCGCTGCTTCTGGGACTCGTGACGACGGCGCCTGTCTTGGCGGGGCCGGTCCCCTATGCACCGTCTCGAGGTCCGGTCTTCAACCGCCCCGCACCTGTCGGCACCCTGACGCAGCAAGAGGCGATCCAGACCCACATCGACCAGGCGATCGACCATGCCCCGAAGGGTTCGACGATCCGGATCGCGACATACGGGATCGACCGGGTCGACAGCGCGAAGAAGCTGCTCCGCGCGTACAAGCGGGGCGTGCACGTACAGATCGTCATCAACCCCAAGCGGAGACCGCTGGCGACCCGCATGCTGAAGACGGGCCTGGGGAGCCACATTCACCCGACAGAGCTTCATCAAGTTCTGCATGCGGGGCTGCCGCGGCCGCCGGGCCAACATGCACGCGAAGTTCTACACCTTCTCGCAGACGGGCACCGCGAAAGACGTCGTCATGCTGGGGTCGGCCAACCTGACGCAGTCACAGATCAGCCTGGCCTGGAACGACATGTACACCCTGATCGGCAACAAGACGATCTTCAAGGCCTACGTCGACGTGTTCAACCAGATGAAGCTCGACACGCCCATCAAGAACCCGTACCGGCAGGTGCAGTCCGGCCGGTATCACCGACCTACCTCTTCCCGCGGCCCGGTGCCAGCCCGGCCGAGGACCCGGTCTACCAGGCCATGTCGGACGTGCGGTGCAACTCCGCGGCCGACGGCGCGGGAGACCATGGGCACACGATCATCAGGGTGGCCATGTTCAGCATGCTCCAACGACGCGGCCTCTACCTGGCCACCAAGCTGCACGACCTCGATAATGCGGGCTGCGAGGTGCATGTCATCTACGGTGCTCCGTCGAGAGACGTCGTACACGTACTCCGCGAGGGCGGCCCGCACGGCGGGGTCGATCTGCGCGACTCACGGTACGACCTCAACGGTGACGGCATCGTTGACCACTACGACCACACGAAGTACATGCTCATCGACGGCGCCGTCAAGGGCGACACGTCAGCATGGCTGACCTATACGGGCTCCGAGAACTGGACCGCGCTGGCCCTGCACCGTGGCGACGAGGACATGATCCGCATCGACAGCAAGCACGTGTACTTCCAGTACGACAAGAACTACCACGACATCGCCCGGCATGGCTCTCGTGCGGTGAGCAAGCGGCTGGAGGCCGCGCTGGCGACGCTGTTCGCTCCCGTCGCGGAGTAGCCCGGCCCGCAGTTGGGCGGTGCCGTGTGCCAGCCAAGGATGTCGTTCCATTCCCGGATCTCGTAGCGGCGGACGACCCCCGAACGCACGAACGGGTCGCCGGCCACGAAGTCCTCGGCGCCTTGCCGGGTGGCGAAGACCGCCATCGAACCCTGGGTCTGCGGTCAGCGAACGTGCCGACCATCATCAGGCGCCGGTGGCGTGGAACTCGTCGATGCGCTGCCTGTGCGCGGGGAAGTGCTCCGGCGCTCGCGTGGCGACGTCGTCGGCTGACTCGTAGAGAAGGACGTACTTCTTCACGCTCTGCGGCCGGTCTCGGCGGCGAAGGCAGCCAAGGTAGCGGTCCAGGCCCCCGGTTGCTCGAAGGTCCGGCGCACTGCCGCTGCGTCGGTACCGAAGGCTTCGAGGTCGCGGTGTTCGAGGGTGACTCGGGTCCGGTCCCCGGCCTCGGCGTCGAAGCGCACGTCGATCGTGCTCACCAGGTCGCGATGATAGGCCCAGTCGGTGCCGATCTGCCAGGTGATGATGAGCCGCGTCGGACGCTCCCAGGCGACCACCATGCCAGTGGACGTCTCGGTGCCGTCCTCGTGGCGGGTGTACCAGCGCCCGCCCGGATGCGGCTCGATCACGATCTGCTCGATCGGCGCGGAGCCGATGTGGTGCTCGGGGGGCCACCACGACGTCATGTCCGCGGTGAAGGTGTCGAACGCGGTCTCGGCGTCGACGTCGACGACGACCTGTCGTCGGATCGCCTCAACGGTCTCCATCATCGGGTTGCTCCTTGTCGTGTCGGGTCTGCTGTTCGAACGCCGTCAGCGCACGTGCCCACATCTGGTCGAGGTGGTCGCGTACCTCAGCGAGGACCACCGGGTCGACCTGGTAGAGCCGGCGCGTGCCTTGCTCGCGGTCGAAGACCAGCCCGGCGTCCTTGAGCACCTTGAGGTGCTGAGACACCGCCGGCCTGCTCACCGGCAGCGCCTCGGCAAGCTGTCCCACGGCCAGCGGTCCGTCGGACAGCCGGTCGAGGATGGCCTGCCGGGTCGGGTCGCCGAGCACCGACAACATAGCTGCTGCGTTCGTCATGACTTACGGTAAGTTACGGCGAACCAACACCGATGTCAACCTCCCGCCGACACGTCACCACCGGCCCAAATCTGCCGGCGTGTCGGCCCCGGATTGACGTCTCGCAGGTGTCAGAGGACATCGCGTCGCAGGGTCAGTTTCACGGTGAGGACGACGGCTGCGGCCGTGTACACGAGCAGGAGGAGCGCACCGACCGGGGCGGGAAGCAGGTGACCGGTGAGATTGAGGGCCGGGCTCAGCTGCATCAGGGAGTCGGTAGCACCTCCGGGTATCCACCGCCCCACGTTGGGGTAGGCGGGAATGACGATCTGCTCGACGACGAGCATCCAGACCAGCACGGCGACCACGGCGATGATCTGGTTGCGTACGAGGGCCCCCACGGCGACACCGATGACGGCGTAGGCGGCCATCACGACGAACCCAGCGCCGATGGTCTGCCACAGCTGCGGTCCCGGCGTGGCGTCGCCGCCACGGGTCCTGATGACCGCGGCGCCGACTGGCACCGAGACGACGAGCGACGCACCGGTGACGACCGTACTGGTGAGCGCCAACGACAGCCACTTGGCGAGCAGGACGCGACCGCGACGGGGCTCGCCGAGATAGGTCGCGGTGGCCGTGCCGTAGCGGAACTCCTGGGTGAAGGCGAGCCCGCCCAGCAGCACCATGAACACCTCCGGCACGCCGAAGCCGATCCCCGCGACGCCGGCCAGCAGTCCGGGGTCGTGCAGCGACACCGGGGGGTGCGCGGTACCGGCCGTGGGGACGTTCACGACGCACCGTGAGCGCCACCAGGGCCAAGGTGGCAAGGAGCAGCCCTGTCGCGGCCCGGGTGCGCAGCTTGAGCAGCTCGGCACGGACCAGCGCCGTCACGACGGTCTCGTCTCCGCTGGGGCCGCGAGCCGGGCTTGGTCGGCGTCCCTGATGAGTCGGAAGAAGACGTGCTCCAGGTCCATCGTCGCCATCAGCCGGTGCAGCACCAGACCCTGCCGCGCCGCGAGCTCACCGACCAGTTCGGGGGCGGCGTCGACGACGACGTCTTCGTCGACCCCGGAGCAGCGGTAGCCCGCCGCCTCGAGTGCCGCGACGAACCGGTCCGGGTCCGGGGTCCGGATACGAGAGCCGACCCCGGCCTCGGCCCGCAGCTCGGTGAGTCCGGCCGATCGGAGCAGCTGGCCGTGGGCCAAGACGAGCACGTGGTCGGCGATCTGCTCCACCTCGCCCAGCGCATGGCTGGACAGCAGTACCGTGCGACCTTGATCGGCCAGCCCGCGCAGGTGCTCCCGCAGCCACCTCATGCCGGGCGGGTCCAGACCGTTCGTCGGTTCGTCCAGCACGAGCACGTCCGGGTCGCCGAGCATCGCCGCAGCCAGTCCCAGCCGCTGGCGCATCCCCAGCGAGAACTCGCCGACCCGCCGGCGCGCGGCGTCGGCGAGACCGGTCGCTACCAGAACCCGAGACGGCGCGTCCGCCGGTAGCCTTGAAGCTGTCGTGAGGATATGCAGGTGGTCCCACGCGGTACGCCCTGGGTGCCAGCCGCGACGACTCGAGCACGGCGCCGACGCGGCGGACCGGGTCAGTCAGCTCGTCGTACCGCCGGCCGCCGAACGTCGCTGTGCCGGCGGTCGGTGCCACCAGGCCAAGCAGCATCCGAAGGATGGTGGTCTTGCCGGCACCGTTAGGTCCGAGCAGAGCCGTGACCTGGCCCGGCATTGCAGCGGCGCTGACCCCGTCGACGGCCTGGACCGCACCGAACGACTTGCTCAGTTCGCCGAGCTCGACCACACACGGCACCCGCCCGGTCCCGGAGACATCCCCGCGATCCCTCGCCGAGGTCATCGCGGTCACTACCACTGGTTGGACGCGGTTCGCGGGTGGGCGAGGGTCCAGCCGAGGGCGGCGAAGAGCAGCATCCAGCCGCCGATCGCGATTCGGCCCAGCGCGTCCGGCCCGGCGACCGCGGGTGTGAGCGGTACGAAGGCGTAGACGCCGATCGCGGTCAGCAGGGTTGGCAGCCAGCCGAGGACCGATCGTGATGGTCGACCGCGTGTGCTGAGTCCGGTCATCAGGCAGCCGATCGCGGTGAGGAAGATCGGCACGGAGTAGAGAGTGTCGATCAAGGTCGCGCGCGAACTGCCCTCTGACACGTGTGCGGCGCTGATCGCGACGAGCTCTTGTACTGCGAGCAGAACCAGCCCCGCCAGCGCGGCGATCGCACCGAACCGGGCAACCCGCTTCGCGCGCAGCACGGGAATCCCGAGCACGGCCCAAAGCCCGGCAACGAGCGTGAGGTGTTGTGCGCAGAAGGTCAGTTGGGCGATCGTGAACCCGGTCGGGTGGAACGGGCTGCTGTACCGATCCGAGTCAACCGGCGACGGCCACGCGAGTACCACGATCGCCTGAACGAGGCCGACCAGGCCGCCCCAGAAGCAGATCCGGCCGGCGAGCCGTCGGTGAGCGGCACCGTGGTTGGTGTCCAAACGAGTCTGTGTTGCAGTCATGAGATGCCTTATCGGTCGTGATGTTTTCGCCGGTCGCCGATCGACCGGCACACGTGACGTTAGGGTTCTTCGAGGGGCCCGAGAAAGCGTGCTAGCACTCGATTGCGACCACGGCCGGCGGTCTACTCGCTCGGCACCGCTTCGATCGTGGGAGATGAACGCGCTTATGCCGTCGAAGATCCGAGGTGTTGCACATGCGCGAGCACGGCCAGTACCCGCCGGTGGGCGTCGCTGTCATCAGGGAGATCGAGCTTGAGCATCAGGTGGCGCACATGCCCTTCGACCGTTCGCTCGCTCACGACCAGCCGTTTCGCGATGGCGGTGTTGGTGAGACCTTCGGCCATGAACGCCAGTACCGTCCGCTCGCGGTCAGACAACAGCCGGAGCCGATCGCGCGGACCGGTCGAGGAGAGCAGAGTTGACACGACCTGCGGGTCGAGCGCCGATCCGCCGGCCGCGATCCGGGACGCGGCCGCGAGGAACTCCTGTACGTCGAGCACTCGGTCCTTGAGGAGGTAACCGAAGCCGCCGCGGGTGACCAAGTCGACCGTGTGGGATGGCCTCGATGTGCTGCGAGAGCACCAGAACGCCTACCGATGGCCAGCTGTCCTTGATCGCTCGCGCGGCGCGGGTGCCTTCGTCGGTGAAGGTCGGCGGCATGCGCACGTCCACCACCACGAGGTCCGGGTGTAGCTTGCCGACGTGCGCGGACAGCTCGGCGGCGTCCGGCAGCGCCGCCACCACGTCGTGGCCCTCGTCGACGAACAACCGGGTTAGTCCAGCACGCAGCAGGACCTGGTCCTCAACGATCACGACGCGCATGGCAGCTCCGCGACCAACGTCGTACCGCGCCCGAGTGGACTGTCGAGTCTGATCCGTCCCCCATGAGCGGCGATTCGGTCAGACAGTCCCCGCAGCCCGGACCCTCCGGCCGCGTTCGACGACAGGCGTGCGCCGCCTACGCCGTCATCGCGGACCAGGATCACCAGGTGCCCGTCCGAGCGTTCGGCTCGTACCACGACCGAGGCGGCCTGCGCGTGCTTGACCGCGTTGGTGATTGCCTCGCAGGCGACGAAGTATGCGGTGGCCTCGACCTCGACTGCGAATCGTTCCCCTGATACCTGTACGTCGACCGGCACTGCGCTTCGGCTGGCCAGCTCACGCAACGCCTGGCCAAGGCCATTGTCGAGCAGCGCCGGTCGGACACCTTGGGCGAGCTCGCGCAGCTCGCCGA
This sequence comes from uncultured Actinomycetota bacterium, assembly GCA_963824115.1. Taxonomy (GTDB): domain Bacteria; phylum Actinomycetota; class Actinomycetes; order Propionibacteriales; family Nocardioidaceae; genus DASQEH01. The sequence continues at coordinate 137,285 of CAWGOA010000008.1, forward strand.
TCGCGGCGGCGATCTCCGCCACCGCGCTGTCGATCACTCCGGCGACCTGGCCAGATCCGGGCCCCAACAGGTGCTGCGCGTGGCGCAGCTCCAGCCCGATGCTGACCAGCCGCTGCTGGGCGCCGTCGTGCAGGTCGCGCTCGAGGCGGCGACGTTCCTCGTAGCCGGCAACGACGATACGGGCCCGCGAGTCCTTCACCTCAGCTAGTTGATGGTGTACCTCGGCCTGCAGCCCGGCGATCTCAATGGCGAGCCCGGCCCGTTCGAGCACCTCGGTCATCAGCGACACGTCGGCGACCGGGCGATGCCGCACCACGGCGAGCAGATCACCGGCTCGATCGACGCCGGTATCCACGAGACCCTCGTCCGCAGGCTCGGCCACGGCTCCGTTCCTGGGATAGACCACCTCGAGCTCGGGCTGGTCGAGTACCTCACGCAGCAGGTCGGCCAGGGAGTCGGGCGCGGCTCGTCCGGCCCGCAGGTCGTCGAGGAACGCATCGACTCGGGCGAGCGCATCGTAGCGAGCCCGGCGAAAGCGCCGGTCTACGGCATCTTGCACGAGGCGCCGCAGCGGTCGGAACGCCACCGCGGCAGTGAGGGTGGCAGCGGCTGTGACCCAGGGCGACCGCCGGTCGCCGACGGCCGCACCGAGCGCCAGAGTCACTGCGAGATAGGCCGCGACGAGCAGCACGGTCAGCGAGCCGTAGACCAGTGTTCGGTTGATGATCACGTCGATGCCGTAGAGGCGGTAGCGCAGGATCGCCACGCACACAGCGGCCGGCACCGCGGTAACCCCGAATGCGATGAGGACCTGAACCAACGCGCTCTGGTTGTAGTAGAAGATCGCGAACGGCGCCGGAACGGCCAAAAGGGCCACCGCGTACGCCACCCATTTCAGCTGCTGGCGCTCCACCCCGCTCGAGCGCTTGAACCGCACCGCCAGTCGCACGATCGCCGCGAACAGGGCGACCAGGACGAGCACCTGCCCGGCCGCATAGACGATGTCGAAGGCTGGGCCGCTGATCTCGTACGGGTTTCGGGTCGTCCCCGAGATCAGCACCGAGGGACCGAACGCGGCCCCGACCGCGAAGATCGCGGCAGCAGCGACTGCTACCGAGACGATCCTACGGTTGGCTGGCGACCGCGCATCCGGGAACAGGGCCAACATGACCCCGAATAACGTGACATTGAGAGCCGAGCACAACGCCGCGAGCCAGGCCACGAAGATCGAGCCGGTCCAGGCGGCGTGGTAGCCGTATCCCTCGATCAGCTCGGTGAACCCCTCGAGTACCCCCATGGCGCACAGCAACCAGCCCAGGGTGTTACGGCGATGCCGCGAGACGATCAGCGCGCCGGCAAGCGCCAACACGATGCCGTTGACCGGGTACAGCGCGGTATCGGTGACCAGCTCATGTCCAGCCGAGACCGGGATCGACGCCACGGCGAACACCGTGGTGACGGCAAGCAGCAGCGCGGGAAGAGGCCGCAGCACCCGTCCGTCCACATGAACATGGTCCGGTCTGGGCGGCCGTGCGGCAAGAGTGCTAGCACGCGGTCCGGTTGTGCACAGAAACGCGTACGTCTCATCGCCGAGACGTCAATCCCCGGGCGACACGCCGGCAGTTCTGGGCCGTTACCGACGTGTCGCGGGAAGGGTGGAGCTGCCGGGAATCGAACCCGGGTCCTCTGACGCCGAACCAAGCATTCTCCGAGCGCAGTCTGCGTATCGCTTTTCTCAGCCCCGGCACTTGAGCAGACACATTGCCGACAGGCTCAGTCGCTGTTGAAGTCCTGCAGCCACCCCGCGACCGGGCGTCTACAGCAAGCCTCCTCAGTGAGGCCGGTTACTGGCACGGAGGCAAATCCAGACCGACCCTTCGATTACTGCTTAGGCAGCAAGAGCGAAGTCATGCCGAGTTGAGTTGGCATTTATTGGTTTCCAAGGATCGTTAACGAGATAACCCTGGGTCCTCGGCTCGCTTCTCTTGGTTCCAACGACCAAAGTCGAAACCGTTCAGCCCCTCTTCACTTGTTGACCAGCTGAGTTGCTGGCCACCCACAGGCTACCCGGTACAACCGCCAACCCGCAGCCGAGATTCCCACTGGACGCCACAGTACGGCAGGTGGCGTCAGAAACCCTTGGCCTGCCGGCCGAATTCCCGGGTGGCCTCGCGCTGGGCGTCGCGGGTCGCGATCGCCTGCCTCTTGTCGTAGGACTTCTTGCCTTTCGCCAAAGCGATCTCGACTTTCGCCCGGCCGTCCTTGAAGTACATCGACAGCGGCACCAACGTCAGCCCACGCTCGTTGATGCGGCGCTCGATCTTGTCGATCTCATGGCGGTGCAGCAGCAGCTTGCGCTTGCGTCGCGGCGTGTGGTTGTTCCAGGTGCCCTGCGTGTACTCGGGGATGTGGGCGTTGTGCAGCCACGCCTCCCCGTCGACGATCTCCGCGTAGCCGTCGACGAGGGACGCCCGACCGGCCCGCAGCGACTTGACCTCGGTGCCCGTCAGCACGAGCCCCGCCTCGAGCGTGTCCTCGATGTGGTAGTCGTAGCGCGCCTTGCGGTTCTGGGCGATGATGTTGCGCCCGCGCTCCTTGACCATCCGTCCATTGTCCCCTACGAGCGAAGCGGGGGCGACCGTCGCAGCGGTTGGTTCACAGCCAGGTCATCGGGTCGACGGTTGCACCGTTGACGTACACCATGAAGTGCAGGTGGCAACCGGTCGAGAAACCGGTCGTGCCTGAGTACGCGATGAGCTGACCGCGCGCGACCCGCTGACCGACCCCGGCCACGTACGACGTCAGGTGGTTGTACGACGTCGCCAGGCTTACCCCGTGCACGTAGCCGTTGTCCATGAGCAGCCGGTTGCCGTACCCGATGTTGAAGTACTCCTCGGTCACCCTGCCTCTGGCCGCCGCATACACCGGTGTTCCGCACACGGCGTGGAAGTCTGTCCCGTCGTGCAACTCGTAGACGTGGATGACCGGGTTCATCCGCATGCCATAGGGCGACGTGATGTAGGTGTTCTTCACCGGATAGCTCAGGTATCCGCCGTCGTTCTGCGTGACGGTGGTCGTCGGTGTCGCCGACAGTGTGGTGTGGTGCTCACGCGCCCGGCGCTCGGCCACCTGTCGTAGTCGCTGTCCGATTCGGCGCCGTTCGGCCCGCAGGTCGCCGAGGCGTCGAAGGTCACTGCGCTTCGCCGCCACCAGCCGTTCGCGATCCGCGTGCAGGTGGGCAACGCGGCCGGCGACCTGGCGCTTCGCCGTCACCGCCCTGGCTTCGAGCAGGCGCTTGAGCGCAAGGTTCTTCGCGGCGGCGCTACGCTGGGCCGCGACGTCGTCCGTGGTGGTCTGCACCCGCCGCTCGGTGAGGCCGAGCAGTACCTGCAGCGCCTGTAGCTGCTGCACATCCACGGCTTGCTTGTCCAGGAGGGTGTCGACGTCCTGCAGGCCGTCGACCGCCTGCTGGGCATTTCCTGAGCTCAGCGCCACACCGAGACCGTAGGTCCCTAGTCCACCCGAGGAGTAGCTGGAGACCGCGTAACCGGTCAACTCCGACCGTTTCGCCGCTGCCTCGGCCTTGCTGTGCGCGAGGTCGGTGCGGGCGCTGTCGAGCCGGATGACCGCCTGGTCGAGGCGCACCTGCAGCTCGGAGTCGACGCGAGCGGCCGTACGTACCTGGTCACGCAGGGCCGACAATCGGGCGCGCGCGTCAGCCAGCTGTGCGACGGCGACATCGAAGCGGGCCTTGGCGTGGAGCAGGTTGGCCGAGACCTCGTCGACGTCGGCCTTGCCACGGTTGATACGGCTGTCGAGCGTGTGCTTGCGGGTATGCAGGCCGTGGTGGTCACCCGCGCCGGTTGCCGGCTGGCCGACGAGCCCGACAGCCAACAGGGAGGCGAAGGCCACCAGCGCGACAGCACCACGTGCTCTTCGCGCACGTGCTCGGGGCTTGGACGGCAGCACTCCAACCACCTCCGTGGGCAATGTCGGTTGGTAGTCCGACCGTAACCCACAGTGGTAGCCGTTTCGCGGATTCCCGCGCGGGGTCGTGCCTCCGTCAAAGGTTGAGTGGCAGGCCCCAACGGTCCCCTACCGCACTACCCTCAGCGGACGTTCTGGCTCACCTCCAACGTTGACTGCCGGTCGGGACCTGCCGTCAACCCCTCGACCCGCGCAAATCGCCCCTCGATCTGTGGTCGCTAGCCAGCAGGTTGAGGGTCGCTGGAGCCGAGCACCAACCGAAGCTCGTCTTCCAGCGCATGCTCGGCGGCGCCTTCTCGGTAGTGCAACTCCCAATCGTGGCCCAGCGCCTGCTTGCCTCGCTCGAGCGATGGCCGGATCTCACCCTCCTGGTAATCAGGTCGCTTGTGGTGCAAGTCTGCCCTGGCGGTGTCTGCTGCACCGATCAGTCGAGCGGCCGTGCGCCAGTCGCCGAGGTCCGCGAACAGGCAGGCGACGTCCTCCGCGAGGTTGATCATGCCCTCCTCGCGCCGAGTCGCGAGGTACTGCGGCAATACCTCGCGGAACTCCAGCAGAGCCTCCTCGTGACGCCCTAGAAGTCGCAAGGTCGAGGCGGCACCGTGGCGCGCCAGCGCAATTAAGTCCAGGTTACCGAACCCGACAGCCTGCTCAACAGCCTTGCGAAACCACTCGAGCCCTGACTCTGTGTCTTCCTCGGCGAGCGAATGCATCGCGAGATCCTGCAAGCACAGCGAAGTGAAAACGGGTTGCGCCGCGAGGCGCGCGGCCTGCAGTGCACGCGTCATCGCAGGTACGTTCGATCGCCCCAACGCCAGCTCGTTGAACGAGAACGTGCGATAAGCGAGCGCTCTGACTTCCGGATCCATTGACTCGTCAGCGATCTCCATGAGTCTTGCGGCAACCGCCGTCGCTGCAGCAAGGTCTCCGCGCACCGTCAAGGTGAACTGCCACCTGACCAGCACCGCCGCCAGGTCTATGGTTGGCTGGCTCCCTGCAGCCCACTGCACGACACGACCCAGCCACTCGTGCCCTTCCTCGTACCGCCCGAACTGCCAGAGCCCGATATAGAGTTTGTCCGCGAGCTGGAGGCCGAGCGAAAGCCGCTCTTGCGGCGGACTCCCCGCCCCTGGGCCGCTGTCGCCGGTGACCCCTTTCAGTGCCTGAAGCAAATTCGGCGCGTTGGCGTCCATCCAGGCGCAGTCCACTCGCCCACTTGACGACTGATCTGGGGCAGCGATGCCGACGGCTCGATGGAAGTATCTGAGGTGGCGCTCCGCCGCGGCCTCCCAACGGCCACTGGTCTGCAGTTGATCGCGGGCATAAGTCCTGATCGTTTCGAGCATAGTGATCCGGGGGTCACCGTCTGGTCCATCGTCGAGCACCAGCAGGCTCGCATCGGCCAAGTCCGAGATCAGATCCAGATGGTCTCCACCACCGAGCAACTCCGCCGGGATGACTTCCATGACGGCCGGGAGGTCAGCTCCGCCGACGAATACCCCGAGCTGGTCGAAGAGCTCGCGCTGCTCCTGCGACAACAAACGGTGGCTCCAGGAGATGGCCGCCCTGATGGTCCGCTGTCGATCGGGCCGGTCAGCGTCCTGCCCGCCCATGTCCAGGGCATGCGTCAGTCGGGGCAGGAGCGCGCCCGGGGAGAGGACCTTGACCCTCGCAGCCACCAGCTCGATAGCGAGCGGGAGGCCGTCCAGGCGAGTGCAGATCTCCGCTACGGCGGCCGCGTTCGCTTCATCCAGCCGAAACTCCGGCCGCACCATTCGAGCGTGCTGGACGAAGAGCTGACCGGCGTCGGACGCGGAGACTGAACCCGGCTCGGACCCCACCGGCAGTCCCAGGCCACCGACAGGTCGTTGGTGCTCTCCTCGGGCATGCAGACTTCGGCGCGAAGTAGCCACGACCGTCAGGAAGGGACCATTGGTGAGCAGTTCGGTGACAACAGCGCCGACACCCGTCACCTGTTCGAGGTTGTCCAAGACCAGGAGAGCGTGACGTGTCCGAATCTCCTCGAGAAGTCGAGCCGGCGTACGGCTCTCCGCAGCCAGACCGAGGACCTGTCCTATGAGCTCCCAGGTGTCGGCGCCGGACAGCGCCGTAGCAAGTGGAACAAAGAAGACACCGTCGGGATATTGGTGAGCTGCGAGCCGAGCCAACTGGTTGGCCAACCTGGTCTTGCCGCTGCCTCCGGGCCCGGTCAAGGTGACCAGCCGCACATCAGGAGCCGAGAGCAACGTCAGCAGGTCGTCCAACTCGGACACCCGGCCCACCAGATGGGTCACCTCGGCAGGCAGCCCCGTCGTCGCGCCCAACGAACGCACCGGGGCGAGCTCGTCCAGCAACCCTGGCGCGAGCACCTGGTACAGGTGCTCGGACTGTGGCAGGTCCTTGAGCCGGTGGAAGCCGAGATCCTTCAGCGAGACCGCCAGTTCCCGGGGGTTGAGCAGTGACGCTGTAGCAGCTGAGACGATCACCTGTCCGCCGTGCGCCGCCGCCGATATGCGGGCGGCACGGTGGACGTCCATCCCGACGTATCCGTTGTCGTACACCTGCGGTGAGCCCGTGTGTATCCCCATTCTGACGCGCAGGGGCCCACCGGAGCTGACCAGCCTCATCAGGTTCCGCTGTCCTTCCACGGCCGCCTGAACCGCGTGTACTGCGGAGTCGAAGACGACGAAGAAGCTGTCGCCTTCTGTCCCCATCTCGATGCCGTCGTACGACGCCCAAGCGGTCCGCAAGGCGGCTCTCTGGGCTCCCAGCACCTCGGCATAGGAGCTGCCCAGACGGGCGAGCAGCCTCGTCGAGCCCTCCATATCCGAGAAGAGCAGCGAAAGGGTCCCGGTGGGAAGCACCCGCATGACCCGCCACGGTACCCTGCAGTCCCACCTAGGGGCCATCGCCTCGACAGCCTAGGTTCTTGTGCTTCCGCTGCAGGCGGGTGTCGATCCAAGCGCCAGGGTACGATTTCGTCGCACTGCGTGCGACGCTCACACTCCCGTCGACTCTGGCCCGGAGGACCGGTCTGCCCTTTGCACGACGACTCAGACCTTCAGGTATTTGCGGGTCATCAGCAGCTGCGCGGTAGCAGTGCCTATTGGAGCAGGTGTGGCAGCGCCTGCTGCAGCCCGCTCCGCCACGCGGACAGCTCGTGTCCACCCGGATGCTCACCGTGGACGAGGTCGAGACCGGCGGCGTCGGCGCGCTCCCACAGGTCCCTGTTGCTCGGCAGCAGGGCGGGGCCCTCGGTGCTGCCGGCCTGCATCCACAAGCGCAGTTCTTTGGACGCGAGGATCTCGTCGACGACGTGGCTACCCGGCATCTGCACCTCGTCGCCGGGCCACCACAGAGCGGCCGAACCCGTGGCGACGGCGCCGAACAGGTCCGGCCGGCGGCAGGCGACGTGTAGCGCCGCGTTGCCGCCAAGGCTGTGCCCGAGAACGACGCGCCGCGCCCGGTCTTGCGAGATCCCCGGTCGGTCGACGAGGAAGCGCTGCAAAGCGGCAACGAAGCGGTCAAGCACAGCAGGGTCGGTCAGTGATGCCACACGGGTCGGTCCTCGGGTGGTTGCGCCTTCGATCGACTCGACGTAGACGGTTGTGAGCGGTCCGACGGCACCCCCGACCTGAAGCGACCGCATCGTGTCCGGGATGCCTTCCTCGATCATCGGTCGGCCGTCGAACAGCACCGCCAGCGCCGACGCGGCCTCGGGTCCATCTGCCGCGGGCTCCTGCACCGACAAGACGGTCCCGTTGTCGAGCAAGTACCGATGCATGACCACGAGTCTGACGGGGTCTGTGCACGTCGGCCAGTGCTCGGAGTGCTCGAACTCGTCTATCTTGCTGCGCGCCTGACACCTGCAGGTACTTGCGGGGCGTCTTGCCGCGTGTGTTGTGTTGTCACGCCTGAGGTGCTTCCCAATCCGGAGCGGTAAAGCCGCGAATATCCGTCAGTAACCCGAAATCGCCCTCGTCGTTGTCAGCCCCATGGAGACCTCATCACGACGGACACGGACTGGTGCTGTCTGCCTCGGCTCAACCATCCTCGCCGGGTTCGCTGCCTACGGGCTGCTCATCATCCTCGAACTGTTCCTTGCTCAACACTCCACCAGGCCCGAAGCTCTGCCGCCACCTGGGGACCGGGGAATGCTGCTCGCCGTCTTCGCGGTTGCTCTCGTCTCTGGTGTCCTCATCACCCTGAGGTGGCACAGTAAGCGTCACCCATGGAGCAACCGATTCTGTGCGGGGCCTTTCTGTTTTCACGGCGATAGCAACTGCGGTGGTTGTGATCGCAACGCTCATCGCTCACTTCGCGCTGGAGCATTCGTACCTGCACAGCGTTCCCGCTGGCATCGCAAGCAGATCGACCCTGCTCGATGCTGGCCACGAGGCGTGCAACTGGCTAGACGCCAGACATTGGGGACACCCATCCGACCTGCCAGGTATTGAGCCTCCAGAGGAATCTGCTGCAGAGGCTGCAATCGATTGGGCCAGGGGTATCCGACTATGGTTGTCATCAAGTCCACGCAGAAGACTATTCGTGTTCTATTCGCGGTACCTCGACAGGCAGAATCCTGGTCCACTCACCCAAGCCGACCGAATCAGGCTCACAGTCGCTTTCGTGGCCTGGTACAAGATGTGCCCCTTCCAGCAATGGGTCCATCGGCCAGTAAGCGGATCTGGTCACTAGCGGGAATGTAAGGCTGCGGGCTATCCAATTGCCGACAGGCGCCATCGAGATTGTGACGACTCATCAGACTTTGAGGTATTTGCGGGTCATCAGCAGCGTCGGAACCACGGCAAGCAGCACCCCGACCGCCACCATCTCCAGCAGAACCGGCCTGGCCTCGCTCCAGCCGACCCACGGCCACGGACCCGTGTGGTGGTGCAGCCACGGCACGACCGTGCGCATGCCGACCGCCAGCCCCCCGCAGGCCAACGCCGCCCCCAGTACCGCGGCGAACAAGATCTCGAGCAGGAACGGCAGCTGGATGTACAGGCTCGAGGCGCCGACGAGGCGCATGATGCCGATCTCTCGACGACGCGCCATCGCGGCGAGCCGGATCGTGTTCGACACCTGGAGCACGGCAGCGGCCACGAGCAGCGCCGCGGCCCCGAGTGCCAGCCACTTCAGCAGGTTGAGCACCTCGTACAGCGGCGCCAGCCGATCGCGCAGGTCGACCACCTGTTCCACGCCCGGAAGGTTCGCCACCTGGCTGACCAGAGCCTTGTTGTCGTTGGGATGGGCGAGCGTGGCCCAGTACGACGTGGACATGTCCGAGGGCTTCAGCTTGAGGATCCCCGCGATCGACGGGCTCTGGTCGTTGTCGGAGCGGATCTGGTAGCCGCGATAGGCCTCGTCGCGCGTCTCGTACCGGTATCCGGAGACGTACTGGCTGTGCGCCAGCGTGGTCTCCACGACCTTCTCCTGCTGGGGGGTCGCCTGGCCCCCGACGCAGGACGGCGTGAGCGAGTTCTTCGCGCAGAAGACGATCTTGACCTCGAGCTGGCCGCCCAGGTACTTCTCGAACATCCCGACCTGCGACCGCATCATCAAGCCGATGCCGACCAGGGAGAGCGAGATCCAGATCGTCAAGATGACGGCGATCGTCATCGACACGTTGCGCCGCAGGCCCGTGCCGAGCTCACTGGCTACATACCTCATGTGCATGGCGACTCGACCTCCTTCAGCTCTGGTATCCGTAAACGCCGCGAGCCTGGTCGCGCACGACGGCGCCCGCCTCCAGCTCGATGACCCGCTTGCGCATCTGGTCGACCACTCCGGAGTCATGGGTTGCCATCACGACAGTGGTACCGGTGCGGTTGATGCGGTCGAGGAGCTTCATGATCCCTACCGACGTCGTGGGGTCGAGATTGCCCGTCGGCTCGTCCGCGAGCAAGATCATGGGCCGGTTGACGAAGGCACGTGCCATGGCGACTCGCTGCTGCTCTCCGCCCGACAGCTCGTCGGGCATACGCGCGCCCTTGCCTTCCAGCCCGACCAGCTCCAGCGTCTCCGGGACGAGCTTCTCGATCGCCGACTTGGGCTTCCCGATCACCTGGAGGGCGAACGCGACGTTCTCGGTGACCGTCTTGTTGGGCAGCAGCCGGAAATCCTGGAAGACGGTACCGATGGAGCGGCGCAGGCCAGGTACCTTCCAGCCGGCCAGCCGGTTGATCTCCTTGCCGGCGACGTAGATCCTTCCGGTGGAGGGGCGCGCCTCGCGCAGCACCAGCCGCAGGAAGGTCGACTTGCCGGAGCCGGATGCACCGACCAGGAAGACGAACTCCCCCTTCTCGATGTCCACGTCCACCGTGTCGAGAGCAGGGCGGTGCTGGCCGTCATAGAGCTTGCTGACGTTCTCGAACCGGATCACTGGCCCGAGTTTAGGCGACCTCCGCAGAGGTCGGAGCGCACGCCGCGCACCGGATCCGTCACCACCCGAAAGATCCGACTCTGGTGTTGCTATAACTACCTCAGAGTCGGATCTTTCGGGTGCAAAAAGGCGAGGGGTCAGGCGCTGATGTGGGACCGGCGCCAGCGGATTCCGGCCTCGATGAAGTCGTCGATGCCGCCGTCCAGCACGCTGGAGGGGTTGCCCTCCTCGTAGTCGGTGCGCAGGTCCTTCACCATCTGGTACGGGTTCAAGACATAGCTGCGCATCTGGTCCCCCCACGACGCGGCGACGTCTCCGCGCATCTCGTCGAGCGTCGCCTTCTCCTCGGCACGCTTCAAGGCGAGCAGCTTCGCCTTCAAGATCACCATCGCGGTGTTCTTGTTCTGCAGCTGGCTCTTCTCGTTCTGTACCGCCACGACCAGGCCGGTGGGCAGGTGGGTGAGCCGGACGGCGGAGTCGGTGGTGTTGACGCTCTGCCCTCCCGGCCCGGATGAGCGGAACACGTCGACCCGGATGTCGTCTTCCGGGATGTCGATCTCGTCTGTCTGCTCGATGACAGGCACGACCTCGACGGCCGCGAAGGACGTCTGGCGCCTGCCCTGGTTGTCGAAGGGTGAGATGCGCACCAGCCGGTGGGTACCTTGTTCGACACTCAAGGTGCCGTACGCATACGGGGCGCGGATCGCGAACGTCGCCGACTTGATGCCCGCCTCCTCGGCGTACGACGTCTCGTACACCTCGGTGCCGTAGTCGTGCCGCTCGGCCCAGCGCAGGTACATCCGCATCAGCATCTCGGCCCAGTCCGCCGCATCGACCCCACCTGCGCCTGAGCGGATCGTCAGCAGGGCGTCACGCTCGTCGTACTCCCCCGAGAGCAGCGTGCGTACCTCGAGCGCCTCGATGCTCTTCGCCAGCCGGTTGAGCTCGGTGTCGGCCTCGCTCAGCGAGGAGGCGTCGGACTCCTCCTGCGCGAGCTGGACGAGCACCTCGGCGTCGTCGAGACGCGAGCGCAGGCTGGTCACCCGGTCGATGTCTGCCTGGAGCACCGACAGCCTGCCGGTGACCCGCTGGGCGTTGGCCTGGTCGTCCCACAGGTCCGGGGCGGCGACCTGGGCGCCGAGGGCCTCGACTTCGCCGCGCATGGCGTCGAGGTCGAGGACGTTCTCGATGCTCGTCAGCGTCGAGTCGAGCTGCTTGATCCGCTCAGCGAAGTCCGGTCCGGCCACGAACGCAAGGGTACGCGGTGGCCCACCCGACGCGTCAGGTCGCGAGGCTGCTCAGGAACCGATACCGGAGTCCGGTCTGTCCAGAGCGTCTCGTCGGAGCGGCTCGTCGAGGCTCGAGTCGTCCTTGAGGTCGTGGCGAACGTACTCGGTCTCGTGGCCGCGGTTGGGGGCGTTCGGCTCACGCTCGGGGTCGAGGTCGACGCGCTCTTGCACCTGGGCCTCGTCGGGCTGGTTCTCGCCGACGTTATGGGCGGGGGGTACAGCTGCTTCGGTCATGCAGCGACCGTACCCTCATCGGCAGACCGCCGCCGAGCCCGCCGAGCCGAGAGTCACCGAGAGCCGGTCGCGACCTCGGGTCACGCGCTCAGTCGGTCTCCCAGCTGAAGAACCGGCTTGCCACGAGCAAGATCACTGCGGTGAACCCGAGCAGGATGCCCATCGGTGCCAGCGCCGCCGATGGCCCCTTGCCGCGCACCATCACGTCCAGCATGCCGTCGTTGAGATGCCTCAGCGGCAGCAGATGCGAAACCACGTTGAGCCATTGGGGGGCGTTGTCGAGCGGGAAGAAGGACCCCGACAGGAACGCCATCGGCAAGACGAAGATGTTCGCCAGCGCCGTGGCTCCTTCGACGGTCTTCGAGATTGCGCCCGCCAACAGGCCGAGGGCCATGAACGAAAGCGTCCCGCAGATCAGGAGCGGAACCGACATCCACCACGAGCCCGAGAGCTTCAGACCGAACAGCGCCACGGCAAGTCCCACGAAGATGACCATCTGCATGAGCGCGATGGAGACTGTCACACCGATGCGTGCTGCCACGACCGAGCTCGTCGACACCGGGGCGAGCCGCAGACGCCGCAGCAGCTTGGTCCGTCGCCAGCCGACCAGGGTCGCCGCAGCGCCGAAGGTGGCGCTGGTGGCTATCGCCCAGCCGAGCAGGCCAGGCGTCACGAACTGGATCGTCTTGAGCGACTTGTCCTCGACGCCCTCCGCCGTGTACGTGAAGGTGGGCGGCTTCCCGCTGGCTGCGACGTTCGCCGACTGGACGAACGACTGGAGTGTGCCCTGAGCCGTCGCGGCCGCGACCGCGTCGGCCTGGCTGAAGTGGACCACGATGTCGTGTCCACGCTGCTCTATCGCGAGCGTCTCGTCGCCGTTGCGGACCTTCTTGATCGACGCCGCGAGGTCGTTCGACTTCTTCACGTCGAAGGCGGCGTCGAAGGCCGCCCGGCCCTTCGGCGGAAGCTTGTCGATGAGATCGACCTTGCCGACCTCGACGACGGCGATCTTGCTCTGCGTGTGGTTGGAGAAGACTCCGCCGAACAGCACGAGGAACATCAGCGGGAAGAAGATGGAGAAGAACACCGCCTGGCGGTCGCGCAGGAAGCCCTTGAGGATGGCGACCGCCAAGGTACGCAGTCCCGTCATGCCCGGTACTCCCGCCCGGTGAGCGTCAAGAACACGTCCTCGAGGTTCGCGCCGTTGACCTGGAGCCCCTGCAACGCCTCCAGCCGGGCGAGCTCGGCGAGGACAGAGGTGGGGTCGTGGGTGGTCAGCGTGATCGACGCGGGGTCCTGGTCGACGCTCTCGACGCCGTGCAGGGCGCGAGCGGTGTCGAGAGCGAGTGCGCTCGGCTCGACACTGATCCGCACACCGGCGTTGAGGTCACGAATCAGTGCTGCCGGGCTGTTGAGCTGCAGGATCCGGCCCTTGTCCATGATGGCCACCCGGTCGCACAGTACCTCCGCCTCGTCCATGTAGTGAGTGGTGAGCACCACTGTTCGGCCGTCCTCGTTGAGCGAGCTGAGCAGGTCCCACAGGTTGCGTCTGGCCTGCGGATCGAGTGCCGCGGTCGGCTCGTCGAGGAAGACGACCTCCGGTTCGTGGACCAGAGCGCAGGCGATCGACAGCCGCTGGAGCTGTCCGCCGGACAGCTTCTCGGTCCGAGTGTCCGCCTTGTCGTCGAGGCCGACCTTGCTCAGCCAGTCGTCGCCCTGCCGTGGCGGCAGCCCGTACAGCGACGCGAACGTCCGGATCTGCTCGCGCGCCGTCAGCCTCTCGAAGAACGCCGAAGCCTGGAGCTGGACGCCGATCCGCGGCAGCAGCTGGCCATTGCGAGGCCAGGGCGACATGCCGAGCAGCGAGACGCTACCGGCGTCGGCCGCGCGCAGCCCCTCGATGATCTCCAAGATCGTGGTCTTGCCGGCGCCGTTCGGCCCCAAGATGCCGAAGAACTCCCCTGAGTGCACCGCGAAGCTGACGTCGTCGACAGCCTGGAGCGATCCGTACGATTTGCGGACCTGCTCGGCAACGATGACGTCTGGCATGCCCGGGATACTACTGGGCAGGTCAGGTCGCCACGACCATCGTGCGGACCACCCGCAGCCCTACCGACAGCCGGGCCAGATCGGCCGCATCCCCTGCCAGGATCTCCTTCAGTGTGCTGGTCGCCCGGCGGACCGCAACGCTGTCCGCCGCCTCCCATGCGGTGACCCTCTCCATCGCCGACAGGCCCGGGTCGGTAGCGGCCAGCACCTGGGAGGTGAGGGCGGCATGCACGGCGTGGAGGTCGTCGCGGAGCGAGGCCCGGGCCATCGTCTGCCAGCGGTCGTCTCGGGGCAGCGCGAAGATCATCGCCAGGAGCTGGCTCAGACCCAGCTGGTCCGCGAGCGTCGAGTGCAGGTCGGCCACCTCGACGGGATCCAGCCCGTCGCGCTCGGCGATCTCGACGATCTCGAGCGCCGCGTACGCAGGCGGCAGGACCGCCACGGCCGTGGCGATCTCGTCGGGCACACCGGAGGAGACGAGCTGCTCGTGGCGGGCCTGGAACTCGTCGGCCTGGATGCCCCGGACGAGCTTCGGCAGCGCCTCCACGACCCGGGCGACGGCCGGGCCGAAGTGTTTGACGGTCGCCTCCGAGTCCAACGGCGGCCGGCGGTTGTTGACCATCCATCGGGTGGCACGCTCGACAAGGGTCCGCAGCGAGAGCCGCATATCGGTCTGCACGGCGGCGGGAACGACGTTGTCAAGGCTGTTGACCTGCTCGACGAGCCTGTTCGCGTCGTAGATCTCCCGGCAGACCAGATGGGCGCGGGCGAGCTCTTCGGCGCTCGCGCTCGTCTCCTGGCTGAGCCGGTGGTAGAACGTGATGCCCGCGAAGTTCACCATGCTGTTGACCACCTGCGTCACGATGATCTGCCGGCGCAGAGGATGTGAGTCCATCTGCTCGAGGTACGACTCCCGCATCGTGCTCGGGAAGTAGCTGGTCAGCTCCTTGCGCAGGAAGGGGTCGTCGGGCAGATCTCCGCCGACGAGCTCGGCCGCGAGCACGATCTTGGTGTAGGCGAGCAGTACTGACAGCTCGGGGGCCGTCAGGGCGGTACCTGCGGCCCGCCGCGCGTCGATCTGCTTGCTGGACGGCATGAACTCGATCTCCCGGTCGAGCAAGCCGCGACGCTCGAGCCGACGCATCCATGCCTCGTGGACGTGCATCAGTGACCTGGCGACGGCTTCGGCGTTCGCCAGGGCAAGGTTCTGGCCGTAGTTGTCCGCAAGAACCAGGTGCCCGACCTCGTCTGTCATCGAGGCCAGGAGCGTGTTGCGCTGCTTGGTGGTCATGTCGCCCGAGCCGATCACCCGGTCCAGCAAGATCTTGATGTTGACCTCGTGGTCGGACGTGTCGACGCCTGCCGAGTTGTCGATCGCATCGGTGTTGATCCGACCGCCGGCCTGGGCGTACTCGATCCGGCCACGCTGGGTGAAACCAAGGTTGCCGCCCTCCCCCACGGCCCGGCACCTAAGCGCTCCCCCGTCCACCCGGATGGAGTCGTTGGCCTTGTCGCCCACGTCGGCGTTGGTCTCGCCGGCGGCCTTGACGTAGGTACCGATCCCGCCGTTCCAGAGCAGGTCGACCGGCGCCAGCAGGATCGCCCGCATCAGCTCGCTCGGGGTCAGAGCCGACACTCCCTCCCCGATCCCGAGCGCCTCGGCGGCCTGGGCGGAGATGGGTACCGACTTCAGCGTGCGCGAGTACACACCGCCGCCCTCGGAGAGGAGCGACGAGTCGTAGTCCGCCCAGCTCGAGCGCGGCAGGTCGAACAGCCTCCGACGCTCAGCGAACGAGGTCGCAGCGTCGGGCGAGGGGTCGACGAAGATGTGCCGATGGTCGAAGGCCGCGACGAGCCGGGTGTGCTCGCTGAGCAGCATGCCGTTGCCGAACACGTCACCGCTCATGTCCCCGATGCCGACACAGGTGAAGTCCTCGCTCTGACAGTCGACGCCGAGCTCCCGGAAATGGCGACGAACCGACTCCCACGCGCCCCTGGCGGTGATGCCCATCACCTTGTGGTCGTAGCCCACAGAACCGCCCGAGGCGAATGCGTCGCCGAGCCAGAAGCCGTACTCCTTGGCGACCCCGTTGGCTATGTCGGAGAAGGTAGCGGTGCCCTTGTCCGCAGCGACGACCAGATAGCTGTCGTCGGAGTCGTGGCGCACCACCCGGTCAGGCGGTCGGGTCTCGCCGCCGACGAGGTTGTCGGTGATGTCGAGCAGGCCGCGAATGAAGGTCCGGTAGCAGGCCACTCCCTCGGCGAGCCACGCCTCCCGGTCGACGGCGGGGTCGGGAAGACGCTTGCAGTAGAAGCCTCCCTTGGCGCCGACCGGGACGATGACGGCGTTCTTGACCATCTGCGCCTTGACCAGACCCAGGACCTCCGTCCGGAAGTCCTCCCGGCGGTCCGACCAGCGAAGCCCCCCGCGCGCCACGGCACCGAAGCGCAGGTGGACTCCCTCGACACGCGGTGAGTAGACGAAGATCTCGAAAGCCGGTCGGGGATCCGGCAGGTCTGGTACGGACCGCGGGTCGAGCTTGAGCGAGAGGTAGTTCTTCGGCTCCCCCTCTGCATCCACCTGGTAGAAGTTCGTCCTGAGTGTGGCCTTGATCGAGAGCAGGTAGCTGCGCAGGATGCGGTCCTGGTCGAGGCTCGCGACGTCGTCGAGCGCGGCCAGGATCTGCTCCTCGATCTCGGCCGTCGACTCCTCGCGCTCGTCCTGGCCGGCCTCGCCCTCCGGGTCGAACCGGGCCTCGAAGAGCGTCACGAGCAGCCGGGCGATCGACTGGTTGGACACCAGCGACGACTCGATGTACGCCTGGCTGAACGGCGAGCCTCCCTGCCGGAAGTACTTCGCGTACGCGCGCAGGATCGACACCTGCCGCCAGGAGAGGCTGGCATCCAGCACCAACGCCGAGAAGCCGTCGCTCTCGGCTCGGCCGGCCCATACGGCCATGAACGCATCCGCGAACAGCGCCCGCGACCCCTCCGGCAACGGAGCGCTCCGGCGCAGCCCGAAGTCGTAGATCCACGCCTTGCCCTGCTCACGCACGAGCTCGTACGGACGTTCGTCGACGACCTCGACGCCCATCGAGGAGAGCACCGGCAGCACCTCGGAGAGGCTGAGCGGCGACCCCGTGCGGTACACCTTGAGCCGAGCCTCACCGGTTCCCGCGTCGACCGGCGAGTAGAGGGAAAGCGCGATCGGTGCCGACCCGAGACCCTCGAGCCGGCGTACATCTGCAGCGCCCGCGCGCGCGAGGAAGTCCTCCTTGTAGGCCTCGGGGAACGCATCCGCGTAGGACCGAGCGAGCCTGGCGCCCTGCTCCTCGCCGAACTCCTCGGTGACCGCCACGGCGAAGTCGTCGGTCCACGATCGGGTGGCGTCGGCGAGCCGCTGTTCGAGTGCGTCCTGGTCGAAGTCTCGCAGCGTCCCTCCCGGTGCGGCCCTCACCACGAAGTGCAGCCGGGCGAGCACGGACTCGCTGACCCGCGCGGTGAAGTCCAGCGACGCCGCGCCCAACGTCTGTTTCAGGATCTTCTGCATGCGCTCGCGTACCTGGGTCGTGTACCGGTCCCGTGGCAGGTAGACGAGGCACGACAGGTAGCGGCCGTAGGTGTCGCGCCGGACGAAGAACCGCAGCTGCCGGCGCTCACGCAGGTGCATGACCGCCTCGGCCACGGGGAGCAGCTCCTCCACCGGCGTCTGGAACAGCTCGTCGCGCGGGTACGTCTCGAGGATGTCCATGAGCGACTTGCCGCTGTGGCTGAGCGGCTCGAAACCCGCCCCCTCGAGCACCTGTCGGGCCTTGTCCCGCACGACGGGGATCCGAGTCAGGCTCTCGGTGTAGGCAGCAGAGCTGAACAGCCCGAGGAACCGCTTCTCGCCGTTGACCTCGCCGGCGGAGTCGAACGTCTTGATCCCGACGTAGTCGAGGTACACCGGCCGGTGGACCGTCGACCGGGAGTTCGCCTTGGTGATGATCAGGAGCTGCTTCTCCCGCGCTTTCGCACGGACCGCCGGAGGGAGCCTCCCGGCGGACGGCGACATGTCCTGGTCGGCCCGGAGGATACCCAGCCCGGTCCCCGGCACAGCACGGATCGCATCCTCGCCGTCGATGGTCTGCAGCTGGTACTCCCGGTATCCGAGGAACGTGAAGTGGTCGTCGGCGAGCCACTCCAGGAGCGCTCGCCCTTCGCCTACCTCCGTCTCCGGGAGCGGTGGTGGAGACTTCTCGAGATCAGTGACGATCTCGCGAGCCTGGACCTGCATCTTCTCCCAGTCCTCGACCACCTCACGGACGTCTCGTAGCACGCCGGTCAGGGTCTGCCGGATGTCCTCCAGCGCTGCCGGGTCGGTCTCTCTGTCGATCTCGATGTGCATCCAGGACTCGCGGATCAGGTCGTCCGCCGCGTCGTCGTCGGCGACCTGGCCCGCGTCGCACACGGCCAGCAGCCTGCCGGTGACGTCGCGGCGGACGAGGACCTGCGGATGCGTGACGACATGGATGGCCCGGTCCTCGGCGCTGAGGGCCATCGTCACGGAGTCGACCAGGAACGGCATGTCGTCGGTGACGACCTCGACCACCGTGTGACCCGCCGCCGCCCACTCGCTGTCGTCGACGGTCGGGGTGAACACCCGTACGGCGGCGGTCCCTTGCGGACGTTCGGCGGCGAGCTTGTAGTGGCTCAGCGTGGCACCGTACACGTCCACGGCGCTGCGGTTCAGCAGGTCCTCGGGGTCGGCGTGACGGTAGTAGGCCTCGAGCAGGTCACGGGCCTGGTCACCGTCCAGGGCCACGCCGCCGCCCTTGCGATGCTCGGCGATGGAGGCTGCGTTGGCGAGTAGCTGCTTCTTCGCGTCTTCCAGCTTGGTGAGCATGAGCCCGACACCTGTTTCGCCTGCGAGACGGCGCCAGCGAGCGCCGTGACCGTGCGCCATTGCACGGCCAGAGTCGAGACTAGCCGGGCAAGGTCTGCGCGACACCGTTTCGGAGCCGGTCAATCTGGCCCTAATCGCCTCGCGGGACAGCTCCAACGGTCGGTGCCTGGATCGGTGGGCCGTCGATTCCGCAGTAGTGACGCCGATCGGACCCGGCGGACTCGACCGGCCGCGGTGGATTCCGGATGGTCATCGCCGCGATCAGACCGCCGATGCCCAAGAGCACAGCGCAGAGGACCATCGCAGTGCGAAAGCCGCTCGCGAATGCGCCAGCGTGCTCGTAGTCGTTCCCTGAGATGCCGGCCACCACCGGGAGCACCGCGACCGCGAGCAGACCGGCCGCACGGGCTACCGCATTGTTGATGCCGGAAGCGACGCCGGCGTACCGGTCGGAGGCGGCCGCGAGAACGGTCGTCGTCAGGGGGGCCACGATGAGCGAGAGACCGAGGCCGAAGACCGTGACGGCCGGCAGCACGTCGCCGAGGTACGAGGCACCCGGCCCCACCCTGAGCAGCAGGAGTACGCCGACCGCCGCCACGACCGGACCGACGGTCATGGGCAGGCGCGGTCCGATACGCCCGGCGAGTGCCCCGGTACGGGCCGAGAGGACGAGCATGATCGCGGTGATGGGCAGCAGGGCGGTGCCGGCCAGCAACGGCGAGAAGCCGGCCACCACCTGCAGGTTGACGACGAGCAGGAAGAACACACCGCTGAGTGCGGCGTAGACCGCGAAGGTCACCAGGTTGGCAGAGGTGAACTGGCGGTTCCCGAAGATGTCCGGCGGCAGCATCGGATGCCGGCTCCGGCGCTCTGTCACGATGAAGCCGCCCAACCCGGCGAGACCGAGCAGCCCACCTACCACGACGGCCGCGGAGAAGCCCGATCCCGCGGTGATGAGCGCGTACGTGACGCCGCCGAGGCCCACAGCCCCGAGCCCGGCACCCAGCAGATCCAGGTGCGGTACAGCGTCCGGGTCGAGCGTCTCGGGCACGTGACGCATGGCGATGACCACCACCACAACAGCAAGCGGAAGGTTGACCAGGAAGATCCAGCGCCACCCGGGTCCGCCCACGAGGTACCCGCCGATGAAGGGCCCGGCCGCACTGGCGATGCCACTGAACCCCGACCAGGCCCCGATCGCCTTCGCGCGGTCACCGGGTACGAACACCGCCGAGATCATCGCCAGGCTGCCGGGCGTGAGGAGGGCGCCTCCGACACCCTGAAGGGCGCGCGCTGCGACGAGCACCTCGATGGTGGGGGCGACGGCGCAGAGGGCGGACGCGAGCGCGAACCAGATCACGCCGACCACGAAGACTCTGCGACGTCCGAACCTGTCCCCGAGGGAACCACCGAGCAGGATGAGAGCGGCCAGGGTAAGCGTGTAGCCGTTGACCGTCCACTGGAGTCCGGCGAAGCCTGCGTCCAGATCCCTGCCGAGCGCGGGGAGGGCGATGTTCACGACCGTTGCGTCGATCCCCGCCAGGCCCGAGCCCAAGACGGTGGCCACCAAGATCCACCGCCCGGAGGACTCGCCCAGCCGGACCTGAGCCGTGGGCTCGACGTCAGCAACCACGCGGTCCCCGGCCTTGCGTCATCGCAGCGAGGTCACTGCGCCGGTCGTCCATCGCTCCCTCCCGATGCCGGGCCCGCGGCTCACAGGTCGGACCGCAAGTCCCAGAGCAGCGGATAGTAGCGAAGCGGTAGCCGGCTGCGGAGGTATTCGCTGCCTGACGAGCCGCCTGTACCGGTCCGCGCCCCGATCATCCGCTCGACCATCGTGACGTGGCGTGCTCGCCACGCCGCGGCCAGCTCGTCGTGCTGGATCAGCGCCTCCGCGAGCTCCCACACGTCGAAATATCCCGCCCTGTCGTGAGCCACCGTCAGCAGCGACGCCCGGATGTCGTCGTCGGACCGGGTCGCGAGGCCTCGCGCCGCCACCACGGCCACGAGGGCGTCCCACAGCGTCGGCTCGTCGAGGCGCCGGCGCAGCCGACGGGACTCGTCATCGGTGAGACCTCTGAACCGGCGTACGAACGCCGGGTCCTTCGCGCCGGAGATGAACTCCAGCTCGCGGTACTGCACGGACTGGAATCCGCTCGCCGGCGCCAGTAGCTGACGGAAGACGAAGAAGTCCTGAGGGGTCATGGTCTCCAGCACCTCGATCTGCTGGATGAGGACACCCTCGATCACGTGCATCCGGCCCAGCAGGTGACGCGCCCACCACAGTTGCGCAGCGAACATGGCGTCCCGCGCCGTCTCCGCCTCGTGGAGCAGTTGCTGGAACCACAGCTCGTACACCTGGTGGATCGTGATGAAGAGCAGTTCGTCGTGCGCCGGCGGGTCCGACTCGAGCCGCTGCGAGGTGAGCAGCCGCGGTAGCTGCAGATAGCTGCCATAGGTCAGCTTCGCCCCCGACTCGCCGAAGCTGACATCGGCGCCCGCCCAGTCCCCGACGGTCTGGTCCGACCCGATGCCGTCAGCAGTGCTCACCGCGTCAGGCTACGCCGCAGCCGGCTGGCATGATGCGCTCATGGATGTCCGTGCCGAGATCGCCTACCCGACGAGCTCGCCCGACGAGGTCTTCGCGTTGGCGGTCGACAAGGGCTTCCGGCAGGCTGTCTGTGAAGCCACGCACGCCCTGGACCACAAGGTCGAGATCGACCACCAACCCGGTGGCCGCGTCCGGGTACGGGTGGAGCGAACGTTGCCTGCCGACGTCCCCGACTTCGTGCGGTCCTTCGTCGGTAGCACCATCACCGTCGTGCAGGCCGAGAACTGGGCCCCTTCGTCTGGTGACGGCGTCCGGATGGCCGATCTACTGATCCAGATCAAGGGCCAGCCGGCCTCCATGGCAGGCTCGGAGACCCTTCAGCCAGACGGCTCGGGAACACGCCAGCTGATCACAGGCGACCTCCAGGTGTCGATCCCGTTCTTCGGGAAGAAGATCGAGGCCGAAGTCGCGAAGGCGATTCTCGCGGCGGCGGCGAAGGAGCAGGAGACGGGCCGGATCTGGCTGAGCCGGCCGCGTTGAGGGCCCGCTCGGCGAGCCTGACGGAGACTGTCGGCCGGGTCTGGCAGCCTAACGACCATGAGCGATCCAGCCGACCTCTTGATGCTGAGTGCAGTCGCGCGGTTCTGCCCGGACTGCGGCCACCAGAGTCTGTTCGTGCCCATCGACGAGTGTGACTGCGACAGCGACCGCTGCGAGTTCTGTTGCACTTCATGCGGGGCGGCCATCATGGTCGACCCGGCCTTCGTCGAGGCAGTCCCGATCGGCCGGGTCGCCTAGGTCGAGCGGGTTGCAGAGAAATTCTCTGCCTCTCGACCGAGCTTCTCGTCAGCCGCCCTCGGACGGGTATCCGCCCATGTGCGGGTACCGGTAGTCGGTCGGCGGAGCGAACGTCTCCTTGATCGAGCGCGGCGAGGTCCATCGCAGCAGGTTCGACGCCGCGCCCGCCTTGTCGTTGGTACCCGACGCGCGGGCACCACCGAAGGGCTGCTGGCCCACGACGGCTCCGGTCGGCTTGTCGTTGATGTAGAAGTTGCCGGCAGCAAAGCGCAGAGTCTCCATCGCCCAGGCGATCGCCCGGCGGTCCTGGGCGATGACGGCGCCGGTCAGCGCGTAGCGCGAGAAGGACTCCATCTGGCGTACGGTCGCCTCGAAGTCGTCGTCGTCATACACATAGACAGACAGAATCGGTCCGAAGTACTCGGTGTCGAAGATCGTGTCGGTCGGGTCCGTCGACACGATCACGGTGGGGCGCACGAACCACCCGACCGAGTCGTCGACCTGTCCACCGGCGGCGACAGTCAGATGCGGGGTCTGCTGCGCCCGCTCGATCGCTGACTTGTGCTTCTCGAACGCCCGCGCGTCGATCACCGCACCCATGAAGTGGGACAGGTCAGTGACATCGCCCATCGACAGCGCCTCGACTTCCGCGATGAAGTCGTCCTTGAGTGTCTCCCATACCGAGCGGGCAACATAGGCCCGCGACGCAGCTGAGCACTTCTGCCCTTGGTACTCGAAAGCCCCGCGGGTCATCGCCGTCCGGACCACGTCGGGGTCTGCGGACGGGTGGGCCACGATGAAGTCCTTGCCGCCGGTCTCACCGACGATCCGAGGATAGGACCGGTAGGAGTCGATGTTCTCGCCGATCGTGCGCCACAGGTGCTGGAACGTCGGAGTCGAGCCCGTGAAATGGATCCCCGCGAGATCAGGATGGACGAGGGCGACCTCCGACACGGCAAGGCCGTCCCCGGGAAGCATGTTGATCACGCCGGGAGGCAAGCCGGCCTCCTCGAGCAGCCGCATCAGGAAGTGGGCCGCGAACTGCTGGGTCACCGACGGCTTCCACAAGACCGTGTTGCCCATCAGCGCCGGAGCCGTCGGCAGGTTGCCGGCGATCGCCGTGAAGTTGAAGGGCGTGATCGCGTACACGAAGCCTTCGAGGGGGCGGTGGTCCATCCGGTTCCAGACGCCCTTGGCGTTGGCGATCGGCTGCTCGCCCAGGATCTGCTGCGCGTAGTGGACGTTGAAGCGCCAGAAGTCGATGAGCTCGCACGCCGCGTCGATCTCCGCCTGCCACACCGTCTTCGACTGCCCGAGCATGGTGGCTGCGTTGAGCGTCTGCCGCCACGGCCCGGAGAGCAGATCGGCCGCCTTCAAGATGATCGACGCCCGGTCCTCGAAGTCCATCGACCGCCAACCTGGTGCCGCTGCAGCCGCCGCCTCGACTGCCGCCTTCGCGTCAGCGGTCGACGCTCCTCTCGTCACTCCCAGAACGTGATGTCGATTGTGCGGCTGGACGACCTCGATCGGCTCACCTTGACCCCACCGCTGTTCGCCGTCGATGGTCGCGGTCAGGTCGAGCGGATTGCCCTGTAGCTCGACAAGCTTCGCCTCGAGCTCCGCCCGCTCCGCGCTGCCGGGGGTGTAGTCGAGGTTTGTCTCGTTCTGGGGGGTCGGAACGGTCGAGTGGGCATCCATGTCCGAATCTTGCCACGGTGCGCGCAGCGGTACCCGCGTCGGATCAGGCGGACTTCTTGGCCGGCCTCTTCTTCTCCGCGGACTTGCTCGTCTTCTTGGCAGCGGCCGCCTTGCTCGTGGACTTCGCGGACTTCTTGGCGCCTGACGAGGTGGACCGCGAGGACGAGCTGCTCGTCTTCTCCCCGCTCGACCCCGAGCCGTCCTCGCCGGAATCGTCAGCGCCACTGTCGTCGCCGGCCGTCGTCGAGCCCGCACGCCGCTTCTTCGCAGCGTCGACGCTCGCCCGCAGGGCTGCCACCAAATCGAGGACCTCGGCCTGCGGGCCGCCATCGTCTTCCTCGGCCTCCGGCATGGGCACACCTGACACCTTGGCCTGCACCATCTCCTCGAGCGCCTCGCGATAGTCGCTGTGGTAGCGGGCCGGATCGAAGTCGTTCTGCAGAGTCGCAATATACGACTCGGCCATCTTGACTTCCTGGCTACGGATCTCGACCGAGTCGTCAGGGACGGCGAAGTCGCTGTCGCGCACCTCCTCGGGCCACAGCATCGTCTGCAGTACGAGGGCCCCGTCGCGCTCTCTGAGCAGGGCCAAGGTCTCCTTCGTACGGATCGCCACCTTCACGAGTGCGTACTGGCCACTGCCGGTCAGCGCGTCACGCAGCAGGACATACGGCTTCGCGCCCACCCCGTCGGCCGCGAGGTAGTAGGCCTTCGCGAAGTACAGCGGGTCGACCTGCTCGGCGGGCACGAACTCCAGGACCTCGATGGCTCTCGTGGAGGGTAGGGGCAGGTTGGCGAAGTCGTCGGCGGTCAGCACGACCATCCGCCCGTCAGGAAGCTCGTAGCCCTTGCCGATGTCGGAGTAGGGCACCTCCTCCCCGTCCAGCTCGCAGACCCGCTTGTAGCGGATTCGACCGCCGTCCTCCTCGTGCACCTGCCGGAAGGAGATGTCCTTCTCCTCCGTCGCCGAATAGACCTTGACAGGAATGGTCACCAGACCGAACGAGACGGTTCCTTTCCAGATGGCGTGCGGCATCGCACCTCCCGTCGTCGTGTCCGTGGCGGTCCAAGTCTCAGTCTCACGTTAGCAAGTCTGCGATCTCGTGCTGTGCGAACCATGCCAGGTGGTCCCCGGCGCTGGCAAACACGACCTCCGCGGGATCGGCCAGGACCGCATCCACCCGAGCCGAGCGCGAGCCCCGGCTGAATCCGCACCGTACCTGCCCTGTCATCCAACGTGATCAGATCGGCCGCGGCCACGTCCGCGACCACCACGAAGCGGCGACCAACCGCAAGGCCGGTGTCCGTCGTCGTCAGCGCGAACTCCAGCTCCTCGTCATCGAGGTCGAGCTCGACCGAAGTCCGCTCGTGCCGGCGTATCCCTCGATTGTCTCGGGTAGCGCCCCGGTGCCGGTGAGCGTACGCATGTCGGCCAGGCCGGCACCGACGTACACCCGGATCATGACACCTTGCCTGCATCCGGGTCCCGGCGGAGTGAGCCGCCGCGGGAGCGGGTGGACGCCTCGACCAGCTCGTCGAGCGCCTCGTGGATGCACTGCCCGAGCAGCTCGGCGTCCGGTACGGCGTCGCGGTCGGCGACCAGCGTGTAGGCGACCTGACCGTTGTACGAGGTCACGCCGATCCCCAGGGTGTGGCCGGGCAACAGGGACGGCACGGGATAGCTGGTCTTCAAGCGAGCACCCGCGGAGTAGACGGGTGACTGCGGACCAGGGACGTTCGTGACGACGAGGTCGAAGCCCCCCGAGGCATGACCGGCCGCGACCCGCTGCCCGAGCGCGTGCCACGTCGAGGGTGCGAACCCGGGCAGTTCGACGAGTCGGCTCGCTGCGACAGCACGCCCCGTCTCCTGGTGGGTCATGAACTCGTACGACACCTGGTGCAGCCGCATGACCGGATCAGACTCACCGACGGGCAGGTCGAACACATGGACCGTCATCTGGCTGCCCAAAGAGGTGGGTTCTGCCTGGTCGTCGTCGGTCACACTCATCGGTACGAGCGTCTTGATCCGGGTCGACCGGTTCAGCGGCTCGGTGCGGGTGAGCAGCCACGAGCGCAGGGCGCCCGCGATGGTAGCCAAGATCGCGTCGTTGACGCTCCCGCCATGGCTGTCCCTGACCGTGCGGTACGACGACAGGAGCGTGTCGACCAGCTGGATCCGCCGCTGCTCGGAGGTCACGCCCGCAAAAGGTCCCGAGGCACCGTTCCGGCGACCGGTCGCACCCCTCACCAAGGACTGCACCTGTCGTGCGACCCGGCTGCCGACGAGCTGTCCACGGACCAGGTCGCTCGCCACCTCCGGATGGCGAAGCGACGACGCCACGGCATCGCCGAGCATCTGCAACCGGCCCGGCGGACGCTGCGGGAACCAGGTGAGCTCCGGCGTGGCCGGCGGGCACGGGGTGGGGTCGAACAACAGCTGCCCCAGGTCGACGGTGGCACCGTCGACGAGCGCCAGATGTGACTTGGTCAGCACGGCGTAGTGGTCGGCCTCGAGTCCTTCGACCAGGTACACCTCCCACAACGGGCGACCGCGGTCGAGCCGCCGGCTCACGATGCGGGCGACGAGGTCTCGAAGCTGGTCCAGCGAGCCGGGCCGCGGAAGAGCCGAGCGCCGGACGTGGTAGGCGAGGTCGAAGCGCTCGTCGTCCGCCCACACGGAGGCGGACGCGACGCCGGGCACGGCCAGCAGGCGCTGGCGGAACTTGGGTACGAACGCCAGTCGGTCGTCGATGAGCTCGACCAGCCGCGCGAAGTCGAATCCGCCGGCTGCGGGCTCGAAGATGTTGAGGGTGGCTGCGTGCATCGGAGTCCTGGCCGACTCGACGGACAACAGCCGGAGATCGAGCCGACGCAACCGTTCCGGCATCTGGCTCCCTCCACCGGCCTGGTACGAGTCTGGAACGATCATGGTGTCACGCTCGTAGAACTCATGGCGCCTGCCGAACGCCCCCCGGTGGCAAACGCTTCCAGCGCGCACGCCGCAGGGCTCAACTGCACAGACCGTGGCCTGCCGGAAGGAGACCCGTGGTTCGCTCGGCTCGAAGCCCGACCCTGGCCGCTTTGGTGTTGGCGGTCCTCGTGGCGGTCTCCGGCTGCGGCGGAGGCGGCAGCACGACCGGTGGCAGCAGCGCCAAACCCGTGACCATCACCGTCACGGAGAAGGGCGGCAAGATCAGCCCGGACGACGGGCACATCGTCAACCTCGAGAAGGGGCAGAGGGTGCAGATCATCGTGACGACCGATGCCGCGGACGAGATCCATGTCCACTCGGTCCCCGAGCACGAGTTCAAGATCAAGGCCGGCGCTCACGACGAGAGGCTGCCTGCCTTCTCGATATCGACCCCCGGACGCTTCGTCATCGAGTCGCACGGGCTCAACGTCACCCTCGTCACGCTGCAGGTCAAGTAGCAGCGACCGGTGCGCGACACACACGCTCAGCTGCTGGCACACGGCATAGGCGGCCAGCAGGACCTCCCGATCCCGGCGCACTACGCGTACATCGGAGCGGCCGTCGCGCTGGTCGTCTCGTTCGCCGTCCTCGCCTTCGCGTGGCGCACCCCGCGCTTCCGCGGCGACGCGAGCGGGCGTGCGCTGTGGCCGTGGCTGGCCCGGATCATCGACTCTCGGCTCACACATGCCGTCGTGGTCGTGCTCGCGCTGGCCTTCACCGCGTGGATCTCGATGGCGGCGTTGATCGGGCAGAACACCCTGGTCAACCCGACGTTCCGGGCGGTCTATGTGGCCTTGTGGGTCGGCCTCGTGCCCGCGGGGGTCGTCTTCGGGCCGATCTATCGGCTCTGCAACCCGCTGCGGTGGCTCCACCGCGGCATCTGCCGCGCCGCGGGCATCGACCCGGCCCAGGGGCTGCGCCCCTATCCCGCCGCACTGGGCGTGTGGCCGGCTGCTGTCTTCTTGCTGGCCTTCGTCTGGCTGGAGCTCGTGAACCCCGCCACGTCGGCCAGCCTGCCCGCGGTACGGCTGTGGTTCGCCCTCGTCGGAGCCCTCACCATGGTGGGCGCCGCCGTGTACGGCGATACGTGGTTCGCGCGCGGCGACCCCTTCGAGGTCTACTCGTCGCTGGCGGCACGGCTCTCGCCGTTCGGGCGACGGACCGACGGTGTGCTCGTCGTTCGCAACCCGCTCGAGAATCTCGACGGGATGACGCCACAACCGGGTCTGGTCGCCGTCGTGTCCGTGCTGTTCGGGTCGATCGGCTTCGACAGCTTCAAGGAGTCACCTCGGTGGCTGGGATGGGCGCAGCAGTACTCGAACCACAGCACCTTGCTCAACACCGCCGCGCTGGTGGCGTTCTCGGCGGTGGTGTTCGTGACGTTCACCGGCGCCTCCGTTGCGACGGGGGGCCTCGGAGGCATCAGTCGGCGCTCGCTGCCGAACCTGTTCGCGCACTCGGTCGTCCCGATCGTGGTCGGCTACGTGGTCGCCCACTACCTGTCCTTCTTCGTCGCCGAGGGGATAGCCCTCATCCAGGAGCTGGGCGACCCGCTGTCTCGCGGCTGGAACCTGACCTCGTGGGCGGACGGCATCGACAAGTACTCGATCTACAACCACCCGACCACACTGGCGGTCATCAAGGTCGTGTCGGTGATCACCGGCCACGTGCTAGGCGTCGTGTCGGCGCACGACCGCGCGGTACGCCTGCTCCCGAGACGGCACGCCCTGGTCGGTCAGCTGCCGATGCTCGTCGTGATGGTCTGCTACACGCTGACCGGCCTCTGGCTCCTCCTTTCCTACTGACGCGACACGTCAGCAACGGCCCAGAGCTGCCGGCGTGTCGGCCACCGGTTGACGTCTCGGCATCGACCCGCCGTGGGAGATCAGAACCAGCGTCGCCGTGTCCGTGGACCGCGCCAAGACGTGGCGGGTTCGGTGACGGTGGAACCGGCCAGCTCCGTCGCCAACAGCCGCAGACCCCTGCTCAGCTTGCCGTCGGGCGCACACTCGACCAGCGACCGGCCGTGTACGAGCGCCCGATCGCACGACAACGGGTCGTCCGGCAACAGCCGCACCGCGCTCACACCACTGGCCCTGGTGAGGGTCGACACGATCTCGTCGTCCGACCAACCGAGACCCGGGCGTACACGATTGACGACGACACGAGGCGTCACCGACGGCACCACGGTCTTGAGCTCGCTGATGCCGCGAATCAGCCGGGAGAGCCCGACGGGATCGGCTGAGCCGACGGCGAGTACCGCGTCTGCACGTTCGAGTGTCTCCACCGTCGCACCGTTGCGTCGGGGTGCGGCGGTGTCGTAGGAGATCTCCTCGTCGAGCTCGAGGCTGAAGGCGCAGTCGACGACGGTGAAGGCGGCGAGGGAACGCGACACCTCGAGGATGTTGCGAAGCAGCACCGCCTTGACCTCGGTCCAGCGGTCCGCGCGGGGCAGCCCACTGAGTACCCGTAGGTTGGGCGCCACCTCGCGCGCGTGCCTGGCGAGTGCCTCTGTCGTGAGAGACCCGGCGTTGGCGGCTCGTGCGGCCGCGAGCAGGCCTGACGACTCGTCGAGCATCCCGAGCATGATCGCAACCGAGCCACCGTACACGTCGGCGTCGACCAGGAGCGTCGGCGTGGCGAGCCGGGCCAGCTCGGCGCTGAGGCCGAGCGCCACCGTTGAGCGTCCCGGTGCGCCGGTCGGACCCCAGACCGCGATGACGCGGCCAGTCCGGGCGAGGTGTTCTCGCACCTGGCGGCCGGACGTGCTCTCGGCGAGCGTCCCGTCGTCCCTGGCGTCGGTGATGGGTGTACGGACAGCCTCGACGATGAGCTCACCGAGCGACACCAGATCATCGGCCGCCGCCACATGCCGGATACCGAGCTGGCGAAGCAGCGCCTCATCGGCGCTGGACACTTCGGCGACGACTCCGACGACGACCACCCCCTCTCCGCGCAGCCGGTCGACGATCTCGGCGTCGAGGCCGCGCAGCCTGGCGGACACGAGGGCCGCCTCCGCCTGACGGCTCGCAGCGGCGGCCACGAGGTCCGCGACGTCGACGCAGCGGCGTACTACGTGCACGTCCGGCTCCGACGCCACGGACAGCACCGCCGCCTCGAAGTCGGCGGCGCCCACCGCCACCAGGACACCCGTCGACACCGATCAGGAGCCGTTCTCGACCAGCACGACCGAGGCACCGTCGAGCGCCGCCAGCGCCCGCCCGACGTCGGTACCCGCAGACAGCGCGACCAGGACCTGGCGATCCGCCCCGAGACCGCCGAGCCCCGCTCCGCCGACGGCGGTGACCGTCGCCTCCCGCAACACCTCGACCGGCGGGGCGTGGCGTCGGGTCGAGTCCGTCGCCGGGACTGCCCAGACGTCGACTCGGTCGCCTACTGCGAGACCGGCCGGAAGCCCAGCGGCGGAGACGCCGAGCGGCAGCTGCTGCTGGTACGCCGGCAGGGCTGGTTGTCAACGCCGAGACGGCCAGCAGTTCGCCGGCGCCGACGTCTCGGGTGAGCCTCACGCCGGACGGCAGGGAGCCTGCTGCGGAGAGGTACCGACGCCCGTCGGCGGCGTCGCCGAAGTGCACCCGCGTGGAGTGGACGTCAGCAGCCGTCAAGGGGCGAGCCGGCGGACGCATCGTGGTCCAGCCGCCACACGGCGACCGTGTCGTCTGCGGCGCCGAGTACCCGTGCGCCCACGATCAAAGACGCGAGCACCAGGAGGACCCCGACCCACATCCGCGGGTCGGTCCAGCGGCTGCGCCAACCCCTCATCGCAGGCGGCGATGCGGGGGCGTCGTGTCGTCCGGCCTCGGATGCCGCGGCCTCGGAGAGGAGCCGGCGCGAGAGGGACACGCCGTATTCTGCGCAGACCTCGGACGAATTGGAAAGTCTTATCCACAGGCTGTGAACGGCCGCGTCCGAATGAGTGAGGCACGTGGAAGACTACCGCCATGGCCGATCCCACGCCACGATTCCTGCCGCTGGCCGATGTCGCGGAGATCTTGAACATCTCCGTCGCCCAGGTATATGCCCTGGTGAGGCGCGGAGAGATTCCGGCGATCAAGATCGGCGGTCGCGGCCAGTGGCGAGTGGAGGCCGAGGCACTCGAGAGCTACATCCAGGCGGCGTACTCCACCACCGCCCAGTTCATCAAGGAGCATCCGTACGTCGGCGACGGCACCGAGCAGCCAGTCCGCCCGACCGAGGAGTCCGTGACGCCCGCCGACTAGAACCGCCGTGCCGACACACACGTGACTCTCGCTCGTACAGGAGCCGGTCGCGCCGCGGCTGTGCCTCAGCCCCAGCCGGTGGCCCGCCGACGTACGCATCCGATCGCGCCGAAGCTGATCGTCGCCCGAGACCTGACCTCTGCTCTGCGCGGAGGGGTCGCGGCGTCGTGCAGCGCCAGGTCGAGGAAGTCTGCGCCGACTCGGTCGGGAGTACCGACGAGAGACCGGCCATCGCGCCTTGTCACGACGACGGTGCTGCGGTCGCGGGCCACCGCGCGGAGGACAGCGGTGAGCCTGAGGCTGCTCGACACGACGCCGACGCCCTCTGGGCTGATGGCCTCCGGAGGCAGGTTGGCGACCGACATGACGGCCGCGAGCGGAACGATGGTCTCGCTCGTCGTCCTCGATCAGCAACCAGTCAGCGCCGACGCGCTGCAGCAGGCCGGAGGCGTCGCCGAATCCGCAGACCGAGAGGCTGACCTGCCGAGACAGCTGGGCCCGCAGCCGGTTGACGAGGCTGATGCGGGCGACCTCACCGCGGATCCGCTCGGTGATCTCGGCGCCGTCGTCTGGCCGCTCGAGCGCTCGCGCCTGAGCCTCGAGGTCGGCGAACAGGTCCTGCCAGCGCATGCCGTGACGCTATCCGTAGGTCGCTGCCCTCGGCCAGGTTGTGGACAACCGATTGACGCTGGTCGTAATCAGACGCTAAAACAAGCAAATGGAAGCAAACAATGGTTATCCAGCACTCTGCGCGTGCCGTAGCCCGCAGTGTCCGCCTCTGCGCGGTGGTGGGCGCAGAGGCGTTGTTGGGTTGTGCGCTGCGCTGGGCGAGCAGACCGTACCGCGTCGCCAGGAGCTGCTGCGTCCGGATCTGAGTCGGGACCGTCTGGAGGGTGGACACTCGGACAACTGGTCGTCGCGGCGGCCGTCGACGTGGCGTGGGTCGCCTTCGTCTTGCTGGCGGTGACCACGGCCGTCACCGTCTTGCTCGTACCGGCGCAACGGATGTGCGCCGTGACTCCTCGCGCCGCCTGGCTTGGCGGCCCCCTGTGGTGGCGTCGAGCCGTGCTGCGGCGCCTGTGGGTTGAGCCTGGTCTCCCCTGTCGCGGCAACGGCTGTCACTGCGAGTGACGGCTCCCACCTTCACTGCCCGGCAGTTGCCTGCTCGGTCGGGTCCGCTCCCTCGTTTCCCGCTGTCCGGCCTCCAACTGCCCGACCTACCGGACACGGCCCCCCAGGCCGACAGGGGCGGATCGGTCCGGATCGTCCGGCCCGGCGACTCCCTGTGGCGGATCGCCAGCGACGACCTGCCGGCGTCGGCTTCGACATCGACCATCTGCCGACGGGTCGGGACCTGGTACGCCGCCAACCGCGCCGTGATCGGACCCGACCCCGACCTGATCTTCCCCGGAACGGAACTCACCCAACCCGGAGGTACAGCATGACCGATCGCCCGCACCCCTCTGTACGCCCGATACCCGTTCCACTCGGCCGGGAGGCCAGATGGGCGAGCATGGCCACCGCCCGACGCAACGACCTCCGGTACACGCAGGGTGCCCTCGCCCTGACATACCCATTGGCCGCCGGACTCGAAGCGGAGCCCACGTCGAACGCCTTGTCCATCGTCTCCGGCGAACCCGACGCGCAGTGCCCGGCCCCCAATCCTTCGGCCTGGGTGTCCCGCTTCCTTCAGGCAGTGGTCGAAGTGGTGGCCAACGAGCGGCCTCTCACCCAGCTGGCCCGCTGGACCAACGCCCAGGTGTTCGCGGAGATCGCCGAGCGGCGCCAGCGCGTCGCTGCCCATCGGGCGGGTGCGCGAAGCCGATCCGCCAGGTCGTGGCAACGGTACACATCTCGAGGCCGGATCACGGCGTTGCGGAAGTCGCCGCGAGAGTGACAGCAGGCATGCGGTCGAGGGCGATCGCGGCCCGACTCGACTACCAGCGAGACCGCTGGCTCTGTACCGCGATCACCTTCGGCTGACCGTCGACCACCACCCTGCGACGGGCGGCGGCTCTCGGCCTGCACGCGCGGTGCTTTCCCGCGCTCGGCAGGGATCAGGTGTTACGCCGGGCCGGGTCGCCGTGGCAGCGCTTGAACTTGCGCCCCGACCCACAAGGGCAGGGCTCGTTGCGGGATACGCCGGCGAACTCGTCCACGTCGGGGTCGGCGTGCACCTCGGTCCCCCCGTCACCGTCCACGGTAGGAGCCGAGTACGACAGGTTCTTCGGGTGCGAGGGCGCCGCGAGGCCCTTGGCGACGATGCTCGGGTGATGTTCGGTGCCGGCCGTCGCCAGCTCCGCTTCTTCGTGATCGCTGACCGCATCCAGGTGCGACCCGGAACCGTCTCGAGCGGCGGGCGCTGCGCCGATGTCCGCTGTCCCCCACTGCGACGGCTGCACCCGACAGCGCGGCCGCCTCGTCGTCCAGGTCGTCGGCGTCCGTCGTGACCTGCACCTCCACGTTGAACAGGTAGCCGACCGACTCCTCTTTGATCGAGTCCATCATCGCGCCGAACAGCTCGAAGCCCTCGCGCTGGTATTCGACCAACGGGTCGCGCTGGGAGTACGCGCGCAGGCCGATGCCCTCGCGGAGGTAGTCCATCTCGTACAGGTGCTCGCGCCACTTCCGGTCGAGGACCGACAACATCACCCGGCGCTCCAGCTCGCGCATGACCTCCTCGCCGAGAGCCTCCTCACGCGCGTCGTAAGCCCGCTGGGCATCGTCTTTCAGCTCGCTCATCAAGAACTCACGGGAGAGGTTCTCCACCCCGCCGACCTCGTCCTCGAGCTCGGCCTCGGTGATCGACACCGGGTACAGCGTCTTGAGCGCCGTCCACAGCTTCGCGAGGTCCCACTCCTCCGGGAAGCCCTCCGTAGCGCCGACGACGTACCCCTCGACGGTGTCGTCGATCATCCCCCGGATCTGCTCGTGAAGGTCGGCCCCCTCCAGGACCTGTCGACGCTCGCCGTAGATGACCTCGCGCTGACGGCTCATCACGTCGTCGTACTTGAGGATGTTCTTGCGGGTCTCGAAGTTCTGGCTCTCCACCTGCGCCTGGGCCGAAGCGATCGCGCCGGTGACCCGCTTGTTCTCGATCGGCACGTCGTCGGGGATCTTCATGGTTGTCAACACCCAGTCGACCCAGTCGGACTTGAACAGCCGCATCAGGTCGTCTTCGAGTGACAGGTAGAACCGAGACTCCCCGGGATCGCCTTGTCGCCCGGATCGGCCGCGGAGCTGGTTGTCGATGCGGCGCGACTCGTGCCGCTCGGTGCCGATGACGTACAGGCCGCCGACGTCGTTGACCTGGTCGTGCTCGGTCTTGACCTGTTCCTTCTTCTTCTCGTGGGCGACCGGCCAGGCCTGCTCGTAGTCCTCCGAGTGCTCGATCGGGTCGAGCCCCCGCTCACGCAGCTCCTCGTCGGCGAGGAAGTCGACCGACCCGCCGAGCATGATGTCGGTGCCGCGCCCGGCCATGTTGGTGGCTACCGTGACCGCGCCCTTGCGTCCGGCCTGGGCAACGATGTGCGCCTCGTCGGCGTGGTGCTTCGCGTTGAGGACGGAGTGGGGGATGCCCCGACGCGTCAACAGACTGGAGAGCCGTTCGGACTTCTCCACCGACACCGTGCCGACGAGCATCGGCTGACCCTTGGCATGCCGTTCGCTGATGTCGTCGACGATGGCGTGGTACTTGGCGTCCTCTGTCCGGTACACGAGGTCCGGCTGGTCGACACGCGCCATCGGCATGTTGGTCGGTATCGAGACAACACCGAGCTTGTAGATCTTGTCGAACTCCGACGCCTCGGTCATCGCGGTACCGGTCATGCCGGCGAGCTTCTCGTACAGGCGGAAGTAGTTCTGCAGCGTGATCGTCGCCAGCGTCTGGTACTCCTCGCGGATCTCCACCTTCTCCTTCGCCTCGATCGCCTGGTGCAGGCCCTCGTTGTAGCGACGACCGTGCAGCATGCGGCCGGTGTGCTCGTCGACGATCAGCACCTCGCCTTCCATGACGACATAGTCACGGTCGCGGCGAAACAGCTCCTTGGCCTTGATGGCGTTGTTGAGGAAGGAGATGAGCGGCGTGTTCACCGCGTCGTAGAGGTTGTCGATGCCGAGGTGGTCCTCGACGCGCTCGATGCCGTCCTCGAGGACGGACACCGTGCGCTTCTTCTCGTCAACCTCGTAGTCGATGTCGTTGCGGAGCCGCCCTACCAGGCTCGCGAACTCGTCGTACCACTTGACCGACTCGTCGGACGGGCCGGAGATGATCAGTGGCGTACGGGCCTCGTCGATGAGGATCGAGTCGACCTCGTCGACGATCGCGTAGTGATGGCCGCGCTGCACGCACTCGTCGAGCGAGCTGGCCATGTTGTCGCGCAGGTAGTCGAAACCGAACTCGTTGTTGGTGCCGTACGTGATGTCGGCCAGGTACGACGCGCGCCGCTCGACGGGCGTCATGTCCGGCAGCACCATTCCGGTGGTGAGGCCGAGGAAGTGGTAGATCCGGCCCATCCACTCGGCGTGGTACTTGGCCAGGTAGTCGTTGACGGTCACCACGTGCACACCGTCGCCGGTCAGGGCGTTGAGGTAGACCGGCAACGTGGCGACCAGGGTCTTGCCCTCACCGGTCTTCATCTCCGCGATGTTGCCCAGGTGCAGCGCCGCGCCACCCATCAGCTGCACGTCGAAGTGGCGCTGTCCCAGAACCCGCTTGGCCGCCTCCCTGACCGTCGCGAAGGCCTCCGGCAGCAACGCGTCGAGGCTCTCACCGTCGGCGAAGCGCGCCTTGTACTCGTCGGTGAGCTCCCTCAGCTCCGCGTCGCTCAACGTCACGAAGTGGTCTTCGATGGCGTTGACCTGGGTGGCGATGGCCTGAAGCTTGCGCAGCTGTTTGCCCTCACCGATGCGAAGGACCTTGTCGAGCAGAGCAGGCACGAGGCGACTCCCTTTGTCATGGACGAGGCGAACAGGGCTGGCACACCGACGACGGCGCCCACGACCGTCGCGTCAATACTAGGCGACCGGCCAGGTCCGTCAGCCTGGTTCAGCGACGGCCTGCAGCGCTGGGGCAAGATCGCCGTTCGGTGCCACGGACAGCCCGTCGAGGTCGAGCCAGGCTGCCATCGACCACAGCGCGGCGGCGAGGCGCTCGGCCACGTCGACGGGCGCGGTGGGCTCGCTCCACGCTGATCTCACCAGCAAGATGCCGGCCTGCCGGTCGGCCTTGAGGTCGACCCTGGCGACGATGCGCTCACCGAGCAGGAACGAGTACACGTAGTAGCCGTACACGCGCTTGTCCGCCGGCACGTAGATCTCGATGCGAAACCTGTAGTCGAACAGCTCCTCGGTGCGGGTCCGCTCGAAGATGAGCGAGTCGAAGGGGCTGAGCAGCGCACAGGCCTCGACCTTCCGGGTCAGCCTGGCGGCATGCCACAGGTACGCGGGACGCCGCCAGCCCTCGACCGCGACCGGGAGCAGCTCACCGGCCTCGACGAGGTCCGAGATTGCCTGCTTGGTGGGCGCGACGCCCAGCCGGAAGTAGTCGCGCAGGTCCTTCTCGGTGCCGACACCGTGGGCTGACGCCGCCGCCCGCACCAAGATGCGGTGAGACTCCGCGGCCGTCGGCGTCGGGGCCTCGAGTACCGCCCTCGGAAGCACCCGTTCCGGCAGGTCGTACACGCGTTCGAAGGCACTGTTGCGGCGGGCGCTGGTGATCTTGCCGCTGTAGAAGAGGAACTCGAGGGCGATCTTGACCTCGCTCCAGTTCCAGCCCCAGTCAGTCCGGGTCCGGGGTACGTCGTGCTCGATCTGCCGTGCGGTCAACGGTCCCCGACTCTCGACCTCGCTCAGCACCCAGGCGACGAAGTCGGGCTTGTCGCGCCACAGCCGGCGCATCGATCCCCACGCCGCCTCGTCGGCGGTCGCCATCCGGAACCGGAGTGCTGGGTACAGGTCGGTCCTGACGTAGGACGCTTCGTGCCCCCAGTACTCGAACACCCGTCGCGGCGGCCGGCCCGCCGCCCGGTGCAGCAGCTCGATGTCGTAGGGACCCAGCCGGCTGAAGAGCGGCAGGTAGTGTGCGCGGCGGACCACGTTGACGGAGTCGATCTGCAGCAGCGCGATCCGGTCGAGCACCCGCTGCAGTGACCGCATGTCGCGCGCTCCCGAGAACCGGTCGTTGAAGCCCTGAGCCGTCAGGGCTATCCGGCGCGCCTGCGACCGGCTCAACGAGCCCGGCGTCACGGGATGTCGAGGAGCTTCTCGCGCACCGCGTACATCACGGCCTCCATCCGCGAGTGCAGCTGAAGCTTCTCGAGGATGTTGCGGACGTGGTTCTTCACGGTGTTCTCGCTGATGAACAGCTTCCTGGCGATCTCACGGTTGTTGAGGCCGTGCGCGACGAGATTGAGTACCTCGAGCTCGCGTCCGGTGAGCTTCGGCGTGATCGCGTCGTCAGCAGCGCCACCTCGCGACATGGCCTTGAACTCCTCCAGAAGCTTGACGGCCATCGACGGGCTGATCAGCGACTGCCCGTCGGCAACGACTCTGACAGCCTCGGCAACCTGGTCGATGGAGGCGTCCTTGAGCAGGTAGCCCGACGCGCCGTTCTTGACGGCGTCGTAGAGGTCGGCCTCCTCGTCGGACATGGTCAGCATGACGATCTTGGCCGAGGGAACCACGCCCTTGATCGAGACACAGGCATCGATGCCTGACAGTCTCGGCATCCGGACGTCCATCAAGATCACGTCGGGAGCGACCGCGGCGGCCAGGGTCGTGGCCTCCTCGCCGTCGCCGGCCTCACCCACGACGTCGATGTCGTCCTCGGCGGCCAGCAGCATCGCCAGCCCCCGGCGGAAGAGCTCCTGGTCGTCGACGATCATCACCCGTACGGGTTCGCGACGCCCACGGGGTACCTCGTGCCATGGGCGAGATCATTCCACGCCGGTGACCAACGGGACCGCCGCTCCGGGAGCCGTCCTGGCCGACCTGGAACCGGTCACGCTTCGAGTCGGATCACGCCGTAGTCGTAGCCCTTGCGCCGGTACACCACTGCCGGAGCGTCGTTGTCCTGGTCGAGGAACAAGAAGAAGTCGTGGCCGACCAGCTCCATCTCGTACAGCGCCTGGTCGAGCGTCATCGGACGAGCCGGGTGGGTCTTCTCCCTGACGACGAGCGGGCCGTCTCCGAGGACAGTGACAGGTCCGGCCTGGTGCTCCGGCACGGCGTCGGCGCCGTCGGTGGACTGCTCGGCGGTGTCGCCGGCGGTGGCCATCGCATGGGCGAGAGACGTCGGGCTCCGGAAGCCGTGGTGGACGCGCCGGCGGTCATGAGCCTTGCGTGCCTGGGCGCTGAGCCGCTCCACGGCCTTGTCGAGGGCGCTCAGCTTGTCCTCGGCGCAGGCTTCGGCCCGCATCGACCGGCCCACGGCTGCGGATCGTGATCTCGATGCACACCGACTCCGAGACGAGCTTCGGGTTGCTCTCCTGCGTCACCTCGACGTCGACCCTGATGATGCGCTGGTCGTACTTCTCCAGCCGGGCCAGCTTGTCCTCGACGTGACTGCGGAAGCGGTCCGACACCTCGCAGTGGCGTCCCTTGACCACGATCTCCACCCGTACCTCCTTCAACGATGAGGGCGCGCCGGTCACGCGGCGCGCCCGGGTAGCCAGCCGCGCTGACACTCGCCCGTCCGACCTGGTCTTCGTCCCCACATCCGCCTGCTGAGGTTTTGCGGCTTGTGCCACGCTGACCCTTCTCCCGTGGACGCAGGACATCTGGCCCTGCGGCGGGGCAGGACTTACTTCTAAGCCGCACCGTGCTCAGCGCCCGCGGCATCACGATGTGAGCCGCCCGCACCTTACGTGGGCCGTTTCGCCTGCGGCTGGCATCGGCTTGCCGACCGGCACCCGACGAGTCGGAACCCAGTCGACGCAACCACGGACCCGGACGAGTGCCATGACGAAACAGTAGCCGCTCACGCCGACGTTCGGCCCGTCCCGAGAAATCCGAGTCTCAGGTGCTGGCTCGCGCCCTGCTGGCTCCCGCGACGGCAGTGGTCATCCCTGTCGAGGGCCGGCGTCGAGGCGGGCGGTCGCCGCGACCACTGCCACTCCGAGAACCTCGGCACCGGCCTGCTCCAAGGCGCGGGCGGCCTCGACAGCCGTGGCGCCTGTGCGTGATGATGTCGTCCACGACGATCACGGCACCTCCGGATGGCCTTCGACCTACTGCCCGGAACGCGCCCCGGAGGTTGTCGTGCCTGGCGTGGGCGGTGAGACCCGCCTGGTCCTCGACCGGGCGGACCGCCCGGAGCACCGGATGCAGGGCTGCTGCGATCCCGGCGCGGCGAAGCGACCTCCGGCACTCACGCGCGACCCGCAGCAGCGGGTCGTGGCCACGCTCGCGGACCCGCGCGGCGGCCGAGGGAACGGGTACGAGGCGTACACCCTCCGCCGGTCGGCCCGCGCCGCCCGTGAGTACCCCGAGACAGCTCAGCGCGAGCGCCCGTCCGAGCGGTCGTGCCAGCGCCAGACGCCCCTCCTCCTTGTGCGCCAGCAGAGCGGCCTTGGCGACACCGTCGTACGCCGTGACGGCGTACACCGGTGGCAGGCCGGGTGGGACCGGGGTCGGCATGGCCCGGGACGGCAGCACCTCGAGGCGGCTGCCACAGCGCGCGCAGAGAGCCGGGCCAGCACGGGCACAGCCGACGCACTGTCCCCCGAGCAGGAGGTCCACGGACGCAGCGACATACGGCTGGTGGTTCGTCATCGTCCGAGCATGGCCACGTCTCGGCCGTTGATCGTCAAGGCGGGCCCTCGGTTGTGGATGGCCCAGCGTCAGGCGCGCTCTGTGGACCTGTCGGTCATCCCGCGTACACCGGCATCCGCAACGTCGTGCCCTCCCCGACGCGAACCCACTGCAGGTCCGGCTCCTGCACGTAGACCTGACCGCCGGGCGCCCCGACCGCGATCGGTGCATCGACGTTCGCGCCCGCCGCGAGACTGAGCGCCGGGACGGGAAGGAACTGACCGGCGTCGCTCGTGCTGGACCCGTCGACCTCCACCTGCCAGGGATGTTGGTCGCCAGCCTCCCCGTTCGCGAGCATGACGACGGCAGTCGGGCTCACCCAGGCGAGCTGGGACATGTGGGTCAGCTGCACGCCCGACGACCGTGAGGTGAGCGCGAGCACCCGGTGCGGCCGGCCGAGGCGCACATGCTGGGGCCGGCCCGCGTTGCGGTCGATGATGGAGATCTCGAGCCTCGTAGTGCCGTGGCTGCGCACGATCGCCGCGAACCGGACCCCGTCGCGGGACACGGCGAAGGAGACGATGTCGCTGCCGTTGAGCCCCGGCGCTCGTACCGTGCGATCGGCGTTGGCCGTCGCCACCCGGATCTCGCTGCCCCGAGACGTCTTGTCGACCAGCCACAACAGGCCCCGGAAGTCCCACGACGGACGAAGCAGGTGGGTAGCGCCCGTCACCCACCTTGTGCGTTCCACATCGGCGCCCGCGGGGATGCCGCTCACGACCGCCGACGTCGCATGGTGGTTGACGACCGCGACGAGGGTTCCTCTCGTGTTCACGGCTGTCGAACTCGCCCCAGGGGCCTCGAGAACCGGTGCGACGCTGTTGCTCGAGACGGAGACCACACCCTTGGGGCTCAGCGCGAACAACCGGCGCTCGCCCGTGAGGCCCGCGGGGTCGTAGCCCGTGAACTCGTCCACGCCGAACGTCGGCCCGAATCCGGGGATGTCGATGTTTGCGCCATCGACACTGATCGAGACGGTATGGATCTCGGGTACCTGGCGCAGCGTCCAGGCGAGCTGCGCCGCGACCAGCTGGCGGACGTCCGGCGAGAGCTGGAGCACGTCGTCACTGAGTGGCACCTCCGCCCGGCCGGACGGCGAGGATGACACCGAGACCGCGATCGTGGTCTCCTTCGGGATGGCCGTCATCACGGCACCGCGCAGCGACGACGTCGGCCCCTGCACCAGATCGGAGACCAGAGCCGTGGCGGCGGTGTCGTCATCCACGAGATACACGGGGTCAGCGGCCAGAACCGAGTGACTCGGGTCGAAGAAGTACAGCGAGAACCTCTTGTAGTTGTCGTCGAAGTACTCGTTGTCGATGTACAAGCCGGGCGGAGGGTTGGCGATGCGCCACTGCCCTCTGACCTTCACGAGCCGGAGTCTGTCAGTCAGCTGCGCCTGCGCCGGATGGACGGACGCCCAGACGCCACGCCGGTCCAGGTGACCGAGGATCTGCGCGTTGACGGTGACCCCCGGCCTGCCGGGAATGAAGCTCTGGCCGTCGTAGACGACCACGCCGGCGCCGGGATCCCAATGCGCAACTGCGCTCGGCGTGAGGTACTTGCGGGCCGTCGTGACCGTCTGCGGGTAGGCGAGCATCGCCGCGAAGAACCCGGAGGCGATCGCCTGCCTGGTGGCGCCGGCCTGCGGACCCGGTGGGTCGTTGGTCACGTGCTGCGGCTCGCTCTGGACGCTGAGCGCCCGGCCGGGTTGGATCTTCGAGCTCTGGGGAATCGACACGCAACCGGCCACCCCGAGGCACAAGGCGACACCGAAGGCAACCTCGGCGACGGCGCGCCGCGAGACGCGCCGGGTCGCGGTCACGGCGCACCCTGACCGGGCACATCTGCGTTTCCCGCGTACGCCGTCGCGCCGACCGACTCCGGCTGACCCGTCGGGGCGAGAGGAAGCGGTGAGGCGGACAGGGCATCGCCTGCCCGACGCGGGAGGGTCAGGCGGAAGACGGAGCCGACGCCTGGCTTGCCCCAAGCTTCCAGCCGGCCACCGTGCAGTGTGGTGTCCTCGACCGCGATCGACAACCCGAGGCCGGTACCTCCGCGCGTCCGG
The DNA here is from genome assembly GCA_963824115.1 of uncultured Actinomycetota bacterium. Taxonomy (GTDB): domain Bacteria; phylum Actinomycetota; class Actinomycetes; order Propionibacteriales; family Nocardioidaceae; genus DASQEH01. The sequence goes on from CAWGOA010000008.1 coordinate 179,246, forward strand.
GCCCGCGCCGGGTCCGCGCGCCAGAAGCGGCTGAACACCATCACGTTCTCGCCCGTCCTGAGTCCGACACCGTGGTCGCGCACGGACAAGGCGACGCAACGTTCGCCGGCTGCCACCCGCACCTCGACGGGACGGCCCTCGCCGTACTCGATCGCATTGACGACGAGGTTGCGGACGATCCGCTCGATCCGGCGCACATCGGCCTCGACCCGGCAAGGGGTTCGCGGCACGTCGATCGTGACCCGTGTACCGCGCCGCTCAGCCAGGCCGGCCGTCGCGCCGCACACCCGGCGCACCACGAACCTCAAGTCGACATCGGTCAGCGTCAACGATGCCGCCCCGGCATCGAAGCGGCTGATCTCGAGCAGGTCGGTGAGCAGCCCTTCGAAGCGGTCCAGCTCGGCCTGCAGCAGCTCGGCCGACCGAGCGGTCGCCGGGTCGAACGAGCCGCGCTGGTCATGCAACAGGTCGGCCGCCATCCGAACGGTCGTCAGCGGGGTGCGCAGCTCGTGGCTGACGTCGGCCACGAAGCGGCGCTGGACGCGCGAGAGCTCCTGGAGCTGCCGGATCTGGCGCTGCAGGCTGGCGGCCATCTGGTTGAACGACACGCCCAGCCTGGCGATGTCGTCCTCGCCGCGTACATGCATCCGCTCCTCCAGGCGGCCGGCAGCGAGCCGCTCGGAGATCCGGCGGGCCATCCGCACCGGCGTCACGACCTGACGGGTGACGAGCCAGCCGATCGTGGCGAGCAGGACGACCAGCACCGCGCCCGTGGTGATGAGTGCGCTGCGCACGACGTACAGCGTCTGCAGCTGCTCTTGGAGCGGGAACACATAGAACAGCGAGTAGACCTGACCGGTGCCGGGCACGCGTATCTGTGACCCGACCACCAGTCCGGGCTTGGTCGCCGCCGTCGGCCCGTCGTAGTGGACGGTCGAGTACGCCCACCAGCTCCCCGGCGTGCTCTGCACCTTGGTGAGCAGGGCAGGCGGTATCGACTCGCGGTTGGGTGACGCCTGCCCGGACGTCAGCACGCCCTCGTCGGCGTCGGACCTCAGCGGGTCGGACGGGCCGATGATCACGACCCCGTAGTCGTCGCGGGCGGTGTCACTCGGGGAAAGCGCGTGCGTGAGCTCGGGCACGACGCTGCCGAGGTCCAGCACGTTGCCCACCCCCGGCGCGGCCGTCAGCTTCGCCTGCGCCGCGTCGATCCCCGCCGCTGCCAGCGACAGGGCGGACTGCTTCTTGCTGTCGAGCAGTCCGGCGGTGACCCTGTCCATCAACACCCACCCGGCCAAGATGGCGAGGGCGGCCGACAGCGCGAGCGTCCCGATCACGACCCTGGCCTGGATGGATCGTCGCCAGAGGTGGACGAGCTCAACTGCAGGCGCACCGAGGGTGCGCAGGACCGCGACACCCACATCTCGCAGGCGCTGCCCGGCAGTGCGGGGCACGACGAGGCCGGGAGTCTCCGCCGCGGCCGCCGGTGGCTCCGAGAGCGAGCTCTTGGTGTCGAGCGCCATGCTCTACCGGCTGCCTGGCGCCTCGCCGGCCTTGTACCCGACGCCGCGTACGGTCAAGACGATCTGAGGGTTCTCGGGGTCGATCTCGACCTTGGACCGCAGTCTCTGCACGTGCACGTTGACCAGCCTGGTGTCTGCGGCGTGCCGGTAGCCCCAAACCTGCTCGAGCAGCACCTCCCGGGTGAAGACCTGCCAGGGTTTCCGGGCGAGGCAGACCAGCAGGTCGAACTCGAGCGGCGTGAGCGACAGCATCTCCCCGCCTCGGCTGACCACATGCCCGGCCACGTCGATGACCAAGTCGCCGATGTGCAGCGACTCCGGCGCGGACTCCTCGAACTTCCGCAACCTGGCGCGAACCCTGGCAACGAGCTCCTTGGGCTTGAAGGGCTTGATCACGTAGTCGTCGGCACCGGACTCGAGCCCGACGACGATATCGACGGTGTCGCTCTTGGCGGTGAGCATGATGATGGGCACTCCCGACTCGCTTCGGATCTCCCGGCAGACGTCGACGCCGTCCTTGCCGGGCAACATCAAGTCGAGCAGCACGATATCGGGCCGGAAGTCGCGTACAGCACTCAGCGCTCGCTCACCAGTGGGACAGATCCTCGACTCGAAGCCTTCGCCGCGCAAGACGATGGTGAGCATCTCCGACAGCGACGAGTCGTCGTCGACGACAAGGACCTTGCCTCGATGATTGCGTACCGCTTCCAAGGGTTTCCCTCTTGCCGCTGTCAGCGGTGTGACACCTTCCCGTCGACACCGTAAGAGAAGCGTACTTCGTACACCCTCTTCGGCAGCCCGGTCCTGCAAAACCGCACGTCAACGAGCCTGCGCGTGTACGGAAGCGAAGGGGTCGGAACTCCTCAGCGTGGCCCCGCGGGGTACCTCCCACGGTCGCCGCGGTGGACCTCAGTAGCGGTAGTGGTCGCTCTTGTAGGGTCCGGCGACGTCGACACCGAGGTACTTGGCCTGCTCGTCGGTGAGCACGCTGAGCGAGACACCGAGCGCGTCGAGGTGCAGGCGGGCGACCTCCTCGTCGAGGTGTTTCGGCAACGTGTAGACGCCGGTCGGGTAGTCCTGCGGCTTCGTGTACAGCTCGATCTGGGCCAGTACCTGGTTGGTGAACGAGTTCGACATCACGAACGACGGGTGGCCCGTCGCGTTCCCGAGGTTGAGCAGCCGGCCCTCGCTGAGCACGATCAGCTTGTGTCCATCTGGGAACGTGTACACGTCGACCTGGGGCTTGACGGTGGTTCGCTGGATACCGTCGACGTCCTCGAGGCCGGCGATGTCGATCTCGTTGTCGAAGTGACCGATGTTGCCGAGGATGGCCTGGTGCTTCATCCGGCTCATCTGCTCGGCCGTCACGACGTGGTAGCAACCGGTGGCGGTGATCACGATGTCGGCGACCTCCACGACCTCGTCGAGCGTCGCGACCTGGTAGCCGTCCATCGCGGCCTGAAGCGCGCAGATCGGGTCGATCTCGGTGATGACGACGCGGGCACCCTGGCCCCGCAGTGCCTCGGCGCAGCCCTTGCCGACATCGCCGTAGCCGCACACCACGGCCACCTTGCCGCCGATGAGCACATCGGTGGCCCGGTTGATCCCGTCGATCAGTGAGTGCCGGCAGCCGTACTTGTTGTCGAACTTGGACTTCGTGACGGAGTCGTTGACGTTGATCGCGGGGAAGAGCAACGCGCCGTCTCGCTGCCGCTCGTAGAGGCGGTGTACGCCGGTGGTCGTCTCCTCGGTGACGCCGCGGATGCCGTTGGCGATCGTCGTCCATTTCGTGGGGGAGGCCTCGAGGCTGTGGGTGAGGACCTTCAGGACCTCCTTGAGCTCGGCGTTGCGGGTCGAGTCCGGAGACGGTACGGCGCCCTCCTTCTCGTACTCCACGCCCATATGGACCAGCATGGTGGCGTCGCCGCCGTCGTCCAGGATCATGTTGGCCGACTCGGCGGGCCACGTCAGCGCCTGCTCGGTGCACCACCAGTACTCGGCGAGCGACTCGCCCTTCCAGGCGAAAACGGGTACGCCGTGGGGGTCGTCGGGAGTGCCGTCCGGTCCGACGACGACGGCCGCGGCGGCGTGGTCCTGGGTGGAGAAGATGTTGCAACTCGCCCAGCGGACCTCGGCGCCGAGAGCGCTCAGCGTCTCGATCAGGACCGCCGTCTGTACGGTCATGTGCAAAGAGCCCGTGATCCTCGCACCGGCCAGCGGCTTCGACGAGCCGAAGCGCTCCCGCATCGCCATCAGGCCAGGCATCTCGTGCTCGGCGAGCTCGATCTCGAGTCGCCCGAAGGCGGCGAGGGACAGGTCAGCTACCTTGAAATCCATGCCCTTAGGATAACGGCCCGGGACGCACCCTCGAGCGAACGGGTCAGTAGGCGATATCGGGCTCGATGAAGATGAAGACGGCTTCGGGTACGGCGGCACGGATGCGTTCTTCGGCGGAGTTGATGCTGTCGGTGACGGCCTTGGCGCTGTCCGTCGGCGTCACCGAGATCTTGCAGGCGACGAGAATGCTGTCCGGTCCCACGTGCACGGTCTTGAGGCTGAGGATGTCGAGGACGCGCTCGTCGGCGCGAAGGGCCCCGTCGATCAGCCTCAGGCTGTCCTCCTGGGCGGACTCGCCCAGGAGGAGGCTCTTGGTCTCGATCCCGAGAACGATGGCGACGGCAACCAGGAGGGCGCCGATGCCTGCGGTACCGGCGACGTCGAAGTACCCGCTGTTGGTGAGCAGCGTGAGCCCGACCCCGAGGAGGGCGAAGACCAGACCGACCAGCGCAGCGAGGTCTTCCAGCAGCACGATCGGCAGCTCGGGTGCTCGGGCGGTGCGGATGAACTGCCACCACGTGGCCCTGCCGCGGACGCGGTTGGACTCGATGATCGCTGTGCGGAACGAGAAGGACTCCATCCCGATCGCGGCGACCAGCACGACGAGGGGCACCCACCACCAGCGGCTGGTGAGCAGCTCGTTCGGATGTCCGGCGTGCACGTCGTGGTACTTGTGGTACGCCTCATAGAGCGCGAACAGACCGCCGACCGTGAACAACACGATCGAGACGATGAAGGCGTAGATGTAGCGCTCCCGACCATACCCGAAAGGGTGCTTCGAATCGGGTTCGCGGCTCGCCCGCTTCGACCCGAGCAGCAAGAGCCCCTGGTTGCCGGAGTCCGCGATCGAGTGGATCGACTCGGCAAGCATCGACGAGGCACCGGTCAGGGCAAAGGCGACCAGCTTGGTCACGGCGATGCCCACGTTGGCAGCGAGCGCCGCGATGATCGCGCGGGGCGAGCTCTCGGTGCTCACAGGGCGGCTGCTGCCCCGCCGTCGCCGGCCGTGCCCTCCGGGCCGCTCAGTCCGACACCGAGGTAGGTCGCCGCGTAGAGCCCTGTGCTCAGGAGGGCGGCATAGCGGGCGACTTCGGGCCCCTCGACGGCGGTGATCGTCTGGACGTGGACGTCGCGGCCCTCGGCGGTCGAGCTGAGCCACCCGCGCTGCTCCCGGATCGATGCCTCCTCGGTCCCGTCGTCGAGGATCAACAGTCCCGGCCGTAGCGGCTCCGCGCTTCCTTCGGCGAACGGGTCGGCGAACAGATCCCGGACGCGGGCGGCGGCCAGTACGGGATGCAGATGCTCGGCGTCCGCCGCCAGCGCCGGCCGACCGGTCGTACGCCGGATGGCTTCCGCGACTCGGCGGGCGGCTCGAGCAGCCAGCACCGAACCGCCCCAGACGAGCGGCGTCGAGTCGCCGAGCGCAAGGGCCAGCTCCTTCGCGGGGTTGGTGGAGACGTCGCAGTTCGGGGAGCAGGCGATGGCCACGTCGTCGAGGACCCTGGCCACCCCGTCGGGGTCGATCTCGGGCCCGACTCCCATCCCGTGCAACGCCTGCAGCATGACGACGGCGACAGCGAGCGTGTCGTCGGTCTGGGTCGGGAGGACCGTGCTGTGGCGGCCCGCGGCATGCTCGGCCAGCAGCGAGTGCGGCGGGCAGGCCGTGATGAGCGAGCAGCCTCGGCGGACCGCCTCTCGTACCGCCGAGAAGGCGTGGACGTCCCCGCCGCCCGGGGCGAGGACGATGACCAGGTCGAGGGCGCCCGCCCATCCCGGAAGGCTCGGTCCCGGCCAGGCGACGAACGGTACGGGGCACCACGGTTCGAGTACTGCCCGCAGCAGCCGGGCGTCGGCCCCTGCCGCCACGATGGCTCGCGGGGCGGTCTCCCGCTCCAGCAGGCTCAGTGCCGACGCCGACTCCCCGGCTTCGGTGCGCACCCGCGCTCCGGCCTCGGCGAGCCTGCGCAACGGCGGGTCTGCGGCCGCGAGCACATCAGCGTCGTCGAGCCTGGTGTCGTCGAAGACGTCGCTCATCGCTCAGCCGGCGGGGTCTACGTCGGCGTCGGCCGCCGGGGGTTCAACCGACTCCTCGCCGACCTCGTCTGCATCCGGGGCAGCAGGGTCCTGGGCGGGCGGTGGATCTGGCCGACGGGCCTCGTCGACGAGCATGATCGGTATGTCGTCACGTACCGGGTAGATGAGCCCGCACTGGTTGCAGATCAGCTCGTCGTTGTCGTAGTCGACGGTCAGCGATCCCTTGCAGTCAGGACACACCAAGATGTCGAGCAGTACCGGGTCCAGCTTCACATTCTCTCCTTAGGCCGTTGTCTTGGGGCAGCGGCCGAACACCGTCACTCATCTCGCGTCGCCTCCCACGAGCGACAGCACCTCGTCGCGTACCCGTGCCATCGTCGGGGCGTCGTCGGCCTCGACATTGAGGCGTACCACCGGCTCGGTGTTGGAGGGTCGTACATTGAACCACCATTGCGGACTCGAGACGGTGAGGCCGTCGAGGTGGTCGAACGCGACTGCTTCGATGCCGGCGAACTCCGTCGACACGGCATCGAGGACGCCGGCGAGATCGCCTACCGTGACGTTGATCTCGCCGGACGCGGCATAGGGCTGGTAGTCGGCGACGAGGCCGGAGACAGGCAGGTTGCCGGCGGCCAGCGCCGCGAGCAGATGCAACGCCGCGAGCATCCCGGAGTCGGCGTACCAGAAGTCACGGAAGTAGAAGTGCCCGGAGTGCTCGCCGCCGAAGATCGCGTTGGTACGAGCCATCGTCGCCTTGATCAGCGAGTGGCCAACCTTGGTGCGGACGGGCACACCCCCATGCCGGACGATGGTCTCGGGGACCGCCCTGCTCGTGATCAGGTTGTGGATCACGTGCGCACCGGGCTCCTTGGCGAGAAGCCGCACAGCGATCAGCGCGGCCAGCGCCGACGGTGAGACCACCCGGCCCTGCTCGTCCACGACGAAGCACCGGTCGGCGTCGCCGTCGAATGCCAGGCCGAGGTCGGCACGTTCTCGGGTGACCGCCGTCTGGAGGTCGACGAGGTTGGCGGGGTTGAGCGGGTTTGCCTCGTGGTTGGGGAACCTGCCGTCGAGGTCGAAGTACAGCGGCGTCACACGCAGGTCCAGCGACTCGAAGACGGCGGGGACCGTGAGCCCGGCCATCCCGTTTCCTGCGTCGACGACCACATGGAGGCGGCGCCCGACGACCGGGACCAGCACATTGAGGTACGCGGCGTACGACGACAAGCAGGTCGCGTTGCTCGCGCGACCCACCCGGCCGCCGTCGTGGTGCAGCGGGGTCGGCGACGCGGACCCGGCTCTGGATCGACCTGAGGCCGGTCTCCTCCGAGAGCGCCACGGCACCCGCTCTGCACAGCTTGATGCCGTTGTACGCGGCGGGGTTGTGCGAGGCGGTGAACATCGCTCCCGGTAGGTCGAGCCAACCGGACGCGAAGTACAGCATGTCGGTCGAGGCGAGGCCCACCACCACCGCGTCGCTCCCGTACTGCCGGACCCCGTCGGCGAAGGCCGCTGCGAGTCCCGGCGAGCTCGGACGCATGTCGTGACCGATGACGACCTGCCCCGCGCCATCATCGGCGACCTCGGCTGCGAAGGCTGTGCCGATGTCGTGCGCGACCTGCTCGTCGAGCTGGCTTGGTACGAGCCCTCTGACGTCGTACGCCTTGAAGATCGCCGTCAGGTCAGCCACCCGGCCATCCTTGCAGAGGATCACTGACGGCCGGCGCTGCGACAGAACCAGGGCTGGGCGAGATGCTGCGTGGTTGCGCCGAGACGTCAATCAGTGGCCGACACGCCGACAGAACCGGGCCGGGGGTGACGTCTCGGCGGAAGGTCACTGGCGGACGCGACGAAGGAACTCCCTCGTCCGGTCCTCGTGCGGGTCGGCGAAGACGTCGGCGGGGCTGCCTCGTTCGAGGATCCGCCCGGCGTCGAGAAAGCAGACCTGGTCGGCGATGTCACGACAGAACTGCATCTCATGGGTGGCCATCACCATGGTCATCCCTCCGGCCTTGAGGCCGCGGATGATCTCCAGGATCTCACCCACCAGCTCCGGGTCGAGGGCGGACGTCACCTCGTCGAGGAGCAGCACCTCGGGATCGGTCATCAGGGAGCGCGCGAAGGCGACCCGTTGCTGCTGCCCGCCGCTGAGACGGTCGGGGTAGGACGAGCCCCTGCCCTCCAGCCCGAACCGGTCGAGCAGCACCGTCGCCTTCTCGTCGGCTGGGCCGCGGCGCATGCCGTGCACCTTGCGCGCCGCGAGGGTGACGTTCTGGAGCACCGTGAGGTGCGGGAAGAGGTTGAAGGACTGGAAGACCATGCCGATCCTGCGCCGGACGCGGTCGGGCTTGACGGAGATCTCAGTGATGTCGTCGTCACCGAGCCAGATCTGGCCGTCGTCGACCCGTTCCAGCAAGTTGATGCACCGCAGCAGGGTGGACTTGCCGGACCCGGAGGAGCCGATCAGCGCGACCACGTCGTGCGGCTCGACGTCCAGGTCGATGCCCTTCAGCACCACGCGATCGCCGTACTGCTTGTAGACGCCGCGCAGGCGCACGGCGGTCATGCGGGCCCCGCCGAATGCTGGCGAGCGAGGGCCCGGTTGCCCAACCAGTCGGTGAACCTGGCGAGCGGGATCGTCAGTGCGATGAAGAAGACGGCGGCGACGAGCAGGGGTGTGTAGTTGAAGTGGAACGAGTCATACACGTTCGCCTGGCGCAGCGCCTCGGCCGGCGTGAGGCCGAGAGCCGCGACCAGGGCCGTGTCCTTCTGGAGCGACACGAAGTCGTTCAACAGGGGCGGGGCGACCCGCCTCAGCGCCTGAGGGAGTACGACGCTCCGAGTGGTCTGGGCCTGGCTGAGACCCAGCGAGCGCGCGGCGGCCCGCTGGTCGGGATGCACCGACTCGATGCCGGCCCGGATCACCTCGGCGACATAGGCGCCATAGGACAGGGTCAAGGCGATCAGGCCGAGCTTGAAGGCGTCGACGGGGACCCCGCGTAGGTCCAGCGCGGGAAGACCGAACCCGACGAGGTAGACGAGCAGCAAGGTGGGCACGCCTCGGAACAGGTCGACGTAAACGACCGCCAGCGCGCGCAGCGGGAACATCACCGCCGTTCGGGTGCCGCGCGCCAACGCCACGAGCAGGCCTAGGACCAAGATGATCGGCTCCGCGATCATGAACAGCTTGATGTTGACCAGGAAGCCCCGGGCGATGGCCGGAAACGACGCCTTCGCCTGCGGCCAGGACAAGAACGTCTCCCGTACGCGCGCCCATCCCGGTGAGGACACGAGGACGGCGACCAGCAGGCCCAAGACCACCACAGTCGACAGGGCGGCGATCGCGAAGGACCGTCGGGAGCGACGCGAGCGCGCCCGCTCCCGCTCGACCTGCAGGGCGCTCTTGTCCCAAGCCTGGACGGCTGTCGCGGGCAGGACCGGTCAGCTCAGCTCGGGCACGTGCACGTCTTGGCTCAGCCACCGCTTCTCGATCTGGTGGAGAGTCCCGTTGTGCTTGAGCGCGCCGATCGCCTTGTCGACGCACCCGACGAGAGGGTTGTTCTTCTCGAAGAGCATCCCGAACTCCTCGGGCCGGCCACTGGTCGTCTGGAACTGGCCCAAGATCTTGGACCCGTGGATCTGAGCCGCGGTGATGTAGAACGCAGTCGGCAGGTCGGCGACGACCGCGTCGACCTGGTTGTTGACGAGCGCCTGCTTTGCCGCGTTGGTGTCGTCGAACACCGCGACCTGCTGATTCGGCTTGATGTCGTTCTCCGCTGCGAGCAGCGACGTGGTCCCGATCTGCGCGCCGATCCGCGCGCCCTTGAGCTCGGCCAGCGACGTCGCATGCGCATATTTCGAGTTGTCGAGGACGATGACCGCCTGCGCGGCCCGGTAATAGCCGGTCGAGAAGTCGACGACCTTGGCCCGGGCAGGCGTGATGGAGATCTCGTTGATGTCGAAGTCGAAGTTCTTGGTACCGGGCGCATAGGACTTGTTGAACGGCTCCACGACCCAGCTGACCTGCTGCTTGGCGAAGCCCAGCTGCTTGGCGACGGCATACGCGACGGCGCTCTCGAAGCCCTTGCCGTTGGTGGGGTCGTTGTGCGAGAACCACGGGTCGTACGCCGGTTGGTCGGTCGCGACGGTCAGCGTGCCGGACTTGACCAGGTTGAGCTGCCCGACCGAGCAGGCTCCGCCCGCACCGCCGCTGGCCGTGGTGCCGCCAGTGGTCTTCGACGTACCCGCGGACGACGTCGAGTCGTTGGGGGCACATGCGGTGACGCCGAGCGTGAGGACACCGGCGACGGCTGCCGCCCACAGTCGCACCGTCGGTCGAGAGGCCAGATTCATGCGCTAAGACTAAGGGCTACGGCAGCCTGGATCCGACCGGTCAGGGGTCGATCTCTGAAGGGTCTCGGCCGAGCAGGTCGGCGATGTGCTCGACCAGCACCTCATTGACAAGGGCCGCACGCTCGAGCCTGGTCTTGGCGCGAAGCTCGATGGGCCGCCGGAACAACACGATGCGATGCCGGCCGGCGGGGCCACCGCGGATCAGCGAACCGAACGGTACCGGCTCGTCGGTCCAGTCGTCGGGGAGCTGAGGGACGTCTTCCGTACCGAACTCGACGACGCCGAGCTCTGCCTGCCACCGGCCCGACAGGCGGTCGACGAGCGACAAGACGAGATCGTCGAACTCGTCGCGCCTGGATGGGCGGACTGCGGGAGCTCGCGGGCTGAGGGGGCCGGGCAGGGCCATCGGGCCACGCAGGCCTCTTCCGCGCCTGTCTCTGGCCGAGCCTTCGCGCTTGTCGACCACCGGGATTGCGGGCAGCGGCGGGGCTGATTCGACCACGACGACAACCCTAACTCGACACGGGCACCGGACGGCTCGACAATCCGGGGGCTACCGCACGGCTGGCGGTAACGTCACCTCGTGAGTCGACGCCGCTCGTGTTCGCGCAGTACCTGCGAGCGCGCGTCGGTCGCCACGTTGACCTACGTGTACTCCGACCAGACGGCTGTCCTCGGCCCCCTCGCGACGTACGCCGAACCGCACGCCTACGACCTGTGCGCCTTCCACGCCGAGCGGCTGAGCGCTCCGAAGGGGTGGGACGTCATCCGGTTGCCGTCCGACCAGGCTCCGGTGGCGCCCACCGGCGACGACCTGCTGGCGCTTGCTGATGCCGTGCGGGAGGCGGCCAGGCCGCTGGTGAACGACGAGCCCGTCGGTCAGGCCGTCGAGGTGGGCAGGCGCGGTCACCTGCGGGTGCTCCGCTCGACCGACGTCTGACGTCTGACGGTCAGGGATAGGCGAGGATCGCAGCGATTGCCGGGCGGGTGACCGTGTAGGAGCCCGACAGCACGGGCAGCGCCGTGATCGCGCCGTGGCTCAGGTAGTCGGCGACGCCCTGCAGGCCCGATGCGGGGTCCGTGTCGTCGACGACGAGGTACGCTGCGTGGGTTCGGCGATGCAGCCGCCACCCGGTGACGGCGCGGCCGGTCACCTGGAGGTGGTCTGTCGCCAACAGTCGGCCCTGTGCGTCGAACGTGGCGACGGCGACCGCGGTGCCGGCTCGCTGCCCGTTCACGAAGCGCAGCGACAAACCTGCCCCCGCGACCACCGGCAGCACCGCCGGCTGGTCGATCGGGTGGCCGGTCGCGGAGATGGCTGTGGCCGGTCCTCGCTGGGTGATGGTGGCGGCGGTGACCGGCGACGACGAGGACAGCTGGACGGCGGCGGAGCCGTGAGTCACTGATCCAAGGTTCATCACCCTCACCTCTCCCGGCGCTATCCGTACGTCGGTGAAACCGACGGGAGTGAACTCTCCGCTGGTTTCGACCACTGCGGCCTGGACGAGGGCCTCCCAGTCCGTGGGGTTCGCGATCTCGAGACGCTGGTCGGATCCGCCTGGGAAGGCCGGGTCCACGACGGCGATGCGGGACGGGGCCGCCGTCGCCGGAACCCAGGCGGCGTGGCGTTGACGCGTACGCTGCCCTCGAGCCGAGTACAGCGCGGCACCCACCTCGCCCTGGTCGGCGTGCACGTTCACCGCCAACGCGCCCACACCAGGCGCGATCCGCGACAGGTTGAACGAGCGTCGCGACATCGGCGCCACGGCGATGCCACGCGTCGTGGTCGTCGGCACCTTCCCCGCCGGGCCGTAGAAGCCGAGATCCACCACGGCGATCGCGGCAGAGCGGGTTCGAGACCAGGAGCCTTGACGTACGGCCGGGCGTCGTGTCCGCCCCGACGAACCACCAGTCGCTCCGCGGCGGCTGGCACCACGATGCCGGCCTGCCCGACGTACTGCCGGAGCCTGCCGTGGGCGACCACTGTGCCGCCGTGGCGCCAGGGGCGAGGGAGCCGCTTGCCTCCACGAGCGTCGGCGGCTGTCGTTGCCGAGCGGCACCGAGACGACCCCGCCCGGGACGGTCAGCCTGCCGAGCGGTGAGCCGGTCGAGCGATGGAGCGCGACGACCGAGAGCGCCCCGCGCGGGCGCCCCGACGGCCGGCCTGGGGTCATCGCGATGACGCCGCTGGCGGTCTGCAGGTCGCGCGGACCGCCGGGACAGCTCAACGTCACGGTCGACGTGGCCACCACGGCCGGCTGCCTCACGTGGTCGTGAAGGCCGCCGTTCGGACGACCTGCCGACACCACTGCCCCTGCGGAGACCACGACAGCGACGGCGGCCACGATGGCGGCACCCCGGCTCACCTGTCGTCCTCCCAGCTCTCGTCGCGGCGGTTGAGTGAGGGGGCGGCGAGGATGACGGTGATGAGCCATGCCAGCGCCTGGCCAACCAACCACCACCCGCGGTGCCGCGCCACGAGGGCGGGCTGGTGCACTGTCGGAGGCGTCGCTCGCCATGGCCAGGGCCGTCGTGGCAGCTGCCCGTCTGGCGGCGGCCGGCACCTGCCAGCCGACCAGCTGGGCGACGTCCGTCGAAGCGCGCGTCAGGCCGGGCAGCCGGTCCAGCGCCGCCACGTCGCTGTGATGCCGCGGGGGCCGGCAGCACCACGTAGCGGATGCCTCGCGCGGCGAGCCGGGCGACGTCGGTGGGCCGCGCCTCGGACAGCAGGCTGCCTACGAGCGAGGTCAGCCCCGTCGACTCCTCCTGAGGCAGGACGCTGTCGTCGCCGAGGCGCAAACCGTCACCGACGACCAGCTGGTACGTCACCCGGTCACCTGCGCGACGGATCACCAGGGCGCGCTGTCCTGGGTCGCTGGTCAGAGAGTCACTCATGTAGGCCGGCAACGGCGTTGGCAGGTGTCTCGACAGCTCACCGTGCGGAGCCACCCAGACCCACCAGACAGCGCCGGCGACCGGCGCCGCCAGCGCCATGACGCCGACGACGGCGACGAGCGAGTGCCGCAGCCCGAACGAACCGGACCCGACCCGGGACCTGAGCCCGTCAGCGGCCAAGCCGGCGGCGACGATCGCGGCCCCCTGGGCAACCGCGACCGGCAGACCGACCCAGGCGAACGCGTGTCGGTCCACCCCAGGAATGGTGACGAACCTGTGGGCGAGCACCGCCGCAGTCGTCAGCGAGACCGCCAGAACGAGCCAGGCGGCAGCGATGCCGGTACGCCGGTCACGTCGCAGGACCGAGCACACAGCGGCAACCAGCACCCCAGCCGTCAGCCACCAGGGAGCGGCGCCCAGCTGCGGCCAACCTGCCGAACGGCAGCTGCCATGCCGTACCGGCCACGGACACCGTCAGCGGATCGACGAGCCCTGCCTCAGCGAGCACCGCGGCGGGGTCGGCGAGGATCCGGAGCGACCACGGTGCCAGCAGGACCAGGGGAAGCAGCACGGCAACCACGGCGTACGCGACAGTCTTGCCCTGACCGCGGACCATCAGCAAACCCGCACCCACGACCAACAAGGCGATGGCCATCACCTCGATGATCGGCGCGAACGCTGCGGCAACGGCGAGCGCCAGCCCGCACGAGCACGCCGCCTGCCAGGTCGGCTGCCGGGTCGGGTCGAACAGCGCAACGGCTGTCCATACGAGCCAGGGCAACGCGATGCACGCCGCGACGGTACCGAGATGCCCGGTCGTCACCGCGCCGGTCAGGACGGGTACCAGGCCGTACGTGAGCGCCATCCAGACTCGGACGGACACCGACTCGACCAGGCGGCCTGCCGCTACGTACGCGCCCGTGGCCGATAGAGGGACAGCGAGCAACATGACGACGTCGACGGCGAGCCACGCCTTGCCCAGCAGGACGGTCCCCAACGCGCCAAGGGCGACGACGTACGGTGCGGTGACGAGGTCGGTCCCGAGACCGACGTCATGGCGGGACTCACCGTAGAGCCGCCACCAGTCCCGAGCACTGCCAGGCGCTGGCAGCAGCCCACCTCCGTGCAGAAGGCCACCACCGAGCAGGTGGCGCCCGGCCGCAACCGCGGCGACGCCGAGCACGACGACGAGCCAGCCAACCGGGGACCGGACCAGCCGCGCTGACATCTGGGTGTCGGTGTCGCCTGTTCGCAGGGGCCGCCCGAATCGGCTGAGCACCGCATCGAGGCCGTTGAGGTACGGCGTCCACCAGGGCAGGAAGAGCGGGCGTAGCTGGCTGCCGCTCACCTTGGGGGCCGCGTTGCGGCGCCTCGACCTCGCGGCCAGGACCCGCCCCGGCCGCAGGAGGACCGATGCCGCCGCCGCGGCCTCGTCGTACGCCGCCTCCGGGAGCTTGCCAACCAAGAAGCCGAGGGCTCGCAGCGTGGAGCCGCCGAGCAGGCGGAGGTACTGCCACGGCAGGGACAGCCGAGAGGCGTTCGCGAGCACCACGAACAGCGCGGCGCTGCGGTCGGCCCGGTGCGGGCTCGGGGACGTGTTGGCGATGGGCCGTACACCCCGCGTGGCAGCCTCGGAGTGGAAGAGCAGGGCATCGGGCGCGACGACCACTCGCCATCCGGCCATCGCCGCGCGCCAGCCGAAGTCGATGTCGTCGCGAAAGAGGGGCAGCTGGGGATCGAACCCGCCGAGCTCGTCCCAGAGAGCTGCGCCGCACCAGCATGCCCGCGCTGCTGACCGCGAGGACCGACCGTACGCCGGCGTGCTGACCCTGGTCGTACTCGCCCGGCTCGAGGCCCGTCTCACGTCGGCCGGTGCCGGTGATCGTGACCCCCACCTCCAGCAGCCGTCGCCCGCGCGGCCACGACCTGAGCCGGCACCCGACAACCCCGATGGACGGCTCGGATGCCGCCGTTGCGAGCAGCTGCTTCAGGGTGTCCGGCGCGACGGCACAGTCGTCGTGAAGCAGCCATACCCAGCCTGCAGCCGGTGTGGAGCCGTCGCCCCCCGACCTGCCCAGGTCCGAGGACACGTCGTCGGCGGCAGCCAGGCCAAGCGCCACCGCAGCGCCGAAGCCGGTCGTCGACGGTGCACGGATGACCGCTGCCGACCCGAACGCCTCGGTGAGCAGCCGTACTGACGAGTCGCTCGACTGCGTGTCGACACAGATGACCCTGTCGGGCTTGACGGAGCTGGCGTCGAGCGAGGTCAGCAACCTCGGGAGCCAGCGCTCGGCGTCGTGGGACACGATGACAGCTGTCACGCCGGGCTGCCCGGATGAGTCACGGGATTGACTCATGACGGCTGGCTACCTCATGGGACGGGGGTATGGCGCGTGGCCGCGCCGCCTCACCCTAGCGGTCAGGGCGAGCCTCGCAACCTACGGTCAGCCCGCTCGCTTCTTCAGCTTTCGCCGTTCCCGCTCGGACAGCCCGCCCCAGATGCCGAATCGCTCGTCGTTGAAGAGGGCGTACTCGAGGCACTCGCCTCGCACGTCGCAGGACAGGCAGACACGCTTCGCTTCCCTCGTCGAGCCACCCTTCTCGGGAAAGAAGGCCTCCGGATCAGTTTGCGCGCAGAGAGCGCGCTCCTGCCACATCAAGGCGGCGGTATCACCGTCAAGTACCTCGAGATCTTGCACGTCATCTGCCTCCTCGACCCTTGGCATTGCCCGGCGGTTGCGGGGCAAAAGACATTAAGGGAATTACAAGCCTGTAAGCCAACAAAGTCAAGCCGATCCGGAGAATCCACCGCGACACGCCGCATCCTTTTCGGTTCGGCGCACTGATCTCGTGCTAATGCCGACCCACGCGGTCGCCTACTCGCGGGGTCCTTCCGACTCCTCGCCGCCCGAGGAAGGCTGGCTCGTCGGGTCGGCAACGGGGGTCACATCGTCGTCCATCACCGGCTGGCCCCACGACGGGGGGTCGGGCTGAGCCGGCTCTCCCCACGACGGACTTTCGGGGGCCGGTTGCTCGGCCGCCCGTTGGTTTCCCCAGCCCGGCTGGTCGGCGGTCGGCTGTCCCCAGGCCTGCGGCTCGGCGCCCGGCTGGCTCCCGGTCTCTTGCTCACCGGGTTGCTGGGGCCACCCGTGCTGGTCGGGAACCGGCTGACCCCAATCCTGCTGCTCGGGACCCGGATGACCCCAAGCCTGCTGTCCCGTCGGTGCGCCCCACGCTGTGGCGCCTGCCGCACTAGCACCCGTGTGGCCGGCATAGCCGCCGGCAGCTGTCGCGTTCGGGTCCAACGGCGACCCGTACGCCTGCTGATGGCCTCTGCTGCTCCCAGCCATGCTGCTGGCCGTACGCGGGCTGGCCATACCCAGGCTCGCCGTAGCCGGGCTGACCATAGCCCTGCGGCTGGCCGTATCCGGCCTCCCCGTAGCCCTGCGGTTGACCGTAGCCCTGCGGTTGGCCGTAGCCCTGCGGTTGGCCGTAGCCCTGCGGCTGGCCGTACTCGGGCTGCTGCCCGTAGCTCGGCTGTTGAACGTACCCCTGAGACTGGGCGTAGCCCGGCTGCTGCGCATAGCCCTGCTGCGGGAGATAGCCCTGGGCGTATCCCTGGCCATAGCCCGGCTGCTGCCCGCCGTACCCCTGCTGTGCACCCCACGGCTGGCGCCGGCTGCGCGCGGCTCTCGGCAGCCGCCGGAAGATCGAGAAGACGAAGAGCATCGCGAGCGCCAGGATCGCCAGCTGGGCAAGGCCGAGGATCGCTCCGACGACCTTGCCCGCCCCGACCACGCCGGCGAACAGCTGGCTGAAGTTCCCGTCCTGAGCACCGAATGCCGTCAGCCAGCAGATCACCGCGAACAGCAAGGACAGGCCGCCTACGGCGAGTGCCGTCAGCACCACGAGTCTCGCGTACCTGCTGGCCTCGCCGAAGCTGACAGCGAGCATGACCGCCACCACCAGCGACAGCACGAGAACGGGGTGGCTGAAGAGGTACCCGAAGCTTCCGGCGCGGGTCGCGAACGGCAGCGCACCGGCGCCGAGACCGCCATCGCTCTTGAACAACAGCGACAGCCCGCTGATGAAGTACAGGGCGGCCACGGCCAAGAGCGCGAAGGCGAGTACGTCACGCAGCTTCTTGACCACATCGACGACCACGGCGACCTCCCGGCGGGCTTGGGGGCAATCTGGGGATCAGCCTGCCACACGCACAGAGTCCGGTGGCTACCCTGCCTGCATGCACATCACAGTTCTGTCGGGAGGCGTCGGCGGGGCCCGCTTCCTGACCGGGCTGCGATCGGCGGTCGACAGCGACACCGACACGATCACGGTGATCGGCAACACCGCCGACGACATCTGGATGTTCGGGCTGCGGATCTGCCCAGACCTCGACACCGTGATGTACACCCTCGGCGACGGGATCGACCTCGAACGCGGATGGGGTAGGCGGCACGAGACATGGCAGGCGAAGGAGGAGCTCGCGGCGTACGGCGTCGAGCCAAGCTGGTTCGGCCTCGGCGACAGGGACATCGCGACCCATCTGGTCCGAACCCAGATGCTCACTGCGGGGTACCCGCTCTCGGCCGTCACCGCAGCACTGTGCGAGCGGTGGCAGCCGGGCGTGGAGCTGATCCCGATGAGCGACGAACGGGTCGAGACACATGTGGTGATCGACGACGAGACGGCGGAGGGCGGACGGCGGGCGGTTCACTTCCAGGAGTACTGGGTGCGGCTGCACGCGCCACGCGCCCACTCGGTCGTGGCGGTCGGGGCCGAGGATGCGCGCCCGGCGCCTGGCGTGCTCGAGGCAATCAGGGACGCCGACGTGGTGGTCATCCCACCCAGCAACCCGGTCGTCTCGGTGGGCACGATCTTGGCCGTCCCCGGGATCGCCGATGCCCTGCGCGAGACGAGGGCCCCGGTTGTCGGAGTCTCACCCATCATCGGCGGCGCTCCCGTGCGGGGCATGGCCGACAAGCTGCTTCCGGTCATCGACGTGGAGGTGAGCGCGGCCGGGGTTGCCAGGCACTACGGCGCGCGCAGCGCGGGCGGGCTGCTGGACGGTTGGCTCCTCGACGACGCCGACGCCGGGGACGTGCGGGAGCTGCAGAAACTCGGCCTGGCTGTCCGGTCGGTGCCGCTCTACATGCTCGACGCCGATTCCACGCGCGACATCGCCGTGGCGACGCTCGACCTCGCCCGAGCGCCAGTCACCGATGACTGAGCCGCCCGCTACCCCGTACCGGATCGAGCTCACGTCGTACGACTGGCCCGAGATCGCGGGCGGGTGTGACCTCGCGGCCCTCGTTGCCGCGACTGTCGAGCTGGTCGACGGCGACATCGTCGTGCTCACGAGCAAAGTCCTGAGCAAGGCCGAGAACAGGCTCGAGCCGGGCCACCGTGCTGAGACGGTCGACCGGGAGCTCACCCGGGTGGTGGCCCATCGAGGTCCGAACGTCATTGCGGAGACCAGGCACGGGCTGGTCATGGCCGCTGCGGGAGTGGACGCCTCGAACGTCAAGGCGGGGTTCGTGGTCACCTTGCCCGTCGACCCCGACGGCTCGGCACGGACCCTGCGGGTGCGGCTGCACGAGCTGACCGGCCGCAACGTCGCTGTCGTCGTGACCGACACCGCCGGACGCGCCTGGAGGAACGGGCAGACCGACCTGGCCATCGGCTGCGCAGGGCTGCTTCCTCTGGTGGACCTCGCAGGCACTCAGGACACGTTCGGCAACACGCTGACGGTGACTGCGCCTGCGGTCGGCGACGAGGTCGCCGCTGCGGCGGATCTCGTCAAAGGCAAGGCGAGCGGCCGGCCCCTGGCCGTACTGCGAGGGCTGGAGAGCCGCGTACTGCCACCGGGCGTCTCCGGGCCAGGTGCCCACCTGCTCATCCGCAGCGCTGACGACGACCTGTTCGGCCTGGGCGCGCGCGACGCCGTCACGGTCGCCGCGCTCCGTCGCGACCCTCACGCGCTCGAGCACTTTCCCAAGCGGCTCGACTCCGACCCCGACCCCTTCGAGGGCGTCGGCTCTGCCGTCTCCGGGCGTGAGGTTCAGCTGCGTCCGTGAACCGCGCCGGTCCGGAGTACCCGCGGCGCCGGCATGGACCGTGCAGGTCGACGTCCGCCGACCTGGCGAGCCTCTCGCCTGGGTGGAGGTCGGCGCGCTTCTGGAGAGGGTCAGCAGCCTTGCTGCCGCGAACCGGCTGCGGGCGACGCCGCTGGACGTGGACGCCGCCACGGAGGCGGGCTGGCAAACGTTCAGCCGGACTGTTTGGTCGGTTGCGTAGACTCGAACGTCGTCACAGGACCGGGAAGGTCGAGCCCTACGTGAGCAAGTCGAACAACAACCGCCAGCGCCGTGAGATGGTCGAGCAGATGCGCCGGCAGGCCAAGGCCTCCGAGCGTCGCCGTACGACCGCGGTCGTGTCGTTGTGCGTCGCCATCGCGCTCATCATCGTGGGTGTGGCGGGGTACTC
Organism: uncultured Actinomycetota bacterium; assembly: GCA_963824115.1. Taxonomy (GTDB): domain Bacteria; phylum Actinomycetota; class Actinomycetes; order Propionibacteriales; family Nocardioidaceae; genus DASQEH01. The sequence continues at coordinate 198,874 of CAWGOA010000008.1, forward strand.
CGTCTTCCGGAACAAGCAGCACCAAGACCACATCAACGGCCTCGCGCTCGGCGACCTCGGTGCCTCAGCGGCAAGCGCGGGGTGCGGTCCGATCACGCAGAAGTCGGCCACCGGCGCGGGCCAGCACACGACGGCGAAGGTGTTCTACCAGACCACGCCGCCCTCGTTCGGGCCGCACAACCCGACACCGGACAGCTCGGGTCTGCATTTCTTCACCGCGAGCGACCGTCCGCCCGTGGAGGTGCTGGTCCACAATCTCGAGCACGGCTGGACCATCACCTGGTACGACGACACGGTTGCCAAGGACAACGTGCAGATGCAGGCGCTGAAGGACACCGCCGCGAAATTCGACCAGCACGGCAACGACCCGCACTACAACATGATCATCGCGCCATGGACCAAGAACGACGGCGAGGGCCAGCCCATCCCGGACGGCAAGCACATCGCCTTCACCCACTGGTCGGTGCACCAGCCCGTCTACAACGCCGCCTTCTACCGGACGGCCGAAGCCAGCGCGAAGTCGTGGGGCGAGAGCCAGTACTGTTCGAGCTTCTCGGGCAGCGCTCTCAGCGCCTTCATGAAGAAGTTCCCCTACGACGACGCGCCGGAGGGTTTCCTCTGGCACGAGTGACCGCCACTTGTGATGAGAAGATTCTCTCGTGACGTCACCCGGCTTGAGCGCAGTTGACGGCTGCTCACACCGCGAATGCGCACATGCCCGCAATGAGCGGGTACTCACGCTTCCCACCCTGATCACCTTCGTCCGGACCGCAGCAACGCTCGTCCTGGCCCTTCTCGGTGCCCACGATGACTCCCTCACCCTCCTGCTCTGTGCCTTGGGCGTCTACTGGCTCGGCGACATGGCCGACGGCGCGGTCGCACGCCTGACGGACCGCGAGACGCGGACCGGTGCAACTCTCGACATCATGTGCGACCGGATCTCAGCAGCCGTGTTCTACGTCGGTTTCGCCTGGTACGACCCGACGATGGTGGTGCCGGTCGGCATCTACCTGGCCGAGTTCATGGTGATGGACATGTACCTCTCCCTTGCGTTCCTTGCCTGGCCGGTGTCGAGCCCCAACTACTTCTACCTGATCGACAGACGCATCTGGCTGTGGAACTGGTCCAAGCCGGGCAAGGCCCTCAACTCCGCGCTGTTCGCTGTCTTCATGGTCTGGACTCGAGATGCCTGGGTCGCGGGCATCATCGCCTGCGCATTGCTCGGCCTCAAGGTCACGTCGATGGGATGGATGATGAAGCTCGGGGTTCCGGTGCCCGCGGGGTGTCTGAAGATCGTGGAGACCGACCACGACAGCGAGACCGCCACCAGATGAAGGTGCTGCTGGCGACGTTCGGCGTCGCTGTCGCGTCAGCACTGTTTCCGCTGATCAACATCGAGGCGTACATCGCAGGGGTCGCCGCGCTGGGGGACTCCATCGGGGTATGGCAGCTCTCGTGCGTCGCGGCGGCCGGGCAGGCGGTCGGCAAGGTCTTCTGGTACGAGATCGGGCGCTCGTCGATGAACTGGCGCTACATCCGCAGCAAGATGGAGTCGCCGCGGTGGCAGCTGCAGTACACCAAATGGACCGAGCGCATCGACAGCCGTCCCTGGGTCGGGATGGCTCTTTTGTTCTTGTCCGCCACGCTCGGCTTCCCGCCGCTCGCGATCATGGCCGTACTAGCGGGGCAGCTGCACTTCAACCGCTTCTGGTTCTACCTGACCACCTTCGTCGGCCGGGCGCTGCGCTTCGCCGCAGTCCTCGGCGGAGTAGGTCTGCTCAAGGGAAGCGACCTCTTCCACTGAGCCACGACCCTCGGAGTCAGAGCAGGTCGGAGCGACCTCTGTCCCGCCAGGCGGTCACCAGGTCCTTCACGCGCTGCGCGTCGGCCATGGTGGTGACAAGCACCGCGTCCTCGGTGTCGAGAACGGCGAGGTCGTGTACGCCGAGCAAGGTCACGGTCCGCGCACCGGACTGGGCCACCAGTCCGGTCGAGTCGACAGCGAGCACGCGCGATGCGTCCCCGAGGACTTGGACGCCGCCCTGCTCACGCAGCATGGCGGCCACCGCCACCACATCACCGACGTCGTCCCAGCCGAAGTCGGCGGGGATGACGGCGAAACCTCCTTCGGACGCGACCGGTTCGGCGATGGCGTAGTCGATCGCGATGCGCGCGATGCCGGCCCAGTGCCGTGCCATCACCGCGGCCCGGTCGGGACCGTCCCAGGCGGCGGCGATCCGGCTGAGACCGTCGTACAGCAACGGCTGGTGCCGAGCGAGGTGGTCCAGCAGCACGTCGGCTCGGCTCACGAACATGCCCGCATTCCACGAGAATGCGCCGCTCGCGAGATAGCGCACGGCCCTCTCGCTGTCGGGCTTCTCGACGAACCGTTTGACCCTCCGGGCCGACGGCGCACCCTCGATATCCAGGGCCGCGCCGTTCTCGATGTACCCGAACGCAGTGGCCGGCCGGGTCGGCTGCACGCCGAGCGTCGCGACGTATCCGGCCCGCGCGACCGCGGCAGCCTCGGTCACCGCCGCCTCGAAGGCGTCAGTGTCGACGATGACGTGGTCGGCGGGAAACGACCCGATGATCGCCTCGGGCTCGCGGTGGACGAGTACCGCGGCCGCGAGCCCGATCGCGGCGGTGGAGTCGCGCGGGGTCGGCTCGAGGATCAGGTTGGCGGTGGACAGATCCGGGAGCTGTGCGATCACGGCGTCGGCGTGCCTCACGCCGGTGACGACAATGACGCCGTCGCCGCCGACGAGTGGGAGGAGCCGTTCGACCGTCTCCTGAAGCAACGACTTGCCCTTGCCGGCAAGATCGAGCAGGAACTTCGGAGCGGCTGAGCGCGACAGCGGCCAGAGCCGGGTTCCCGCTCCGCCCGCCGGTACGACCGCATGCAGGCCCGCGACCCGGCGCTCGGCGTTGCGCGACATTGGCACACCTTAGTCTTTGGCCATGCACGCGAGCGTCCCGTCGGTCGTCTCCGCGCTGGCGGAAGCCATCGCTGTCGAACCTGGGCGGCCGCTCGTGACGTTCTACGACGGGTCGTCCGGCGAGCGTATCGAGCTGAGCGTCAAGACGTTCGACAACTGGGTGAACAAGATCGCGAACCTCTTCGCCGACGAGCTTATGCTCGAGCCGGGCAACGCCGTGCGAGTCGATCTCCCCACCCACTGGCAGTCGACCGTGACGCTGCTCGGAGCGTGGACGGCCGGCCTCCATGTCGTCTTCGACGGCACCGTACACGAGCCGGCGGCAAGTGTCGTCGGTCCGGCGGCGACGGATCACGCCGAGCACGTACGCGGTCAGGCCATCGCGTGTTCGCTGCAACCACTGGGCAGACCGTTCGTCCAGGCGCTTCCCGCCGGCTGGCTCGACTTCGCCGTCGAGGTGCCCAGCCAGCCCGACGTCTATGTGGGCCAGTCGGTGGTCCGACCCGAAGGCCTGGCGGTCGTCGGCGCATCGAGTCGGCTCAGCCATCGCCAGCTCGCGGAACGAGCACACGAGACCGCGACCGAGCTGGGCCTGACTCCCGGTGGCCGCCTGCTGACCGACGTGAACCCCTGCGATGCTCATGGCGTGGACGTCGGCCTGGTCGCCCCGCTCGTCGCCGGGAGCTCGGTCGTCCTCGTGACCGGCTGCGACGGGGCCGCGCGGGACTCGATCGCCTCGCAGGAGCGCGTCACGGTCACCGCGTGGGCGCCGCGTTGACCGGCGCCGGTGGTGGAGAAAGTCGGGCAGCGGAGGGACTTCCTCAGCGGCTCTGACAGCCCTTGAGGTTGCCGGTCGGCGTACCCCTTACGACGGGTACGCGAAGCCCACCTCCGCGTCGGCGGCGATGATCTCTCCCTGAAAGCGTCGCTTGACCCAGTGGCGCTCGCCGAGCAGGCTCACCTCGCCCCATGCACCCGATACCGGGCCCAGCTGGGTGCGCCGAGGCATGGTGCCGACGATCGATGCCGGTCGGGCTCCGCCGGACAGAGAAGGGCTGTCCAGCACGTAGATGGCGTCATCGGTGATCGCCACGCAGCGGTACTTGATCATGAACATGGTCAGGCCCGTGGCCCAGTTGACGAGGAAGTATCCGAAGTTCGGCGCGCTCTGGCAGATGAACGCGTGCCGGATATGGCTGTCCTGGGGAAGTAGCGGCTGTCGCGTGCTCGATCAGCTCATCTCACCGTCGCCACTGCTGGTGATCCTTTCGGGAGACCGTCGGTCACACCGACGCCATCCGGGGCCGTCGCCCAGTAGCCGCTCAGGGTGAATGCACCGGAGCCGTCGCGGGCGTCCGTCGGCTGCGACGTTCCCGCGCCACGGACCGAGCCGGCGCCATCTCCGGCCCCGCCGCGTGGTGGCCGCAGGAGACGTGGCTCGGTCCTGCAGGGCACTCGATTGGAGTTGGTACGCCGAGCTCCCCCGTCGAGGGGGGACAGCAGCCAGACAAAACAGGCGAAATACCGGATCAACGACTCATGCGAAACCATTAGGCTGTGGCCATGACCATCCTGGTGACCGGCGGCGCCGGCTATATCGGCGCCCACGTCGTGCGCCTGCTCCGGCAGCGAGGCGACGCGGTCGTCATCGACGACCTGAGCACCGGGGTCGCGGACAGGGTAGGTGATACGCCCCTCGTGCAGATCGACATCGCCTCCGACGATGCCACCGAGAAGCTCATCGCGATGATGCACGAGTACTCCGTCGAGGCGGTGGTGCATATCGCGGCGAAGAAGCAGGTCGGCGAGTCCGCGGCCCGTCCCGCCTGGTACTACAGCCAGAACGTCGGCGGCCTCGCCAACCTGCTGATGGCGATGGAGGCCGCAGGGGTCGACAAGCTGATGTTCTCGTCGTCCGCCGCGACATACGGCATCCCCGACAAGGCCGACGATGCCCCGCTCGACGAGGACGTGGTCTGCAGCCCGATCAGCCCTTACGGCCGCACCAAGCTGATCTGCGAATGGTTGTGCCGCGACGCCGGACAGGCGTGGGGCCTTCGCTGGGCGGGACTGCGGTACTTCAACGTCGCCGGGGCCGGCTGGCGCGAGCTGGGCGACCCCGCCGTCTTGAATCTGATCCCGATCGCACTCAAGGCACTTACCGCCGGCGAGCAGCCGAAGATCTTCGGCGACGACTACGACACACCTGACGGCACGTGCGTACGCGACTACGTCCACATCATCGATCTCGCCAAGGCACACATCGACACCCTCGACTACCTGAGCCGAGATGACCGCCCCCACGAGATCTTCAACGTGGGGACGGGCAGGGGCGCGTCGGTCAGGGAGGTGCTGGACCAGATAGCCCTCACGACCGGGTACGCGGTGGAAGCCCCCGTCGTCGAGCGCCGCCCTGGAGACCCCGCTCTACTGGTCGCCGATGTCTCGCGGATACGGGACACGCTCGGCTGGGAGAGCACGCTGACGCTCGCCGAGATGGTCGACTCGGCCTGGCACGCGTGGACACCCGCCCACGGTGAGCCCGCGGTACCGCCGCCGAGCTCGCGCTGAGCGCCCGGCCTCCCGGGTGCGCCCGGGTGGCAGGTGTCAGTGTTCGGTGTCGGTAACGAGGAGGTAGCCGACGGTCTGACGGCTGTCTCCTTCGTCGGCTCGATCGCTATTCGACGCCGCCGCTCTCGATGACTGCCCCGTCTGCGAAGTGTGGCCGCAGATGCGTTGTCGTACATGGACAGCGCCGACCCGATGGCCATGTGCATGTCGAGGTACTTGTAGGTGCCGAGCCGGCCACCGAACAAGACATTGGGCTCGGCCTTCGCCAGCTCGCGGTACTGCAGCAGCTTCTTGCGGTCGTCTGGAGTGTTGATCGGGTAGTACGGCTCATCACCGGACTCGGCGAAGCGGGAGTACTCGTGCACGATGACGGTCTTGTCCTGCGGGTACCAGGTGCGCTCGGGATGGAAGTGCCGGAACTCGTGGATGCGGGTGTACGGCACGTCCTCGTCGGCATAGTTCATGACCGGGCAGCCTTGGAAGTCGCCGACGTCCTTGACCTCGGCCTCGAGGTCCACCGTCCGCCAGGACAGCTGGCCGGCGGAGTTCGCGAAGTACGCGTCGAGCGGGCCGGTGTAGACGATCGGCACCTGGCCGACATACGTGTCACGCACGTCGAAGAAGTCCGTGTTGAGCCGCACCTCGATCTTGGGGTGGTCGGCCATCCGCTCCATCCAGGCCGTGTAGCCGTCGACCGGAAGACCTTCGTACCTGTCGTTGAAGTAGCGGTTGTCGAAGTTGTACCGGACCGGCAGCCGGGAGATGATCTCGGCCTGCAGCTCGCGCGGGTCGGTCTGCCATTGCTTGGCGGTGTACCCGCGGATGAAAGCCTCGTACAGAGGCCGGCCGATCAGCGAGATCGCCTTCTCCTCGAGGTTTGTCGCGCCCGCGCTGTCGAACTCGCTGGCCTGCTCCGCGACGAGCGCGCGCGCCTCGTCGGGGCTCATCACGCTGCCGAAGTACTCGCAGATCGTCGCCAGGTTGATGGGCATCGGGTAGACCTTGCCCTTGTAGATGGAGAAGACCCGGTGCTGGTAGCTCGTGAACGCCGTGAACCGGTTGACGTACTCCCACACCCGCGTGTTGGACGTGTGGAACAGGTGCGCACCGTACTTGTGGACCTCGATCCCGGTCTCGGGCTCGGGCTCGCTGTACGCGTTGCCGCCTACATGGTGGCGACGGTCGAGCACCAGCACGTTGAGCCCCAGGTCGTTGGCACAGCGCTCGGCGATCGTGAGACCGAACAGGCCCGACCCCACGACGACAAGATCCACGTCACTCACTCCTGCTCGATGATGACTCTCGACTACCCGGGCGCGCCGGGCACGACCTCCGACGAGAATGAGCAGCAAGTCTAGTGGTCGGCCGTGCCGGAGGCCGTCAATGTCTACTCTCGCGCTCGCCTTTTCGGGCGATCAGCAACCGGTACGCGGTCTTTCGCAGTCGCTCCGGCACCAGCCGGTAACCGCCCCTCACCATGACATTGCGGATGAACTGCGACCGACTCGTGAAGCCGAGGTCGAGCAACCGGCGCTGCAGGCGCCACTCGGACTTGAGCAAGATCACGCCGCCGCGACGGGCGTAGGCACCCGCCCCGACCCGGTACAGCACCAACGGCTCCTCGACATTGGCTACCCGGGCCCCCTGCGCGATCATCTTCGCGAACAGCAGGTAGTCCTCCATGAGCGCGAGATGGCGATAGCCGCCAGCGGCCACGACCGCGCTGCGCCGGTAGACGACTGTCGGGTGGTTGAACGGCTGGTGGAACCTTGCGTACCTGACGATGCTCTCGGGATCGATCGGCGGGACCCGGCGCCCGACGATGTCGCTCGGGTCGTCGCCGAACTCCAGCAGCGACGAGCCGAGCAGGTCCACGCCGGCCTCGACGAGCGGGACCTGGACGGCGAACCGGTGCGGAAGAGCGATGTCGTCGGCATCCATCCGGGCCACGATGTCGTGGGCGCATCGCGACATCCCCTGGTCCAGCGCCACGCCGAGACCCACGTTGGCGTCGAGCGCCAGCAGCGTCGTGGGCACTGGCGAGGAGCCGATCAGGTCGGCGATCGCGGTCTCGAGCGGCCCGGGTACCGGCCCGTCCTGTACCAGCACCACGTCGTCGGGGCGCCGCGTCTGGTCGTGCACGGCGGAGCGGAAGGCGGCATCGAGGAAGGCGGGGTCGTCGCCTCCCCCATACGCTCATGAGCAGGCTGAACTTCTCAGCCATCCTGGTGCTCCGACGCCGCCGCCCGCTGCAAGACGTCGGCCGTCTCCGGCGGCTTGGTGAGCAGGCCGGCACGGAGACCGTCGCGCAGCGCCCGCAGGAGTGTGGCCCTGTCGGTCGACCCGGCCACGGTCCGTGCCCAGCGACGCAGCGTGGATCCCCCGTACAGAACTTTCTCGGTGGGGCTGAGCCCGCGAGACCGCAGGAACAACCAGAGCTTGTTGCGGACCTCGTAGAAGAAGCGCGCGCCCGGGTCGGCGTCGGTCGACGCGTACGACGCGGTCTTGTGTACGACGACGGAGGCCGGACAGTACAGGCCGCGCCCGCCACGGATCAGCCGGGTCGTGTACTCGAAGTCGTCGTTCCACAAGAAGTATCCGGCCATAGGCAGGCCGCGCTGGCGGGCGCGTGCCGCGTCGACCAGTACAGACACGAACGACGCGGAGCGGATCGGCAGGCAACCGACCGCGGCAGCATCGGCGAGCTCCTCTGCGGAGGCGCCCGGCTTCGGCCTCGGGGTGTTCATCGGATGGTCGCGACCGTCGGTCCACACGACCCGAGAGGCGAGCAGAGCCGGTACGGAGTGCCCGTAGTCGCGGCGCGTCGCGATGCAGCTCGGCCAGCGCCGTCGGCTCGGGGACGGTGTCGTCGTCGAGCAGCCAGACGGCATCACAGTCGCGGCGAAGGGCCCGGTCGAGACCCAGGGCGAAGCCGCCGGCACCCCCGATGTTGCTCGAGGTCGTCACCGTATGGAGTCCCGCGAAGTCGTGACGGAGCAGCTCGGCCGTCCCGTCGTCCGATGCGTTGTCCACGACGATGGTGTGCTGGAGGGCGACCGTCTGCCGCTCGAGGGCCCGCAGCGACTCGGTGAGCAGCTCGCGTCGGTTCCATGTCACCACGACAGCGACAACGCGCTCTCGCTGTGACGCCACGGCCGTCTCCTTCTCCATCAGCTGAGCCGCCGATCGGCCTGTGTCATCGTAGAGCGTCGCGATCGATCGTCGGCTTGGCCGAAGACGGGGCGGTGCCGACCGTCGCCTCAGCAGGCCTCTGCGAGGTCCGCGCTGTCGTTGGCGTCGTGATGCTGCTTCGGCTTGTGGCGGCGGCCGACTTCCCCGCGTCTCGGGCCTCAGCCGCGGCGACCGCCTTGGAGACCATCGAGCGGATCAGCGCCCAGTCAGGGTTGCCGGTGTCGATCTTCGGCGGGACGAACGAGACTGTCGTGATCGGGAGCTTGCGCGTTTTCAGCGACAACCCGGCGAAGGTGCTCAGCGCGCTCGCCGGGATCGACGTCGAGATGACCTGCTTGCCCGCGCGTGCGATGTCGCCGAAGTTGGTGATCACCTTCGTGGGGTTCAGCTGGTGCAGCATCGCGTTCATCAGGCACTTCTGTCGCGCCATTCGCGAGTAGTCGTCGGTCGTCGCACGGCTGCGGGCATACCACAGCGCTTGGAAGCCATCGAGATGTCTGGTACCCGCGGGGATCCAGCCGGTGATCTTTCCCACTTTGCCGATCGGTACCCGGTTCGCGAGCCGCAAGGTGACGCCGCCGACGGCATCGACCAGGTCTTGGAACCCCTTCAGGTCGATCAGCACGTAGTAGTTGATGTGCAGGCCGGTGATCGCCTCGACCGCCTCGCTCGTCGCCTCGATACCGGGATCCTTCGTATGGGGGAACAGATCGCTGTGCTCGGTGGCCCAGGTGTTCACGCCGTTGAGGTAGCAACCCGCGCAGGTGAAGCCGTGCGGAAACTGGCTGTGCATCACCGAGCCGGCCGGGAACGGCACGTCGGCCAGGTTGCGGGGAAGACCGAAGAGAACCGTACGGCCGGTCTGCTCGTCGACGCTCGCGACGGTGATGCTGTCCGGCCGCAGGCCCACCCGCCGCGGCCCGGCATCGCCGCCGAGCAACAAGATGTTGTAGCGCCCGTGCTCGGCCTGCGACGTCGGCCCGTCACCGAAGACGGTGGCGATGAAATCGCGTTGTACGGCGACCAGATGGCTCGCGAACAGGAGCGCTCCCGTCACGGCGAAGCACACCACCCCGTTGAGGCCGGTCAGCATGAGGCGCTGCCGGCGCGCCAGCCCGAGCGGGTCGGCGATACGCCAGGCGTCGACCAGGAGGAACGCCCACCCCACGGCGTACGCGATCAACGCGAAGCGCAGTAACCGCAGCATCCAGAGGTCGGTGAACAGGGAGATCAGCTCGGTGGGCCGCCACAGACCGACGACGACCATCAGTACCAGCAGTGCGAAAGCGGAGGCGAAGGCGCCGAGCGCGAACCGCCCCACCCGCTTGTTCCCGGCGGCGAGCTGGGCGCTTCCCGGGGCGATGAGAGTCATCGCCATCAACACCAGCGCCCGCCGCAGCCGGACCCGGCCCGCGGCCGCTGTCGCACCCGCGGAGGTGAGCAGACCTGGCGGCAGGCTTTTCGAAGGGAAAGGCATCGCCGTCAAGTATCACCAGTCACACTGGTCCCTGCGATCACGACCCGCCGGGTATCAGGGCACCAGTTGCCGCTCGCGCGCGTTACCACCGGACGGCGTCGTTGTCCAGGCACATCGCCGGTGTGTCCCTGTGCACGATGCCGGGACGAGGCCAGCGCGCGGGTAGCGTGATGTGCATGGCCGAGGAGGAAAAGCCGAGGGATCCGGCGTACGAATGGCTGTACTCCGCCCGCCGCCAGCCACCCCCTGGCGACGACGAGACCCAGCGGATCGGCGCGGTCGGAGCGCCGCCCGCGGAGCCGGACCCGCCCACCGAGCGCTTCGGCGCCGTGGCTGCCTCGGCGCCGCCACCACCGCCGTCGCCGGACGCGACCCAGGTGCTCGGTGTGCAGCCTCGCCCCGGCCAGTCGGCGCCACCGCAACAGACGACGAGGCAACCAGCGGCGAGGCCCGACTCGTTCGGTGGCACGTTCCCGGCGCCGCCCTCGCAGAGCCCCCGCTTCGCCACCCCGACCCCGACGTACCCGGGCTCGCCGCCTCGTCCGCCTCAAGGTGCCACGGCGGCTGCGCAGCCGCCGCCGAAGAGGAAGCGGCGCAACTGGTGGGTCCGCGGGGTCCTGATTCTCCTGGTGGCCTGGCTGGTGTTCTTGATAGTGGTACCGATCTGGACCTGGCAGCACATCCACAAGGTCGACGCCAAGCCGGACGGTCCCCGGCCCGCCGCGACGCCGGGCACGACGTACCTGCTCGTCGGGTCCGACAGCCGCAAGGGCCTCTCCAAGGCACAACGCGGCGACCTCGGTACCGGCAAGGCGGCCGGAGGCCGGACCGACACCATCATCTTGCTGCATGTACCCGACAGCGGCGGCCCGACGCTGCTGCTGTCGGTGCCACGCGACTCCTACGTCGACATCCCCGGTCACGGGATGAACAAGATCAATGCCGCCTACGCGATCGGCGGACCGAAGCTTCTCGTCAAGACGATCGAGCACGACACCGGCGTGCGCGTCGACGACTACGTCGAGGTCGGCTTCGCCGGGTTCGTCGACATCGTCGATGCCGTGGGTGGGATCACGGTGTGCCCTACCCAGTCGATCAGCGACCCCAAGGCCGGTCACCTCAAGATGTCGAAAGGGTGTCAGGAGGTCAACGGCCATACCGCGCTCGACTACAGCCGGTCCCGCGCGTTCGCGCTCGGCGACATCACGCGCGCGCTTCACCAGCGGGAGGTCATCACGGCCGTTGGCAAGAAGGCCGCGAACTGGAAGACGGTGGTCCTTCCCTGGCGCTACCTCAGCGTCAACCGGGCCGCCGCCAGCAGCCTTCAGGTCGGCCAGAACGTCGGGCCGATCGACCTCGCCCGCTTCGCCTGGGCCATGGCGCACTCCAGCGGGTCGAACGCCAAACGCTGCGTGGTGCCCTACTCGAGCCTCGGTGCCGCGACCTCCGCCGGGTCGGCGGTGATCTGGGACGCCGCCAAGGCCAAGGCGCTCTTCCAGGCGATCCGCAACGACGACACCGCCTCGATCACCTGCAGCGCCCAGTAGCGGCCCGAGGAGCAGGCTGGTCAAGAGGGCGGATAGCCTGTGCAACGACGACTTCGGGGAGACGGTGGTGGCGGGGCGAGACAGTCTGGGCGCCGCCTCCTGGGAATGGCCACATCGCTGACAGTCCTGTCGATGCTCGTCTACCCTCTCGGCATGTAGCCCAGGCTGGTGGTCGAGGGCTACACCTGCGGCCTAAGGGGCCTTGCCCTGCGCCTTTCTGTGTCCCCTGCCACGCGTCCGACCTCGGCACCTTCATCACCAACCCGAGCGCCTTCGCCGCGGCCGGGGACCGGTCGACGAGGGTTGCGGCCGAGCGCTGGCCGCGGAAGATCACGCCTCGCGCCTTGCTCGCCAGGTCGCCGGTACGGGAGTGCTGCTCGTCGAGATCCGGGGCGCGCCGCACCCACCAGGTGGTCGCGTACCGCTCTGCGAGCAGGGCAAGGGCATCGAGGGAAGCCTCGAGCAGCTCGGACTCGGTAGCGTCGTCGGGGCGCCTGGCCGGCTCGCGCAGCCGTGGCCGCAGCTCGTCGAGGTCGCCGGTCACGGGGTAGCCCCGAGTCCGGACGTACGCGACCAGCGCCTCGGCGCGCTCAGTCACCCAGCCGAGCTCCTCCGGAGGGAGGCTGAAGCGCACGGGCTCGGTGCGCTTCGCGAGCATCTGTACCAAGGTGAACTTGACGACCCGGTCATAGGCCCGCTGGTTGAGCCGGCCCTCGAACCGGTCGTTGAGCCGCCGGATGACCTCGGTGGCAGCGACGCCGACCGTCTCGTTGCCCCAGACAGGCTGTTCGGTGAGACGGGACGCGTCGAACCCCACCACCGACGCGTACCGCTCCAGCAGCACATCAGGCGGGGTCCCCGAAGCGGGCACCGTGATGATGTGGATGCGCTCGGCGGGGACACTCGCCTCCCACGTCTGCAAGATCCTCGTGACAGATCCTGTCGCAGCCAGAACCCCCGCGCCGGGTTGGCGGCCACGCTGCTCGGGATCCTTGACGGCCGCCACGAACTGCTCCCAGGTCCAGGTCTGGTCGTTCTTGACCTCCTCCTGCCAGGCCGACACCACGACCCGGCCGAGGTCGCGCACGGTCACGACCACATGGACCTCGGAGTCGGAGAACGAGGTCACCGCCTTGCGAGCCTGCTTGAGGTTCGACACGCTGAGCCGCTCCTCGGAGATGAGGGCCGACGGGAGACCACACGCGTTCACGGCCTCGACCAGCGCGTCCCATGATCCGGCGATGCGCCTGTCGGCGGCGCCCCGCGGCCGCCGACCCTGCAGGTCCCACACGGCGAAAGCCTGCACCGGCTCCCCAGGGCCGCCGGTGAACTCGACCTGCTGCGCCCGCATCCCCTCCCGGTTGGCGCGGAGCACGTTCTGGAGGTACGTCGTGCCCGTCTTGTGCAGGCCGATGTGGAGGTAGACCCTCTCCGGAGCCGTCATCCGCGCTGCTTCTCGGCGGCGGCTGAGCGCACGCTCTCACCCTTTCCGCCGGCCAGTGCGCGCAGGGACGTCTGGTAGTCGAGCATCGCCGTCGCCAGGTGGTCGTCGGACATTGCGAGGATCCGTACAGCGAGCAGGGCAGCGTTGCGCGCGTTGCCGATCGCCACGGCCGCGACCGGTACACCCACCGGCATCTGCACGATCGAGAGCAGCGAGTCCATGCCGTCGAGGTGCCGCAGAGGCACCGGCACGCCGATCACCGGCAACACGGTGACCGCGGCGAGCATGCCGGGCAGGTGTGCGGCCCCACCGGCTCCGGCGATGATCACCCGGAGACCACGGTCGTACGCCTCGCGGCCGTACGCGAGCATGTCGTCGGGCATCCGGTGGGCCGAGACGACGTCGGCCTCGAAGCCGACACCGAACTCGGCGAGCGCGTCGGCGGCCGGCTCCATCGTCGGCCAGTCGGAGTCGGAGCCCATCACGATCCCGACGAGTGCCGTCGACTGGTTCATGGCCATCAGACCCCCTCGGATGTCGCGTCGCCGGAACCGACTGCCTCGACCACGGGCTCGGGCTGTTCGTCCGCGAGCGAGCCCTCGAACCAGCGAGCCGCGTGCCTTGCGCGCTCCAGTACGTCGTCGAGGTCGTCGCCGTACGCCGTCACATGCCCGACCTTGCGTCCAGGCCGCACCGACTTCCCGTACAGGTGTACCCGCAGGGCCGGGTCGCGCGCGAAGACGTGCGGGTACCCGTCGTACAGCGTCGGCGCGGAGCCGCCCAGGATGTTCACCATCACGGTCCAGCGTGCCCGCGCCACCGGCTCGCCGAGCGGCAGGTCGAGCACCGCACGGAGGTGGTTCTCGAACTGGCTGGTCGCAGCGCCGTCGATCGACCAGTGCCCGGTGTTGTGCGGGCGCATCGCGAGCTCGTTGACCAGGATGCGGCCGTCCGCCGTCTCGAAGAGCTCAACCGCAAGGATGCCGGTCACGTCGAGCTCTGCTGCGAGCCGCAGGGCGATCTGCTGAGCCTGCACGGCAAGGGAGCGGTCCAGACCGGGGGCGGGCGCCACGACCTCGACGCAGATGCCGTCTCGCTGGACGCTGTGGACGACGGGGTACGCCGCCAGCTGCCCGCTGGGCGCCCGTGCCACCAGGGCTGACAGCTCTCGGACGAAGTCCACGCGTTCCTCGGCGAGCAGCCGCTCGCCGGCAGGTCGCCCGGTGAGGACCAGCTCGGCGTCGGCGCGGCTCTCGACGAACCAGACGCCGTGCCCGTCGTATCCGCCGACCGTCGCCTTGAGGACGACAGGAAAACCCGTGCCGGACGCCGCGAAGGCCTCCACCTCGTCCGCGGATGTCACGACCGCATGTCGAGGACACGGGATCTCCAGCTCCTGCAGCCTGGCCCGCATCACGGCCTTGTCCTGCGCATGGACCAGAGCACCCGGGCCGGGCCTGCAGGCGTGGCCGTCTGCAACCAGCTGGTCCAGGTGCCCGGTGGGGACGTGCTCGTGGTCGAACGTCACGACCGTGCATGCGGCGGCCCAGGCACGAAGCGTCTCCAGGTCGCGGTAGTCCCCCACCTGCGTCGCGGGGACGACCTGCGCGGCGGAGGCGTCGGCGGACTCCGCGAGCAGCCTGAGGGTACGCCCAGCCCGACCGCGGCCTGCTGCATCATCCGAGCCAGCTGGCCTGCACCAACGACACCGACGACGGGAGTCTCCACGGCCGACAGACTAGTGCGAGCCCGCCCGAGGCCGGTCGACGGCGTTACGGCTGCCGCTCCCCCATCGCGACCCGGGCGACCGGGCATCTGCCCTGGTCGCGTCCGCAGGCCGCCATGTCGCAGAGCCGGCACATCCAGCGTTCGGCACCCGGACCGCGCATTCTGCCGACCAGTACCTTGGCCAGCAGCCCGTCGAGCTGGTCGCGCTCGGCGTCGCTCAAGACGCCGAGGCAGCTCGAGAGCACCGCGCCACGGGCGTGCACGACCTTGCGCGCAGCACGGCGCCCTGAGGCCGTGAGAACAACCGAGGTGGACCGCCCGTCGTCTCCCGGCCCTCGCCGCACGAGGCCGGCGACCTCCAGCCGATCCACGAGACGCACCGTTCCGGACGCCGTCAGGCCGAGGACCTGCCGGAGCCTGTCGACCGAGGGTTCATGGAGGAACTGCAACAGCGCCGACAAGGCGGCTGCATCGGACGACGAGCGCCCGGCCTGGGCTGCGATGGCATCGGACGTGGTATCGGCGACCACCAGGGCCAAGGCACCGAGCAGGTTGCCGGCATGCTCGAGCTTCACGTCCGGGCGCTAGCCGAGCCCGTAGTCGAACGTGAAGCTGCCACCCGATCCTCCCGAGCCTGCGGTTGCCTTGCCTGATCCCTCGAGTCCCGCAAGGTCGCCCGTGGCCGAACCGGACACGACGGTCCACTCGCTCGTCGCGTCCCCGCCGTCGTACCCGCCACGAACGTCGGCCACGAATGCTCCGTCGCGCCCGTCAAGACTCCCCACGAAGCGCTGCAGCCCGTTGTAGAAGGCGGTCCCGTCCTCGCGGTAGTACATCTGACCCTGCCAGGCAGAGGTGGCCTCGAGGCCACCCTCGTAGTCCTGGCCGATCGAGACGCTCGTCAGCTTGGAACCGCTGCCCAGCTCCTGATACGTGTTCTCCTCCCAGCTCGTGACCTCGAAGGAACCCTCAACCGTCGGAACCATGACCGGCCCTCCTAAAGTAGTGTGTGAGTCACACAATAATCACGATCGGCTAGCTCCGGCAACCCCTCACAAGGTCGACGGGCCCGCGAGTCTCAGGCATGCTCAAGCGCCCCACGTAGAATTGCCTGCTCCACGTCCGACGAGCCGTGAGGAGGACTCCTGTGCTGAAGCGCTTGAAGGGTCTCTTCCATGAGGCGCTCAAGTTCGGCGTCGTCGGTGGCATCGGGTTCATCATCGACGTCACGGTCTTCAACCTGCTTCGCTACGCGGGCGACCCCGGCCTGCTGGAGCACAAGCCGCTCACCGCCAAGGGCATCTCGGTCGCCGTCGCGACGGTGTTCACCTACGTCGGCAACCGCCACTGGACGTGGCGCGACCGGGTTCGCTCCGGGGTACGCCGCGAGGTGACGCTGTTCTTCTTGCTCAACGGCATCGGCATGGTGATCGCTGTGGGCTGCCTGGCGCTGTCGCACTACGCGATGCACCTCCAGACTCCGCTCGAGGACAACATCTCTGCCAACGGTGTGGGCCTGGCGCTGGGAATGCTCTTCAGGTTCTGGAGCTACCGCACGTTCGTCTTCAGGCGGTCCGCCTCGCCGCCGGAGGACGCCCACAGCGCCGGATCGACGGACGGGCAGCTGCCACCCGTCGACAGCACGGCACCGGTCATCACCTGAGTCGCGCCCGGTCAGCCGTCCAGGCCGCGAGATGGGTTCGCCCTGCGCTCGGGTCGGGGCTTCGGAGCCTGAACCCGACTGATGGAGATGGGCTGCATGGTGCCGAAGCCACGGATCTGGCGTGGAGTCATCGAACGGGTGACGAACGCGCCGCTGGCGTGGACTCCGTCCGCCGTGGCCGCGTCGCACAGCACCCGGTTGCGGCGCGCGATACCGGTGAGCCGGCTCGCGAGGTTGACCGGGGGCCCGAAGACGTCACCCAGCCGCATTGCCACTGGGCCGGTGGCGATTCCGACGTGCACGTCCGGGAGGCTCGGGTCGCCCCCGATCCGCTCGACCAGGTCGCAGCCGATGTCGACAGCCGGCCGCGGACCCGTCGCGATGAACAGTACGGAGTCGCCGAGTGTCTTGATCACACGTCCGCCTTCGGCGGTGACCACGTCCGAGCAGGCCGACTCGAAGGCCTCGACGACGTCGGCCAGCCGGTCCTCCTCGATGCCGTTCGACAGGTGGGTGAACCGGACCAGATCAGCGAAGCCGACAGAGACGATCAGCGTGTGCAGGTCGGAGTCCTTGGCGCCCAGCGCCTCCACGCGGCCCACGGCCGCAGCGAGATGGCGCCGCCAGGCGTACATCATCAGCTCCTCGAACGGCGGCCCGACCTCGCGCAGCAGGCCGAGCCCGGTCCGCAGGCGCGAGCCGGTGCCGCGGCCCTCGAGCTCGAGACCCTCGATGTACTCGCTGAGCGTCGAGACCTGCCAGTCGGCGAGCCTGGCCATCGTCTGCCCGACTGCCCGGGTCAGCTTGACGGCGGTGTCGAGATCCAGGTGGCCGTCATCCACGAGGGTGGCGAGCAGTCGCATCGCCTCACCGTCCGCGATCGTGAAGGCGGGAGCACCGCCTGCGTCAGGGAACCCCAGTGCGCGCCACAACCGTCTTGCCGTCTCGAGGGACACCTGCCCCTGCCCGACGATGCCGTCGACGGTCAGGCTCGGTTGCTCGCCGAGGATCTGTCTCTCGAGGTCCTCGCGGGTCGGCTTGTCCTCGTGGGGAGGAGTGAGCGGCTCGGGGTCCGTCACCAGCGTTTCGGCTCGAGCGGGTGCCGTGGGTCGCCAGTACCGTCCTGGCCGTCGTGGTCGCCGAAGAGGAGGTCCGTGATCACCAGCTGAAGCTTCTCCACGTGGGGGACGTCGGGCAGTACGGATCTACCCTCCTCGCTGGCATCGGAGATGATGAGCGTGCCGCAGCCGAGAACCCGGTCGAGCACACCGCGCTCGTACTTGACGTCGTTGATCCGCTGCAACGGGATGTCGCGGCCCTTGCGGGTGAAGACACCGGAACGGTTGATGAGCCTGCGGTTGGTCACCGTGTACGACGCTGTCAGCCAGACCAGGAACGGCCGGACGGTCAGGTACACGATCGCGAGGAGAGCCACCGCCAGCACCACCCAGACCATCACCGCATGAGACGTGCCCGACGGCAAGACGGCGATCAGGTACCCAGCCACCGCGCAGGTCACGAGCAGTGCCAGCACCGGCAGCACGAGTGCCTTCCAGTGCGTACGGGTCGAGGCGATGACGTGTTCGCCATCCCCGAGCAGCCTTGGTGAGATTGCCATGATCCCTCCTGCGACGCCCCCGGCGTCGGTCAGATCAGTCTGCGGGCGTCACGACCATGAGCCCCGCATGACCGCCGTGTCTACACGACCGAATGGTGTCACGTCCACGACCGAAGGTGCACCACATCGCCGGCACCGAAGAGCTGCCGGCCGGCTGCCGTACTCACCGCAAGCCGCCCCGAGGCGTCCACTCCGACCGCCAATCCTGCGACCTCCCCGCCGCCAGGCAGCGCCACGGTGACGTCTCGGCCGATCGTGCTGCAGGCTTGCGTGTAGGCGGCCAGCAGGCCGCCCTCAGGGTCCCCGCCGGAACGCTGCCAGTCTCCCAGGAGGCCTTCGAGGGCGCGCAGGATCGCCCGGGCCAAGACCGAGCGGTCGGTCGTGCGCGCATGTTCCAGCACGAGGGAGGTCGCCGTCTCGACGGGAAGCTCGGCCGCGCTCATCGATACGTTGAGGCCGATTCCGATCACGGCAGCCGGCGGGTAGGGGCCGGCCTCGACCCGCTCCACCAAGATCCCGGCGACCTTGCGCTCACCGATGATGACGTCGTTCGGCCACTTCAGCGACGCCTTGACACCTGCCGCGGAGCCGAGCACAGCCGCGACCGCCAGGCCCGCCAGCAGCGCGATCCACGGCCACCGCTGAACGGGCACATCGTATGGCCGTACCAGCACCGACAAGGTCAGGCCAGATCTCGGCGGCGCCACCCAGGTACGGTCGAGCCGGCCACGCCCTGACGTCTGGTGCTCTGCCAGCAGGACCACCCCGGACGTCGCGTCGGTCGCGGCGCGCTCGACAAGCACGGCGTTCGTGGAGGGCGTCGAGTCGAGGACCTCCAGCTCGGACCACAGCGAACCCGGCGTCAGGAGCGCTCGTCTCAACGGCTCCGCCGCCAGCGGCGGCCGCCGGAGATCGCCGTAACTCGAAGCCACTCCGTCACGCTATCGTGCCGCTCAGTGAGCGCCTGGAAGCCTCATCGGGCGTGCGCGTAGTAACCGTTCACCTGCCCCGGGGGACCGCTGACCGGCTGACACAGGTCCCGATCGAACGCCGAAGGCGTGCGTTCCCGTGGACGTGCGCAATGCGCCACACCATCTCGCTGTGTCGTTGCGATCGCACTGGCCGTTCCTCGCCGGGCTGGCGCTGCCGTCTTGTCGCAGGCCGCGACAGCACCGCCTGCGACGGCCCAGCGTCCAGCCCTGAGCCGGATCGCCGTACCCGTCGAAAACACGTCGTCACGCTACGCTGCCCTGCGTGAGCGACATCGACATCCATAGCACCGCCGGCAAGCTGGCCGACCTCGACGAGCGCCTCGATGCCGCGATCCACTCCGGCTCCGAGCGCGCGATCGAGAAGCAGCATGCGAAGGGCAAGCTCACCGCCCGCGAGCGGGTGGAGCGGCTGCTCGACGACGGGTCCTTCGTCGAGCTGGACGAGCTGGCCCGGCACCGCTCCACCACGTTCGGCATGGAGAAGAACCGGCCGTACGGTGATGGCGTCGTCACCGGCTATGGCACGATCGACGGCCGCCAGGTGTGCGTCTTCGCGCAGGACTTCACCGTTTTCGGCGGCAGCCTCGGTCAGGTCTTCGGCGAGAAGATCGTCAAGGTGATGGACCTGGCGACCAAGACCGGCTGCCCGGTCATCGGCATCAACGACTCCGGTGGCGCCCGCATCCAGGAGGGGGTGGTGTCGCTGGGCCTCTACGGCGAGATCTTCCGCCGCAACGTGCACGCTTCGGGCGTCGTCCCTCAGATCTCGTTGATCATGGGTCCTTGCGCCGGAGGCGCCGTCTACTCCCCCGCGGTCACCGACTTCACCGTCATGGTCGACAAGACGTCGCACATGTTCATCACGGGACCGGACGTCATCAAGACCGTGACCGGCGAGGACGTCACGATGGAGGAGCTCGGCGGCGCCCACACCCACAACTCTCGAAGCGGCAGCGCGCACTACCTGGCCTCCGACGAGGACGACGCGATCGACTTCGTCAAGGCGCTCATCTCGTATCTCCCGCAGAACAACCTCGAGGACCCGCCGTCGTACGAGACGGAGGTCGACCTCGAGGTGAGCGACGTCGATCGAGCCCTCGACACCCTCGTCCCCGACTCCCCCAACCAGCCCTACGACATGCACACGGTCATCGAGTCGGTTCTCGACGACGAGGACTTCCTCGAGATCCACGCGCTCTTCGCGCCGAACATCGTGGTCGGGTTCGGCCGGATCGAGGGCCACTCCGTCGGCGTGGTGGCCAACCAGCCGATGCAGCTGGCCGGCACGTTGGACATCGACGCGTCCGAGAAGGCTGCGCGTTTCGTCCGGACCTGCGACGCCTTCAACGTGCCGGTGCTCACGTTCGTGGACGTGCCCGGGTTCCTGCCGGGCACCAGCCAGGAGTGGGGCGGGATCATCCGACGTGGCGCCAAGCTGCTGTATGCGTACGCGGAGGCCACGGTGCCGCTCATCACGGTGATCACCCGCAAGGCGTACGGCGGTGCGTACGACGTGATGGGATCCAAGCATCTCGGTGCCGACATCAACGTCGCCTGGCCGACCGCCCAGATCGCCGTGATGGGTGCCCAAGGCGCCGTCAACTTGCTCTATCGCGCGGAGATCCGCGAAGCCGCCGACGCCGAGGCGCTGCGCGCAGAGCTGATCTCGCAGTACGACGACACGCTGGCCAACCCGTACCTCGCGGCCGAGCGGGGCTTCGTCGACGCCGTCATCGCGCCCCACGAGACCCGGTCGGAGATCGTCCGCTCCCTTCGGCTGCTGCGCAACAAGCGCGAAGTGCTGCCGCCCAAGAAGCACGGCAACATCCCGCTATGAGCGGCGCCGACGAGGAGGCGGGCGAGCTCGTCCGGGTACTGACGGGCGATCCCGCTCCGGAGGAGCTGGGAGCTCTGATCGCTGTGCTGGCGGCGAGGCGGGCGGTCGTGTCGACGAGACCACCGGCCGCGGCTCGCTCCGAGTGGGGAGCTGCTGACCGGCGACTGCGAGGCACGCACCGGCACGGCCCGGGGGCGTGGCGGGCGAGCGCCTGGCCGACGTGAGCCCGGCGCGCCAGGGCTAGAGTCGCACCAGTGACCGACCTCTCTCCAACCCAGCCGGCCTCCCGACGTCAGGTCGACGAGATCGCCGACAGCTTCGTCGAGGCCTGGGCGGCTCTGTCGCCCCTCACCGCCACCTACCTGGGCATCGCGGGGCACGACTCGGAGCTTCCCGACCTTTCCCTGGACGGCTACCAGGCGCGAGAGGACCTGGTGCGGCGGACGCTGGCGCAGATGCGGCCGGTGGACCCGGTCGACGAGCGTGGGCTCGCCGCCAAGGAGGCGTTCCTCGAGCGGATGACGGTCAGCCTCGAGCAGTACGCAGCCAAGACACCGCAGTCCCAGGTGAGCGTGATCGAGAGCGAGCTGCACAGTCTGAGGTCCGCCTTCGACCTGATGAACACCGACGGCGACGAGGCTTGGGAGGCGATCGAGTCCCGGCTGAGCTCTGATCCCGGCGGCGCTCGGCGACTATCGGCGGACGCTGTCTCGCTGTGCCGACGACGGGCATGTCTCGGCGCGCCGCCAGCTCGCGGCCGTCGCGGACCAGATCCGGTTGTGGACGGGCGACACGGGGGCATCGGGCAGCTTCTTCGAGGGCCTGGTGGCTCGCGCGAACGTGGCGGGGACCCTGCGCGACAGCCTCGAGGCGAGCGCGCGGTCGGCGAGCGCTGCGTATAGCGACTTCGCGTCGTTCCTCGAACGCGACCTGCTGCCACGGGGCCGCGAGCGAGACGGTGTGGGCCGGGAGCGGTACGAGCCGCAGTCTCGGGCATTCCTGGGCGCGACGGTCGACCTCGACGAGACGTACGCGTGGGGCTGGGAGGAGCTCAAGCGGATCGAGGACGACATGGACCGGGTTGCCGGCCAGATCGTGCCGGGCGGACACGTACCGGAGGCCGTCGCGGCGCTCGACGCGGATCCCCGCCGCGTCATCTCGGGCAAGGAGGCATTCCGCGAATGGATGCAGGAGCTCGCCGACAAGACCATGAACGAGCTGGCGGACGTCCATTTCGACATCCCGGAGCCGATCCGCCGGATCGAGTGCTGCCTGGCCCCGACAAGCGACGGCGGCATCTACTACACCGGCCCGAGCGAGGACTGGTCCCGCCCCGGCCGGATGTGGTGGGCGGTTCCGGAGGGCATCGACACGTTCTCGACCTGGCAGGAGGTGACCACCGTCTACCACGAGGGGGTGCCGGGCCACCACCTCCAGGTCGCGCAGACCGCCTACCGCAAGGACCTGCTCAACCGCTGGCAGCGGACGATGTGCTGGGTGTCCGGCCACGGCGAGGGCTGGGCCCTGTACGCCGAGCGGCTCATGGACGACCTCGGCTACCTCGAAGACCCAGGCCACCGGCTGGGCATGCTCGACGCTCAGCGCCTGCGTGCGGTCCGCGTCATCGTCGACATCGGGATGCACCTCGAGCTCGAGATCCCGGTGGACAACCCGTTCGGCTTCGCGCCCGGAGTGCGCCTGGACGGCCGACCTCGGGCTTCAGTTCCTGCGCGAGCACTGCCGGCTGGCCGACGCCGTCATCGAGTACGAGCACCTGCGCTACCTCGGCTGGCCGGGGCAGGCGCCGTCGTACAAGGTCGGCGAGCGGATCTGGCTGCAGGCGCGAGACGACGTGCGGGCCCGCAAGGGCAGCGCCTTCGACCTCAAGGAGTTCCACCGCGCCGCGCTCGACCTCGGCTCGATCGGCCTCGACCCGTTGCGGCAGGCGCTGGCCCGGCTGTGACGACACGTTGCGCGGCACCGACCGGCCGGTCCGACTCCGACCGGCGGTGACCATGCGACTGATCCTTGCGTCGGCTTCACCGGCGAGGCTGCGTACCCTTCGCAACGCCGGCGTAGCGCCGGAGGTCGTCGTCTCGGGGCTCGACGAGTCCACCGTGTCGGAGCCTGACCCCGCACGGCGCGCACTGCTGTTGGCCGAGCTCAAGGCAAGAGCAGTCGCGGACCGGGTCCGCGGGCAGCCTTTCGACGGACAGCGCATCGTCGTGGGCTGCGACTCGCTGTTCGAGTTCGAGGGCTACGGCTTCGGCAAGCCCGGGTCCGCGGCAGAGGCCCGGCGCAGGCTCGGCCGGATGAGCGGCCGCTCAGGGGTGCTTCACACCGGGCACTTCGCCGTCGACCCCGACACCGACCGGCACGTCGGCAGGGTTGCCTCGACGGTGGTCAACTTCAGCGCCATGTCCACGGCGGACATCGACGCCTACGTCGCGACCGGTGAGCCGCTCGACGTCGCCGGGGCCTTCACGATCGACGGCCTGGCGGGCGCCTTCGTCGACAGCGTCGACGGCGACCCGCACAACGTCGTCGGCATCTCACTCCCGCCTTCTGCGGCGGATGCTCGGCGACCTGGACGTCACCTGGACCGAGCTGTGGGCGACCGGCTCACTCGACCGGCAGGCCGAGGCCCCGGGCGATCAGGATCCGCTGAACCTCTGACGTGCCCTCACCGATCTCGAGCACCTTCGCGTCGCGGTAGAACCTGGCCACCGGGTACTCCTCCATGAAGCCGTACCCACCGAAGACCTGGGTCGCGATGCGGGTGGCGGTCACGGCCGCCTCGGTCGCGTACAGCTTCGCCACGGCGGCGGCCTGCTTGAACTCGGCGGCCGGTCGGCCGGCGTCCTTGAGGGCGGCCGCCTTGTAGGTCAGCCCACGCGCCGCCTCGGCCATGACCTGCAGATCGGCGATCTGGAACGCGACGCCCTGCTTCGCCCCGATCGGTACCGAGAAGGTCGTGCGCTCCCCGGCGTACTGCACCGACATGTCGAGGCAGGCCTGGATGCAGCCGACCGCCAGCGCTGCGATCGCCACCCGCCCGTCGTCGAGCGTGGCGAGGAACTGCGCGATCCCGCGACCACGGGTGCCCAACAGGTTGGCTTCCGGCACGCGGGCATCGCTGAAGCTCAGCGGGTGCGTGTCGCTCGCATGCCAGCCGAGCTTGTCGTAGGCCGGCTCGACCGTGAACCCAGGGGTGCCGGACGCGACGATGATCGTCGACACCTCAGGGCGACCGTCGGGTCGCTCGCCCGTACGGGCGGTGACCGTGACCAGCGAGGTGATCTCCGAGCCTGAGTTGGTGATGAACTGCTTCGCCCCGTTGAGCACCCAGCTGCCGTCCTGCAGCGTCGCCCTGGTCGATGTGGCGGCAGCGTCGGAGCCGGCACCAGGCTCGGTCAGCCCGAAGCCGGCGAGCGCCTCCCCCGCCACGAGGTCCGGCAGCCAGGTCTCGCGCTGCTCCTGCGTCCCGAACGTCAGGATCGGGTTGATGCCGAGTCCGACAGCCGCCTCCAGCGTGATCCCCATCGACTGGTCGACCCGCCCGATCTCCTCGATCGCCAGGCACAGGCTGGTGAAGTCGCCGTCTGCGCCGGCGCCGCCGTACTCCTCCGGTGCGGTGATCCCGAAGAGTCCGAGCTTGCCCATCGCGCGCACCGTCTCCACCGGAAACGAGTGCTCCTTGTCCCACCGAGCCGCGTGCGGGCCGATCTCGGCCTCCGCAAACTCGCGGACGGTGCGCCGGAAGTCCTCGTGCTCAGCGGACAGATAGAAGCTCATCGGCAGTTCCCCTCAACCGGCCTGTGGCCGGATAGCTTTACGTTTACGTAAGCGAGAGCCTGAGCCTAGACTGCCCAGGTACCGGCCCGCAAGGTCGCCCGACGCGAGTGGAGGCACCGTGGACGACACCTGGACGATCACCGAGGTGGCCTCGGAGTACGACGTCACGTTGCGCACGGTCCGCCACTACGAGGACCTCGGGCTGATCTCGCCAGAGCGCCGAGGCACCGCACGGGTCTTCCACCAGCGCGACCGCGTTCGACTGGCGCTCATCCTCCGCGGCCGTCGGCTGGGCTTCTCGCTCGACGAGATCGCCACCATCATCAACATGTACGACGCCGAGCCGGGAGAGGTCGGGCAGCTCACGTACCTGGTCGACCAGATCGCCGTGCGCAGGACCGAGCTCGAGCAGCGGCGCACGGACATCGACGAGACGATCGCCGAGCTCGACGAGGTCGAGCGCCGGTGCCGCCACGACCTGGCCGAGCTGCTCAGATCACGCGACACTTGAGACCATGCCCGCCCGGTTCGTCACTCGGCCCGCTCGACTCGGAAACGTGGCCCGACCTCGAGGAGCTCTTCGGTCTTCCGGGCGGCTCGATCGTGCGAGGGTGCTGGTGCATGTACTACCGGCGGTCGGGCAAGCAGGATGGCTCAGCCGACACCAAGGCGCTGCTTCGAGCCATCTGCGACGAGGGTCGGGTCCCGGGTCTGGTCGGCTACCTCGCCGACCGGCCGGTCGGCTGGATCAGTCTCGGTCCGCGGGAGGAGTACCTCAAGCTGCAACGCTCACCGGTGATGAAGCCGGTCGACGACGCCCGATGTCTGGTCGATCGTCTGTACGTACGTGGCGA
Source organism: uncultured Actinomycetota bacterium (assembly GCA_963824115.1). GTDB lineage: Bacteria > Actinomycetota > Actinomycetes > Propionibacteriales > Nocardioidaceae > DASQEH01. Next base: position 224,531 of record CAWGOA010000008.1, read on the forward strand.
AGGCGTACCGAGGCCAGGGCCTGCAACACCGGCTGCTCGCGGGTGCGATCGACTTCGCCAGGGACCACGGCGTCCGCCTGCTCGAGGCCTATCCGGTCGACAAGCCCCAGCGCAGCCACGACGACTTCATGTTCTTCGGGTCGCGCCGTCTGTACGAGCGCGCCGGCTTCACCGAGGTCGTCCGCCGCTCACCTACCCGGATCGTGATGCGGCGTCGGCTACGACCGCGTGGCACCAAGGCCGAGGACCCGTAAGGCAGGCGCGGAAAGACCTCGATCCCCCTGCTGCGGGGCGGAGGCCCTCAGTGGTTGACGCGGTCAGTGTCGTCGGGGACGTCCTGCTCCGGGTCGTCGGTGTCGGAATGGCCCTGTTCGTAGACCCCTTGGCCGTGACGGTGCTCGCGCTCGGAGTGGCCCTGGTCGAAGATGCCCTGGCCGTGCTGCGCCTCTGGCTCCGGGTGACCCTGGTCGAACACGCCTTCGCCCGGCTCGTCAGCAGCATGGCCCTGGTCGAAGACGCCTTCCGGGTACTCGTCGATCTCAGAACCTGCCTCGGAACCGTCGGCGGCGCGCGCCCCAGCATCCGGGTCGGGGTCTACAGGCTCTCGTTCACTGTCGCTGGACTCGGGAAACTGCGAGCTGGTCATCGTCGGAACTCCTCGATGTCACGTATCAAGATGTCGATGTGCGGCGCTGTCGGACCTCACTCTAGGCGTGCCGAGGGCGCCGCCACCAGCCGCGGAGGCCAGGCGCGCGGTGGGCAGGTCACCCCTAGACTTCCGACGGAGCGGCCGGTCGTCTCGGCTGCGAAGGAGTCCTCGTGCCCGAACTGAGCAAGGTCCTGGTCGCGAACCGCGGCGAGATCGCGGTCCGGGTGATCCGCGCGTGCCGAGACGCCGGACTGGCGAGCGTTGCCGTGTACGCCGATCAGGACCGCGACGCCTTGTTCGTCAGGCTGGCCGACGAGGCCTACTGCCTCGGTGGGACAACGCCCGCCGACTCGTACCTCAGTGTCGACAAGATCATCGACGCGGCCCGTCGCTCGGCAGCGGACTCCGTCCACCCCGGGTACGGCTTTCTCGCCGAGAACGCCGGCTTCGCCCGCGCTGTGGTCGACGCGGGCATGGTCTGGATCGGGCCACCCCCGGCTGCCATCGACGCCCTCGGCGACAAGGTCGAGGCGCGCCACATCGCCCAGCGCGTGGGCGCCCCCTTGGTCGCGGGTACTCCGGACCCCGTCACCGGGGCGGACGAGGTGGTCGCTTTCGCACGAGAGCACGGCCTTCCGGTTGCGATCAAGGCGGCGTTCGGTGGCGGTGGGCGCGGGCTCAAGGTGGCGCGCGAGGAGGGTGAGATCCCCGAGCTGTTCGACTCGGCCGTACGGGAGGCGGTAGCGGCATTCGGTCGCGGTGAGTGCTTCGTGGAGCGCTACCTCGACAAGCCGCGCCACGTCGAGACGCAGTGCCTGGCGGACCAGCACGGCAACGTGGTGGTGGTCTCGACCCGGGACTGCTCGTTGCAGCGCCGCCACCAGAAACTCGTGGAAGAGGCGCCGGCACCGTTCCTCTCCGAGGAGCAGCTGAAGACGCTGTACGAGTCGTCGAAGGCCATCCTGTCCGAGGCCGGCTACACGGGCGCGGGGACCTGCGAGTTCCTCGTCGGCCAGGACGGGACTATCTCCTTCCTGGAGGTCAACACGCGACTGCAGGTCGAGCATCCGGTCACCGAGGAGGTCACCGGCATCGACCTGGTCCGGGAGATGTTCCGCATCGCCTCCGGTGACGAGCTGGGGTACTCCGACCCGGTCGTCGAGGGCCACTCGATCGAGTTCCGGATCAATGCCGAGGACGCCGGGCGCAACTTCATGCCGGCGCCCGGCACGTTGACCCGGTGGCAGGTGCCGGCCGGGCCAGGAGTGCGGCTCGAGGCGGGGTACGACCTGGGTGAGACGGTGCCCGGCGCCTTCGACTCGCTGATCGCCAAGCTGGTCGTGACCGGGCGCTCCCGGGACGAGGCGCTGGCCCGTTCGCGCCGCGCACTCGCGGAGTTCGTGGTGGAGGGGATGCCGACAGTCATCGCGTTCCACCGTCGCGTCGTCGACGACCCCGCGTTCATCGGGGACGGCTCCGGATTCGGCGTGCACACGAGCTGGATCGAGACCGAGTTCGTCAACGACATCGATCCGTATCCTCTCGATGAGGCAGCCGGGGAGGCAGCCGAACGCCGGACGGTCACCGTGGAGGTGGGCGGCAAGCGGCTGTCGGTCTCGCTTCCTGCGGATCTGCTCGCGGCCGGTGGTCGCGGAGACGTCAGCGGCGCCACGCCCGTACGGCGCAAGGCCGCCAAGAAGGGTGGTGGCGGCGGTCAGCGGGGATGCGCTCACCTCGCCCATGCAGGGCACCATCGTGAAGATAGCCGTCTCCGAAGGCGACGTGGTCGAGGCCGGAGCGCTCGTCGTCGTGCTGGAGGCGATGAAGATGGAGCAGCCGATCAACGCCCACAAGGTCAGGCACCGTCAGCAGCCTGACGGCCGAGGTCGGGGCAACGGTCTCCACCGGGGCTGTCTTATGCGAGATCACCGACTGACGAACGGGTGGAAAGGTACCGCCGCGCAGGTGGGCGTGAGACCGTGGGACGCATTGCGCGCGGGAAGCAATAGCCTCTCTGCATGTTCGCGAAGGTCCTCGTCGCCAACCGTGGTGAGATCGCCGTCAGAGCCTTCCGCGCGGCGTACGAGCTCGGAGCGAAGACGGTCGCGGTCTTCCCGTACGAGGACCGCGGCTCCGAACACCGCCTGAAGGCAGACGAGGCGTACGAGATCGGCGAGCACGGCCACCCGGTACGTGCATACCTCGACCCGGAGGCCATCGTCGGCGCCGCGCTGCGCTCAGGGGCCGAGGCGGTCTACCCGGGCTACGGGTTCTTGTCCGAGAACCCCGCGCTGGCGAGGGCCTGCACCGACGCGGGAATCGTGTTCGTGGGGCCGACGAGCGAGGTGCTGCGCCTGACCGGAAACAAGGCGAGCGCCGTCGCAGCAGCGCACGACGCCGGCGTGCCTGTACTGGCGAACGTCGAGCCGTCCCGAGACGTCGACGAGGTGTGCCGTACCGCCGCTGCCCTCCATTTCCCGGTCTTCGTCAAGGCGGTCGCGGGTGGCGGCGGGCGCGGGATGCGGCGTGTCGACGAGCCGGCCGGGCTCCGCGCCGCCGTCGAGGCCGCGATGCGCGAGGCCGACGGCGCCTTCGGCGACCCCACCGTCTTCGTCGAGGAGGCGGTCGTCGACCCCCGGCACATCGAGGTACAGATCCTTGCCGACGCAACCGGTGAGGTGATCCACCTCTTCGAACGCGACTGCTCGCTGCAGCGCCGTCATCAGAAGGTCATCGAGATCGCACCGGCGCCGAACCTGGATCCCTCCCTGCGCGCGCGCATCTGTGCCGACGCTGTCGCGTTCGCGCGGGCGATCGGCTACACCAACGCCGGCACGGTCGAGTTCCTCGTGGACCCCGAAGGGCGCCATGTCTTCATCGAGATGAACCCGCGGATCCAGGTCGAGCACACCGTCACCGAAGAGATCACCGACGTCGACCTGGTACAGGCCCAGTTCCGAATCGCCGCGGGTGAGACGCTCGCCGACATCGGGCTGCACCAGGATGCGATCGCGGTCCGCGGCGCGGCACTCCAGTGCCGGATCACGACGGAGGACCCGGCGAACGGGTTCCGGCCCGACACCGGGCGCATCACCGCATACCGCTCGCCGGGTGGTGCGGGGGTGCGACTCGACGGCGGGACGACGTACACCGGTGCGGAGGTCTCGGCCCACTTCGACTCGATGCTGACGAAGCTGACCTGTCGCGGTGCGACGTTCCCGATGGCGGTGGACCGCGCCCGGCGGGCCGTTGCGGAGTTCCGGATTCGCGGCGTCGCGACCAACATCCCGTTCCTCCAGGCGGTCCTCGACGACCCGGACTTCCGCGCCGGCAAGGTGACGACATCTTTCATCGAGCAGCATCCCGGCCTGCTGACCGCTCGGTCGTCGGCCGACCGCGGCACCCGGCTGCTTCAGTACCTCGCCGATGTCACGGTCAACCGGCCGTACGGGCCCGCGCCGACCCAGGTCGAACCTGCCAGCAAGCTGCCTGCCATCAGCCTCGCGACGCCGCCACCGCCTGGGTCTCGCCAGCGGCTCCTCGAGCTCGGCCCCGACGAGTTTGCCGCCTCGCTGCGAAGGCAGACGGCGGTCGCGGTCACCGACACGACGATGCGCGACGCGCACCAGTCGCTGCTGGCGACTCGGGTACGCACCCGGGACCTGGTCGGGGTCGCCGGGCACATCGCCCGGATGACGCCTGAACTGCTGTCGCTCGAGGCCTGGGGCGGCGCCACCTATGACGTCGCTCTGCGGTTCCTCGCCGAGGACCCGTGGGAGCGGCTCGCCGCTCTCCGCGAAGCCGTGCCCAACATCGCCCTCCAGATGCTGCTCCGGGGCCGTAACACCGTCGGCTACACGCCGTACCCCACCGAGGTCACCGACGCGTTCGTCGCCGAGGCAGCCGAGACCGGTGTGGACATCTTCCGGATCTTCGACGCCCTCAACGACGTCGAGCAGATGCGACCCGCTATCGACGCGGTCCGGACCACGGGCACCTCGGTCGCCGAGGTATGCCTGTGCTACACCGGCGACCTCTCCGACCCGGGCGAGCGCCTGTACACCCTCACGTACTACCTGGAGCTAGCAGAGCGGATCGTTGCCGCGGGCGCCCACGTGCTCGCCATCAAGGACATGGCGGGGCTGCTGCGCGCTCCTGCCGCCCGGACCCTCGTCACCGCGCTTCGGGAGCGGTTCGACCTGCCCGTACACCTGCACACCCACGACACTCCCGGGGGTCAGCTCGCCACGCTCTTGGCCGCGGTCGACGTCGGCGTGGACGCCGTCGACGCTGCGAGCGCCGCCCTGGCCGGTACGACGAGCCAGCCTGCGCTCTCGGCGCTGGTCGCGGGTACGGACCAGACGGAGCGCTCGACCGGATTGTCACTCGGCGCGTTGTGCGACCTGGAGCCGTACTGGGAGGCGACCCGCCGGCTCTACGCGCCGTTCGAGTCGGGCCTTCCGGCACCGACCGGACGCGTGTACAGCCACGAGATCCCTGGCGGACAGCTGTCCAACCTGCGCCAGCAGGCGATCGCGCTCGGACTCGGGGAGAAGTTCGAGCAGGTCGAGGACATGTACGCCGCCGTCAACGACATCCTCGGAAACATCGTCAAGGTGACACCATCGAGCAAGGTAGTTGGCGACCTTGCATCTGCAGCTCGTCGCGCTAGCTGCGGATCCAGCCGACTTCGCGGACGATCCCGGCTCGTTCGACCTGCCGGACTCCGTGGTCGGCTTCCTGTCCGGTGAGCTCGGCGTGCCTCCGGGCGGCTGGCCGGAGCCGTTCAGGACCAAGGCACTCGAAGGGCGCTCGGTCCCGCCGCGGGAGAGCGAGCTCGACGACGACGAGCGACGCGGGCTCCACAAGGACCGGCGTCGAACGCTCAATCGGCTGCTCTTCCCCGGTCCCGCCCGGGCCTTCGAGGAGTCGAGGGAGCGCTACAGCGACATCTCGGTGATCCCGACCCGCGACTTCCTGTACGGGCTGGAGTTCGACGACGAGCGCGACATCTACCTCAACGAGGGCGTCCGGTTGATCGTGGGCATGGAGTCGATCAGCCAGGCCGACGAACGCGGCCTGCGTACGGTCATGTGCACGATCAACGGCCAGCTCCGACCGGTATCGGTGCGCGACAGGTCCATCTCGTCCGACGCGCCTGCAAGGGAGCGCGCTGACCCTGGTTCGCCGGGACAGATCGGCGCCCCGTTCGACGGCGTCGTCTCCGTGGCCGCCGCTGTCGGCGAGCGGGTGGTGGTGGGCGACGTCGTCGCGACCATCGAGGCCATGAAGATGGAGGCCTCGATCACGTCGCCGGTCTCCGGCACTGTCGGGCGCGTCGCGCTGGACGGCCCGCGAAGCGTCGAGGGCGGCGACCTCGTCGTGGTGGTCACTCCCGACTAGCGCAACACGGCAGGAAACGACCGGTGCAGTCCGGTGGTGCGGGACCGGCTGCGGGGCTGCCGCTGGTTGTCGGTGCGCGCGCGTCCGTGACAGTGTGTCGAGATGATCAAAGGCGCACAGCTGGTGGCGTTCGTGGCGACCACCGACATCCAGCGCTCGCGCGCGTTCTACGTCGACGCGCTCGGCCTGGCCGTGCTCGAGGAGACGCCGCACGCCCTCGTGCTCGACGGCCACGGCACGCACCTGCGAGTGACCCCCGTCGAGGAGAAGGCCGCCGCTGCGTACACCGTCCTCGGCTGGTCGGTCGACGACCTCGACGCCAACGTGGCGGAGCTGCGAGGAACGCGGTGTCAGCTTCTGGCGGGTGGACGGGCTGGAACAAGACGAGTACGACGCCTGGACCGCGCCGGACGGCACACGCGTGGCGTGGTTCGCCGATCCCGACGGCAACGTGCTGTCGTTGCAGCAGAACAGGTGACGCGGATTCAGGACGCGGAGCGACCCTGCCCGTCAGCGGTGGCCAGACCTGGTAGCTGTCGCTCGAGCGGTCCCACGTGATGACGCCGTGCTGGAACCTCCCCCGCAGTCCGCCGTGTACATGCGAGACGTCCGCAGTGGGGTACCCGAACCACGATGACGCACCGCCGTGGTTCGACCAGCGGGTGAGAATCGCCCCGTAGAGCACGTGCGTGCCCCCCGCGTGACTGTGGTAGATCCCGCCGTGCTGGAAGCCGACCCGGCGCCCACCGCCGTACGCATGTCTCATCCCGCTCACGGGCCAGCCGATCCTCGACCGAGGACCGCCCCACGCCCGGTACGCCTTCAGGATGGCTCCGGTGACCTCGCGTGCTCCCGTGGACTTGGTGTAGAAGATCCGCCCATGCTCGAACCGCTGCTCGGCACCACCGGCCAGAGCGTGCTCACCGGTCCTCGGAGCTGCCTAACCGGGACCGGTGACCGCCCAGCGCGTGCCACCTCTTCATGATCGGGGTCGGCTCGACCCTGAACCAGTCCGACCGCAACCCCAGCTGGGACCGGATGTCGTCGCCGGTCAGGTGCGCGTTGCCCGACGTCCCGTGGAGGACGAGCCGCTCCACTCGCCCGCCCCATGCGCCGTTGCCGTCGCGCTTGGTGACCGTGATCTTCACGAGTCGCCCGATCCCGGGGTTTGCCCGCTCGAGCGTGGCTGCCGAGACCCTGGCGGTCCAGCTGTGCTCCGGGTTGCCGGCGAAGTCGTCGTAGCGGTCCTTCTTCGCGGGCAGGTACCTGACGCCGCCGTAGGCAGTCCAGCCGCCCGACGAGGACGCGAACTGGGTGAACGCCGGACGTCCGCCGTAGGTCAAGATCTCGCCCGCTGTCGCATGGACGGCGCGGTCGCTGGAGCTCTGCTCGGCCGTGACCCCGCCGTAGACCTGGCACGACGTGGTGTCGCAGATCTGGTAGTAGCCGCCGGGGTTCTGCGAGCGCTGCCAGGCGGCGTACGTGCGGGCCGCGACCGCCTGCGCACGCAGCGCCTGCTGCGGCCACGAGGCGGGCATCTCGTACGCGACGACGCCCTTGACGTACGCGTCCAGGCTGAGCACGTCGACGGTGTCTCGTGTGCTGGAGCCAGGGTGCGGTGAGGCCAGCCGGAGGCTGCCTCGGTACCGCCTGCCGACCACGTCGCTCCCACCGGGTACGAGCAGGGTCAAAGGTCCGTCCGCGTGGAACTCCGCGTCGGTCTTGAACGTCTTGCGGCCATCCGGGATGTGCCAGCGGTGCCATCCCGTCTTGCCGTCGTGCTCGACCGCCGTACGACCGTTCGGCATCGGGTGAAGCCGCCACCTGTAGTACCGGTTGCCGGTCGGCAGCCTGAACGACGCCCGATGTTCGGCGTCGCGGACGACGAGGCCCCGGGCCGGACGCACCTGCAGATCCGACGAGGTGTCCGCACTGATCAGGACCCGGATCGTGCCTCGCGCGTGCGCCCAGCTCGTGCCCGGGTAGTAGAACTTCAGGATCCGCCGGTACTTGACACCCTGGAGGGCGGCACCCTCGGCGCCGTACTGGCTCATGCCGTGACCGTGGCCGTAGCCGTGCCCGTCGAGCATCAGCGACTTCCCGACCGGCACGTAGTAGGTCTGATCTGCTTGGGCCGTGGGCGCTGCCACGAGAGCCAGAGAAAAGCCCAGCGCCGCAGCCACGACGGCTCCCAGGGCGCCCGGGTGTCGACCGGTTACAGCAAGCTCGGTCATCGGATGGTCACCGTTGCCTTCTTCGTGGCCGCGTCGTACATGATGTGGCCGTGCTGGAAGCCGGCCCGCATGCCGCCGGTAACCGCATGCACCGAGCTGGTCGGGAAGCCGAGCTCGCCATTTGCCGCTCCCACGCGGAGGTACTCTCGCAGGATCGCGCCGTGCCTCAGGTTGTGGGCTTTGCTGGCCCTCGACCAGTAGATGCGCCCGCCGGCGAACTTGGCCATCCGGCCACCAGCTCCCGTCGTCGACAGATCACTGCGCGGGTACCCGAGGTCTCCGTTGACGGCACCGGAGTGGACGTAGTAGTGCAGGACCGCGCCGGAGTAGAACGTGTACAGGCCGTAGCTGCTGTCATACATCCGTCCCCCTTCGAATCTCGTGTTGTGCCCGCCACGCTGCGAACGCTCGCCTATCCTCACCGGGCCGAGCCGGCTGTGCGCACCGCCAGCGGCCTTCCACGCGACTTCGATCGGGGACTCGTAGCCACCGAGCCTGCGCTCCACCCGCTTGCGCAGGGTCGGCAGCCAGGCATAGACGTACCGTCCGGGACAAGCCGTCTGCATGACATCTCGGTGCCCTGAGATCCGGTCGAACCTTCCGTCGTACAGGTACGGATGGCCGTACGCGCCGTGGTAGGCCGTTCCGAGCCTCCACGCGATGAGCTGGACCAACGAGTGCTCCATGATGCGGGTGGGGGAAGCGATGTCGAAGTTGCCCATCAACGAGATCCCGGTGGTGTTGAGGTTGTAGTTGCCGGCGTGCGCGCCGCGCACGGGCTGGCGGATGCCGCCGGCGCGGCCTTCGTACACGGTCCCGTACCTGTCGATCAAGAAGTTGTAGCCGATGTCGCACCAGCCGCGCGAGATCGTGTGGTAAGCGAGGATGCCACGGACGACAGCGGCCGCCTGTGCCTTGGTGTAGTCGTTGGTTCCGGCGGTGTGATGCACGATCACGGCGTCGAACCTGGTGCCGTACCTGGGAGACCAGCAGGTGTCGCCGAGGCTCTCGTCGGCGCCCCACTCAGCTCGCGTGACGATGTGGGGCATCCGTGGGAACTTCCCGTCCACCCCGCTGCTCTTGGCCGCCGCTGCGCTCGCGGTGCTCTGGATCTTCGCGTCGTACGCCGACCGGCCCGGGTCGATGGTGTCCACCGCCAGGTGGACGGGACGCTGGCTGCCCGAGGCGTACACGGCGGCCTCCACCCCTGTCGCGCGCCCGACCCAGTACGGCGTCGTGCCGTAGCGCACGTGCGCGTCCTCGGCCACCGAGGGACCGTCGCCGTCCGCGGCGAGCTTGGTCCAGCCGGTCCACACGCCGTGGAAACGTGTGCGCAGTCGCACGCTCAGCCCGGTCGAGATGCGTGCCCCACCCCAGGTCACGGCGACCATCGAGAACGGGCTCACGACCGGCCGCGTGACGTAGGCGACCAGATGTCCCGCCCCGGTTGCAGAATCCGCGAGCAGGCTCCGAGGGGTCGCCTTGTGTGCGGTCGAGAACGCCGGCACTGCGAGGGACCGGACCTTCGGTGCGACAGGTCTGGCCACGACCCGGCCGGCCGCGGACGCCTTCGCCGAGGAAGGCCCGGCCGCCGTCGCCGGCGCAGCGGCCTGGGCCGAGGGACCGGACAGCAGGGCGGCGGCGAGGACGAAGCTCAGCGACGCGGGCAGCGTCGCGGCGGCGAGCAACCTTCGAGCGAAGCGGTCGGTCTCTGGCTCGCGGTGGACTCGCATGCTGGACTCCTGACGGGGGTACCTCGGGTGCGCGATCGGTGAGCGGCCATGTGACGCAAGGGAAGGATGTGACTCACCGTTAGCCACCGATTACACCGAGAAATCAGGGTCTCCGCCAGGCTCGGCGGACATTCTTAGAATACGAGGCTGTAATTACGTAGCTGTGAGGACCGCTGCCCGCCGAGGGGTCGAGAAGGGCGCGGTCGGGTAGGGGGTCAGGCGTGCGTATGCAGCCGCCGGGCGGCCTCCGCGATCGAGCCTGACATGGAGGGGTAGACGGTGAAGGCCTGCGCCATGTCGTCCACCGTGAGCCGGCCTTCTACCGCGAGCGATACGGCGTGGATGAGCTCGCTCGCCCGAGGTCCGACGACGACGCCGCCGATGACGATGCCCGTCCCGGGCCGGCAGAAGAGCTTGACGAAACCGTCGCGTACGCCTTGCATCTTCGCCCGGGCGTTGCCGGCGAGCGGGAGCACCACGGCGCGTGCGTCGATCTCGCGCGCATCGACCGCCTGCTGCGTCCAGCCCACGGTGGCGATCTCCGGGGCTGTGAACACGTTGGAGGAGACCGTCTTGAGGTCGAGCGGCTTGACGGCGTCACCGAGCGCATGCCACATAGCGATCCGGCCCTGCATGGCGGCGACGGAGGCCAGCATGAGGACACCCGTGCAGTCGCCGGCGGCGTAGACCCCGCGCGCCGAGGTACGAGAGACCCTGTCGACGCCGATGAAGCCGTGCGAGTCGGTGACCACGTCCGCCGACTCGAGGTCGAGCCCGTGCGTGTTCGGCACCGACCCGACAGCCATCAGGCAGTGCGACCCCTCGACAGTGCCGCCGTCGGCCAGCGAAACCACGACGCCGTCGTCGGTCCGGCTGACGTGGGAGGCCCGGGACGTGCCCAAGACGGTCATGCCGCGGCGCTTCAGGACCTGTTCCAAGACGTCGGCCGCATCCGCATCCTCACCGGGAAGCACGCGGTCACGGCTGCTGATCAACACCACGTCGCACCCGAGCGCGTTGTAGGCGCTGGCGAACTCCGCGCCCGTCACGCCGGAACCGATCACGATCAGACGCGTCGGCAGCTCCTCCAGGTCGTAGACCTGGTCCCAGGTGAGGATGCGCTCGCCGTCGGGCTGCGCGCTCGGCAGTACCCGCGGGTGGGCGCCGGTGGCGAGCAGGACGACATCGGCCTCGAGCCGCTCCTCGGCGCCGTCGGTGGTCGTGGCGACCACGGTGTCCGCGCCGTCGAGCCGGCCGGTCCCGCGGATCACCCGTACGGACTCGACGTCGAGCTTGCGGGCGATGTCGCTCGACTGCGACGCGGCCAACGCTTTGACGCGGGCGTTGACCTTGCGCAGGTCGACAGTCGCTACCGAGTCGATGTCTGCGACGTGACCGAACCTGACCCCCAGCTCCCGCGACTCCTGGATCGATGTCATCAGCTCGGCGGTGGCGATCAGCGTCTTCGACGGCACGCAGTCGGTGAGTACCGAGGCGCCGCCGAGCCCGTCCCGCTCGACGATGGTGACCTCGGCTCCGAGCTGGCTGCCGACGAGTGCGGCCTCGTACCCACCGGGTCCGCCGCCGATGATTACCACGCTCGTCACGTCGTCACGATAGCCTGCAGCGCGTGGTGCTTTACGCTGCGTACGGCTCGAACCTCGACCCCACCAGGATGGTCCGGATCGCCCCACATTCACCCTTTCGGGGTACCGGCTGGCTGATGGGCTGGCGGCTCACGTTCGGCGGGGAGGACGCCGGCTGGGACGGCGCTATGGCGACCATCGTCGAGGACCCGGACTCGCAGGTCTTCGTCTGCCTGTACGACGTCTCGCCGGCCGACTCCCAGGAGCTGGACAAGTGGGAGATGGGTCTGTTCCGGAAGGTGCGGCTTCGCGTCCAGACCCTCGAGGGCGAGGAGCTGGTCTGGCTCTATGTGCTGGACGCGTACGAGGGCGGCCTGCCGTCGGCCAGCTACCTGAGCGTGATCAGCGAGGCGGCGTATGCGGCGGGAGCGCCGGACGACTACGTGCACGACATCCGTACGCGGCCCTGCCGAAGCGTCGGCGAGTAGCCGAGAGGATCGAGCGGAGGGCATCGAGCCGAGCCGTCGCGCAACCTGTACGGTCGTCGCGTGGACCAGACCTGCTCGCCCTATCGGGCCGCGGGAGCGCTAGCCGATGCGCGTGCTCATCACCGGTGCCGCCGGTCGGATCGGATCGGTGCTGTCCGCCGGACTCGAGGGGTCGCATGACGTCCGTGGCCTCGACCTGCAGGCGCCGGAGCGGAACTTCGCCGCCGGTTTCGTCGAGGGCGACTGTGCCGATCCCGACGTGGCGGCGGGGGCGGTCGACGGCATGGACGCCGTCGTGCATCTCGCCGGGATACCGACGGAGTCCGACCTCCCGACGATCCTGCACGGGCATGTCGAGACCACGGCAGCACTTCTCGACGCCATGGTGCAGCGCGGCGTCGGGCGGATGCTCTACGCCAGCAGCAACCATGCCGTCGGCATGATCCCCGCGCACCGAGCTGGTCCGTGTCGATGTGCCACCGCGTCCCGACACGTTCTACGGCGTCGGGAAGGTGGCCGCCGAGGCACTGCTCAGCATGTACGCCGACCGCTACCACATCACCGCCGTCGCGATGCGGATCGGCAGCTTCCTTCCTGCTCCGCAGACGCGGCGCCATCTCGCCACGTGGCTGTCGCACGACGACTGCGTGCGGATGGTCCATGCCGCGCTGACAGCCGATGTCCAAGGTTTCTGCTGTCATCTACGGCATCTCGGCCAATGCGGATGCCTGGTGGGACCTTGCTCCCGGTCGAGCCCTGGGATATGAGCCGGCCGATGACGCCGCATCGGTCCTCAGCCCGCCTCCGGACCGGCCGGAGGATGAGGTTGAGTGCGGATACCTCGGCGGTGACTACGTGTTCCGCTCGTTCGACCGTCGTCCGTTCGCATCGAAAAGGCGACGCGGGACCGTCGTCATGAGCATTCCTCCCGCCTTGCGTGACCGTGTCGCCGGCTGGATCTCCGACGACCCGGACGCGGAGAGCAGAGCGGAGCTGGCCGACCTGTTGGCTGTGGCTGACACTGACGACGACGCGACTGCGGAGCTGGCCGACCGCTTCGCCGGGCGGCTCGAGTTCGGCACGGCTGGTCTGCGCGGGCAGATCGCCGCCGGCCCCAACCGGATGAATCGGGCGGTCGTCATCCGTGCTGCTGCCGGCCTCGCCGGGTACCTCAAGGACTCCTCCTTGGAGGGCACGGTCGTGATCGGCTTCGATGCGCGCCACAAGTCCGCGGTGTTCGCCCGTGACACAGCGGAGGTCATGCGCGGCGCAGGCATCGACGCCCTCGTGTTCCCGCGCCCGCTGCCGACGCCACTGCTGGCGTTCGCGGTCCGGTACCTCGGATGCGCCGCAGGCGTCATGGTGACCGCCTCGCACAACCCACCCCGCGACAACGGCTACAAGGTCTACCTCGGTGACGGCAGCCAGATCGTCCCGCCGGCCGACACCGAGATATCCGAGCGCATCGACGCTGTGACGTCAGTGCTCGACGTGCCGCGCGCGGAGGGATGGAAGGTCCTCGACGAGGACATCGTCGACGCCTACGTCAGCGCGGTCGCCGCACTGCCCGAGCCCGCTTCGCCTCGCGATCTGACGATCGCCTACACGCCGCTGCACGGCGTCGGCGCGGAGATCGTGGAGGCGGTCCTCCTGGCGGCAGGCTTCGAGGCGCCGATCGTCGTACCGGAGCAGGCCGAGCCGGACCCCGACTTCCCCACCGTGCCGTTTCCCAACCCTGAGGAGCCGGGGGCCCTCGACCTCGCCGTTGCCCTCGCCGAGAGCCGCGGCGCCGACATCGTGATCGCGAACGACCCCGACGCCGACCGATGTGCCGTTGCCGTCGGCACCCTCCACGGCTGGCGGACATTGCGCGGCGACGAGGTGGGTGCGCTGCTCGCGGACCACCTGATCCGGCGCGGCGTCGGCGGGGTGTACGCCACCACCATCGTGTCGTCGACCCTGCTGGGCCGGATGGCACGTGCCCACGGCGTCGGCTACACGGAGACGCTGACCGGCTTCAAGTGGATCGGTCGCGTCGAGGGACTGCGGTACGGGTACGAGGAGGCGCTCGGCTACTGCGTCGCGCCGGACCTTGTCCGGGACAAGGACGGGGTCTCGGCCCTGCTGCGCGTCGCCGAGCTCGCGGCCGAGCTGAGGGCCGCGGGTCAGAGCATGCTCGACCGCCTGGACGACATCGCCCGCGAGTTCGGTGTGCACGCCACCGACCAGATGTCCGTACGCGTCGACGACCGATCCCTCATCGAGACCACCATGCAACGGCTGCGTCAGTCCCCGCCGTCGCGCCTAGGAGGGTTCGCCGTCGAGCGGGTCGACGACCTGAGCGAGGGTGCACAGGGGCTGCCGCCGACCGAGGGACTGAGGTACCGCCTGGCTGAGGGAGGGCGGGTCGTGGTCCGCCCGTCGGGAACCGAGCCGAAGATCAAGTGCTATCTCGAGGTGGTGGTCGATGTCGCCGACGGCGACGTCACCGCAGCCCGGATATCGGCGGCCGGACGGCTCGACGCGATCCGCTCCGACCTGGCGTCAGCGGCTGGGCTCTGAGTCGTCCAGCCGAGAGGACTCAGCCGAAGATCACGAAGGCGACCGACACGACAGTTGCCACGACTGCCAGGATCGGCCGCCAGTCCCAGGCGACGATGGGCTGGAGAGTGTCAGGCTTCGCCTGGCGGGCCCGGTCGACGATGCGGGTCTCGACATAGTCCTGGTACGCGACGCCCTCATGGATCTTCCCCTTGGCCGGGTTGGTCGTCGGTCTTCGGAGGCGGGCGGTCGAGCAGCTTGCTCCCGGTTCCCCCGAGGAGCAGCCCGCCTCCTCGGATCATGAGCGAGCTCCGCCCGTAGTCCCGCCGCACCATCGTCCGTGTCGACCGGCCGACGCCGAGACCGTAGAAGTGGTCCTCCTCGGTGGCTATCTGGAGGGTCTGGACCACCCGGCAGCGCTCGATCTTGGACCACGGGACGAACGTGTCGCGCACCATGTTGCGCAAGACGACGCCGTTGGCGTTCGACGAGACCATAGGGCGGATCAAGACCACCCAGCTCAGCGCCGCGAGGCAGAAGGCCACACAAAGACCCTTGGCATCGCCGACCGGGTCGTCCGCGACGATGTAGCCCACCATCACCACCGCCAGCACCACCCCGGCCCAGCCGAACAGCCGTCCGCCAGGTCCGGTGAACCGCTCGACCTCGGCGCCGGCTGCATCGACGGCTGCGTTGCTCACAGGGATACTGTAGCCAGGTCGGACCCAGCCACAGCCGTGCACGAATCACGATTCGGCGTCGTCCGCCCGGCCGGCCCGCCTCGTCGTCTCGGCGCCATGAGACAGGCGTGGCCCCTAGACTGACTCGGTGACGGCATCGGTGTCTGCGCCCCACCTCCGGCTCGTCGACGACGCCACGACCGGTCCCGACGCCCTCAGGCTCTTCCTGAACGGCCTGCCCGGAGTCGACCAGGTTGGCTGTGAGGCTCGGGCGGCAGCCCTGTCGACCCGGTCGATCAAGACCACCTCGAAGGCCTGGGCGCTGGACCTCGCCGTCTCGATGATCGATCTCACCACGCTCGAGGGCCAAGACACTGCTGGCAAGGTACGCGCGCTCTGCGCCAAGGCGATCCGGCCGGATCCGGCCGACGCCTCCTGCCCTCGGGTCGCTGCGATCTGCGTCTACCCGGACATGGTCCGGACGGCGCGCGAGGCGCTCGGCGCCTCCGGTGTACGCGTGGCATCCGTCGCGACCGCCTTCCCCTCCGGCCGGTCGGCCCTCGAGGTCAAGCTCCTCGATGCCCGGGACGCGGTGAGCTCCGGTGCTGACGAGATCGACATGGTCATCGACCGCGGCGCCTTCCTGAGTGGCGACGTCCAGCTCGTCTTCGACCAGATAGCTGCCGTCAAACAGGCATGCGCCCGCACAGACGGTCGGCCCGACGCCCACCTCAAGGTCATCCTCGAGACCGGCGAGCTGATGACGTACGACAATGTCCGCCGCGCCTCCTGGCTGGCGATGCTGGCCGGCGCGGACTTCATCAAGACGAGCACGGGGAAGGTACAGCCGGCAGCCACGATGCCGGTGACCCTCACGATGCTGGAGGCGGTTCGTGACTTCCGCGAGGCCACCGGTCGCCAGGTGGGCGTCAAGCCCGCGGGCGGGATCAGCACAGCGAAGGACGCGATCAGGTACCTCGTGATGGTCAACGAGACGGTCGGCGACGACTGGCTCGATCCCGCCTGGTTCCGTTTCGGCGCGTCACGGCTGCTCAACGACCTCCTGATGCAGCGAACCCGCCTCGCCACCGGCCACTACTCGGGCCCCGACTACTTCACGCTGGACTAGGAGCAGCAGATGGCATTCGAGTACGCGCCCGCGCCCGAGTCGCGCTCCGTGGTCGACCTCAGGTCGTCGTACGGGCTCTTCATCGACGGGGACTTCGTCGAGGGCAGCGGCTCGAGCTTCAAGTCGGTGAGCCCGGCCAACGAGGAGGTGCTCGCCGAGATCGCCGAGGCCGGCCCGGACGACGTCGACCGTGCTGTCAGGGCGGCCCGTCGCGCGTACGACCGGGTGTGGTCGACGATGCCCGGCGCCGAGCGGGCGAAGTACCTGTACCGGATCGCCCGGATCATCTCCGAGCGCTCCCGCGAGCTGGCAGTGCTCGAGACGCTCGACAACGGCAAGCCGATCAAGGAGTCCCGAGACGTCGACATACCGCTCGTCTCGGCGTACTTCTTCTACTACGCGGGGTGGGCCGACAAGCTGGAGCATGCGGGCTACGGCAGCAACCCTCAGCCGCTGGGGGTCGCAGGGCAGGTCATCCCGTGGAACTTCCCGCTGCTGATGCTCTCGTGGAAGATCGCACCGGCGTTGGCGTGCGGCAACACCGTCGTCCTCAAACCGGCCGAGACCACGTCGCTGACGGCTCTGCTGTTCGCCGAGATCTGCCAGCAGGCCGACCTGCCACCCGGAGTCGTCAACATCGTCACCGGCGCGGGCGCGACCGGACAGGCTCTGGTGGCGCATCCCGACGTCGACAAGGTGGCCTTCACCGGCTCCACCGAGGTGGGCAAGCAGATCGCGCGCCAAGTCGCGGGGACGTCCAAGCGCGTCACGCTGGAGCTCGGCGGCAAGGCCGCCAACATCGTGTTCGACGACGCCCCGCTCGACCAGGCCGTCGAGGGGGTCGTCAACGGCATCTTCTTCAACCAGGGCCACGTCTGTTGTGCCGGCTCGCGGCTGCTGGTGCAGGAGAGCGTGTACGACGACGTCTTGTTCCGCCTCAAGCGGCGGATGGCGACGCTGCGGATCGGTGACCCACTCGACAAGAACACCGACGTCGGCGCTATCAACTCCTCCGAGCAGCTCGCCAAGATCCGCGAGCTCTCCGAGATCGGCGAGGCCGAGGGGGCCGAGCGCTGGTCGGCACCCTGCGAGCTGCCCGACCGCGGGTACTGGTTCGCGCCGACGATCTTCACGGGCGTGTCCCAGGCCCACCGGATCGCGCGTGAGGAGATCTTCGGCCCGGTGTTGTCGGTCCTCACGTTCCGCACACCGGCAGAAGCGGTCGAGAAGGCGAACAACACGCCGTTCGGGCTCTCGGCCGGGGTCTGGACCGACAAGGGATCGCGGATCTTGTGGATGGCGAACCAACTGCGGGCCGGCGTGGTCTGGGCCAACACGTTCAACCGGTTCGACCCGAGCAGCCCCTTCGGCGGCTACAAGGAGTCGGGATACGGTCGTGAAGGCGGTCGTCACGGCCTGGAGGCCTACCTTGCCCACTGAGCCGCGCGCGCAGCGCCTTGACGTACGCAAGACCTACAAGCTCTACATCGGCGGAGCCTTCCCGCGCAGCGAGTCCGGACGGTCCTACGTCGTGTCGGACTCCCGGGGCGGCTTCCTCGCCAACGCGGCGCTGGCCTCCCGTAAGGACGCGAGGGACGCCGTCGTCGCTGCACGCAAGGCGTTCGGCGGCTGGTCCAACCGGACGGCGTACAACCGCGGACAGGTCGTGTACCGGGTCGCCGAGATGCTCGAGGGCCGACACGCCCAGCTGGTCGAGGAGGTGCACGCGTGCGAGGGCATCTCGGTCGAGGCAGCCTCCGAAGCCGTGTCCATGGCCGTCGACCGGCTCGTCTGGTACGCCGGGTGGGCCGACAAGGTGGCCCAGGTGGTCGGCTCGACCAATCCGGTGGCCGGGCCGTACTTCGACTT
The DNA here is from genome assembly GCA_963824115.1 of uncultured Actinomycetota bacterium. Taxonomy (GTDB): domain Bacteria; phylum Actinomycetota; class Actinomycetes; order Propionibacteriales; family Nocardioidaceae; genus DASQEH01. The sequence goes on from CAWGOA010000008.1 coordinate 242,843, forward strand.
CTCGACTCCCGAGGCCACTGGCGTCGTCGCGGTCGTCGCGCCCCAGAAGTCCTCGTTGCTCGGTCTCGTCAGCGTCGTCGCCCCCGTGATCTCGACCGGGAACACCTGCGTGGTCGTCACGTCCTTCGAACGTCCGGTCCCTGCGGTCACGCTGGCCGAGGTGCTGGCAACCTCCGACGTCCCGGGCGGAGTCGTCAACATGCTCACCGGTGACCCGGCTGAGGTCACGCCGTGGCTCGCCTCCCATGCCGATGTCAACGCCATCGACCTGACGGGCATCGGGGATCCCGCCCTCGCCGTGGACCTCGAGGTGGCGGCCGCTGACAACCTGAAACGGGTACTTCGTGCCACCGGCGTACCGGTCCAGAGCGAAGGTGCCGCACCGTCCGCGCATCCCAGCGACGATGAGCCCGACTGGACGGCGGATCCCGGTACGGCCCGGATGACTGCCTTCCTCGAGACCAAGACGGTATGGCACCCGATCGGCATCTGACCGCCCGCCGAGGGGCAACGAAGTCCGCCCGGAGGGCACGCATCGACCGGCGAGGAGCACCGAGTGACCCCTCGCCCGGAGTTGGATTCCGACGTCGATCCGCTGGCTCACTGGCCCGCCCGCACCTGGCTGTACGACCGCGACGGGCGGCTGCTGCTCGTGTACACGCTCGCGGAAGACGCCCGAGACGGCCGACCGTGTGCCGACGGCGCCTGGCGCCCCGAATCAGCGCCCGTCGAGGCGACCGCCGCCGAGATTCTGCACCGCCTTGCGGGTTTCGCGCTTTCGACATCGGATACCACCCTTGTGAAGTCGCTGACCGGCGTCGGTGCGGTCGAGCTCAGACACGCTCACGTCATGAGCCATCCGCTGGTGGATCTGCCGAGGCTCAATGTCGACTCCCGGCTCACGATCGACCCGCTCAGCCCTGCCCAGGTGGCCCGGCACGCCGAGCGGCTCGGCGAACTCGCCTTCGCCGCCTTTCCGGTCGGGCACCCCGACCACTCCCATCAGACAGTGCCGTCTGCCGTCGAGCAGATCCGGGCGATCGGCCGCGGCGAGCTGCTCGGACCGCTCATGGCGCAGTCTCGTGTCGCCTTGTCCGACGGACGCATCGTCGGCGCCTGTCTGGTGGTCGACCGCGAGGGCAGTCCTCCTGAGGGCGGTCCGTGGGTCATCGACATCTTCCGCGACCCGGCATGCGTGGTGCGCGGGGTCGGTACCGCGTTGCTCGGCAGTGCTCTGGTCGCCGCGAAGTCGTCGGGTGTCACTGGTCTGTCCCTGGCCGTCAGCCACGCGAACGAGACCGCTTCGCGTCTGTACCGCAGGCTCGGCTTCGTCGAGGCGGCGGAGAGCTGGACGCTGGCCGTCCCTCCCTGAGTCTCAGGGACCCGCCAGTCCGCCACCGCGCGGGCCCGGCAGGATGTACGCCGTGGCCGCCCGGGTGATCTTGCTCGCCGGACCGTCGGGTGCGGGCAAGACCCGGTTGGCCACCAGGCTGGGGCTGCCGCTCGTCCAGCTGGACGACTTCTACAAGGGCGGCGACGACCCGGCTCTGCCCCGTCGCGGAGACGGGCTGGTCGACTGGGACGCTGTGTCCGCATGGCGGCTCGACGCGGCGCTCGACGCCCTTCGAGAGCTGTGCAGGACGGGCTCGACCCTCGTACCTCGCTATGACATCGCCAGCAACTCATCGGTGGGATTCCGCCCGATCGAGATGGACGGAGGGGTCCCGGTATGTGGTGGCCGAGGGCATCTTCGCAGCCGAACTGGTCCGGCCGTGCTCGGACGAGGGACTCCTGGCCTGCGCGTTGTGCCTGCGTCGGTCGAGGTGGGTGACGTTCGCGCTGCGGCTGTCCCGAGACCTTCGCGAGCACCGCAAACCGCCGCTGGTCCTGCTTCGCCGGGGGTGGCGGCTGGCCCGCGAGGAGCCGGCGATCGTAGCAGCGCTCGAGGCGCTGGGGTGCCGGCCAGTCTCGCCGGTGCAGGCTCGGACCTGCGTCAGGCAGCTGATCGCCGCCGAGTAGACCGGGTCGGCAGCGTGGATCGATCCGGTTCTGACCCCTCGACCGGACATGTGCGCCCCGAGGATGACCTGTCGCCTAGTGCGGAATGGTCAGCGCGGCGTATCCCGGCTTGATCACCCGCTCGATCAGCGTGAGCCGCTCGTCGAACGGCAGGAAGGCGCTCTTCATGGCGTTGATCGTGAACCACCGCATGTCGTCGATGTCGTAGCCGAAGGCACCGGACAGCAGCTCCATCTCCCGGCTCAACGACGTACCGCTCATCAGCCTGTTGTCGGTGTTCACCGTGACCCTGAACCGCAGCGCCGTGAGCATTCCGATCGGGTGCTCGGCCATCGACCCTGCCGCCCCCGTCTGCAGGTTGGAGGACGGGCACATCTCCAGCGGCACCCGCCGATCGCGGACGTACGACGCGAGCCGGCCGAGCCGCAGACCGTCGGGCGTGGCCTCGATGTCGTCGACTATCCGTACGCCGTGGCCGAGCCGTTCGGCGCCACACCATTGCAGGGCCTGCCAGATCGACGGCAGCCCGAACGCCTCGCCGGCGTGGATCGTGAAGTGGAAGTTCTCCCGCTGGAGGTACTCGAACGCGTTCAGGTGCCTGGTAGGCGGGAACCCCGCCTCCGCACCCGCGATGTCGAACCCTGCGACCCCACGGTCGCGGTGCCGTACCGCCAGCTCGGCGATCTCGCCGGAGTTAGCCGCATGGCGCAGGGCCGTGAGCAGCTGCCGGACGACGATGGGCCTCCCCTTGCCTCGAGCCGCCACGGTGGCCTCGTCGAAGCCCGCCTGGACGGCTTCGACGACCTCGTCGAGTCCGAGTCCCGCCGTCAGGTGCTGCTCCGGCGCGTACCGCACCTCGGCGTACACCACCCCGTCGGCCGACAGGTCCTCGACACACTCGGCGGCGACTCGTCGCAGGTCGTCTGCTCGTTGCATCACCGCGACGGTGTGGTCGAACGTCTCCAGGTAGCGCACCAGGCTGCCCGAGTTCGCGGCGTCGACGAACCAGCTGTCCAGGTCGGCGGGGTCGTCGGTGGGCAGCTCGTGTCCGACGGCCGCCGCGATCTCGACGAGCGTGGTGGGACGCACGCCGCCGTCGAGATGGTCGTGGAGCAGTGCCTTGGGTGCGTCGATATAGCGCTGGTCGGTCGACTGATGCATCCCGATATCCTCCCAGGTGCCCACCGGTTCGACAGAGAGGTCAGCGAATGGACTCCACCGAGCAGCGTGTCGCCATCGTCACGGGCGCGGCCCGCGGCATCGGGGCAGCTGTCGCGACGCGGCTCAGCGCCGACGGTTTCGGCGTCGGCGTACTCGACCTCGACGCATCGGACTGCGCGAACACCGTCGAGCAGATCACGGGCGGCGGCGGCCGGGCCTTGGCTGTCGCCGTCGACGTCGCCGACGCGTCAGCCGTCGAGAGCGCCGTCGCCCGGGTCGCCGATGAGCTGGGTGCCCCGACGGTGCTCGTCAACAACGCCGGCATCACCCGCGACAACCTGCTGTTCAAGATGACCGAGGAGGACTGGGACTCGGTGCTCGCCGTGCACCTGCGCGGCGCCTTCTTGATGAGCCGTGCGACGCAGGCGTACATGACCAAGGCAGGCTGGGGGCGGATCGTGAACTTGTCGAGCACGTCGGCCCTCGGCAACCGGGGACAGGCGAACTACGCCGCCGCGAAGGCCGGCATGCAGGGGTTCACCAAGACGCTGGCCCTCGAGCTCGGCAAGTTCGGGGTCACCGTCAACGCGATTGCCCCAGGGTTCATCGTCACCGACATGACGGCGATGACCGCCGAGCGGCTCGGAGTCAGCTTCGAGGACTTCCAGGCGGCGCGTGCGGCGGAGACCCCGGTGCCGCGGGTCGGGACCCCTGACGACATCGCCCATGCGGTGTCGTTCTTCGTCAGCGAAGGCGCGTCATTCGTCTCCGGTCAGGTGCTGTACGTCTCCGGAGGCCCCCGTGCCTGACCGCCGAGACGTCACCCCCGGCCCGTATTTGCCGGCGTGTCGGCCGCGGATTGACGTCTCGCCATGACGACCGTGTACCGCAGCCTGACCGAGCTGGAAGCCGCGACGGGTACCCATCTGGGGTACGGCGCGTGGCTGAGCATCGACCAGGCCCGGATCGACGCCTTCGCCGAGGCCAGCGGCGACCACCAGTGGATCCACGTCGACCCCGAGCGCGCCGCGTCCGGACCGTTCGGTTCGACGGTCGCGCACGGCTATCTCACGCTGTCACTCGTGCCGATGCTTCTCGGCGACCTGGTGGACTACGCCGGCTGGCCGGTCAAGGTCAACTACGGCTCCGACCGGGTCCGGTTCCCCTCACCCGTCCCCGAGGGCAGCCGGGTGCGAGCCGGCGCCGAGCTCGTCGCCGTCCGGCAGGTGTCGGCCGGCATCCTGGTCACGACGGCTGTCACCGTGGAGATCGAGGCGATGCCCAAGCCTGCCCTGGTCGCGGAGACCCTCACGCTGCTCGCGGGCTGACCGAGACGGCCAGAAGCCCTACGAGATCCGCTCGAGGACTGTCTCGCGACGACTGGCGTCGTCTGCTGAGTCCGCGATGTCGAAGCCACCGGCAAGTGCCTCCTCCGCGCGGCTGAACCGGTCGGCGTCGTCGCTCAGCAGCGTCATGAGCGGTTCGCCCTGCTTGACACGGTCCCCCGGCTTCGCGTGCAGTACCACGCCCGCGCCGGCCTGTACCGGGTCCTCCTTGCGGCTTCGCCCAGCACCGCACCGCCAGGCTGCCACCCCCACCGACAAGGCATCCAGGCGGGTCAGTACGCCTGACGACGGCGCGGACACGACACAGCTCTCCTTAGCGCGGGGCAGCTCTGCGTCCGCGTCGCCCCCCTGGGCCGAGATCATCGCCCGCCATACGTCCATCGCGGAACCGTCCGCCAGCTTGTCGGCGGGGTCGACGTCGTCGTGACCGGCCGCCGTCAGCATCTCGCGGGCCAGTGCGAGCGTCAGCTCCACGACGTCGTCGGGTCCTCCTCCAGCCAGTACGTCGAGGGACTCCTGTACCTCGATGGCGTTGCCTGCTGTCCGGCCGAGCGGTGTCGACATGTCGGTGAGCAGCGCGACGGTGGTCACTCCGGCGTCGCTGCCCAGGCCGACCATCGTCGAGGCCAGGTCGCGGGCGTCGTCCAGGTCCTTCATGAACGCGCCCGACCCGACCTTGACGTCGAGCACGAGCGCACCCGTGCCCTCCGCGATCTTCTTGCTCATGATCGACGACGCGATCAGCGGGATCGCCTCGACGGTACCGGTGACGTCGCGCAGCGCGTACAGCTTCTTGTCCGCCGGCGCCAGCGACGACCCGGCGGCGCAGATCACGGCGCCGACCGACTCGAGCTGCCCGACCATCTGCTCGTACGAGAGGTCGCAGTTCCAGCCCGGGATCGACTCCAGCTTGTCGAGCGTCCCACCCGTGTGCCCGAGCCCGCGACCGGAGAGCTGAGGTACGGCGACCCCGCAGGCCGCGACGAGCGGAGCGAGCGGCAGGGTGATCTTGTCCCCGACCCCGCCGGTGGAGTGCTTGTCAGCCGTGTCACGCGACAGCGAGGAGAAGTCCATCCGCTGACCGCTCGCGATCATCGCGATCGTCCAGCGGCTGATCTCTCGGTGGTTCATGCCGTTGATCAAGATCGCCATCGCCAGTGCCGACATCTGCTCGTCGGCCACCGCGCCGCGCGTGTAGGCGTCGACGACCCAGTCGATCTGCTCATCGGACAGCTCGCCCTTGTCCCGCTTGGTCACGATCACGTCGACCGTGTCGAACGCCTCAGCCATCTCGCACCTTCTCTCTCGTGCCCGCGAGGACGGGCATCCGAAGGTACCCCCGCAGCACGAAGGTCGCTCGCCGCACGGCGCCGTCTGCCTCGCTGAGCTGCGGGTATGTCGAGGCGAGCAGCCGCAGCGACTCGGCCAGCTCCATCCGGGCGAGCGGCGCCCCGAGGCAGAAGTGGACGCCTGCCCCGAAGGCGAGGTGCGGGTTGGGGTCGCGGGCGGCGTCGAAAGAGTCCGCGCGGGCGAACACCGACTCGTCGCGGTTCGCGGAGCCGAGCAGGACGGCGATCCGCTCCCCTGCCCGCACGAGTGTGCCGGCGACTTCCACGTCGGCCGTCGCCGTGCGTTCGAAGAGCTGCAGCGCCGAGTCGTACCGCAGCATCTCCTCGACCGCCAGCTCGGCCGGTACCTCACCGCCCGCCACCCGCGACCACTGCGAGGGTGTCCGGAGGAGCGCCGCCAGGCCGTTGCCGAACACGTTGACCGACGCCTCGTGGCCGGCGTTGAGGAGCAGGATCGCTGAGGCCAGCACCTCGTCGTCGGTGAGGCCGTCGTCGCCTGCCTGAGCCCGCAGCAGGTCGCTGAGAAGGTCGTCGCGCAGGTCGCGTCGACGCAGCGCCACCAGCGTCCGGATGTAGTCGGCGAAGTCCCGGCTCGCCGTCACGGCCGCCTCGTCGGCATCGGCGGGGACGACCGGCTCGTACATCCGGACGATGGCCTGCGACCAGGCCCGCAGCTGGGCGACATCGCTGACTGGGCGCACCGAGGAGCTCGGCGATGACGAGTACCGGCAGGGGCTCGGCGAACGCCTCCAGCACGTCGAAACGCTCACTCGACAGCTCGTCCAGCAGAGCCGTCCCCAGCGCGGTGACCCGAGGGCGCATCCTCTCGATGTGACGGCGGGCGAAGGCACCGGAGACCTTGCGCCGCAGCCGCGAATGGTCGGGAGGCTCGTTCTCCATCATCTGGTTGCGGTGGAGCAGGTTGAACGGCTCGTAGCGGTCCGTGGGCTCCCGGTCGACCCAGATGCGCCCGAACCGCCGGTCCCGGAGGACGGCGCTGCAGTGCTCGTGGGAGACGACCATCCAGGTCTGGCTGGCTTCGTGCCAGCCGATCGGGCCGGCTCGTCGCTGGGCCGCGAGGTCGGGGTACGGGTCGCGCACGAAGGTCTCCGAGCCGAAGTCCAGGTCGCAGCGGGGGCGCCCGCTCATCGGCGGCTGAGGTCGTCCGGCCCGAACGCATCGGGCAGGACGTCGTCCATCGACACTGTCCCGTGCGCGGTGTCCAGCAACATCGCCGGCCCGCCGTGCTCCCACAGCAGCTGACGGCATCGCCCGCACGGCATCAGCGGCGCGCCCGACCGGTCGACGCAGGCGACCGCGACCAACCGACCACCGCCCGTGCTGTGCAGCGAGGACACCATTCCGCACTCCGCGCAGAGCCCGAGCCCGTACGACGCGTTCTCGACGTTGCAGCCGACGACGACCCGTCCGTCGTCGACAAGCCCGGCGACCCCGACGGGAAAGTCGGAGTAGGGGGCGTAGGCGTGCCCCATCGCCTCCGTGGCGGCCCGCCGGAGCTCCGGCCAGTCGATCTCGACGGACATCAGACCGACTGACCCCTTCGGTACCTCAGCCCGTCAGCGGCCGGCATCCGCAGCCGTTGCGCGGCCAGCGCCAAGACCAGCAGCGTGGCGACGTACGGCGTCATGCCGGTGAAGTCGCGCGGTACCTGCTTGCTCAGGAGGAACCACAGCAGGAAACCGAGCCCGAGGGCACCCATCACGATCGCCCCCGTCCGCTGCGCCTTGCGCGCCCGCCACACGGACAGGCCGATCAAGACGATGGCGACGACGAGCAGCAGGGCGTGGACCGAGCTGGCCTCGCGCAGCCGCAGGCTGTCGGTGTAGCCGAACATCAACGCGCCGGTCACGAGCCCACCGGGTTGCCAGTTGCCGAAGATCATCGCCGCGAGCCCGATGTAGCCCCGGCCGCCGGTCTGCCCGACGGTGAACCCGCTCGACGAGACGAGCGTGAGGAAGCAGCCCCCGACTCCCGCCATCGCCCCGGAGACGATCACGGCGATGTACTTGTACGTGTAGACGTTGACGCCGAGGCTCTCGGCTGCCGCCGGGTTCTCCCCACAGGACCGCAGCCGGAGCCCGAAGGCGGTCCGCCACAAGATCCAGGCCGACCCCGCCACCAGCAAGACGATCAAGACGGTCAGCAGCGAGAGCCCGGTCGTGAATGCGGCGATGAACGCCGCCAGGTCGGACAACAGGAACCAGTGATGGCCGGCCACGCTTGGTCATGGCGTCGGACAGTCCCGGGATGGTGATGCTGGCCGGCTGGTCGAGGCCCGTCAGCTGCTTGAACCCGCCACCGTTCAGGCCGTCGAAGTACGTCTCGGCGAGGAACTGCGCGGCCCCCGCAGCGATGATGTTGATCGCCACTCCGGACACGATGTGGTCGACCCCGAAGGTCACCGTGGCGAGCGCGTGCAGCAGGCCGCCGACCGCGCCCATGAGCGCCGCACCGGCTACACCGGCCCAGGGGCCGTAGTAGTAGGTGAAGTACGCCGAGCCCCATGTCCCCAGGATCATCTGGCCTTCGAGGCCGATGTTGACCACGCCGGAGCGCTCGCTCCACAGCCCACCCAGGCCGGCCATCAGGATGGGGCAGGTCGCCACGACGGCGGACTGGATCGTCCCGACGGAGTCGATGTCGTCGGCACCGGTGAGAACCCGCACCGCCGAGATGAGCAGGATCGCGGTGATGCCGAGGAGCAGCCAGGTGTTCGCGAACCATTGGGCGCGCATCCGCCGGGCGTCGGGAGACCTGGTGACGGTACTCATACCGATACCGGCTCGGGCTTGGCCGACGAGCTCGGCGGCGGGGAGGCGGCGACCGACGACTGCTCGGCTCTGAGGCGTAGTCGGCGAACCACCTCGTAGGCGATGACGACGGTGAGCACGATGGTGCCTTGCGTGATCTGCACGACGTTGACCGAGATGTCGGTGCGGAACGTGAGCTGGTTGGACTGCTCACCGAGGAACGCGAAGAGCACCGCGCCGAAGACGATGCCCACCGGCTGGTTGCGGCCCAGCAGCGCTACCGCGATGCCGGTGAAGCCGAGTCCTGCCTGGAAGCTTGTCCCGTACGAGTACGCCGACCCGAAGAAGGCCGGCATCCAGATGAGTCCGGCGACACCGCCAGAGATCAGCATCGAGACGACGACCATCTTGTTCACGTTCACTCCCGATGCGACAGCGGCCGTCGGCGACGCTCCGGTCGCGCGCAGGTCGAACCCGAAACGCGTCTTGTTGAGCAGCACCCAGAACCCGACGCCGACCAGGACGGCCAGCGGCGCGAGCGACCAGATCGGCCCATCCGCCTCGGCGAACGGGAGCCACCCGCCCAGCTGGCTGCCCGTGGGGATCACGTCGCTGCGTACACCGTTGCCCACGTGCTGGCCGTAGCGGTCGAGGAGGTAGCCGGCCAGCGTGATCGCTATCGCGTTCAACATGATGGTGGAGATGACCTCGCTCACCCCGCGGGTCACCTTGAGGATCCCGGCGATGCCGGCCCACCCGGCTCCCACCACGACCGCCACGACCAGCGCCGCCAAGATGTTCAGCTTTCCTGGGAAGATCGCCGCCCCTGCGAGCGTCGCTGCGGCGTACGAGGCGATCGTGTACTGCCCCTCGACACCGATGTTGAACAGGTTCATCCGGAAGCCGACAGCGGCCGCCGTGGCCGAGATGTAGATCAGGGCCGACTGGTTGATCATGTTCACGATCAGCCGGTTCTCAGGCCGGGAGAAGATGACACCCCAGAAGTCGCCCGGCGAGCTGCCGGACACCGCGATGACGAGGCTGGTGATGATCACGGCCGCGACCAGCGCGGCCACCGGCGCGAGCAGTCCCACGGCCGCCCGCCGGAGCGTGGTCATGCCGCCTCCTCCCCACCGCCGGTCATTGCCGCGCCCAGGTCCTGCGGCGTGACGTCCCGCGGGTCGAACTCGCCGACGAGGGCGCCGCGCAAGATGACCTCGATGCGGTCCGACAGCCCGATGAGCTCGTCGAGGTCGGCGGAGATCAACAGGACGGCGAGCCCCTGGCGGCGAGCGTTCTTGATGTGGTCCCAGATCGCCGCCTGAGCGCCTATATCCACGCCTCGGGTCGGATGCGCCGCGATCAGCAGCACGGGGTCGCCGCTCATCTCGCGGCCGACGATCAGCTTCTGCTGGTTGCCGCCCGACAGCGCACGCGACAACGTGTCGATACTCGGCGCGCGGACGTCGTACTCCCGCATGATGCGTGCCGTGTCCTCGCGGGCGCCGGCCCGGTCGATCCAGGGCCCCTTCGCCGACGGCGGTGTCGTCTGATGGCCGAGCATCCTGTTCTCCCACAGCGGCGCGTCGAGCAGCAGCCCGTGACGCTGGCGGTCGTCTGGGATGTACCCGATGCCCGCCTCACGCCGCTCACGGGTGTGCCAGTGGGTGATGTCCTGCCCGCCGAACGAGACTGTGCCCGCGGTCGCGACACGCATGCCCATGATCGTCTCCACGAGCTCGCTCTGGCCGTTGCCCTCGACCCCCGCGATCCCGAGGATCTCGCCGCGGTGGATCAGCAGCGAGATGTCCGACAGCAGCTCGCGGCCGCGCTCGTCAGCCAACGCAACCCCGGACAGCTCGAGCTGGACGTCAGTGGTCACTGTCGACTCACCGGTCTCGGGAGAGGGCAGCTCAGAACCCACCATGAGCTCGGCCAGCTGACGTTTCGTCGTCTGCGCCGGCGTCGCCTCGCCCACCGTCGTGCCTCGGCGCATGACGGTGATGTCGTCGGCGATGGCGAGTACCTCATCGAGCTTGTGGGAGATGAACAAGATCGTGTGGCCCTCCCCCTTGAGGCCACGCAGATTCTCGAAGAGCGCATCCACCTCCTGCGGCACGAGGACCGCGGTCGGCTCGTCGAGGATGATGATCTTGGCGCCGCGGTAGAGGACCTTGAGTATCTCGACACGCTGTCGGTCGCCGACGCCGAGGCGCTCGACGAGCAGATCGGGATCGAGCCCGAAGCCGTACTTGGAGGAGATGTCCTCGACGGCCTGGCGGGCCCGGTCACCGATCCCGTGGAGCTTCTCCGCGCCGAGCACGACGTTCTCCAAGACGGTGAGGTTGTCGGCGAGCATGAAGTGCTGGAAGACCATCCCGATGCCGTGGGCGATCGCATCCGTCGGTGAACCGAACGACACCGTCTCGCCGTCGACGGTGATGGTGCCCTCATCAGGCTTCTGGACGCCGTACAGGATCTTCATCAAGGTCGACTTGCCTGCGCCGTTCTCGCCGACGAGGGCGTGCACCGTGCCGCCACGGATGGTGATGTCGACATCGTGGTTGGCGATCACACCGGGGAAGCGCTTGCCGATCCGATGCAGGACCACGTCGTTGCCCGTCTCGGTGGCAGCCATTGCTCTCCTCGTGAGCAGACGCAGACTTCGGGATGCACGAACCCGGGACGAACGCTACCGCGTCGTCCCGGGCAGGCGCTGGACCTCAGTCGCTCGGCACCGTCGGCACTTTGATCGCGCCGCTCTTGATCTTGGCGGCGTAGGCGTCGATCTTGCTCTTGATGTCGTCGACGAACCCGCCGGAGGTGGCGTATCCGACGCCGTTCTGGGAAAGGTCGTAGGTCTTGTAGCCGGTGAGAGGCTTGCCGTCCTTGACCGACTTGATCATGTCGTACGTCGCGGTGTCGACCCGCTTGAGGGCCGACGTCAAGATGTGCGGCTTCTGCTGCGGGCTGGCGCTCAGGTACTGGTCGGAGTCGACGCCGATGGCCCACTTGCCCTTGCCTGCCGCGACCGCAGCGTCGAAGACGCCCGATCCGGATGCGCCGGCGGCGGCGTACACGATGTCGGCGCCGTCTTGGTACTCCGCGGCGGCGGCGGCCTTGCCTCCGGCCGGGTCGTTGAAGCCGGAGATGTTCGACTCCTCGATGTACTTGACGTCCACCTTGATCTTGGGGTTGACCGCCTTGACGCCGGCCGTATACCCCGCCTCGAAGCCCTTGATCAGGTCGTTGTGGACACCGCCGACGAAGCCGACATGGTCTGCCTTCGTCTTCAGGGCAGCCGCGACACCGACGAGGAACGAGCCCTGGTTGGCCGCGAAGTCGAGGTAGGCGACGTTCTTGTTGGGGGTCTTGTCCCAGTCGAACCCGTCAATGATCCCGAAGCTGATCTTGGGATAGTCGGGCGCTACCGCGTTGACGGACTGGCTGTAGGAGAAGCCGACACCGATGATCGGGTTGGCACCCGCGTCGGCGAGGCTACGGAGGCGGCCCTCGCGGGCCGACTCGGGCTCGTTGAGCTGCGCCTCGCCCTCGAGGCACGTCGCGCCGAAGTCCGCGGCTGCCTTCCGCATGCCGCGCACAGCGGAATCGTTGAACGAGTGGTCGCCCTGCCCACCGACGTCGTAGGCGATGCCGACCTTCGGACCATTGCCCTTGAGGGTCTTGCAGTCGAGGGCTCCCGAGGCCGTGGAGCCACCACCACCGGTGGCGTTCGAGTTGTTGTTGCTCTTGGCGCATCCGGCCAAGGTGAGGACGGCAGCCGCTGATACGGCCGCGATCTTGGTCCAACGACGCAAGACGACTCCTTCCACGGGGCGCCCACGGCAGTCGGCGCACTCGTGCGCATCCTAGTGGAGCCGAAGTCGGGCGCGGCTACTCGAAATGCCGGCACCCAAGCCCGATACCTGTTTGTGACCTACCGGCGCCCGGTGGACACCGCGAAGCTGCTGAACAATCGGACGCCGACACCGATAGCCGCCTCGTCTATGTCGAAGCTCCCGCGGTGCAAGTCCCCCACGTCGGTGACGTCAGGGCGGCGAACCCCGAGCCGGACCAGAGCGCCGGGGGCGCGCTTGAGAATCCAGGCGAAGTCCTCCCCTCCGAGACTCTGGTCGGTTGTCGTCACCTGCGAGCTGCCGAAGACGTCCCGAGCGACCGCGCGCAACAGGTCGGTCGACACCTCGTCGTTGATGCACGGCGGGACACTCTTGTGCATCTCCACGTCCACGTCGATCCCGAACGGCGCCGCGAGCGACCTGACCAGGTTGGGCACAACGGTGTGCACCGACTCCCAGACCCGCACGTCGAGGCAGCGCAGGGTGCCCTCGACGAAGCCTTCCTGAGGTATCGCGTTGGCCACGCCACCGGAATGGACCTGGCCCCACACGACGCTGAGCCCGGCGCGCGGGTCCGCGAGCCGCGACAGCAGACCCGGCAGCTCGGTGATCACGGCTCCGAGCGCGTACACGAGGTCGGCGGTGAGGTGGGGGCGGGCCGTATGGCCGCCAGGCCCGTGCATCGATACCCGGATCCGGTCGGCGCCGGCCGTGATGGCGCCGGACCGGAAGCCGAGCCTGCCTACCTCGAGCTTGGGGTCGCAGTGCAGCGCGAAGACGCGCTGGAGGCTGTCGATCTCGCCGTCCGCCAAGACGTCGAGGGAACCGCCAGGAGTGAGCTCCTCAGCGGGCTGGAAGATGAGCCGCACGGAGCGGTGCAGCAGCTCCAGGTGCCTCAGCTCCGCGAGCACCAACCCTGTGCCGAGAACCGCGGCGGTGTGCGCGTCGTGCCCGCATGCGTGACAGATGCCGGGCCGCTGCGAGCGGTACGGCACGTCCTTGACGTCCTGGAGGGGCAGAGCGTCGATGTCGGCGCGGAAGCCGAGCGAGGCGGTCTCCCCGGTGGTGCCGCTGATGTCACAGATCACGCCCGTCCCGCTGGAGAGCACGCGAGGCTCGAGTCCCGCCTCGGTCAGCCGCTCGACGATGCTCGCGGTCGTGAGGTGCTCCTCGTGACCGAGCTCCGGGTGGCGGTGCAGGTCGCGGCGGAACTCGATGAGCTCGGACTCGAAACTCTTCGTCAGGCGATCGATCTCGTCGCGGGCCGCGGGGGGAAGCATCCTCCCATTGTCCCATCCGGGACGCCGTGCGTCTCACCGACCGCCAGCGCCGACGGGCTAAGAAAGTACCGTCGAGAGGGTAAGAAAGGCCCACCGAGAGGGTAGAGAAGCACTTTCATGCGGGGGCCAGAGGGCGTGCGCTCCGCGTCGGCAGGGCCGTTGTCGCCCTCTCGCCCGGACGTCTCCGCCCTCCTGCCGGACGTTCTCGCCTTCCAGAGCGTGCTCTCTGGCCTCTCGGAGGCCTCAGAATGCGTCGGGTGGGCGGTAGACGCCCCAGACCTCCCGCAACGCGTCCGACACCTCGCCGACGGTGGCGCGGGCGGCGAGCGCGCACTTCATCGGTCTGAGCACGTTGTCGCTTCCTGCGGCCGCCGCCCTGAGCGCCTCGAGCTGACGGTCGACGTCGCCAAGGTCGCGACTCGACCTGAGCTCAGCCAATCGCTCGGCCTGCTCGGCCTCGATCGCGGGATTGACCTGAAGGGGCTCGTACGGGTCGTCAACGTCGATCGTGAACCGGTTGAGGCCGACGACCGTGCGTTCCTCGGAGTCGATCTCCTGGGCGATCCGGTATGCGGACTTCTCGATCTCGTTCTTCTGGAAACCGGTCTCGATCGCGGCAACGGCACCGCCGCGATCCTCGACAGCGTCCATCAGCTCACGCGCCACCCGTTCCACGTCGTCGGTCAGGGACTCCATCGCGTACGAGCCGGCGAAGGGGTCGACCGTCTTCGTCACGTCGGTCTCGTAGGCCAGCACCTGCTGGGTACGCAGCGCGAGTCTGGCGGCCTTCTCCGTCGGAAGGGCGATCGCCTCGTCGAAGGAGTTCGTGTGCAGAGACTGCGTACCTCCCAGGACGGCGGCCAGTGCCTGGACCGTGACCCGGACCAGGTTGACCTCGGGCTGCTGCGCGGTCAGCTGCACCCCGGCGGTCTGGGTGTGGAAGCGAAGCATGTGCGACTTGGGGTTCTTGGCATGGAACTGGTCGCGCATCACCTCCGCCCAGATGCGGCGCGCGGCCCGGAACTTCGCGATCTCCTCCAGAAACGTCGTACGCGAGACGAAGAAGAACGCCAGCCGCGGCGCGAACTCGTCCACGTCTTGTCCCGAGTCGATCGCCGCACGCACGTACTCGATGCCGTTGGCGAGCGTGAACGCGATCTCCTGCGCCGGCGTCGCCCCAGCCTCGGCCATGTGATACCCGGAGATCGAGATGGTGTTCCACCGCGGCATCTCGTCTCGGCAGTACGTGAACAGGTCGGTGACCAGCCGCAACGAGTGCTTCGGCGGGTAGATGTAGGTGCCGCGGGAGATGTACTCCTTCAGCACGTCGTTCTGCGTCGTACCGGTGAGCTGGGCGCCGGTGACGCCCTGGTCCTCGCCCACGAGCTGGTACAAGAGCAGGAGCAACGCCGCCGGGGCGTTGATCGTCATCGACGTCGACACCTTGTCGAGCGGGATGCCGTCGAGCAGCAGCCGCATGTCGTCGAGGGAGTCGATGGCAACACCGACCTTGCCGACCTCACCGTGGGCGATGGGGGCGTCGGAGTCGTAGCCCATCTGGGTCGGCAGGTCGAACGCCACCGACAGGCCCGTGGTACCGGCCCGGGTCAGCTGGTGGTAGCGCTGGTTGCTCTCGGCGGCGGTGCCGAAGCCGGCGTACTGGCGCATGGTCCACGGCCTGCCGGTGTACATCGACTCGTAGACACCGCGCGTGTACGGGAAGGATCCCGGCCGGCCGAGCTTGCTGTCCGGTTCCCAACCCTCCAGGGCAGCAGGCCCGTAGACAGGCTCGAACGGCTCGCCAGACTCAGTGATACGACTCACCTCAGCAGCCTACGCTTGCCCAGATCTCGAATAAGTGATATCACTTAGATATCACTATTAACCAAGGGGACACCATGAGCTCAGCACAGGATTCGCCACAGTCAGCGGCCGTCCCGGTCGGACACGTAGGGGCGAGGGTCGAGATCCACGAGTACGAGGCACGTTCACTCAACGGAGGGATCGCGGTCGGCGCCCTCCTCATCCTCCTGGTCGCCGCGGTCGCCCTCGCATTCAGCTCGGCGCCCGGGCTGGCCGCCGTGCCGGTCGCTGCCTTTGTGCTCATCTTGTCTTCCCTGGTGGTCTTGCAGCCGGGCCAGACGAGAGTGGTGCAGTTCTTCGGCCGGTACATCGGGACGGTGAGGCGCTCAGGGCTCTCGTGGGTTCTTCCCCTCACGGTCCGCAGAGCCGTCAACGTCCGGGTCCGCAACTTCGAGACGAACCACCTCAAGGTCAACGACGCAGACGGTAACCCGGTCGAGATCGCCGCGATCGTCGTCTGGCAGGTCGCAGACACCTCTCGGGCCCTGTACGCGGTCGAGGACTACCTGAACTTCGTGTCCGTCCAGGCCGAGTCGGCGCTGCGTCACGTCGCCACCACTCACCCGTACGACGATGCCAACGAGGCGGGCACGTCGCTACGCGGCTCGACCGACATCGTCGCCGGAGAGCTCGCCCGCGAGGTCGCCCAGCGCGTAATGCTGGCCGGCGTCGAGATCGTGGAGGTGCGGATCAGCCACCTCGCGTACGCGTCGGAGATCGCCCAGGCGATGCTGAGGCGGCAGCAGGCCAACGCCGTGGTCGGAGCACGGTCGCGCATCGTCGAAGGCGCCGTCGGGATGGTCGAGATGGCCCTGACCCGCCTCAACGAGCGTGGCATCGTCGAGCTCGACGAAGAACGCAAGGCCGCCATGGTCAGCAACCTGATGGTCGTCTTGTGCGGCGACCAGCCCGCCTCCCCGATTGTCAACGCCGGCTCCCTGTACACGTGAGCCAAGACCGCAAGCGGATACTGCTGCGCATCGATCCCGACGTACACGATGCGCTGGCTCGCTGGGCGGCGGACGAGTACCGCAGCGTGAACGCGCACATCGAGATGATCCTCCGGCAGGCCCTCACGGCCGCCGGACGGATGCCGAAGCGCGCCGGGCCGCTGCCCAAACGAGGACGTCCACCCCTCACCGACGACGGATAGCGCAGGCGTGGGCGCCAGCCCGCTGAGTGCCCGGTTCTCAGCGGGGCAGGGAGTCGTCGTTTCCGCCCGAGACGATGACGACAACGGTCTGGCCGGCGTATGTGTCGACCTGGCCGCCGAGCACCGCGGCCAATGCCACGCACGCGCCGGGCTCGGCCAGGATCCGCAGGCGCGACCATAGGTAGCGCCGGGCCGCCAGGATCGCGTCGTCGTCGACCAGCACGGGGGACACGTCCTGCTCCACGGCCGCCGCGAAGGCGATCTCGCCGATCACCGGCGCTCCCAGCGCGTCGACGGCGACCCCGCCGACGGTCGTCGCAACCGGCCGACCGGCGCGGAGCGCGACTGCGAGGGCCGGGCACAGCACCGGTTCGACCGGCTGCACAGTCGCGATGCCGTCGAAGGCAGCGCTGAGCCCGGCGTACAGCCCCCCGCCGCCACACGAGACGACCACAAGCCCCGCCTCGGGCACCTGATCCTCGAGCTCGAGCCCGAGCGTGCCGGCGCCGCTCACCGTCTCGAACGT
The DNA here is from genome assembly GCA_963824115.1 of uncultured Actinomycetota bacterium. Lineage (GTDB taxonomy): Bacteria > Actinomycetota > Actinomycetes > Propionibacteriales > Nocardioidaceae > DASQEH01. The sequence continues at coordinate 260,168 of CAWGOA010000008.1, forward strand.
GTCGTACGGGTGCACGAGCGGCACGCCGTCGGCATCGGCGAAGGCTTGGCAGGCTTCGAGGGCGTCCTTGACGAAACCCTCGACCAGGTGGGCCCGGCCGCCGTACTCCGCGATCCGCGCGATCTTCGCGGGCGTGGCGGTACCGGGTACGAACACGTCGGCGGTGACGCCGGCACGCTGAGCCGCCCACGCGACGGCACCAGCGTGGTTGCCCCCCGAGGCCGCGCACACGCCAGTCACACCAGGGTCGAGGGACACGATGGAGTTCAGCGCTCCACGCGCCTTGAACGACCCACTGTGCTGGGTCAGCTCGAGCTTGAGCACGACGGTGCAGTCGAGGCCTGTCTCGGCCGGCGCCAGCGTGATGACCGGGGTACGCCGGACACCCCGGCCGATCCTGAAAGCCGCCGCCTCGATGTCCGGGCGCCGGGGTCTCCGCACCGTCATGTCAGGTTGGCCTTCCGTCCAAGGCGGCGCCGCAGATCGCACCACGGGGTCATTGTGCGCCCACCCGGTCGAGACCAGCGGCTGTTGGGCTCAGGCCGAGCGGCCCCACAACGCGGCGACCACCGCTCCGGCGACCGCACCGAAGAGCGCGCTGCCCGCGTCGAAGCGTCCCTGCGGGACGGCCTCGGCCGTGGCCAGCCCCGGCAGCACCGGCAACCTGGCCCGCGCGTCGGCCCTGTCCGCTACGGCCACCGCCGCCTCCGAGAGGTCGACCCGGCTCGTCGAGGTCGCCCCGGAGAGGGTGGAGGTCATCGCCCAGGAGGCGCCGTATAGGACCAACCGGGAGAAGTAGTTGATCCACACGATCAGCGTGATCGCGATCGCGAGCGGCGCGAAAGGGGAACCCCCGACTCCGCCGAGGACGTTGACTACGACCAGCTTCAGCAGCTCGAACCCGAACGCGCCGAGGAAGGCACCTTGCAGGAGCGGCTTCGCGGGCAGTGTCGGCCTGCCCAGGAGCTTGTACATGACGAAGAACAGCAAGGTGCTGGCCGCAAGTCCCAGCACGATACCTACCGCCCAGATCAACGGCTTGCCGATCGGGGAGCCGTCGAGTCCGACCCAGCCGAGGATCGTGCCCGCCCAGCCCTTCACGGCGCCGGCCAGTCCGACGGAGACGATCATCACGACGCCAAGGATCCCCAGGACCAACAGGTCGGTCAGCTTGCCGACGATGAAGTTGCCCTGCCTGTACCTGGGCACCCGAAAGGTGTCCTGCAGCGCCGTCCGCAACCCGGACAGCCACCCGAGACCCGAGTACAGCAGGCCGACGAAACCGATGATCCCTGCGGCTGCCTTCGCCCGTTCGATGTCGCTGATGCTTATCGTGCCCGAGCCACCGTGGGCGCTCACGATACCGGGAAGCACCTGCTGGATGGCGGTGACGAGCGAGTCCTTGGCGCCGGGATAGGCGATGCTGACGTAACCGACGACCGCGAAGCCGATCGCGAGAATCGGGAAGAACGACAAGAACCCGAAGTACGTGACGGCCCCAGCGAGCACGCTGCCCTGCACATTGCCGTAGTGCGTGTTCATCTTCAGCAGGTGGTCCAGCATCGGGTGGCGCTCACGCAGCGTTTGGATGCGTGCCTTGACTCTGTCAGCGAAACCCTGAGACTCCTCGGCCATGGCTGCTTTCTACCCTGATCGGCCTGTGTTCACACAGCGTCCGTACAGCGAGCGTCGCTTTACCCGGCGTCGCTTCGGACACCGGCCGCGGCCGGAGCGAGTACATAGTCCGCGTCGGCCCGCCAGAGCCCGTCGTCACCGTGCACGTACAGGTGGAAGGAGTCGACCTCGAAGGCCGCGTCGTAGTCGGCGAGCGTCTCATAGGCGACGTCGAGGGCGGCCTCGTCGAGATGGTGCGCGACGGTGACGTGAGGGTGGAACGGGAACGCAAGCTCCTGGGACAGCGGACCCTGGCGCGAATCCTCCGACAACATCTCGCAGGCCGATATTCCCTCGGTGACGTTGACGAAGACGACTGGCGAGATCGGCCGGAAAGTCGCCGTGCCGCGAAGCCGGAGGTGAAAGGACGTGTGGCGCCTGGCCACGTCTGCAAGATGCACGCGCACGCGCTCGACATCACCTTTCACCTCCGTAGGCGGGACCAAGGTGATGTGCGTGGGGATGGTGCTGGCCTGAGGGTCTCCGAAGGAGGCCCGGTACCGCCGCAGCTCCGTGGCATACGGCTGCGGGATCGCGATCGCCACGCCGATGGTCGACACTCGCTCGATCATCGTCGCCGTCAGCGCGCCGTGACGAAGCCGACGCGGTCGTACACGGCGGCAAGGGTCTCGCCGGCGACAGACTGCGCGCGGGAGGCCCCGTCGGCCAGGATGGCGTCGATCTCGGCGCGGTCCTCGAGCAGCTCCATGGTTCGCTCCCGGATCGGCGTGACGAGGTCCTCCACCTGGCCGCCGAGATCGCGCTTGAGGTCGCCGTACCCCCGCCCTGTGTAGTCGGCGGCGACGTCTTCGACGGTTCGCCCGCTGAGTGCCGCGAAGATCGTGAGCAGGTTGGAGACACCCGGCTTCTCCAGCGGGTCGAAGACGACCTCTCGCCCGGAGTCGGTGACCGCCGACCGGATCTTCTTCGCGGAAGCGCGGGGGTCGTCCAGGAGCTCGATGATGCCCGCCGGCGAGGACGCCGACTTGCTCATCTTCGCGGTGGGCTCCTGCAGGTCGAGCACCTTGGCGGTCTGCTTGATGATGTACGGCTCCGGGACGACGAACGTGTCCCCGAACCGGGAGTTGAACCGTCCAGCGAGGTCGCGCGTCAGCTCGAGGTGCTGACGCTGGTCCTCGCCCACCGGCACCCGGTGCGCCTGGTAGAGCAAGATGTCCGCTGCCTGGAGCACCGGGTAGGTGAAAAGCCCTACGGTCGTGCGGTCCTGACCGCTCCTGGATGCCTTGTCCTTGAACTGCGTCATCCTCGCGGCCTCGCCGTAGCCGGTGAGGCAGCCCAGCACCCAGGCGAGCTGGGTGTGGGCGGCGACCTGTGACTGGACGAAGATCGTGCACTGCGTCGGGTCGAGGCCCATCGCCACGAGCTGCGCGACCGACCTACGGGTGCGCGCGTGGAGAACCGCAGGGTCTTGGTCCACCGTGATCGCGTGCAGGTCGACGATGCAGTAGAACGCGTCGTGGTCGAACTGGAGCGCGACCCATTGACGGAGTGCCCCGAGATAGTTGCCGAGGTGGAAGGAGTCTGCCGTCGGCTGTATCCCGGACAGCACGCGCGGGCGGTCGGGAGGCGCGACGGTCGACGGCATGGCCGCTATTGTGCCAAATCGATTGCCCGGGCGTCAGCAGGGCGGAGTCGGCAGCTGCCCCGAGGCCACGTCGCCCGCTCAGGAGCCGACATCGGCGGCTGCCTCGTCGGTCTGTGGCGTATGGACAGGGTCCTTCGGCGATGCGGGCTCCACTTTCACGCGGGCCACCCGTCGGCCGTCGAGCTCGACCACGGTGAGCACGTGCCCGTCGATGGTGGCCTTCTCCCCCACGCTCGGCACATGACCGAGCTGCTGGACGATGTAGCCGGCGACCGTCTCATAGGGGCCCTCGGGCAGCGGGACACCCGTCTCGTCCTCGAAGTCGTCGAGGTTCAGCAGACCGTCGAGCTCGACCTCGCCGGTGAGCGAGCGCGTCGTCTCGGGCTCGTCCAAGTCGTACTCGTCTCGGATGTCGCCCACGATCTCCTCCACGAGATCCTCCAGCGTGACGATGCCGGCCGTGCCGCCGTACTCGTCGACGACGATCGCGAGATGCGCCCCTTCACGGCGCATGTCGGTGAGTGCCGACAGCAGCTGCCGGGTCGCCGGCAGCATGAACACGTCACGGGCGAGCTCACGGATGGGTACGGAGCGGCCGGACATGGCGGGGTCGAAAAGGTCTCGGACATGGACGAAACCCACGACGTCGTCGGTCGACTCGCCGCTGACCGGGTAGCGCGAATGACGCTTCTCGAGTGCGAACTGTGCCGCAAGGGAGGCGGGCGTCTCGGCCGAGATGAAGTCGACCTCGGTACGCGGCACCATGATCTCGCGGATCTGGCGGTCCCCGGCCTCGAAGACCTCCTCCACGATCTGGCGCTCCTCGGCGCCGAGGGTCTCCGACCCCGACACCAGCTCACGGATCTCCGCGTCGCTGATCTGCTCACGTTGCGCCTTGGGGTCGCCGCCCAGCAGACGCACGACGCCGTTGGTCGACACCGACAACAGCCAGATCACCGGCCTTGCCAGCTTGGCGATCCGGTCGACGGTCGGGGCCACAGCGAGCGCGATCGCCTCCGCGCGCTGCAAGGCGATCCGCTTCGGAGCCAGCTCGCCCACCACGAGCGAGACGTACGAGATCGCGAGGGTGATGGTCACCAGAGCCGTGGTATCGGCGGCGCCGTGCGACAGCCCGCGCCGTTCGAAGACCGGCGACAACCTGCCGGCGAGGGTCGCACCGCCGAACGCCGCCGACATGAAGCCGGACAAGGTGACCCCGACCTGCACCGCGGCCAGGAAGCGGTTGGGGTCGGCGTTGAGCTTGGCGACGGTGTCCCCTCGGCGGCCCCGGCCCTGCATCCCCCGTGCCTGGCTGTCTCGCAGCGACACCAGTGCCATCTCGGCAAGGACGAAAACACCGCTGAACATGATGAACGCCAAGACCAGAGCGATTCCCCGCAACGTGCCGCTCACGACGCGCCGACCCATGGTCGAGGCACCGGCGAGCGGCACCGGCTAGTGCAGGGGTCCTCCATGACGTCAAGGGTAACGATTCGAGCGACCGGTTGGGGTCGACGCAGAATTGCGCGCAGCGTCGTTAAACGGCTTGAGACTGCCACGGTGTAACGGCAGGGTTGGCCAATGAGGTTCCCTCGCGACGTACCGGTCCTGACCGACGGCGACGTGGTCCTTCGGGCCCACCGCGCCGAGGATGTCGAGGGTGTCGTGCAACAGTGCACCGACCCGGTCTCCTTGCGTTGGACGACCGTACCCCTCGACTACACGAAGGAGATGGCGGTCGAGTGGGTCACCGTCTCCGCCCGACAGGCATGGGAGTCGGAGTCGGACTACCGGTTCGCCATCGAGTCGACGCATCCGGATGGACAACGGCGCTTCAGCGGCACGGTGTTGCTCCGCAACGAAGGGGACCGCCGGGCGGAGATCGCCTTCGGGGCGCATCCCGCCGTCCGCGGCCGAGGGGTGATGACGACCGCCGTAGGGCTGATCCTCGACTACGGGTTCTCCGCGCTCGGCCTGGAGACCGTGATCTGGCTCGCGAACGTCGGGAACGTCCGGTCGCGCCGGGTCGCGTGGAGGGCCGGGTTCACGTTCGGCGGCACGATCCGGCGCTGGCTCCCGCAGCGCGGTGAGTACCTCGACGGCTGGGTCGCCGACCTGCACAGGTCGGACTCGAGGGAGCCGAAGAACGCCTGGCTCGACGTACCGGTCATCGAGGGCGAGCAGACCCGACTGCGACCGCTCAAGGCCGACGACGTGCCACGGCTCGTCGAGGCCGGCGGTGATCCGCGGTCTCGGCAATGGCTGCCGTTCCTCCCGGACCCCTACACCGAGACGGACGCGCGAGACTTCATCGTGCGGTGCGAGACCCAGGCCATGGAGGGCCGCGGAATCACGTTCGCGGTCGCCGACCCGGTCACCGACGCGGTCCTGGGCACGATCGGGCTTCGGAAAGACAGACTGGACTCGTGGGAGGTCGGGTACCTGGCCCACCCCGACGCTCGCGGCCGGGGTCTGATGCGCAGCGGCGTGCACGCGGCGACACGGCACCTCTTCATCCCCAGCTCGGACGGTGGTCTCGGCGCGTCCAGGGCATTTATCAAGGCGGCCGCCGGCAACGCGGCATCGCAGTACGTCGCCGTCGCCAACGATTACGCGGAGTACGGCCGCGAGCGTCACGCGGAATGTCTCGGCGACGGCTCCTGGACCGACCTCGTTCTCTTCGAGGCCCTGGCCGGCGAGTGGGACGGCCAGGCGTCGTGATGATCTCGCTGTCGACGGACCCGGACGGGCTGCGGGCCGACCTCGTCGTCCAGATCGCGAGCGACCGGTCGGGGAGGCTGTGGCGGCGGCAGCAAGCGCAGTCGATGAGGCGTTCGGGCGCGGGATACGGCAGATCAGGTGGCGGGCCGAGGTCGGCGACGTCGGCTCCCGAAGGGTCGCCTGGGCATGCGGGTTCACGTTCGAAGGCTCGCTTCGCGGCGACTGGTCGGTCGACGACCGCCTGAGCGACGCGTGGCAGGCGACGCTGCTGGCCGACGACTCGCGTGAGCCCAAGACGAGATGGCTCGAGGCCGTCACGCTCACCGCTCCCGGCGTCGTGCTGCGCGAGGAGTGCGCCGTCGACGAGGCCCGCTACCTGGAGACGATGGGAGACGCGGAGTCGCTTCGGTACCTGGGGATGCTCTCCATTCCCAAGACGCCCGAGGCATTCCGTCGGATGCTCGCTCGCAGCCACTACGGTCGCTCGGTCGGCTCCTCGGTCGCGTGGACGATCGCCGAGCCGGGCAGCGACAGATATCTCGGCAGCGTCAACCTGTTCGGCCTGGACGGGATCGACTACCGGTCCGCGGAGGTCGGGTACCGCACTCATCCCGATGCGCGCGGCCGGGGGGTGATGTCGTCGGCTCTTCGTCGTGTCGTCGAGCACGCCTTCGAGAGCGAGGCACGGGGCGGGCTGGGACTCGAACGGATCAGCCTCGGGGCGGCCGAGCACAATCTCGCGTCCCAGGGTGTCGCGAGAGCATCCGGTTTCACCGAGACCGGCCGCGACCGCCGTTGCTACGACCTGTACGACGGTTCGATCGTCGACCTGGTCCGTTTCGACCGGCTGAGGTCAGACCCGCAGACCTGACCGACTGCCCGTCAAGCGCCGGGCAAAGACCGCCCGGAAGGCCGACACGCACCGCGCCGCTCGGAGGGTACGGTTCACGTGTGGCGGTTCACAGATGACCTCGACCTGGACGGCACCGGGCCGGGTCAACCTGATCGGCGAGCACGTCGACTACAACTCGGGACTGGTCCTTCCGTTCGCCCTCCAGTTCACGACCACGGCCTGCGTATCGGCCCGCGACGACGACCGCGTGGTCGTCAGCTCGGAAGGGTCGGGCGACGCCGAGTTCGCGGCCTCGACACAGCCTGCCGACGTCGACGGCTGGGCGGCGTACGTCGCGGGGGCCGTCTGGGCGCTCGGGCAGCGAGGCCGGCAGCTCCCAGGCCTGGACATCGCCATCACGAGCGACGTACCGCTCGGAGCCGGTCTGTCGTCGTCGGCGGCGCTCACCTGCGCCGTCGCCTGCGCGATCGACGACGAAGTGGGCAGCGGGCTGAGCCGCCGTGACCTGGCGGAGGTCGCGCGGGCCTCGGAGAACGACTACGTGGGTGCGCCGACGGGCGTGATGGATCAACTGGCCGCGATGCTGTGCGACGCCGACTCGGTGCTGCTGCTCGACTGCCGCGACCTGAGCGCCCGCACCATCGCATTCACGCTCGCCGACGAGGGCCTCACGCTGCTGCTGATCGACACCAACGTGCGTCATTCGCTTGTCGACAGTGAGTACGGCGCCAGACGTGAGGATTGCCGGATCGCCGCCGAGGAGCTCGGGCTGGACTCGCTCAGGGACGCCACCGCCAGCCAGGTCATGGAGCTGTCCGATGAGCGGCTGCGCCGCCGGGCACACCACGTCGTCAGTGAGATCGCGCGCGTGGAGCAGGTCGCCGCCATCCTCGAGGCCGGCCGGCCGGGCGACATCGGCGCCCAACTGTCCGCATCCCACCTATCCCTGCGCGACGACTACGAGGTCTCGTGCGAGGAGCTGGACGTCACCGTCGAGGCGGCGCTGTCGGCGGGCGCGCTGGGCGCCCGGATGGTCGGGGGCGGGTTCGGGGGGTGCGCGCTGGCTCTGTGCCGCGACGCCGACTCGGAGGCGGTGTTGGCGAAGGTACGCCGTGCCTACGCCGACCACGGGTGGAAGCCGCCCACGGTGTACGACCCGCGGCCCTCACCGGGCGCACACCGGGTGTCGTGAGCCCTCTCGGCGTCAGACCATCTTCTTCTGCAGGTTGTCGTCGAGCGCGCCGAGGAACTCCTCCGTCGTGAGCCACGACTGGTCCGGCCCGACGAGGAGGGCCAGGTCCTTCGTCATCTTGGCGTCCTCGACGGTCTCGACGCACACCTGCTCCAGCGCCTCCGCGAAAGCGGTGACGTCCGGGGTCTGGTCGAGCTTCCCGCGGTGCTTCAGCCCACCTGTCCACGCGAAGATGGACGCGATCGGGTTGGTCGAGGTCGGCTTGCCCTGCTGGTGCTGACGGAAATGCCGGGTCACCGTACCGTGGGCGGCCTCCGCCTCGACCGTCTTGCCGTCCGGCGTCATCAGTACCGACGTCATCAGGCCGAGCGACCCGAACCCCTGCGCGACCGTGTCGGACTGCACGTCGCCGTCGTAGTTCTTGCACGCCCAGACGTAGCCGCCCTCCCACTTCATCGCCGCTGCCACCATGTCGTCGATCAGGCGGTGCTCGTAGGTGAGCCCGGCTGCGTCGAAGTCCGCCTTGAACTCGTCGTCGAAGATCGCGCTGGAAGATGTCCTTGAAGGCACCGTCGTACGCCTTCAGGATCGTGTTCTTCGTCGAGAGGTACACCGGGTAGTTGCGCTGGAGGCCGTACGACAGCGACGCCCGGGCGAAGTCCTCGATGGACTTGTTGAAGTTGTACATGCCCATGACCACGCCACCGCCCTCGGGCATCTGGACGACCTCGTGCTCGATCGGCTCGGAGCCGTCGGACGGCGTGAAGGAGATCGTGACGGTCCCGGGGCCGGGGACGGTGAAGTTGGTGGCCCGGTACTGGTCACCGTGCGCATGACGCCCGATCACGATCGGCTTGGTCCAGCCCGGTACCAGCCGGGGAATGTTGCTGATGATGATCGGCTCGCGGAACACGACGCCGCCGAGGATGTTCCGGATGGTGCCGTTGGGCGACAACCACATCTTCTTGAGCCCGAACTCCTCGACGCGTGCCTCGTCGGGCGTGATCGTGGCGCACTTGACCCCGACGCCGTGCCGCTTGATCGCATTGGCCGCCTCGACGGTCACCTGGTCGTCCGTCGCGTCACGACTCTCGATCCCCAGGTCGTAGTAGTCGAGGTCGACGTCGAGGTAGGGGTAGATCAGCCGGTCCTTGATGAACTGCCAGATGATCCGCGTCATCTCGTCGCCGTCGAGCTCGACGACCGGGTTCTGTACCTTGATCTTGGGCATGAGGTCTGCGGCTCCCGCGGGTCGTCATGGGCACTTGTCTTGACGCCAAGATATCCCATCGCGGTCCCCCGCTGCCGCGCCACCGACGACCCACGGGCGACCCCGACAGGCCCGCCGGGCGTTCGCTTGCTAGCGTCGCGGGTACGTCGTCAGCCCGCGTCGAGGAGCCTGCAGTGAGCGCAACCCCCGTCAAGGTCGCCGTGACCGGTGCAGCCGGCCAGATCGGTTACAGCCTGCTGTTTCGGATCGCGAGTGGTTCGCTGCTCGGTCCGGACATCCCGGTCGAGCTACGGCTGCTCGAGATCACACCGGCCCTCAAGGCGCTCGAGGGCGTTGTCATGGAGCTCGACGACTGCGCCTTCCCTACTCTCGCTGCCGTCCAGACCGGCGACGACCCCGACGCCATCTTCGACGGCGTCAGTCTGGCGCTGCTCGTCGGCGCCCGGCCCCGTAGCAAGGGCATGGAGCGCAGCGACCTGCTGGAGGCCAACGGCGCCATCTTCACCGGCCAGGGCAAGGCCCTGAACGCCCACGCCGCCGACGACGTGCGGGTGGCGGTGACCGGCAACCCCGCGAACACCAACGCGCTGATCGCGATGAGCAACGCACCCGACATACCGCGCGAGCGCTTCAGCGCCCTCACGCGGCTCGACCACAACAGGGCTGTCGCCCAGCTCGCCAACAAGACGGGCACGAGCGTCAGCGACATCACCAAGATGACGATCTGGGGCAACCACTCGGCCACCCAGTACCCCGACATCTTCCACGCGGAGGTCCGCGGCGCCAATGCCGCAGAGACGGTCGACGACCAGCAGTGGCTGGAGAACGACTTCATCCCGACCGTGCAGAAGCGCGGCGCGGCCATCATCGAGGCGCGAGGTGCGTCGAGCGCAGCGAGTGCGGCGAGTGCCACCATCGACGCGGCCCGAGACTGGCTCCGAGGTACCCCTCCCGGCACCTGGACCTCGATGGCTGTCGTCTCGGACGGCTCCTACGGCGTACCGGAGGGGCTCATCTCCTCCTTCCCCGCCACCACGAGCGACGGCACCTGGGAGATCGTGCCGGGTCTCGACATCAACGACTTCTCGCGCGCGCGTATCGACGCCAGCACCGCGGAGCTCGCCGACGAGCGCGATGCGGTGCGGAGTCTCGGACTGATCGGCTGAGGCCCCACAATCGACACGAAGCCTGCACGGCCGGCTGGCGCTCAGGCTAGGGTGATTCGGACATATCCCACCAATCACCTTATTGGAGCACCAGTGCGATTTCCTCGCCTCCTAGCCGTCGCTGCCACCTCACTGGCCTTGATGTTGCCGCTCGTCGCCACGGCCAGTACGTCGGCCGATGCCGCCGCGAAGCCCCACCGCCAGATCACCGCCAAGATCGTCAAGGTCTCGCGACAGACCTTGCAGATCCGCGTCCATGTCCCGAACTACCCCGGTCGTCACACGTACCTGCAGAAGAAGGTCTGCGCGAAGTGCACCTGGAAGGTCGTCGCCCGCAAGAAGACGTCCGGCCAGGGCCGGGTCTTCTACCCGGTCGGCGCTCCGGCATCCGGACGCTGGTACTTCCGGGTGGGCACACCCGAGACCCCGGGCTTCGCCACCTCGTACAGCCCGAAGTTCTACACCTACCGGATCTGAGCACTGCGGGCTCACACCCAGCAGGTCCGAGTCACGGGTAGCTCCGGCTACCTGGACTCGGATCCCTGGGGGACGTCGCCCCGCCCCGGTAGCCGTCGCCGTTGACGAGACGCCTAGGGTGGGTCGGCGATGACGGAGTTCCCATGCAGGTTGTAGCGATTGTGGTGTCGCTCGCGATCACCGTTGTGGCAGTGGCGATGTTCGCCAGGGCGATCGCCACGATCGTGGGTGTCGTCACGATGGGGCAGCCGGCCGTCGGCCGCAGCGACCACAAGGCGCGCCGCTGGCTGACCATGCTCAAGGAGACACTGGCGCACACGAGAATGCTCCAGTGGACAGTGGTCGGAGTCGCCCACTGGTTCATCTTCATCGGCTTCGGACTGCTGTTCCTCACGCTGGTGACGGCGTACGGGCAGCTGTTCGACCCGTACTTCACGCTGCCGCTGGTCGGTAGATGGTTCGGGTACGAGTGGGTCGCGGAGCTGTTCGCGGCGGTGATGACAGTCGCGATCGCAGGTTTCATCGGCTACCGGCTGAGCCGCCCACGGCGGCGCGAGCCTGGTGTTCGGGGCCGGTTCTACGGGTCGACGATGTGGCAGGGCTACTTCGTCGAGGCAGTGATCCTCATCGTGGGCCTCTGCATCATCACCCTGCGCGGGGCCGAGTACGCGATAGCGCAGTACGGCCAAGACCCTGGACACGCTTCGGGTCTGCACTTCCCGCTCACCGCCTGGCTCGGCCACCTCCTGGAGCCGATGTCGCAAGGCGGTCTGAAGAATCTGATCTGGATCACTGCGACGGTGAAGATCGCTGTATCGATGACGTGGCTGATCGTCTTGGCGCTGAACACGTCGATGGGGGTGGCCTGGCACCGGTTCACGGTGTGGCCGAACGTGTGGTTCAAGCGACGAAGCGACGGTGGCACGTCGCTTGGCGCATTGCAGCCGCTGATGGCCGGCGGGGCGCCGATCGACTTCGAGAAGATCGACGACATCGACGAAGACACCGTCTTCGGTGTCGGGAAGGTCGAGGACTTCACCTGGAAAGGGATGCTCGACCTGGCGTCGTGCACCGAGTGCGGGCGGTGTCAGTCCCAGTGCCCCGCGTGGAACACCGAGAAGCCGCTGTCGCCGAAGCTGCTGATCATGAATCTGCGCGACCATGCGTTCGCGAAGGCGCCGCAGGTACAGGCCGGCGACGACCCCGACGCCCAGGCCGGCCTGCCCGAAGCGGCTCGGGTCGAGGCCGGACGCGACCTGGTCGGGGAGACGGTCGGTGACCCGGCCCGCCCGACCAGCGCCGGCGCCGTCATCGACCCTGATGTGCTGTGGTCCTGTACGTCGTGCGGAGCGTGCGTCCAGCAGTGCCCGGTCGACATCGAGCACGTCGACCACATCATGGACATGCGTCGCTACCAGGTGCTTGTCGAGTCCAACTTCCCGAGCGAGCTGAACCAGCTGTTCAGGGGAATGGAGAACAAGGGCAACCCGTGGAACATGGCGCCGAGCGCCCGGATGGACTGGGCGAAGGGCCTGCCGTTCACCGTCAAGCAGGTCGGGAGTCGACGTCGAGAGCCTCGAGGAGGTCGACTGGCTGTTCTGGGTCGGCTGTGCGGGCGCCTACGAGGACCGGGCGAAGAAGACGACCCGGGCCGTGGCGGAGCTCCTGCACGAGGCGGATGTCTCGTTCGCCGTCCTCGGGGACGGCGAGACCTGCACCGGCGACCCGGCCAGGCGGTCGGGCAACGAGTTCGTGTTCCAGCAGCTGGGCGTCCAGAACGCCGACGTACTCAAGGAAGCCAAGGCCACCAAGGTCGTCTCGACGTGTGCGCACTGCTTCAACACGTTGAAGAACGAGTACGGCCAGTTCGGCGTCAACCTCGACGTCGTCCATCACACGCAGCTGCTCAACCGGCTGGTCCGCGACGGCCGGCTCACGCCGGTCGCGCCCAGCACCGAGGCCGTCAACGGTACGACGATCACCTACCACGACCCCTGCTACCTCGGCCGCCACAACCAGGTCTACGAGCCGCCCCGAGAGCTGTTGGGCGTCATCCCTGGCATCGAGCTCAAGGAGATGCCGCGCAACGGCCAACGGTCCTTCTGCTGCGGCGCCGGTGGAGCCCGGATGTGGATGGAGGAGAAGCTCGGCGAGCGGATCAACCTCAACCGCACCAAGGAGGCCGTCGCCACCGGCGCGGACCAGATAGCGGTCGCGTGCCCGTTCTGCCGCGTGATGCTCTCCGACGGGTTGACGACACTTCAGGCCGATGGAACTGCCCGCGAGGACGTGGAGGTGGTGGACGTGGCGCAGATGTTGCTCACGTCAGTCCAGCGGGGACGGTCTTAGCCACCCGAAGGATCGGGTCTGACGTCGCTGCGACGACGCGAGACCCGAGTCTCTCGGGTGGCGAGGAGGCGGCGGGAGCCGCTAGAAGCTAGGCGCGGCGTCGCCGGATCTCGGCGTTGATCGCCGGCACGATCTCGTGCAGGTCGCCGATCACTGCGTAGTGCGCCTTGGTCACCATCGGCGCATCCGCGTCGTTGTTGATCGCGAGGATCGTCTTGGCGCTGGAGCAGCCGGCCCAGTGCTGGATGGCACCGCTGATGCCGCAGGGTATGTACAGGTCTGGCGAGATCCTGCTTCCCGTCTGGCCGACCTGCTCGTTGTGCGGCCGCCAGCCAAGGCTGGTGACCACACGGGAGACACCCAGGGCTCCGCCCAGCAGCTCCACGAGCTCCAGGAGGTCGCCGAACCCTTCCGCGCCTCCGGCGCCCCGGCCGGCACCCACCACAACCCTGGCTGACTTGAGGGCGCCCGACTCGTCGGGATCACCGGCCTCGGTGCGGGCCACCCGGGCGCGCAGATCGGCTTCAGCCGACCTGCACATCCAGCTCCTCGACCTTGGTGGACACCGAGGTCGTGCTCGGTTTCGCCTCGCAAGCATGACCGGCCACGGTGAAGACGGCGGTGCCGGCGTCAAGGCGCAGCTCCTCCAGCGCCGACCCGCCGAGGACCTGACGGCTGAGCTGGAGAGGGTCTGTGCCATCGATGCTGACGACGTTTGCGGCCATCGGCACGTCCAAGCGGCAGGCGACGTGGGCCATCACCTCACTGCCTCGGGGCGTGCCCGCGGCGGCCACCACGGTGTCGCCTGACGCAGATGCCGCAGCACTGACGGCAGCGGCCCAGGCCGCAGCGGCGTATGCCGTGAACGCCGGTCCGTCGACGTGCTGCATCGACTCGACGCCATAGTCACCAAGTTGGTCGACCAAGCCCCTGGGGCAGGTCTCCGACGACGAGTGCGTGCACGGGCTGGTTGAGATCACGTACGAACGTCAGGGTCTCCCGAGACACTTCGATGGCACCGGCGGCGTCCGTCTCGACAAGAACCAAGGTCACCGCGACACCCCCAAGCTCTCCAGCAGGTCGACCACGGCTGCGGCGGCTTCGGGGCCCTGACCCAGTATCTGTACCTGGCTGGGCTGAACCGGGGGTAGCTTGAGTCGCACTCGTCCCGAACCAACGGTCGGGTCCGAGGCGGTGACAGTTTCGACGCCTACCCGCTTCGCCTTCATCCGGCCGGGGATCGAGGGGTACCGGGGCTCGACGCCGCCCTCCATCACGGTCATCACGGCTGGGAGGTCGACCTCGAAGATGTCGGTCCCGTCAGCGGTCGAAGCGTGGGCGATGGCGCGTCCGTCCACCACCTCCACCGTGGAGACGCCCGCGACGACGGGGCGGCCCAGCGCGTAGGCCAGCCTGATCCCGACCTGGAAGTCGCCGGTGTCGGCCGCGTCGTTGCCCAGGAGGACCAGGTCGTAGCTCCGCCCGTCCCGCTCGTGCGCCCGGACGACGTCAGCGATGGCAGCGGCGACGTCCGCGGGACCGAACTGCTCGGCTTCGGCCTCGATCAGCACGGCGCCGGTACAGCCGACAGCGAGCGCGTCGCGGATCTGCTCCAAGGAGTCAGCAGAGCCGAGCGACAAGACCGTCGCTTCGCCCCCGCTGGATTTGGCAGCCTGGATGGCGAGCTCGACAGCACACTCCTCGTGCGGGCTCACGGTGTGCCCGAGACGGCTCGTGTCGACGGACATCGAGTCCGGGGTGAGCGCGATCTCCCCGCCAAGGTCGGGGACCCGCTTGATGCAGACCAAGATGTTCGCCACGGCTAGCTCCTTATCCGCTCGTTGGCCGGGTCGAACAGGCTGGTGCTGTCGGTCGAGCCCACCGTCACGGGGTAGAGCTCCTCCATGTAGCTGACGGCCAGCTGGGTGCCCACGACGGCCTGTGCAGGCGGAAGGTAGGCCAAGAGCAGATGCTTTCCCAGGGATGGCGCCGAGCCGGCAGTGGTCACATAGGGCCGGTGGCCGTGCCCGTCGACCAGCTCGCCGCCGTCGCGGGTGAGGATCGGCTCGCCGCCGAGCATGTACCTCTTGATCCCGGCGGCCGACGAGTGGTCGTCGACCGTCAGGGTACAGAGCACCGTCTCCGGGTCGGAGTCGCGTTGTTGAAGATATGCCTGCTTGCCGACGAAGTCCGCCGCCTTGACCTTCGGCCGCGCCATGCCGGCCTCGATGATCGTGCGCTCGGAGTCGAGCTCGTACCCGAAGGCGCGATAGCCCTTCTCGATCCTGCCCGTCGTGGCGTAGACGCCGATCCCCACCGGGACGGCGCCGTACTGCTTGCCGGCTTCGTGCAGCATGTCCCACAGCTTCAGGCCCTGCTCGATGGGGACATGGAGCTCCCAGCCGAGCTCACCGACATAGGAGATCCGCGACGCGAGCACGGAGACGGAGTCGACCTCGATATATCTGCACGTGCCGAATCCGAAGCCCTCGTTGCTGACGTCGTCTCGGGTGACCGCGCTGAGGATGTCGCGGGCTCGCGGGCCCCAGAGACCGATCGTCGTGTAGGCCGACGTGAGGTCGACCACTGCCGCCGTGCCGTCCTTCGGGACGCGGTCGGCGAACCACTTCAGGTCGACCATTCCGTGCGCGCCGCCGGTGACGACCCGGAACCGGTCGTGGGCGAGCCGCATGAGGGTGAGATCCGAGCGGAAGCCGCCGCCCTCGTCCAGTACGGGTGTATAGATCACCCGCCCGACTGCGACGTCGCACTGCGAGACCACCGTCGCCTGGACGGTGTCGAGGGCACCGGCCCCCACGACGTCGAAGATGGCGAACGCCGACAGGTCGACGATTCCCGCGCGGTCCCGCATGGCCAGGTGCTCGGCATTGATGATCGGCGACCACCAGCGCTTGTCCCACTCGTGCTCGCGCGGCAACACCAGCTCCCCGAACTCCTCGAGCAGCCCGGCGTTGGACTCGTACCACATCGGTCGTTCCCAACCGGCAGCCTCGACGAAGACCGCCCCGAGCGCCTTCTGACTCTCATACATGGGAGCGAGGCGCTGTCTGCGGTCGCTCTCCCATTGCTCGCCGGGGTGCACGATGCCGTAGGTCTTGTTGAAGGACTCGCCGGTCCTGGCGCGGATATGGGCCCGAGTGCGCTGGTGGGGGTAGAACCGAGCGATGTCGGAGTGGCTGAGGTCGATCTCGGGCCGCCCGCTGGTCATCCACTCGGCCACCGCCCGACCGACACCGGGCCCCTCCTTGATCCAGACGGCGGCGGCAGACCACAGTCCGCTGACTTCGGGGGTCTCGCCGAGGACCGGGGCACCGTCAGGCGTCAGCGAAAGCAGCCCGTTGATCGCGTACCGGATCTCGGCCTGCTCGTCACCGAGGATCTCGGGCATCAGCTCCAGGGCCTCCTCGAGCTGCTGGTCGAAGTCGTCAGCCGTGAAGGGCATCTCGGTCGGCGACAGCTTTGCCTGGTCGATCGAGGGAATGTCCTCCGAGTCGTGCAGGATCGCCCTGTGCGCGTACGAGCCGACCTCCATGTCGGCGCCGTGTTGGCGCTCGTAACAGAAGGTGTCCATGTCCCGGATGATGGGAAACGAGATCTCTCCCTGTTTGGCGGCGAGCACGGGCACCGGTCCGACACTGATCATCTGATGCACTGCAGGTGTCAAGGGGATGTGCGCCCCAGCCATCGCCGCGACCTTCGGACTCCAGACCCCGCAGGCGACCACGACCGTGCTGGTCTCGATGTCGCCCGCCGACGTCCGGACCCCCTTGATCCGGCCGGCTTCGACGTCCAGACCGACCACCTCCACCGTGGGAACGACTGTCAACGCGTTGAGCTCCAGCGCGCGCTCGCGCATGATCGTGCCCGCGCGCAGGGAGTCCACCACACCGACGCTCGGTGTCCAGAAGGCGCCGACGATCACCGACGGATCGAGGAAGGGGACCTTCTCGACGACCTGCTCCGGGGTGACAAGCTCGGCCTCGATTCCCCAGGCCCTCGCCGAGGACATCCGGCGCCGCAGCTCCTCCATCCGCTCCTCGGTGCGCGCGACTTCGAAGCCACCTGACTGCGTGAAGACGCCCATCTCCTTGTACTGGCGCATGCTGTCGAGCGTCAGGTCGGTGATCTCCCGGGAATGGTCGACGGGAAAGATGAAGTTCGACGCATGGCCGGTCGATCCGCCGGGGTTCGGTAGGGCCCCTTTGTCGATCTGCACGATGTCGCGCCAACCCAGTCTCGCCAGGTGGTAGACGAGGCTGTTGCCGACAATCCCGGCGCCGATGACGACGACACGTGCCGATGTGGGGACCGAAGCCATGACGGTGTTCCTTCCTGCTGCGGCGTGCGTGACGATCTCTAACCGTCGTTTTGCATGACGCAACATGTTTTTCTATGCGAGACAAGTTATCAAAAGCATCGACCACCGACTCACACGTGTCAAACCCGACGCCGAGACGTCAGTCGCGGCCTGCTTCTGTCGGCGTGTCGGCCGCCGATTGACGTCTCGGCGAGTCGCCTACCCCTGGTCGGTGCTCCGGCTACTTGCCGAGCCAGGCGTTGACCTTGCTCGGGTTGGCGGCGATCCACTTGTCGGCGGCATCCTGAGGCTTCATGCCGTCCGCGGCTATGTACTTGGCCACGATGTTCTGGTCGGCATTGGTCCAGTGGAACGCCTTGATCAGCTTGTACGCCGGGCTGCCCGACTGGGCGAACTTCGTGCTCACGATCTTGTCGAGGTGGTACGTCGGGTAGTCGCAGGCCACCTTTTGGACATTGGTGTCGCAGCCCGGCGTCCACTTCGGGAGGCTCACCTTCTTCAGCGGTACCTCGGACAAGAACCACTGTGGAGAGTAGAAGTATCCGATTACCCACGAGTGGTTCTTCTCCGCATTCCGGAACGCCTGGATCAGCGCGGCCTCGCTGCCCGCATAGACCACCTTGTAGTTGAGGTGCAGGTTTGACACGAGTGCCTCGTCGTTGGTCACGAAGGAGGGATCTCCGTCGAGCAGCTGACCCTTGCCACCTGACTCCGACGTCTTGAAGTGGCTGGCGTACTTGTTGAGGTTCTTCCAGTTGAGGATGTCGGGGTGCTTTTTGGCCAGCCACGGTGGGACGTACCAGCCGATCTGGCCGATGTTGCCCGTCAGGCCGGCCGTCTGCGCGATATGTTGCTGCTTGATGTACGTCTGCACCAGGTCCTGGTGTCCCCAGTTCTCCATGATGGCGTCGACGCTGCCGTCCTTGAAACCGGCCCAGGACAACTCCTCGGCGAGGTTCTTGTACTGCATGGTGCAGCCGAGCTTCTTCGTAGCGATCTCGCCGATGACATACGCGTCAGCGGTGTAGCCGACCCAGTCGTTCAGGGCCATGTTGACGTTCCCGCATGCCTTGCCACCGTTGGCCGAGACGATGGCTTGGTTCTTTTTCTCAGCCGAGCCGACACTTCCGCCGCCGCAGGCGGACAGGACGAGGGCTGCGCACGCTGCCACCACGAGGCCCTTGGCCAGGCCGTGCTTGCTTCTCATATTTCCTTCTCTCTGGTTCACAGATGGTTGATGCCGGTGTGGCTGTTAGGCGTTGCTGAGTGCAGGTGATGAGATCAGGCGGCGAGACCGGCTCGGCGCGGCGCTACGCCTGGTCTGGAACGCCGCCCGTCGCGTGATGCGGTCGAGCATGACACCGAGCAGGACGATACACAGACCCGCGGCAAGACCCTTGCCGAACCGATTTGCCTGGTCAAACCCTGAAATCACGTCATACCCCAGCGCCCCGCCACCGACGGCGCCGCCGATGACGACCATCGAGAGCACGTACAGCAGGCCCTGGTTGGCCGCCAGCACGAGTGAGCTACGTGCCATGGGCAGCTGGACCTTCCTGATGATCTGCCAGCGGCTGGACCCTGCCGCGGTCGCAGCCTCGATGGTGGTTGACGTGACCCGCCGGATGCCGTCGGCGACGATCTTGATCGCGGCGGGCGCGGCATACACGACCGCCGCGACGATGGCAGTGAAGCGGCCCGCGCTGAACAGGGCGATCGCCGGAATGAGGTAGACGAACGGCGGCATGCGTCTGACCTGCATCGAGAACGGGCCGGAGGATGTTGTCGACCGCCTTGCTGCGGCCCATCCAGACCCCGAAGGCGATCAGCCAGCAGCATGACGAACACCGTGGCGATCAGCGTCGTCGTGAGCGTGATCATGGTGTCGTTCCACAGTCCCAGGAAGTATACCCACCAGGCAGATGACGGCGAGATCGAGCCCGGCGTCCGCCAGAACGGCGGCGAGGAGCAAGACCGCGGCGGCGGTGAGCCACCAGGGCGAGTTGGCGAGCAGGTCCTGCAGCGGGTTGAGAAAGGTAGACGCCGAACTTGATCGACGTGGTCGGCTGTCGAGGGTGTGCCATGCACGGAGATCCAGTCCACGACGCTCTGCACCTTGGCGGCCAGGGGTTGCCGATCGTGCTTGGTGGGGAAGTTCGCCGCCCAGGGGTAGGTGCGCGACAGGTAGACGGCGACCAGCGCCAGGAAGCCGCGCCGGCGAGCAGCAACGGAGCGACGGTTTCCTCCTCCGGGCCCTGTACGTCGCCGCTCTGCGCGCACGCTGACTGCGGTCGTCATGCGGTCGAGCATGATCGCCATCAAGACGATGCAAGGCCGGGCACGAAAGCCTCACCGACCCGAGGTCTGCAGGGCTGCACACGGGAGGCCGAGGCCCGGGCCGTTGACGAAGGCCGCGATCGTCGCCATGGACAAGGCCGCCATCATCGTCTGGTTGATCCCGAGGACGACTGTGCTGCTTGCCATGGGCAGCTGAGCCTGCGGATGCGCTGGCCATGGTCTGGCCGAGCGAGTAGGTGGCCTCGAAGGTCGGTCGGCGAGACGACGCGCATGCCGAGGGACGCGATCCTGACCACAGGGGGAAGAGCGTAGATCAACGTGGCAGGATGCCGCCGGCGCACCGATCCCGAAGAGAGGGAGAGCGGAAGCAGGTAGACGAAGACGGGCAGGGTCTGCAGGACGTCGAGAACCGGAGTCACGAGGGCGTTGACGTTTGCTGTTAGCCATCCAGATCGCCAGCGGGAGACCGATGACAAGGCAGAGGAGCAAGATGATCCCGCGTGATGATGAGCGGGTCCATGCTGTCGGACCAGTAGCCGAGCACGCCGAACGCCGTGAGAGGACACGCACGGTGAGGATCGCGATCGGCCAGCCTGCGAGTGCCAGGCGACCCAGGCGCCGAGGGCGATCACACCGAGCCAGCCGATGGCGGGCAGCGGGCGCGGGAAGGCGGCACCGAACCAGGTCCTGGAGCTGCGTGACTGTCCAGTTGAGGGCGACGCGATTGCTGCGTACTGCATAAACCAGCTTGGTTCTGGCCTGGAAGTGGCTGGCGCACGGTTGAGCGAGTTGTGCACGCTGGTCGTGGACTGGCGCCACCGAGGTCGAGGTCTCGTGTCCGCGCGTGAACGCCCAGAGCACGACCCAGGCGAGGACGATCGCGCGACGGCGAGCGGCTCGACTTGGGAGCGGTGACGCGAGGGCCGGTCGGCGTGCCACGGCAGCGCCAGGGGCGCTTGGTGGGTGGCAGCGCTGCTCATACGGCACCCTTCGGACGGGGTCCTCCTCGGCGACGACGACCCGAAGGATGGCCTCGTCGTCGACGATGCCGACCAGCTGGCCGTCGTCGACGACCTGGACGACATGCTCCGAGCCAGCGCCGCCTGTGCGGCCGCCGGACGACGGTGTCGGACGACATCACGGGCCCTCCGTGGAGTCGTCGGCGCGCGGCGGGCGCATGACGTACTTCAGCGTCAGCACATGGGATTTCGGGACATCACTGACGAAGTCATTGACGTATTCGTCCGCGGGGTGGGCGACGATCTCCGCCGGACGAGCCGACCTGTACGATCTCCCCGTCACGCATGATCAGGATGCGGTCGCCAAGCTTGAGCGCCTCCTGCAGGTCGTGGGTGATGAAGACCATGGTCTTCTGCAGGTCCTCCTGCAGCCGGATGACCTCGTTCTGCATGTCGCGCCGGATCAGCGGGTCGAGAGCGGAGAACGGCTCATCGAACAGCAGCAGCGACGGGTCGCCGGCGAGCGCTCGCGCCAGCCCGACGCGCTGCTGCATGCCGCCGGACAGCTGGTCGGGGAAGGAGTTCTCGTACCCGGTCAGGCCCACCAGGTCGACGATCTCGCCTGCCCGCTTTCGCCGCTCGGCCTTGCCGACCCCTCGGATCTCCAACCCGTACGCCACGTTGTCGATCACCTGGCGATGCGGGAGCAGGCCGAAGTGCTGGAAGACCATGGAGACATAGGTCCGGCGGAGGTCGCGCAGCTTGCTCTGCGAGGCGCTGGTCATGTCGTTGCCGTCGATCGTCACGGTGCCTGCGGTCGGCTCGATCAGCCGAGTCAGGCAGCGCACGAGCGTCGACTTGCCCGAGCCGGACAGGCCCATGACGACGAACACCTCACCCGGGCGCACTTCGAACGTGATGTCCTTCACGGCGGCGACGCAGCCAGTCTTGTCCAACATCTCCGACCGGGGGAGGTCGGCGTCCGGGGTCCCTATGAGCTTGTCGGCCTTCCTTCGGCCCGAATATCTTCCAGAGACTGGTCACTGTCAGAGTGCGGGGTTCTGAGTCTTGGACGTGATCTCTTGGTCATCACGCGTGCTCACTTCCTTGGACCGACCCGTGCTGCGGGTGCTTGGAGCGGCATGTCGTCGCGGTAGCGGTAGTAGGGGACCTCTTCGGCAGGCAGGGGCGTGTTGCCAAGGATGAGGTCCGCCGCCTTCTCCGCGATCATCATCACTGGCGCATAGATGTTTCCGTTCGTCACGTACGGCATCGCGGACGCGTCGACGACCCTCAGCCCTTTGACACCATGCACCCTCATCGACTGAGGGTCTACAACCGACATGCCGTCGGTGCCCATCTTGGCCGTGCACGACGGGTGGAGGGCGGTCTCGGCGTCCTTGGCTACCCAGTCGAGAATCTCCTGGTCGGACTGCACGGTAGGGCCCGGTGAGACCTCGCCGGCGTTGAACGGCTCGAAGGCGGGCTGGGTGAGGATGTCTCGCGCGACGTGGATGGCTTCCACCCACTCGCGGCGGTCGTTCGGCGTCGAAAGGTAGTTGAACCTGAGCGCAGGGTGCCGCTTGGGGTTCCGTGTGGTGATCTTCACGCTGCCGCGGACGTCGGAGTACATCGGGCCGACGTGGACCTGGTACCCGTGCCCCTTGACCGGTGACGAGCCGTCGTAGCGGATCGCGACAGGCAGGAAGTGGAACATCAGGTTCGGGTAGTCCACATCGTCGTTGCTTCGGCAGAATCCGCCGCCCTCGAAATGGTTCGTGGCGCCCAGGCCCTTCCGGAAGAACAGCCAGTCGAACCCGATCTTCGGCCGGTTGCGGTAGCGCAGACCAGGAGCGATCGAGACCGGCTGCTTGGAGGCGTACTGGATGTAGACCTCGAGGTGGTCCTGCAGGTTCTCGCCGACTCCGGGTAGGTCGTGGACCACCGGGATGCCAAGTCTCGTGAGCTCGTCGGCGTTGCCGATGCCCGAGAGCTGCAGGAGCTGGGGTGTGTTGATCGCGCCGCCGCACAAGATCACCTCGTCGGCCCGTGGCATGGCGGGACAGTCGGCCGGCTTTGAGGTAGTCGACCCCCACCGCCCGGTCACCCTCGACGAGCACTGCTGTCACATGGGCCAAGGTCTCGACCGTGAGGTTGCTGCGATGCATGACGGGATGCAGGTAGGCGCGTGCGGCGGACAGCCGGCGCCCGCGGTAGACGTTGCGGTCGAACCGGGCGAAGCCTTCCTGCCGGTACCCGTTGACGTCGTCGCTCAGCGGGTAGCCCGCCTGCTGGGCCGCCTCGAAGAAGGCGCTGAACAGAGGGTTGGTGGCCGGGCCGCGTTCGAGCATGAGCGGTCCGCTCCCGCCACGCCACTCGTCTGCCCCGGCGAGGCAGGTCTCCATCTTCTTGAAGTAGGGAAGGCAGTGCAGGTAGTCCCACGACTCCATCCCGGGGTCGGCCGCCCAGCGCTCGAAGTCCAGCGGGTTGCCTCGCTGGAAGATCATGCCGTTGATGCTGCTCGACCCGCCGAGCAGCTTGCCGCGGGCATGGAACACCCGGCGGTCGCCCATGTACGGCTCCGGCTCCGAGCGGTACTTCCAGTCGTACAGCCGGTTGCCGATCGGGATGGGCAGCGCCGCCGGCATGTGTATCAGGGGGTCGAAGCGGAAGTCGGAGTGTCCGGCCTCGAGGACGAGCACAGAGTTACCGGGGTCGGCGCTGAGCCGGTTGGCGAGCGCACAGCCCGCCGACCCACCGCCGACGATGACGAAGTCCCAGCGTTCGTGGTCGGCCCTCGTCACTGCCCACCGCCGAACCAGCGCTGCACCTGCGGCCTGACGTTGTGCCAGACGTGCTTGGTCTCGCGGTACTCGTCCAGGCCGGCGACCCCGAGCTCGCGACCCGTGCCGGACTGCTTGTAGCCGCCCCACTCGGCCTGGGGGACGTACGGGTGGTAGTCGTTGATCCAGACGGTGCCCATCCGCAGGCGTGCTGTGACGCGCTCGGCACGGCCGGCGTTCTGCGTCCAGACGGCGCCTGCGAGGCCGTAGATGCTGTCGTTGGCCAGGGCCACGGCCTCGTCCTCGCCGCTGAAGGTCTCCACGGTGAGGACCGGGCCGAAGGACTCGTCGTGCACGACACTCATGGAGGGCTTGCAGTCGTCGAGGATCGTCGGCAGGTAGTAGAAGCCGCCCGCCAACGACTCGTCGTCTGGCCGTGCGCCGCCGCATCGCAACGTGGCGCCTTCAGCGAGACCGCGTGCGACGTACGCCTCGACCTTGTCGCGGTGCGCCGCGGAGATGAGCGCGCCCGTCTCGGCGTCTGTGTCGAAGGGGCCGCCGAGCCGGATGCGCCGCGCCCTGGCGACCAGCTCGTCGACGAAGTCATCCTTCACGGACTCCTCGACGAGCAGCCGGGCACCCGCCGAGCACACCTGGCCCGAGTGCAGGAACACCGCCGTCAGCGCGAAGTCGAGGGCGACCTCGAGGTCGGCGTCGGCGAACACGATGTTGGGGTTCTTCCCGCCCAGCTCCAGCGCGACCTTCTTCACGGTGCCGGCAGCCGACGCCATGATCGCCTTGCCGGTCTCCAGGCCGCCGGTGAACGACACCATGTCGACGGCGTGGTGGGTCGCCAAGGGTGCGCCGGCAACTGCGCCCGCGCCGAGGACGAGGTTTCCGACGCCGGCGGGCAGCCCGGCCTCGGTGAGGTAGCGCATGAGCAGGATCGCGGTGGATGGGGTGAGCTCGCTCGGCTTCAAGACGAACGTGTTTCCGGCCGCCAGCGCCGGCGCCACCTTCCACGAGGTCTGCAGGAGGGGGTAGTTCCAGGGCGTGATCAGCGCGCAGACACCGATCGGCTCGTGCACGATCCTGCTGCGGATGTCGATGCGCCCGGTGTGCGACCACGCGACCGGCATCTGCGGCCGCGGTGTTGGCGTAGTAGCGGAAGACCTCGACGATGTCGTCGACGTCGTACTCGCTCTCGACGAGCCGTTTGCCGGTGTCCAGCGACTCCGCACGCGCGACGACCGCCTTGTTGGCCATCAGGAGGTCAGCGACCCGGTGGAGCAGGGCGCTCCGCTCGTGCACGTTGGACGTCGACCAGGTGCCCTCGTCGAAGGCTCTGCGGGCCGCCTCCACCGCGGCCATCGTGTCCTGCGCCGTTGCCTCGTCGACCGTGACGACCGGCTCACCCGTCGCTGGGCACGCGATCTCGCGTCGACCGCCCGCTACCGCAGACACCCAGTGACCGTCGATGAACAGATCGGGCACGCTGCCTCCGAGTGTCTGGATGCATCCTTCGTTGCGCATGGAGAAACTAATGCGTCGTGTACGCAACAATCTAGGGAGTCGGTGCAGGAGCGTCAAGGTCTGCCGACGTCACGAGCACCGTCGGGGAGCCGGACCAGCGCGACGCCCGGATCAGCCTCGCCAGCCGAGGCGGCGAGACACGTCGTGCGCGGCGGCCACCACCGCCTGAGCGATCTCAGGCAGCCGACCGGAGTCCATCCGGAAGGTCGGTCCCGAGACACTCATCGAGGCGAGCACCTCGCCGTGCCCGTCGCGTACCGGCGCGGCAACAGCTGTCAGCCCGATCTCCAGCTCGTCGACGGCCGTCGCATAGCCGCGCAGGCGTACGTCGTCAAGCTCCTTCAGCAGGACCTTCATCGTCGTGATGGTCCTGGCTGTGTACGGCTGTAGGGCCGGCACCTGCCTCCGCACTTCGGGACTCTCCAGGGCGCTGAGCAGTACCTTGCCGTTGGAGGTCGCGTGGAGCGGGATGCGCTGACCGACCCAGTTGTGCGGTTGCAGCGCCGACGAGCCCGCCACCTGGTCCATGTACAGCGCGGCGCCGTCGCTCAGTACCGCAAGGTTGACCGTCTCCCCGGTGCGCTGCGCCAAGGCACGCGCGACGCCTCGGCTCTCCTGCACGACATCGAGCCTCGCGGTGGAGGCACCCGCCAGCCGCAGTATCCCCGGGCCGAGCCGGTACTTCCCGCGACCGGAGTTCTGCTCGACGAGGTCTCGGCGCTCCAGCGCGGCGACCAACCGGAACGCCGTCGACTTGTGCACACCGAGCTCTTGCGCAAGGTCAGTGACCCCGACGTCACCAGAGCGGGCCAGGATCTCCAGAATCGATACCGCCCGGTCGACCGACTGCACAGTGGTCGTCGCGTCGCCCGTACCCACGCCGTCGAGGGCTGCGTTGCTCATGACGAGACAGTAATGCATCTGGCGCGACAACCACCCGGGCTCAATCCATACTTCTCGACATGACCCCGTCCCCGCGCAGAGACGACTTCGTGCTCACTCTGCGCTGCCCCGACCAGCCCGGGATCGTGCACGCCGTGTCCGGGTTCCTCTTCGAGCACTCCGGCAACATCATCCAGAGCCAGCAGTTCGGCGACGCGGAGACCGGTCGGTTCTTCATGCGTGTGCACGTGGAGACCACCGACCCGGCGTGTGGGGATCGAGGAGCTGCGGGCCGGCTTCTTGCCGGTGGCCGACCGGTTCGCCATGACCTGGGAGCTCTGGATGGCCGGCGCGCCGTACCGGACTCTGGTGATGGTGTCGAAGTTCGGTCACTGCCTCAACGACCTGCTCTTTCGCACCAGTACCGGTGCGCTGCAGATCGAGATCCCCGCGATCGTCTCGAACCACCGCGACTTCGAGCGGCTCGCCGACTCCTACGGCATCGCGTTCCACCACATTCCCGTGACTGCGGATACCAAAGCGTCGGCCGAGCGGCAGCTGCTCGACCTGGTCGACGACCTCGGCGTCGACCTGGTCGTGCTCGCGCGCTACATGCAGGTGCTCTCCGACGAGACCTGCCGTGCGCTGTCCGGCCGGGCGATCAACATCCATCACTCGTTCCTGCCCAGCTTCAAGGGCGCCCGGCCCTACCATCAGGCGCACCAGCGCGGAGTGAAGCTCATCGGCGCCACCGCCCACTACGTCACCTCGGACCTCGACGAAGGGCCGATCATCGAGCAAGACGTGGCCCGGGTCGACCACAGCTTCACGGCCGAGCAGCTCGCCGCGGCCGGACGCGACGTGGAGAGCCAGGTACTGTCGCGGGCGGTCCGGTGGCACTCGCAGACCCGGGTCATGCTCAACGGCACCAAGACAGTCGTCTTCCGCTGAGCGGCCGAGCGGACGGTGTTTTACTGCCCCTCGGCCGTGCTCTGTGCCCGTCCGTCAGGCGCCGAGGAGGTCCTGACGCCACGCCTCGGTCTCGGCGACCTGGTTGAACGTGAAGATGTGCAGGCCGGCTACGTTGAGCGACTCATCGCCCAGATAGCCGGCAGACTTCTGCAGGAACCGATCCGGACTGAACCCACCTGGAGCGGCGATCCGGGCGAACATCGACGCGTGCGAGCTGAGGAACTTGATGGACTGGCCCACCCCGATCCTGGTCGCCATCGTGAGCAGCTTCGCTCTTTCGACCGGTCCCGGCAGCCCGATCAGCACCGGCATGGTGATACCGCGACGCCGCATCCGCTTCAGCCACGCGTGGATCGTGGCCGGGTCGAAGCAGAGGTTGCTGACGACATACGTCCCGTGTGCCCGCTTGTCCCACATCGACTGGATCGTGATGTCGTCCTCGATCGCCGGATGGCTCTCCGGGTAGCCCGTGATGCCGACGTGCTGGAACGGCTTGCCCATCTGCGTGAGGTGCTCGAGCATCGCCACCGAACCGGTGTACTCCCCTGCCGGCGGGTCGGCGTCGCCGGCCGGGCAGAAGACGTCCTCGACGCCCAGGCCGGTGAGACGGGCCACGATCGCTTCGAGCTCATCAGGGCCAGAGATCATGCGGGCGGCGAGGTGCGGAACCACCGTGTACCCGTGCCCCATCAGGCGCTCGGTCAGGTCGAGCGTCGCTCCCATGCCCTTCGCGGGGCTGGCCGTCACTGTCAACGTCACGTCGTGGGGAACCGTCTCGACGACTGTCGTCTCGATCTTCGCCGTCGGCAGCACCTCGTACCGGGCCCGGCGAAGCGCAGCCCGGACCGAGTCTCGATCCGTCTTGACGTTGCGCATTGATCAACTCATCTCTTATGACGCACCACCGCACGTCCACTGTAGTTACGGGGCGCCCCGCTGGGTAGCAGCCGCGGAGTCCTGCCCAGTCGCCGGGGGACATCGGACCGTCTCGGCCGACCGTTCCACCCACTCGGTCGGACCCTCCTGCCCTCCAAGATCAGGGGCGGTTGGGAATGACGACCGAGAGCACCAACATGCCCACACAGCAGACACCCATCGCCATCAGGTCGACAGTCCGTCGCCGAATCCGCAGCATGCCCGCCCGATTGTCGGGCAGCACGCTCCGCGCCACGAAAGCGACCCCGAAGCTCGCTCCCATGAGCGCAACCCCGCTGCGCCAACCACCGAGGAGGACCACGACCAGACCGGCCAGCAGCATCGCGACGACGGTCAGGTAGATGATCCCACCGGTCGTCGAAGGCTTCTGCAGCCAGTTCACATCCCGCTGGCCGCCCGCTCGGCGGCTTCGACCACATTCGTCAAGAGCATCGCCCGCGTCATCGGGCCGACACCGCCCGGCATCGGAGCGAGCGCTCCGGCGACGTCTGCGACCCCGGGGGCGACGTCGCCGACGATGCCGGCCTCCGTGCGAGACACCCCGACGTCCAGCACCGCGGCACCCGGCTTGACCATGTCCGCCGAGATCAGCCCGGACACGCCTGCGGCAGCGACGACGATGTCGGCGCGTCGGACGTGGGAGGCCAGGTCCTTCGTACCCGTATGGCACAGCGTCACCGTCGAGTTCTCGCTGCGACGCGTCAGCACCAGTCCCAGCGGGCGTCCTACGGTGACCCCGCGACCGACCACACATACCTCGGCGCCGTCGAGCTCCACGTCATAGGCACGCAACAGCTCGACTATGCCGCGCGGCGTGCAGGGCAGCGGCGCGTCGTCCATGTGGACGAGGCGCCCGAGGTTGGTGGGGTGCAGGCCGTCGGCATCCTTGCCCGGGTCGACGAGCTCGATCGCGCGATGGGTGTCGAGGTGCTTCGGCAGCGGAAGCTGCACGATGAACCCGGTACATGCCGGGTCGTCGTTGAGCTCGGCGATCCGTTGCTCGAGAAACTCCTGAGCTGATGTCCGCCGGGTGGTGCGAGCGGATGGAGGCGATGCCGACCTGCGCGCAGTCTCGGTGCTTGCCGGCGACATACGACAAGCTGCCGGGGTCCTCGCCGACGATGACCGTCCCGAGGCCGGGCGTCACGCCCAGTTCGGCCAGTCGAGCCACTCTGGTGGTGAGGTCGGCGCGGATTGCGGCAGCGGTCGCCTTGCCGTCGAGAATGCGTGCGGTCACCTGCCGATTGTGTCAGACCCGCGCCTGACCGACGGCTCGGCGCGTCAGTGGAAGAAGTGCCGGGTACCGGTCAGGTACATCGTCAGATCGGCCGCGACGCGCTGCCGCCACGACCTGGTCGTCGCGCAGTGAACCGCCAGGCTGGACGACGGCGCGCACACCTGCGTCGATCAGGACCTGTAAGCCGTCCGCGAAGGGGAAGAAAGCGTCCGACGCCGCGTACGACCCTGCTGCGCGCTCGCCCGCCCGGGTAACGGCGAGCCGGGCCGAGTCGACCCGGTTGACCTGGCCCATGCCGATGCCGACAGTGGCCAGGTCGCTCGCCAGCACGATCGCGTTGGACTTGACAGCCCGGCAGGCCCGCCAGGCGAAGTCCAGGTCCGCGAGCCCGTCCTGGTCGAGAGGCGTACCGGAGGCGAGCGTCCACGTAGCCGGATCATCGCCCGGTGCGTCCATCGCGTCGGCGGTCTGCATCAGCAGGCCACCGGAGACGGCGCGGGTCTCGATCCCCCCGCGAGCTGCGGGTGCGGCCCTCAGCAGGCGGATGTTCTTCTTGGCGGCCAGCACCTCGGCCGCCTCCTCGTCGAAGTCCGGAGCGATCACGACCTCGGTGAAGATCTCCGCGACCTGCCGGGCCATCTGTGCGCTCACCGGCCGATTCGTCGCGATCACCCCTCCGAACGCCGAGACGGGGTCGCAGGCATGCGCCTTGCGGTGCGCCTCCGCGATGTCTGCCGCCGACGGCGATCCCGCAGGGGTTGGAGTGCTTGATGATCGCCACCGTCGGCGCATCGAACCCGTACGCCGTGCGCCGGGCCGAGTCGCCGTCGACGTAGTTGTTGTACGACATCTGCTTGCCGTGGAGCTGCTCGGCCTGGGCCAGCTCCGGTGAGGGGACGAACCCGCCGACGTACAGGGCCGCCCGCTGATGCGGGTTCTCGCCGTAACGCAAGACATCGGCACGGTTCCAGGTGGCACCGACCCACGCCGGGAAGCCGCTGCCGCCGCTGGTGTCGGCCACGACGTTGCCCATCCAGGAGGCCACGTGGACGTCGTACGAGGCGGTATGCACGAACGCCTCGGCAGCCAGCCGCCTGCGCTGGTCGAGCGTGAACCCGCCCTCCGCCAACGCCTCCTCGACGAGGCCGTACTGCCCCGGCGACGACACCACCGCGACACTGGCGTGGTTCTTCGCCGCTGCCCGCACCATGGCCGGGCCGCCGATGTCGATCTGCTCGATGCAGTCGTCCTGCGAGGCGCCTGACAGCACCGTCTCGGTGAACGGGTACAGGTTGGACACGACCAGGTCGAACGGCTCGATGCCGAGCCGCTCGAGCTGTTCGCAGTGCGACGCGAGACGCTGGTCGGCCAAGATTGCGGCGTGCACGCTCGGGTGCAGCGTCTTGACCCGCCCGTCGAGGCATTCCGGGAACCCGGTCAGGTCCTCCACCCGGGTGACGGCCAGGCCGGCAGCCGCGAGACGTGACGCCGTCGAGCCGGTCGAGACCAAGGCGACGCCGGCGTCGGCGAGCGCACGGCCCAGCTCCTCGAGGCCGTGCTTGTCGTACACCGAGATGAGCGCCCTGGTCAGGCGCCGCCTGTCATCGCTCACGGGACGGTGACCTTTCTGCCGGAGACCGTGTAGCCCTCGCGGGCCATCCGGCCCACGGTTTCGACCAGGACGACCCTTTCCACCAGCTTGATCCGCTCGTGGAGGGACTGCTTCGGTGTCATCTTCCTGCACGGGTACCGCGGCCTGCGCCACGATGGCACCAGTGTCGACGCCGGCGTCGACGACGAAGAGGGTCGCGCCGGAGATCTTGACGCCGTACTCCAAGGCGTCGCGCGGGCCGTGCATCCCCGGGAACGAGGGCAGCAGAGCCGGATGGGTGTTGACACACCGCCCTCCGAACCGCGCCAGGAAGGAGGCACCGGTGAGCTTCTGGAAGCCGGCCAGTACGACGAGGTCGGGCTCGAAGGACGCCACCTTCGCGGTGAGCTCCTGGTCCCAGGCCTCTCGGCTCGGCGCCGATGCCAACGGCAGCTCGAACGTGTCGACGCCGGCGGCTCGGGCGCGGTCGATCGCGAGCGTGCCCGCCCTGTCGGCTCCTACGCCGACGACGCTCGCGCCGTAGCTCGGCTCGGCGCAGGCATCGAGCAGCGCCTGCAGGTTGGTACCGGCACCGGACACGAGGACGACGAGACGGGCGGTCACCACGACTGCAACCCTAGAGACCGGACTCTGCAGGGCGCTATGGCGACCTCAGAGTCCGGTTCTGGGGGTTGGAGATCCTTTGGGCTACGCGCGGACCCTGTCGACCTTGGTGTGGTACCGGTGACCCACCTTGCCGCCGACGAAGGCGGCGAGGAGGGTACCGAGCAAGATCGCGGCTAGGGTGATGATCCCGCCCCAGGTCGCGGTGTTGCTCGGGATCGGCACCGACGGCAGGTTGACCCGGTTGAAGATGTTGTACTCGGAGCCGAACGCGATTCCGACCCCGACCACGACGAGGGTCACGACCAGGCCGATGAGCCACACCCCGGCGCCCTGGCGGCCGCCGTCGTACCGAGACATCCGACCCGCGACGTAGCCACCCGCGTAGTAGGCGAGCATCAAGACCACCAGCAAGGCGATCGCCGTGGCGAATGCCGAACGTGCCGGCCTGCCGCTGCGCGTCGGTCTGCGTCACGTGCAGGCTGGAGCCCACCGCGGCGGCGATCGCTCCCACGATGCTTGCGACGAGCACGGCGAGGGCGACAGCCACGAGCCAGCCGAAGAAGTCGGCGCCGAGGTTGAACCCGCCGAACTCCTCGCGGCGCTTGGCCTCGGTGGCCTCAGGGTTGCGGTCGATCTTGGCTTCGCGCTTGCGGTAGTCGCCGGCGCGCATGCTGCCGGTGTGGGCGGAGTCGTTCTCGGCGCGCTGCGAGACCGGCGCCGTATTGCTGTCGTTCGTCACGGGTACCTCTCGTGGTGCGTTCCGACGACAGCATCGATGTCGCCGACTCACTCAGTTCGGGATCTGGCCAGGCACGGACGCGGTCCGCCCGTATGTCCACGTCACCTTACGCTGTAAATTTTCTTGTTACCAATCGGTTATGTTCGGGCCAGCGGGGGTACAGGCAGGTATGGGATGCAGCAGATCGCTCGTCCTTTTCGCTTGCAGAGAGGAACCACCACATGCTGGATCAAGGTCAGATCGACCAGGTCGCTGGTAGTGACGCATACGGCTCGGACGGCAACAAGATCGGGAGCGTCGGGCAGGTGTACCTGGACGACCAGACTGGTCAGCCGGCCTGGGTAACCGTCAATACCGGCCTGTTCGGGATGAACGAGAGCTTCATCCCGCTGTCGGACGCCTCATTCTCGGGTGACCGGCTCACCGTGCCCTTCGACAAGGACTTGGTCAAGGGCGCACCCAACGTCGCCTCCGACGGCCATCTGTCACCCGACGAGGAGCGCGAGCTGTACTCCTACTACGGCGTCGGCTACTCCGACAGCGACTATGACAGCACCACCACGACAGGTACCGAGAGCACGTCTGGCCACGGCGAGGGCGCGGACACGACTACCACGACCGGGTACGACACCACTGGACCGACCACCGACGACGCCATGACGGTTTCGGAGGAGCGGCTCAACGTCGGCACCGAGCGCCGCGAGGCGGGCCGGGCCCGGCTGCGCAAGTACGTCGTCACCGAGAACGTCACCCAGACGGTCCCGGTCAGCCGCGAGGAGGTCGTCGTCGAGCGCGAGCCGATCACCGACGCCAACATCGGCGAGGCCACCTCTGGCACCGCCATCTCCGAGGATGAGCACGAGGTCGTCCTCCACGAGGACGTCCCCGTGGTCGACAAGACAGTTGAGCCGGTCGAGCGGGTTCGCCTCGGCACGCAGGAGACGACCGCCGAGCAGACCGTCACCGAAGAGGTCCGCAAGGAGCGCGTCGAGACCGAGGGCGACGTCCACACCGCCAGCGACGTCGACACCGCCGGCGAAAACCGCATCTGATCAACCCGTCGAGGCCCCGTCACCTCGTGGTGGCGGGGCCTCGTCATGACGGGCACGAGCGAGGACGCTGGTGGCACGGCCTTGTCGCGGAGCACGTTCGGCACGGCGTTTACCGCGTAAGTCACCTAGCCACGCACGTCGTCTTCGACGAAACGATACGGTTGTCACATCAACGGGTGAACAAGGCTTCTCGGTCAAGCCTGCCGGGGTGCCTCAGACGAGAAGGGCGGCCGGTCATCGACGTCGATGCAGCAGTCGTACAGGGGCGCAAGCCCCCGTCAGCCCGCATTCCGCTCGACCGGGGACGCATCCTCGCAGCGGCGATCACCTTCATCGATGACGAGGGCCTCCCAGGGCTGACCATGCGACGACTGGGACGGTCTCTCGGCGTCGAGGCCATGTCGCTCTACCGCTACATCCCCGGGCGTGAAGAGCTCCTCGACGGCGTGGTCGACACGATCATCAACGAGATCTACGACGACGAGGACATCCTCGATTCTCCGCGTCACGGCTGGCAGGACTACCTGCAGCGGCTGGCCCACGGCGTACGGCGGATCGCGCTCACCCACCCCAAGGCATTCCCGTTGGTGGCGTCTCGGCCACCGGAGGCGCCCTGGCTGCGGCCGCCGCTCCGCAACCTGAAGTGGGTCGAGTCGTTCCTTGACGGCCTCATCACCGAAGGCTTCTCAGATACCGCCGCTGTTGCGGCGTACCGGGCTTTCACGAGCTTCCTCCTTGGCCATCTGCTTCTCGAGGTCTCCGGCCTCGGCGCCGACGTTGGTCCGCTCGATGTCCTCGACGACGGCGAGGACGAGTCGAAGAGCCTTTCAGCGTTTCCGCACGTGCAACGCCTGCACGGAGCGCTCGCCGAAGACCATTCGGCCGTCGAGTTCGAGGAGTCTCTCGAGAACCTTCTCGAACGGATCGCGTTGCTACGTTCGGAGAACAAGTCGTAGCTCACGAAGGTCAGGCGCAGCCACGGCAGTCCGCCCCTAGCGCACCCCGAGAGGCCTGTACTGCACGCTGATCCGCGGTCCGACCGGGCGGGCGGTCTTGGGTATCGAGTGCTCCCAGGTGCGCTGGCACGAGCCTCCCATCACGATCAGGTCACCATGACCGAGCGCGAAGCCGATCGAGCGGCCGCCGGACCGCGGCCGCAGCATCAGCCGTCGGGCGGCTCCAAGCGACACGATCGCCACCAACGTGTCCTCGTATTTGCTACGGCCGATGGTGTCGCCGTGCCACGCGACGCTGTCGCGGCCGTCGCGGTAGTAGCAGAGGCCGGCGGTGCGGAACCGCTCACCGAGCTCTTTGCGGTAATGCACGTCGAGCGCACGCATGGCATGAACGAGGAGCGGGTCGGGAAGCTCAGCGTCCTCGCCGTACCAGCTCAACAGCCTGGGCACGTCGACGACTCGGTCGTACATCGTGCGCCGCTCCGCGTACCACGGCACGAGCTCGACCAGCCTCAGGAACAGGTCGTCGGAGCCGGTCACCCAGCCGGGCAGCACGTCGATCCACGCGCCGTGGCTGAGCCTCGTCCGTTGCACGCCGCCGAGCGGGCCCAGCGCCGCGCCGCCGGGCGGTGCCGCGTCGAGCAGTGATGCCTGGAGGTGCGTGGCCATGCCGAGATCCTACTCTCACTCGAACGTATGTTCTAGTCGCGGCAGCACTCGGTCAGGGTGCCCTGGTCGGCGCCGTCAACGCGACGGATCGCGCCGCGTCTCCCACCGACGGACATCAGCTCGTCGATGTATCGGCCGGCAGCACTGCGTAGCGAAGGCAGACCGCGCCGCCGCTGAAGCGATGTTCGTCGAGCAGCTCGAGCCGTAGGCGGACACCCAGCGGGAAGACCGGCTTGCCGCCGCCGATCGCGATCGGGCCGAGGAAGACCTGACACTCGTCGACGAGCCCGGCGGCCAGCGCCTGGCCGGCGAGGTCGGCGCCGCCGATCGAGAGGTCGCTCGTCGATGACTGCTTGAGCCGCCGCACGTCGGCCGGGTCGAAGCTGCGCTCGAGGAGCGTGCGGGCCGTCGCCACCGTCGGCATGGTGCGCGAGTAGACGATCTTCTCGGCCGCGCGCCAGATCTGCGTGAAGTCGCGCTCCGGCTCGGTCTGGCCGTCGTCGATGCTCGCGGTCTCCCAGTACGCCATCGTCTCGTACATCCGGCGCCCGTAGAGGTACGTCCCTATCGGCCGCTCGAGGTCGTTGACGTAGGCGAGCACCTCGTCGTCGGGCGCCGACCAGTCGAAGGCGCCTGCCGTGTCCTCGACGTAGCCGTCCACCGAAGCGATCGCCGAGTAGATCAACCTGGCCATCGGTTCACCTGCTCTCTTGGTCGTTGATCTTCGCGTCGCTTCGTTGGGCGAGGCGCTGGATCTGCCCCTCGTGCACGCTGGCCACCCATTCCCAGCCGTCCTTGGCAGACGGACCGATCCGTGGATCCCTGAGAATGTCGGCGTCACGCAAGGCGCGCACGTAGGCCCGATCCTGGTCGATCCGCGCGCGTACCTGATCAGCTCCGCCGACAGACCCGTGGCCGGGGACGAGGACATCGACGTCGCTCGCCACGGCCTCGAACAGCCGCAGCGCGGCTAGGTAGTCCTCGATCGGATCCGCAGTGTCGTTCAGGTCCAGCATCGGAATCAAGACATCAGAAAGCATGTCGCCGGCGACGAGAACCCCGCGCTCTTCGATCAGCAGCGCCGCGTGCCCCGGGGCATGCGCCTGATGCTCGACAATGCGGACCTGCGGGCCATCCCAAGGAACGTGCGCCGTCTCGGCGGGCAGGCCGCTCATGAGGCCGAGCAGGTCCAGGGGTACCTTCTCGACGATGTCCGGCGGTATCAGCTCGGCGACGCGAGCTCTCCCGCGTGCGTCCGACAGCCGATCTCGGAGGCGATCCGCGGAGCGCGCCGTGCAGTAACGAGGCGCCACGCCGAACTGGGGGTGCCAGAGCAGGTGATCCCAATGAGGGTGCGTGGAGAAGCCAGCCACAACGGTCTCGCCCAGCTCGCGAATGTCGTTC
This sequence comes from uncultured Actinomycetota bacterium, assembly GCA_963824115.1. Lineage (GTDB taxonomy): Bacteria > Actinomycetota > Actinomycetes > Propionibacteriales > Nocardioidaceae > DASQEH01. The sequence continues at coordinate 296,414 of CAWGOA010000008.1, forward strand.
GCAAGGCAGGCCATTTCGTAGCCGAGCACCCCAGGGTCGACGAGCAATACGCCAGCCCGGCCGTGCACGACAACGGCGTTGCTCCGGCAGAACTCGCTCTCGTGGACCAGCACACCGTCCGCGACCTGCTTGAGCATGGGGCTCCTTCCGCTTGCGGTTTGCAATCGCTTGCCGAGACCGTAGTGTCTCGCAGTTGTAGATTGCAAGCACTATGGGCGAAGCGCATGAGCCGCGGTCGGGCTGCCCGATCAACGCCACCATCGAGGTGTTCGGTGATCGCTGGAGCCTGCTCGTCCTGCGCGACATCGTCTTCGGAGACCGCCGTTATTTTCGAGAGCTCCAGGCTGGCTCTCAAGAGGGGATCGCCTCGAATATTCTCGCCGCCAGACTCAAGCGACTCGTCGAGCTGGGACTGCTCACCCGCGAGGACACGCGAGCCGGCCAGCGGGCGCGCTACAGCCTGACCGAACCTGCGATCCAACTCGTGCCCGTGTTCGCGCAGCTCGGCAGCTGGGGCCTTCGCCACCGGCCCACGACCCGGGCGCTGCGCGTTCGCGCCGAGCTGCTCGAAGAGGGCGGCCCCGCGCTTTGGCAAGAGCTCATGGACGAGCTTCGTCACTCACATCTCGGCTCCGAAGCCCCAGCGCCATCAACGAGCGTTCGCGAGCGCCTGCACGCGGCGTACCGCTCTGCTGTCAGCTCCTCGTAGCTGCCAGCCGCAGCCGGCGAACGCAGATTCGTAGGTCGGTTCTCGACCCGGCAGTGCTCGGTCAGGGTGCTCTCGTCGACTCCGCCAGCTCGACGACCCCCCGCCAGGCCGGGGTATGGCCATCCATCACAGCAGCGAGGGTGTAGCTCCCTGGCTTCCATCGCCAACCCGGAAGAGCGACGTCGTAGTCGGCGAAGACGCGAGATTCGAGCGCCATGTCAACCCGATGGGTCTGCCCAGCCTGGAGCGGGACGCGCGCGAACCCGGCGAGCCTGGCGTGCGTCTGGCCGGGTTGGCGGACATAGACCTGGACGGTATCGGTCCCGTCTCGCTCGCCGGTGTTGGTGACGTCGAGGGAGACGGTGATCGCAGGTCCTCCGGATGGGTCGGACGCCACGACGACGTCCGCCGGGGAGTACGCGAACGTCGTGTACGACAGGCCGAACCCGAACGGAAACAGCGGCGTCAGCCGCTCGCGCTCGTACCACCGGTAGCCGACATCGGAACCTTCGATGTCGTAGTTCTCGCTGAACTCCCCCTTGCGTGGCGCCCCTGGATGGGAGGTCGTGTCCTCGGGGTCGTACATGGCCGGCCTCGGCAGCTGGTCGACTCCGGCCGGGAACGTCACCGGGAGCCGTCCCGAGGGACAGACCGCACCGGTCAGGACCGCTGCGATGGCCTCGCCACCGCGAGACCCCGGATACCAGGCCGCCACGACTGCGGCCACGTCGTCCAGCCACGGCATGAGCACCGGCCCACCGGACTCCACCACGACGACCGTACGGGGGTTGGCCGCTGCGACCGCGCTGACGAGCTCGTCCTGGCGACCGGGCAGGCCGAGGTCGGGGACATCGTGCCCCTCGGCCATCCACTGTTCGACGAACACGAGCGCAACGTCTGCCCGCTCGGCCGCCGTCACCGCGGCAGGGATGTCACTGCCGTCCAGGTAGCCGACGTCGGTGTCCGGAAGCGCCGACCTGAGCGCGCTCAGCGGCGACGACGGATGATAGGTGCGCGGGATCTGGAAGATGTCAGCGATCGAGCGACCCTGCTCCTGGATGGACCCAGCCGGCGCCACCTGGGACGATCCGCCGCCGGACAGCACACCGACGTCGGCATGTCCTCCGATCACGGCCACGCTCGTCGGGGTCTTCAGGGGGAGCGTGCCATCGTTGGCGAGCAGCACGATCCCCCGCTCGGCGGTCGCCTGTGCGATGCGCTGGTGGGCGTCGAGATCGATGCCGCAACGCCGGTACGGTCGAGGAATCCGACAGCGATGAGCGCTCGGAGCAGCCGGAAGACCATGTCGTCCAGCCGCGCCATCGGGACGTCTCCACGCTCGACAGCCCTCGCGAGCGGCGCGCCGAAGTAGTGCTCCGCGTCGAGCTGGCTGCCCGACTGCCGGTCGAGACCCGCCAGTGCGGCTTTCTGCGTCGAGTGGGTGCCGCCCCAGTCGGACATCACGAACCCGGGGTAGGCCCAGTCGCCCTTGAGCACCCGGCTGAGCAGGAACTCGTGGTCGGACGCCTGTTCACCGTTGACCCGGTTGTACGCCGTCATGACCGAGTGCGGGCGACCGTGCTCGACAGCGATCTGGAAGGCGAGCAGGTCGGACTCTCGCAGGTTCGCCTCGCCGATCTCCGAGCTCACCATGACGCGCCCGGTCTCCTGGGCGTTCACGGCGAAGTGTTTGAGGGTGGACGCCACCCCCTGGCTCTGGATGCCGTCGATGGCCGCCCCGGCGATCACGCCGGTCAGCAACGGGTCTTCGCTGACGTACTCGAAGTTTCGACCGCCCCGTGGCTCGCGGATCAGGTTGGCGCCACCGGCGAGCTGTATCGCGAAGCCCATGGCTGCCGACTCGGCACCGACCACCTTTCCGCCGGCACGGGCCAGCTCGGGGTCGAAGGTGGCACCGAGCAGGACGCTGCACGGCAGAGCTGTCGAGGTGTCGTGCGGTCTGACGTTGTTCGGGTTGGAGATCCCGAGGCTGGCGTCGCTCTCCTGGATCATCGGCAATCCCACCCGCGCGACATCGGGAGTGGCGGCGGCCGAGCCGATGACCCCAGGCGGCGGGGACTGCCCGGCGGACGGTACGGCCATCGGCGCCGAGACGAGTCCGATCTTCTCCTCGAAGGTCAGCGCCTCGACGAGCAGGCGCGCCCGGTCGTCCGGGTCCCGGCCGGCGTCGAGCCATGGCTGGCTGCTGACGTCGCCGTCGAACGGCGGCGATGCACCGACTTCTGACACGGAGGCGCTCCTCGCTCGAGACTGTGCGTCGTTCGAGACAGTAACGCTGAGGTCCGACTCCAGGGTAGCCAGAGCTCAGGTAGCCAGAGCGCCCTGCACTCTGCATCTTCAGGTGACGGGGAACCGTGAGGTCGAGGGTGTCGAAGACCCCAGACGAAGGTCCAGCCACCGGCCGCGAGCGCACCGCCCATTGCTCCGGCGACGACGCATACGGCCAGGGTTGCCAGGACGTCGGGGCCGATGTCCTGCATCCGGCCCGGGCCGACGGCGCCGGAGGCCAGTTCGCACAGCACACCGAACATGAGGCCGCCCAGCATCCCGGCGAGCCCACCCATCAGGCCCGCCGTGTCCCATCGGGCCGCCGGACAACGACGGATGGCCGTCAGCCCGGCAGCCACCCCGGCGATGACGGGTACGAGAACGAGCGCCTGAAGCCAGCGGGCGTCCGCGTCATGCGGAACCGCCGCCAGGAGGGGAAAGGCAGGCAGCGCCCCGAGAGTGACCCCGCCAGGCGCGACAGCGGTGCCGGCACCGACGGCGAACCCCGGGCCGGCAGCGAACGCCCCTGCGCACACGACGGCGTTGGGCAGCACTGCCATACCGATCAGGGCGATCAAGATGCCGCCCACGATCCCCGTGTGGAGTCCCTCAGCGAGATTGACCGCTAGAGAGAAGTGCGCGACCAGCGAACCGGTGACGAGGAGGGCGCCGGCAACGAGCATGACGGCAACACCTGCCAAGGCGCCGGCCGCCGCGGCGCGGAGCCGGACGGGCAACCGGGCCAGTAGGCGCCGCGTCAGGCCGGCCCCTCGCAGAATTCCGGCGCCGCCGAGGGCCAGCCCCAATGCAAGAGCGGCCAGCGTCGGACGTACCACTCCGGCATTGACCTCACCGCCGCGTGCCACGCCGGCGGCGGTCAAGACGACGAAGCCGTACACCGCGGCAAGCGCCGCGCCGCCGCGCGCCACATCTCGGAGCGAGGCGACGGCCGAGTGCCGACCTGCCCAGCGCCCGCCGAGGTACACCAACCCTGCGGCCGAGAACACTGCACCCAGCGGGACCATGGTGATCGTCGCAACCGGTGTGTGCAGGCTCGCACCATTGGCCAGCAGCCAGGCAAGGACGCCGGCCCGGACCCCACCTCCGAACGAGCCCGTGTCGGCGGAGAACCAGGCGGCGACGGAACATGCGAGGCAGACGATGAGCCCGACTGCGGCGACCACTCCGCCAGCCAAGGCGCCCGAGAGCTGCACCGTTCGACCAGGCGTCGCGGCGCTCGGCGGGACACGCAGGATGGGTCGAGACATCAGATCGGTCATTGCCTCACATCGTCTCCCGAGGACGGCGGACGGACGGCGCTTGACACGCCGCCGCTCGGCACCGGACTGCTGCTCGTGACCTCCGCGAAGTAGTCCCGCACCGGCTCGATCACGTACCGTCGGCGCTGAGAGGGTCCCTGGCACGCTGGGTGTGGGAGCCACTACACAGGAGGAGCTTCGTCGATGTCGCGAGGAGACGCGTTTGATGCGTTCTACCGCGACTCACGTGAGCGGCTGCTCCACCAGGTGTTCGCGTACTCCGGAGACCCCGATGTCGCGAAACGGGCGCTTGCGGAGGGGTACGTCTCTGCGGCGCAGCACTGGAACAAGGTGTCGACGGACCCCGACCCCGAGGCGTGGGTGCGCTCACGGGCGTTCACGGCCAGCTCGAGGCGACGCAACCGCAGCCACGAGCCGTGGTACCAGAGCGCTCGGCGCATCTCCGACGACCACCGCCCGCTCCTGGCTGCGCTGGCCCGCCTGACCCCTCAGGACCGGCACCTCCTCGTCGCCCGCCACCTCGCCGGTCTCGACGCGGACTCCGCCGCCCGGGAGGTCGGCCTCACCGAGTCCGCCGCGGCCGTAGCGGCAGAACGGGCAGCCCGGTCGCTCGAGGAGGCGGGCGTGGTACCGGCAGGCGTACCTGCCGCCCTTGCCGGACTGCGCTCGGACCTGCCGCACGAGCGGGTCAACCAGGCTCCCCGGTACAGGGCCAGAGGCAACCGGCGACGCCGCGAGTCGCTCCTGCTCGTCGCGGGTGTCGCCCTCCTCGCAATCGCCATCGGTGCCGGCAGCATCAGCGCGGCCCGGCGACCCGCCGCGTCCGCGCCGCCCCCACAGCCCAACAAGACGACGAATGCGCCGAGCACCACGCCGGCCCCTGGCCCGCCGAAATCTCAGGTGCGGCGCGCCGACCTGGCGAGGGTGCCCCAGGTGTCAGTCCTGGATCGTTCCAGTACGTGGTCGCTCGGCTCGACCTCGTCAGACTTCGGCGACGCCAAACCAGCCGACGTGTGCCTCGACGCGGCCCCGACCTCGACCACCGCCGCGCACTACTGGGTACGCACGATCATCTCGCGGCAGATCGCGGTCACGGTCACTCAGTCGCTCGACGTCGCATCGAGCGTCTCGGACGCCGCCGCGGCCTACGCGTCCCAGGTGGGACAGTTCGGGACATGCGCACCGGGGTCCCACCGCGTCGTCGCCGTCCAGCGGGTCCAGGGAGTCGGTGACCAGGCAACCGTGCTCAGCCTGCAGTACGCGGACTCGAACGGCGTCCACACCAAGCAGGTGGCGATCGCCAGGAGCGGGGCGACCGTGTCCACGTTCGTCGTCGTGAAGGCAGACACCCAACCGCTGCGGAACGCTCGCTTGGTACGCCTGCTCGGGGCATCGGTGGACAAGGTGTGCGGCGACTCCGGCGGCGCATGCGCCACGCCCCCATACCGGTCAGCGGCCCAGGTACCGCCGCCGGACCCGGTGGCACCCGGCTTCCTCTCCACGGTCGACCTCCCACTCTTCCCGGGGCTGAGCGAGCCGTGGGTGGCGACCCGACCCGCGGCGACGACGACCAACCCGGCAGCGACCGAGTGCGACCGCGCCGACTTCACCGGCGCGGGCGCAGCCGACGTGACCGCACGCAGCTACCTCATCTCCGCTGCGGGCCAGCTTCCGGCCATCTTCGGCATGACCGAGACGCTCGGAACATTCCCGAGCGTCGGTGTGGCGAAGAGCTTCGTCGCCAGCGTCGCGGCCTCGGTCGCCGGCTGCGCCAACCGCCAGCTCACCCTCGGCGTGAGCGACACGGCGCAGGTCGCCTCGTCCTTCGGACACGGCTTCGTCTGGCGGATATCTCTGCAGACGTCGCAGAGCACGACTGTGGTGTTCCGGGTCGCGCTCGTCCGCAGCGCAGGCACCGTTGCCGAAGCGACCTTCACACCGAGCGGCGTGTACGACGTGACCCCCGATGGTTTCCTCACCATCGCGGATCGGGCGGCCGAGCGGCTGTCCCAGCTCTGACCTTCGAGGACGCGCTCAGCAACGACCAAGCGGAGCCCGTGGCCCCACGAGACGTCAATCGCGAGACGACACGCCGGCAACTCTGGGCCGTTGGTGACGTCTCGCGGGTCAGGACGGTTTGAGGAGGTCGCGCATCAGCTGCGCGGTCTCGGACGGAGTCTTCCCGACCCGGACGCCGGCCGCCTCGAGGGCCTGCTTCTTGGCCTCCGCCGTACCGGACGAGCCCGAGACGATCGCGCCGGCATGGCCCATCGTCTTGCCCTCGGGCGCGGTGAAGCCCGCGACGTAGCCCACGACCGGCTTCGTGATCTCGTGCTCGATGTAGGCGGCCGCCCGCTCCTCCGCGTCGCCGCCGATCTCGCCGATCATCACGATCGCCGCCGTGTCAGGGTCGTCCTCGAAGGCCTGCAAGGCATCGATGTGTGTGGAGCCGACGATAGGGTCGCCGCCGATGCCGACCGCTGACGAGAACCCGATGTCGCGCAGCTCGTACATCATCTGGTACGTCAGGGTGCCCGACTTCGACACCAGGCCGATCGGACCCGATGAGGTGATGTCAGCGGGGATGATGCCGGCATTGGACTTGCCGGGACTGATCAGACCGGGGCAGTTCGGTCCGATGACGCGAGACGTCCCCTTCGCTTGGGCGTAGGCGAAGAACTCGGCGGTGTCCCTGACAGGGACACCCTCCGTGATCACGACGATCAGCTCGACACCGGCGTCGACCGACTCCAGCACGGCCGCCTTGGTGAAGCGCGGCGGTACGAACACCACCGAGACGTCGGCGCCCGCGGAATCGACCGCCTCGGCCACCGCGCTGAACACCGGAACCGCTACCCCGTCGAAGTCGACGCTCTGCCCCCCCTTGCCGGGAGTGACGCCGCCGACGACCGAGGTACCGGACGCGAGCATCCGACGGGTGTGCTTCGAACCTTCGGAACCGGTCATGCCCTGCACGATGACCCGGCTCCGCTCGGTCAAGAAGATCGCCATCGTCAGCTCCTCCCCTGCGCCCGGGCGTCGGACGAGGCCAGCTCCGCCGCCCGGTCCGCCGCCCCGTCCATCGTGTCGACCATCGTCACCAGCGGATGCTCGGCTTCGTCGAGGATCCGCCTGCCCTCGACGACGTTGTTGCCGTCGAGGCGCACGACGAGGGGCTTGGTGGCCGTGTCGCCCAAGATGTCGAGTGCCGCCACGATGCCGTTCGCGACCTCATCGCAGGCCGTGATCCCGCCGAAGACGTTGACGAAGACGCTCTTGACCTGATCGTCACCCAAGATGATGTCGAGGCCGTTGGCCATGACCTCCGCGGAGGCTCCTCCACCGATGTCGAGGAAGTTGGCTGGCTTGACCCCTCCATGCCGCTCCCCCGCGTACGCCACGACGTCGAGCGTCGACATGACCAGCCCGGCACCGTTGCCGATGACGCCGACCTCGCCGTCGAGCTTCACGTAGTTGAGGCCCTTGGCCTTCGCCTTCGCCTCGAGCGGGTCGGCAGCCGCCTTGTCCTCGTACACCGAATGGTCAGGGTGCCGGAAGCCGGCGTTGTCGTCGAGCGTCACCTTGCCGTCGAGCGCCTCGAGGGTGCCGTCGCCCAGCAGCACCAGCGGGTTGACCTCGACCAGCGAGGCGTCCTCCTCCACGAACACGGTCCAGAGCCGCTTGGCGAACTCGACAGCGGCCTCCGTCTGCTCGGCCGGGAAGCCGGTCGTCTCGACGATCTCCCGAGCCACCGCATCGTCGACACCGACCAGCGGGTCTATCGCGATCTGCGCGACGGCGGCAGGGTTCTCGTGCGCCACGACCTCGATCTCCACACCACCCTCGGTACTCGCGATACACAGGTAGCGACGCGCGGCCCGGTCGACGAGGTACGAGAAGTAGTACTCGGCGCGGATGTCGGCGGTCGGTGCGACGAGGACGCGGTGCACGGTCAGGCCCTTGATCTGCATACCGAGGATCTCGCCGGCGCGTGCGACGGCCTCGTCCGGCCCCTCCGCAAGCTTGACGCCACCCGCCTTGCCCCTGCCACCGGCCTTGACCTGCGCCTTCACGACCACCCTGCCGCCGAGCTGCCGGGTTGCAGGTGCGGCGTCCTCGGCCGTCACGATGACGGTTCCCAGCGTCACCGGCACGCCGTGCTTGGCGAACAGTTCCTTCGCCTGGTACTCCATCAGGTCCACGGTCCAGTCGTCCTTCCGTTCACAGCGGTGAGGCTGCGCACCCCCGAGTGGCCGGCCGTCGCCAGTGGCCGCAGTCCATCGCCGGAGATGCCCTCGGAGCCTACCCAGAGTCGGTCGTTTGGCAGACTCGGGGTGGCCGCCGCAGGAGGGACTACGCATGCCGGATGCCGCACCAGCTCGCGCCCAGCAGCTGCGGGTGTCCTCGGAGGACCTGCACCTCGCCGTCTGGCGCATCGGAGAGTCCGGCCCGCCGGTCGTCTTCATTCACGGCTATCCCGACACGCACGCGGTCTGGGATCTCGTCGTCGACAAACTGGCGGGCCGGTTCCGTTGTGTCGCCTACGACGTCAGAGGTGCCGGCGCGTCCGACGCTCCGCGTGGGCCGGAGGGCTACCGGCTCAGCCACCTGCTGAGCGATCTGGTGTCGGTCCTCGACTCGCAGTTCCCGGGTGAGCCCGTCCACCTCGTCGCCCACGACTGGGGGTCGATCCAGGCGTGGGACGCGGTGGTCCGCGAGAGCTCCGACTCCCGACTGCGGGGACGCATCGCGTCCTACACCACGATCAGCGGGCCGTGTCTGCAGCATGCGGACGCCTACGTGAGCGCTGCCCTCCACGGCGGCTGGCATCGACGACGAGAGGCACTTCGGCAGTTGCGGCACTCGTGGTACGTCTATGCGTTCCACGTGCCGCTGCTGCCAGAACTCGCACTTCGCCGGTACGCCGAGCCCATCATGCGGCGGGCCGACCCGGTCCGACAGCAGTTCGCTCCCACGCTGCCGAGCGACGCGGTGAACGGGCTGGAGCTCTACCGGGCCAACATCTTCTCCCACGACCCGGTGCCCGGCGGGCCGCGCACGTCCCTGCCCGTACAGCTCGTCGTGCCGCTGCGCGACGCCTTCATCACCGAGTCGTTCACGCGCGACGTCGCTCGCTTCGCGCCGCGCCTCACCCGCGTCGAGATCGACGCCGGACACTGGGTCGCACTCAGCCATCCCGACGAGCTGGCCGCACACATCACCACCTTCACCGCGAGACGTCAGCAACGGCCCGGATCTGCCGGCGTGTCGGACGCCGATTGACCTCTCGGCGAGGTCTGTGGAGCAACCCCGGCCACCGCTTGCGGTTTCACCTTCTCACCAAAGGAAACAGCAGGCTCAGCCAGGTGGAAAGCGACAACCATGCCGACAGTTGCCGAGCTCATCGTCGCCCACCTCGCCGACCAAGGGGTCAGCCAGATCTGGGCATCGTCGGAGATGCGCTCAGCCCCGTCACGGACGCCATTCGCCGGGAGGAGCGCACCGAGTGGATCGGGGTACGACACGAGGAGACCGCGGCGTTCGCGGTAAGCGCCCAGGCCCAGCTGACCGGCACCCTCGGTGTCTGCATGGGTACCGTCGGACCCGGCTCGATCCACCTGCTCAACGGCCTGTACGACCCCAGGAAGTCCCATGCTCCGGTGCTTGCGATCTGCGGCCAGGTGCCGGTCGCGGAGATGTGGCGGGCTGGAAGTACCTCGCCGCAGCGAAGTGCCGCGGTTCGTCCGGGCCAGTCGGCCGACGGCCCCGAAAACCCGACGAGCGGTCTCAGTCGGTGGGAGCCATCGCGTGGTTGACCCAGTCGACGACGTCTCGGGTCTTGGTGCCCGGGGTGAAGATGCGCGCAACGCCAGCCTCTTCCAGGAGGGGGATGTCCGCCTCGGGGATGATTCCGCCACCGAAGACCAAGATGTCGCGCGCGTTGCGTGCGTCGAGCAGCTCCAGCACCTTGGTGAAGAGCGTCATGTGCGCACCAGAGAGTACCGACAGGCCCACGATGTCGGCGTCTTCCTGGATGGCCGTCTCGACTATCTGCTCAGGGGTCTGGTGCAGGCCGGTGTAGATGACCTCCATGCCGGCGTCGCGCAGAGCCCTCGCGATGACCTTGGCGCCCCGGTCGTGACCGTCGAGACCTGGCTTTGCGATCACAATCCGAACCGGCGCCATTGCGCTCCTCACCGCCTTCGAGACGTGCCTGCGATCAAGCCCTCGCAACATCGTGCGACGTCTGCACCCTAACCAGTCGAGGAGATTGATCGAGCCCATAGTCGGGTACCACCGGTGAAGTCCACCAATTACTCACACTGTGTGACTATCCACAACGCTTTTAGTTGCGTATTTCCGTTTGCGCCTCGGGTTCCGTTACTGTCGTCGACGCGTTATCGCCCCGTACCCTGCCAGAAGGATGACCGCCTTGTGCCGTCACACCGCGCCGCACAGCACCGTGCCCCACGAGCGGGCTCCCCGACCCCAGCGGGTCCGCCCCCGCGGCAGATCGGGCGTCGCCCCTTCGGGCGCCGGTCCGCGCTGGTGGTTGCGACCTTGGTGCTCGTGGTGGCTGCCGGAGGTGCCGCAACGGCTGTCCATCTGAGGCCGTCAGACCCAGCGGCCACGACGACGGCCTCAGGTACCTCGCATTCGAGCCTGCGGGCCACCCTGACCAGTCCCGCTGCTGTGCCCTCTCGTCGAGGCGGCGCCCAGCGGGCCAGCCGCTCGGGATCGCGGCCGGACCTGGCAGCGAATGCCAGCCCGGTCATCTCTCCCGACGGCGCGACGACGGACGGCGACGCCGCCGCCAGCGCGCCGCTCGCGGTCACACGACAGGCGGCCCGCCGCGCTGCCCTGCTCCAAAGCGCGTCGAGCGACGCCCAGCGCTTCGAGAAGACACTGTTGAGCCAGAAGTGGGTGCTGCCGACGAGCGGCTTCCACATCACCGTCTGGTTCGGCGAGCGCGGTCCCTACTGGTCGACGGGCTACCACACCGGTATCGACTTCGCGACGGCGTGCGGGACCCCCGACGTCGCCGTCGCCAATGCGACCGTCGCTCAGACCGGGTGGGACGGAGCGTACGGCAATCAGATCCGGCTGCAGTTCGCGAACGGCGACCAGGTCTGGTACAACCACCTGTCTGCGATCGAGGTCAAGACCGGTCAGGAGGTCCGGCGGGGTGAGCAGATCGGACGCGTCGGTGAGACTGGCAACGCGTACGGCTGCCACACTCATTTCGAGTATCGCCTGGCCTCCGACCTGCACACCGCTGTAGACCCGCTCCCCTTCTTCGAGGCCCACGGCATCCGCCTGCGCTGAGCCTCGACCGGTGGTTCGTGGCCCGCCTCGCGAGGCAGGGGTCTGTCCTTTCCAGCACGTAGCATGACCACAACATGACCTCGTTGTACTCGCTGCCCTCGCTCGACGATCCGGACCGGGCTCCGGCTCCCGACGAGGAGTCCGGTCGTCGTCGGCAGCCGACGCCCGACGAGCTGCTCGACGGCCTGAACCCGTCACAGCGCACAGCTGTCACGTACGTCGGCCCCGCCCTGCTCGTCGTGGCCGGGGCCGGCTCGGGCAAGACGAGGGTGCTGACCCGGCGGATCGCCTGGCTGCTGGCGGCGCGCGGCGCACACCCGGGCTCGATCCTGGCGATCACATTCACCAACAAGGCCGCCGCGGAGATGAAGGAGCGGGTCGCCGGGCTCGCCGGCGGGCGCGCCAAGATCATGTGGGTGTCGACGTTCCACTCGTCGTGCGTACGCATCCTCCGCAAGGAGATCGCCCGGTTCGGCTTCGGGTCCAACTTCTCGATCTACGACGACGCGGACTCGCGGCGGCTCATGGGGCTGGTATGCCGCGACCTCGACCTCGACCCCAAGCGCTATGCCCCGCGCGCCGTCCTCAACTGGGTCAGCAACTGCAAGAACGAGCTGCTCGACCCCGAGGCAGCAGCCTCCAAGGCACACAACAACCTCGAGCGGACCTTCGCGGACTGCTACACGACCTACCAGGCAAGGCTTCGCGAGGCGAACGCACTCGACTTCGACGATCTCATCATGACCACCGTGCAGCTGTTCCAGGCATTTCCGGAGGTACGTGAGACCTACCGTCGGCGCTTTCGGCACGTGCTCGTCGACGAGTACCAAGACACCAACCACGCGCAGTACGTGCTGATCCGCGAGCTCTGCGGCGCCGGCGCCTCCCGGCGTACGGCGGACGGCGACCTCGTGGGCACGGGTCCCGACGAGGCCGGCGCGTCGACGCCTGCGGCCGAGCCCGCCGAGCTCATGGTCGTCGGTGATGCCGACCAGTCGATATACGCCTTCCGGGGCGCGAACATCCGCAACATCCTCCGGTTCGAGGAGGACTTCCCCAACGCAAAGACGGTGATGCTCGAGCAGAACTACCGCTCGACCCAGACCATCCTCGACGCCGCCAACGCCGTCATCTCCCGCAACACCGCGCGCAAGGCGAAGAACCTCTGGTCGGAGGCCGGCGTCGGCGAGCTCATCACGGGCTATGTCGCCGACAACGAGCACGACGAGGCGCAGTTCGTCGCCGAGGAGATCGACCGGCTGACCGACACCGACGAGGCCCGGCCCGCCGACGTGGCCGTGTTCTACCGGACCAACGCCCAGAGCCGGGTCTTCGAGGAGGTGTTCATCCGGGTCGGCCTGCCCTACAAGGTCATCGGTGGCGTGCGCTTCTATGAGCGTCGAGAGGTACGTGACGTGCTCGCGTACCTCCGCATGCTCGTCAACCCGGATGACACGGTCTCGTTGCGCCGGATTCTGAACGTCCCCAAGCGCGGCATCGGGGATCGGGCCGAGGCCTGCGTGGATCTGCTGACACAGCGCTCCCAGACGTCGTTCTGGAAGGCGCTTGGCAGCGCGGCAGACGCCCCCGGCATCGCCACCCGGTCGCTCAAGAACATCGAGGCCTTCGTCGCGATGATCGAGTCGTTGCAACAGCTGGTCATCGACGGGGCACGTCCCGACACCGTCGTCGATGCCGTACTGACCCGGTCCGGCTACCTCGCCGAGCTGGAGGCGTCGACGGACCCGCAGGACGAGACCCGGGTGGAGAACCTCGGTGAGCTCGTCGCGGTGGCCCGGGAGTTCGCCGACGAACGCGACGGCGCCACGCTGGCCGAGTTCCTGGAGCGGGTCGCGCTCGTGGCCGACACCGACCAGATTCCCGATGACGACGAGGCGGGAGGGGTCGTCACGCTGATGACGCTGCACACCGCCAAGGGCCTTGAGTTTCCGGTCGTGTTCTTGACCGGGCTCGAGGACGGGATCTTCCCTCACATGCGGTCGCTCGGTGACGCGCCCGAGCTCGAGGAAGAGCGGCGGCTGGCCTATGTCGGGCTCACCCGCGCCCAGCAGCGCTTGTACGTCTCCCGAGCCCTCGTCCGCTCTGCGTGGGGCGCCCCGCAGCACAACCCACCGTCGCGCTTCCTCGACGAGCTGCCAACCACGCTGGTGGACTGGAAGCGGACCGAGGACGCCCAGGTCAGCTGGGGGAGCAGTTCGGCGTCATCGCGGTACGCAAGCACTGGCGGCTATCTCTCTGGTGCCGCCAGCGCCGTGGCCACGCGACGGGCTCGGCCTGTCCCGCAGGCCAAGCCGACCGCCGGCACCCGGCCCGTTCCCTCGCTGGCGCCCGGAGACCGGGTGGTCCACGACACGTTCGGCATGGGCTCGGTGGTCACCGTCGAAGGGGCCGGCGAGCGGGCGGTTGCCTGCATCGACTTCGGCTCGGTGGGCGTCAAGCGCCTGCTGCTGCGATACTCCCCCGTCGAGAAGCTGCTAGCCCAGGCAAGGCTCCCGAGTGGCGCCACCTGCTCGGTACTGAGGTGTCACCACCAGTTCGACAAGGAGGCAACATGGAGGTCCAGTTCATCGCGAGCGTCGCAGCCATTACTCCTGACCCTGCGGCCAGCAGACATCTGTACATGGAGGACCTTGGCCTGCCGCTCGACCACGCGGAGGGGGACGACTACTACCACAGCGAGCACATCGACGGCAGCAAGCACTTCGGCGTGTGGCCACTGTGGCAGGCCGCACAGGCATGCTTCGGGTCCGACGAATGGCCGTCCGATCGCGACGTGCCCCAGGCGAGCATCGAGTTCGAGGTGGCGAGCGCCGATGCGGTCGCAGCGGCAGCGCGCGAGCTCGAAGCGGACGGACACGACCTCCTGCACGACGCCCGGCTCGAGCCCTGGGGACAGACCGTGGCCCGACTCGTGTCACCCGAGAACCTGATCATCGGCATCTCGTACGCGCCGACGCTGCATGCCTAGCGTCCAACGCCACCGCCGGCTGGCCCCGGCGCAAAGTCGCGCTGAAAGGGCATAGTCGCCGCCGTCTCGACGGTGCTTCCTGTCCTCTCGGCGGGTCACCAGAAGACGGCGACACCGAGGTCGCCGAGCGTCAAGAGGATTATCGCGTTGAACAGACCGCGAGGTACCTGGCCGCGCGCCCGGTTGGCCCAGCACAGCAGCGCGATGACGAGCCCTACGGCGAACTTCACGGCGATCTTCGGCCGGTCCACCGGCTCGTCGAGCCCCTCGATCACGCCGACCAGGGCGATACCACTCACGACGACGGTGAGCGCTCCACGCAGCATGGCCGTGTTGACCACCTTGATCGCGTCGCCGACCTGGACGACTGCCCCGCCCAGCAGGGCGGCGAAGCCCACGAGGTGGATGAAGAGCACGATGTCGCGGGCAAGTTTCACCTACGACCCCTTGACCAGGTCCTGGTAGTCAGGATGCGTCGCGATGTACTCCCGTACGAACGAGCAGACCGGCCGGACGAACAGCCCGGAGTCGCGGATGTCGTCGAGGGCGGCCGCGACGAGCTGTCCGCCGTACCCCTGACCGCTGTGGGCCTCGTCGATCTCGGTATGCGGCGTTATCACGGTGTCGTCGTCGACGCGGTAGGCCAGCAAGCCGATCCGCTCGCCGTCGAGGAAGATCTCGTACCGCGACCTGCTCCTGGTTGTTCCTGACTTCAACCATGCGCCCATCATGGCGCTTCAGAGCAGCCGACGCTCGGAGGCCCAGCGGGTGAGTTCGTGTCGGCTCGAGAGCTGCAGCTTGCGCAGCACGCTGGACATATGCGTCTCCACCGTCTTGATCGAGATGAACAGCGCCGAGGCGACCTCTTTGTAGGCGTAGCCGCGCGCGATCAGCCGCATCACCTCGCGCTCCCTCTCGGTGAGCCGGTCCGAGATCGCTGTCGACGGCGGCGATCTCGATCTGGCCGGCGAAGGCGTCCAGCACGAATCCCGCGAGCCTCGGCGAGAACACCGCGTCGCCGTCACTGACGCGCCGGATGGCGGCGACCAGCTGCTCCCCCGTGATCGTCTTGGTCACATAGCCGCGGGCGCCTCCACGGATCACCGCGACGACGTCTTCGGGGGCGTCGGAGACGCTCAGCGCGAGGAAGTTCACCTCGGGCAGCCGGTTACCGACTCGACGCAGAACCTCCGTTCCGCCACCGCCGGGCAGGTGTACGTCGAGCAGCACGACGTCGGGCACGAGGCGCAGGATCGCTTCGACTGCAGTGTCGACGTCGGCCGCCTCCGCGACGACCTCCACGGAGGAGCCGAGCTCGGCCCGCACGCCGCTCCTGAACATGGCGTGATCGTCGACAAGCACGACGCGCAACGGCGAACTGGTCATCGGTCCACCTCCTCTGAGGTCACGAGCGGAACCCACATCCGGACCTCGGTTCCGGAGTCGAGAGTCGTCGAGATGTCTGCATGGCCGCCGTGCCGGTCGAGACGGTCGACTATCGACCCGCGGACGCCCTGCCGGTCGGGCGCCACGCTGGCCGGCTCGAACCCGCGGCCGCGGTCGCGGACGCCCACTTCGACCCGAGTGGTCTGTACCTCGGCGTACACGTCGATGCGCCCGGCGCCGGAGTGCAGCGCTGCATTGACCATGGCCTCGCGGCTCGCCGCGACCAGCGCCTTGAGGCCCTCGTCGATGGGCGCGTCGCCGACGACGACGAGCTCGATCGGTATCCGATGGTTCGCCTCCACATCAGCGACAACCCGTTGCAGGACCGCCCTGAACGTCGCCGCGTCAGCGTCGCCGGGCTCGAACAGCCACGTCCGCAGCTCGCGTTCCTGGGTCCGCGCGAGCTGGACGACCGTCTGGGCGTCGCCTGCCTGACGCTGGATCAGCGCGAGGGTCTGCAGTACGGAGTCGTGCAGGTGCGCCGCGACGTCGGCGCGCTCCTGGCTGCGGATCCGCTCGGCTCGCTCCCGGCTCAGGTCCCGGGTCAGCCGCAGCAGCCACGGCCCGATCACGAGCGCCGCCCCGAGCAGAGCCAGGACCAACACCACGGCAAGCTGGCCGACGGAGCCCAGATGCGCCTGCGCCAGGGCGAGCCATACCGCGCCGCCGACCAGCAAGACGCCGACCATGATGCGCAGCAGGCCCTTCCACCCGGCCTGCGTCGAAATCCACGCCTCGCGCTCGGCCTGGTCGGACTGCCACCACAGAAGCGCAACGCCGGAGCCGGCCACGACAAGGGGCCAGAAGATGCGGGGACTGATACCGAACCCGGCATTCTGCAAGAACACGATCGCACCGAGCCCGACCAGGCAGAGGGAGAGAGCGACCCCGGTGTCTCGGACGCCGGACGCCCTCGTCGCGGTACGTGACCCACGTCGGGTTGCCGAGGCCAGACCGGGCGCAGCTTCGGAGGAGACGTCGTCGCGAACCGGGAGGAGCACCCACAACGCGCCGTAGACCATCACCCCGAGCCCACCGAGGAGGGAAAGCGCGACGAACGCCCCGCGGACGAGCACCGCGTCGATCCCCAGGTGCTGACCGACGCCGGAGGCCACCCCGCCGAGGATTCGGTCGTCAGGCACCCGAAAGGCCCTGCGCGGTTCGAGAGCTGCCCTCGTCATTCGTCCATGATCCACTGACCGGCGCCCAAGAGGTATCGGTTCAGACCCTGGGCGCGCCCCGGTGGCACCCTGGCAGTGCCCCGAGGGCCGCCCCCAGGGTCCGCGCGCGGCAAATCGGGGCGATCCCCGATGGTGTCGGCAGGATCTGCCGGTCAGGCTGGCGTCATGAGCGAAATCCCCAAGTCTGTACCGTCCTACGGCCCTCGGGTGACCCGAGAAGAGATGCACGACATCTCGTCACTGCGCCGGTCCTCGGACAACCCGATGGTCGCCGGCGTGGCCCAGGGCCTCGCCCGCCACTTCGACATCGACCCACTCCTCGTTCGCGTCGTCTTGGCTGCGCTCACGGTCTTCGGCGGCGCCGGCTTGGTCTTGTACCTCCTGGCGTGGGTGACGATTCCCCGAGACGACGAGCACGACTCGATCCTGTCCCGTCCGCTGCGGCGCGACCCCGAGCGGGTGATGACGGCCGGCCTGGCTGTCGCTTGCGTGATCGCGGCCGCAACGATGATCGGAGCCCTGAGCTTCGGCGCCCCGAACCTGGTCCCCGTGCTCATCGTCAGCATCGCCGCGATCGCGGTCTTCGCGCTCTTCTCGCATCGCAGCGATCGGACCGGCGTCGCGGCGCCCGCAGACTTTCCTGCGCCCGTACCTCCACCGCCCGGCGCCGAACCCGTGGAAGCTACGCGGGTCTTCGCGGAGCACGGCACCGGCATCGTCTCCGAGCCGGTCACCGACGTACTGCCACTCGACGCAGGCGACGGCGACGGCGCGACCGGCTACCTTCCGCCGGTCCCCCAGGAACCGCCACCGCCACGACCGCCCCGCGCACCTCGCTCACACCTGTTCGCCCTCACCATGGCGGTGATCGCGATCGTGATCGGCGCCCTGTGGGTGTACGACGCGAACGGCCACTCGGTCCCACCGTCCGTCTACCCGGGTACCGCCCTCGGCATCATCGCCGCGGGGCTCATCGTCGGAGCCTGGTGGGGTCGGTCGCGGCTCCTGATCTTCGTCGGCCTGCTGGCGACAGCCGCCACGATCGTGACCACGATCGTGGGACCGGGACCCAACGGCGAGCGCATCTACTCGCCAACCTCCACGGCGGTGCTGAGCAGTACGTACAGGCACGGGGCCGGACGGATCGTGGTACACCTCGAAGACCTGGTCGACCCTGCCAACCTGCACGGACGCACCGTCCACATCACGAGCGGGGTGGGTCTCGTCGAGCTCACCGTGCCGAGCTCGATCGACGTGGGTATCAACGCCCACGTCAACCACGGCGACATCAGCGGGCTCAAGGGGACCGAGGATCTCGGCCAGGGAGAGCAACGCGTCACGGCCGTTCCAGGCTCGCACGACCTCACAGTGGACATCGACCTGAGCCTCGGGCAGATCGTCGTCCGCCGGGTCGACTGTCCGGGCAGCCCCGCGCCGGCCGACAACCAGATCACCGCGATCACAGGAGGCAGCGATGTCCCAGCGGCATGCAACTGACGTCATCTCGCTCGTGTTCGGCATCATCTTCGCCGGCATCGTCGCCGTCTGGGCGCTGACGGGCGCCGACGTCATCGGCTTCTCTGAGCTGGGGCTGGTCGGGCCTGTGATCCTCATCACGGCAGGAACCGTCGGACTTGTCGTGGCGCTGCGCGGCAGTACCGACCGGAGCCGACCCGGGCTCTAATTGGTTGGCGTCGCCTAGGAGCGGTCCGTACCGTTGGGACGCTATGCGCACACTGCCCCTCCCGGACCCCGGGACACCCGATGTCCGGTCACCGGGACGCTATCTGCTCTGGGTGGCTGGGCAGCAGAAGGCGACGATCGCGGGTGGAACAGCGTTCGGCGTGGTCTGGATGGTGTCGCAGGCCGTCATGCCCGCGATCATCGGCAAGGCGATCGACCAGGGGATCCGACCTGACGACAGCGCGAAGCTCTGGCAATGGGCCATGGTCTTGCTCGGCGTGGGTTTCGTCCAGGCCTTCACCGGGATCTTCCGACACCGCTTCGCGGTAGCCAACTGGCTCATCGCCGCCTACACGACAGTTCAGGTCGTCTCGCGCCACGCCGTCAGACTGGGCGCCACCCTTCCGCGTCAGGTGAGCACGGGAGAGGTCGTGTCGATCGGGTCGTCAGACCTCAGCAACGTGGGCAACTCGATCGAGATCCTCGGACGTGCGGCCGGCGCGCTCGCGTCGTTCTTCGTCGTGGCGCTCATCTTGCTCAACACCTCCGTGACCCTCGGGCTGGTCGTCCTCATCGGCGTACCCGCGCTGCTGCTGTTGCTGGGTCCTCTGCTCAAGCCGCTCCAGAAACGCAACCTGGCGCAGCGCGAAATGATGGGTGAGCTCAACGCGCTCGCCTCGGACATCGTCGGCGGCCTTCGGGTACTGCGCGGCATCGGTGGCGAGGAGGTCTTCCACCGTCGCTACGCGGAGGAGTCGCAGCGGGTACGCGACGCAGGTGTCCAGGTCGGGAAGCTTCAGTCGCTCCTGGACGCGCTCCAGGTGTTCCTGCCGGGCGTGTTCGTCGTGATCGTGATGTGGCTGGGTGCCCGATTCGCCGTCCAGGGAAGCATCACTCCCGGCGAGCTCGTGGCCTTCTACGGCTACTCGGCCTTCTTGGTGATCCCGCTGCGCACCGGCACGGAGATGGCCAACAAGATCATCCGTGGGCTGGTGGCGGGACGGCGGATCTGTCGTGTGATGTCCGTCGAGCCCGACGCCGTCGACATCGAGCGACCGGCTCAGGCGTCTGCTCGTGGCGATCTCGTCGACGTCCAGTCCGGTCTGCGTGTGAGCGCCGGTCGGATGACCGCCGTCGTCGCCGAGGCACCCGACGAGTCCGCGGCACTGGCTGACCGGCTCGGCCGTTTCGCCGAGGGTCCGGCGCTGCTCGACGGAGTGTCCCTCTCGGACCTCGAACGGCACTTCGTGCGTCGGGCGATCCTCGTCAGCGACGCCAAGTCCACCTTGTTCAGCGGCCGGCTGCGAGACGAGCTCGATGTACGCGGCGACACGTCCGACGACGACATCTGGCGCGCCATCGCGACCGCGTCGGCCGACGACATCCTCGACACCGTGGACGGCGGGCTGGACACCCAGGTCGAGGAGCGTGGTCGTACGTTCTCCGGCGGCCAGCGCCAGCGTCTCGTGCTTGCTCGTGCCCTTGCCGCCGACTCCGACATCTTGGTCCTCGTCGAGCCGACGTCTGCCGTTGACGCGCATACAGAGGCCGCGATCGCCACCCGGCTGCGAGAGCACCGCGAGGGCCGGACGACAGTCATCACCACGACGAGCCCGCTTCTCCTGGACCAGGTCGACGACGTGGCACTCCTCGAGCACGGGCGGATCGTGGCGACGGGATCGCACCACGCCCTGATGGAGGACCCGCGGTACCGCCGCGTGGTGGTGCGGGGGGAGGACGAATGAAGCAGCTCCTTCCGATCGCGAGCGGGCCGCAAGTGCGGCGTTACGCCCTCGGTCTCGCGCGCAGGCACCCTCGCCAGCTCGGTCTCGCGCTCACTCTGCACGTGCTGGCCGCGGTGGCCGGGCTCGCTGCGCCACGGCTGATCGGAAACCTCGTCGAGGCCGTGTCGACAGGTACCACCGTGTCGACCGTCGACAAGACGATCATCGCCGTGGCGGCGTTCCTGCTGGCGCAGACGGTGCTCACGCGGTATGCCCGCTACATCTCGTACACGTTCGGGGAGTTGGTGCTGGCCGAGCTTCGTGAGGACTTCGTGGCCCGCTCACTACGGCTCCCGATCGGAACAGTCGAGCGGGCCGGCACCGGAGACCTGTTGACGCGGAGCTCTCGCGACGTCGAGACGCTGGGCTTCTCGGTACGGTTCGCGCTCCCGGAGACGATGATCGCCGTGGTCACCGGCGTCTTCACGATCGGCGCGTGTGTGCTGGTCGGAACCTGGGTGCTGGTACCGCTCGTGCTGGGCGTGCCGCTGCTGTACGTCGCGACCCGCTGGTACCTGAAGCGGGCCAAAGCGGGGTACCTTCGCGAGTCGGCGTCCTACGGCGCGATCAACGCCAGCCTCGCCGAGACCGCCGAGGGTGCGCGCACCGTCGAGGCCCTCGGCCTGGAGAGCAGGCGCGTCCAGCGCATCGACGCCGACATCGCCGAGTCGTACGCGGCTGAGCGCTACACGCTCTACCTGCGGACCGTGTGGTTCCCGGCGGTCGAGATCGGCTACCTGCTGCCGACCGTCGTCACGCTGCTCGTCGGCGGCTGGCTGCATACACGTGGCGACGCATCCCTGGGCGACGTGACGGCGGCCACGCTGTACGTCCAGGCGCTCGTCGACCCGGTCGACAGGCTCATCTCCTGGCTCGACGAGCTGCAGATGGGTACCGCGTCGCTCGCGCGCCTGCTCGGCGTGGCGCAGGTCCCCGACGACCGGGAGGTGACCGGACGGCAGCCGACGAGTGAGCGGATCGACGCCGCGGGAGTCCGCTTCGCCTACGTCGACGACAAAGACGTGCTCCACGGGGTCGACCTGCACGTCGACCCCGGCGAGCGGATCGCGATGGTGGGACCGTCGGGAGCCGGCAAGTCGACGCTCGGGCGGCTGCTGGCAGGTATCCACCCGCCCAGGGAGGGAACCGTCACCGTCGGGCATGTCGAGATGACCGAGCTGCCGCTGGACGAGCTCCGCGGCCATGTCGCCCTGGTGACCCAGGAGCACCACGTCTTCGTCGGTACGGTCAGGGACAACCTCGCCCTGGCGCTCGACGACCTGGCCTCGGATGCCCGGCTGTGCAAGGCGCTGGCCGCTGTCGATGCGCTCGAGTGGGTACAGGCTCTGCCCGAGGGTCTCGACACCCGGATCGGGTCCGGTGGCCTGGCGCTGTCGCCAGCGCAGGCACAGCAGCTGGCACTGGCGAGGCTGATCCTCGCCGACCCACACACCCTGGTTCTCGACGAGGCGACCTCGCTGATCGACCCGAGGTCCGCGCGGCACCTCGAACGGTCGCTGGCGAGGGTCCTCGAGGGGCGGACGGTGATCGCCATCGCTCACCGGCTCTTCACCGCACACGACGCCGATCGGGTGGCGGTCGTGGAGGACGGCAAGATCTCCGAAATGGGTTCGCACGACGAGCTGATCGCGACCGACGGGTCGTACGCGGCTCTGTGGCAGTCCTGGCACGGAGAGACCGAGACAGCGCCCGTCTGACCGTGCGACCGGGGACACCGCGGGTTGCCTCGCCTTCAGTGATCTCTCAGACAAATAGGGCAGGCTGACTATGGTCGTCGGAGGGGGGTCGGTGATGACACGAGCCATGCAAACGCTGGCAGAGCGGCCGGGACGCGCCCAACCGCGCAGCCGGGCGAGCGCAGCACGCGCGGTCGGCGTCGTGGTGGTTTCGGTCGTCGCGTTGCTCGCGATATACGCAGTATTCGTCAGAACAGGGCACGGGGCAACGGCTCGATGACGTGGCAATCCGCTACGTCGGACAGGGCCGGTCCACCCGCGCAGCCGTGGCGACCGTCCTCGACTGGATCACGACAGGCCTGATCGTACTGGTCTCGACCGCCTGTGTGGTCATCGCAGGTATCCGCGGACGTTGGATACTGGCGGCTGGGGCACTCGTCGAGGTAGCCGGGGCGAACCTGACCACGCAGGTACTCAAGAGGGTAGTTCTCAGCCGTCCCGACTTCGGCTACGGGATCTCGAACACGTTCCCGAGCGGTCACACCACCGTCGTCACCTCCTTGGTGCTCGCGCTCCTGCTCGTCGTGCCCCGACCGGGACGCTGGCTCGTGGAACTCGTCGGCTCGGTGTGCATCGCCGTGATCGGCGTCGGTACGGTCGTGACCACCTGGCACTACCCCAGTGACGTCATCGGAGGGCTCCTGGTCCCGTTGGTCTGGAGCGTCCTCGTGCTGATCGCGGTCTCGGTGATCGAGGCGGTGGAGCCTACGGCGTCACCGCGGTCACATCCCGTCGTGCTCCTCGTCGGGCTGGTCATCGCGGCAGTCATCTTCGTCGGCTTCGGCGTTCGGCCGGGCGGCTCCCTCAAAGACCTCGTCGTCGTCGCCACGACCATGTCAGGGCTTGCCGTCGCCGGGGCACTCGCCGTCGGCCTGTTCGCCCGGATGCTCGGTGCCCGGTCTCTGTGACCGCCCGCCCCGACACGCGTAGCCACACCCCGGCCATCCGACGCAGAGGCAGTCGTCGCCGGCTTCGCCGGCTCGGAGCCCGAACGTGCGCATGGGGAGTGGACAGGCTGGAAGGGCTCACCGACTCACGGGTGAGGGGTCGCGGCGCTGTTGGGAGACACCCGCAGCGACGAGGTGTCGACCGCAACGAATGCGCGCGCCGGGATCGTCTTGAGCTGGTCGAGGAGACCGGATGGCCAGCGCGCGTCGGCATCGCCCTGGAAGAACCAGGGCGAGCCGTTGTCGGCCAGTACCAGTCCGTAGTGCTTCAGGGCTCTGAGCACGACAACCGTGTCGTGTCGGTACCCCGCGAGCGGGAAGTCGGCCCGCAGTCGGAACCTCGCACCCATCGGGGGATAGGCGCGGTTCGAGACCGAGCCTGCGTCGTGGCGGGCCGGCCAGATATGGCGACGGTCAGTGACGTCGGTGGTGAAGCGGATCGCATGTGCCACCTTCCCCGTGACCTCTACCTCGTGATAGCGAAGCAGCCCAGGCAGGATCGGCAGCCCTGCGGCGTCTGCGGACGTCCATCCCTGGGGGCGCAGCCGGTCGCTGGACAGGTCCCACGTGGCCCCGGAGCCAGCATGCCAGTGACCATGGTGCAGTCTCGTGTCGAATGTCTCGTAGACGCGACAGCGGGAGCCGTCGACGACGATCGCATGCCGGTCACCAGTCGCTCCCCGGCCGCCCTCGATCCGGGTGTCGTGGCCCAGGGGGTACCCCACCTTGTCGCTCTGGCTGGCGTACCGGAAGGCAACCCGCACCCGCCGATGGCCGGGCTTGACGTATGTCACCGGGATGCCGTACGGCACCGGTTGGGCGCCAAAGCTCGGCCCGAAGTCGGGATGGAGGTTGTCGTTCGGTGACATGTGGGACATCCATTGGCCGCTTCGGCGGCTGGCAGGGAGCTCGGAGACATCGGCCTTCCAGTAGTTGTCGGCAGGGAAGATGCGGCAGGCTGAGCTGCGCGCCGTGGAGCTGGGCGCCGGTACCGCGTCGCTTTCACGCGTCCCCACGGACTGCTGGCTCGAAGCCGCCGCGATCGCGACGATGCCGCAGATCAGCGCCGGGCCGCGTCGTAGCCTTCTCGCCACAACAGCTCGGTCATCTTCCACGTCTGCCCGCCCCCCGGTCGGTTCGCGGTCCAGGTCGGCCCAACGACCCGGTTCGGCGGTCCGCCGCACGACAACCACAGGGACGCCGACGCTTGGGCAAAATTGTGCCGCCTACGCGGTGCCCTGGTCTGCCAGATCGACATCTTTTGCCTGCCGTTCGGCCCTTGCGACGACACGGACGGCCTCCTTGGCGTTCGCGAGGAAGACGTCGGGTGGCACGGTCGAGGGGGGTTCTGCGATAATGGGCAGTACGACCGCAACTCTTGAATCTGTCGTCGCACCTCGAGTCCCGGTGTTTCCTCGAGGAAATTGGCCGGTCATTGACTTACGGTGGCGGAGTCCCCTGCCCGATCGAGCCTAACGTCAACGTGACCGGAGTCGTCCCACAGGAAGCGAGGTCCTCAGATGGCCGCGGTGACTGAGCAACGTGGTTGGTGGCTGCGTCTGGTCGTCGCTGTGGCGATGGTACTCACGGGCGCGTGGGTCGTGACACACGGTGTGGCGGGAGTGGCCTTCGGTGCCGTCGCTGGTGTGGTCGGCGACGTCGGCATGTGGCATATCGCCCTGCTCGGTCTCACCTGGGCCGGCGGTCTGTGCATGTACTGCGTGGTCTTGTCGTCGGCTCTGCCCGGCCTCGGGGCACGTCGTACCCTCACCGTCAACCTCACCGGCAGCGCGGTTGCCAACGCGATCCCCCTAGGCGGCGCGCTCGCGACGGCGCTGAACTGGCGGATGCTCAGAGGCTGGGGCCATACCAATGCGGCCTTCGTCGCCTTCTCGACAGTCACCAACGCCCTGGCAGTCCTCATGAAGCTGATGCTGCCGGTCGTGGCTGTCGGATGCCTGGTCGCTGCGTCTGCTCGGGTGCCGTTCGTGCTGTGGTGCACGGCAGCCGTCTGCGCTGCCGCGCTCGTGCTGTCGGCCGCGGCGGCCTTCTGGTTGTCGCGCCGCACGTCGGGCCCTGCCCCCGCGAGAAGCCGATGGCTGCGCAAAGCGGAGGCGTTCCTTGCCGGGAGCGGGGGGCAGATCGTCCAGATCGTCCGGAGACGGTGGGCCTGGCTGCTTGCGGGAAGCATCGCGTACACAGGAGCGCAGATCGTGCTTCTCGGACTGTCCCTGCGCGCCGTAGGGCTTGTTGTACCCGTGGCGACCATCATCGCCGCCGCCGCCATCGAGCGGCTCGGCACCGTGGTCCCGCTGACGCCAGGCGGCGCCGGTGTCGCCGAGGTGGGTACTGTCGCGTGGCTCATCGCAGCCGGCCTCGATCCCACCCAAGCCGTAGCCGGTGTCTTGCTGTACCGGGCCTTCGTCGTGGTGATGGAGATACCGGTCGGTGGCGCGGTCCTCGCGGGTTGGGTGTGGCAAAACCGCGGCCGACCGGTCGACGCACGTGAGGGGACGCCATGCGCATCGCTCACGTGACCGACGTCTACCTGCCGGCCTTGGGCGGGATCGAGCTGCACGTCGCGGACCTGGCTCGCAGGCAGGCGGAGCGCGGCGACGAGGTGACGGTGTTGACGTTCACGGCGAGGTCCCGCGACCGGGTCGAGATCGTCGACCCTGACGCCGATGTCACGGTGGTGAGGCTGCCGAGCCTTGCCGCGGGAGTCGCGCGGAACCTCAGCCAATTCGACGTGATCCACGTCCATGTGTCCGCCGTCTCGCCGCTCGCCTCCACACTCGGCTCGTACGCCAGCCGTCGCGGGATCCCCACCTTGGCGACACTGCACTCGTTATGGAGTGGGCTCGGACCACTTCCCGCCGCGTCCGCTGCCGCCTTCGGGCTGCGTACGGCTCCCGTCGCATGGACAGCAGTCAGCGGCGTGGCAGCCGACCTGTTGCGTCGCTGGCTCCCGCGTAACTCCACGGTCGGCGTGCTACCTAACGCAGCTGACGTCTCCCCTCGCGCAGCGACGCCCGTGCGGCCACCGGGAAGCGCGGTCAGGCTCGTCACGACGATGCGGCTGGCCCGGCTGAAGAGGCCGGTGCCCATGCTGCGGATGTTCGCCAAAGTGCAGCGCAGTACCACCACGCCGGTGCACCTCACGCTTGTCGGCGACGGCAAGAAGCGCGCAGCTGTCGCCCGTGCGGTCCGAGACTTCGGCCTGTCCGACACCGTGTGGCTCACAGGCCGACTGGATCGGCCTTCGGTTCTCAGAACCCTTGCCGCCTCCGACATCTACGCTGCCCCGGCTCCTCGGGAGTCCTTCGGTCTCGCCGCCCTCGAAGCACGCTCGATCGGCCTCCCTGTGGTCGCGATCGCAGGCAGCGGCGTCGGGGAGTTCATCACCCACGAGCGCAACGGATACCTTGCCGACTCCGACTCCGACATGGTCCGGTGGCTTTGCGAGCTGATCGACGACGGCGACCGCCGAGCCAGGATGGCAGAGCACAACCGGACGAGTAGATCGGGTATGAGCTGGGCTGCCTCGATGATCCGGACCGATGACGCGTACGCGCGTGCTGCGAGTATGGCGGGCAGGGTCATCGGGCGCCCGGATGTCCAGGTTGAGCAGCGCGGCGACCTTCGGAGATGACCCAGGAGCGGTTCACCCTCGTCTCCTTGCACGCCCACCCCGATGACGAGTCGTTCCTCACCGGAGGCACGCTGGCCAAGGCGGCCGCCGAGGGGCACCGGGTCGTTCTCGTCACCGCCACCAATGGCGAGCTCGGGTTGGCTTCGAGCCTCGACGGCTCTGGCGCGGTCCTCGCGAAGCTGCGTCGAGACGAGCTGCAGGCGGCGGCCGACGCGCTCGGCTGCGCGCGAGTGGTGCCCCTGGGATACGCCGACTCCGGCCTCGGCTCGGACCCGGACGACCCCCGCGCGTTCGCGAACGCCGACCGCGAAGAGGTCGCCACAAAGCTGGCCGCGATCCTCCGCGAGGAGAATGCCGACGCGTTGACCGTGTACGACGCGAGGGGTGGGTATGGTCATCCCGACCACGTCCAGGTGCACCGTGTCGGTGCCTTGGCCGCAGCGATGGCCGGTACTCCGGTGGTGCTCGAGGCGACCATCGACGCAGACCTGGTGAAGGTGATGCTGCGTCTGCTGAGGCTGGTCAGGAGTCCACTCCGCGGCGCAGCGCCCCTGGGCGAGGACGACATCTTCACTCCGCGCAGGCTCATCACGCACCGGGTGGACGTGTCGGCGCACCTCGCGGCCAAGCGCAAGGCGATGTACGCACACGGGTCCCAGCAGCGCGCCGACGGCCAGGTACGCATGCTTGCCCGCTTCCTGCGGCTGCCCCGTTTCGTCTTCGCCCTGGTGTTCCGCCGGGAGTGGTTCGTCGAGCAGAATCGCAACCCACAGCCGCGGCAGGACGACATCTTCGCGTCCCTTCGCCGATAGACCCGCCGACGGGTGGACCTGGCCCCTTCCACCACGCGGAACCTGTGCAGAATCTTCGCGTCGGGTTGCCCAGCCCCGCTCTGGGTAAGGACAGCGCATGCAGAACATCGTGGTGACGGGTACGTCGAGTGGCATCGGTGAGGCGACGGCCCTGCGGCTGGCCGGTTCAGGTATGCGGGTGTTCGCCGCTGTGCGCAACCCGGAGGACGGCGCGCGTGTGCTGGCGAAGGCCACGGGACCGGGTTCGATCCATCCCCTCGTGATGGATCTGCGCGACGAGGCCTCGATCCGCGCGGCACTCGACGAGGTCCGAGCCACCGTTGGCGCGGAGGGACTGTCCGGTCTGGTCAACGACGCCGGCGAGGGCTTTCCGGGCCCGCTCGAGCTGATCGAGCTGTCCTGGCTGCGCGAACAGCTGGAGGTCAACGTCGTCGGCCAGATAGCCGTGGTTCAGGCGGCCCTGCCTCTCCTGCGCACCGCCCGGGGGCGGATCGTCTTCGTCGGCTCCATCGGGGGGAAGGTCGCTCTTCAGTTCGCGGGCCCGTACCACGCGTCGAAGTATGCGATCGAGGCGATCGGGGACTGTCTGCGCCAAGAGCTCGCCCCCGACGGCATCGCCGTGTCGGTCATCGAGCCCGGGCCGATCTCCACCGGCATCTGGGACAAGGCCGAGGAGCGAGTGGACGAGCTGCTCTCGCGCTCGCCCGAGGTGGACCGGTACAGGGATCGGCTGCTCAGCTTCCGCGACAGCATCCGGCGCGCCGACGAGAAGGGCGGGTCGCCGCAAGACGTCGCCGAGGTGATCGAGAAGGCACTGACCGCATCCAGTCCCTCGGCCCGCTACCCGGTCGGTGCGACGGCCAAGCTGGGCTCCGCGGTGAAGCCCTGGATCCCGGACAAGCTCTACGACGCGGTGGCCCGCCGCTTCGTGTGAGCGCGTAGACCGACAGTTCGACCGCGTCGCGAACCCGACCCGGACAGCCCCCGCGACCTCTGGGCCGAACGGCCAGACCGACTTCACCATCCGGGTATCTCGGGCAAAAGGTAAATAACTCCGCGTAGTGTTTTGGATACGTAGCGTGATAACGCGCTTTTTCCTCGCCGTCGCTCGGGCCGGCCACACTTCGCAGAAGAAGGTTCCGCCATGAGCGGTTACAGCAGACGTGACGTCCTCCGAGTCGGCCTTTCGGCGGCAGCCGCCGGCGCGACAGCCACGTGGATACTTCCCACAGGAACCGCCCTGGCCGGCCGGGCCACCCGCACGATCCCGCGACACCGTACCCAGGGCGCCGCCGCCGCCGTGCCGTTCACTGCCTACAGCTCGACCTCCTTCTTCCGCGGGTCGGTAGCCGGCGCACCGGTGGATACAGCAAGGACATCGCTCTTCCGTACCTTCATGAAGACATTCGTCGACCAGAAGTCCTGCGGCTTCCCCGTCATCAACGGGGTCGGCGGCAACCAATGGGGCACCGCGTACGCCATGGGTGCCTCCACGGACCCCATCTGGAAGCTCACAGGCAGTGTCCCTTCGGCCGTCTCGCTCCTCAAGACCCAGGGTTTCCACGCCCCCGACTGGTTCGGGACGATGCTCAGCGGGACGACCGACTCGCCCTTCGTGGTGATCGACTGCGGTTCGGGGATCTCGGTATGGGCGGCGAAGGCGGCGGTCTCCGGCACGCACACCATCTCCGTGGGGTCGGCCGGCTACTTCGAACACGCGTCCAACGGTCTCGACAAGCGCAACCCCAAGAGCGACAGCTCGGTGAACTTCCGCTCTCGCGGCGCGATCCCTGACGCGATGGTGATCCGCCGTGACCTCGTCGACGCCGGCATCGCCAACGGCACCGGACTCGGCCACGTCCTGCACATGTTCATCGCCGAGACGCGCAGCAGCGACGGTTTCTGCAGTCCGATGGTGGGTTGTGAGAGCAACCAGTTCGGCTTCGGCGCCGAGGGTGAGCGGGTCGCCATCGCGTCGACGGTCGACCTGACCAAGCGTGGGCTGTCGCCGGCAGGACTCGTCGTCGCTCGCACGCTGCAGCAAAACGGCGCCTATATCGGCGACAACGCCGGAACCGGTACGGCGCTGAAGGCGGAGCAGAGCTCGGCCGCGCGCGACGTCTGGAAGGGACTGCTGGCCCAGAATGCCCTGCAGGGCATCACCTGGGACGACTTCGTCGTGCTTCCCAAGGGCTGGCAGTAGGCCGTCGCGCGCGGAGTACGGTGGCTGCGTGATCCCCGAGCACCGGCTGGACCGGTTGCGCCACCACGCGCGACGACCGCTGGCGCGGACGCCGTACCTGTGGGATGCAACGATGTACATCCGGAAGGGGAAGCGCTCGACGCTCGCGCGCAAGGACACGGCGATAGTCATCGACGGCTTCCCCCGGTCGGGGAACACCTTCAGCGTGGCCGCGTTCGCCATCTCGAATGGCCGCGACCTGCACGTCGGCAGGCACCTCCACGGCGCGCCGCATCTGCTTCGTGCCGTCCGGCTCGGCCTGCCCACCATCGCGCTGATCCGCGAGCCGGCGGATGCGGTCGCCTCGTATCTGGTCCGGCGCCCGACGCTTCGCCCCGCCGACGCGGTCCTGGAGTACCTCGACTTCTACCGGGCCGCCTGGAGAGCCCACGACGGCTTCGTCGTGGGCCTGTTCGACCAGGTCGTCTCCGACTTCGGGGCCGTCATCGCGGAGGTCAACCGCCGGTTCGGCACGTCGTTCGTCCCGTACGAAGCGACGGCGGCGAACCGGGCCGCGGCGTTCGCCCTGGTCGAGGAGATGAACCGGCTCGAGTGCCGAGGTGAGGTCGTCGAGACCCACGTCGGCCGGCCGTCAGCCGAGCGGGACGAGCACAAGCTCGAGATCCGCGCTCGGATGCAGCAGCCGCGGACCCAGGAGTTGCTGCGCAGGGCGGACGACCTCTATCGCCGGTACGCCGCACTGGCGTCCGCGAGCGGGGGTCCCCGGGCCGACGTCTCGACGTGATCTGGACCGCATATTCTCCGTCCGGGCGCGGAGGCCACCGGTCACGGCTACCCTGTGGGACGTCAGAGGTGCCCGCGCGGGCGCTTACCACAGACAAGATCGGATCGTCGTGCTGCCCGCCACCGGCCCAAGCTGCCACCTGGTCATCGTCGTCACCCGACGCACGTTCGCCTCATGAGCCGGATACTGCTGGTCGGAAAGGGTGCACCGGACCGAGGTGGGATACCGACGTTCCTCGACACCTTGCGGTTCGGGGACCTGTCCCGAGACCATGACGTCACGTTCTTGAACGTCGCCCACAGCGGCACGCCGCAAGGTGGGGAGGCGTCGGTCGGCAACGTCTTGCGGACGCTCCGGGACGCCTACGCCGTTTGGCGTGCATCCGGCGACGCCGATGTCGTGCACATCCACTCCGCCCTGGCGCCGGCCGTCACCGTGGTCCGCGCGGGCCTGCTCGCGTTCGCGGCCCGCTTGCGGGGAGCCGGGGTGATCGTGCACGCGCACGGCGGGAACATCGAGACCTGGCTCACGAGCGGCCGCGCGCGACTGGTCATGCGACTCGCCATGCTGCCCGCGCACCGGGTCGTCGCTGTCTGGTCGGCGGGCCGGGGTGCGCTGGCCTCCGTGCTGGGCGACGAGCGCGTGAGCCTGGTCGACAACGGGGTCGACGTCACACGCTTTCCCGCCCCCGAACCCCCGCACGACCCGCCGCGGGTGCTCTACGTCGGTCTGCTGACGCCGCGCAAGGGCGTCCTCGACCTGCTGGAGGCATCGAGGCTGCTGCGTGCCGACGGGGTGGCGCACGAGCTGCAGCTGCTCGGCGGCACGCCCGACGAGGGCCCGGCGGCAGCGGTACCCGTCCACGACGCGGCGGCGGGGAACGCGACCCTGCTGGGTACCCGCCCGCCGGAGGAGATGCCGGCGGCGTACGCCACCGCCGACGTGTTCTGCCTACCCTCGTGGTGGGAGGCCATGCCGTTGTCCATCCTCGAGGCGATGGCGGGCGGGCTTCCCGTGGTGGCGACGGACGTGGGTGACGTCAGGCGGGCCGTCGACGACGGCCGGACGGGGTACGTCGTGCCGATGAAGGCCCCGCACGAGCTGGCCGCCAAGCTGCGACCCCTGCTGACCGATCCCGACCTCCGACGCCGGATGGGTGCCGCCGCCCGGTCCCGGGTGGAGGAACACTTCTCGAGCACCGTGACCGCCCGGGCGGTGTCGAAGCTGTACGCCGACGTAGAGAGCCGACGATGACGATCCTGTGCTACCACTCGGTGCAGTCGGACTGGGGCTCACCGCTCGCCGTGGACCCGGGGTCGTTCGAGCGTCAGTGCGCGTGGCTGGCCGCCAGCCGGCAGGTGGTCCCGCTCCTCGATGCCGTCGGCCGCCTCGACGGATCCGGACGTCTGCCTCGAAAGCAGGTCGCGCTTACCTTCGATGACGGCTTCGAGGCGCTGTACGCGCACGCCCTGCCGGTACTGCTGCGCTACCGGCTGCCCGGCACGGTCTTCCTGGTGGCGCAGACCCTCACGCCCGCCGGCCAGCAGGTCGACTGGGTCGACACCCCACCGGACCACCCGCTCACCACCTTGAGCCGCGACCAGGTCCTCCAGATGCAGAGCGACGGCGTCGACTTCCAGTCCCACAGCTATGCCCACCTCGACCTCACCTCGCTGAGCTTCGAGGACTGCGTACGTGACCTGCGCGACAGCAAGGACCTGCTCGAGACGCTCCTGGGCCGTCCTGTGCCGCTGCTCGCCTACCCACGCGGGCGCCACGACGAAGGGGTACGTGCCGCGGCCGCCCGGGCCGGGTACACCCATGCGTTCACCCTGCCCGAGACCCGCGAGGCCGCCGGCCCGTACTCGGTCCCCCGAGTCGGGATCTACCGCGGCAACGGCATGCGCAACGTCCAGGTCAAGGCGGCGCGGTCGTACCTCATGGTGCGGACGGGCCCTGTCTACGGCGTCGCCAGGAAGGCCCGTCGGGCAGTGTCTCGTCTGACCAGCCGATGAGCGACCCTGCCGCCTCGAGGCTGCCCAACCTCGTGATCGTAGGGGTGAGCAAGGCAGGCACCACGTCGCTGTTCCACTACCTGCGACAGCATCCGGACATCTGCGGGTCCGACGTCAAGGAGCTCCGCTACCTGACCCCGCTGCGGCGTGGGGAGCCGCTCGCGCCGCTGGCCGACTACGCGAGCCACTTCGCCGCCTGTGGTGACCAGCGGTACGCCATGGAGGCGACTCCCGGGTACTTCTACGGCGGAGCCCCGCTGGCGGAGGGCCTGCGCCGGATCAGTCCGCAGGCTCACGCCATCCTGAGCCTGCGCGAGCCGGCCGACCGGTGCTGGTCGTGGTTCCAGTTCGTCAAGAGCCGCACCCGCATCCCGAGGGACATGACCTTCACCGACTACCTGGACCGATGTGAAGAGCTGCACGAGCAAGGTACCGACGGCGACGTGGACAACCAGCCGTTCTGGGGCCTGGGCGGTGGCTGCTACGCGACCTGGCTCGACGCGTGGGTGACCGAGATGGGGGACCGGCTTCGGGTGGTCTTCTTCGACGACGTCGCGGCCGATCCGCGCGGCTCGGTGACGGGCATCTGCGACTGGCTGGGGATCGACACCGCCGTAGTGGCCGACTTCTCGTTCTCGGTGACCAACAAGACCGAGCAGTACCGCAACCGCTTGATACAGAAGGGTGCCGTCGTGGTGAACCGCAGCGGTGAGCGCTTCTTCCACCGACACCCGACCGCGAAGCGACTGCTGCGCCGCGCCTACTACTCGGCCAACAAGGCGCCGCCCCACCCCACGATGTCTCGGCGTGAACGCGACCGGCTGACCGCGTTCTACCAGCCTCACACCGCGCGGCTGTCAGAGCAACTGAACGGTCTCGGCCTCACGCTGCCACCGGCCTGGACGGCGGCCGCGCCTCCGCACTCGTCCCGGGAAGGGGACCACCGCATGTGACAGCATCACAGGGACCCATCTTCGTCGTCGGCTCCATGCGCTCGGGATCGACGATGCTCAGGCTGATCCTCGACAGCCATCCCGATATCGCCGTCGGCGCGGAGACGGGGTTCATGGGTGCCGTGATGGGTGCGAAGGCCATCCCCAGCTGGAAGCACGGCACCGACTGGTACCAGCGGATCGACTGGACCGAGGACGAGTTCGACGAGCGGTTGCGCGAGTTCTACGGCGGCATGTTCGAGCGCTACGCCAGCGCGCAGGGCAAGCGCCGGTGGGGCGAGAAGACGCCCTTCCACACCGAGCACATGGCGGCCATGGCCCGGCTGTTCCCCGACTCCGTCTTCGTGGGGATCGTGCGGCATCCCGGCGCCGTCGCCGCCTCCCTTCGCAAGAACTTCCACTACACGTTCGCGGAGGGGCTGTCGTATTGGTGCGCCACGAACCTGGACATGATCCGTGCTGCGACCATGCTGGGCACTCGGTTCGCCGCGGTGCGGTACGAGGAGCTCGTCACCCACGGCGAGCCGGTGCTTCGCGAGCTGATGGACTTCCTCGACGAACGGTGGACACCGGCTCTGCTCGAACATCACCGGGTGCAGCGACGCAAGGGCGCGCCGCGGGTCGCCGACGGGAGCACGATCACGAGTCATCCGATCGACGCCAGCCGGGCGACGCAGTGGGCGGCCCAGGCGACGGCGCAGGATTACGATGCGCTGCGGTCCATCGCCGATCTCGCTGGCTTCTTCGGCTACGACCCGACGGAACCGGCGAGCTCCCAGCCGACGTTGGCCCCTGGAGGCGCGCGTACCTGGCTGGCAACAGGCGACGACCTGCTGCTGCGACGGCGCGAGTGGGCCGACCGCGTCGACTTCGAACGTCGCCCGCCTCCTCTCGTCGTCGATGCCAGTCCCGAGGAGCTGGCGGCACGACTGGCGCGGGTCGAGCAGGCTCTCGCCCGTACGCGGTCCCGCAGGTCGGTACGGATCGGCGAAGCCGTCCGCACGATTCAACGCGGGCGGTCCCCGGCCGCTGTGCGTGCGGCGTGGGCGCTGCTGCGCTCATCGCCCCGCTGACCTCCCGCGCGCCCGTCGCGACGCACGGCGCCAATCCGCGGCACGGTCACAACTGCGCTGAGTAAGTAATTCACCACGCAATGTAAACTTTATCGTCAAGCAATAGCGAATTGCGCTCCGAGTCGTTAGGGCTTGATCATGGCAAAGAAATTAAAAGATACTGACTTGGTTGACAATCGTCACCGGAACGTGCATATGCATTCACGGGTTGTCACAATTGTCATTCGCCTTGTCGGGTCAACTGTTCTGTGTTTGGATAAGGCCCTGTTCGTCCCGTGTTCATACTCGGTCAACGCTTTGCCTCAGTTGGTCGCATCCACCAGGGGTAATCTTTGGAGGATTTGTGGCAGCTGATGTTGCGTCCGGAGACGCGCCACCGAGAGCGGATCGAGGTCTGGCGTTCCGTGACCGCGTGCGGTCCCGGTACCGCCGGTCCCCGTCCCCTACGACGAGGTTACGTCGGGGTTTTGGTCCGTTGGGTGTCGATGTTGTCCCGTTGGCGGTGGTTGTCGATGTTGCGGCGTTGGTGGGGGCTCACTACATCACGTCGTTGAGTGCGCGGGCGTCGGTGTTGTTGGCGGTGTTGACGGTGATGTTGAACGCGACCGGGGGTCATTACCGGGCGCGGGTGGCGCCGTCGTTGTTGGACGAACTGCCGGGTCTGGCCGCGCGGGCGTTGGTGGCCGGTGCGCTGACCAGCGCGGTGAAGCTGCAGGTAGGGATCCCGGTCGGGAACGGCCCGATCGGCGCAGCGTTGGTGTTCTTGGCGTTGGCAGCGGTCGGCCGCGCGGTCGGCTACCAGTACGTGCGGCACTACCGCACCGTCGCCGAGCAGGGCCGCGCGACCATCATCGTGGGGTGCGGTCGGGTCGGGAACCAGCTCGCGGAGACCCTGGTGAACCATCCCGAGTACGGGCTGAGCCCGGTCGGGTACGTCGACGACGAGCCGCTGGTCCCCGCCGCCGAACGCCACATCCCGCTGCTGGGCGGCACCGAGTCGCTGACCGATCTGCTTCTCGAGCACCGCATCCGCAACGTCATCGTCGCGTTCATGTCCAGCCGCGAGTCGGTCATGGTCGACATGCTGCGCACCTGTGACCGGCTCAAGTGCGAGATCTTCTTCGTCCCCCGCCTGTACGAGCTGCAC
Organism: uncultured Actinomycetota bacterium; assembly: GCA_963824115.1. Lineage (GTDB taxonomy): Bacteria > Actinomycetota > Actinomycetes > Propionibacteriales > Nocardioidaceae > DASQEH01. The sequence goes on from CAWGOA010000008.1 coordinate 332,444, forward strand.
GGCCAGGGCCCCGAGACCGAGGTCATCTGGGGCATACCCCTGACCCGCCTCAGCCGCGCCTCCTACCGGTCACTGACCTGGAAGACCAAACGAGTCTTCGACTTCATCCTCGCCAGCATCGGCCTGATCGTGCTGAGCCCCCTGCTGGCCGTATGTGCCCTCGCCGTCCGCATCGAAGGCGGCCCCGGCGTCATCTTCCGCCAAGAACGCGTCGGCCTCGACGGGCGACGCTTCGAGATCTTGAAGTTCCGCTCCTATAAACCCGCCGACGACACCGAATCCGCCTCCCGCTGGACCATCGCCTCCGACTCCCGCCTCGGCCCCGTCGGACGCACCTTCCGCGCCCTTTCCCTCGACGAGCTCCCCCAACTCTGGAACGTCGTCCGAGGCGACATGAGCCTCGTCGGCCCCCGCCCCGAACGCCCCGTCTTCGTCGACGAGTTCACCAAACGCTTCCCCCGCTACATGGCCCGACACCGCGTCCCCGCCGGCCTCACCGGCTGGGCCCAGGTCAACGGCCTACGCGGCGACACCGACATCGCCGACCGCGCCAGCTTCGACAACTACTACATCGAGAACTGGTCCATGTGGACCGACGTCAAGATCATCCTCCGCACCATCACCCAGGTCATCGCCCGACGAGGCCGATAATGCCCGTGGCTTCAGTCGACGCCTCCGCCAGCTCCACCGGCACCAGCACCGTCCAGGAATTCGATCTGCACGGGATCGTCGGGATCCGACTCGTCGACGCGACAGTCGGCGACATCGCGAAGGTGCAACGGCAGCTGGGCCCGCTGCAGGCGACGCTGGACCGCGACCCCGACATCACCATCCGCTTCGTCGACCGGGCCACGACGAAGACCGTGACGTACGCCGGGCTCAACGAGGGCGGGTTCAACGAGGACGGGTTCTTCGTGCTGCAGGGCCGCGACGGCGTCGTCGCGAAGGTGAACCTCCCGTTCGAGCAGATCGGTCACGATCTGCACATCAGCTGCGAGCGGGCCATGCCGATGGTGCCCGACCTCCTCGCGATCATCAACCTCATCGCGCTGACGAAAGGCGTACTGCCGCTGCACGCCTCCGCCTTCTCCATCGAGGGAACGGGCGTGCTCATCACCGGATGGGCGAAGGCAGGCAAGACCGAGACACTGCTGGGCTGCATGAACCAGGGCGCCCGCTACATCGGCGACGAATGGGTGTACCTGACGCCGGATGGGTCGATGCTCGGCCTGCCGGAGCCGATCCGGCTGTGGGCGTGGCACCTCGGGCAGTTCCCCGAGATACTCCAGGCACGTCGTCGTCGCGACCGGATGCGCCTGTCGGTGTGGAACCGGGCCGCGCTGTCGGCGGGTCGGCTCTCGCGGATGTTCCCCGGTGCCGGGGTGCTGCGCAAGGGCACTCCGGTCATCACCCGGCAGGCGTACCTACAGGTGCCTCCGGAAGAGCTCTTCGGGGCCGACGCGATGCAGCTGAAGGGTCGGCTCGACGTCGTGGTACTCGTGCTGAACCACGACTCGCCCGGGATCGTCTCGCAGCCCGTGAGCCCGACCGAGATCGCCGGACGGATGGCCGCCTCGCTCGCGACCGAGCGCGCGCAGTTCATGGAGCACTACGACCAGTTCCGCTACGCCTTCCCCGACCGGGTCAGCGACGTGGTCGAGCACGCACACGAGACCGAGACCGCACTGCTCCGGCAGATCCTCGAGGGCCGCCCCGCGACCAAGGTCCTGCATCCCTACCCTTGCGACATCACCGAGCTCGGCGATGCCGTCATGCGCGCCGTACGGACTTGCATGACCCGTCATACTGAGGCGTGAGCGCAATCGCCCGCCTCAGGGCCGGGCCGGAGTCTGAAATTCGCGCTGTCGCGGTAACCGCTGCTAGCCAGCCAACAGAGGACGCACGGATGCCAGGTAATCGAAGCGCCCCATGGGTGCTGGTCACCGACGACGTCAACGGCCAGAACCGGTCGGCGGTCTCGGCGGTGCGTGCTCTGGCGCAGGGCGGCTACCGTCCGGTAGTCAGCACGTGTGGTCGTCTGTCGGTGGCCGCCGCATCCCGGTACTGCGCGCGGCGCGTCAGCCTCCCCCCGGCGAGCTCCCCGGCGTATGCCGCAGCGCTGCGGCACGAGCTCGACACGGGCGGGTACCTGACCGTGCTACCGGCCAGCGACGTGGCTCTGGTGGCGCTGCAGGCCCCCGGTGCCGAGCTCGTCGACAAGGCGATCCTGGGCCGCCGGGCTGCGGAGGTGGGCATCGCGACCTTGCCGGGACAGGTCTTCGCCTCCGTCTCCGAGCTCCGCGATGCCGCCGGCGAGCTGGCCTACCCCGTCGTGGTGAAGGCGGTTCTCAAGGCCGGGCAGGGGGACTTCCAGGCCCGGCGTCTCGACTCGGCGAGGGCCGTACGCGCCCTCGACGCACCCGGCCACCTGTACGTCCAGCCGCACGTCGCCGGCCAGCTGCGCGCCGTGTGCGGAGTGGTCTGGAAGGGCCGGTTCCTCGCCCTGTCGCACCAACGCTACGTGCGTTTGTGGCCCCGGCAGGCCGGGGTCGGCTCCGCGGCGGTCACCGTAGCGCCCGACGAGACGCTCGAAGGCCCCCTGGCCCGCCTGCTCGCGAACCACGACGGCGTGTTCCAGGCCCAGTTCCTGGGAAGGTACCTGCTCGACATCAACCCACGCGTGTTCGGGTCCATGCCGTTGTCGATCGCCGCCGGGGCGAACCTGCCGGCGATCGCGTGCGACGCCGTCCGTGGCATCGAGCGACCACTGCTGCGAACGCGTCCCGGCGTCCGGTACCGCTGGATCGAGGGTGACACGAGAGGCATCGTCCAAGCGCTACGCGACAAGGCGATGCCCTTCGGCGCCGCGGTCCGCGAGATGTTGCCACATCGCGGGACGGCCCACAGTCTCGAGAGCCTCACCGATCCCGGCCCGGCTCTGGTCCGACTCGCCCACCTCGCAGGCAGGGCCCGGTCGTGACACTCACCGACGAGGCACTGGTCGCCAACAGCTCGGCCGGCCACCTCAGCCGCAATGCGGTGCCGACCGCCGAGCAGGCGGGCGACCGTGATCGGGCCAGGCTGCTCATCCACACGGAGCTGGGAGACCTGCTGGCGGACAACGGTCTCACGGGCTCCCCCGCCGGGACCGCCTGGACCGCCGTCTTCGAAGCCCGGGTGACGGCGATGCCCGACGAGGAGCGCCTGCTCCGGCTCGGCTGGCTCCGCCTCGACGACGTGCTCACCAGCATCGGTGAGCCGTCCGGCGGCCGCTGGGCCGTGGTGGCGGACGGGCGGGTACTGGCCGGCGTGCACATCGGCACCGAGGACGCGGCCGACCCGGTGCCGGCCGTGCTCGAGCGGGCCACCCGACGTCGCGAGGTGCGACTGGTCGACGTGCTCGAGCTGCGCGCGCTGCTCAGGCAGGGCCACCGCTTCCCGGCCGCCTCGGCCGTGGTCCGCACCGCTGCCGACATCGAGTCGGGGCTGGGTGGTCGCGAGCTGGTCCGCTGGACCAGTGGCCGTCGGCTGGCGGCGCCGGCGGCGCTGCCGTCAGTGCCAGGACCGCTGCGGAAGCGCTTCGTCGTGTCGATCAGCGGGGTCGACGGTTCTGGCAAGACGACCCTGATGGACGCGCTCACAACGGATCTCGAGAATGCCGGCCTTCCGACGAGCCGGGTCTGGCTGCGCCCGGGGATGGGTCTGGGCTGGATCGCCGCACTCGCGGGCCGCGTCAAACGACTGCTCGGAGCTGATCCGCGCCCCGGCGTAGGAGTACTGGCGGCCGACCCCGACTCTGTTCTGCCCTCCCGGCGCGGCGTCCAGGGATGGATCTGGTCGCTGATCGTCGTGACCGCGTTCGTCGTCGGCGTCCGGCGTCAGCACGGTGTGAGCAGTGGTGTGGTGCTGTACGACCGTCACGTCGCCGATGCCCTGGCCACCCTCGACTTCGCGTACGCAGGCACCGATCTGACGTTGCAGCGGTGGATGGTCACGACGTTCACGCCGTCCGCCGACGTGGCGTTCTACCTCGACATTCCGGCTGACATGGCGCTGGCCCGCAAGCCCGGCGATGTGATCGGTGCCGCCGCCGTTCGGCGCCAGCTCGAGGCCTACCGGAGCTGGTTGCCTCGACTGCGCGGTGTCCGGCGACTGGACGCGACCCGCGCACCTCACGAGCTCAGAAGCGACGCGGTCGCACAGCTGTGCAGCGCCCGGACCGCGAACCGCGAGTCGGGGGCACGGCGTTGACCACTCGGCTCAGGTCGTCCACCAGCCGGCTCGACCCGTGGCTGCGGCTCGCGGTGATGGTGCTGCTGGCGCCCGTACTGGCGAGCTGTTGGCTCTCCGGCGGGTCGCCGCAGCCCGCCGCCGGCCTCTCGACGGCTCCCGGAGCGGTACCGGCGCCCCGCTTCGTCAGTCCGACTGGTCGAGACACGTGGCCCGGAACGAAGGCACGCCCCTGGAAGACCCTGGGCCGGGCTCTGCCCGCCCTCACGCCGGGGGAGACGCTGTACGTCCGTGGGGGACGTACCGCGAGCATCTCGTGCAGCTCAACGTGCACGTGGGGACCCCTGCCCACCGCATCCTCGTCACGGCGTACCCCGGCGAGCGGCCGGTCGTCGAGGGTGTGCTCTGGCTCTTCCGCCCGTCCTACTGGACCGTCAACGCGATCAACGTCACCTGGGACGACTCCTTCAAGCCTGCCCCGCTCCACATGGTGAAGGTCACCGGAGGCGTCGGCTGGTCCTGGCAGAACAGCGAGATCTGGGGATCCAAAGCCGCGGCCAACGTCTTGATCACCGGCTACGGCCGCACAGAGCCGTCTCGGTGGCACCTCACCGGGAACTGCATCCACGACCTCGAGCCGCCGACCCGCCGCAGCGCCAACCTCACCATCGGCCCGATGAAGGACGCCGGGCCGGGCAGCGTGACCCGCAACCTCCTGTTCAATGCTCCGGGGCCACAGAACGTCGCCTTCGGCAGCCCCAGAGCGGGCGGACCGAACGGCGTGGACTTCAGCTACAACACCCTGTTCGGATCGAAGGTCGGTCTCGCCTTCGCCGGCGACGTCCGCAACGTCACCGTGGAACGCAACATCGTCGGCGGCGTCACCTCCGGGCTGGCCGTTCGTTGGACAGCCAAGAAGGGGTCTGGCAACTCGATCCGTCAGAACCTCGGACTCAACGCACGGCGGTTCATGCGCCCGGCGGCGGAGCTGAAAGTAGGTGGCCCGGGCAACGTTCTGAAGAACGACGTCGCCTTCCGCAACACGAGCTCCTGCGGGGGATTCACCTCCACCTCGCCGGCGACCTTGCCGTACGGCCGCGGGGCGCTCGACTAAGGACTCGATAATGAAATAGCAGGCAAGCGCCCGTTCGGACCACGGACGGCGTGCTGACGCGTAAAATAGGCCGACGGCTTCGAAAGGGTAGTACCAATGAACGGTGGCGGGGATTTCTTGAGTGCAATGGGCTGGGCTCTGCGCAAATACGCCTGGCTCGTCCTTGCCTTCATCGTCGGCCTGGGCGTCCTCGTTCCCTTCCTGCTGAACCGGGGACCGGCAACGTACGAGGCGCAGGCCCAGGTCGGTCCTACCGACAAGGTGCTGCTGCAGCCTCTCGACCCACTGCCGCGGATCGGGGACTCGGTGTTCAACAACGGAGCCGTGGCCACATCGGTCCGAAATGCTCTGAAGCTCCCACCCAGCGCTGCTGTCTCACCGAAGTATGTCGAGCTCGTGGCGGCTCAGGACAACCTCGTGTTCACCGTGCTCGGCCACGACAAGAGCGCAGCGACGGCCCAGAAGCTCGCCAACCTCGCTGCTGCCACGTTCACCGTTGAGCTCAACAAGTACTCGGGCTCGGTCGGTCAGTTCCAGGTCCAGCACGCTGCGCCGCTGCCGGCAACGCCTACGGCAAAGCTCGGCGGAGGCAAGGTCGCCATCGCGATCGGCCTGCTGTCCGGTCTGATCGCCGGCCTCGCCGCCGTCGCCCTCCTCGTGGTGTGGCGTCGACCCGTCCTCGACGCGACCAGCGCGGAAGAGGCGACCAATGCGCCCGTGTACGGGCTCGTCAGGCTTCCACGCGGACAGGTCGACTCGTACTCGGTCAGGGGTCTCGCGCCGTTGTGTCGGCGGGTGCTGGCGAGCTCCTACGACACCGTCCTCCTGGTCAGCTTCCCCAAGGGCGAGAGCCAGCTTCGCGATCTCAGCAGCGCCATGTCGAATCTGCTCAACCGCGTGCAGACGGCCCCGAGACCGACGCCTGGAAGTCAGTTCGGGGCGACCGGGGCCACCACCGTCGGGCGGAACGACCCCGGTACATCATCGAACGGAGTGCCACCCCGCACGAACGTGCAACTCCAGGTGGCGACGAGTAACTCGCTGGAGCAGGTCGCGACGCTTGCCGACTCCGCGCTGACCCTGCTCGTCGTCCCCCGAGGGACGAACCTGAAGGTGCTCCGAGATGCCGCGAGCGAATACTTCACCGGCGGCGCCGGAGGACTGGTGATCGTGTCGCAAGCGGGTCGCCGGATGCGGCGCAGCTCGGGAGGGTCGACGAGCCGCGGCTCCAGCGGTTCGAGCACCCCTGCGCAGCAAGAGGCCTCCGTTTCGCAGTAGCGCGTCGGCGGTGGGCCCCAGGCCCCGTCAGTGGCCCACCCGTAGCTGTCGCAGTGGCCCGTAGCGCGGGGGCAGGTATCGGCGGCAGGACACCAACGGACGTCGTGAACCCCTGAGTGCCCCTCCGCCGTTGACGGGCGGAGTCCTGAGCCGGCAAGCACGCCGACCCTGCCAGGGCAGCGTGCTTGCACTGCCGAGCCCATTGACTCGGGCAGGACGACGCCACCCGCGGTCTGGCGGTGGTGCCTGGGTGTCCGAACCTACTCGTTGCCGTGCCCTCGCGCGTCGAAGGGCTTGCGCTCCTTGAAGCGGCCTCCGTGGCCGCCCGTCCGGAGGCATGGAGGGAGTGACGGTCCGACCAGCCGAGCGCAGCCGACTCAGGACGGGCCGCAGAGGGCGCCGCCGTGGCTATACGTCGCTAGGGACCGAAACCGGCCCTCGGCCGATCCCCGGGCCGTAGTTCTGCTGTGAAGTGTCCAGCCTGCCGGCTGCGGGTCGGGACTCGGCCAGGGCGACGTTGCGAGACAACGCGACCATGATCAGCGCCATCCAGAAGAACTTGTACTCGAGATTGGACAAGAACAGCGCCGCCACGATGGTGGCGATGAACCCGCTCGATCGGCGGGCCCCGCATGGCGGTAGGCAGACGTAGCGCCTCATAGAAGGTGACGATCAGCACGCTGGCAAGGAGCACGAGACCCGGCAGGCCGAGCTCGATCGCCACCAGCAGCCAGACGTTGTGCGGTTGGTAGTTCCCGCCGCCGACGAGGACGGCAGCATCCGGCACCGAAGCCTGCGTGGCGGCGTAGACGTCAGGAAAGGTCTCCCAACCCGACCCGAAGACGCAGTAGTGCGGACAGGCCGCGAGGCCCACGCGCCAGATGTCGGTGCGGCCCGACGACGAAGTAGTCGCGACGGTGCGGGAGGCGATACCGGCCGGATGGTAGATCCAGGCCACCGCCACCAGCGCGATGCCCGCCGCCAGGCCCTTGACCAGGGCGCGTCTGCCCTGAGGGTTGGCCATGGCCAACACGATGACCGCCACAAGCGTCGCGAGGATCCCACCGCGTGAGCCTGTCATCAACACGCCGATGAACAAGATCAGAGCCAAGAAGCCGTGCAGGACCCGCTTGGAACGCTCAGGAAGCGTCAGCGACCGGCTCAGCGCCACCAGCAACGGCAGGAGCAATGCCACGGCCTCGTTGTTGGGGCCGAGCATGTCGTTGCCGAAGCGCCCGACCTGGTGTGATGACGACACGGTCGTGTCCTGCGGGAACCCTCCTAGGAAGAGCAGCTGCGCGAACCCGTAGCAGGTGACTAAGATGCCGCCGATCAGCAGGCCGTTCTCGGTGCGGGTGAGCACCTCCCGGTCCACGTTGTTGATTCCCACCAGGACGTAGATGAGCACCAGGCTGCTCAGGATGAGGAAACCTGTTGCGGTTTGACTCGGCGAGACGCTCCACAGCTCCGTCGCGGCCGCGACGGCGAGGAACAGCAGCCAGATCGGTATGGTTGCGGAGACCCGCACGCCCCCTCTCCTCGCCGCGAGCAACTCACCGACCAGCCCGATTCCGAGCACGATCCCGATCAGCGACGAGGATGAGCCGAACCGGGACGTTCCGACCGATAGCAGCCCTCCGAACGGCATTAAAATCGCGTATGCGGGCAACGCCACTTTCATCGGCGAGCGCAGGCACATCACGAGAAGTCCCAAGAGGAGCGGCGAGAAGATGAGCAGCAGAACCAGCCTTGTCATGCTGTCCTTCCCCTTGTTCCGTCCCCGAGCCAAGGATCATCGTACTGCCCGCAGCAGCGCCGCACTGCACTATCGGGGACCCGTTGACCGCTCGTTGGGCAAGCCTTCCGGGGAACGTAGTACAGATGTCGACGACTGAGCGATCGGGTACTGGCGACGCCGGCAAGAACGCCGAGATCGAGGACGTCATCAGAGCCCGGGTGAGCAGTCGGGCGCAGGAGTGGTTTCCCGAGGTCGCTCAGTCACCTGCGGTGCAGATCCAGATCCTCAGCCGGAGACCCTCGTGCTCCCTCTTCGTGGCTCGGTTGGGCTCGGAACCGGGTGCACCTCGCATACTCGCGAAGGCTCGGTCCGCATCGTCCGGGCGTGACACCGCCGCCCCGGCCTCCGCCGGGACGATCCCACGACCCACGCTCGGCGCCGGTTCGCTCACTGCCTTCGAACAGACGGCTGCAGAGTTCCGCGGCCTCAAGTCCGTCCGTGCGCTGTTCGGCGGCGATCATCCGGCGTTCGGTGCCGTCCGACCCCTCGACTGGCTGGCGGCGGAGGCGACGATACTCATGGACTACGTCGACGCCGACACCCTGAGGCAGCGGGTCATGGGAGAGCTCCGGGTACGTCGTCCGTGGGCGAGCGCCGACGCGCGGGACGCCCTTCCGTGGCGCCGGGCAGGTGAATGGCTGAGGGCGTTCCAGGACTCCTCGACGACGCAGCCACTGCCCGCGCGACAGTCCACGCGGGACGAGGTCACCGAGCGATTCACGGCCTACCACGACTACCTCGCCGCACAGCTCGGTCCTCGGGGCGTCGGCGACCTCGCGCGGCGCGGGGCGGCGTTGGCCGCCGCGGTGCTTCCGGAGCGGCTGCCACTCGCGGTCGGACACGGGGACTACGCGCCACGCAACATGTTCGTCGCAGCCGATGCCCGGGTGACCGTGTTCGACCCGTTGCCGCGCTGGATGGTCCCCCGCTACGAGGACCTCTGCCGGTTCATGGTCAGTCTCCGGCTCCTCGGCGTGCAGGTCCACACCCGCGGGGCTGCCATCGACGAGCGGCGTATCGAGGAGCACGAGCGCCAGGTGCTTACCGGATACCTCGCGGACGACCACAGCTGCCTCGCCCAGGTCCGCTCCTACCAGCTCCTCGTCCTGCTCGACAAGTGGTCGGCGCTCGTGGCCGCATCGCAGTCCGGGGGCTCGCTGAACCGCCGCGTCCAGCGAGTCTCCCTTCGCCTGGCCAGCGGCTACCTGCGTGGTCAGGCGCAACGGCTACTTGAGCTCGCGGCGCAGGCGGGCTGACCCGGTCACGCCGCCTCGCCGCCCTGCACGGCGTACCCCCACCGGGCGGCGATCGGAGACCCGAGCAGAGGCGCCAGCGCCTCGACCTCGGGTGCGAAGACGCGGCGAAGCTGCTCGGCCACGACCGGGTCGAGCTGCGGGCGGTCGTCCGCGTAGGGACGATAGAGCAGCTGGCGGACCACCAGCGACCGCTTCACGCGCGAGCGCAGCCCGCGAAGCCCCACCTGTCTGGCGACGGCGGACGCGTGCTTGGCCGCGGAAGCGAGCCCGCGGCTGCGCGCGGTACCGGCCGGTTGCCGGGGCTTCAGGGCGGCGGCCGGCAGCTGCATGCGGTCGACCCCGAGGAAGTCGAAGGTGGCGTCCGCGTAGGACTGCGGGTCGACGCGCAGGTCGTCGAAGAACTGGACGGACATCTGTTCCGCTGGGAAGATGCTGAGGTAGCGGTGCAGGTGGGAGGCGTAGCGGCCTCGGTCGACGAGGCGAGGGTAGTGCTCGAGGGCCGCCTCGAAGGAGCCGTCGAACTGGCCGTTCTTGACCAGATCGAGGTAGTCGGAGAAGGCCCGGTCAATCGGCTCACGCAGGCACACCAGCAGGCGCATGGCCGGGTTTAGCTGAGCTATTCGCTGCTCCGCCTCCGGTGAGGACAGGTAGGAGTGCGAGATCTCACCCACCGCACGGGCGTCGCCGGCACCGCGGAACTGGTCGAGGTACCAGTCGATCCCTCTGTCGTAGTGCTGGTCGAAGAAGTACAGGCCCTTGCTCGAGGCGAGGTGCACCTGGGGGTGGATCGCCAGTGTGTTGAAGAGCCAGGTCGAACCGGCCTTGCTGGTGCCGATATAGAGAAAGTTCGGCAGCCGGCGCTCACTTTCCACGGCTGGGATCGTACCCTTCGCTCACGACCTCCCAGTAGGCCGGCGTGAACGGCAGTGCGCACAGGTCGGTCGGCTTCAGGTCCCAGACCTGCCCGAGACCCTCCGTCACTGTGTCTTCCAGCTTCACGGCGGTCGTTTGCCCGGAGTCCCCCAGGTAGATGCCGTACCGCTGCATGGCGGTGGCGATCACCAATGCCTGCGGCGCCAGGTGAAGCGCTGTGAGGTCCACCGACGGCTTGACCCGAAGGCGGAGCCCCTCGGGAGGGACGGCTGGGTCGTCGCCGTTGTAGCCGCCGTCGGATCCGACGAGCGGGAACACCCATCGGTTGGCCAGCTCGGGACCGGACGCGACCTTCAGTACATGAGGGATCCGCCCGGCCTTCACCATGTCCCATCGGATCGCCATGGTGGCTGCGTTGTTGCCTCGGTGACTTCCGGTGTTGTGAGGGTTGTCCGAGCGCCCGGTGAGGACGTTCAGGCCGTTGGAGTCGAGGTAGGTCACTGTCGCGCCCGACGCCGTCCAGCGATCGGCTCGCGGGTGGTAGGAGGCGTCGGTGAGAGCGGTGACGTATCCCGCAGTACGGTCGAAGATCGACATCGTGCCGTCGCTGTTGGAGGCTGAGCGCGCGTTCACCGGGATGCGCAGGTTGTCGAGCTCGGGCGGACGGTAGCGGGGTACGACTCCTTGTACGTCGTAGGCGGGATCAGACGGCTTAGCCCAGTAGATGGGTTGCCCCCAGGGGCTGCCAGGCGTCCCGGCGAGGTTGATGCAGCCGTTGTTGCTCTGCGGTGCCGTACGCAAGTAGTGCAGGACGGCTCGCCCGTTCGGGTCCAGCGGGGCATCGTCGGGAACGGGGGTGTTCCACCACGAGCCGGTTTCGAAGGCGCGGAAGGGCTGCGCCGGGTTATGACGGGCCGAGCCGGTGGTCTGCTGGCGATGGCGCAGGGTGGCCGCTGTCGACGCGGTTCCCGTGTCGACCGACGTGCGCGCTTGGTCGCGGTTCTCCTGTCCGCCGGCCCCGACGCTCGCGGCCCAGACGGCGGCTCCCACGACCAGAGTGATGGCAGCGGCGGTCGCGGTGGCGCGCGACCAGCGCCCCGCAATACGGCGGAGCGGGGGGCCCTTGCGCCGGCGATGTCTCCCCCGTACATGAAGCATGCCGGAATTGTAACCTTTTTCCTCAGCGGGCCTCGAAGAACTCGGAGGTTACCGCTGCGTCGCTGTCTGCAACTTATTGACAACGGTCTGCAGGGAATCGCCGCCGAATTGCTCGACGGCAAATTGGCAAAAACTAGGACAGAAGGCATGTGTTAACCTTTCGTTTGCACTGGACCGTCCTACGACGGTGGTGGTTTACATGCGCAGTCGTCGAAAGCCGTTAACTGGAGGACACTGATGTCGCGAACAATACGTATGGGATTTGCCGGGCTCGGCGTCGCCGCCCTTGGTGCGATGACGATGCCCGCGGGGGCAGCGCAGGCGGCCGCGTTCGGTGCGAGCTGGCAGATGAACGAGAAGACCGGCGATGCGGTCGACTCCTCGGGCAACGGCAACAACGGCACGCTGCACGGCGGCATCGTCCGCACGGGAAGCGGTTACCACTTCGACGGAAGCAGCGGTTACGTGTCAGTCCCGAACTCGGCGTCGCTGAACCCCGGGTCCGGCAGCATCACCCTCACCGCCAAGTTCACGCTCGACGCCAAGCCCGCCTCGGGCGAGGACTACGACCTGGTGCGCAAGGGACTGGCCGGCACAAAAGGCGGGGAGTACAAGATGGAGATCCTGTCCAGTGGCAAGGCGCTCTGTCGTTTCTCCGGAACCGCCGGTGTGACGGTGACCGGGGGCACCAACCTGGGCACGGGGACGCACACCGTGAAGTGCGTCAAGACGAGCAGCTCGGTGAAGCTCATCGTCGACGGCTCGACCAAGGCCACCACCAACGCCACCGTGGGGCCGATCTCCAACAGTGCACCGGTCGACCTGGGAGCCAAGCCCGGTGACGACTGGACCAAGGGTCTGATCGACTTCATCACCATCACCTGACGTCGGCTGCCCTGCACGGATACGATCTCGGGCCGGCGATGGCTGGTTTCCCGTGCGCGCCACATGGGTCTTCGCGCGCCAGTACAGTGGCCAGGGCGTTGCGCGACATGCGACGTCGGCCAGCTGTCGTGGCACTGGAAGCGGGACCGTGAAGACGCCGAGGGCGGGAGAGACCATCAGCGACGACGAGGAGTCGGCGCCGCTTCCCGAAGGGCACGACGCGGACAGAATGGGCCGTCAGCACGTACGCGGGTCGATGCTGTTGCTGGCCGGCCGCCTGCTGTCGCTCCTCTTCACGACGGCGACCCAGGTCGTGCTCGTCCGCGCCCTGTCGAAGGGCGACTACGGGGTCTTCGCCTATGCCTTCACGCTGGTTGCCTCCGGACGGATCCTGCTGAGCCTGGGTCAAGGACAGCTGCTCAGCCGGTTCATGACCAAGTACGAGGAGGAGCGCGACTTCCCCCGGATGTTCGGGAGCATCCTGCTCGCCGTCGGGACAATCTTCGCCACGAGCACGCTCGTGCTGCTGGCGTACACCTTCTTCGCCGGGCCGCTGCTGGGCGGGTCGTTGGACGGCCCGCGAGCGATCAAGGTGCTGCTGATCTTGATGTTCTGCGCGCCGATGCAGGCCTTGGACCAGGTCTTCGTGTCCATCTTCGCCGTCTTCTCCCGGCCCACGGCGATCTTCTTCCGCAAGTACATCGTCACACCGCTGCTTCAGCTGCTCGTGGTCCTCGGCATCGCGGTGTTCGGAGGCAGCGTTTTCTGGCTTGCCACGGGCTACGTCGTGACCAGCTTCATCGGCATCGGCATCTACGCCGTCTTGCTAGTCGGGGTCCTACGGGAGCGCAAGATCTTGTACCGCTTCCGGCTGCGCCGCCTCATCGTGCCCTGGAAGGAGGTCTTCGCATACTCCATCCCGACGATGACGACGCAGCTGGAGTTCGTCATCACCAACATGGGAACCGTCGTGCTACTCGCCGCATACGGCGGAGCCACTGACGTGGCCAAGTATCGCGCCGTCTTCCCTGCGGCCAGGCTCAACCAGGTCGTGTACCAGACGTTCGTCACCATGTTCCTGCCGATGGCGGCACGGCTGTTCTCCCGCAGCGACCACAAGGGTATGCGGGACACGTACTGGCACTCGTCGATGTTCTTGGCGGTCACGACCTTCCCGGTCTTCATCATGACCACCGTCTTCGCGCAAGCGACCACCGTCACGCTGTTCGGGCACAGGTACGCGTCGTCGGGCGGAGTGCTCGCGGCGATAGCCTTCGGCTACTACTTCAGCGTCACGCTCGGCTTCAACGCCTACGTCTTGCAGGTGTACGGGAAGCTCCGCTACCTCGTCTACTCCAACGTCGGGGCGCTGATCCTCAACATCGTTCTCGCGTTCCTGCTCATCCCTCCGTTCGGAGCGTTGGGAGCGGCCATCGCCGGTGGCGCGACCATGGTCGCGCAGAACATCGTGAACCAGGTGGTTCTGGGCCGGACCCTGCACGCGGGTCAACAAAGTGAGAGCTTCCTGCGCCCCTACCTGGTCATCGGGCTGGTGACCTTGGCGCTCGGCGCCGTCGAGCTGCTGATGCATCCGGGGGTCGTCATCGCCGTCGCCCTTACCACGGTCGGCTCCCTCGTCGTGCTGCGGGTTAACCGCAGGGCCATGAGGCTCGCGAACACGTTCCCGGAGCTGCTCCGCCTGCCACTACTGGGCAGGTTCTTGAGCTAGGAACGCGTCAGGGCACCGGCGTCTGCTGAAGGCGCAACCCCCGACGGGTCGCCGGCGGACAGACGATGTCTACGACGACGCTCGCCCCTGGGCTGTCTTTGCGGATGTGCACGCTGCCCTCGTGCAGACGCGCGATGGCCGCGACCAAAGCCAGCCCCAGGCCGGAGCCGGCCTTCGAGCGGCTCTCCTCGGCGCGGGCGAAGCGGTCGAAGGCCTTGTCCACGAAGTCGTCGGGAAAACCAGGCCCCTCGTCGGTGACGCTCAGCCGTAGCCAGTCGCCACGGGTACGTGCCTCGACCAGCACGTCGCCCTCGCCATGTCGCAAGGCGTTGCTCAGCAGATTGCTGAGGGCGGCTTCGAGCCAGCGTTCGCTGGCGAGCACCGTCGCTTCGGACACGTCAGTGTTGACCGTCCTGCCGGACTGGGCGAACGCTGCGGCGTACCGCTGCGACACGGTCTCGACGAGGACGGGTACATCGACGGCGACGCGAGTCATGTCTGGCCCACTGTCGATCTCCTCGAGCTCGAGCAAGGCATTGGCCAGGTCGATCAGGCGATCGGTCTGGGCCTGGACCGAGTTGAGCGTCGAGACGAGCTGATCGGGCGTCCGTGGCCGGTTGAGGGCGAAATCGATCTCGGCCTTCAGCAGAGCCAGCGGTGTTCTGAGCTCGTGGGATGTGTCGGCCAGGAACTGGTGCTCACGGACGGCCGAGGCTTCCAGCCGGCTGAGCAGGTCGTTGAGGGTGTGCCCGAGCCGGGTGAGCTCGTCGTCTCTGTCGGTGGCCACGGGAAGGCGCACTCCGGGTCGTCCGCCGGCGGCGTCGGCAGCCCGCCGGTACTGCTCCACCGGGTTCAGGGCGCCACGTGCTGTCCGATAGCCCACGTACGACGCGGCCACCAAGACGAGCACGTCCGCGATGACCAGCTGGAGTAGCAGCTCACGGAGCACCTCGTCGCGATGGGCCCTGCTGACGGCCGTGGCGACGACGACCCGGCCCGACGAGGACCCGGTCGACGTCGCGACCACGACGTAGGACCGGCCCCCGGGATGAAACAGAGCATCGCGTTGCTCGCGGACGACGGTGCCTGCCAGGGCACTCTGAAGGTCCGCTCTGTCGAGGAGCCTCGAGACAGGCAGCTCCCCGCTCTGGGTCCGTACCGTCCCGTCTGGCTCGAAGATCTGGTACCACAGACCGGGCCCCTCGTCGGGCAGCTTGCCGCCCGTCTTCACATCCTGGACGACGATCGAGTGCAGGGCCGAGGAGTCGCGCCCCAGTTGCTGGTCCAGGCCGCTCTGGACCCTCCAGAAGACAACGGTGGCGGTGAGCGCCAGAACCACCGCCATGGCGAGCGCGACGGTGAGGACCAGTCGCGGGCCGACGGCGAGGCGGGAGAGCCAGCGCCGGTCGATCTTCACGAGGACCGCGACTCCAGACGATAGCCAACACCTCGCAATGTGGTGATGCTGTCGGTGCCGAAGGGTTTGTCGATCCGGGCCCGGAGCTTCGACACGTGAACGTCGATGGCGTTGCTCGACAAGTCGGCCTCGCCGTCCCAGACCTCGTTGAAGATGTACGAGCGACTGACCACGCGGCCGGCGTTCTCCATCAGCGCCCGGAGCACCGCGAACTCCCGCCGCGAGAGCTCGATCTCACTGTCGCCTCGCCATACCCGCTGGGACGGCGGGTCGAGGACGAGGTCGCCGACCACGAGCCGACGGATCTCATCGCTGCTGCGCCGCCGATGGACCGCGCGCAGGCGGGCCGACAGCTCCTCGAGGGCGAACGGCTTGACCAGGTAGTCGTCCGCGCCGGCGTCCAACCCCGCGACGCGCTCCCTGACCGTGCCCCGGGCCGTCAACATGATCACGTACACGTCGTTGCCGGCTCGCCGAAGCGCCCGGCAGACCTCGACACCGTTCAGCCTCGGGAGCATGAGGTCGAGCACGACCGCGTCCACCTCCGGCTCGGCCGCGGCCCGCAACCCGGTGATGCCATCGCCATAGCCCTGTGCGGTGAAGCCAGACTCGACAAGGTGACTGACGACGAGCTCGAGCAACCGGGACTCGTCGTCAACGACCACCACGTGCATGGAGCAAGGGTAGGCCGACACCCACGTCGGCACCTGTGATTGATGGCTCCACGGCGATGCGCCGGTTGCTAACCCTTTCTTCATGCGGTGACCGTAATGTCGCGCATGGACGGTGTTGCTCCTGTTAGACTGTCGCGCCCGTATGCATCCCGAGCTGTCGGGACCCCCAGTTGAAGGAGAGCTGTGAACGGTTCCGTGGCGCCTCTCAAGGTGCTGTCGGTCGTCGGACCCGGTCGCAGCGGTACTACAGTCCTCGGCAGCATCCTGGGGGAGATCGACGGGTTCGAGTGCACGGGTGAGCTTCGGTGGCTGTGGGAGCGCGGCATCAAGGAGCAGCGCCCCTGCGGATGCGGCGAGCCTCCCGAGAAGTGCACGGTATGGGGTGCGGTCGTCGCGCGGACCGCTGCGAGCAGCGTACGAGCCCGCCCGCAGTGGACGCTTGACCGGCTTGTGGCGGCACAGCACGAGATCGCCAGGCTCTCCAACCGTCGGCGGGTGCTGCGAAGCATCAACCACCCTCACGGGAACTGGGAGGCGCTGGCCGGGGTGCGTGCGGCCATTGGAGCGACCTGCCATGCCTTCGCTGACGTGACCGGCGCCCGAGTAGTCATCGACACCTCCAAGCGCCCGCACGACGCAGCGGTGTTCGCCGGCGTCACGGACATCGAGCACTATGTGGTCCATGTCGTGCGCGACCCGCGAGCGGTCGTGCACTCGTGGGGACGGGCCAAGAGCTTCACCGTTGCCGGTCAGGTCAGGACCATGAAGGCGCGGCGGATGTCGTCATCGGTGCGACGGTGGATCGCTAACTGCCTCGGCTCGGAGATGCTGCGCCGACAGATCCCCTCGTCGAGGTGGCTGGAGATGCGCTACGAGGACTTCGCGACGGATCCGCACTCTGCCGTCAACCAGATCCTCGAGCTGCTCGGCGAGCAGGGTCAGGCACCCTTCGAAAGCGACGACACCGTGATGCTGCACACCAACCACATGGTTGCCGGCAATCCCAGCAGGTTCACGATCGGCTCGGTGAAGATCCGCCCCGACGAGGCGTGGCGGACGAAGATGCCGTCACGCGACCAGCACCTCGTCGCGTTCGCGACCAAACCGCTGATGGTCCGTTACGGGTACGGCAGCAGCACCAACCACCCCATGGCAGCCCGGAGTGCTTGATCTCGTGGGTCGACGCAGGAGCGACGATCAGCGCAGCAGCCCGTTAGCCGTCGAGCCTCCTGCTCGAACCGGCTCCATGCGACCCGTACACGTACCCTCCGCACGCCGCGTCGAGCCCGCCCGCGGGCAAGGTGCTTACTGACGAGCTCCACCCCAGCGGTCGAGCAGCAGCATCGCCTGGTAGAGGTCGAGAAGGTCCGGGTCAGGCCGGCGCGGCTCGAGTACGCGTCGAGCAGGTGCGACTCCCACCGGTCGAGCTGACCGGCCTTGAACAGCCGCCCACCTGTCGGGAGCCACGAAGACGATCGAGCGGAGCGTGGGCTGGTCGACGTACTCCATGACCACAGTGGCATGCTCCGGCAGCTCGCCGAGCGGCCGAAGGACAGCGAAGCGCCTGGGTCCGAGCCCTCCTGCGCCTCGGCGATGAGCCTAGTCACGCGTACTCCAGGTGGGCGGCCTGTCCGTCCGACATCATGCGCTGCGGTGTGAGCTCGGGCCTGTCGTCGTAGCGGTCGACGCGGCGGTGCCGGACGCCGGAGTGTCGGATCTTCGCGAGGATCTCGCGCCGCTCGGCCCCTGGGTGAGCACGACGCGGTACAGGAAGCAACGCGGTCGGGTCACGAAGCTGGCCAACGACGCGTCGACGCGCTGGTGCCCGAATGAGGGACCACCCCCCAGCGGCGCTTCGACCATCACGAGGACGTCGCGAACCAGGTCGGCGTACCCTCGTCGATGAGCTGAGGTCTCACCCGCTCGCCGCGTGAATCCAGGTGCGCTGGAGGAGCCGTGCTGCGCCGTCTCGAGAGGGTCGGGAATGCCGCAAGACCGCCCTCGCACGACCGACCGGAGGGTCGCCGTACGGGGGCGGTCTGCAGCTGAGCTCGGTTCACGCTAGGACAAAACCCGCGTCACACGGTGGGGAAGAACGCGAGGTACGGGTAATTCTTCGGCGGGGTCGGTCCCGCCGCTGTGAAGTGGCCGCCCACGTAGAGCGTCGACGGCGTTGCTGCCAGCGCCCAGACTCCGGGGTACGTTGTCACGAAGTTGGCGTTGAACGCGTCGAGTCTGCCTGTGGCCTCATTGAGGGCCGCGACGATCTTGCGGGGCTGGTTGGGTTGCGATCGTCCCGAAGTGACCACCCGCGTAGACGTCCCCGGCGGACACGGTCAGCGCTTGCACGTCACCGTTGGCGGTGATGACATAACGAGTCGCGCCGGTGTTGATGTCGAAGGCACCCAGTCTGCCGCCGGGACCAGACGAGCCGATGAACGCCGTGCTGCCGTCCACCACGACGTCCCAGTACTGCGCGCAGCTGGAGCACACCCGCGTCGGGTTCCAGGAATCGAGCGTCCCCGTCGACACGTTGTATGACGACAGCGAGTTTCGGGCCTGGCCGCCGATGGTGGTGTAGTTGCCGGCGATGAAGAGTCGGGTGCCGGAGATCGTCAGGCCGAAGACGTCGTTGTTCGACGAGAGCGTGAACGTCGGGACAAGCTTGCCGGTGTCCACGGTGACGGCTCCCAGGCCGCCCTGCGTCTGGCCGTTCTGCTTGGTGAACTGGCCACCGAAGTACTCGGTGTTGCCGTTGACCGCGATATCACGGACGGTGCCGCCCGCCGCTGCCTTCCAGGCGGGGTTCGCCGTGCCGCTGCTGGCGTTGAGGGAGGCGAGCTTCTTGTGCGAGGCGCCGTCGACATGGGTGAACGCGCCACCGATCAGCAGCGACGATCCGGAGACCGCCAGGGCGCGGACGTCGCCGTTGACGTTGCCGGACCAGATGATGGCACCGGTGGTGGAGTTGATCTCCTTGACACCGCCCGTGAAGGCTCCGCCGACATACGTGACGCCGCCGGAGTTGAGAATGGCATGCACGGGGCCGTCGGGCGTCCATCCTGTCGGACCGTTGGGCACCGACTGGTAAGGCGCCGCAGATGCGGCAGACGCGAGTCCCACCGTCGTTGCCATGGCGATGACGAGGCCGGCGGAAACGGCGGCGACGCGAGATACCCTCTTCATGTAAATCCTTCGGTTTAGCGCGTAAGCACGATGCTCGCGCGATGCGACAATAAGGTAATTCTCAGGCTTTGCAAAATCGATGCCGACTAGTCACTCGTGATGCATAAACGACTACAGCATGTGACATTGCTTCGTGTTAGTGGTCGATAGCCAGCCAATCACACGGCGGTCGGTGATCGATCTCCCGTGCCACATTCCCATCGGTTCCGCGACTCATAAGCTGGGGGTTCGGTCGGCTCAGACCACCGCGAACATGGCGAAGTAGGGGAAGCGCTTCGGAGGGGTGGGTCCCGCGGCGGTGAAAGCGCCCCCGACGTACAGCCTGGAGGCCGTCGCGGACAGTGCCCAGATACCCGGGTAGTGGGTCAGGAATCTCGGGCTGAAGGTCGAGTCGACTGCTCCCGTGGTCTCGCTGAGCGCCGCCAGAATCGAGTGCGTCGAGTGCGTCGGGTTGCCGATGGTCCCGAAGTGGCCGCCTGCGTACAGCACCCCACCTGAGACCGCGAGCGCCTGGACATCGCCGTTGGCCGCCACCGCATGGAAGCGGGTCGCCCCGGAGTTGATGTCGAACGCGCCGAGGTGGTTGCCCGACGTACCGACGAAGGCCGTGTTGTTGTCCACGACAACGTCCCAGTACTGGTTACAGATGCTGCACACCCGCGCCGGAGCCCAGCTGTCGAGGGTGTTGTTGGACAGCGTGACCGAGGCGAGTGAGTTGCGGACCAGGCCGTTCACGTGGCTGAAGTTGCCGGAGATGACCAGGCGTCCAGCGGCGATCGTGAGGCCGAAGACGTCTTTGTCCGTTGAGACGCTGAAGGCGGGCACGAGCTTGCCGGTGTCCACCGTGACAGCTCCGAGGCCGCCTTGCGTCTGACCGTTCTGCCTCGTGAAAGCGCCACCGAAGTACGCGGTGTTGCCGTTGATGACCATGTCGCGCACGGTCCCACCGGCCGAGGCCCTCCAGCCCGGATTCACTGCCCCCGTGCTGGCATCCAAAGAGGCGAGCTTCTTGTGCGTCGCTCCGCCGACGGTCGTGAAGGCGCCGCCGATCAGCAAGTGCGACCCGGAGAGCGCGAGTGCGCGGACATCGCCGGCAGCCGCGCCGTGCCAGATAACGGCCCCGGTCGAGGAGTTGAGCTCGACGACTCCGTCGGTGAAGGCGCCGCCCACGTAGGTGACGGCACCGGCGTTCAAGACCGCGTGCACGGGACCGTCGGGCGTCCAGCCGGTCGGGCCCGTCGGCGTCGGCGAGTAGGCTGCCGAGGCCGCGGCGGCAAAAGCGACGGTGCCGACCACGGCGAGCGTCAAACCCGCGGTGACAGTCGAAACTCGAGAAGCAGTCTTCATCCGGACCCCATTTGCTGGACAGCGCACGCCGGTCGCCGTGCATAGGCGACGATATGGGATTGGGGGACGAATTGGACCATACTCTGCAAAGTGCTGCAGGATGTGGCACTGTGATCGCCTTACGTAACTCCTTGTGACCAATCGTTATACCCTGCCTTGCCTATAAGTAATTGCTCAATTGCATAGAGCGAAGCGCACGGTCGGATTGATCAACTACTAACGCGGGGCATCGTGCGGTTGGACGCAGCCGGTGTGGGGTCGGACAGACCGCCCGCGTCGTGGCCAGGCATCCGGCCACCGTGAGCCGTGAGCTCAGGCGATGAGGCTGTCAAGGTGTGTGCGCGTGAGTGGCATCGTTGGGTTCCAGAGGTAGGGCCGGATGTGGTCGGGGTAGGCGATGCGAGTTGAGCGAGGCAGATCGCCGGCCAAAGCAACTTGACGGCTGCGTCATCGCTGGGAACATGGTCGCGGCTCTTGGTGATCTTGCGGAGCAGGTAGTTCGGCGACTCGATGGCGTTCGTCGTGTAGATCACTCGCGCAGCATCGGAGGGATTGCGAGGAAGAAGATGTCCCGTCCCAGGCGTCTTTGAATGCGCGCACGGCGTTCGTTCGTCTGGCCAGCTCCGAGCCGCGAACTCGCTTTCCCCGAACGGCTCATCACCGCGGGCGTGGACGGCTCGCTGGGTTCGTGGGCGGCGACGCCAACGACAACAACGCCCCCGCGAAGTCTCAGATCGGGATCTACAAGACCGAATAGATCCTCCCCGAAGGCCCATGCCGCGACCGTGAGCACGTCGAGTTCGCGACCCAGGACTGGGTCGACTGGCTCAAGGCCGGCGGCACCCGCGAATCCATCGACAACTTCACATTCATCCAGTCGAATAGACTCACTACGCTGCAAGAACCGCCTCGTCCTGGGTAGAGACACAAATGGAGCCTCCGGAAATTCCAGGGCAGTTCAGCAGT
Source organism: uncultured Actinomycetota bacterium (assembly GCA_963824115.1). GTDB lineage: Bacteria > Actinomycetota > Actinomycetes > Propionibacteriales > Nocardioidaceae > DASQEH01. The sequence continues at coordinate 354,355 of CAWGOA010000008.1, forward strand.
GTCTCGACTTTCACTCAGGAGCGACCGCCGTTTATACAAACCATCTGTCACGCTCGCCCGCGGCCGCCGCGGCGGGCGAAGTTGGCGACCAACCTCGCTGCGAACTCGCCACCTGACCTGTCGCCGACGCCCACACTGCTCAACCGCGGTCGAGCTCTCCAACAACTACTATCGGGAGAAACCACCAACAACCGCGACGTTGCGTGACCATCCTGGATTCCGCCCCATGAGAAGGGACGTATTGTGACTGCCGAGGAACTCGTCACGGTAGTGATTCCCGCTCGAAACGAGGAACGATTCATCGGTCGCTGCCTCGATGCGGTAGCCAAACAGGACTACGAGAACCTGCAGATCGTCGTCGTGGACGGCGATTCGATCGACGACACGGTGGCTGTCGTCAGTGAGCACATGGCCAGCGATCAGCGGATCGAGCTCGTACACAACCCTCGGCACAGCATTCCGATTTCTCTCAACCTGGGGCTGGCGCAGGCACGCGGCAGGTGGCTCGTCCGGATGGACGCCCACTCCACGGTCGACCCCTCATACGTGCGGCTGGCCGTCGACCGCCTCAGGGAGGGCTCTTGGGGCGGCGTCGGCGGTCGCAAGGACGGAGTCGGCGGTGACAGCCGCTGGACACGCGATCGCCGCGGTGCTGGGCAGTCGCTTCGGCGTCGGCAACTCGGTTTACCACCACGGCGTCACCTCGCAGGAGGTTGACCACGTGCCTTTCGGGGCCTACCCTCTGGAACTGGTCCGCAGCCTTGGCGGCTGGAACGAAAACCTGCCGACAAACGAGGACTACGAGTTCGACTACCGGGTGCGCGAGTCGGGTAGGCGGTTGCTCTTCGACCCCGCCATGACGATCAAGTGGCACTGCCGCCAATCGATTCCGGACCTGTTCCGTCAATACCGCCGCTACGGCAGTGGCAAAGTGGACGTCGCACGCCTGCATCCTGACTCGCTGAAGCCTCGCCACTTGCTGCCGCCGCTATTGGTGGCTGATTTGGCGATGAGCGTGCTCCTCGGCTGGCGGCGGCCCAGTTGGCTGCTCGCCCTGACATCTCCTTACCTGGTCGCGGTCACCGCGGCATCGGTACAGACCGCTCGCCAGCTCGACTCAGCAGCCGAGCGGGCCAACGTGCCGCTGGCGTTCATGGCCATGCATATCGGGTGGGGTCTGGGCTTCTGGTCGCGGGTCGGGTCGGCCATCACCGAGCGCCGAAAAGGTGGGGAAGCACCCGCGAGAGGGTAGAAAAGCACCGTCCAAGATGCGCAGGGGGACCGCCGCTGACGGCAGCCCCTCCTCGATCGTGGCCCCTCACCGGTTATCGACCGGACTTTCCAACCCTCGACCAGATCTTCCTACCCTCTCGACCCGGGTCATTCCCACTCGATGGTGCCTGGTGGCTTGCTCGTCACGTCGACGGTCACCCGGTTGACCTGCCGCACCTCGTTGGTGATGCGCGTGGAGATGCGCTCGATGACGTCGTAGGGCAGCCGCGCCCAGTCGGCTGTCATCGCGTCCTCCGAGGTCACCGGGCGCAGGACCACGGGGTGTCCGTACGTTCGCCCGTCGCCCTGGACGCCGACCGAGCGGACGTCCGCGAGCAGGACTACAGGGAACTGCCAGATGTCGTCGTCGAGACCTGACTCGGTGAGCACCTCGCGGGCGATCGCGTCCGCGTCGCGCAGGATCTCGAGTCGTTCGGCGTTGACGGCGCCGACGATGCGGATCGCCAGCCCAGGACCCGGGAAGGGGTGGCGACTCACGATCTCACGCGGTAGGCCGAGCTCGGTGCCGACCTTGCGGACCTCGTCCTTGAAGAGTGTCCGCAGCGGCTCGATGAGCTCGAACTGCAGGTCGTCGGGCAGGCCGCCCACGTTGTGGTGGGACTTGATGGTGGAGGTTCCCGCGCCGCCACCGGACTCCACGACGTCGGGGTACAGGGTTCCCTGCACCAGATACTGGACCTTCTCGCCCTCGGCGCCGGCCTCGGCGACGATCGCGCGCTCGGCGCCCTCGAACGCCCGGATGAACTCGCGTCCGATGATTCGCCGCTTGGCCTCGGGATCGCTGACGCCGTCGAGTGCGTTGACGAAGACCGCGGAGGCGTCCACCACCCGCAGGGCGACACCGGTCGCAGCCACGAAGTCACGCTCGACCTGTTCGGCCTCGCCCTTGCGCAGCAGTCCGTGGTCGACGAACACGCACGTGAGCCGGTCACCGATCGCGCGCTGGACGAGAGCCGCGGCGACCGCGGAGTCGACGCCACCGGAGAGCCCGCAGATCGCCCGCCGGGTACCTACCCGCTCGCGGATGAGCGCCACCTGCTCCTCCACGACGTTGACCATGGTCCACGTCTGGCGACACCCGGCGATGTCGACGAGGAAACGCTCGAGGACCTGCTGACCGTGCTCGGTGTGCAGCACTTCGGGGTGCCACTGGACGCCGGCCACCCGGCGTCTCCTCGACTCGAAGGCCGCCACCGGCGCGCCCGCCGTCGAGGCCAGAGTGTCGAAGCCGACCGGTGAGGTCTCGACGGCGTCGCCGTGGCTCATCCAGACCCGGTGCCCGGTCGGTATGCCCGTGAGGAGCGTCCCCGGTGACGAGACGTCCACCGTGGTGCCTCCGAACTCGGACAGGCCGGTGCGCCGCACCTCACCCCCGAGCGCCAATGCCATCGCCTGGAACCCGTAGCAGATCCCGAACACCGCGGCATCACCGTCGAGGAGGTCTGCGTCGAGCTGCGGCGCGCCGGGTGCGTACACCGACTGCGGTCCCCCGCTCAAGATGATGGCCTTCGCGTTACGCGCCAAGATGTCCTTGGCCGGCATGGTGTGCGGAACGATCTCCGAGTAGACCCGAGCCTCCCGGACGCGGCGCGCGATCAGCTGCGCGTACTGGGCGCCGAAGTCGACCACGAGGACCAGGTCATGATCTGTGGTCAAACGCACACCCTTAGCCGGTCGACGAGGGGTCCAGTCTATCGACGCGTCATTATGGCCGCGACCGTGGCGGAGCGACGGGCGGCGACGAGTGTGTCGGAGAGGGGCTTGCGACGCCCGGACAACAGAGGGGGTGTCGCCCCCCTGAGAACGACACCCCATTACCCACTCGCCGAAAGATGTGGCTGACCGCAGGTCGACTCTGTTTACTCTCGGCAAGATTATCACTACTTGGTGTCACGGGCTACCCGATCTGCAGAGGTTGGGGCGCCGTCGAGAAGCGCTGTCAACCGGGCCATTGCGTCGTAGAGGTCGACGAACTGGGTGGTCAACGGTGCGAGACCCAACCGGATGCCGTCAGGACGCCGGAAGTCCACGATGACGCCGGCGGACGCCAGGTCCTCGGCGAGCTGCCGGGCCTGCGGCCAGGTGACGGTGACATGGCCCCCGCGACGCTCCGGGTCACGGGGTGTGGCGAGGCCGACACCTCGGGGGCGGAGCCAGGCGTCGTACAGCTCAACTGCCTGGGCGGTCAGCGCCGTCGACTTGGCGCGCAGCGCCGGTAGCCCAGCCTCGGCGACCATGGCGACCCCGGGTTCGACCGCCGCCATCGACAAGATCCCGGGGGTACCTGTGAGCCAACCGCGGATGCCCGGCTCCGCCTCGTAGCCCTGGGCCATGTCGAACATCTCCCGCCGGCTCCACCACCCCCAGATGGGCTGACGCAGCTGGCCCTGCAGCCCGCCCTTGACGAACGTGAAGGCGGGTGCCCCGGGACCGCCGTTGAGGTATTTGTACGTGCAGCCCACGGCGACATCGACGTCATCTGCGGCGAGGTCGATCGGCACGACGCCGACCGAGTGGCAGAGGTCCCACACGGTGAGCGCTCCGTGCGCATGGGCCGCGGCGGTCAGCTCACCCACGTCGACGAGGGCAGCCGAACGGTAGTCGGCGTGGGAGAGCACGGTGACCGCGACCGACTCGTCGAGCACGCCAGCAAGATCGTCGACGCCTATGCCTCGCTCGCCGACCTCGTCGATCCATCTGATCTCGAGCCCCCGCTGCCGGGCCAGCGACTCGACGACGTAGCGGTCGGTCGGGAAGTTGTCGCGCTCGATGACGATCGTCCGCCGACCTGGGCTGGCGTCCAGTGCCGCCGCTACCGCCTTGTACAACGAGACGGTCGTCGTGTCGGCGACGATCACCTCTCCTGGGTTCGCGCCAAGCAGCTCCACGCCGATGAGGTCACCGATCCTGCTGGGGAGAGACAGCCAGTGCTCCTCCCAGGAGCGGATCAGGCCGGTGCCCCAGTCACGGTCGAGCACCTCCAGGACGCGGGCACGGCTGGCCTTGGGGAGCCTGCCGAGGGAGTTGCCGTCGAGGTAGATCAGCGCGTCGTCGTCGAACACGAACCTGTCACGGAAGTGGGCGAGGCCGTCGGCGCCGTCCATCGCGACGGCAGCGGACCGGTCAGGCGTCATACCCTCAAGTATCGAGGCTCACGAGCCCTGCAGACCGGTGGGGAGGTCAGGTGAGGCTGACGACGGCTCGCTCACCAAGGCTCGCCGGGCGGTCCGCGGGGTACGGGTTGATCGTGCGCGCCTCATCGATGACCGACCTGTCCAGGTCGGCGACCGCCAGTCCCTCACCGTCGGCGACGCGGGCGACGGCCCTGCCCTGCGGGTCGTAGACCGCTGACCCGCCGCTGAACTCGAGCTCGCCGCAACGTCTCGTCAGGTCGGCGAAGACGACGTAGATGCCGTTGTCGAGTGCGCGTGCGGCGTAGTACAGGTCGCGGCGGTGCTCGCTTCCGAGGACGTAGGCAGACGGGCAGAGGTATGCCAGCGCCCCGTCGTCTGCCGCGGCGCGCGCGTGCTCGGGGAAGCAGCCGTCGTAACAGATGCCGAGGCCAAGCGTCCAGCCATCGACGACAAGCGAGGAGCCGGACGTCGCGGGTGCGAACAGCGACTGCTCGACACCTGACAGATGCTGCTTCGAGTAGGCAAGACTCACGTCACCGTCCGGACCGAACGCGAGCAGCGACAGCTGCCGAGGACCACCAGAGACGAGAACAGACGCGCCGACGACGGCCGCGACACTGCGGGCACGGGTCTCCTCTGCCAGCACCGACAGTCTCGCGTCGTCCCGGGAGACGTCGCACAGGTCCGGCCGGTCTCGCAGCGTCTGCGGGCTGTAGCCGCAGAGGAACAGCTCCGGGAAGACGACCACCCGCGCGCCGGCATCTGCAGCGGCGTGAGTCCATCGCACAGCCGTGCGAATGTTGGCCTCGACATCGCCTGCCACGGACTCCACCTGGACCGCGGCGACCCGAAGCATGGGCTGTGTCACTGGACGACGACCTCGACTCGCTGGAACTCCTTGAGGTCCGTGTACCCGGTCGTTGCCATCGCGCGCTTGAGGGCACCCACGAGGTTCATCGTGCCGTCGGATACCAGCGAGGGACCGTGCAGGATCTGCTGAAGCGTCCCGACCGTGCCGATGTCGACCCGCTCACCGCGCGGCAGCGACTCGTGCCTGGCCTCTGCCCCCCAGTGGAAGCCCCGTCCAGGCGCCTCCTTCGCGCGGGCGAGCGGAGAGCCGATCATCACCGCGTCGGCCCCGCAGGCCAGCGCCTTGGCGAGGTCGCCGCTGCGGCCGATGGAGCCGTCCGCGATCACGTGCACGTACCGTCCACCGGACTCGTCGAGGTAGTCACGACGGGCGGCTGCCACGTCCGCGACGGCGGTCGCCATCGGCACCGCCACACCGAGGACGGAGCGGGTCGTGTGCGCAGCGCCGCCCCCGAAGCCGACGAGGACACCGGCGGCACCCGTGCGCATCAGGTGCAGGGCCGCCTGGTAGGTGGCGCACCCACCCACGATGACGGGCACGTCGAGCTCGTAGATGAACTGCTTGAGGTTGAGCGGCTCGGCCTGGCCGGAGACGTGCTCGGCTGACACCGTGGTACCGCGGATGACGAACAGGTCGAGCCCGGCCTCGATGACCGACTCGGCGTACTGCTTGGTCAGCTGCGGCGACAAGGCGCCCGCCACGGTCACCCCGGCCGCGCGCATCTCCTTGACCCGCTGGACCATGAGGTCCGGCACGATCGGCTGGGCGTAGATCTGCTGCATCCGCGAGGTCGCCTGAGCGCCGTGCAGGGAGGCGACCTCGGCGAGAAGGGGCTCCGGGTCGTCGTACCTCGTCCACAGCCCCTCGAGGTCGAGCACGCCCAGCCCACCCGCCAACCCGAAGGCGATCGCGGTCGAGGGGGACATCACCGAGTCCATGGGCGCCGCCACGACAGGGATGTCGAAGCGGTACGCGTCGATCTGCCAGGCGACCGAGACCTCCTCGGGGTCACGGGTACGCCGGCTAGGGACGATGGCGATGTCGTCGAAGGAGTAGGCGCGGCGCCCTCGTTTGGCGCTGCCGATCTCGATGTCCATGAATACCTCGCGAGTCGCGTCAGTGCGACGAGTAGTTCGGTGCTTCGACGGTCATCTGGATGTCGTGCGGATGCGACTCCCTGAGCCCGGCCGACGTGATCCGTACGAAGCGCCCCCGCTCCTGAAGCTCCCCGATGGTACGGGCGCCGACGTAGAACATCGACTGGTGCAGGCCGCCGACCAGCTGGTACGCCACTGCGGACAACGGGCCACGGAAGGGCACCTGACCCTCGATGCCCTCCGGGACGATCAGGTCGTCACGGCTGACGTCGCCTTGGAAGTAGCGGTCCTTGGAGTACGACACCTTCTTGCCGCGCGATGCCATCGCACCGAGAGAGCCCATACCGCGGTAGCGCTTGAACTGCTTGCCGTTGACGAAGACCAGCTCGCCGGGGCTCTCCGCACAGCCCGCCAGCAAGGAGCCGACCATGACCGTGTCGGCTCCCGCGACGAGCGCCTTGGCGATGTCGCCGGAGTACTGCAGGCCCCCGTCGCCGATGACCGGGACCCCGGCCGGCAGGCACGCGAGAGAGGCCTCGTAGATGGCGGTGACCTGGGGTACGCCGACTCCGGCAACGATCCGCGTCGTGCAGATCGAGCCTGGCCCCACCCCCACCTTGACCGCGTCGACGCCGGCGTCGACGAGTGCCTGCGCACCGGCACGGGTGGCGACGTTGCCGCCGATGACCTGGACATGCCGCGTCGCCGGGTCCGTCTTCAACCTGCGCACCATGTCGAGCATGAGCCGGGCATGCCCGTTGGCGACGTCGGGGACCACGATGTCGACCCCTGCCTCGACGAGTGCCCGGACCCTGTCCCAGGCGTCGCCGAAATAGCCGATGGCAGCGGCCACCATCAGCCGGCCGTCTTTGTCCTTCGTCGAGAGCGGGTACTGCTCGGACTTGACGAAGTCCTTGACGGTGATCAGGCCCGTGAGGCGCCCCTCGTCGTCGACAAGCGGGAGCTTCTCGAGCTTGTGCTTGGCCAGCAGCGCCGCCGCATCGTCTGACGAGATCCCGACAGGCGCGGTGACGAGCGGCATGGGCGTCATCACCTCGCGAACCATGCGCCGGTCCCAGTCCTCGACCGAGACGAAGCGCAGGTCGCGGTTCGTGATGATGCCGAGCAGGTGGGCGTCCCTGTCGACGACGGGAAGCCCCGACACCCGGTACCGGCCGCAGATCTCGTCAAGCTGTGCCAGCGTCGCGTCGGGCTCGACCGTCACAGGATGGGCGATCATCCCGGACTCCGACCGCTTCACCAGGTCGACCTGGCTCGCCTGGTCGGCGATGGACAGGTTGCGATGGAGCACTCCGACGCCACCTTGGCGGGCCATGGCGATCGCCATCCGGGACTCCGTCACGGTGTCCATGGCACTGGACAGAAGCGGGATGCGTACGTCGATCTCACGCGTCAGCCGGGAGGTGGTGTCGACCTCACTGGGGACGACGTCGGTCTCCCCGGGAAGCAGGAGCACATCGTCGAATGTGAGGCCAAGGGTGGCGAACTTGTCCGGAACCCCTGTGTACGTCAGCTCCATCGGCCCATTCTACGGGGACCGCGCCTCGTGGCTGTCCGTCGACGCCGACCGCAGCCTCGGGAGCGGGCTTCGACGATCCATCGGACCGTGACGGTCCGGGCGCGACTCCGCCACGTGAGCCGGGTTTGCCCCGGCCGTCCATCCACCGCGGGACTCGGTGACTGTCCGGCTTCCCCAGCTGGTGGAACTCGCGCGTGACGAAGTGCAACGGCGACAGGGGGTCACCCGTCACAGCAGTCGCGAGCCCGGAGGACGACACGGTGAGCGCCAATGTCAGCGCCGCCACCCGGCGAGCCATCTCGCCTCGGCTCGCCGTCTTGGCACACGCTGGTACCGGTCTGGTCCAGGGCGCGAGCGGAACGGCGTCGATGCGCTCGACCCACGCCAGGAGTGCGTGCAGAAGCGGGTCACCGTCATCGACAGGCCGGCGCTCCGCGAGCGCGGAGATGACGTCGTCGCTCGCGATGACGGGGTGCACGGTGTCATTCATGGTTCGCCTGCTGGACGACTCTGGCAAGCTCCCTCATCTTGACCAGGGCCCGATGCTGGGCGACACGGACGGCGCCGGCTGTCATCCCGAGGGCCGCGCCGGTCTCTTCGGCGCTCAGCCCGGAACCGACGCGCAGCACCATGACCTCGCGCAGGTTCTTCGGGAGCTTGCGGAGCAGCTCCGAGGCCGACTCGGCCTCGGAGACGGCAACGGCACGGTCCTCGGGCGTCAGTGCCGCGTCGACATCCTCGGGAAGCTCGGCCACCGGCAGCGGGTGACGGGCAAGGGCACGCCGGGCGTCGGCTACCTTGCGTGACGCGATGCCATGGACGAACGCTTCGAAGGGGCGTCCTCGGTCACGGTAGCGCGGGAGCGCCGCGAGGATGGCCACGCAGATGTCCTGGGCGACGTCGTCGACGAGATAGTGACCGCCCGGATAGCTCCCGAGCCGCCCGAGGCAGTACCGGTGCGCGATCACGCGAACTCGCTCCAGCAGCTCCTCGACGGCCCGGCCACTGCCTGCTTGCGCCGCCATCGCCAGCACACCCAGCTCGGGCACAGCGCTATGGCGGGCCGACACAGCCTGCTGGCTACCCCCGGAATCGATCATCGAGACAGCCTCGCACGACCCAGGCGGGGTTGCGCAAGTCGGCGGACCCCGACCGCTGAAATCGTCGCCGAGCGCGGTCGTATCAATGGATTGCGGCGCGAGTCTGCGATCCGGGCTCCGGCGCGGCGGCGAGGCCGGAGGTGCGACGAAGGCCCGGCGCTGTGTCAGCCGCCGGGCCTGTCGTCGTCATGAGCTGATCGTCAGTCGATCAGTGTCCGTGTCCGTGCCCGTGGCCTCCGGCCGACTCCGGCTCGGGCTCGGTCGGCTTCTCGACCACCAGCGTTTCGGTGGTCAACAGCATGCCGGCGATCGACGCCGCGTTGACCAGGGCGGACTTGGTGACCTTGACCGGGTCGAGGACGCCCTGGGAGACCAGGTCGCCGTACTCTCCGGTTGCGGCGTTGAAGCCCTTGCCGAGCCCTGCCTCGCGCACCTTGGCTACCACGACGTACCCCTGGTCGCCGCCGTTCTCGGCGATCCAGCGCAACGGCTCGTCGATGGCGATCCTGACGATCCGGACACCTGTGGCCTGGTCTCCGGTGAGGCCGAGGCTCTTCCCCAGGACCTCTGCAGCGTGGACGAGCGCGGATCCGCCGCCCGCGATGATGCCTTCCTCGATCGCTGCGCGAGTCGCGGACACGGCATCTTCGATGCGGTGCTTCTTCTCCTTGAGCTCGACCTCTGTTGCCGCGCCGACCTTGACCACGCAGACACCGCCCGCGAGCTTCGCGAGCCGCTCCTGCAGCTTCTCGCGGTCCCAGTCGGAGTCGGTGTTCTCGATCTCGGCCTTGATCTGGGCGACCCGGCCGCTGACCTCTTTGGCGTCGCCATTGCCCTCGACGATCGTCGTGTCGTCCTTGGTGATGACGATGCGACGGGCGGACCCGAGAACCTCGAGGCCGACCTGGTCGAGCTTGAGACCGATGTCGGGAGACACGACCTGTGCGCCGGTGAGCACAGCGATGTCTTGCAGCATCGCCTTGCGCCGGTCACCGAACGCGGGCGCCTTCACTGCCGCGGCATTGAACGTCCCGCGGATCTTGTTGACGACCAGCGTCGACAACGCCTCGCCGTCGATGTCCTCGGCGATGATGAACAGCGGCTTGCCGGCCTGGACGACCTTCTCCAGAAGCGGGAGCAGGTCGCTGATCGCCGAGATCTTGCCCTGGTTGAGCAAGACGTACGGGTCGTCGAGGACGGTCTCCATACGCTCGGCGTCGGTGACGAAGTAGGGCGAGATGTAGCCCTTGTCGAACTGCATGCCCTCGGTGAACTCCAGCTCCGTGCCGAGGGTGTTGGACTCCTCGACGGTGATGACGCCGTCCTTGCCGACCTTGTCGAAGGCCTGCGCGATGAGGTCGCCGATCAGCGAGTCTCGAGCTGAGATGGTCGCGACGTTGGCCATGTCCTCGGTCGAGTCGACTTCGCGGGCAGCTTCGCTGAGCGCGTCGTTGACGGCCTCGACGGCCCGGTCGATACCGAACTTGAGGTCCATGGGGTTGGCCCCGGCCGCGACGGCCCGAAGGCCCTCGTGCACGAGTGCCTGGGCGATGACGGTGGCGGTCGTGGTGCCGTCACCTGCAACGTCGTTGGTCTTGGTGGCAACTTCCTTGGCGAGCTGCGCTCCGAGGTTCTCGAACGGGTCGTCGAGCTCGACCTCACGGGCGACGGTGACGCCGTCGTTGGTGATCGTCGGCGCGCCCCACTTCTTGTCGAGGACGACATAGCGGCCCTTGGGGCCGAGCGTCACCTTGACGGTGTTGGCGAGGGCGTCGACTCCTCGTTCGAGGGCTCTACGAGCATGCTCGTCGAACTCCAGGATCTTTGGCATTGATGTTCCTTCTTCGAATTCCTGCGGCCCCTGGGGGCGCTGTCTCGACGGCGTGTCGAGGACGGATGTCCCGCAGACGCGGGCGGTGGTGGAGCGGCCCCGGTGGTCCGGTCTCGGACGACCGGGGCGCCGGACCTACTTGTCGACGATCGCGAGGACGTCGCGGGCGGACAAGATCAGATACTCCTCGCCGGAGTACTTGACCTCGGTGCCGCCGTACTTGCTGTAGACGACGGTGTCACCGACCGAGATGTCGAGCGGTACGCGGTTGCCGTTGTCGTCGACGCGACCGGGACCCACCGCGAGGACTTCACCCTCCTGGGGCTTCTCCTTGGCGGTGTCCGGGATGACCAGGCCGGAGGCCGTGGTCTGCTCGGCTTCGAGCGTGCGGACGACAATGCGGTCTTCGAGTGGCTTGATGCTGACGGACACGTGCTGACCTCACCTTTCACGGGATGAGAGAGGCGTAACTGGGCTTGTGTGCGAGCAGTTCGCGTCGTCGCGGGTGCCGTGAACCGATCGCTTGCTGGCACACTCGGGTCGAGAGTGCCAACTCCGAATCTAGGCGTTGATTAGCACTCGGTCAAGCCGAGTGCCAAGGCTGGGTCTGTCACGATGACCCTGTGGACACCGACGCGCTGCAGTACCTGCTGAGCGCGACCGGGCGCGACCTCCTCGGCGCCGTCGACGCGGCGTACGACGGCGGCAACGCGCTTCAGGTGTCGGCGGCGCTGCGCTCGTCCCACGAGCCTGCTCACATCGCGGCGGCGATGAGCCAGGTGTCGTTGCGTCGCGATGCGGCGACCAAGTTCGGCGAGGACGCGGCGACCATGTTCTTCACGCGAGATGCCCTCGAGCAGGCGACCCATCGCGTCGTGGCCCAACACCGCGCGGAGCGGGCCGTCGGCAGCGGCACGCGCAGCGTCGTGGACCTCACGTGCGGGCTCGGCGGGGACCTTGTCGCGTTCAGCCGCACCGGCCTCGCGGTGTCAGGGGTCGACCGCGACCCTCTCATGGCGGCCATCGCGGCCGCGAACCTGCGGGCCCTCGGCCTCGAAGGACGCGTCGACGTGGGCAGGGCGGAACGTCAGGATCGCGCCTCCGCAGAGCTCGTGTACGTGGATCCCTCGCGGCGTTCGGCTCGGGGCCGTGTCTTCGACCCCGACGCGTACTCGCCTCCGTGGAGCTTCGTCGAGTCGCTTTTCGGCCGTGATGCCGTTGTCAAGGCGGCGCCGGGGCTCGCCCATTCGCTCGTGCCGGCGTCCGTCGAGGCCGAATGGGTCAGCCTCGACGGACAGCTGCGTGAGGTCGCTCTGTGGTCGGGTCGGGCCGCCTCCACCCATCGGCGGGCGACCGTCTTGAGTAAGCGGTTCGGGTCGGTCAGCGTCAGCGACGCCGACGACCCAGGGGCGCCGGAGGCACGCCCTCCAGGTCGGTTCGTCTACGAACCAGACGACGCCGTCATCCGCGCCCACCTCGTCGCGGTGGTCGTCGCTCGGGTCGGCGGTTGGCTGCTCGACCCGCACCTGGCGTATGCGTCGTCGGACGAGCGGCGCATGGGTCCGCTCTGGCGCGCGTACGAGGTTGTCGACGTGTTGCCGTTCCGAGAGAAGAGCCTCCGCGCGGCCCTGCGAGCCCGAGACATCGGGGCACTGACGATCAAGAAGCGCGGCGTGGGGGTGACTCCCGAGGAGTTGCGGACCCGGCTGCGGCTCAGCGGTTCGAAGGCCGCGACGATCATCGCCTCCCGTACGCCGACCGGCGCGGTCGTTCTCCTGGTCCGGCCCCTGGATTGAGCCGACACGGCTGGCAGTGCGCCTGGGATCGGACGTCACGCGACGACGGTGGTCACCGGCATCGAGGAGTCGGCGCCGATGTCGAGCGCAGAGGGGGACCGGTTGCGACGCACGAGCTCCGATCCCAGGGCCGCGACCATGGCGCCGTTGTCGGTGCACAGCCCTGGCCTCGGCACGCGAACGGAGATGCCGCGCCGCTCGGCCCGCTGTTCGGCCAGGGTCCTCAGGCGTGAGTTCGCCGCCACCCCGCCGCCGATGACGAGGTGCTCGGCACCGGTTGCGACGCATGCCTCGACGGCCTTGCGGGTCAAGACGTCGCAGACCGCCTCCTGGAACGAGGCGGCGACGGCGGCGACGGGTACCGGCTCCCCCGACCGCTCACGCGCCTCTACCCACCTCGCCACGGCCGTCTTGAGCCCGCTGAACGAGAAGTCGAAGCGGTGCCGCTCCAGGTCGCGGCCGGAGGTCAGCCCGCGGGGGAAGTCGATGGACACCGTCGCGCCGAGGCCGGCGACCCGGTCGATGTGCGGGCCGCCGGGAAACGGCAGCCCCAACAGCCGCGCAACCTTGTCGAACGCCTCCCCGGCGGCGTCGTCGATCGTCGCCCCGAGCCGATCGACACCGGCGGTGACATCCCGGACGAGGAGCAGACTCGAATGACCGCCGCTCACCAGCAAGGCGACGCACGGCTCCGGCAGCGGCCCGTGCTCGAGCTGGTCGACGACAACGTGCGCCGACAGGTGGTTGACGCCGTACAGGGGCTTCTCGAGGGTCAGCGCGAGGGCCTTCGCGGCAGCAAGGCCGACCAGCAGGGCGCCTACGAGCCCGGGGCCTGCCGTCACGGCGATGGCATCGACGTCGGCGAGCACGATCCCGGCCTCTCGGCACGCCCGCTCGATCGTCGGTTGCATCGCCTCGAGGTGGGCACGGCTCGCGACCTCCGGCACGACACCGCCGAAACGTGCGTGCTCCTCGACACTGGAGGCGACCGCGTCCGCGAGCAGAGTGTTGCCCGCGGACGAGACCCACACCCGTCTCGTCGCAGGACGTCTCGATGCCGAGTACGAGCGGCGCGCCGGTCATGGGTCGCCCCGATGAGTGCCGAGAGGTCGGAAGGACCCGGTCGCGCGGGCTGGAACGTCGCCTCGAGCGGGCGGATAGGTCCCGCTCGCGCTGTGCGGCGGCGGCCGAGAGGTCGAGCTGCATGACGATGGCGGCCACCGCGCCTGAGTAGTAGCGCGGGCGGCGGGCGATCTCGGTGAAACCCAGGCTCTCGTACAGCGCCAGCGCCGCGCCGTTGTCGGCCGCGACCTCCAGCAGGATGCGCTCGTACCGGTCTCGGGCCCCCGAGGAACAGCTCGGTGAAGAGTCGAGAGGCGATGCCCATGCGTTGGTGGTCAGCGTGCGACCGCCATGCGCAGCAGGTCGCAGGTCTCGACGTTGCCAGCCGCGGCTGCGTACCCGACGATGTCGTCCGCCGCGACCGCGACGAGCATGTGGCGGTGGTCTCCGAGCGCCGAGAGCTCGTGTTCGAGCAACCTGGGCGACCAGGCGTCGCTGCCGAGCACCGCGCGCTCGAGCGACGACACGTCGTCGAGGTCCGCCGCAACGGCGGGACGGATGACAATCACGAGACCCGCTTCCGGGCGCTCGGCTCAGCCACGTCGGGGCGCCGGAGGTAAAGAGGTGTTGCGGAGAGCTCCGCGGCGAACCCACCCGCGACCAGCCTGGCCAGGTCGGCGGCGTTCGGGTACTCGGGAGGGACTGCAGACGGGAACCACTGCGGGTAGATCAGCGGGCCGCGTCCGGCGACAGGCCCGTCCGAGGCGATGGTCTCCGGCCGGTCGACGGCAGGCTCGGTGAGGCGGTTCGAGGAGGCGTCGTAGCGGGCCCAGTAGACCTCCCTGCGTCGCGCGTCCATGGCCACCACGAAGGGCAGACCCTCGGACCTGACAGCAGCCGCGAGCACGTCGAGCGTGCAGACGCCGACGACAGGTATGTGCAGCACGAAGCCCATGGCCCGCGCGGTGACGATTCCGACCCGCAGGCCTGTGAAGGGGCCGGGACCGACACCGACAGCGATCTTGGTGACATCACCCGGATGGGCTGCGACGTCGGCGAGCACGCGGGAGATACCCGGGGCCAGCAGCTCGCCGTGGCGCAGTGGGTCGACCACCGTCGACTCCGAGACCACGTCGCGCCCGTCGTGGAGGGCGACCGTGACCGCGGAGGACGAGGTGTCGAAGGCGAGGAGCATGAGCAGCCAGCCTAAGGGAGGCGACTCGATCGTCCGCCGAGTGCGCTCCGCACGCCCGTGCCGACCCAGCGCGCCCCGACGGGAACGACCGAGATGACCCGCGAGTCGTCGTCCAGGTCGTCCGGCCCGGCCCCTCCGCGGCGCCGGGACAGGTGGACCCGGAGGTAGTCGGGCGCTAGCCCCTCGGCGAGTCCCTCACCCCACTCGACAACGGTCACCGAGTCGGCCACGAACGCATCGATGTCGAGGTCGTCCAGCTCTGCCTCGTCCCCGAGCCGGTAGGCGTCCACATGCACGAGCGCCGGCCCGCCGACGGCTGACGGATGTACCCGGGAGATCACGAAGGTCGGTGAGGTGATGTCTCCCCGGACGCGAAGGCCCTCGCCGATCCCCTGGGTGAGGGTCGTCTTGCCGGCCCCGAGGTCTCCCGTGAGGATCACCAGGTCACCGCGACCTACCAGCGTCGCGAGCCTGCGCCCGACATCGCGGGCGTCCTCGGCGGTCGTCGCCAGTACCTGTGCCGGGAGGGCCTTCGCGAGGGTCACGCTCGTACCGTCGTGCGACACCTCGCTGTATCCCCGGCGGCGCCAGAAGGTGACGGTGGCCGGCAGCTCGGCACGCGCGAGCAGCGTGACGTCGTCGTACCCCCGTCCCGCGGCAATCTCCTCCGCGACGCCCACCACGGCTGACGCGACCCCTCGAGCCTGGAAGCGGGGTACCGCGCTGACGCGTCGCAGCGCGAGCGCCCGGCCGCTGTCGGCGAAAAGGAGCGCGCCGGCGGCGACACCGTCGACGTGGCAGATCAGGCCGCCGTGGCGGAGCAGCGACTCTCGTACCGACGCCGTCGTCTCGGTGAGCGCCGTGCTCGGGGGATCGAGCACCGGTCGCGCCTCGAAGGCGGCGTGGATCACGTCTCGAACCGCCTCAGCGTCCTCAGCGACGGCCTCCCTGACACCCAGGTCACTCACTGCGCGCCCTGGTGGGTGTGCGTCCGCATCGTCGTGCCAGCGACTTCCCGAACCCTCATCGCCCGGCCTCGACACGCGAGACGAGGTCGACGAGCGTGGCCGTGACCTCGTCCGGTCGCTCGAGGATCACCATGTGACCGGCGCCGGGGATCTCCACGAAGGTCGCCGAAGGCACCAGGTCGGCGATGTCGCGGCAGGTGTCGATCGGGGTGATGGCATCGAGGCTGCCGCAGACCACCACGCAGGGGACCCCGTGCAGCGTCGGCAGGGAGCCGCGTTTGTCGTGCACGTCGAAGCCGGGGAAGAAGTCGGCCACGACGTCGAACGGAGTGGCGGCCAGCATCTCGTCGGTGAAGTCGACGATCTCAGCCGGCACCGACTGCCCGAATGCCAGCCGACGCGTCAGCACGAAGGAGAACTCCGAGCCCGCCCGCCGGCTGGTCTCCACCAGCCGCGGGGCCCGTGCCAGCGTGGCGATGAGTGCCGGTGTGACCTGGTGCAGAAGGCGGCCCGGGAGGCCGGGAAGGCCGAGAGTCTCGGCGTTGAGGCTCGCGGCGCTCGTCGAGATCAGGGCGACTCCCGCGATGCGTCCGCCGAACCACTCCGGGTTCTGCTCGGCAAGCCGCCATGATCGTCATCCCGCCCATCGAATGGCCGACCAGGATCACCGGCCCCTCACCCACGACCTGATCGATCACGTCCGCAAGGTCGCGGCCGAGCTGGTCGATCGTGGAGTGCTCCGACGACGACCTGCCCGACCGGCCGTGCGAGCGCTGGTCGTAGAAGACCAGGCGGTTGGCGCCCCGCAGCGCGAGTCGCTGGAAGTGCCAGCAGTCCAGGTTGAGCGCGTACCCGTGGACGAAGACCAGGGTGGGACTCGTCGCCGGGCGTCTCGGCCCGGCGGGCTCGTCGACCTCGGCGTACAGTTCCACGCCGTCGTCGGCGACGACCGTACGGCGCTCGCCTCGCAGCGCGCCCAGGTCACTGTGCGTCTCGGCTCGCCGTCGCGACACCAGCCGGCGCTCGGCCAGCACCACCGCTCCGGCACCGGCGGCGACCACACCGAGCGCGCCGCCCGCCAGGCCGACGTAGCGCCGCAGGCTCGCCCGGCCGCTCACGTACCGGTGCCCCGAACGTAGCGTCGAGGTACGCGCGAACCGATCCGGGTGACGATCTCGTAGCCGATCGTGCCGGCCGCACTCGCCCAGTCATGGGCCGTCGGCCCTCCACCCCGCGCGTCCCCGAAGACCACTACCTGGTCGCCGGCGCGCACCGCGTGGTCGCCGACGTCGAGCACGAACTGGTCCATGCAGACGAGCCCCGCGACCTGGTACCGGTCGGTCCCCAGCCGGACGGGACCGCAGCCGGACCCGTGCCGGGGGATGCCGTCGGCGTAGCCGAGCGGTACCAGGGCAAGCGTCGTCTCCCGGTCGGTCACGTAGGTGTGGCCGTAGGAGACGCCCTGCCCGGCGTGTACCCGCTTCACGAGGGCCACGGTGGCCTGCAAGGTCATCGCGGCGGTCAGCGGCACCGGTGACGAGCCGTCGGCCATCGGGGAGACGCCGAAGACCGCGATGCCCGGGCGCACCATCGAGTACCAGGTACCGGGATGGTTCAGAACGCCGCCCGAGTTCGCCAGGTGGATGTGCCGCGGTTCGAGACCTGCGTCTCTGGCGTGCTCGACGCCGACCTCGAACTCGCGGATCTGAGCTGCGACCGACGGGTGCTCGGGTTCGTCCGAGCACGCGAGATGAGACCACACGCCGGTCACGTCGACCGCGCCGCGAGCCTGGAGCCGAGTGGCGGCCTCGACGAGGCGGGGCCAGTCATCGGGATGCGCCCCGCCTCGGCCCAGACCGGAGTCGAGCTTGAGCTGAACCTTCGCTCGATGGCCGGTCTGTCCGGCGGCGTAGGCGATCTCCTCGAGCTGATCGACGGAGTACGCCGAGACCTCGACACCTGCCTCGACCGCGTCCTGATAGCGCTCACCGGGAACGGCCAGCCAGGAGAGGATCGGCCCGGTGTCACCGCTGGCGCGCAGCCGCAGGGCCTCGTCGAGCAGCGCTACCCCGAGCCAGCCTGCGCCACCGCGGCGTGCCGCCCCGGCGGACTCGACGATCCCGTGCCCGTACCCGTCGGCCTTCACGACAGCCATCAGGTCACGCCCTCCGACATGCTGGCGCAGAGCGGCGACGTTGGCGCTGATCGCGTCCAGATCGACGACCGCCTCGGCTCGCGGGGACGTCCCGGCGCCGCGAGTCGCTGGCTCGGCAGGGGGCGGCGTCATGACGGTTGTCATTGTGTCAAAGCCCGACTCGCCCCGAGGCCCGATGCCAGCTCGAGGGGCGGGAAGGCACCGTCGAAAGGGAAAGGAAAGTCCCGTCTGGAGGGCGAGAAGGTGCCGCACCTTCTTACCCTCTCGGGCGTACTTCTCTACCCGTCCGACAAGACCAGGCGGATCGCTTCGGGGATGGAGTCGACGAGTGACATCGCGCTGATCGGACCACCCGATGACGCGAGAGTTGCGGCCGAGCCGTGCAGCCACGCCCCCACCGACGCGGCGTCGAAGCAGTCCAGACCGGCAGCGAGCAGGGTGGCGGTGAGCCCGGAGAGCACATCGCCGGCACCCGCTGTCGCGAGCCAGGCGGCGCCTGTCGTGTTGACCCGTACCCGGCCGTCCGGAGACGCGATCACGGCCCGTGGGCCCTTGAGGAGAACTACCGCGTCCCATCGCCTCGCGGCCGTCGTCGCCGCTTCGAGCATGCGGGCCTCGACATCGGGACGCTCCCAGTCGAGCATCCTCGCCAGCTCGCCGGCGTGAGGAGTCAAGACGACCGGCCCGGTGCAGCGGTCGGGCAAGCCGGTCAGGCCGTCTGCGTCGACCAGCGTCGGCAGGCCCTCGGCGAGCACCCGGCGCACCTTCTCCCCCTGGCCCTGGCCCAGGCCGGGGCCGACGACCCAGGCCTGTACCCGACCGCTGCCGATCACGACCTCCGGGTGCTGGCTGCGCACCAGCGAGTCGGCAGCACCTTGGTACCGGATCATGCCCGCGAGCCCACTGGCGACCGCTGAGGAGGTGACGAGCAGTCCCGCCCCCGTGTACTGCGTCGAGCCGGCTTCGATGCCCAGCACTCCGCGGGTGTACTTCTGCGCGTTGTGCGCCGGCGTCGGTACCAGCCGCCCCACGTCCTCGGCCTGCAGTACCTCGACTGCCGGCTCGCCGAGGTACGGGCCGAGGCCGATGTCGATGAGCTCCACAGAGCCAGCCGCCTCGGCTGCCGGGTCGACGAACTGCCCGACCTTGTGCGTACCGAACGTCACGGTCACGGCGGCCCTGACGTGCGGCCCGGAGACCTCACCGGAGTCGACCCCGATACCGCTCGGCACATCGACTGCCACCACCGGAGCAGCGAGCCGAGACACCAGGTCGGCGGCCCTTCCGTCGAGGCCGCCCCGTCCTCCGATCCCCACGATCCCATCCAGCACCAGGTCGTAGTCACCAGGCTCCTCGACCACCCGGCCGCCGGCAGCGAGGAAGTCGGCGAGCCCACCCTCGTGCGCCGAGCCGGACAGCAAGACAGCCTCGGCTCGCGCACCGCGACGTGCCAGCCGGGCCGCGGCGTACAGCGCGTCGCCGCCGTTGGCACCGGAACCGGCCAGGACCACGACGCGGGCACCGTAGACCTGGCCCAGGAACTGCGCGCAGACGGTCGCCAGCCCCGCCGCGGCCCGCTGCATCAACGTCCCCTCGGGGAGCGTCGCCATCAGCTCGCTCTCGGCGCGGCGGATCTCCTCGACGAGGTGCGCTGACCTCATCGCTCACCTGCCTCCAACACGACGACCGCCGAGGCGATCCCCGCGTCGTGCGACATCGAGACATGCGTGTGCTCGACGCCGAGCTCCGCCGCGCGGCGGGCCACAGTTCCCGTCAGGGTCATCGACGGCCGCCCGGTGGAGTCGGTGAGCACCTCGACATCGACCCAGCGCAGGTCGGCGGGAGCACCGAGCGCCTTGGCCAGTGCCTCCTTGGCGGCGAAGCGCGCGGCAAGGGACGCCAGTGGGCGCTCCAGCTCGAGCCCGGTGAACAGTCGGGCCCGGATCGACGGTGTGCGGTCGAGGGTCTCGCCGAACCGTCCGATGTCCACGACATCGATACCGACACCGACGATCACGGCAGCCGCCTCATGGCGGTCAGCCTACCTAGCCCGGTGCGCGCCGGCCCTGCACGTGACAATGGTCGGCATGCCTCCCGAGGATCAGTCGCCGTACGTCGAGCTGGACCGTTCAGCGTGGGCGGCGCTGGCCGAGTCGATGCCGCTGCCCCTGTCCGTCGATGAGGTCGAACGCCTCCGCGGGCTCGGCGAGGAGCTGGACATCGGCGAGGTGTCCGACGTGTACCTCCCCATCTCGAGACTGCTGAGCCTGTACGTCCGACACGTCGGCGCACTGCACCGAGCGACCCAGTCGTTCCTCGGCAGCTCACAGCCCGAGCGCACACCCTTCGTGATCGCGATCGCCGGCTCGGTGGCCGTCGGCAAGTCGACCACCGCCCGGCTGCTCCGCGAGCTGCTGGCCCACTGGCCGGAGCATCCGCACGTGTCGTTGGTGACGACCGACGGCTTCCTGTACCCGAACGCCGAGCTCGAGCGCCGCGGGCTGCTCGACCGCAAGGGCTTCCCGGAGTCCTACGACCGCAGAGCCCTGCTGCGGTTCGTGATCGACATCAAGTCGGGCAAGGACCTGGTCACGGCACCCGTGTACTCCCATCTCGTCTACGACGTCGTCCCGGACCAGCGCCTCGAGATCCATCACCCCGACATCGTCCTCATCGAGGGCCTCAACGTCCTGCAGCCGGCCCGGGTCAACGCGAGCGGGCAGGTCGGGCTGTCGGTACGGGACTTCTTCGACTTCACCGTGTACGTCGACGCCGCGACGCGCGACATCCGCACCTGGTACACGCAACGTTTCCTGCGGCTACGGGAGACTGCCTTCCGCGACCCGGCCTCGTACTTCGCCCGCTACGCGAGCCTGACCGAGCGCGAGGCCGTCGCCGAGGCGGAGAGGATCTGGGACTCGATCAACGGGCCCAACCTCGACCGAAACATCAAACCGACGCGCAGCCGGGCCACGCTCGTGCTCCGCAAGGACGCCGACCACTCGGTCCGGTACGTCCGACTTCGCAAGCTCTGAGGCGAAGTACCGGGCGCAGGCCGGGAGGGGCCGCGGCGACAATAACCAGTGGCCCCCGGCTACGAGCTTCCCTAGCATCGGCCGGGTGCACATACGTCCGGTCGACCTGACCGACAGGGCCGAGTTCGACCGGTGGTACTGCGTCCTCCACGAGGCCGGGCTCACCGGACGCCCCGCTGACGCCCCCATCTTCTCGGAGCGTGAGGTCCGGGTGATGCTCGCCAACGGGGACCCCACCGAACGCCTCACCGCGTACGCCGGCTTCGACGGCGACACGATCGTCGCCATCGGCATGACTGCCAACTGGCTGGTCTCGAACACCGACAAGGAGTACGTGTACGTCGCGGTGCCCGCACGGCTGGGACGGCAGGGCTTGGGCAGCTCGATGCTCGAGTACCTCGTGCAGGCCGCCGCTCGCGAGGGAATCACTGCTGTGCTGTCCGACTGCTGGGTGCCGGAAGCCGAGCGCGAGACGCACGCCTTCCGCAGGTTCGCTGAGAAGAACGGTTTCGCCCTCGCCAACATCGAGGTACGTCGAGAGCTTCGACTGCCGGTACCCGCGGAAGACCTGGCGGCCTGGGCGGCCGAAGCGGCCGCTCATCACCTCGCATACCGGATCGAGACGTTCGTCGACGACGTCCCCGACGAGCTCGTCGGCTCGCTGTGCCACGTGATGAACCAGCTGTCCCTCGACGCGCCGACCGGTGACATCGAGCTCGAGGCGGGGGGAAGGACCCCGGAGACGTTTCGCAAGCGGGGGCAGGTGAGGCGGGAGATGGGCGTCACGATGCACTGGGCACTGGCGACCGATACGACGAGGCAGACGGTCGCCTACACGAACCTGGCCGTCCCGGAGACCCCCCGAGACCTCGTCGAGCAGGGAGGCACCCTGGTCCTGCGCGGCCACCGGGGCCACCGGCTCGGCCTGGCCGTCAAGGCAGCCAACCTCGCCGCCGTGCAGGCCGCGCACCCCGAGCGGACCCGCGTCAACACCCAGAACGCCGAGGTCAACGCCCCAATGGTCGCCATCAACGAGAAGATGGGGTTCCGCCCCGTCGAGCTGGCTCTGGAGCTCCAGCGAGCTCTGCGCGTGCAGGCGGACAACCCCTCGCTGACTGGCGCCGCCAGCCGCTAGCGATCCCGGCATCGAGCTGGTCCGCCCAATGGCCGACGTAGCCCCGCCAAAACCAGTGGCTCCCCGCTGCGAGGTTGCCTAGCATCGGCACGTGGACGTACGTCCGGTCGATATGACCGACAAAGCCGAGTTCCGCCAGTGGTACGCCCTCTTTCACGAGGCCGAGCTCACCGGTCGCCCCGCCAACGCTCCGGCGTTCACCGAGCTCGAGGCCGAGGTGATGTTCTCGAGCGAGGACCCCTCCGAGAAGATGACCGCCTATGCCGCCGTACGCCGCTGACACGATGGTGGGAACCGGCCTGACCGCCCTGTCACTGCTGGACAACACTGACAAGGCGTTCGTCGCGGTCGCGGTACCCGAGCCGTTGAGACGGCAGGGCATCGGAAGCGCCTTCCTCGACGAGCTGGTGCGGATCGCGTGCCGGGCCGGACGGACCGCAATGCTCGCTCAGTGCTGGGTGCCGGCCACCGCACGCGAGTCGCATCCCTTCCGTAGCTTCGCAGAGCACAACGGCTTCACCCTCGCCAACACCGAGCTCCGCCGGGAGCTGCCGCTGCCGATCCCCAGCGACACCCTCGCTGCGTGGGCCGCCGAGGCCGCTCCTCATCAGGTCGGCTATCAGATCCTGACTTTCGTGGACGAGATCCCGGACGAGCTCCTCGCTTCGCTGTGCCATGCGATGAACCAGCTGCCCCTCGACGCACCGACGGGTGCCATCGAGCTCGAAGCGGAGGCGACGACCCCCGCGACGTTCCGGCACCGGCAGGGGATGTTGAGCGAGATGGGCATCACGAGGTACTGGACGCTGGCGATCGACGCGAACGGTGAGACGGCGGCGTTCACCACTTTGGCGGTCTCCGCTGACCTGCCGGACCTGGTAGACCAATGGGGGACCCTGGTGCTGCGCGGCCATCGAGGCCATCGCCTGGGCTTGGCCGTCAAGGCCGCCAACCTGGCCGCCGTACAGGCCGCATACCCTGAGCGGACGCGTGTCAACACCCAGAACGCCGAGCTCAACGCGCCCATGGTCGCCATCAACGAGAAGATGGGTTTCCGCCCGGTCGAGCTGCTCCTGGAGTTCCAGCGGATCGTGTCCGCCGAGGTGGAACTCGACTCGCCGACTGTCGCCGCAGGCCGTTAACGTTTCGGCATGACTGAACAGACCCCTCCCTCCGACCGGTCCGAGCCGCCGCTCGTCGCCGACGAGCGAACGACACTCGACGGCTGGCTCGACTACCACCGGGCAACCCTGCTCTGGAAATGTGACGGCCTCACTAACGACCAGCTCAAGACGGCCTCTGCGCCGCCCTCGAAGATGACTCTGCTGGGGCTGGTCCGCCACATGGCGGAAGTCGAGCGCGGCTGGTTCGCCGAGTTCTTCGGCCTCGACGAGACCTGGATCTACTGCACCGAGGACGACGTCGACGGCGACTGGGACAACCTTGCCGACGCCGAATCTGACGCAGACCTCGAGACGCTGCGGCGCGAGATCGCGACGTACCGCGAAGCCGCTCAGCGCTACTCGCTCGACGACGTACGCATCGACTCGCGCGGCCGTGAGCTCGGCCTGCGATGGGTCTATACGCACATGATCGAGGAGTACGCCAGGCACAACGGCCATGCCGACCTGATTCGCGAGCGCATCGACGGCGCCATCGGAGACTGAGCCCGTCGGCGGTGAGCCGACGCTCGACTGGCGCAGTGAGCAAACATGTCGCCCTCGTCAGCCAGACCCCCCGGCCGCGGGCAGGCGGCCGGTCGCTATCACCAGGTCGGCCGAGGGGCGGGTGAGCGCGACTCGTTCGGCATTGGCCTGGTCAGTGCCGAGGACCCAACGCCTCGCATCGTCTGGCTGCTTGCCGAACCGGATATGGCGGGCCGTGAGCCTGGACTCGCGAAGATCCTCGTCGAGCTCGCAGTACCACACCTCGGCCAGGCGCGACCGTACTCGCGGCCACGCACCCTCGGTGAGCAGCAGGTAGTTGCCCTCGGTCACGACCAGGCGCGTCGCCGGCGAAACGGCGATGCTCGCCGCGATCGGCTGCTCGGTCTCCCGCTCGAACCCTGGCATGTACACGACCTCATCGGTGTCCGTGAGCAGGCGGTCCAGAGCCGCCACGAATCCGGCCGGGTCGAACGTCTCCGGAGCGCCCTTGCGATCGAGGAGACCGAGCCGTCTCAGCTGCACATCAGCCAGGTGGAACCCATCCAGGGGGACATGCGCGACCCAGTCGTCGGTCGACACGTCGCGCAGTCGGGCCAGCAGGTCCTCGACCAAGGTCGACTTCCCGGCGCCGGGCGGCCCGGTGACGCCGAGGATCGCCCGCCGGTCGTCGACGACGAGCGCACGGGCCCGCTCGACCAGGTCCTGCATGCCGGTCAAACGACTCCCTTCGTGACCAGGAAGCAGCCGTAGGGCCGGTCCTCGCTCGTCGCCACGGTTACGAAGGCATCACCGGCGCGGCGGTAGAACTCGAAACGTTCGAGCGGCTCGACCGGTACGCTGCGGCCCTCGGCTGCGTCCATGATCTGCTGGAAGGACTCGTGCACCTCGAGCATCTCGGACTCCTGTCCCACGGGACCCATCCGAAAGACGGCCGGCTCGACGAAGGTGTCGACGGGCAGCACCGACATGATGGCTGTCGTCGCGTCACTGACCGTCGCGCCGGACATGGGAACGAGGCGCTGGGCGGTCGATGCGGCCGGGAAGTTGCGGTCGACGATCGCGATGACGTCGCCGTGCCCCATATCCTGGAGCAGGCCGAGCAACTCGCCGTTGAGCAGGGGATCGACGTTCTTGAGCATGCCGTACACCGTAGATCCTGCCGGTTCTTGGTGGGTACCCCGCGTCAGGTGATCCGGTTGCGCTCGGCCCAGAGCGCGGCCTGGGTCCTGTCACTCACGCCTATGCGCTGGAACGTCGAGGTGAGATGCGCCTTGACCGTACGCTCGGTGATCCCCAGCCGTCTCGCGATCTGCTTGTTGGCGAGTCCGTGGCGAACGAGTCCCAGCACTTCGAGCTCCCGGGGCGTCAGGTCGACTGTCACGACCGGCGCCTTGACCCGGGCCGTGAGCAGCTGCCTCGCCGCGCGAGGGTGCAGCGGCGACTCACCTCGAGCAGCCGCCCGGATGCCCTCGAGCAGATCATCCGGATCGGTGTCCTTGAGCAGGTACCCGATCGCCCCGGCGTCCAGGGCCGCGACGATGCGTTCGCTGTCGGAGAACGAGGTCAGCACCACCACCTCGGACTCGACCCCCGAGGCAACGATCTGCCGGGTCGCCGCCACGCCGTCGACACCGGGCATCTGCAGGTCCATGAGGACGACATTCGGGCGCTGTGCCAGCACCACCGCGACGGCCTCGGCGCCGTCGGCAGCGGTTCCGACGACCTCGATGCCTTCGGCGCCGCCCAACAGCTGCTCGAGCCCCAACCTGACCATCGCGTGGTCGTCGGCCAGCACCACTGTGATCATCGGGCGGTCTCCAGTCTTACCGTCGTGCCCGCGCCCGGCACCGATTCGACGACGAGCGTGCTGCCCGACTCGACGATGAGGTCCCGCAGACCTCTCAAACCCAAGTGTCCCTCACGCGGTGTCTGACTGGTGTCGAAACCCGCCCCGTCGTCGACGACCACCAAGGACACGAGGTCCCCACGTACGGACACCTTGACGCCGAGCTTCGCCGGCCGCCCGTGACGAAGCGCGTTGCGGACGGCCTCTTGGGCGACCCGCCAGGTCAGCGCCGTGGTCTCCTCACTCACGCCGGCTGTGTCGTCGACCTCGAGGTCCACCTGTACCCCGCCCGCAAGGGCGGGAGCTACCAGGTCGTCCAGGGCGGCCGCCAGCCCCTCGGTACGAAGGTCCGGGGGGTAGATCTCGACCAGCAGCGAGCGGAGCGCCCGCAGGCTCTGCCGGACCTTGGCGCCGAGCGCCTCGACCCGCCGAGCGAGCTCGGGCCGGTCCGACAGCTCCCGTGCCGTGGCCGACGCCCCGAACGAGATGCCGGCAAGGTCCTGCACCACGCCGTCATGCAGATCGCGCGCGATCCGCCTGCGCTCGGCCTCGGATGCCTCGACGGCAGCCATCAGCAACCGCTCGCGATCAGCCGCGGACGCGTCGAGCCGCCGAGCGAGGACCCACACCACGGGGATCGTGAGGGCAACGAAGATCAACAGCCCGGCGATCGTGATGGGCCTGAAGGCGCTCAGAACCTGGGCGCTGCGCCGCGACACGTCGTCGTAGGAGTAGTACGCCTCGAAGAGCAGCCGCTGACCACCAGGCACCCAGACCTGCGTGTAGACCTCGAGCAGGCGGCCGAAGTTCCTCTCGAACTGGTTCTCTGGCTCGGTGAGGTCGGAGACCTGCGCCTTGGTTCCGCCGTCCTCGAGCACCTGCAGCTCAGCCGACCCCAGGGTGAACCGTCTGCCGATCAGCCGGGTCTCGTCCGAGTACACGATCCGACCGTGCGCATTCCAGATCTTGATCCGCAGTACGTCTCCGACTATCAGCCGGTTGAGCGCGAGCCGGTCGAACTGGTCGAGGGAGGCGGACCGCTCCCTCACGAGACCCCTCGTGAGAGCGGGCTGTACGACCGTCGTGGCCAACAGCCGGGTGGTCGAGCGGGCGACCGAGATCGCCTCGGCCGTGGCTGCCCGCTTGCTGAGCCAACCCGAGCCCACGATGAGGACGACGAGGGCCACCAGCCCGGCCGCGATGAACTGGAGCACCGGACGAGTCCACCGCGGACGGCGCTGCACCGCCGCGGACCCCTCTGACCGCGACGGCCGGCGACGAGCTCTGAGCGACGACCACTTCATGGAAGGGTCACCAGTATGGTCTGCCTGGCGCGTCAGAGACTCAAAGTCCCGTGACACCGCTCACCGCTCCCACGGTTGACGGCCCGCCAGCCGATGCGATCCGCCCCGGACGTGTCGACGAGGTGGCGCTCGACACTGAACGAGCCGCTCGGTGGTCCCGTACGGCTCCTGCCGTGGGCCGACACACTTCCGTCGTGGAAGATGCGCCACGTCCAGACCTGGCCGCCGTGGTTGCTGTCCACCTCACCTTCGACCTGGATTCGGCCATTGTCCGGCTTGGCTTTGAGCTTCCACACTGATGCGTGCGTGCACCCGCCGCTCCTTCGTACGTCTTTGCCGCCACCGCTGGCGAGCGCTGGCGTGGTCGCACCGGCGAGGAGGCCCAAGGCGATGGTGGCGACGGCCGTCCGCGAAGTCATGGTGAGCATGGTTCCTCCTGGAAAGATAGGTTGTGGCCGATTCGGCCGACTCCTTCACTTTCCCCTGGTTGGAGGGCAGGTCGCCATTGGTCGCTGGTGCTACGACCCTGCACTCACATTCCACGCGGACTGGCACATCGGTGGTCCCGCCACCGGCGCCATGACGACATCCCGGAACCGTCAGAGGGCCAGGGACGCCTTCACCACGTCGGCGAGCCGTTGAGCCAGTGACTGGGCGTACGCCTCCGACTCGGCTTCGACCATGACGCGGACGAGTTGCTCGGTACCGGACGGCCGGAGCAGGATCCTGCCGCGTTCCCCGAGCTCCGCCTCGGCTTCACGGACTGCGGCCAGGACGGCCGGCTCGCTGTCGGCCCTGCGCTTGTCGACGTCCGGCACGTTGATGAGCACCTGAGGCATCCGCTGCATCACAGCGCCGAGGTCGGCGAGGGTACGACCCGTGGCGGCCATGTGCGCGACGACGTGCAGCGCCGTCAGTGTCCCGTCTCCCGTGGTCGCATGGTCGCTCATGATCACATGCCCGGACTGCTCCCCGCCGAGGGTGTACCCGCCGGAACGCATGTCCTCCAGCACGTAGCGGTCCCCCACCTTGGCCTGGATCACCCGTACGCCGGCCGCGCGCATGGCCTGGAGGAAGCCCAGGTTGCTCATGACGGTGGCCACGACGGTGCCCTCGACCAGTGTGGCCGCGGAATGCTTGGCCAACGCCAAGATGGCCAACAGCTGGTCGCCGTCGACCACTCGGCCCTGGGCGTCCGCCGCCAGGCAACGGTCGGCATCGCCGTCGAAGGCGAAGCCGGCGTCGGCGCCGTGGGCAACCACCGCCGCCTGAAGGTCGCCGAGATGGGTGGAGCCGGAGCCGTTGTTGATGTTCAGCCCGTCCGGGCGGTTGTGGATCGCGACGACGTCGGCACCCGCCCGAGACAGCGCCTGCGGTGCCGCCAGCGACGCCGCCCCGTCGGCGCAGTCGAGCACGATCCGCAGTCCCGTGAGCGGAACGCCGATCGTGGAGACCAGGTGCCGCACGTAGCGGTCGACGGCGCTGGGCGCATCGAAGACCCGCCCGACCGCGGCGCCGAACGGCCGGTCCCCCTCGGCGCCGAGGACGGCCTCGATCGCGTCCTCGAGGTCGTCATCGAGCTTGAGCCCGCCTCGAGCGAAGAACTTGATCCCGTTGTCAGGCATCGGGTTGTGAGACGCGGAGATCATCACGCCGAAGTCGGCGCCGTCCGCACTGGTCAGGAACGCGACTCCCGGCGTGGGCAGCACGCCGACCCGGCAGACGTCGACCCCGGCAGAGGCCAGACCCGCGACGACCGCCGCTTCCAGGAACTCCCCCGACGCCCGAGGGTCACGACCGACCACGGCGAGCGGCCTGGGCGAGCCCGACCCGCGGACGCCGCCGCCGAGGACGCGAGCGGCTGCGATGGACAGCTCGAGCGCGAGCTCCGCGGTGAGGTCGCGGTTGGCGACTCCCCGGACGCCGTCAGTACCGAAGAGCCTGGCCACGTCGGGCGGCGAGGCTCAGCGCTTGCTGTACTGGGGAGCCTTGCGCGCCTTCTTGAGGCCGGCCTTCTTGCGCTCCTTGATCCGCGCGTCGCGACGTAGCATGCCGGCGCGCTTGAGCGCCGGCCGGTTGGCCTCGACGTCGGTCTCGTTGAGCGCCCTGGACAGGCCGAGCCGCAGGGCACCTGCCTGACCGGACAAGCCGCCGCCGTGGATGCGGGCGATCACGTCGTAGGCGCCTGTCAGCTGCGTCAAGACGAAGGGCTCGTTGACAAGCTGCTGGTGCAGCTTGTTGGGGAAGTACTCCTCGAGCGTGCGGCCGTTGACCGACCAGGTGCCCGTACCGGGGGCGATCCGTACGCGCGCCACCGCCTCCTTGCGCCGGCCGGTCGCGCCGGCCGCGGCGATGTTGACCGAACGCGCAGGGGAGTCGCTCGAGGGCGTGCTCTCCGTGGTGTACTCGCTCGGGGCGTCGACCTCGGGGTCGGCAGCGGTGTCAGTGGTCTGAGCCACGAAATGTCCTCACGTCGAACTGCGGGTTGGATGCTGGCCGGCCGGACGCACGCGTCACTGGGCGACCTGGGTGATCTCGAAAGGCTGCGGTCGCTGCGCCGCATGCGGATGGTCGGGGCCGGAGTAGACCTTGAGCTTGGTGAGCAGCTGGCGGCTGAGCCGGTTCTTGGGAAGCATCCCCCACACAGCCTTCTCGACGGCCCGGCGGGGGTCCTTGTCGAGCAGGTCACCGAACGACATCGTCGACAGCCCGCCCGGGTAGCCGGAGTGGCGGTAGGCCAGCTTGGTCTCGCGCTTGTTGCCCGACAGGGCGACCTTGTCGGCGTTGACGACGATCACGAAGTCGCCGGTGTCCATGTGCGGGGCGAACGTCGCCTTGTGCTTGCCGCGCAGCAGTGTCGCCGCCTGGACCGCGAGACGGCCGAGCACCACGTCAGTGGCGTCGATGACATGCCACTCACGCGTGATGTCGCCTGGCTTGGGGCTGTACGTGCGCACGGTCGTCGACCTTCGTTCGTCTCGGTGGTGTCTCGGTGTCCGTCGGCTGTCGGGAAGACGTCCAGCCTGCGCGGATACCTGTTGGAGTGCCTGCTTGCGGATCGTCTGCGAAGAAAGCACGACGACCGCCCAGAATACCGGCCGGTACCGCCCACGGTCAAAACGGCGCGGGCCCGGCTCTCGGCTGCTGGCCGCAGCGTTGTCCCGAGGTCGGGGAGGGCTTAGGTTGGACTCCGCAACACCACCCCTCTTGACGCCCCAGGCGCGGTGCGCCAAACCGGCCAGGTGTTGGACGTTCGGCCCACGATCTGGGCCCCGACCTCACTAGGAGAGCCGACGTGTCGGACGACACCGACTCCGCTGGCAGCCCAGCCGGCGCCTCACTGACGATCCATGACAACCGCACGGGCAAGGACTATGACGTTCCCATCGTCGACGGCACCGTGCGCGGTTCCGATCTCGCCAAGATCAAGGACGGCGACGACGGGCAGCCGCTTGCCGTCTACGACCCCGGCTTCGTCAACACGGCCTCATGTCGGTCGTCAGTCACCTTCATCGACGGCGACAAGGGGATCCTCGAGTACCGCGGGTACCCGATCGAGCAGCTGGCCGAGAAGTCCAGCTACCTCGAGGTGGCGTACCTGCTGGTCCACGGCGAGCTCCCGAGCAAGCAGCAGTTCGATGCGTGGGAGCACCAGGTCACGTTCCACACGTTCGTGCACGAGAACGTCAAGAGCTTCATGGAGGGGTTCCGATACGACGCACACCCGATGGGGATGTTGCTCGCATCCGTCGGCGCACTGTCGACGTTCTACCCCGAGTCGCGCAACATCCACGACGAGAACGTCCGCCAGATGCAGATCGTCCGGTTGATCGCCAAGATGCCGACGCTCGGTGCGTGGGCCTTCCGGCACGCCCAGGGCAAGCCCTACATCTACCCCGACAACGACCTGGGCTACGCCGCCAACTTCTTGTCGATGCTCTTCAAGATGAGCGAGCAGAAGTTCGAGGCGGACGAGCGCCTGGTCAAGGCGCTCGAGGTCTTGTTCATCCTGCACGCGGACCACGAGCAGAACTGCTCGACGAACGCGGTCCGGTCGGTCGGCTCATCGCAGGTCGACCCGTACTCGGCCGTTGCCGCCGGCATCGGAGCACTCTTCGGTCCTCTGCACGGCGGGGCCAACGAGGCAGTACTGAAGATGCTGCGCCGGATCGGCTCGCTGGACGACGTGCCCGACTTCATCGAGGGCGTGAAGAGCGGCAAGGAGCGGCTGATGGGCTTCGGCCACCGGGTGTACAAGAACTACGACCCGCGGGCCACCATCATCAAGAAGGCGTGCGACGACGTCTTCGAGGTGGTCGGGGTCAATCCCCTCCTGAAGATCGCCGTCGAGCTCGAGAAGATCGCTCTCGAAGACGACTACTTCGTGTCGCGCAAGCTGTACCCCAACGTCGACTTCTACAGCGGCCTGATCTACGAGGCGCTGAGCTTCCCGCCGGAGATGTTCACCGTGCTGTTCGCGATCCCCCGTACGTCGGGCTGGCTGGCCCAGTGGCTCGAGCTGGTCCAGGACCCCGACCAGAAGATCGCCCGGCCCAAGCAGATCTACACCGGGCCGCGGACGCTCGACTTCGTCTCGGCCCAGGACCGTTGGCGTCAGGGCTGAGCGATGAGTGACCCGCGGCGCGGGCGGGTGCTGCGGATGGCCGGGCGCCGACCCCCGGCCGGCAGCGCCGCCGGCGAGCCAGTCGAAGACACACCGACGCGAACTGATCACGAGGCCGCGGCGGACGTGGCTGGCCGCTTCTTCGTCAACCCCGTCGCCGAAGGCTCAGACCCGTTCGTCATGCGGGTCGACGGGCGCTACCTCTGGGCGCAGAGCGACGCGAACACGGCCGTCGCAGTCTGGGAGTCGGGCCGGCTGCAGGCGACGGGACGCCGGCACGTGGTCTGGAGAGCACCGTCCGAGGGCCCGTTCAGCCGCCAGGTCTGGGCCCCCGAGATAGCCAGGCTCGACGGACGCTGGTACATCTACTTCGCCGCGTCCGACGGCGACAACCGCAACCACCTCACGTACGTGCTGGCGGCCAGGACCGCGGACCCGCTGGGGGCCTACGAGCTGCACGGACCTCTCTTCACCGGCGAGGGAGACCATCCCACGGGTACCAACCTCTGGGCGATCGACCTCACGATCCTCGAACATGCCGGACGCCGGTACGCGATCTGGTCGGGGTGGCCCGGCGTCGACCAGGACATCCAGGACCTCTACATCCGGGAGATGGCCACGCCGACACAGCTGAGCGGCCCGCGTGTCCGGATCGCAACGGCCGGCGAGTACGTGTGGGAGCGGACGGAGGAGTCACCGAGATCGCGCGGGCTGCTGGAGGCACCTCAGGTCCTGTCGCGGGGCGAGCGAACCTTCCTGGTGTACTCCTGTGCCGCGTCCTGGCTCCCGACGTACAAGATGGGCATGCTCGAGCTGACCGGAAGTGACCCCCTGGACCCGTCGGCGTGGACCCGGTCACCCTCGGCCTGTCTTCCAGTCGAACGACAACGCCTACGGAGTGGGGCACGGGTCGTTCGTGCGCAGTCCCGACGGCCGGCAGTGGTGGCACGTCTTCCACGCCAAGGTCGACCCCTCGGACGGCTGGAGACGGGTCATCCATGTGCAGCCGATGGGCTGGGACGCCGACGGCCGGCCCGACCTCGGCCAGCCGTTGCCCGTACGCCAGCCGGTCGAGGCTCCGTCCGGCACTGTCCATGCTCCGAGACGCGGGCGGGTGCGCTGGTACTTCACCAGTCCCGAGGCACTCGCCGACTTCGACTACTACGGGCACCACCAGTACCTCAGCGAGAACGCCGACGGGCTTCACCTCGGTGAGCATCCCGAGCGGCCCGTCGACGTGTACCGGACGGGTGAGAAGGTCGTGCTGCGCGACGGCGTCTACGGCGACCAGCGGCTGACCGTGGCGTTCAGGTTCCTCGAAGCACACCGGGCGGCGGGGGTGTTGTTTCGCTGTTCGGACGCGGCCGTCGGCTACGACGCACAGAACGGCTACTTCGCCGGCATCGCTCTCGACCGTGGTGCGCTCGTGCTCGGCAAGACCGACGGCTTCGGGTACATCTCGCTGGCCGAGGCCCCGCTCGCGATCGACGTGGCGGCGACGCACACCATCGACGTCACGGCGGTCGGCGACCGGATCAAGGTGACGTCCGGCGCGGCGGTCATCGACATCCGCGACGGCGACTACGCCGTCGGCTCGATCGGGCTCCGGGAGGTCGATACCGCCACCTGCTTCATCCGTCTGGAGGTCGAGCCGGTGCCCTGACGGTCATCGTGCCCGGGCGACCCGGCCCTCGTCCCAGACCGCCACGTCGGACTCGTACACCGACCCGTCAGACCCGAACACCAAGAACCTGTCGAAGCCCCGCGCGAACCACCGGTCGTGGGTCACGGCGACGACCGTGCCGTCGAAGCTCTCCAGGCCCTCCTCGAGCGCCTCGGCCGACTCGACGTCGAGGTTGTCGGTGGGCTCGTCGAGAAGGAGCAGGGTGGCACCTGACAGCTCGAGCAGCAAGATCTGCAGGCGTGCCTGCTGGCCACCCGACAGCGAGTCGAACTTCTGCTCCGAGGCGTACGCCAGCTCGTAGCGGTCCAGTGCGCGGGCGGCCTGCTCGCGCGGCATCCCGTCTCGATGGTGGTCGCCGCGGTGCAGTATCTCGAGCAGAGTACGGCCGGAGAGCTCCGGGTGCTCGTGGGTCTGGACGAACCAGCCGGGCCGGACGCGGGCGCCGAGCCGGGCCCGGCCCGCATGCTCGACGGGCGCGATCGGAACCTCCCCGACCGGGCGGTGCTCGACGTCCGGATCGGTGCCGCCGGCCGCGAGCAGGCGCAGGAAGTGGGACTTGCCCGAGCCGTTCGAGCCGAGCACAGCTACCCGCTCGCCGTACCAGACCTCGAGGTCGAACGGCTTCATCAGGCCGGTCAGCTCGAGCCGCTCGCAGATCACTGCCCGCTTACCCGTGCGGCCGCCCTTGAGCCGCATCTTCACATTCTGCTCCAGCGGCTGGTTCTCGGGCGGCCCTGCTTCCTCGAAGCGACGAAGCCGAGTCACCGCCGCTTGGTATCGCGAGGCCATGTCGGAGTTGTACGCCGCCTTCTGCTTGTACATCAGCATGAGGGCGCGCAGCTTGGCGTGCTCCTCGTCCCAGCGCTTGCGCAGCTCTTCGAGTCGAGCGAAGCGCTCGCGTCGCGCCTGATGGTAGGTCGCGAACCCACCAGGGTGCACCCATACCGTGTTGCCGGCGGCGCCGAGCTCGACCGTCACCACCCGCGTCGCGGTGTTGTTCATCAGCTCGCGGTCGTGGCTGACGAACAGGACAGTCTTGGGCGACTCGCGGATGCGATCCTCGAGCCACAGCTTTGCCGGCACGTCGAGGAAGTTGTCGGGCTCGTCGAGGAGCAAGACGGTGTCCGGCCCGCGAAAGAGCGCCTCGAGGACGAGCCGCTTCTGCTCGCCGCCGCTCAGCGTGGTGAGCGGCCGGTACTTCGCCTTGTCGTACGACTGGCCGAGGGCAGCGACAGTACACGTGTCCCAGAGCACCTCGATGTCATAGCCACCGGCGTCGGCCCACTCTCCGAGCGCCTCGGCGTAGCGCATCTGGGTCGCCTCGACGTCGGTATTCATCATCGCGAGCTCCGCGGCCTCGACCGAGGCGGCGGCGGTCCGTACCCGGGGCGGCGCGACGGAGAGCAGCAGGTCGTGGACGCTCTGGCTCTCGTCGCCCTGGGTCACCATCTGGCGCATGACGCCTAGGCCACCGGACCTCGTCACAGCACCGGCATGCGGCTGCAGGTCACCGGTGACGATGCGCAGCAAGGTTGTCTTGCCGGCGCCGTTAGCGCCGACCAACGCCACCTTGGCGCCCTCGCCGACCCGAAACGACACGTCGTCGAGGAGGACCCTGCCGTCAGGCAGCTCGTACCTGATCCCGGCGACGTCGACGTGGCCCACGACTACCCATCCTCGAACTCGTGCCGCGGCTCCCGCGAACATTCCATGATCTCTCGCGCCGCGGTCCTGCGCACCCCCTTTTCCCCCGTCGAGAGGCTAGGAGAGCTCCGCCGAGAGGAGAAGCACTGCCTGTCGCGGTGCTCGCTATCACGGGGGTCAGTGCAGGTCGGCGATGGCTCGCTTGATCGCCTCCTGGAACGTCGGGAACGCGTAGATCATCGACTCGATCGAGGCTGTCGGTACCCGGGCGTGCACGGCAAGGGTCACGAGCGCCAGCAGCTCGCCGCCCAAGGGCCCCGCGACCGTACCGCCGACGAGGACGTCGCTGGTCGGCATCCTCGACCACCTTGACCAGGCCCGCATTGCCTGGTCCGTGGATCCAACCGCGCGGCGACGAGGCGGTGTCGGCCGTCCCGACGCGCACCCGCCGTCCGTCCTCGCGGGCCTGCGCCTCGGTCATTCCCACCGAACCGATCTCGGGATCGGTGAAGGTGACGTTGGGTACGCCTCGGTAGTCGGCGACAGGTGCGCCGTCGCGCTCCAGGATCGCCGCCGTCGCGATATCGCCTTGGTAGTGGGCGATGTGGGTGTAGGCGCCCCTGCCGGTGATGTCGCCGATGGCCCAGAGCCCGTCGAGCACCCGCATGTGCTCGTCGGTGTCGAGGGCCTCCAGCTCTGGGTCCAGGCCCACCGTCTCGAGCCCGATGTCGGCGAGGTTGCTGGTGCGTCCGGTCGCGACGAGCAGTCTGTCGGCTTCGACCTTCGTCGTCTCGAGCTCCACCACGAACGTCGTGTCGTGGTACGCGACCTGGGCGATCTTCTGGCCGGTGACGACCCGGATGCCTTCGTCGGCGAAGCACTGTGTGAGCAGGGCGCTCGCCTCGGGCTCCGCCGCGGGCAGGATACGGTCCTTCATCTCGACCAGGCTCACGTCGACCCCGAAGCGGGCGAACACCTGGCACAGCTCCGCGCCGATCGCCCCACCTCCGATCACGGCAAGGGACCGGGGAAGCTCGGTCACCTTCACGACGTCCCGGTTGGTCCAGTACGGCGTCTGGGCGAGCCCCTCGACCGGTGGGACGCTAGGCCGGGTACCGGTCGCGAGAACGACGCCACGACGGGCCGAGTATCTCTCGCCACCCACCGTCACCGTCCGCGCGCCAGCCAGCCGGCCATGGCCGCGCACGAACGTGACCCCGGCGTCGGTGAGCGCCTGGACCTCAGCAGCATCGGTCCAGCCGTGCGTGGCCTCATCGGTTATCCGCCGAGCGACGTCGGCCCAGTCGGGCGTCACGGTGACGGCACCGCCCATGCCTGGCACCCGTCGTGCCTCGGTCAGCAGCTCGGAGGCACGGACCATGATCTTGCTCGGCGTACAGCCGTAGAACGGGCACTCGCCGCCGACCAGGCGTTCGTCGATGCCGACCACCGAAAGGCCCGCCTGGGCAAGCTGGGTGGCGGTCGATCGACCCCCGGGCCCGAGGCCCAGCACGACGACGTCAACCTCTGTCACGGCCGCGCCCACGCCCGGACCTCGGCGCGGCGGACGCCTCGGGTGCTGAGGACCGGGTCAGGTGGCGTCACTCGTCAGCTCCTTGAGAGCCGCCTCGATCGCCCGGTGGAATGTCGGATAGGCGTAGATCATCGAGCTGAGCCGGCGGGTCGGCACCTCGGCGTGCACAGCCACGACGAGCGCGGACAGTACCTCACCGCCCGTGGGCCCGACGCTGGTGGCCCCGACCAGCACCCCCCGGTCGGCATCTTCGACCAGCTTGATGAGGCCCGCGTTTCCCGCCTTGTGGATCCAGCCGCGGCTGGAGGAAGCGAGATCGGTCACTCCTACGCGAACGTTCAGGCCGGCGTCTCGCGCCTGCTGCTCGGTCATGCCCACAGACCCGACCTCCGGGTCAGTGAAGGTCACCCGCGGTACGGCTCGGTAGTCCGCCTCCTGGGCGTCGTCGCGGTCGAGGATCGCCTGTCGCGCGATCGCTGCCTGGTACATGGAGATGTGCGTGAAACCCCCTTTGCCGGTGATGTCACCGATCGCCCACAGTCCTGGCGCGACCTGCATGTGCGCGTCGACCTCCAGCGATCTTGGCGCCCGGGTCGAGCGACACGGTCTCGAGGCCGATGTCGCCGAGATTGGTCCGGCGTCCCGCCGCGACGAGCAGCTTGTCGGCCCGTACCGGCTGCCCGCCAATAGTCACGGTGAACTGGCCGTCGGCGTGGTCCACGTGCGATATGGACGCGTTGGTGATCACGTCGATGCCCTCGCCCCGGAAGGCGTCAGTGATCACCTTGCTCGACTCCGGCTCCTCGAGTGCGAGGAGCCGGTCGGCGACCTCGACGACAGTGACCGTGACGCCGAACCTGGAGAAGACCTGCGCCAGCTCCACCCCGATCGCTCCGCCGCCGATCACGATGAGCGAGCCTGGTAGCTCCTTGAGCTGGACGGCGTCGCGGTTCGTCCAGTACGGCGTGTCGCTGAGGCCTGGAATCGGCGGCACGCCGGGCTCGGTACCGGTGTTGAGCACGACACCACGCCTGGCTTCGAACACCTGGCCGTCGACCTCGACGGTACGGGGCCCCGCGAGCCTGCCCTGCCCGCGCACGAACGTGACGCCGCCGTCGACGAGCCGGTCGACTGCCACCTGGTCATCCCAGTCGTCGGTCGCCTCGTCGCTGATCCGCCGAGCGACCAGCGTCCAGTCAGCGCCGACGGAGCTGGTGCCCGCCAACTCAGGGATCCGCCGACCTTCGGCCAGCAGGTCGGCCCCGCGGATCATCATCTTGGTCGGTATGCACCCGAAGTACGGACACTCGCCTCCCACGAGCCGACGGTCGATGCCGACCACGCTCAGACCGGCTCCGGCGAGCTCAGTGGCGAGTGCTTCCCCGCCCGGCCCGAGGCCCACCACGACGACATCGACCTCGGTGCTCATACCGGCTCCTCTCACCCGACCTGGAATTCGCCAGTCCTCTCGCTGAGGGCATCCGACGTGTCGACACTGCTGACAGCTCCGGTGACGACCAGAGCACTCTACGCGGGCCGGATGACACCATGGCGGCATGGATGGGCGGCGGCTCCGCGGTACGGCGTACGCGCTGGCGGCCTCATGTCATCCCGTGCCCACGGTCGCGGTGACAGTACTGACCACCGTGCTCGTGGCCGCCGCAGGCAACGACGCGACGACGGTCATCGTTGCCGCCGCGGCGGTCCTTACCGGCCAGCTGTCCATCGGCTGGTCGAACGACGCTATCGACGCCGACCGCGACAGGGAGGTCGGACGTACCGACAAACCGGTGGCACGGGGGCTCGTCTCCAGTCGGACGATCTGGACCGCCGCCGCCCTTGCGACGGCGGCCACGGTGGCGCTCTCGCTCTTGCTGGGGTGGCGCGCTGGGCTCGTACAGCTGGCCGTGGTGGTGTGGGGCTGGCTGTACAACGCCTGGCTGAAGTCGACGGTCGCGTCGCCGTTGCCGTTCCTGCTCGCCTTCGGCGGGCTGCCGGCCGTCGCAACCCTGGCGCTGCCCGACTCCCATTGGCCGCCCGGCTGGACGCTTGTGGCTGCCGGACTGATCGGGGTCGCGGCGCACTTCGGCAACGTCCTGCCAGATCTTGACGACGACCTGCATACCGGCGTCGCCGGCCTTCCCCACCGGCTCGGACGCTCGACGTCATCGCTGGTCGCCATGGGCGCCGCGCTGGGCGCCACCTTGGTCGCGGTGGTGGCGCGAGGCCCGTACCGGACCACCCGTGATGTGGGTGCTGGCTGTCGCGGCCTTAGCCATCGGCTGTGGTGGCTTCGCCGTCTCGCGCCGGCGGCCCGGGTCGGAGGCGGCCTTCTACGCGACGATGGCCGTGGCGGCGGTCGACGTCGCCGTTCTCGTGTCCACCCACAGCCTGAGATGACGGACCGGTTCACCGACCCGACTCACGTCTGGGCGCTCTTACGCCCCTCTGGAGCGCGCATTTTCCGCCCTCGCGGCGGCGTCAGGCGTCCGGCTGACGCGGGCGGACCTCCAGGACCCGGAATCCCTTCGCCGACCCCAGCCGCCGGCACTGCCACCCCTGTCCTGCATCCAGCGCTGAAGCGAGTCGGCGCCGAGGTGCTTGCCCACGACCAGTACCGCCCGGCCGCCGGATGCCAGTCGCGGAATCCAACGCAGCAACAACTCGTGCAGGGCGGGCTTCCCGACGCGGATCGGAGGGTTCGACCAGATCTCGTCGAACACCAGGTCGCCCGGTACGTCGTCGGGCAGCGCCGCAGTCACCCGGGTGGCGACTCCGCACGACGCCGCGTTGCCGGCGGTGAGCTCGAGGGCGCGCTCGTTGACGTCAACTGCCCATACCTCGGCA
Organism: uncultured Actinomycetota bacterium; assembly: GCA_963824115.1. GTDB lineage: Bacteria > Actinomycetota > Actinomycetes > Propionibacteriales > Nocardioidaceae > DASQEH01. The sequence goes on from CAWGOA010000008.1 coordinate 393,717, forward strand.
TCAGGCACGGCGACCGCGAGCGCACACGCGATGACGCCGTAGCCGCAGCCCAGATCGAGGTAGCGTCCCGGCCGGGCAGGCGCATCGGTCTCCCTGAAGAGGACCGACGTACCGATGTCCAGGCGCCCCGATGCGAAGACCCCTGACGCAGACTGCAAAGCGAGCGATCGTCCCCAGACGGAGACCGTGACCGGCTGCCGCTTGTCCGCCGACTGCGGTCGGCCGGAGAAGTAGTGCTCGCCCATGCAGTGATCGTCGCACGGCGCCGCTACGTCCTTCTCGTTCGCCCCGAGACGTCATTCGGGGGCCGACACGCCGGCAGAATTGGGCCGCCGGTGACGTGTCGCGGAAGCTCGGGCTGCCAGCTCCGCGTCGGCGGGATACCCGACCTCCTCCAGCGTCAGGCCACGGGCAGGCAGAACACCGACGCGTGGATCGCGGACCCCGCCGCGAAGCACCGCCGCCGGCCAGTCCACCGGGCGCTTGCCCTCGCCGACGACTACGAGGCACCCGATCAGCGCGCGGACCATGTGGTGACAGAAGGCGTCGGCGACGACCCGACCGGTCAAGACGTCACCACTGCGGGTCCAGTCGAGCAGCCGCAGGGCCCGGATCGTGGAGGCGCCGACCCGCCGCCGGCAGAAGGCCGCGAAGTCGTGCTCGCCGAGCAGCCGGGCCGCGGCTAGATTCATCGCGTCCTCGTCGAGCCGCCGCGGCCAGGCCAGGACATGGCCGCGCGCCAAGGGGTCCGCACGCGGCGGGTCGTCGCAGACGCGGTAGGCGTATCGCCGCCAGATCGCGGAGAACCGGGCGTCGAACCCCTCGGGCGCCAGCGCGGCTCCGCGCACGCGTACGTCGGCCGGGAGGAGCCGGTCGAGGCGCTGCGCAAGCCGGCCCAGATCCTCGCCGAACGCACCGAGAGCGCTGGCGTCGACGTCGACGTGGCAGACCTGACCCCTCGCATGGACGCCCGCGTCGGTGCGGCCCGCGACCGTCAGGCGTGCGGAGGCAACTCCCAAGACACTGACCAGAGCCTCCTCCAGCGTGCCTTGGACCGTCCGCCGCGACGGCTGGCTCGCCCAGCCCGAGTAGTCGGTGCCGTCGTACGCCACGTCGAGCCGGAGCCGGACGACGACGGGCTCCTGACCGGGTCCGGTCATGGGACAAGGGCCGAGACGGCGTAAAGCCCGCCACCCCGTTCGAGGCGGCGGGCCTTACGCTGCATGGTGTCGATCGGCGAGCTACTCGCCCTCGTCGGCCGGCGTCTCATCGCTCGCGCTGTCGGCGCCGTCCGAGCCATCGGCGTCCGGTGCTGACCGTCTCGCCGTCCGGCTCCTGGCCCGCAACAGCCATCCTGAGCCTCAACCTGCTCGTCGGACTCGTCCACGTGGCCGTCGGTCGTCTCGTCAGGCTCGACCGTGCCGACAGCGTCAGCGGTGTCGACCGGCTCTGCCTCCGCGGCCGCCGGAGCCGGTGTTGCGGCTGCCTCCGGGGCGGTGCGGCGGCCGGACGCGGCCGGGGCCGGCCTGGCCGGACGGCTCGACGTCGCTGTCTCGGCCTCGACGAGCGCGATCACGGCCATCGGCGCGTTGTCGCCCTTGCGGGGACCGATCTTCGTGATCCGGGTATACCCGCCGGGCCGTTCGGAGTACCGAGGGCCGATCTCGGTGAACAGCACGTGGACCACCGTCTTGTCCCGGATGACCGAGAGGACCTGGCGGCGGTTGTGCAGGTCACCGCGCTTGGCCTTGGTGATCAGCCGCTCGGCGAACGGGCGGAGCCGGCGGGCCTTCGCCTCGGTCGTCGTGATCGAGCCGTGCTCGAACAGGCTCGTGGCCAAGTTGGCCAGGATGATCTTCTGGTGCGCCGGGGTGCCGCCGAGGCGCGGACCCTTGGTTGGGATGGGCATGTCTTCTCACTCTCCCGGGCCGTGTCAGGTACCCGGATAGATGGTGCTCGGCCTAGTACTGCTCGTCTTCGGCGAAGCTGACGTCGTCGTCCTCGTCGTAGGAGTCGATGACCAGGCTGGGGTCGAAGCCCGGCGCGCTGTCCTTCAGGCCCAGACCCATCTCCGCCAGCTTGGCCTTCACCTCGTCGATCGACTTCGAGCCGAAGTTGCGGATGTCCAGCAGGTCCTGCTCGCTGCGCGACAGCAGCTCGCCCACCGTGTGGATGCCTTCGCGCTTCAGGCAGTTGTACGAGCGCACCGTAAGCGAGAGGTCCTCGACCGGGAGCGCCAGGTCGGCGGCCAGCTGCTCGTCGACGGGCGAGGGACCGATCTCGATGCCCTCAGCCTCGATGTTGAGCTCACGAGCCAGCCCGAACAGCTCGACGAGCGTCTTGCCGGCCGACGCGAGCGCGTCGCGGGGCTTCATCGAGGGCTTCGTCTCGACGTCGATGATCAGCCGGTCGAAGTCGGTGCGCTGCTCGACACGGGTCGCCTCGACCTTGTAGGTGACCTTGAGGACCGGTGAGTAGATGGAGTCGACCGGCATCCGCCCGATCTCGGTGTCGCCGGCCTTGTTCTGCACGGCCGACACGTAGCCACGGCCACGTTCGACGACGAGCTCCATGTCGAGCTTGCCCTTGTCGTTGAGGGTCGCCAACACCAGGTCGGTGTTGTGGACCTCCACACCGGCGGGCGGGGCGATGTCGGCCGCGGTGACCTGGCCCGGGCCCTGCTTGCGCAGGTACATGGTGACGGGCTCGTCGTGCTCGGAGGACACGACGATCTGCTTGAGGCTCAAGATGATCTCGGTGACGTCCTCACGGACGCCGGGGATCGTCGAGAACTCGTGCAGCACGCCGTCGACCCGGATGGAGGTGATGGCTGCGCCGGGGATCGACGACAGCAAGGTGCGGCGCAACGAGTTGCCGAGGGTGTAGCCGAAGCCGGGCTCGAGCGGTTCGATCGAGAAGCGCGCGCGGTGTTCACCGACGACCTCTTCGGACAGGGACGGACGCTGGGCGATAAGCACAGTAATTCTTCCTTCCTGCGTCGACCTTCATTTGACGGCGCAGATTGTTGGGTGTTTCGACCCCCAGGTCGACTGATACAAGCCGACCATGACGGGGGCCTGGGGGCTGGCCCCCAGGGATCCGCGCGGAGGCTGCGCCTCCGCGACAGGTTATTTCTTGGAGTAGTACTCGACGATCAGCTGTTCCTGCACTGGTACGTCGATCTGCTGACGCACAGGAAGCTGGTGCACGAGCACCCGCATCCTGTTGGGGATGACCTCGAGCCAGGCCGGGACGACCCGCTCGCCGTGGGTCTCACGGGCGATGATGAACGGGGTCGTCTCGAGTGACTTGGCCCGGACGTCGATGACGTCGTGGGCCGAGACCTGGAACGACGGGATGTCGACCTTGCGGCCGTTGACCTGGAAGTGGCCGTGGTTGACCAGCTGCCTCGCGTGGCGACGGGTACGGGCGAACCCTGCCCGGTACACGACGTTGTCGAGGCGGCCCTCGAGCAGCGACAGGAGGTTGTCACCGGTCTTGCCCTTACGGCGGCTGGCCTCTTTGTAGTAGTTGCTGAACTGCTTCTCGAGCACGCCGTACGTGTAGCGCGCCTTCTGCTTCTCGAGCAGCTGGTTGCGGTACTCCGACTCCTTGATCCGCCCGCGGCCGTGCTGGCCGGGCGGGTAGGGACGGCGCTCGTAGGCCGCGTCTCCACCGATGAGGTCAACCCCCAGGCGACGCGACTTCTTCGTCATTGGTCCGGTGTAGCGGGCCATCGTGAATCAGTCTCCTTCTCGTGCTCGGGGGATCAGACGCGGGGCCGCTTGGGAGGGCGGCATCCGTTGTGCGGGCTCGGCGTGACGTCTTGGATGGTGCCGACCTCGAGGCCGACGGCTCCCAGCGACCGGATCGCCGTCTCGCGCCCGGAGCCTGGCCCCTTGACGTAGACGTCGATCTTCTTCATGCCGTGCTCCATGGCGCGTCGACCGGCCGCCTCGGCGGCCATCTGCGCGGCGTACGGGGTGGACTTGCGGGAGCCCTTGAACCCGACGGTGCCGGCACTGGCCCACGAGATCACGCCACCACCGGGGTCGGTGATCGTGACGATCGTGTTGTTGAAGGTGCTCTTGATGTGGGCGTGGCCCACGGCGATGTTCTTCTTCTCCTTGCGGCGGACCTTCTTGGCGCCCGCTGCCTGGCGTCCCTTGGGGGGCATGCTCATCTACTCCTGACGACGACGGGGCTGGTCACTTTCCGGCCTTCTTCCGGCCGGCGACGGTGCGCTTGGGTCCCTTGCGGGTACGCGCGTTGGTCTTGGTGCGCTGGCCACGGACCGGGAGGCCCTGGCGGTGCCTGCGGCCCTGGTAGCTGCCGATCTCCACCTTGCGGCGGATGTCGGCGGTCACCTCGCGGCGAAGGTCACCCTCGATCTGGAAGTTGGCTTCGATGTAGTCGCGCAGCTTGACCAGGTCGTCGTCACCGAGCGCGTTGGTGCGCAGGTCGGGGTCGATGCCCGTCGCGGCGAGCAGCTCATGTGCCCGCGTCTTGCCGATACCGAAAATGTAGGTGAGTGCCACCTCGACGCGCTTGTCGCGCGGGAGGTCGACACCAACGAGGCGTGCCATCAGGCGGTGAACCTTTCGTTCGTCGAAGGTGTCTCACGTGTCGCGTCCCTGCCTGCCTCTCGCGGCGGCTGACTGCTCTGTGGGGAGAACAGCGCCCGATGCGAATGGCAGGGCCCCGGCCTTCGGTCCGGGGGTGACATCGCCGCGCCCGTGAGGGATACAGCGATGAGCGGCCACGCTTGGGTGAGGTCAGCCGGTTCGGCGGGCCTCGGTCGGTTCATGCGATCAGCCCTGCCGCTGCTTGTGGCGGGGGTTCTCGCAGATCACCATGACCCGCCCGTTGCGGCGGATCACCTTGCACTTGTCGCAGATCTTCTTGACGCTCGGGTTGACCTTCATCGAGCTCTCCAGGTTGGCATGCTGCACATCGCCTGGGCGATTGGCGGCACGCGAGGTTGACGGCTGGCTTGGACTGGGCAGATCACGTGGCGGAGGTCACTTGTACCGGTAGACGATGCGTCCGCGGGTGAGGTCGTACGGCGACAGCTCCACAACCACTCGGTCCTCGGGGAGGATCCTGATGTAGTGCTGGCGCATCTTGCCGCTGATGTGGGCGAGAACCTTGTGTCCGTTGTTGAGCTCGACTCTGAACATCGCGTTCGGGAGCGCCTCCACGACGGTACCTTCGATCTCGATGACCCCTTCCTTCTTCGGCATATCCTCCGCAATCTGTCGCAGTGTGTCGGGTGTGTGGTGACCTGAGACCGTTGGCCTCCGGCGTTGCCGGTCTGCCACCGACCCGCCTGTGCTCATGCCCTTCCTGTGACCCGAAAGTCACCAGGCAGCCGCAGGGCACGACGAGACGGGCTCGATTGCGAGCCGACCCCCAAGTTTACGCGCATCTCGGGGAAATCAAGAAATCCGCCGTCGTCATCCGCGTCGCTGGCCGTAGCCGGTCTACACGGTGCCGGCAGGCGGGTCAGTCGCTGACCTCGATACCGAGCTGTTCGGCCAGGAGCAGCAGCTGGAAGGAGTCCAGCTTGGTCCGCCGCCAGCGCAGGTCACGCAGGTCGGTGCCGGTCAGGTCGGCGCCGGCGAGGTCGGTGTCGCTCAAGGTGGCGCCGGCGAGCAGGCACCGAGACATCCGCGCTCCGCGAAAGCTCGCGCCCGTCAGGTTCGCGCCGCTCAGGTCGGCCTCCTCGAGCCGTACACCGGACAGGTCGACGCCGGTGAGGTTCGATCGCTCCAGCGACACGTAGGACCAGTCACCCCCGTCGACGCTGAGCGGCGACAGGGTACAGGCGGTGAAGCTCGAGCCGACGAGCTTGCACCCGGTGAGGGTCGCGCCGAAGAGCGAGGTACGGCGGAACCGGCAGCGTGCGAACACCGTGCTGTGGTGCGTGGACGCGTTGAGCTGACAGCCGACGAACTCCGAGGCCTCGAACACCGCGCCCCGGCTCGTCGACTCGGTCAGGTCGCAGTCGACGAAGCGGCAACGCTCGGTAGGCTCCGGCCGCGAGGTCAGCGCCGTACCAGTCCTCCCCGGTGAAGACCTCGTCGCTGGCGTCCGCCGGCATCGCCGCGATGGCCGTCAGCCTTCGTAGCGCTCGACGACGTCCTCTGAGCGCAGTCGTGCCGCATCGGGGTTCTCACCGAACTCCCTGCGGGCGTCGCGCTGGCGCAGGAGGTCCCACGCCTGGTCGAGCTCGGCCTCGATGGCCCGGAGCCTCTCGTGCTCGGCATCGGCCGATATCTCCGAGCGGGAGCGCTTGTCGCGCAGCTCGCGCTCCTCGGCTACCAGCTCGCCGATGTGACTGCGGATCTGCTCGTCGTCTGCCATGGCCCCACCTACGACCGTCTCGTCACTGTCCTCCAACCCCAGAGATCCGACTCTCAAGTCGCTATAGCGACCTCCGAGAGTCGGACCTGTTCGGCGGTCAGGCGGCGCAGGGTACGCCGAGCTCGGCGAGCTTGGCGGCACCGCCGTCGAGCGCGGTCAGCACCAGTGCGCCCTGTGGGGTCAGCGTGAACGAGTGCTCGAAGTGCGCTGACCACGACCCGTCGTCGGTCACCACCGTCCACTCGTCGGCCAGCACATGGGTATCGATGCTCCCGAGCGTGATCATCGGCTCGACGGCCAGCGCCATGCCCTGGACGAGTTTCGGACCTTTGCCCGGCCGGCCGAAGTTGGGAACGCTCGGAGGCATATGCATCGCGGAGCCGATCCCGTGACCGACATAGTCCTCGACCACGCCATAGTCTCCCTGCGACCTGATGTAGGACTCGACGGCCGCGGAGATGTCGGTGACGTGTCCGCCCAACGAGGCAGCGGCAAGTCCTCGCCACAGTGACTCCTCGCAGACCCGGACGAGCTCGGCGACGTCAGGACCTACCGTGCCGACGGCGACGGTGATCGCCGCGTCACCGTGCCACCCCTCGACGATGGCACCGCAGTCGAGCGACAGCAGGTCGCCGTCGCGGAGCAGCGCGCGCCCCAGGGATGCCATGCACCACCTCGTCGTTGACCGATGTGCAGATCGTCGCCGGGAAGCCGTGGTAGTCCAAGAAGTTCGGCGTCGCCCCACGGGACCTGATGTGTCCCTCAGCGAGAGCGTCCAGCTCGCGCGTCGTCACGCCGGGAGCGACCGCGTCGCGAAGGATCTCGAGGGTCTCCGCCACGACGATGCCGGCCTTGCGCATCAAGGCGATCTGGTCCGGCGTCTTGATCTCGATCCGCCGGTCGCGCAGCCCCATCACTCAGGTTCGGCCCCGTCTTGCTTGGCGAGCGCGTCCCAGATCCGCTCGGACACCTCGTCGACCGTGCCGTGCCCGTCGACGTCGACCACGAGCCCACGGTCGGAGTACAGCGTCCAGGAGTGGGGTGGTCTGCTCGGCGTAGACCTTCTGCCGGTGGCGGATCACCTCTTCGGTGTCGTCGGTCCGCCCACCGGTACGGGCCCGTTCGAGCAGCCGGGCGATGAGCTCCTCTTGGTCGACCTGCAAGACGATGACGCCGTCGAGAGACGTCCCGAGCTCCTCGAGCATCTCGTCGAGCTTCGCGACCTGGGCGACGGTGCGCGGGTACCCGTCGAGAAGGAACCCCCGCCTCGCGTCGTCTTCTCGGAGCCGCACCCTGCACCATGTCATTGGTGACCTCGTCCGGCACGTACTCGCCTGCGTCCATGTACCGCTTCGCGACCAGCCCGAGCTCGGTGCCTTCCTTGGCATTCGCGCGGAAGATGTCGCCGGTCGACACCTGGGGCACGTCGAAGTGCTTGGCGACGAGGGCCGCCTGAGTGCCTTTGCCGGCACCCGGAGGGCCCATGAACAACACCCGCATCAGCGCAGGAAGCCTTCGTAGTGCCGCTGCTGGAGCTGGCTCTCGATCTGCTTCACGGTGTCGAGACCGACTCCGACCATGATCAGCAGCGACGTACCGCCGAACGGGAAGCTCTGGGTCGCGTTGAGCAGCCGCAGCGCTATCAGCGGGACCAAGGCGACCAGCCCGAGGTAGATGGCGCCCGGGAACGTGATCCGCGACAAGACGTAGGCGAGGTAGTCCTCGGTCGGCTTGCCGGCCCGGATCCCCGGCACGAAGCCGCCGTACTTCTTCATGTTGTCGGCGACCTCGTTGGGGTTGAAGGTGATCGCGACGTAGAAGTACGTGAAGAAGATGATCAGCCCGAAGTACAGCAGCATGTAGTCCGGATCGCCGCCTCTGACGAGGTGGGTGCTGACCCAGGTGGACCAGGGCGCGGTCTGGTTGAACTGGGCCGCGAGGGCAGGCAGGTACAGCAGACTGCTGGCGAAGATGACGGGGATGACGCCGGCCTGGTTGACCTTCAGCGGAATGTAGGTCGACGTGCCCCCGAACATCTTGCGCCCCACCATCCGGCGGGCGTACTGCACGGGGATGCGGCGCTGAGCCTGCTCGATGAAGATCACGGCGGCGATGATCACCAGCCCGACCCCGACGACGATGGCGAAGACGCCGAAGCCGTGTTGGTTCTTGATGCCCCACAAGGCGCTCGGGAACGCGGAGATGACCGAGGTGAAGATGAGGATCGACATGCCGTTGCCGATGCCGCGGTCGGTGATCAGCTCACCGAGCCACATGATCGTGGCGGTGCCTGCCGTCATCGTGATGACCATGAGCAGCGTCGTGGTGAGCTTGTTGTTGACGAGCAGCGGCAGGTCGCAGGAACCGCCGAAGATCTGGCCCGAGCGGGCCAGGGCCACGATGCCCGTCGACTGGAGGATGGCCAGGCCGAGGGTGAGGTAGCGGGTGTACTGGGTGATCTTGGCGGTACCGGCCTGGCCCTCCTTCTTGAGGGTCTCCAGGCGCGGGATGACGACGGTGAGCAGCTGCAAGATGATGCTCGCGGTGATGTACGGCATGATGCCGAGCGCGAAGATGGTCAGCTTCAGCAGCGCACCGCCGGAGAACAGGTTGATCAGGCCGTAGATGCCCTGTGACTTCACCGAGTTGATGCACGTATGGACGTTGCTGTAGTCGACGCCCGGAGCGGGGATCGTCGACCCCAGCCTGAACAGCAGGATCATGAACATCACGAACAGCAGCTTGCGGCGCAAGTCCGGCGTTCGGAACGCGTTGACGAAGGCGCTTAGCACCAAGTCCTCCCAGCAATCCCCCGGTCGGGGAACTCATCCATGTCACCTGCGAAAACGGCTGCGCCGCGCGGGCGCCTGCGTTCGGACTCTAACAGTTCCTCTACTCCCCCAACGTAGCGTCGACCATGATCGTCCCGGTTGCCGAACGTCGATATTGCCGCCGCACGGGCAGCCGGGCGACTGTCAGAGCTCGGTCACGCTGCCGCCGGCGGCGATGATCTTGTCCCGTGCGGACGACGAGAAGGCCTGTGCGCTGACCTGCAGCGCAACGCTGACCTCTCCACCGCCGAGGATCTTGACCGGGGCGTTGTCGCGTACTGCGCCCATGCCTGACCAGGTCTGCCGGCGTGACCTGCCCACCGTCAGGGAACAGCTCTCCCAGCCGGTCGAGGTTGACGACCTGGAACTCGACGCGGAACGGGCTCTTGAAGCCCTTGAGCTTCGGCAGCCGCATGTGCAGGGGCAGCGCGCCACCCTCGAAGTTGGGCGGCACCTGGTACCGGGAGCCGGTGCCCTTGGTTCCGCGCCCGGCCGTCTTGCCCTTGCTTCCCTCGCCTCGACCGACGCGGGTCTTGGCGGTCTTCGCGCCCGGTGCCGGGCGCAGATGGTGCAGCTTGAGTGTCATGTCAGTCGACCTCCTCGACGACGATGAGATGCGGCACGGCGGCCAGCATCCCGCGGATCTCGGGGCGGTCCTCCTTGACGACGACGTCGCCGATGCGCTTCAACCCGAGGCTGCGCAGTGTGTCGCGCTGGTTCTTCTTGCGGCCGATGCTCGACTTGACCTGCTGCACCTTGATCTGGGTCATCACTCGGCCACCTCTGCCCTGGCCCGCAGGAGTGCCGCCGGGGCAACCTGCTCGACGGTGAGGCCGCGCTGCAGCGCTACCGCCTCGGGGTCCCTGAGCATCTTCAGGGCCGTGACCGTCGCGCCCACGATGTTGAGGGCGTTGGACGAGCCGAGCGACTTGCTGAGCACGTCGTGGATGCCCGCGCACTCCAAGACGGCCCGCACCGGGCCGCCGGCGATCACGCCGGTACCGGGCGCAGCCGGGCGCAGCAGAACCACGCCCGCCGCCTTCTCACCCTGGACCGGATGCGGGATCGTGCCCTGGATGCGGGGGACGCTGAACATCGACTTCTTGGCTTCTTCGACGCCTTTGGCGATCGCGGCCGGGAACTCCTTGGCCTTGCCGTAGCCGACTCCGACCCTGCCGTCGCCGTCACCGACGACGACCAGCGCGGTGAAGCTGAACCGGCGACCGCCCTTCACGACCTTGGCGACCCTGTTCGTCGCCACGACACGCTCGAGGTACGCGGTCTTCTCGCCGCCCGAGCCACCGCGACGGTCGTCGCGTCCTCGGCCGCCGGAACCGGCCCCGCCACTGCGGCGCTGGGGTCCGCTCATTCGAACTACCTTCTCTCTTGTACGTCGTGAGGACTTGTCACAGGGCCAGACCGCCCTCGCGGGCGCCGTCGGCCAGGGCCGCCACCCGACCGTGGTACTTGTTGCCGGCGCGGTCGAAGACGACCGAGTCGATGCCGGCGGCCTTGGCCCGTTCGGCGACGACCTCGCCGACCCGGCGGGCCCGCGCCGACTTGTCGCCGTCGAGCGCCCGGATGTCGGCTTCCATCGTGCTCGCCGACGACGACAGTCCTACCCTGCAGGTCGTCAACGACCTGGACGAACACGTGGCGGCTCGAGCGGGTGACCACCAGACGCGGCCGTTCGGCCGAGCCGTGGATCTTCTTGCGCCCGCGCTTTTGCCTGCGCGCCCGTGAGGTGGTCTTGGCAGCCGTGTGCTTGCCGGGCTTCAGCGCGATAGCCATTACTTACCAGCCTTTCCGACCTTGCGGCGGATCTGCTCGCCGGCGTACCGGATGCCCTTGCCCTTGTAGGGCTCAGGCTTGCGGAGCTTGCGAATGTTTGCCGCCACCTCGCCGACCGCCTGCTTGTCGATGCCCTGCACCGAGAAGCGGGTCGGGGCCTCGACCGTGAACGTGACGCCCTCGGGGGCGTTGAACGTGATCTGGTGGCTGTAGCCGAGCGAGAACTCCAGCGCTGTCGGTCCCCTCGGGTACGACGCGGTAGCCGACTCCGACGATCTCCAGGCGCTTCTCGTAGCCGGCCGTCACGCCCGGTGACCATGTTGGCGATGAGCGTGCGAGACAACCCGTGGAGTGCCTTGCTCTGGCGCTCGTCGTCGGGACGGCGTACCTCGAGGGTGCCGTCGTCGACCTGCTGTACCTCGATGGGCTCGCTGACCACGTGGGACAGGGTGCCTCGCGGTCCCTTGACGGTGACCGTCTGACCCTCGATGGCGACGTCGACCCCTGACGGGACGGGGATGGGGAGCTTGCCGATTCGTGACATGGTTCTTCCTCTCCTGGCCCGACTACCAGACGTAGGCGAGGACTTCCCCACCTACGCCCTTCTGCTTGGCCTGACGGTCGGTGAGCAGACCCGTCGACGTGGAGATGATCGCGACGCCGAGCCCGCCGAGAACCTTCGGCAATGCGGTGGCCTTCGCGTACACCCGGAGCCCGGGCTTGCTGATCCGCCGAATGCCGGCGATCGAGCGCTCCCGGTTGGGGCCGTACTTCAAGTCGACGACCAAGAGCTTGCCGACGACGCCCTCTGCGGGTGCGTCGACCTTCCAGGAGCCGATGTAGCCCTCCTGCTGGAGGATCTCGGCGACTCCCGCCTTCAGCTTGCTGTAGGGCATGCTGACGGTGTCGTGGTACGCCTGGTTGGCGTTTCGCAGACGGGTCAGCATGTCTGCGATGGGGTCTGTCATCGTCATGGCCGGTGGCCTCTTTCTCGCTGTGGTTTCGGCTGTCGCGTCATTCGCGGACGGCCGACCTTCGGCGACTCGTGATCGGTGGGATTACCAGCTGCTCTTGGTGATGCCGGGAAGCTCGCCTCGGTGCGCCATCTCGCGCAGGCAGATGCGACAGAGCCCGAACTTGCGGTAGACCGCCTTCGGCCGTCCGCAGCGCTGGCAACGGGTGTAGCCGCGTACCGCGAACTTCGGCTTGCGGGCTGCCTTCACCCGTAGGGATGTCTTGGCCATCAGTTCTCCTTGTTATGCATTGTCATCGCGCTCATCGCTCCGCGCTCTGCATATTCATCGCTCCGCGCTCTGCATACTCATCGCTCCGCGAAGGGGAAGCCGAGGTGCTTGAGCAGCGCCCGCCCCTCGTCGTCGTTGGTCGCGGTGGTGACCACCGTGATGTCCATGCCGCGCTGGCGGTCGATGCGGTCCTGGTTGATCTCGTGGAACATGACCTGCTCGGTGAGACCGAAGGTGTAGTTGCCCTTGCCGTCGAACTGCCTCGGCGAGAGCCCGCGGAAGTCGCGGATCCGGGGCAGGGCGAGCGTGAGCAGGCGGTCGAGGAACTCCCACATCCGGTCGCCGCGCAACGTGACGTGGGCGCCGATCGGCATCCCCTCACGAAGCTTGAACTGGGCGATCGACTTGCGCGCCCGGGTCACCTGCGGCTTCTGGCCGGTGATGGTGGTCAGGTCCCTGACGGCTCCCTCGATCAGCTTGGAGTCGCGCGCGGCCTCGCCGACACCCATGTTGACGACGATCTTCGTCAGCCCCGGCACCTGCATGACGTTGGGGTACGTGAACTCCTTGCGGAGGGCAGGCATGATCTCGTCGCGGTAGCGGGTCTTGAAGCGTGGCACGGCGTGAGTCCGGTCGTCGGCGGCGTCGGCCCGCGCGGTGTCCTGCGTGGTCGTCGTCATCAGATCTCCTCACCGTTCTTGGTGGCGACACGGACGCTGCGCTGCGCGGTGTACGTCGTGCCGTCGGGACGAGGCTTCGACACCTCGATGCGCTTGGCGCCGATCCGCGTCGGTACCTTCTTGCCGTCGACCTCGGTCAACAGCATCACGTTGGAGGCATGGATGGAGGCCTCCTGCGTGATGATGCCGCCGGTGGACCCGGCGCGCCCGCCCTGGTTGACGACCTTCGTGTGCCGTTTCACCCGGTTGACGCCCTCGACGATCACCCGGTTGTGCTCGGGGATGACCGCGATGACTTTGCCTTCCGCGCCCTTGTCCTTGCCGGCGATGATGCGCACGACATCGCCCTTCTTGATCGTCAAAGTCCTCGCCATGTCAGACACTCCCTAGAAGCACGGCTCCGGTGCGTTTCGCATGTCCGCATTCTGCCTGATGAGTATCGGCGACATTGAAGCGCTTGTCGCGCAGCTCACGGCCGACCGGGCCGAAGATGCGGGTGCCCCGGGGCTCGCCGTCGGGACGCAGGATCACGGCGGCGTTCTCGTCGAACCGGATGTACGAGCCGTCCGGACGCCGGCGTTCCTTGACGGTACGCACCACGACCGCTTTGACGACATCGCCCTTCTTGACGTTGCCACCTGGGATCGCGTCCTTCACGGTGGCGACGATGACGTCGCCGATCCCGGCGTAGCGCCGACCTGAGCCGCCGAGCACCCGGATGCACAAGATCTGCTTGGCACCGGTGTTGTCGGCGACCTTGAGTCGCGACTCCTGCTGGATCATCGGATCTCTCCACTGGCTGACTGGCTGGGCAGCGGCGCTGCCCGACGGGGAATGCTGCGGTTGCGTGAGCGTCTGGTGGCGCTCGTCTGCTGCCGAAGCTCACTGGGCCTTCTCGAGCACGGTGACGACCCGCCAGCGCTTGGTCGCCGACAGCGGGCGGGTCTCCATGATCAGGACCCGGTCTCCGATGCCGCACTGGTTCTGCTCGTCGTGGGCCTTGAGCTTGCTCGTACGGCGCAGGACCTTGCCGTACAGGGCGTGCTTGACCCTGTCCTCCACGGAAACGACGACCGTCTTGTCCATCTTGTCGCTCACGACGAGGCCCTCGCGGGTCTTGCGCGTGTTGCGCTCACTGTTCGGTGAGCCGTCGATGCTGCCGGGCTCGGTCACTGTGCGTTCCTTTGGTCGATGCTGGCGTCTCGGTCATGCGGTTTCCTCGTCATCGTTGGTCGCGATCACGCTGATGCCGAGCTCGCGTTCGCGCACGATGGTGTAGATCCGCGCGATGTCACGGCGGACCGCACGCAGCCTGCCGTGCGACTCCAGCTGCCCGGTTGCGGCCTGGAAGCGGAGGTTGAACAGCTCCTCCTTGTGCTCGCGCAGCTTCTCCTCGAGCGAGTCGGCATCGAGGTGCCGGAGCTCGGCCGCCGTCGTGATGTCACTCATCAGAAGTCTCCTGACTGGCGGCTGATGAACTTGCACTTCATCGGGAGCTTGTGGATGGCACGGCGCATCGCCTCGCGGGCGACGTCCTCGGTCACGCCGGACAGCTCGAACATGACCCGTCCGGGCTTCACGTTGGCGATCCACCACTCCGGCGAGCCCTTGCCCGAGCCCATCCGCGTCTCGGCCGGCTTCTTGGTGAGCGGGCGGTCGGGATAGATGTTGATCCAGACCTTCCCGCCACGCTTGATGTGGCGGGTCATGGCGATACGGGCCGACTCGATCTGACGGTTCGTCACGTACGCCGGCGCGAGGGCCTGGATGCCGAAGTCGCCGAAGTTGAGCGCCGTGCCCCCGGTCGCGGCGCCGGAACGCCCCGGGTGGTGCTGCTTGCGGTGCTTGACCCTGCGGGGAATGAGCATGTCAGGCCTCCTGTACCGGAGTCTCGGCGGGAGCCGTCGCCGGTGCCGCGGCGACCGCGACCGGGGCGGTGGCGGCCTCAGGGGTCGGCGACTCGCTGGTGATGCCGTCGGGTCCTGGTGAGTCCGGGCGGCGGTCTGGGCGGTCGTTGCGGCGACCGCGTGTCGTCGGGCGGTTGCGGTTGCCCGCCTGGGCGAGCACGGCCGCCTGGGCCTCGCGCTCGGCGCGGGTACCTGCCACCTCGCCCTTGTAGATCCAGACCTTCACGCCGATCCGGCCGAACGTCGTCTTGGCCTCGTAGAAGCCGTAGTCGATGTCGGCCCGCAGCGTGTGCAGCGGCACCCGACCTTCACGGTAGAAGTCCGAGCGCGACATCTCCGCGCCGCCGAGGCGACCGGAGCACTGGATCCTGATCCCCTTGGCGCCGGAGCGCATCGCGGTCTGGATCGCCTTGCGCATGGCGCGTCGATAGGCGACGCGGCTGGACAGCTGCTCGGCGACCCCCTGGGCGACGAGCTGGGCGTCGATCTCGGGGTTCAAGACCTCGCGGATGTTGAGCTTCACCTGCTTGCCGGTGAGCTTCTCGAGGTTCTCGCGGATGCGGTCGGCCTCCGCGCCGCGGCGCCCGATCACGATGCCCGGGCGGGCGGTGTAGATCGTCACCGAGACGCGGTCGCGGGTACGTTCGATCTCCACGCGGCTGATGCCGGCGCGGTCCATGCCCTTGGTCAGCAGCTTGCGGACGGCGACGTCCTCACCGACGTAGGACTTGTACAGCTTGTCGGCGTACCAACGGCTCTTGTGGTCGGTCGAGATGCCGAGGCGGAAACCGTTCGGGTTCACTTTCTGGCCCATCAGCGAGCTCCTCCCCTTCTCGTGGCGGTGCTGGTCCTGGCGGAACTGGTGGTGGTGGCAGCGGGCGCGGTGACGCCGGGCTGGACGACCAAGGTGATGTGGCTGGTGCGCTTGAGGATGCGGGTGGCGCGGCCCTGGGCACGCGGGCGGAACCGCTTGAGCGTCGGGCCCTCGTCGACGAGCGCCTTGCTCACGACCAGGTCACCGCGCTCCAGCCCCTCGGTCGTCGTGGCGTTCGCCACGGCGCTCTCCAGGACCTTGTACACGGTCTCGCTGGCGGTCTGCGGGGCGAACCGGAGGGTGGCGAGTGCGTCGTCCACCTGGGCGCCCCGGACCATGTCGACGACCCGGCGCGCCTTCATCGGCGTGACCCGCACGAAGCGCGCGACAGCGAAAGCTCCCTGCTGGTCGCCCAGCAGGGTGTCGCGGCGGGCGCTCACGCGCCTGCGCTCAGTGGCGCTCATGTGTCTCTCACTTCTCTCGACATCTCATCGGCCACCGCGTCAGCGGCGGCGGCTCTTTCGGTCGTCCTTCTCGTGGCCACGGAAGGTGCGCGTGGGCGCGAACTCTCCGAGCTTGTGGCCCACCATCGAGTCGGTCACGAAGATCGGCACGTGCTTGCGGCCGTCGTGGACGGCGATCGTGTGGCCGATCATGTTCGGGACGATCATCGACCGGCGCGACCAGGTCTTGATGACGTTCTTGGTGCCCTTGTCGTTTTGGACGTCCACCTTCTTCTGCAGGTGGTCGTCGACGAACGGGCCCTTCTTGAGGCTACGTGGCATCTGTCTCTACGCCTTATCTACGCTTGCCGGACTTGCGGCGACGGACGATCAGCTGGTCGCTGGCCTTGTGCTTGCGGGTACGGCCTTCCGGCTGGCCCCACGGGGATACGGGGTGGCGACCACCGGAGGTCTTGCCCTCGCCGCC
Source organism: uncultured Actinomycetota bacterium (assembly GCA_963824115.1). Taxonomy (GTDB): domain Bacteria; phylum Actinomycetota; class Actinomycetes; order Propionibacteriales; family Nocardioidaceae; genus DASQEH01. The sequence continues at coordinate 410,280 of CAWGOA010000008.1, forward strand.
ACCGTGCGGGTGGTCGACCGGGTTCATGGCGACACCACGAACCGTCGGCCGCCTGCCCTTCCAGCGCATCCGGCCGGCCTTGCCCCAGTTGATGTTGGACTGCTCGGCGTTGCCGACCGCGCCGACCGAGGCGCGGCAGCGGACGTCGACGTAGCGAACCTCGCCCGACGGCATCCTGAGCTGCGCCCGCAGGCCCTCACGTGCGACGAGCTGCACCGAGGCGCCGGCCGAGCGGGCGATCTTGGCGCCGCCACCCGGCCTCAGCTCGATCGCGTGCACGGTCGTGCCGACGGGGATGTTGCGCAGTGGCAGGTTGTTGCCGGGCTTGATGTCCGCGCCCGGGCCGTTCTCGACCTGCATCCCCTGCCGCAGACCGTTCGGCGCGATGATGTAGCGCTTCTCGCCGTCGGCGTAGTGCAGCAGAGCGATCCGGGCCGTGCGGTTCGGGTCGTACTCGATCTCCGCGACCTTGGCGGGGACCCCGTCCTTGTCGTAGCGGCGGAAGTCGATGATGCGGTAGGCGCGCTTGTGACCGCCGCCTTGGTGACGGGTCGTGATCCGGCCCTGGTTGTTGCGGCCGCCGTTCTTCGGCAGCGGAACGACCAGGGACTTCTCCGGCGTCGACCGGGTGATCTCGACGAAGTCGGCCACGCTCGAGCCACGACGGCCGGGGGTGGTGGGCTTGTACTTGCGGATAGCCATGAGTTGTCAGTCCTCGTCGTCCAGCCCGGTCAGGAGACCGGACCTCCGAAGATGTCGATGCGCTGCCCGGCGGCGACGCTCACGATGGCGCGCTTGGTGTCGGGACGGCTTCCCCAGCCGAAGCGGGTACGTCGGCGCTTGCCCGGACGGTTGATCGTGTTGACGCTGGTCACCTTGACGTTGAAGACCTTCTCGACGGCGATCTTGATCTCCGTCTTGTTGGAGTCGGGTCGCACCAAGAACGTGTACTTGTTCTGGTCGAGCAGGGAGTAGGACTTCTCGCTGACCACCGGTGAGACCAAGACGTCGCGGTGGTCCTTGTAGAGGTTGCTCATGCTTCGGCCTCCTCGTCATCGGTCGTGTCGTCGGTCTCAGGTGTGGTGGCGGTGCTGCCCGCCGCGCTGTTGTCGGCGGCGTCGGCCTCCTGCGCGTCGGTCGGGGCTGGGACGGGTTCGTGCCCCTCAGCGGCCGGCTGGTCGCCGACGAGGACGTCGTAGGCCGCCTTGAGGAAGACCACGTCGTCGCTCACCAGCACGTCGTAGGTGTTGAGCTGGTCGACGCTCAGCACGTGGACGGTGTCGACGTTGCGCAGGCTCAGCCAGGTCAGGTCGTCTCCTCGTTCGAGCACGACGAGCGTGCGGGGACGGCTGGTGATGTTGGCCAGCGCGCCGAGAGCGGCCTTCGTCGACGCCGACTCACCGTCGACCAGGCCCTCGACGATGTGCACCCGGCCGTCACGGGCCCGGTCGGACAGGGCACCCCGGAGCGCGGCGGCCTTCATCTTCTTGGGGGTGCGTTGGATGTAGTCGTGGGGTGTCGGGCCGTGTACGACGCCGCCTCCGGCGAACTGCGGCGCCCGGATCGAGCCCTGGCGAGCCCGACCGGTGCCCTTCTGCCGGTAGGGCTTGCGACCGCCGCCGGCGACCTCTCCACGCGACTTGGTGGAGTGGGTGCCCTGGCGTGCCGCGGCCTGCTGGGCGACGACCACTTGGTGGATGAGCGGGATGTTGACCTGGACGTCGAAGATCTCCGCGGGAAGCTCGACGGTGCCGGCCTTGTTGCCGGACACGTCGAGGACGTCGACGGTGGTCACTGCTGGGCTCCCTTCGCCTTGGCAGCGCTGCGGACGATGACGACGGTGCCACGCGCATCCCGGCACGGCGCCCCGTACCAAGATGAGGCCTCTGTCGACGTCGATGGCGTGCACAGTGAGGTTCTGGACTGTGATGGTCTCGACGCCCATCCGGCCCGCCATCCGCATCCCCTTGAAGACGCGGCCGGGGGTTGCGCAGCCGCCGATCGAGCCGGGCTTGCGGTGGTTGCGGTGCGAGCCGTGTGACGCGCTCACGCCGTGGAAGCCGTGCCGCTTCATCACGCCGGCGAAGCCCTTGCCTTTGCTCGTACCGGTGACGTCGACCAGCTCGCCGGCCGCGAAGAGGTCGGCGTTGAGCTCCTGACCGAGTGAGTAGCTGGCGGCGTCGGCGGTGCGGATCTCGACCAGGTGACGGCGAGGCGTGACGCCCGCCCGTTCGAAGTGGCCGGCCAGCGGCTTGGTCACCCTCGAGGCCTTGACCTCACCGAAGCCGAGCTGGACGGCGGAGTAGCCGTCGGTGTCGGCGGCCCGGACCTGGGTGACGACGTTCGAAGCAGCCGAGATGACCGTCACCGGCACCACTCGGTTGTTCTCGTCCCATAGCTGGGTCATGCCGAGCTTGGTGCCCAGCAGCCCCCGAACGGTCCGTACGTCTTTGATGGATGCAGTGCTCATGGGTTTCGGTGTCCTCAGAGCTTGATCTCGATGTCGACGCCGGCCGGCAGCTCGAGTCGCATCAGCGAGTCGACAGTCTTCGGCGTCGGGTCAATGATGTCGATGAGACGCTTGTGGGTGCGCATCTCGAAGTGCTCGCGGCTGTCTTTGTACTTGTGCGGCGAGCGGATCACGCAGAACACGTTCTTCTCCGTGGGAAGCGGCACCGGGCCCGCGACCTTCGCACCAGTACGAGTCACCGTGTCGACGATCTTGCGCGCCGACGAGTCGATGACCTCATGGTCGTAGGCCTTGAGCCGGATGCGGATCTTTTGTCCCGCCATGCTCTCGCTTCGCGCCTTTCACTCGTTCGTACAGATGACGCGTCCTGGACCCTCACAGAGAGCTCAGTACCCGCCCATGTCTTCGACCCCCGAGGTCGGGTGTGTCGCGCCGTTGGGGACGTGCCACATCGGTTGTCTTGTCGTTGATCTCGGGAGATGTCGCTCCCGGCTACCGTGGGCGGCCCCGGGTCAGCGGTGCCTCCGGTTCGGCGAAACCGACCGCCTCACCGTGCCTCAACTACTGCGTGACCTCGGCGTGAGTGGAACTCGGCTCGCCCCGGCGATCCCGCCTGAGCAACCCCGATAGTCTGCCAGACGGAGCCAGCCATGCCAAATCGGCACAACGCCTCTGACAGGCGAGGATGCCCTGTCCCCTACTCACGGTCCCGGGCCCACCAATACCCCGAAGATCCGACTCAGAAGTGGTCATAGCCACCTGAAAAGTCGGGCAAATCTTTCGGGTGGTGGCGCCGGCACCACGTCAGGCCGGGACACCGGAGAACTGCGCCGCGTACAGCCGCTCGTACGCCCCGCCGGCGGACAGCAGGCTCTCGTGGGTGCCCTGCTCCACGATCTGCCCGCCTTCCATGACCACTATCCGGTCGGCGTCGCGGATGGTCGACAGCCGGTGGGCGATCACGAAGCTGGTGCGGCCGACCCGCAGCTCCTCCATCGCACGCTGCACCAGCGCCTCGGTCCTGGTGTCCACCGAGCTGGTCGCCTCGTCGAGGACGAGGATCGCGGGGTCGGCGAGGAAGGCCCGTGCGATCGTCAGGAGCTGACGCTGCCCGGCGCTGATGTTGCCGGCCTCGTCGTCGATCACGGTGTCGTAGCCGTCTGGGAGCGTGCGGACGAAGTGGTCGACGTACGCGGCCTCCGCCGCACGGCGGATCTCCTCCTCCGAGGCCCGGTGGGCGCCGTACGCGATGTTGTCGCGGATCGTGCCTCCGAACAGCCAGGTGTCTTGGAGCACGACGCCGAAGTTCTCCCGGAGCACGCCGCGGTCGATCGCGGCGATGTCGACCCCGTCGAGCGTGATCCGCCCGCTGCCGACCTCGTAGAACCTCAGCAGCAGGTTGGTCAGCGTGGTCTTCCCGGCCCCCGTCGGACCCACGATGGCCACCGTGTGTCCGGGCTCGGCCGTGAGATCCAGGTGCTCGATGAGCGGCTCGTCGATCTTGTACGAGAACGAGACGTCCTCGAAAGCCACCATGCCTACAGTCGACGTCGGCCGGACCGCATCGACAGGGTCGGGGATCTCCTCGGACTCGTCGAGGAGGTCGAACACCCGCTCTGCGGACGCGACGCCCGACTGCAGGAGATTGAGCATCGACGCCACCTGCGTGAGCGGCTGGGTGAACTGGCGCGAGTACTGGATGAAGGCCTGCACATCACCGATGCTCAAGGACCCGGACGCGACCCGCAGGGCGCCGATCACCGCCACCGCGACGTAGTTGACGTTGGAGACGAACATCATGGTCGGCTGGATGATCCCGGAGATGAACTGGGCGCGGAAGCTCGCGTCGAAGAGCGCACCGTTGTGGCGCTCGAACATCTCGCGCGCCTCGGCCTGGCGGCCGAAGACCTTGACGATCTCGTGGCCGGTGAAGACCTCTTCGATATGGCCGTTGAGCTTTCCGGTGGCTGCCCACTGCTCCATGAACTGCGGCTGGGACCGCTGCGCGATCGTCTTCGTGATCAGTGCAGCCACCGGCACCGTGACGACAGCGACCAGCGCGAGCAACGGCGAGATCCAGAACATGACAGCGAGCACACCGACGATCGTGAAGGCCGACGTCAGGAGCTGGCTCATGGTCTGCTGGAGCGACTGGGCGATGTTGTCGATGTCGTTGGTCACCCGGGACAAGAGCTCGCCCCGAGGCTTGGAGTCGAAGTACGACAGCGGGAGCCGGCTGAGCTTGTCCTCCACCTCTGCACGCAGGGTCGCGACCGTCCGTTGGACGACGACCGTCGTCAGCCGGCCCTGCATGTACATGAACACGGCCGAGGCGATGTACACGACGAGCGCCACCGTGAGCACCCAGCCGAGCGCCGAGTAGTCGATGCCCGGCCCGGGTGCAGGTCGAGCGCCTGTACCAGCGCGGCCACCTTGTCGTCTCCTTGCTGGCGCAGAGCCGCGACCGCCTGGGCCTTCGTCTCCCCGGCCGGCAGCCTGCTGGCGATGAACCCGGTGAACACGATGTCGGTCGCATGACCGAGGATCTTCGGCCCGACCACACTCAGGCTGACCGCGACGACCGCCAGTGCCCCGATGCCCCAGACGAGCGCAAGCCTGGCCGCGGAGGTACCCGACCAGACGGCGCGCCGATCCGCGGAAGTCGTTCGGCTTGGCCGGGGGCCCCTGCATGCTCAGGGGGCCGCGGCCGCTCACGCCGCCTCCTCCTCGCTGAGCTGGGACAGCACGATCTCGCGGTAGGTGTCGCAGCCGGCCATGAGCTGCTCGTGCGTGCCGGTGCCTGCCACCCGGCCCTCGTCGAGGACGAGGATCCGCTCGGCGCGTCGGATGGTGCTGACCCGCTGGGCGACGATCACGACTGCCGCATCACGCGTGACCGGCCGAAGGGCCAGCCGCAGTGCGGCGTCGGTGGCGTAGTCGAGAGCGGAGAACGAGTCGTCGAACAGGTAGATGCGCGGTCGCTTGACCACCGCCCGGGCGATGGCGAGGCGCTGTCGCTGCCCTCCGGAGACGTTGGTGCCTCCCTGCGCGATCGGCGCATTGAGCTTCTCGGGCATGGCCGCGACGAAGTCGTCGGCCTGGGCGATCTCGAGCGCCTCCCAGAGCTCGGCATCGGTCGCGTCGGGTCGCCCGTACCGCAGGTTGGTCGCGACCGTTCCGGTGAACAGGTACGGACGCTGCGGTACGAGGCCGATCGCGCCCCATACGTCGTCGGGCACGAGCTCCCTGACGTCTCGACCGTCCAGATCGGACGCTTCCGCCGGTCGCGTCGATGAGGCGCGGTATCAGGTTGAGCAAGGTGCTCTTGCCGCTGCCGGTGGAGCCGATGATGGCGGTGGTCTCGCCAGGCTGCGCCACCAGGTCGACGCCGTGCAGCACGTCCTCTTCGGCTCCCGGATAGGCGAAGCTGACGCCACGCAGCTCGACGTCGTCCGGCCGCGACGTCGCGACGCACGGCCTCGGCCGGGGCGACGACGCTGGGCACGGTGTCGAGCACCTCGGTGATGCGCTCGGCCGCGCACCTCCGCCCGCGGGAACAGCATGAACATGAAGGTCGCCATCATCACCGACATCAGGATCTGGATCAGGTAGCTCTGGAACGCGACGAGCGTGCCGACCTGCATGCTTCCGTTGCCGATGCGGTAGCCGCCGAACCAGGTGGCCGCCACGAGCGAGACGTTCATGGTGAGCATGACGATCGGGAACATCAAGGACATGAGCCGGCCCACCGCGATCGCCGTGGTCATGTTGTCGCGGTTGGCCACGCCGAAACGCTCGCGCTCGTAGCCCTCCTTGACGAAAGCGCGGATCACCCTGATGCCGGTGATCTGCTCGCGCATGATCCGGTTGATGGTGTCGATCTTCTTCTGCATCTGGCGAAACAGCGGCCGCATCTTGCGGATGACGAGGCCGACGCTGATGGCCAGTGCCGGCACGACCACCACGAGCAGGGTGGACAGCTTGACGTCTTGGCGTAGCGCAAGCACGATTCCGCCGACGCACATGATCGGTGCCGCGACCATGAACGTGAACGTCATGAACACGATCATCTGGACCTGTTGCACGTCGTTGGTCGACCTGGTGATCAAGGTCGCGGCTCCGAAGCTCGAGACCTCGCGCGCGGCGAACGTCTCCACCTTGTTGAAGACCCCGGCTCGCAGGTCGCGTCCCAGCGCCATCGCCGTACGCGCACCGAAGAAGACCGCGACCGTCGCGCAGACGATCTGTACGAGCGTGATGAGCAGCATGACGACGCCGGTCTTCATGATGTAGCCGGTGTCACCGGTGACGACGCCCTTGTCGATGATGTCGGCGTTCAGGCCGGGCAGGTACAGGTTCGCGAGCGTCTGGACGAACTGGAAGACGAGCACCATCGCGATCGGGCGGCCGTACGGACGCAGATAGGTGCGCAGCAGCGGGATGAGCATGTTCCTCCGGGGCACATCGGGTGCGCCTGTGGGCGCCTGAACCAGGCTACCCGGCGGAGGGGGCGTCGCGCCCTGACGAATGTCACGACCTCCGCGCGTCGCCGCCAGTCGGCGCAGCAGCGCACTCAGCGCTGCCGTGCGACGTCGAGCTGCCCGGCGGCCCGCATGAGCTCGTTGAGCGTGACGACGGTGTCACGGATCCGCGCCTGCTCGGACTCGCTCATCCGCGAGAGCACAGGGGCGAGGGCTGCGGCACGGGCGGCTCGCACCTCGGCGAGCACCTCTCGCCCTGACGGCGTCAGCGAGATCAGCACGGCACGCGCATCGGCGGGGTCGGCCTCGCGGGCGGCCCAGCCCTGCTCCTCCAGGCGTTGCAGCTGCGTCGTCATGGTCGGCTGGCTGCAATGGTCGGCCCTGGCGAGGTCGCCCACGCGAGCGCTGCCCGAGGGTGTCGACCTGAGCGAGCAGCCGTGCCTGGGCCGGCGGGATGGCGAGGTCGGCGTGGTACGTCGCCCACCGGTTGACCCGAGCGATCACGCTGAGCAGCTCGGCGCCGGGCGGCAGGTCGGTCGAGGTCACGCCTGCCAATCTACATAGATTCTCTATGTAGATTCCAGCGTGCTCGTCAGGCCGTGACCGCCTGTCCGAGCGGCTCGCCTGCTCGTCGTCCGCCTCGTCGAGGCGGGACCAGATCGGCAGCACGAGCCACAGCACGACGAAGGTCGCAGCGAGCAGGCCGGTGACAGTCAGGGCCAACGCCGTTGGACAAGGAAGTCCAAGACCAGCAGCATCGCACCGGTGATGCTCAAGAACAGGAGTACCAGCCCAGCGCCGACGTACCTCGTCGTCGCCCTGATCAGGTCGTCTTTCATGCCGCGCCGGAAGATCAGCCGGTGGAACGGCACCGGCCCGATGATGCACGCAGTCGCGAGCGCCGCGCAGACGAGCGTCACGAGATAGACGTCGCGCTCGAAGTCGTCGACCTCGACAAAGCGCTGCTGGAACGCGAGGGTGAGCAGGAAGGCGAAGAGTATCTGCATGCCCGCCTGCAAGAACGCGGATCTCCTGCAGCAGCTCGATGTAGTTGCGGTCGAGCCGCTGCTCCTCGCTCTCGCCGGGACGCGAGTCAGTCCGCACCCGCTTGCGAGCCGCCGCCATGCAGGGATTCAATCACCTGTTACCGCAAAGATCCGACTTACAAGTCGCCGGGGCGACGCGTAAGCCGGATCCTTGAGGTGTGGTGGAGCGGTTCAGCTCACTTGTTGATCTTGGTGACCCGTCCGGCGCCGACGGTACGGCCGCCTTCGCGGATCGCGAACCGCAGACCGTCCTCCATGGCGATCGGCTGGATCAGCTCGACCGCCATCTCGGTGTTGTCGCCGGGCATGACCATCTCGGTGCCCTCGGGCAGCGTGACGACTCCGGTGACGTCCGTGGTGCGGAAGTAGAACTGAGGCCGGTAGTTGTTGAAGAACGGCGTGTGCCGGCCGCCCTCCTCCTTCGACAAGATGTAGACGTTGGCGTCGAAGTTGGTGTGCGGCGTCGTCGAGCCAGGCTTGATCACGACCATTCCGCGCTCGACGTCCTCACGCTTCGTACCACGCAGCAGCAGACCGACGTTCTCGCCGGCCTCGCCGGTGTCGAGCAGCTTGCGGAACATCTCGATGCCGGTCACGGTCGTGGTCTGCTTGGCCTCGCGGATGCCGATGATGTCGACCGTCTCGTTGATCTTGACGATGCCACGCTCGATGCGACCGGTGATGACGGTGCCGCGACCGGTGATCGTGAAGACGTCCTCGACAGGCATGAGGAACGGCTTCTCGGTGTCACGCTCGGGCTGCGGGATGAACTCGTCGACAGCGTCCATCAGCTCGAGGACGGATGGCACCCCACTTCTCGTCGCCGTTGAGCGCCGGCGCAGCCGCCACCCGGATGACGGGAGTGTCGTCGCCGGGGAACTCGTACTCCGAGAGCAGCTCCCTGACCTCGAGCTCGACCAGCTCGATGAGCTCGTCGTCGTCGACCATGTCGCACTTGTTGAGGGCGACGACGATCGCGGGTACACCGACCTGACGGGCGAGCAGGACGTGCTCACGCGTCTGCGGCATCGGACCGTCCGTGGCGGCGACGACGAGGATCGCGCCGTCCATCTGAGCCGCGCCGGTGATCATGTTCTTGATGTAGTCGGCGTGACCCGGGCAGTCGACGTGCGCGTAGTGCCGCTTCTCGGTCTGGTACTCGATGTGCGCGATCGAGATCGTGATCCCGCGCTGCTTCTCCTCGGGCGCCTTGTCGATGTCGTCGAAGGCGAACTGGGGGTTGAGCGTGGGGAACTTGTCGTGCAGCACCTTCGAGATCGCCGCGGTCAGAGTGGTCTTCCCGTGGTCGATGTGGCCGATGGTGCCGATGTTTACGTGCGGTTTGGTCCGCTCGAATTTGGCCTTCGCCACTTGGACTTCCTCCTAGATTGGAACTTCTCTTGACGTGCGGGTTGCGCCGGGGCGAATGTTACTCGCCGCGGACCTTCTGGATGATCTCGTCGGCGACGTTACGGGGAACCTCGGCGTACGAGTCGAACTGCATGGAGTACGACGCACGGCCCTGCGTCTTGGACCGGAGGTCGCCGACGTAGCCGAACATCTCCGACAGCGGCACGAGAGCCTTGACGAGCTTCACGCCGCCGAGACCTTCCTCCATGGCCTGGATCTGGCCGCGGCGGGAGTTGAGGTCACCGATGACATCACCCATGTAGTCCTCGGGCGTGGTGACCTCGACGGCCATCATCGGCTCGAGCAGCGCCGGGTCGGCCCTGCGGGCTGCCTCCTTGAAGACCATCCGGCCGGCCATCTTGAAGGCCATCTCGGAAGAGTCGACGTCGTGGTAGGCACCGTCTCGCAAGGTCACCTTGAGGTCGACCATGGGGTAGCCGGCGAGCACGCCGAACTCCATGGCCTCCTGGATGCCCTCGTCGACCGGCGGGATGTACTCGCGCGGGATGCGCCCACCGGTGACGGCGTTGACGAACTCGTATCCGCCGTCGCCGCCGCCTGTCGGCTCCATGTCGATGACGACCTTCGCGAACTGCCCGGAGCCACCGGTCTGCTTCTTGTGCACGTAGTCGACCTTGGTGACGGCCTTGCGGATCGTCTCGCGGTACGCCACCTGCGGCTTGCCGACGTTGGCCTCGACGCGGAACTCGCGGCGCATCCGGTCGACCAGCACCTCGAGGTGCAGCTCGCCCATCCCCGCGATGATCGTCTGGCCGGTCTCCTCGTCGGTCCGTACCTGGAAGGTCGGGTCCTCCTCGGACAGCCGCTGGATGGCCATGCCGAGCTTCTCCTGGTCGCCCTTCGACTTCGGCTCGACCGCGACATGGATGACCGGTGCCGGGAACGTCATCGACTCCAGGACAACGGGGTTGGCGATGTCGCAGAGCGTCTCACCGGTCGTGGTGTCCTTGAGGCCCATGACGGCGACGATGTGACCGGCGCCGATCGAGGCGATCTCCTCACGCTTGTTGGCGTGCATCCGGTAGATCTTGCCGATCCTCTCCTTGCGGCCCTTGGTCGGGTTGAGCACCGTGGTACCGGTGTCGAGGCGGCCGGAGTAGACGCGCAGGTAGGTCAGCTTGCCGAGGTGCGGGTCGGCCATGATCTTGAAGGCGAGAGCGGAGAACGGCTCGTCCTCGTTGGGCCGGCGCTTCACGACGACCGACTCGTCCTTGACGGAGTGGCCCTCCACCGCGTCGATGTCGATCGGCGACGGAAGGTAGGCGACGACGGCGTCGAGCAGGGGCTGTACGCCCTTGTTCTTGAACGCGCTGCCGGTCAGCACCGGAGTGAGCTTGGCCGCGAGGGTGGCGCGGCGAATCGCCGCCTGAAGCGCCTGGACGGACGGCTCCTCGCCTTCGAGGTAGAGCTCCATCATCTCGTCGTCGGCTTCGGCAATGGTCTCGAGCAGACGGTCGCGCCACTCACGCGCGGCGGCGACGTGCGACGCCGGGATGTCCTCGATGTCGTAGTCCTCGCCCTTCTCGGTCTCGCCGCGCCAGGTGAGCGCGCGCATGGCGACCAGGTCGACGACGCCGATGAAGTCGCTCTCGGTGCCGATCGGGATCTGCAGGACGAGAGGGATGGCGCCGAGGCGCGACTGGATCATCTCGACGCAGCGGTGGAACTCAGCGCCGGTACGGTCCAGCTTGTTGACGAAGCAGAGCCTCGGAACGAGGTAGCGGTCGGCCTGGCGCCAGACGGTCTCGGACTGCGGCTCGACGCCCGCGACACCGTCGAACACGGCGACGGCGCCGTCGAGGACGCGAAGCGAGCGCTCGACCTCGACGGTGAAGTCGACGTGGCCGGGCGTGTCGATGATGTTGATGGTGTGGTCGTGCCACATGCAGGTCGTCGCGGCGGACGTGATCGTGATGCCGCGCTCCTGCTCCTGCTCCATCCAGTCCATGGTGGCCGCGCCCTCGTGGACCTCACCGATCTTGTAGTTGATGCCGGTGTAGAACAAGATGCGCTCGGTGGTCGTCGTCTTACCGGCATCGATGTGAGCCATGATGCCGATATTGCGAACTCTGCCGAGGTCGGTGGTGATGTCGATTGCCACGGTTGGCATTCCCTAACGGTATGGGTGGTTTGGTGTGCTGACGCACGTGTACAACGCCCGGAGGGCCGGTTTCATGCCTGCTCCGAGGGCCGTCGGGTCACCAGCGGTAGTGGGCAAACGCCTTGTTCGAGTCTGCCATCTTGTGGGTGTCCTCACGCCTCTTGACGGCGGCGCCGAGCCCGTTGGACGCGTCGAGCAGCTCGTTCATCAGCCGCTCGGACATGGTCTTCTCGCGACGCGCCTGGGAGTAGCGGACCAGCCAGCGCAGGGCCAGCGTCGTCGAGCGGACGGGGCGGACCTCGACGGGCACCTGGTAGGTCGCGCCACCGACGCGGCGGGGCCGGACCTCGAGCGTCGGCTTGACGTTGTCGAGCGCGCGCTTCAGCGTCACGACCGGGATCGGTGCCGCTCTTGTCACGACATCCCTCGAGGGCCGTGTGCACGATCCGCTCGGCGACCTGCTTCTTGCCGTCGACGAGGACCTTGTTGATGAGCTGGGTCACCAGTGGGCTGCCGTAGACCGGGTCGATCTCGATCGGCCGCTTCGCGGCGGGGCCTTTACGCGGCATCAGCTCTTCTCCTTCTTCGCGCCGTAACGGCTGCGAGCCTGCTTGCGGTTCTTCACACCCTGGGTGTCGAGCGACCCGCGGATGATCTTGTAGCGCACGCCCGGCAGGTCCTTCACCCGGCCGCCGCGCACCAGCACGATCGAGTGCTCCTGCAGGTTGTGGCCGACCCCGGGGATGTAGGCGGTGACCTCGATGCCGCTGGTCAGCCGCACGCGGGCGACCTTGCGCAGCGCGGAGTTCGGCTTCTTCGGCGTCGTCGTGTAGACGCGCGTGCAGACGCCGCGCCGCTGGGGCGATCCCTTCAGGGCGGGCGTCTTCGTCTTCGACACCTTGTCCTGGCGGCCCTTACGGACCAGCTGCTGGATGGTGGGCACCGCGTCTTTCTCTTTCCTGTCGGACTTCATGGGTACTGCAACTGCCGGGGTGGAGCAAC
>CAWGOA010000009.1:0-148379 GCA_963824115.1 uncultured Actinomycetota bacterium
CTCATCGCGCACGTCCCCGTTGGCGGGGATAGAAAATGATGCGAGGTAGCCATGGCGCGCGACACTTCCAACGCCCAGACCGCCGAGACCTTCCATCTGAAACGTGACATCGGCCTGCTCGGCCTGACGTTCGTCTCCCTCGGGTCCGTCGTCGGCTCTGGTGGCTCTCGGCGCCCTGCTCGTGGCCAAGGCGGCCGGGCCGGCTTCGCTGATCTCCTGGGTGCTGGGTGGAATCCTCCTCGCGATCCTCGCGCTGGTGCACGCTGAGCTCGGGGCTGCCTACCCCGTCGCCGGCGGCACGGCTCGTTCCCCAACTTCGCCTTCGGCACGCTGGCGGGCTACACCGCCGGGTGGGCTGCCTGGCTGCAGGCGGTCACCATCGCGCCGATCGAGGTCGAGGCCAGCCTGACGTATCTCGACAACATCCACTGGGTGAAGGACCACCTCAAGCTGCTGCACACAAGCAGTCCCACCCTGACCCTCTCGGGCCTGTTCTTCGCCACTGCTGATGCTGCTCTTCACCGTGGTCAACATCATGGGGGTGAAGTTCCTCGCCGAGAGCAACACGATCACCGTGCTGTGGAAGATCGCGATCCCGGTTCTCACGGTGATCGTGCTCCTCTGCTGAGCTTCCACGCGTCGAACTTCAGCCCGGCTGGCGGCTTCATGCCGTTCGGGATGCACGGAGTGTTCGCGGCTCTTCCGGCAGGAGCGATCTTCGCCATGCGGGCTTCGAGCAGGCGATCCAGATGGGCGGCGAGGCCCGCGACCCCCAGCGCGACATCTCCCGGGCCGTCATCATTGCCATGATCGTCGGCACGGCTTTGTACCTCTTGCTGGAGATCGCCTTCATCGGGGGACTGAGCCTCTCCGACCTCACCAGCGCACACTCATGGGCGCACCCCTTCGGCAAGCTGAGCGCCTTCGGCTGTACGCCACGCTGGCAACGACGGCGGGCGCAGCGTGGCTGGCGACCTTGCTCTACATCGACGCCTTCATATCCCCCACCAGGCACCGGACTGCTGTACGTCGGCACGTCGTCTCGGCTGTCGTACGCCCTCGGACGCGAGCGCACCGCTCCCAAGGCGCTCGCCCACGTGAGCAGCCGTGGCGTCCCGTTAACTCGATCCTGCTGGCCTTCGTGATCGGCGAGCTGTGCTTCCTGCCGTTCCCGAGCTGGCAGTCGCTCGTCGGCCTGGTGACGTCGGCGACCGCGATCATGTACGCGTTCGCGCCGGTGTCGCTGACCGCCCTACGTCGAATGACGCCGAGCGCGAACGCCCGTACCGGCTACCGGCCTGCGGTCATGTCGCCCATCGCGTTCATCGCCGCGAACCTGATCATCTACTGGAGCGGGTACGAGGCCACCTGGAAGCTCCTCATCGCCATGGCAGCCGGTACCGCGCTGTTCGGGTGCACCAGGCTCGCGCCGTCAGACAACCGACCGCCCGTCGACCTGCACGGTTCGCTGTGGATCGCCCCGTGGTTGGTCGGGATGACCGTGATCGGCTACTTCGGCCGATACGGAAAGGGCGCCCGCGGCGCCGCAGCGCACCCGACGTGGGCGCTGCCCGAGTGGGTCGACCTCGGGGTGGTGGTCGTCTTCAGCCTGCTGATCTTCTACTGGGCGGTGACCCTGCGCGTCAACAGCGAGCACGTGGCCGAGATGGTGGAGGCCGAGGAGGAGGAGATCCAGTCGGGTCCGGACCTGAACGTCTGACGGACGCCTCCGGGCGGCACGCTATGGGGCCGTGGAGGTGTGGGCGTCCGACTGTCGGCCTCATGTGCGTTGCTCGTCGCGTCGGGGTACCTTTTCACGTCTGCCCCAGTAGCTCAGTCGGATAGAGCGACCGCCTCCTAAGCGGTAGGCCACAGGTTCGATTCCTGTCTGGGGCACCGCTGTCTTTCGCCGGTCAGAGGCGAGTTTGGATCTTGCTCGGGTCGTCCCCCTCCATGCCGCCCACCGATCTGAAACCCTTCAAAGCGCTTGATCGCGAGTTCTCTGGCCAGCTCGCCGGACGCTGGTGGTCATTCCCTCATGCTCCCTGGGCTTCGCCATGAGCGTTCGTCGGGGCGCTGCGTGGGGCTAGTCCTGGCTCGGCAAGTTGGTGTGAGTTCACTCAGTGGGCCGATCACCCGCCGGGCATCCATCCCGGCGGGAGCGCGAACGCCCACTCGGTCTGAGCGTAGGGCGTGGGCGCCGACGCAACTAGCGGCAGGACCGTTACCGCGCTGTCGTGTACAAAACTCACCGAGTTGTAGTCGCCGACCATACGACCCTTCGGGCTATTCGCGAACCAAGTGGTCGGCATTGGTGCTGTATTGATGGTGTATGGCATGGTCCACGTCGTCCGCCATCGTAAGACGTGGCGTACTGCGCGTCGAGGCAGGTGCTCGGCGCGCAGTCCGTGCTTGTGTAGTAGACGAGAGACAGTTGTGCGGTGGCGCCGGCGGTGTCTGGCGCGATGGCAAGTCCCGGGTCGAACTTGTCCGCGACTGCGCCAGATAGGGGGACCTGAGTCGGCGCTGACCAGGTCACTCCGTCGGTGGAGGACGCCGTGACCAGGTCGTTAGCCGCGCAAGCGGGCTGGAATCGGCAGTCCGCCCAGGCAACCGTGACTCGACCGTCGCCGTCGACGTCGGCCGTGGGCTTGGTCAGGGCCCGGATGCCGGGCACTGTGCGAACCTGCACGGTCGCGAAGGCGGCAGGAGCTGACCAGGTCGCGCCTCCGTCCGTTGACGCGAAAGAGATAAGCGCGGATCCGTTCCGGCCGTTGCTCACGTCTGTGCCGACGATGACCACTGTCCCGTCGGGACGGACCACGGGATAGACGTTATAGCCGGTGGCGTTTCCTCCAACAATGTCCTTGACCTGGACCGGCGCTGACCATGAAGTGCCACCGTCGTCGCTGGTGACGACGGCGAGCGCATCCCCGGAATCGATTTGGGAGTAGGCGACGTAGCACCGACCGTAGTATGGGCTGGCACTTGTGTTGTCGCAGACGCCCCAGGCCTTGTCGACGTTGGTGCTAACCGCTGTTGCGGCCACATTCCACTTCTTGCCATTGGCAGAGGTGTTCACCATCAGTGCCTTCTCGTGAAAACTGGCGCCCGACGGAACATACGTCACCGAAGGTACGAGCCACTGCTGGTGTCGGGCGTCGTAGGCGACGCTCTGGTTGACGACGAGTGGGTAGCTGGCATTGGGCGTGGGTGAGCTGGCGGTCAGTCCTGGCAGGAGACCGTGGCTCCAGGTCCCACCGTCGTCAGTGGACGTGGCCCACCCGATGGCCGCGGCGCCGGATCCCTTGGCCGAGCGACCGCTCTGGAACGTTGCGACGACGGTCGACCCCCAGGAGAAGGTGTCCGTCTCGAGTTGGGTGACATTGAAGATGCGGGTACCAGAATGGTTGGCGACGCCGCCCTTGCTAGCCTGCTGAAGTGAGGGCATGGTCACGGGAGTGCCCCTAGACGGACTGCCCACCATAACCAGCGCCATGGCTAGCGCGGCCACCGCGACTCCCTTCGCGCGTCGGAGCCCCGGATGCGGAGCGCGGGTGCAGGACCTGCTGACCCTCATGGCATTACTCCATAACCGGCGAGGTCGCCCGCCGAAACTTTCGACTGGTACATCGGTGCCGATTTCCTACGATCCCAGCCCAGCCGTTGCGGCGACGTTACTGGTTGCGGGGCGATTTGTCCCAACCGGCCACGAAGCGGGGGCGGGTTCGACCTGGACGAGTACGTCTGCGCACCCTCCGCGCGGGAGGACAGCGGGTCGGTGATGGCTCCGCTGGGCTCCTCTCGACGCCGTCCGTGTGTTCGCAGGCGGCAGGCGATCTCGCTCCTCGGTCACGACGCGGATATCGGAGTTCGCCCCTCGCTACCCAACCACTGCGCGGTGTACAAGAGGTGTCTGATCGTGCCTACCGCGGAGCCACGAGCCCTAGGCCCCGCCGGACTTGCCGCTATCACGGCTCATGATTCGCCGCGGCGATGAGTTGAGGGCTGGCAGCCGGTCTACAGTCCTGAGCGCACAGCTGCCGCTGCTTCGCCTGCTCTACAGTCGGGCCCAAGCACACGTGAGGCTCACAGCAGGAGGTCGAAGCATGGTAGAGCAGACGGTCGTCGAGGACTTCGCCGATCTCAACGAGCAGTTCCGACCCGAGCTGATCGCGCACTGCTACCGGATGCTCGGGTCGATCCATGACGCCGAGGACCTCGTCCAGGAGACGTACCTGCGTGCCTGGCGCTCGTACGACGGGTTCGAGGGTCGCTCGTCGCTGCGTACCTGGCTCTACCGGATCGCGACCAACGTCTGCCTCACAGCCCTGGAGAGCCGCAACAGGAGGCCGCTGCCCACGGACCTCGGGACCGAGAGCGACCCGCATGCCCCCCTGGTACAGCAACCGGAGGCTGCCGTGGCTGGAGCCGGTACCCGACGCCGTCGTCGCGGGGCAGTCGACGGATCCCGCCACGATCGTCGCCTCGCGCGACAGCATCCGCCTCGCGTTCATCGCCGCGCTGCAGCACCTGGCCCCGCGCCAACGCGCCGTGCTGCTGCTGCGCGACGTGCTGAAATGGCGCGCGGCGGAGGTCGCCGAGCTGCTCGGACACCAGCACGGCAGCGGTCAACAGCAGCCTGCAGCGGGCTAGGGCACAGATCGAGCAGACCGCCCCCACCGAGGACTCCGTCGTCGAGCCGACCACAGCCGCGCAGCGCGAGCTGCTCGACCGGTACGTCGCCGCGTTCGAGAGCTATGACGTGCCTGCCATCGTCAAGCTCTTCGCCGACGACGCGGTCTGGGAGATGCCGCCCTACACGGGTTGGTACAAAGGGCCGGAGAACATCGGCCGCCTGATCGCCGGGAACTGCCCCGCAACAGGACCCGGCGACATGGTGCTGGTGCCGACAGCCGCCAACGGACAGCCCGCATTCGCCGTCTACATGAGGGGCGACGACGGGGTCCACCGAGCCTTCCAGCTGCACGCGCTGACGGTCGCCGGATCCCGCGTGTCGCACGTGACCAGCTTCTTCGACCTTCGGCTCTTCCGCAGCGTTCGGGCTGCCCGACGCGCTCCCGCCCCGGCCGCAGACCGCGCCGGGCTGATCTCGAGACCATGGCCGCAGACCGCCCGACGGGGAGCCTGACCCACGCAGTGGAGCTGCTCGAGCGGTCGATCGACTACACGCTCGGCAGTCTCAGCCTCGCCACGCCCGGCGCGATGCGACGGCCCTCGCCCTGCGCGGGATGGGACCTCGAGGCGCTGCTGCGCCACCTGGCCGACTCCTTCGCCGCGCTCCAGGAAGCCGCCGAGCATGGACACGTCGCTGTGGCGCCCACCACCTTGAGCACAGCTGGGTGCGTCGACCCGCTCGCGGCGCTGGGTGCTCGCGCGTGCGCGCTGCGCCGGCGCCTGGACCGGCGCCAGGTCCCACGGGCAGGTCACCGTTGACGAAGTCTGGCTGCCGCCGAGCCTGGTCGCGTACACGGGGGCGGTGGAGGTCGCCGTGCACGGGTGGGACGTCTCCGAGACCTGTGGGCACCACCAGCCGATTCCCTCGCACCTCGCCGAGGACCTGCTCCCGGTCGCCCACCTGCTGGTCACCGACATCGACCGGCCCGCGCGCTTCGCAGCACCCTGTCGGCGAAAACCCGCGAAACGTCACCCCCGGCCCACTTTCACCGGCGTGTCGGACGGCAATTGACGTCTCGGCGGAGGAGTAACTACCGGATCAGCAACGCTGCTCGGCGCTTCGACGGGGTGCACGCGCCGTGCACTGATCGTCGCCCAGGTGATGTCTGCGAGCCACTGACTGGCCGACGCGTCTGCCGAGGCGAAACCCGGTGCTGACGCCCACGCCGCGACGAAGACATCTGCGGTGACCTCCTCGGCGCGCACCGGGTCACGGGAGATGCTCAGCGCCAAACCGAAGACCGTCGCTGCCGTGGCATCGTAGAAGCGGCCGAACGCCTCCTGGTCGCCTTCTCCGCTACGAACCAGGAGGTCGCGAAGCGGCACCCTGAAGACGGTCATAGTCACCTAGCGTAGTTGAGCAGTTACGATCACCGCTACGATCTGTCACATTCGTTGAACCCAATGCATAAGTTCTGCGCCATGTTGCCCATGACTCTCGCCACGGGCGTCGCGGGCGACGTGGGAGGCCGCACCGGCAGCCACCCAGTGCAACAATCCTGCATGGCAGTTCCGGGCAAGCCGCAAGCCGTCACTCGGGTACCGCCGCCGGCCCTGGTCGCGGCCGAGCTGTTCGCGGTCGACGCGTACCGCCGCAGCTTCGAGGCACAGATCGTCGACGTCGATCGCCTCGGTCGCAGGGTCAAGCTGTCGCGCACGGCTTTCTTCCCAGGTGGGGGCGGCCAGCCCTCGGACACCGGCATGCTCGTAACCCACGAACGCGGCTTTGCCATCTCCGGGGCCAGACGGGAGCCCACAGGCATCTGGCATGTCGTCGAGGCCGCCGATGCCGACCTCCTGCCCGCGCCCGGCGCCATCGTCCAGGGACAGCTCGACTGGGAGCGACGTCACCTGGTGATGCGGACCCATACGGCGCTGCACATCCTGTGCGGCGTGATCTGGAGCGAGTTCGAGATTCCTGTCACCGGCGGCAACATGGACGTAGGGACCGGACGCCTCGACTTCCCGCTACCGGCGGTCTCCGACTGAGCTGGGAGCGCGGGTCGAGCAGCGCATCAACGAGGAGATAGCCTCGGCCCGCGAGATCGTGGTCGAGTTCCTCGGCAGGGATCTCGCCGACGCCGATCCGGCGTTGATCCG
Source organism: uncultured Actinomycetota bacterium (assembly GCA_963824115.1). Classification (GTDB taxonomy): domain Bacteria; phylum Actinomycetota; class Actinomycetes; order Propionibacteriales; family Nocardioidaceae; genus DASQEH01. The sequence goes on from CAWGOA010000009.1 coordinate 6,799, forward strand.
CACCGCGGCACACCGCATCCCGCGCGAGATCGATCCCCTGCGCGTCATCCACATCGTCGGCCTCGACAAGCAGGCAGACGGCGGCACGCACGTACTGAGCACCGCAGAGGTGGGCCGGGTGCGGGTGACCGGTACGGAGTCCAAAGGCAGGCAGAACAAGCGGATCCGGATCCGTGTGGAGGACACGGACCCGGATCTCGCCTAGCTGCTTCGCGCCGGCAGCCGGGTCAGGCGTTGATCGCCTGACGCTCGTTGCCGTTGGAGTTGATGGTGATCTTGCGAGGCTTGGCCTTCTCCGCCACGGGGATCCGCAGGGTCAGAACCCCGGACGAGTAGCTCGCCTCGATCCGGTCGGTGTCCAGGGTGTCGCCCAGGAAGAGCTGGCGGCTGAAGACACCGCGGGGGCGCTCGGAGGCGATCATCTCCTCGCCGCCCTGCCGCATCGGGCGCTCGGCCTTCACGGTCAGTACGTTGCGTTCGACATCCAGGTCGATCGAGTCTGTGTCGACGCCGGGTAGGTCGAACTCGACCACGAACTGGTCCCCCTCCTGCCACGCGTCCATCGGCATGACGGCCGGGCGTGCACTCGTGCCGAACACCTGCTGGGTCAGGCGGTCCAGCTCGCGGAACGGGTCAGTGCGCATCAACATCGCTCAACACCTCCAGAGTTCGTCAAGATTAGGGTTGTGGCCAGTCGCCAGGATCTATGGCAGCTGATAGAGATTTTATAGCACGTCGGCTATACTCCTTGCAAGTTGGTACGGCCACGAAAGCTAGGCGATGAAACGCTCAGAACCCGACGCCAGCAAGGGCGTGTACGGCATCTCGACGGCAGCCGAGCTCGTCGGGACGAAGCTGCAGAACCTGCGCCTGTACGAACGCAAGGGACTGCTGTCCCCCGACCGCACGTCCGGCGGCACCAGACGCTACAGCGACGACGACCTTGCCCGGCTACGGCGCATCGGCCAGCTGCTGACGAGCGGGCTCAACCTCGCCGGCATCGCGATGGTGCTCGATCTCGAGCTCGACAACGCCCGACTGCGCGCGAGGCTGAGCAGAGCGCGACCGAAGCCGGCTCAGGACTCGGCCGACGAGCCGTGATAGCGCCCCTCGGCCAGGAACCCGAGCCGTCGTAGCGACTCCCTGTTGCGCGGTATCACCACTGCCTGGCGTGCAGGGCGAGGCAGCAGCCGGCCCGGGCCGCTCGCGGCGTCCTCCTGGATACTCACCTCCGTGCCGTCGGCTCCGTCCCCCGTGAGGACCAGGCGGACATGTGCCTCACCGATCGGCCAGCCCCGCGCCTTGAGTACCAGCTCCCGCAGGGGATCGGAGTACAAGACCTCCGTGGTGTCGTCGATCACGGCCGGCCAAAGCCCGAAGGAATGATGCGCGCGGCTCCCCTCCTGGGGCCAGGTCGCATCGACGTCCCTGATCCGCGAGGCGCCGACGACCCAGGTCGCGTACACCCAGCCGTCCGCGAGGACAGCCCAGACCGCCTCCGGTGGCGCACTGACTCGATGGGTGACGACTGCACTGCCCTCGAGGCCCCAGGTGTCTGTCATATCACTGCCCCTGTCTCGCGTCTGAGATGTCTGTGCTGTCGGAGGAACGGTACGCAGTCCAAGTCGCCCCCACGGTCCCCGCGGCGCATCGCCACCGGGCCGTGGCTCGAAGACGTTACCGGCATGGGGTTCGAGCCGACGTCGAGAGAGCCCACCGACTCGCATCAATGGAGTGACCAGGACGTCGTACAGGGCTGGCACTGCCCGGTAGCCGAAGACCGCGAAGTGGTTCGCGGGTCCCATCGACAGCTCCCGCCGGGGGTGGTCGACGGCTTTGACGATCGCACGCGCCATCTTCTCCGGCGGGTCGACGGGTGGGGGAGGCCGACCCTCCCAACCCGTGTAGTTGGCGGCCTGGGTGTACGCCGGGGTGTTGACACTGCCCGGCCAGACCATGCTGATGTGGATACCAGGCGTCTCGCGAGCCTCGAGCTGGAGCACCCGGGCGAGGCCGTGGACGGCCCACTTGCTCGTGACATACGACCCCATGAACGGCACGGCGATCTTGCCGAGCAGGGAACCGACGAGGACCAGGCTGCCGCCACCTTGCGAACGGAACAGGCGCAGTGCCGCGCGGGACACGTTCGCAGTGCCGGTGAGGTTGGTCGCCATGACGTGGTCGAAGACATCCGCCGGTACCTCGTCGAACCGCCCGTAGGAGACAACAGCGGCAGAGTGCACCACGGCATCCACCCGACCGTAGCGCTCGACTGCGGCCTCGAAGAGGCTGTCAACGGCTTTCCCGTCCAGTACGTCGGTGGGCACGACATGGACCTGGCCACCCTCGGCCAGGCATTCGACGCGGGTGGCTTCCAGGCTCACCGGTGACCGCGCTGCGAGCACGAGGCGTGCACCCTGGGCGGCAAAGGCGCGCGCGGCCGCGCGGCCGACCCCGCTCGACGCGCCGGTGATCACGACGACGCGGTCACTCGGTATCGCCGACGGCGTCACGGAGTGAGGAGCACCTTCACGCAGTTGTCCTCCTTGCGCTGGAAGATCTCGTAGCCGTGCGGAGCCTCTTCAAGGGGCAGCACGTGGGTGGCGAGGTCCTCGGTACCCAGTGGGTCGGAGTCGTCGAGCACCAGCGGAAGGATGTCGTCGATCCAGCGCTTGACATGGCACTGCCCCATCCGCAGCTGGACCCCCCGGTCGAACATCTCCATCATCGGCAGCGGGTCCACCTCGCCGCCGTAGACGCCGCTGACCGAGACCGTACCGCCCCGGCGGACCGCCTTGAGCGCGGTGGTGAGCGCATCGATCCGGTCGATGGCGAACCTGTCGGTCAGCGGCTGCGCGACCGCGTCCGGCAGCAGGCCGACGAGTGTCTGCGCCACCTTGGCGTTCGGGTTCCCGTGTGCCTCCATGCCGACGGCGTCTACCACGGCATCCGGTCCACGACCGCCGGTCATCTCGATGAGCGTCAAGCTGACGTCGTCGACGTCTCTGGCGTCCAGCACCTCTGTCCCGTGCGCCTGCGCCATGACCAGCCGCTCGGGCACCAGGTCGACGCCGATCACGCGCTCGACCCCGAGATGTCGTGCGATCCGCGCGCAGAACTGCCCGACCGGGCCGAGGCCGAGGACGGCGAGGGTGCCACCCGTGGGCACGTCGGCGTACTTCACCGCCTGCCACGCGGTCGGCAAGATGTCGGAGAGGTACACGAAGCGCTGGTCGCCCGGCCCCTCTGGCACCCGGATCGGCCCGAAGTGTGCCTGCGGCACCCGCAGATACTCCGCCTGCCCACCCGGCACGGCGCCGTACAGCGACGTGTAGCCGAACAGCGAGGCGCCCTTGCCTTGCTCGCGGACCTGCGTCGTCTCGCACTGGGCGTAGAGCTGGCGCGAGCACATCCAGCACGAGCCGCACGAGATGTTGAAGGGAATGACGACCCGGTCGCCTGGGGCGATATGGGTGACCTCGGGACCGACCTCCTCGACGACACCCATCGGCTCGTGCCCGAGGATGTCCCCTGGCGTGAGGAACGGTCCGAGGACCTCGTACAGGTGAAGGTCAGAGCCGCAGATGGCCGTCGACGTGATCCGCACGATCGCGTCGGTCGGTGACTCGATCCGCGGGTCGGGGACCGTCTCCACCCGAACATCCCTCTTGCCCTGCCACGTCAACGCTCTCATGCTGTGCCTCTCCCGGTCATTCGTCGCCTGTTCTCCTGCAATACCCGCTTTGCCGGAATCCCAGGCACCCTTTATGCACGAGCCGGGCGGGGCGGCAGCTTCTCGAGGCGGACCTCGGTGAGCCGACCAGCCCGGGCGACGGCGCTCATGTACGTACAGGCGGGTTGGCTGCGGCGGTCGGTCGGCGAGCCGGGGTTGAGCAGCCGCAGGCCGGTACCTGCGGTCGTGTCCCACGGGATGTGACTGTGACCGAACACCAAGACGTCGACATCGGCGAACGTCGCGGCACACCTGCGCTCCCGCCCGGTGGCGGCCCCGGTCTCGTGCACGACGGCGATCCTCACTCCGCCGACCTCGGCCCTGGCGACCTCCGGAAGGCGACCCCGCAGCTCCTCGCCGTCGTTGTTGCCGTAGACGGCCACAAGTCGCCTCGCCCGCTCCTGCAACCTGTCGAGTAACGAGTTCACCACCCAGTCGCCGGCGTGGACCACCACATCGGCCGCGTCGACAGCGGCCCACAGCTGCGCGGGGAGGTCGCGTGCCCTTCGCGGTACATGCGTGTCGGCCATCAGCACCAACCGGGCTTCGTCCACGTCGACAGTCTGCGTCGACCTCCGCGCCGACGCCAACGCGAGCGGGTCGATGCCACGGGGACGCGGACGACTCCACAGACGTGGCACCTCTACGATCGGGACAGGACTTGCCGGGAGGCCACCATGAACGTCAGCGTCCAGAGATCGACCGCCGAGCCGGACTCCGCGGACCGACTCGTCCGATTCGTCAGGGTACGACGTGCAGGCGGTCCGGGCCCACTTCCCGGCCCTGGCGGAGGGCGCCGCCCACTTCGACGGGCCGGGAGGCTCGCAGGTCCCGGCCGAGGTCGCGGACGCCGTGTCGCAGACGCTGAGATCGGCGATCTCCAACCGAGGGACCGTTACCAGGGCGGAGCGCAGGGCGGACGACATCGTCAACGCCGCCCGAGACGCCCTCGGCGACCTGCTCGGGACTGATCCGAGAGGCGTCGTGTTCGGCCGGAGCATGACCCAGCTGACATTCGACTTCGCCCGCACCCTCGCCAAGACCTGGGGTCGCGGTGACGAGGTCGTCGTCTCGCGGCTCGACCACGACGCGAACATCCGTCCGTGGGTGTACGCGGCCGAGGCTGTCGGGGCGACGGTCCGATGGGCCGAGTTCGACCCGCAAACAGGTGAGCTGCCTCCCGACAACGTCGCCGCGGTCTTGAGCGACCGGACCAAGCTGGTGGCCGTCACGGCAGCGTCGAACCTGATCGGTACCCGGCCGGACATCCCCGAGGTCTCCCGACTCGTGCACGAGACCGGCGCCTTGATGTACGTCGACGGAGTGCACCTCACGCCCCACGCAGCGGTCGACGTGAGGCTCCTAGGGGCCGACTTCTTCGCCTGCTCGCCGTACAAGTTCTTCGGTCCGCACTGCGGCGTCGTGGCCGGCCGGTTCGACCTGCTCGAGAGCCTGGACTCCGACAAGCTGCTGCCGCAGACCGGGGCCGTGCCCGAACGCTTCGAGTTCGGCACGCTCGCGTACGAGCTGTTGGCCGGCTGTACGGCTGCCGTCGACTTCATCGCGGGCCTGGCCGGGAAGTCGGAGGCGACCAGACGGGAGCAGGTCGTCGCGGCGATGGCCCGCGTCGAGGCGTACGAGGACGATCTGCGCGTCGACCTCGAGTCGAGGCTGTCTCGGCTGCCGGGCGTGGTGTCGTACGCGCGGGCGCCGCAGCCGGACACCGACGCTGCTGATCTCGTTCGCCGACAAGAGCTCCGAAGCGGCCCAGCTGCATCTGGCCGAGGCGGGGGTCAACGCGCCGTCGGGCTCGTTCTACGCGCTGGAGGCGTCGCGAGCGCTCGGGCTGGGCGACGACGGTGCGCTCCGGATCGGGCTGGCGCCGTACACCGACGTCACCGACATCGACCGGCTCGTCGAGGCGCTGACGGCCTTCGCCTGACGACCGACAGGTCAGAGGAGACCCCCGCGCAGGGCGCACAGTACCTCCAGAGGGTAAGAGGTACCGTCCCAGGCGGCCGGACCCGGACAGAGCGCTCGAGCGGCCCGAGCGAAATCTGCCGTACCGGCCTAGCGTGTGCGGATGCAGCATCTTCGCGGCCTGCTCGGCCTGTTGTTCCTGCTCGCCGTCGCCTATGCGTTCTCGAAGAATCGCCGGGGAATCGCGTGGCGAACGGTCATCGGGGCGCTGATCCTCCAAGCCGGGTTTGCCGCGCTCGTGCTGCGGTGGGGGCCGGGCCAAGACGCGCTCGGATGGGTGTCGGACCGGGTCACGGCGCTGATCGGGTACTCGAACCAGGGCACGGCGTTCGTCTTCGGCCCGTTGACGCCGTCGGCAGCAAGAACCAGACGATCTTCGCGCTCCAGGTGCTCCCCGTCATCGTCTTCCTGGGAGCCCTGATCGGTCTGCTGTTCTACCTCCGCGTGATCCAGTACGCCGCGTACGGCATCGGCGGCGCCATCTCGTGGGTGCTGCACGTGTCGAAGATCGAGTCGCTGTTCGCGACCACCGTGATCTTCCTCGGTCAGAGCGAGGCCCCGCTGATGATCGCGCCGTACCTGCGCGGTCTCAGCACGGCCCAGATGTTCACGGTCATGACGAGCGGGTTCGCCGCGGCCGCCGGATCGACGCTCGTCGGCTACTCGCTGCTGGGGGCGCCGCTCAAGTACCTGCTCGCGGCGACCGTGATGAACGCGCCGGCCGGACTCCTGATGGCCAAGATGATCTGGCCCGACTCCACCGAGGAACGATGGCCGGCACCGGATGACTCACCGGACGGACCCGGCGAAGAACGCTCGCCGCACGCCCACCGCCGCGGCAGCACCAGCGGGAGAGGGTCTGCCGCAGGCACGGACATCCCAGCGGAGCCTCGGCGGCCACGCCTGCGCAGATCGACGTGCGGAGGTCCGCGACGAGGAGTCGGCCAATGCCATCGACGCGCTGGGGCGCGGTGCACTCGCCGGAGGCCGGATCGCCGTCACGGTCGGGGCCCTGCTCGTCGCCTTCATCGCGTTCATCGCGTTGGCCAACGGCATCTTGTCGGGCGTCGGGAGCTGGGTCGGGGCCGACCACCTCACGTTCCAGCGGCTGGTCGGCTGGGCTTTCTCCCCGCTCGCGTGGTTGCTCGGCGTGCCGTGGAGCGAGGCCGTCCAGGCAGGTTCGTACATGGGCCAGAAGACCGTGCTCAACGAGTTCGTGGCGTACGCCGCTTTCGGGCCGAACGTCGGCAAGCTCTCCGGAGTGACGGTGGTGATCGTGACATTCGCGCTGGCCGGTTTCGCCAACTTCGCCTCGATCGCGATCCAGATCGGCACCATCTCCAGCCTTCAGCCGGACCGCAGGGCGCAGGTCGCCAAGCTGGGGCTGACGGCGCTCCTCGCCGGCAGCCTCGCCAACCTGTCCAACGCCGCGATTGCCGGCCTGATCGCCCCTCGCTAGCTGTCGGTCGCCGGCGGCTGGCTCCTCAGCTGCGACGGCAGGCGGTCCCGATCCGAGGACGGGTCGGGTCTCGGCAGTACCGCGCCTCTCGGCAGTACTCCCGTCTCCCGGTTAGCCGAAGAGCTGGCGGTCGATCGACGTCCGAGCGACCAGGCGGCCGCTGTGCCAGACATGCGTAGGAGGATCCTGGCGTCGTAGCACCTCGGGCCAGGTCGAGGCGGCGAAGAGCTGCAGGTCGGCGCGAGCCCCGCGTCGCGCGCCGTATCGCGCCACCGAGCCGCCACGCTGACGCCGGGGCGGTCGTCACCGCTGCGAGCAGCACATCGAGCTCGTCGGGCGACGTCAGCTGCGCCACGTGCCCCGACATCAAGGCCGACCTCCAGCATGTCGCCGCGCCCGAAAGGCGTGAAGCCGTCGCACACGCAGTCCTGCCCGAACGCCACATTCACCCCCGCGGCAAGCAGCTCGCCAATCCGGGTGGTGCCCCGCCGGATGAGCCCCCTGTCCCCTCGGCCCTGGAGCACGAGGTTGGTCATCGGGTTCGCCACCACGGTGATCTCGGCTTCGGCGCACCTCGCGATCACGTCGCGCTGCGTAGGCGTCGTCGGCGGCGGACAGTGAGCACACGTGTCCCGCGGTGACCCGGCCCTGCCAGCCGCGTCGCAGCGTCTCGTCCGCGACCATGGCAAGCGTGCGCACCGAGCCGTCGTCGGTCTCGTCGACGTGCATGTCGACGTCGGCGTCGAAGCTCTCGGCGATGTCGAAACAGATCCGGACGTGTTCGCGCTGGTCGTCTTCCGAGCGTTCCCAGTGCGGCATTCCGCCCACGACGTCGGCACCGGCTTTCATCGCCTCGGCGAGCAGGTCGGCCGCGCCCGGGTCGCGCAGGATCCCCTCCTGCGGGAAGGCGACAGTCGTGATCTCCGCGATGTACGCGCAGTCTCGGGCGGCCGCGAGCACTCCCCTCAAGAGGGACCAGACCGCCGACCGTGTCGACATCCACATGCGAGCGCAGCCGCGTGGTGCCCGTCAGCACCGACGAGCGGATCACCTCGCGGGCACGCCGGCGCACGTCGTCCACCGTGTACCCGCGCTTGGCCTCGTGGGTGCTCGTGATGGCGCTTTCGAGTGTGCCGTCGTACCCATCGAGAGCAGGTCGCGTCATCACCTTGTCGAGGTGGATGTGGGTATCGATGAAGGTCGGCAGCACCAGCCCTTCGCGGGCGTCGACCCTGTCATCGGCACGCCACTCCACCCCTGGGGCCGACGGAGGTCACCTGACCGCCGTCGACGTGGATGTCCACCACGTCACCGGTCGCCAGCGTGGCATCGGCGATCGTCAACCGCACGGACGGCACCCCCTCACACTCAGCGTAGTGGTACGGGCACCTTGCGTTGAGCCGGGTGTCGCGGGTGACTCGCAACCGCGATCGCCGCGTCGCCCCGCCAGCAGACTCGGAGCAGTGTCTCGTGCACGCGGTAGCGTCTGCCATGGCATTCTCGCACTCGCATGCAGCGACAGACTCTTGTCAGGGTGATCGGCTGCTTGGCCACCGCCGCGGTGCTGGCGACCACCTTTCTCGCCTCGCCCGTCTCGGGAGCGCCACCCGGACCCGACCCTCGCCAGGCCACGCAACGCGGCGTACCTCGGACTCATGCTTGTGGGTTCGATCGCCGTACCAGATGTGGCCACATCGTGGTGCCCGCTCGACCGTTCGGCGCCGGCCCGGCGTCACCTCCGGATCCACTTCGAGCTGACGCCACGCCGAGACAAGCACCGACCTAGCCTCGGTACGATCGTGGCGGTCGAGGGCGGGCCGGGATTCTCCTCGACGGGCAGCCGCAACTACTACAAGGACCTGTTCCGGCCGCTGCTCGGTCGGCGACAGCTGCTGATCGTGGACAACCGCGGAACCGGTCTGTCCGAGCCGATCGTCTGCCCGAGGCTCCAGTCGTACCGCGGCAACCGCGATGCCGCGATCGGCCAGTGCGGCCGCAAGCTGGGCGCGCGGTCCGACCTGTACGGGACCGCGATGGCAGCCGACGACCTCGCGGCCGTCCTGCGGCACCTCCGCATCGGCAAGGTGGACCTCTACGGCGACTCCTACGGCACGTTCTTCAGCCAGACGTTCGCCGTGAGGCACCCCGACAAGCTGCGGACCCTCGTGCTCGACGGCGCCTACTTCGTCGGCGGCACGAACCCGTGGTATCCCGACACCAACCGCGCGCTGCGCCACGCGTTCACCGTCGCCTGTCGGCGCAGCCCAGCCTGTGCGCACCACCCGGGACGGCCGATGAGCCGGATCACCCGCCTCACCGACCTGCTGCGACGGCACCCGATCGTCGGCACTGCCCCCAACGCCGACGGCAGTGGTTCGTCGCATCCGGGTCGGAGTCGACAGCCTCATCTTGCTGCTGACCGATGCAGCCACCACACCGACGATCTACCGCGAGCTCGATGCAGCCACCCGAGCCGCGCTGCGTCCGCGGCCGTACGTGAAGCCGCTCGTGCGGCTGGTCCGGGAGGACACCTATGTCGGAGGGGCCGGGCCTGTCCGGCAGTACTCCGAGGGCCTGTACGTCGCGGTGGAGTGCAACGACTACCCGCAGCCCTTCGACGTCACCTCGCCGATCGCATCCAGACCGGCTCAGTTCCGGGCCGCCGTCGCCGCCCTCCACCGCAACAGCCCGAGGCTGTTCGCGCCCTTCACGACCTCGGAGTGGGTGTCGTCCTCGTACGGCTACTACGACGACTGCCTGCGCTGGCCACGTCCGAGCCGCTGGGTGCATCCGGTTCCTCCGCACGCGTCGTACCCGCACGTGCCGACCCTGGTTCTCGACGGTGATCTCGACTCACTCACCTCACCCGAAGGCGCCAAGGCGACAGCTGCGGCGTTCCCCAACTCCACCTTCGTCGAGACCGCCAACACAACCCATGTCAGCGCCCTCGAGGACTTCGGCCAGTGCGCCTCGGTCATCGTGCGGAGGTTCGTGCGGACCCGCCACCCCGGAGACACCTCCTGCGCCGCGCGGTACCACGAGAACCGGCTCGTCGACAGCTTCGTACGGACTGCGGCCGCTACCGGATGGTCGGGCCCGAGGCGCCGGACCGCGCGGGTCGCTGCCGCCACCTTGGCTGACGTCATGGCGCGATGGTGGTCGATGCTCGGCACTCACGGTGTCGGGCTGCAGGGCGGACGGTTCACCGCTCGCGGTGGGTACTTCGCTTCAGCGCATCCTGTGGTGCGCTGGCGCCTGCATCACGTGGCCTGGGTGCGCGACGTCCGCGTGACGGGGTCTATGCGGTGGCACCGACGCACCGGATGGGTACGGGCGACGGTAGCGGTCACCGGCCCCGGCGCCGACTCCGGAACGCTTCGTCTGTGGTGGGACGACCAGGCTCGTCACGCGGTGGCGACGGCGAGTGGCGTGCTGGGAGGACAACATGTCAGCGTTCCGATTCCCAGCGTCCTGACTCGCCGTCGTGCGACGTGCGGACGACGGCGTCAGCTCGCCCGGCTGAAACGCTCCGCGCTACGCGCCTTCGCCTTGGCGGCCTCGACCTCGCGGTCACGTGGCGGCGCGGAGGTGACCAGGTCGTCGAGAAGCTGCGACGTGGCGGCGGTGACGGCCGCGATCGCCCGGTCGAAGGCGGCCTGGTTGGCCATGGACGGCTTCGTGGTGCCGGCGACCTTTCGCACGTACTGCGTGGCGGCGGCCACGATCTCGGCGGACGTCGCGGGCGGCTCGAAGTTGGACAGGGTGCGGATGTTTCGACACATGCTCCAAGCCTATGCCCCAGCGTCGCGAGCACGTCGGCCGCACGTCGGCGATCGAGTCACTCTCGAGCAGCCGACGGCTCACCACGAGCCGCTGACCGAGCAGGCGGCGTTTACGCCGGCGCGCTGTGGACTATCATGCCCGCAAGGAGGCAACACATGACATTCATTCTCTGGCTCATCGCGGTCATCTTGGTGATCGCCGGGATCGTCGCCATCTTGCGCTCACAGGTACTGATGGGCATCGTCTTGATCATCGTCGGACTGCTCGTCGGACCCGGAGGCGTGAGCATCTTCCGGTAGGGAACCGGCTGAACGGGCTCACGCGGCGGGCGTCGACCGGCGCGATGGCAGTGAGGCTCAGGGCAGCCAACCGCCGCCATCGCGACTTGTGCGTGTTGAGCCAGGACGCCACGTCGGGAGGGCCCGACGTGGTATCCGCTCAAGGTGACCAGCTCGAGGATGTTCGCGGTGTCGGCGGCATCGAGCCGATAGTTGAAGACCAGTGAGAACGCCGGGCTGTTCGACGCGGCGAACGCACTGTTGGCGATCTTCACGTACTTGAAGTCGGAGAACGAACACAACGTCGAGTGCTGGCTCGGTACGCAAGGCTGTGATGCCGAGTCAGGGACCTCTACCTGGCGCTGTCCGGGCCGGTCGCCGAGCAGGCCGCTGGGGCCCTCGACGAGGTACACGTTCGGCATCTTGCGCGCGTCGTCTTGTCGGGCCTGCTGCATCGCGGCGCCCATTCCGCCACCGAGCCCCACCTGGTCGAAGTTGCGGATCTCGTAGTCGAGATGCTGGAATTCGACAAAGGCACGGGCCAGCGGCAGCAGTTCGGGCACGGTGGTGATGGCCGGTGTGCTCAGGCCCCATCCGATCCGGCCGACGTCGGCAAGGTCACGCGCGCTGGCGAGGCCTCGGCGACCCATGAACTCGGGAACGAGCATGTCAACGGAGCCCTGTACACCGTTCGGGCCGACGACCGTCACCGGACCGCCCTTTCTGGCAAGGCGATGCCGCAGCGCGTGCATCCCGTAGGCGTCCAGGTAGACGTCGGCCTTGCCGCTCGCCACCACGTCCCATGCCTTGCGGGACGTCGTCTTGACGTAGGTGACGTGGCAATGGAGGGACGTGGCGGCGATCGAGCCGACGATGAAGGCGCTCGCCTCGTAGCCGTTGGCCGGGTCATAGGCGATGGAGAAGTCGCCGCAGGGTCCCTTCGCCGTCGGGGTCGTGGGCGGCGTACTGGTCGTAAGTGGTGGCTGCCCCGTGACCGCGCCAGTGCACGCGGCAACGACGTACGAGAGCACATGATCGAAACCACGACCAGCGTCCGGCTCGACCCGCGGCTGCGCTGCGTCATGCCACGTTCACACTTCTCCTCCTCCGCCGACCTGCTACGCCGAGTCAGGATATCCGTGGCTGCGCTCTTGCCAAGGTCTCCGGCATCCGGATGGCCATCACAGTGGCAGCCAGCATCACCACGGCACAGGCCGCGAACGCAGCCCCGAACGATGCCGCATCCGCCAGCCAGCCGGCAGCCAGCGGGCCGGTGATCGATCCGGCGTCCGAGGCCATCTGGAAGACCGCTACGACCCTGCCGCCGCGCCCGCTCATGATGTCGCCGACCACCGCACCGGGCGCTGTGCCGACGAAGGCTCCTCCGACCCCGATCGCCGACATCGCGAGCAGGTACAAGCGGCAGTGCCGTCGAGACCGCGAGCAACCCGAGCGCGACACTCGCTGTGACCGTCCCGGCGATCATGGCCGGCCGGCGGCCGCGCCGGTCGACAAAGCGACCGGCCACCGTCAAGAGCGACGCCTGGAGGAGGGACGAGCAGAGGAAGCCCACGCCGATCCAGATGGCGCGGGCGTGCAGCGCCTCGGTCACGAACAGCGGGACCAGGCTGGCCCGGACGCCGAAGAAAGCCCAGCCGATCGCGAAGTTCACGGCACGACCGCCGCCCGGTAGCGCCGGCTGGCGCCACGCCTCGGCGACTGAGGTGTTCGCGACCCGGACCGGTGCGGGCGCCGAGCCGGACGGCGAGCTCGCGGCTGCCGCGCGGAGGGCGGAGTGGCCGCCTCAGCGCGCAGCGGGTGGCCTGCAGGAACACCGCGCCGATCGATCCCGGCAGCGATCAGCGAAACCGCGTACACGAAGAACGGCAGCCTCAGCGAGTACTCGGTGAGGAAGCCACCCACCAATGGCCCGAGCAGGCCGCCGATGAGAAAGCCGGACTGGAACAGGCCCGTGGCCCGGCCGCGGCTTCCGCCGTCGACCACGCGGAAGAGCAAGGCCGTCGCCGACACGGTGAACATGGCGGAGCCCGACACCACCGATCCCCCTCAGCACGAGCAGCTGCAGATAGCTCTGGGACAGCCCGGCGAGTCCGGTAGAGACGGCCACGATGCCGATCCCGGCGGACAGGATCACGCCGCTCGCCGACCACATCCACCAGGCGGCCGCTCCCGAGAGCGGACACGAAGCGCATCAGCGCGAACGCTGAGATGACGGCACCGGCGGCGGTCTTCCCTACCCCGAAGGAGCGTGCGAACTCGGGAATCGCCGGAGCGACGACACCGAACCCGATCGCCACGGCCACAGCGACCGCCGCGAGTACACCGACCTCACGAGGAAGGCCTTCGAATGGGCTCCGCACGTCTCAGTGAGGGATGGTCCAGGTGGCGACCGTACCGTCTCGGACGACGACCGGTATGGAGTAGTACGGGGTGGCGATGACGAGGGAACTCGTGCGGCACGCTCCGGCGGCGAGCCTGACTGGGAGTGTCCTCGATCGCCTTGCCGTGGACCAGCTTGGCGCCGGCCCGGCCGAGGATGACGTCGTCGGAGTCCACCAGCATCCAGTGGTTGTGCGGGACAACGAGCGAGTGCTTGGCGGGCGCGCACTCCTCCACCGTGATCACGTCGAGCCGGGTCTTCGCGTTGGGTTTCGGCAGTGCGCTTCGCTTGTAGCCGAGCACCCTGACATTGAGCCGGTGGTATTCCTGCAACTCCGCGAACCCCGCGCCACGTGGACGCGTGGCGCGACGGGGCCGAGCCTGCACGACGATCGGGTCGGCGAGGAGGAAGGGACCGTCCGGCCTGGCGCGCTCGTCGGCCCGCCGCATGCCGCGCAACCGGCAAGCACCAGCGCCCACGATCGCCGACACGGTGAACGCAACAGCGGTGCGGGACGTGGCGACGAGGTCGCTGCTGAAGGCGGTTCGACATCTCAGAGGCGTCGCACGAACAGGTGGGTGGCGGCCTCCCCGTCGATCTCGGCGGTCTCGCCGCCGCTCCCGACCAGGACGCCCTCGGCTCCCCTGGCCACGGTGATCACCTTGCCCGGCATGGCGCCCACGCGGCGAAGGACCGACATCAGCTTCTCGTCGGTCTGGATCGGCTCGGCGATGCGGCCGACGACCACCCGCTGCTCGGCGAGGCCGCGATCGCGTCGAGGGCCTCCACGCCGTCGAGGAACTCCTCGGCCAACGGGCCCTCGCCCAGCTCGTCGAGGCCAGGGATGGGATTGCCGTACGGCGACAAGCGTCGGGTGGTGGAGGATCTCGAGCAGCCGCCGTTCGACGGTCTCCGACATGACGTGCTCCCAGCGGCAGGCTTCGACGTGCACATCCTCCCACTCCAGGCCGATCACGTCGATGAGCAACCGCTCAGCGAGGCGGTGCTTGCGCATGACCCGCGTGGCGAGCCGTCGTCCCTGCTCGGTCAGCTCGAGATGACGGTCGCCCTTCGACCGTCAGCAGGCCGTCTCGCTCCATTCTCGCGACGGTCTGGCTCACGGTGGGACCGGACTGGTGCAGGCGTTCGGCGATACGCGCGCGCAGGGGCAAGATCCCCTCCTCTTCGAGCTCGAACACCGTCCGGAGGTACATCTCCGTGGTGTCGATGAGGTCGGTCACGCCGGGCCCACTTTCTCGCCGTCGGGCAGGTGCCTCGGGTCATTGTTCCCATCGCTGTCGATGAAGGCCAAGCGCGGTACTCGCGATGGGATGGAAGGATGAGACGGATGACGACCGCCCTCATGTGGTTCCGACGGGACCTGAGGCTCGCCGACAACCCCGCCCTCATCCAGGCATCCGAGTGCCGCAGACACCGTGGTACCCGTCTTCGTCGTCGACCCGCGGCTCTGGGGTCCGGCGGGCCACTCCCGCCGCGCCTACCTGCTGGCGAGCCTGGAGAGCCTGGGCTGCCGACATCGGCGGCCTCGTCGTGAGGATCGGGCGACCCGGTCGAGACCATCGGAGGGCTCGTCGGCGAGACAGGGGCGTCGAGTGTTCACATCGCGGCGGACTTCGGTCCCTACGGCGCCGAGCGGGACCGAGCTGGTCGAGGAGGCGCTGCGGCGTCGCGACGGTTCCCCTGATCAGGACCGGCTCCCCGTATGCCGATCGCTCCGGGGCGGGTGGTGAACCAGGCGCGGACGGCTACCAGGTCTTCACCCCGTTCTCGCGGGCGTGGCGCGAGCATGGCTGGCGCCAGCCCGCCACGTCGGCCGGGCGCGGTGCAGCTGGGACACCTCCCCGGTCCGCATGCCGCTGCCGACCGTCGACCTGCCGGACGGCCTGGAGCTGCCGGCGGCGGGCGAGGCGGCCGCCCGACAGCGGTGGCGCGCGTTCGTCGACGACGCACTTGCGAGGTACGGCGACGTGCGGGACCGCCCGGACCTCGATGCGACCTCGCGGATGTCGGTACACCTCAAGTGGGGTGAGATCCATCCCGCGCACCCTGCTCGCCGACCTGCACGAGTCGTCGGCCGACCGGTCGTCGGTCGACAGGTACCGGCTCGAGCTCGCCTGGCGGGAGTTCTACGCCGACGTGCTCGCGCGGCGGCCCGGACTCCGCCCGCTGCTACTACCGCCCGGAGTTCGCCGCCATGGCGTACGACGATCCCGGCGAGCGGTTCGACGCCTGGCGCGACGGCCGTACCGGCTACCCGATCGTCGACGCCGGCATGCGCCAGCTCCGCGCCCAGGGATGGATGCACAACCGGGTGCGGATGATCGTGGCGAGCTTCCTGGTCAAGGACCTCCATATCGAGTGGCAGCACGGTGCCCGCCATTTCATGCGCTGGCTCGTCGACGGGGACCTCGCCTCCAACCAGCATGGCTGGCAGTGGACTGCTGGTTCCGGGACCGACGCCGCGCCATACTTCCGGGTGTTCAATCCCATCGACCAGGGCAAGAAGTTCGACCCGGACGGCCGCTATATCCGCCGGTGGGTTCCGGAGCTGCGCGAGTGCCCCGATGACGAGGTGCACGAGCCGCGCGATCCGATCGTCGACCACGCGGTCGAGCGGCGCGAGGCGCTGTCGCGCTACGAGTCCGTGCGCAGGACCTGACCGGCGTGACCCCGCGCCGCACCACTGACCATCGCGTCCCGCTTCGCGGGGCCGCCGAGCTCGGGCAACGGCGGGTACACGTCGGGCCGGTTGGCGTCGTACCTCGCCACCAACGAGCCCGTGACGGTCACGCTGCGACGCCCGCCGCCGCTCGACACCCCGCTCAGGGTCCAGGTCGACTGCGGGTGAGGCACAGCTGTTCGACGGCGGCGACCTGGTGGCGGTCGCGGGACCCGGCGGCTCCAGCATCGGCCACCCGCTGCGGTGGGCTGCAGCAGGCAGGTGACGCGGAATCGTCGTACGCCGGCCTCAGCGACCACCCCTTTGCGACCTGCTTCGTCTGCGGTACCGCCCGCGCGGCAGGTGACGGACTGCGCCTGCTCCCCGGCCGCTACCGACCCGGCCGCTCGGCGTGCGTCTGGACCCCCGACGCCTCGCTCGTGGCGGGGACGACCCTCGGTCGCGGCGGCGGAGTTCGTCTGGGCGGCGCTGGACTGTCCGGGAGGCTGGTCGTCGGACCTCGAGCGCCGCCCGCTCGTGCTCGGACGGATGACGGCCGCCTACGACCGGCTGCCGTCGATCGGCGAGCGTTACGTCGTCGTCGGCGCAGCTGCTCGGTAGCGAACGGCGAAAGACTTTCTCCTCCGCAGCCCTGTACGACCCCGACGCCAACCTGTTGGCGCGGGCCGAGCACGTCTGGATCGCCATCGACCCCGCCCGCTTCTGACCCGACTCCACCGGCCAATACCCGAAGACCCGACTTTGAGGTAGTCAGGGCACCTCAAAGTCGGGGTGGGGCGGTAGTCGTACCGGGCAGGGTGGCGGCGTGTACCGGAGAAACCCGCGCTGCCAGCTGCTGGAGAGCACAACCCCGATGATGCAGGCGAGCCCACCGGCAGCGAGCGCGATCGTCGGGGTCGTCAGCGCCGCCGTCGAGCCGGCGACGAAGTCCCCCATCCGGGGTCCACCGGCGACCACGACCGTGAAGACCCCCTGGAGACCGACCACGCAGGTTGTCCGGGGCAGCCACCTGCAGGATCGTCGACCGGTAAGCCGCGCTGACCATGTCGGCTGCCCCGCTCACGGCGAGGAACAAGACCCCCAGCCACAGCATTCTCGCGAAGCCGAAACAGGCGACGGCCCCGCCGTACCCGATGACGCAGATGGCCACCGCCAGACCCTGCCTTCTCACCTTGCTGACCCACGGGCGACACAGCCCGAGAACGCGAACGCCAAGAGCGAACCGATGGCCGGCGATGCCTGGAGCAGCCCTACCGTCCGCACGCCGCCATGGAAGAACGAGCCAGCCACGGCGGGAAACAACGCGCGCGGTTGGGCGAGCACCATGGCGCAGAGGTCGACCACGAAGGTCATCCGCAGGTTGCGGGCACCTCGCAGGAACCGCAGCCCCTCGGCGACCGAGCGCAGACCCGGCCGCCTCACCTGCTCGCCTTCGAGCGGCTGCGGCGGGATCGGCGGGAGCCGAAACAGCGCGTACAGGGCGGCGGTGAACGTGACGGCGTCGACGGCATAAGCGAAGGTGTAACCGCCGGCGCCGATGGCAAGGGCCCCGAGGAGCGGGCCGACCGTGAAACCCAGGTTGAACGACGCCATGTTGAGCGCATTGGCGGCGGGAAGCAGGTCCATCCCGATCAGTCTCGGGATGATAGCGGTCCGGGTCGGGTTGTTGACTGCGTAGAACCCCGACTGCATCGCCACGACGACGTACAGGACCCACACCGAACTGCCGCCCAGCGCGGCATGCGCCACCAGGACGAGTGAGCACGACCAGAGACCGAGAGACGCGAGGATGGCCAGCTTGCGCCGGTCCACGGCATCAGCGAACGCGCCACCGTACAGCCCGAAGGTGATCAGCGGTACGAGGGAGAACAACCCCACCAGGCCGACCGCGAAGGTGGAGTGCGTGATGGCGAACACCTGGATGGCGATCGTCACCGCCGTCATCTGCTGACCGAGCTGAGACACCGTCGAGCCGACCCAAACCGCCGGTAGTCGGCCGAGGCCTGCAGGGGCCTGATGTCGGTCACGACCCTGCTCAGCCCGAGATTCACGCGGACACTGTAAACCTCTTGTCTGGCTCAATCCGTCGACGTAGCGTGTAGCCACACGTGAAGGGAGGTGGTCCTACAGATGCATTCCCATAGGACTTGTGAGGTGGCTAGCCGCTAGGCGGTCGCTCAATCGGACGGCGTAGCGAATCCACGTTAGCTACCCGAACCCGCGGGTGCTGGACCTAGTCCTCCCAGCCGTGGCCCCATGCCACGCCAGCCCGCGGGTTCGCCGTCTGCTCAGCCAGGTCCGGCCGTTCCGGGTCCGACCGTTCCGGCTCCAGATCGGTAGATTCGCCGCTATGACGTCTGAGCAGGTCCGCGACATCGCTTCGTGGCGACGAGAGTACGAGGACCGGGGTCTCACTGAGGCCGACCTGGGAGCCGACCCGATGGGCGCGTTCTTGGTCTGGCTCGGCGCGGCGCAAGGTTGCCGGGCTGCACGAGCCCAATGCGATGGTGGTGTCCACCGCCGATCGACACGGCCTGCCCTCGTCGCGGATGGTGCTGCTCAAGACCGTCGACGAGCGTGGCTTCGTCTTCTTCACCAACCTCGACTCACGCAAGGGCTCAGGAGCTGCGGGCGAACCCGCGCCGCGGCTCTGCTGTTCCCCTGGCATCCCCTCGAGCGGCAGGTACGCGTCGAGGGCTCCGCGTCGCAGGTCGACGACGCCGAGGCGGACGCCTACTTCGCGAGCCGGCCGCGCGGCTCGCAGCTCGGTGCCTGGGCGTCGCCTCAGTCGGAGGTGGTCCCTGACCGCGACTACCTCGAGGAGCGGTACGTCCGGCAGTCCGACCGCTTCGACGGCATCGACGTCCATCCCGCGCCCGTCGCACTGGGGCGGGTACCGGGTACGCCCACACCGCATCGAGTTCTGGCAGGGCCGGCCCGGCCGGATGCACGACCGCATCGTGTTCGACCGGGCCGACGACGACACCTGGTTCGCCGAGCGCCTCGCCCCCTGAACTCGCGCCGGGGCAGGGGGTCCACAATGGGTGCGGGCCGGGGCTGCCGGTCGGTCGTTCGAGCAGAATGAGGGAGTCTCACATGGTGGAGGTGCATCACGGCCTCGAGGGCGTGATCGCGTTCGAGACACAGATCGCCGAGCCCGACAAAGAGGGCTCGGCGCTTCGCTATCGCGGCGTCGACATCGAGGATCTCGTCGGACGCGTCCCGTTCAGCCGGGTATGGGGACTGCTCGTCGACGGCAGCTACGAGCCGGGGATGCCGCCCGCCGAGCCGTACCCGATACCGGTGCACTCCGGGGACATCAGGGTCGACGTCCAGAGCGCCATCGCCATGATCGCGCCGGCATGGGGCATGCGCCCGCTGTACGACAGCAGCGATGCCGAGGCGCGCGAAGACCTCGGCCGGACCGCCGTCATGGTCTTGTCGTACGTGGCACAGTCAGCCCGAGGCCTCGGGCTGCCGATGGTGCCGCAACGCGAGATCGACCAGTCGAGCACGATCACCGAGCGCTTCATGCGACGGTGGCGAGGCGACCCCGACCCCGACCACGTCAAGGCCGTCGACGCCTACTGGACGTCGGCCGCCGAGCACGGCATGAATGCCTCGACGTTCACTGCGCGAGTCGTGGCGTCGACCGGGGCTGACGTCGCCGCCAGCCTGTCGGCTGCCGTCGGGGCGATGTCCGGCCCGTTGCACGGTGGGGCGCCGTCGCGGGTCCTCGGCATGGTGGAGGAGGTCGAACGGCGAGGCGACGCGTCACGTACGTCAAGGAGCTTCTCGACAAGGGCGAGCGGCTGATGGGGTTCGGCCACCGGGTGTACCGGGCCGAGGATCCGCGGGCCCGCGTTCTGCGCCGCACCGCCCGCGAGCTGGCGGCGCCTCGCTACGAGGTCGCGGAGGCGCTCGAGAAAGCGGCCCTCGCCGAGCTGCGCGAGCGCCGGCCCGACCGAGTGCTGGAGACCAACGTGGAGTTCTGGGCCGCGATCGTGCTCGACTTCGCCGAGGTGCCCCCGCACATGTTCACGTCGATGTTCACCTGTGCCCGGACCGCCGGCTGGAGTGCGCACATCCTGGAGCAGAAGCAGACGGGAAGGCTGATCCGGCCGTCCGCGAACTATGCCGGCCCGTCCTCACGCAGCGCCGACTCGATCGAGGGCTGGCAGCCGGCCTGGGCGGAGTAGGCAGCGTCAGCGGTCGTCGCGGCGTACCGATTCGCGCCTCATCGATCGCCGACTGAGAAGATGAGTGTTGCTGACAACGTCGTCAGGACACGCCGAGCGCTGACATGTACGGAGTCGCCGTGACCGAGCCCACCCTCGAGATCCCCCAGCACCTCAAGCCGAAGGACGGCCGTTTCGGCGCGGGTCCGAGCAAGGTACGAGTCGAGGCGCTCGATGCCCTGGCCGCCACCGGCTCGCCAGCTGCTGGGTACCTCGCACCGGCAGGCGCCCGTGAAGGCGCTGGTCGGCAGGGTCCGCGAGGGCCTGGCCGACCTGTTCTCCCTTCCGGACGGGTACGAGGTCGTGCTGGGCAACGGTGGCTCGACGGCGTTCTGGGACATCGCCACCTTCAGCCTCATCCGATGAACGCAGCCAGCATCTGTCCTTCGGTGAGTTCTCGGCGAAGTTCGCCGCGGCGGCCAAGTCTGCGCCGTTCATCGGCGCTCCGACCATCGTCTCCTGCGCTCCCGGCACCCGACCGGAGCCCTCCGCAGAGGCCGACGTCGACGTCTACGCCTGGCCGCACAACGAGACGTCCACCGGCGTGATGGCTCCCGTCCACCGCGTCGATGCCGCGGCCGACGGCGCGCTCGTGGTCATCGACGCCACCTCGGGCGCCGGTGGGCTTCCCGTCGACGTCAGCGAGACCGACGTGTACTACTTCGCTCCGCAGAAGTGCTTCGCCTCCGACGGCGGCATGTGGTTGGCCATCATGTCGCCCGCGGCGCTGGAGCGGACGGCGAAGATCAAGGCGAGCGGACGCTGGATACCTGCGTTCCTCGACCTCCAGACGGCCATCGACAACTCGCGGCTCAACCAGACCTACAACACGCCGGCCCTGTCGACGCTCTTCCTGCTCGCCGAGCAGACCGCGTGGCTCAACGGGCTGGGCGGGCTGGCGGCCGCGGTCGGCCGGACGACCGAGTCGTCCGAGCACCTGTACGGCTGGGCGGAGAAGTCACCGGTCGCGACACCGTTCGTCGTCGAGCCGGCCGATCGCTCGCTCGTCATCGGCACGATCGACTTCGACGAGAGCATCGACGCTGCCGCGGTCGCGAAGGTGCTCCGGGCCAACGGGATCGTCGACACCGAGCCGTACCGCAAGCTCGGCCGCAACCAGCTCCGGGTGGCCATGTTCCCCGCCGTCGACCCGTCCGACGTCGAGGCACTGACCGCCTGCATCGACTGGGTGATCGACCACCTCTGACGTCGACCGGGCGCGAACGCCCCCTCGACCGGGCTGGAATGCACCCTCGACGAGGCGCGAAGGACCTCGACCGGGCGCATGGGCCGGCGGCGGCAGTCGAGCCGCGACAGTCGCTCGGGTCGACTAACGGCAACGAGTCTGGGTATGAGGTGGGTGACACCGACCCGAGGAGATGACGTGGAGCAGTTCGTCGGCCCCATCGTTCGGCTACACCCTGATGACTGAGCAGTCGAGCCCCAAGCGGCTCGTCGAAGTACGCCGCCGGAGCCGAGGCAGCCGGCTTCGACTTCGAGGTCATGAGCGACCACTACTTCCCCTGGCTGGACGAGATGGGGCACGCCGGCTACGCCTGGGCGATGCTCGGCGCGGTCAGCCAGGTGACCGAGTCGGTCGAGCTGATGACGTATGTCACCTGCCCGTTGATGCGGTACCACCCGGCGGTCGTGGCGCAGAAGGCGGCGACCATCGCAGTGCTGTCCGACGGCCGCTTCACCCTCGGTCTAGGTGCGGGGGAGAACCTCAATGAGCACGTCGTCGGACAGGGCTGGCCACCGGCGAACGTACGCCACGAGATGATGGAGGAAGCGGTACAGATCATCCACGACCTGTTGGCCGGCGGGTACGTCAACCATGCGGGCCACCACTACCGCGTGGACTCCGCCAAGCTCTGGGACCTGCCGGAGACCAAGGTCCCCCTCGCGCTCGCCGTATCCGGGACCACAGTCGATCGAGGCGCTGGCACCGCTAGCCGATGCGCTGGTCGCAGTGGAGCCCAAGGCTGAGCTGATCGAGCAGTGGACGAAGGTCAATCCGGCGGCGACCCGCGCGATCGGACAGATCCCGATCTCCTGGCACCACGACCGAGACGTCGCGATCGAACGGGCGCACAGCCTGTTTCGCTGGTTCGGCGGCGGTTGGAAGGTGAACGCGGAGCTGCCCGGCACCGCCGCGCTTCGACAGCGCGAGCCAGTTCGTCCGCCCCGAGGACGTGGCCGAGTCGATTCCCTGCGGCCCGGACGTCGAGCCGATTCTGGACGCGATCGGAGAGTTCGTCGACGCGGGGTTCACCGACGTCGCCATCGTCCAGATCGGCGACGAGGGCCAGGAGGACTTCCTCGACTTCGCCAAGTCGACCCTGCTGCCCGCCCTACGCGAGAAGCACGGCGAGCGCTGCCTCGTCGTCAGGCTGAGTCGGCCCCACCGCCGAGAGGCGAGAAAGGTACTCTCGAGAGGTACTCCCCTACGCCCCGCGGCAGCCGGCGGCGGTGCGACCAGCACGCTGGTGAGCAGGACCAGCGCGACTCCGGCGAGCGCGATGCCGACGACCAGTCCGGCGATCGAGCGCAGGTGCTGGCGGTGCCGCGAGGATGCGCGCCGACTCCCCCGGGACGCTGGTACGGGTGACGGTGGTCGCGCCCGTCCGCTGGATGCGGCCGCAGAGGCCATTTGCGCCGCTCTATCCGGTCGAGGTTCGGGAAGCCTGAACCGGAGTACCTTCGAGCGCACCCCCTCGGAGCCGATCAGGACAGCCCGCCCGCCGGGAAGTGCGGCTACCGACTCCCCCTGCTTCTGCAGCGGGAGGTCGAAGCTGTCGACCTTGCGCCACGACGGGAAGCGGTACACGACGGCGCTGAAGTACGACCTGATCAGCGCGTAGCGATGCCCGTCGACGAATGTCGCATCCGTCGCGATCGCTGGTGCGGACGCCCTCGGCAACAGCCGGGCATGCGTGCGGTCGAAGACGTGAGGGGGGCTTCGGTAGACCTTCGCGCCTCCGAGCAGCTTGCTCACGACGAACACCCGGCCGCTCTGGGCGTCGTACAGGAGCGACTCGGCGTCGCGGGGGCCGCCGGCGTAGGTCAACGAGACCGCCCTCGGCGTCACCGACTCGTTGCCCGGACCGGGTTGGGCGAGCCGATAGATGTCCACGTGGCCTCGCACGGCATGGTTGTCGCCGATGTCGCCGACGACGAGCGTGCCGTCGTCGCCGATCGCCATCGCCTCGATGTCCACCGCCGCGACCCCGGTGAGCGAGGTCTGACCGACCAGGCGGCCGTCGGACTCATCGAGGACGTAGACGGTCGCGCTGCCGCCGGAGTCGTTGGCTGTGTAGACGAGGCCGGGATGCACCGTGCTCACGACCAGTGAGCTCGACTCGGTGATGACAGGAGCCGAGATCGTGAACGCGACATGGCGCGCCGGCGCCGAGTGGTACGACGCAGCAGCGGGTCCGGCGGCAACGCTGCCGGCGCCAGGCCAGCCGTGAGCAGCATGGCAGCGATCCGAGCGCCGCTACCTACCGGCATCCACAGCACCCGGTGCCGACAAGGAAGGGTGCTCGGCCGAGAGCAGGGTGGCCAGCGCAGGCTGGACACCCCATTCGGCCACCAGGGACCGGTACGCGGTCACGGTTGCCTCGCCGGGGGCGGCACCCGTCCTGACCGCCCTGATCAGGGCGTTGCGCGGGGTGTGCACGGAGTCGACGAACTCGATCACGTCGACGCGATAGCCCGACGATCCGCAAGATCGCGGCGCGAAGAGCATCGGTCAGCACGTCGGCGAAGCGTTCCCTCAGGATCGGATGCCGTGTGACGAGCCGGTACGGCCCGGTCGCCTCCGCAGCAGTGAGCTGGCGCTGGATGTCGTGATGGCAGCAGGGGGCCGCCAAGATCACCGGTGCCTGCCACGTCACGGCACGAGCGAGCGCGTCGTCGGTCGCTGTGTCGCAGGCGTGCAGTGCCATGACGAGGTCGGGGGTCTGCTCGACCATGGCGCCGGCGATCGTACTGTCCACGAACTGCACCTGCTCGGCCAGGTCGAGCCGTTCGGCGATCTGTCCCTGTTGTGCGCGCGCGCCTGAGCCTTGACGTCGACCCCCACGATGTGAACCGGGAGCGACTTGACGTTGTCGAGGTACCTGAGCGCGGCAAACGTGAGATAGGCGTTGCCGCAGCCGAGGTCGACGACCTGGAGCGGTCGCTGCGCCGACAGCCCTTGCCGGTCCGACAGCGGTGAGCAGGTCGCCGACGACCGGGTCGAGGGCGGCGAGGAAGTCTTGTACCTGGCGGAACTTGGCGACCCTGGTGGGCTTGATCCGCCCGTCGTGCGTCGCGATCCCCAGGGCCTCGAACATCGGGTCGGTTCCGTCGAGGCGGCGCGACTTGGCTCGGTCATGGTCACGGGACTGCTCGAGCGCCGACGTCCGCGAGGTCCGGCTCAGGAAGGGCCGGCCTTTCTTGGAGATCTCAGCTGCACGGTCTCCCGGGTGGTCTCCACGTGCCAGTTGGCGTAGCCGGCAGTGACCAGCGAGTCGATCTCGAGCTCGGTGTCCGTACCGAGGTCGACGTTGCGGGTGAACGCCTGGGTCTCGTCGTACGTGGTCACCTGCAGCCGCCGTCCGCTTTTCAGGTCGACGTAGCGGAGCTCGGCCCGACGGAACGGGACTGTCGTGTTGCGCTGACGGCCGGAGAAGCTGGCCCGCACCAGCGCCACGTCGTCCGTCAACAGCTCGCGGACGACCGTGCGGGCGTCATCGAGCGAGTCGAGCACCGGCGAGCTCACCGCAGCGCCGCCACGACGACGATGACCAGGAGCAGTACCAGAACGCCCGGGAATGAGCAGGCGCCGGTACCGGGGGTGCATGCCGGTGAGGCTACCCGGCTCAGCCGAGGCACTCCACAAGACGAGCCCGCAGCTCAGCGAGGGTCGAGGCATCGCCCGAGAGCTCGACCGCGCTGTCGTCCACTCTGCCCCAGAGCCAGCAAGAAGACCTGCTGGGGCTGACCGGACACCGCCGCCGCAGCCGCCGGATCCGGCTCGGACGAGATCGACACGGACCTCCGGCGCACGTCACACGACCATGTTCGCCCGGCCGCCTCGACCGTGACCACGGCGTCGACAGGATGCCCGGTCGTCGACCCGCTCGGCCCACCACGGGCCGGCCGAGCATCACCCGCAGCACCTCGTCGATACCGTCGACGGCGAGATCGTCGGCCACAGGGGTGGGGTCGTGATGGGCGAGCTCGGCGTCGTAGCGGTGGACCGCTGCCTCGAGGGCCATCCGGCGGGCCCAGAAGCCGATCGTCGAGTCGGCTCCGAAGGTCGTGGTCGGCTCGTCGATGTCGTGACGCGCGAACTCCGCGAACAGGTCGTCCTTGGCGTCGCGGAGAAAGGCGAGCTCCGGGCGCCCGTCGAAGTCAGGCTGGCGGCCACGGGTCGGGCCAGGCGTTGTCGGCCATCACCCGGACCTTGTGCTCGATACACCTCGGCGGTGTGCCACACGACCTCGGCAACGTCCCAGCCCGGGCAGGACGGTACCTGTTCGGTCAGGCCACGCTCCCCCATCTCGAGCAACCGCTCGGTGTCGGAGTCGATCAGCTCGAAGTACCTGTCTGCGCGCAGCGTCGTAGTCGTTCATGCGGCAACTTTCTCAGCGCGCACCGACACATCGCTGAGCTCGGATGTCCTCGACCCGCATGAGCCAGACAGTCGCCACGAGGACGACTGCCAAGCGTGATGGTGCCGCCACCGATGAGCGTCCATCGCGCCCCGAACGTCTGACCGATCCAGCCGATGACCGGCGCCCCGACGGGGGTCCCTCCCATCAAGATCATCATGTACAGCGCCACGACCCGGCCTCGGATGTCGGGGTCGACGCACAGCTGGACGACCGTCTGCAGCGAGTTGAGCAGCGTAAGCGCGGTGATCCCGAGCACCGGGAGCCAGATGGCGAACAGCCAGTACGTCGGCATCAGCCCGGCGACGATGTCGGCGGTACTGAACGCGATGCCGGCAAGCACGAGGACGATTCATGCGGGGGTACCCGCGACGTGCCGCGAGCAGGGCGCCGGCGAGGGACCCGATCGCCATGAACGACCCGAGTACGCCGTACTCGCCGGCGCCCTTGTGGAACTCGCGGGTGGCCATCAGGGCGCTCGTCATCTGGAAGTTCATCCCGAAGGTTCCCGGTGGCGAAGGCGACGACGAAGACGAAGACCAGCTCGGGACGGGCGAGTACGTACCTCACGCCGTCTCGCAGGGCCCCCTTGGCCCGCTCGAGCGGGATACGGAGGGAGTCAGCTCGGCCGCGCGCATCGCGCGGAGCGAGCCGACGACAGCCAGGTAGCTCACGGCGTTGATCAAGATGACCCAGCCGGTGGCCCGCACGCCGGAGCCGAGAGCCGCAATCAGGAACCCGGCAACAGCGGGGCCGATGATCCGTCCCATGTTGAACGACGCCGAGTTGAGACCGACCGCATTGGGCAGGTGCTCACGACCCACCATCTCGATCACGAACGACTGCCGCGCGGGGGCGTCGAAGGCCGTGCCGACCCCGAAGAGCAGGGCCAGCGCGTACACATGCCAGACGGTCGCCGCTCCGGTCACCGCGAACAGGCCGAGGAGCCCGGATGATGCGGCCAGACCCAGCTGCGTGATCGTCAGGACGAACCGCTTGGAGTACCGGTCGGCGAGCAGCCCGGCGAAGGGCGTCACGAGCAGGTACGGCAGGAACTGGAGACCGGTCGTGATGCCGAGCGCGCTACCCGAGTGGGTCAGCTGGAGGACCAGCCAGTCCTGGGCGACGCGCTGCATCCAGGTGCCGGTATTGCTGACGACCCCACCGAGTGAGTAGAGGCGGAAGTTGCGGACGGCCAGCGCTTGGAAGGTAGGGCTCATGCGTGCGAGAGACGTTCGAGGATGGGGGCGGCATCGCGCAGGATCTTGCGCTCGGCGGGGGTGAGCTCGTGCAGCCGACGGTTGAGCCATGCCTCCTTGCGCCGCCGCGACTCGGCCAGTACCGAGTCCGCTGCCTCCGTCAGGGAGACGACCACGAGCCGTTTGTCGCCGGCATCGGCGTCGCGTCTCAGGAGTCCCTTGTCGCAGAGGCAGGTCACGGTCCGCGTCATCGACGGGGGCTGGACCTTCTCGGCGGCCGCCAGGTCACCGATGCTCAACGGACCGAGGCGCCACAAGGTGCCGAGCACCGCCAGCTGCGTGGCGCTGAGGTCGTAGCTGGCGTCCCGCTCGTTGCGCAGACGCTCGAGAAGCCGCATGACGGAGATCCGCAGGCTACTGGCCAGGCCGGCATCCGTCCGGGCGCTGTGAGGTGTGTAGATGGGCATATCCCTTAGCATATCTCATTAGCATTGCTAAGGAAAATAGAGAGGGTGGCCGGCCGCTCGCGGCGTAGGCTAGCTGTGTGACCGAGCGCAAGTCGAAGCTGAGGTACCGCGCGGGCGAGCGAGGGCCTGACCCCGACCCGTTCGGCGGCCGGCCGCCCATCGACCAGATCGAGATCGGCCACAAGACCTATGTCACCGCCAAGGTGCAGCCGCTCGATGTGACCGGCGTGCGTACCGTCATGGTCGGGACGTCGCTCTGGTTGATCACACTCGTCGCTTTGCTGACGCAGTACTCGACGCTGCAGAAGGACGGCCACCTCTGGTGGATCTGGACGTGCCTGGCCGGTCTCGCACTCGGCGGCTTGGGCCTCGAGTACTGCCGCCGCCGGCGCAGGCGGCTGGCGTCGCAGCCGGAGGGCGAAGTGGAGACGAGCCCGCTGGGCGCTGCCGGCCTCTAAACCCGCGACACGTCAGCAGCGGCCCGGTTTTGACGGCGTGTCGACCGCCAGAGTGACGTCTCGGCGCGTTCTAAGCGTCGATGACCTCGACGTCCGCGTCGATCCACGCGTCCGACGTCAAGGTGTCGTGCACCGGGAAGGCGGCCACCGGCTGGTGCTGTGACTGCTCCGGGACCCGGACGTCGGAGTGGGCGCCACAGCCGTATTCCAACGAGACGACCTGACCGTCGCTGGGGGACGACGCGTTGGCGCAGACGCCGAACGAGGTCGCGAGGGCACCACTCAGCCGGACCAGGAAACCGCAGGAGGTACACCGACCAGGCGCTGACTGCGCGATCGGCGATCCCGGGCCGTTGTCGCCGTCGAACCACCGTACGGCGGCCTCGTCTCGCCCCGTGATCGACAGCACCCGCTCGCGGCCGAGGCCCGAGCTCGCGCGTCACTTCCCGGACCTCACGAGCGGAGATCGCATCGAGCGCCTCGTCGCCCGTCAGGTAGCCGGGAACGAGGCGGGGGTCGTCCGCCGAGACCGGGACCAGGTCACCTGGCCCGAGGTCGCGCTTGTCGACCCTGTCCTTCCACGGTACCCACGGCGGCGCTGTCAGCGCGCCCGCTCCGGGAAGCAGGACGATCTCGTCTACCGTCACGGTCTTCTGTCGAGGCGCCCGGGCGAGCGTGACCGCCCAGTGCCAGCCGGCGTACCCCTTGCGCGTGGCGGCGAAGAGGTGGGTGATGACGCGCTCGGCCTCGGTCACCGCGCCGCTGTGGTCGCCGACGTCGGCGGCGTCGACAACGGCCTCCAACGCTTCGCGCGCCACGTCGGAGGCGCCCACCAGGACAGGGTCGGGCTTCGGTGCCCGCGTCGCAGTCGTCACCTGACGATTGTGACCCATCCACACGCCGGAACCCAATCGCTCCCACGGACCGCCATTGTCCAGCGCTCAAGGCAAGATAGAGGCGTGCAGAGCGACGAGGGCAACGTTGGCACCGGGACGACCTCGTCCTCGTCCGCCCCGGAGGGGGCGGGAGCGGTTGCTGCCGAGGGGCGCACTCGCCGGGCTGCGGCACGGGCCCGGCAGGCGGCGGCTCTGTCCGGACGCGCCGCCACCGGCGCCGCGCGGATGGCCAGAAAGGCATCTCGCGCACAGGGCGCCGGGGAGACCGGCCTCTACCGGCTGATCGAGCTGCACGCGTTCAATGCCGCCGGCGACGCCGCCTTGACGATCTCGCTGGCCGGCACGTTGTTCTTCACAGGTGCCGAGCTCCGAGGCTCGCGGCCAGATCGCCTTGTTCCTGGGCATCACGATGTTGCCGTTCGCCGTGATGGCGCCATTGATCGGCCCGTTCCTCGATCGGTTCCGCCGCGGTCGCCGATGGGCCATCGGAGCGACGATGCTGCTGCGGGCACTCGGGTGCTGGACGCCTCGCAGGTGCCGTCTCGACCAAGTCGGCGTGGATGTTCCCGGCGGCACTCGCGTGCCTCATCGCGTCGAAGGCCTACGGTGTCACCCGCGCCTCGGCGGTGCCCCGGGTCATCCCCGACGGGTCTGACGCTGGTCAAGGCCAACTCCCGGATCTCCCTTGCCGGCCTTGCCGGAGCAGCCATCTCCGCTCCGCTCGCCGGGCTCACGTCGTGGATCGGCCCTCAGTGGTCCCTGCGGTACGCCGCGCTCGTCTTCATCGGCGGTACCGTGCTCGCCATCTTGCTCCCCGCCCGGGTCGACTCCGCGGCCGGTGAGGAGTCGGTCGACCTGCGCGACGTGACCGACTCCGGACGTCGTTCCCGGCGTGCCGGGATCACTCCGGTCGTAGTCACAGCCCTGCGGTGCAACGCCGGCTTGCGGATGCTGTCGGGGTTCCTCACGATGTTCATGGCTTTCCTGTTGCGCAACCAGCCGATCCACGGCTGGGAGCATCGGCGCACGCTCCTGCTCGCTCTCGTGATCGGCTCCGCCGGTGTGGGCAGCACCCTCGGCACCGTCGCCGGCTCGATGGTGAAGGCGAGGGCGCCCGAGCTGCTCGTGCTCCTGACGCTGGTCATCGACGCCGCCGCCGCCGTGTACGCGGCGTTGTTCTTCGGGCTGGTGCCGGCGATGATCCTCGGCCTGGTCGCGGGGATGAGCCAGTCGCTGGGCAAGCTCAGCCTCGATGCCCTGATCCAGCGCGAGGTTCCCGAGGCGGTCCGGACCAGCGTCTTCGCGAGGTCGGAGACGCTGCTCCAGCTCTCCTGGGTGATCGGCGGCTTCCTCGGCGTCTTCATGCCGCAGATCGCCAAGCTGGGCCTGTTCATCGTGGCCGCCGTGCTGGTCGCCTGGCTGGCGTTCGTTCTGCGCGGGCTCGCGATCAGCAACCGGGCGGCAGCGGCCCGGCCGGCCTGATCAGCTCAGCTCGAGCTCGTCTGCGAGTGCGCGCAGCAGCGTCGCCGTCTGCTTGGCCGCCCGGGTGTCGGTGTGCCGCCCCCGACGGTAGGTCTGCTCGAGCTTCTCCAGCAGCTTCATCAGGTCTTCGACGATGTTGACCATCTCTTCGGGCTTCTTCCGCAACGCCTTGGCGACCGACGGAGTGGGGTCGAGCACCGTCACCTGGATCGCCTGGTCGCCCCTGCGGCCCTGGACAAGGCCGAACTCGACCCGGCTGCCCGACTTGAGCGCGCCGACGCCCGCGGGTAGCGAGTCCGAGCGCACGAAGACGTCTCCGCCCGAGTCCGTGGTGAGAAAGCCGAAGCCCTTCTCTGCGTCGTACCACTTGACCTTGCCGGTGGGCACTGTGAACCTCTCGAGAGATCGATCCGACGCTGCTCTGGCATCGCGGGCATAGGGAGACCCCCGCTCACACGGAGGCACCAGCCAAGCCTACAGCCCCCAAGAGCCGCGTGGACGCGTCAGCGGTAGCTGGCCGGATCCGCCAACAGCTCGTTCATCGACCCCGACCGGAAGCCGGCCGGGTCCACCACGGCGTCGTCGAAGCCCGAGCGCAGTACAGCCTCGAGCAGTTCGGACTCCAGAGCCGGCGCGGCCGAGACAGCCTCCAAGCAGACCTGGTCCAGCTCGAGCCGTCCGACGCCGCCCAGGTCCCTGACCCTGAGCTGGGTCACGTGCTGGCCGTGCCCGGCGAGCGCCGCCCGGACTGCAAGCTCGGCGCGCTCGACCCTTGCCAGCCGCTGCGGCGTGACCTCGACGCCGTACGCGATCCGCGAGGACAGGCACGCCGCTGCCGGCTTGTCCCACGTCGGAAGATCCCACTTCCGGGAGAGCTCGCGTACCTGCTCCTTGGCGAGCCCGGCATCGAGCAGCGGCGTCACCGCGGCGCGCTCGGCGGCGGCGCGGATACCCGGGCGGAAGCCCGCTGCGGCATCGTCGGCATTCGTCCCGGTGGCAACGGCGGCGAGGCCGAGCTCTGAGGCGATAGGCGTCAGCACGTCGACGAGTTCGGCTTTGCAGAAGTAGCAGCGGTCGCCGGCGTTGGCGCGATAGCCGGCACGGTCCATCTCGTGCGTCTCGGCTTCGACATAGCGCACGCCCAGGTCGGCCGCGAACTGCCGCGCTTGCGCACGCTCGACCGCGGGAAGCGAGGCAGACACAGCCGTGGCGGCGACCACGTTGTCCACGCCGAGCACCCGAGCCGCGGCCGCGAGGAGGAGAGCCGAGTCAGCCCCACCGCTGAAGGCGACCAGGAGGCTGCCGAGGTCGAGCAGCCGGGCCGTCAGCGTCGTCAGGCGTGTCTCGAGCAGGTGGTCTCGAAACCACCGGGGGAACTCGGTCAGGTCGGCGAGGACGACGTCGGCGCCGGCCGCCGTCAACTCGGCGGCGGTGCAGGGTCCGGTCGCGACGGCAACCGCCACCGCGCCGGCGGCATGTGCGCCGGCAACATCGAGCACGTGGTCGCCGACGTACACCGACGCGCCGTGTTCCGTCAGGGCTGCGCCTTTGCCCTGCCCCCAAAGGTCGCCCACGACGACGTCGACCGGCAGACCGGCATGGTCGACATGGCGCCGGGCGTGGTCCGGGTGCTTCGCGGTGACGATCAACACCTGGCCACCAGCCGCCCTGACCGCCCCCACCGACGCCTGACGCTCCTGGAAGTACCACCGTCGGCTCGATGGCGTGGTCGGGATAGAGCGAGCGGTACCGGTCGACGAACTCCTCGACCTGCTCGGGCGGGACCCAGTTCGCCATCTCGGCCCAGATCGGTGGACCCAGACGGGAGACGACGAGATCGCTGTCGACGGACAGGCCGCTGGACGCCGACAACGCGTCCCATACCCGCTTCACGCCTGGTCGGGTGTCGAAAAGCGTCATATCCAAGTCGAAACCAACAACCACGGGGTGAGGCACAATGGGAATTCTACGATGTTGACGGCGTCCGCCTCCTGGAGCAGGCTGGAGGGCTTGATCGAGCCGACAGATCGGAGGCAGCCAGTGCGACGTCTCGTCGCCGCGTCTGCCGCCTGTGCCCTGGCGGTCTCGCCACTCGTCGTCGTGGCGTCGCAGGCCGTGGCGAGCGCCGCGCAGCGCCCCGGGCGGGACGCGGCCGTGTACATCGTCATCCTCCGATCGCAGCCCCTTGCCACGTATGACGGGCACCTGCGCGGGTTCCCCGCCACGACTCCCCACTCCGGCCACCGGTTCCGTGCCGACACTCCCGCGGTGCGGGCGTACGGACACCATCTCGTCGTCGGGGCAAGGACACGTCCTCGCGGTGCTCGGAAACCCCAGGGTTCTCTACTCCTATCGAACTGCGGTGGATGGCTTCGCCGCCGAGCTGACCCGTGACCAGGTGACCCAGGCCATGTCCATGGGACGGGTCCGCAGCGTAGACGCGAGCCAGCTCGCCCACCTGGACAGTGCCCGGTTCGGCCGCTCGGTTCATCGGAGGCGCCTCGGCCACGAGCAGCCCGGCGTCGGCAGCTCATCTCGGAGGCAACGCCGGACACGGCGAGGTGATCGGCGTGATCGACTCGGGGATCTGGCCGGAGAACCCGTCGTTCGCGGGGCTGCCGATCGACCGGGTCCAGCTGCGTCGCACCTACCCCGGCTTCACCGGCACCTGTCGTGCCGGCCGGCGCTGGACTCGGCATGTCTGCAACGACAAGGTGCTCGCCGCCCGGTACTTCCTCCGGGGGTTCGGGCGCAGCAACCTCGCCGCCGTCGACTTCGCCTCTCCCCGAGACGGTGACGGCCACGGCTCGCACACGGCCGCGTCGGCAGCAGGGAACGCGGGGGTCGACGCGCGCATCGGCGGTCAGGACTTCGGGCACATCTCCGGAGCCGCACCCGGTGCGGCGCTGTCCATCTACAAGGCTTGCTGGACCGCACCGGACCCGAGCCAAGACGGATGCACCACCGCAGACACGGTGAAAGCTGTCGACCAGGCGGTGACCGATGGCGTCGACGTCATCAGCTATTCGATCGGCTCGACCGGTTCGGCGACGGACCCGATCGAGCAGGCCTTCTCCAACGCGACCAAGGCCGGGATTTTCATCGCGGTATCGGCCGGCGACGAAGGCCCCGCCGACTCGACCGTGGCCCCTCACGGCCCAGCGGTCACGACCGTCGCCGCCGCGGACGACAACCCGTTCAGAGGCTCGGTTGCGCTCGGCAACGGCCAGCGGTACGCGGGGTCGATGGTGTCGGACCGCAGGGTCGGGCCGACCCGGCTCGTGTACGCGGCGGACGCTCGGGCCGCGGGAGCCTCCCTCAGACACGCGAGCCTCTGCTATCCCGGCGCCCTGGATGCCAAGGTGGTCGACGCGGCGGTCGTCGTATGCGAACGCGGTGGTATCGCCCGGGTCGCCAAGAGCGTGAGCGTCCAGCAGAGCGGCGGCGTCGCGATGGTCCTCGTGAACACGGCGCCCGGCGCCACCGACGCCGACGTGCACGCCGTACCGACCGTCCAGGTCAGCCGACGCGACGGCAGAGCCATCCGGGGGTACATCCGCTCGCACGGCAGACCGACCGCGTCGCTCGGCCCGGCGGCGTCGACAAGACCCGGAACTTCCCGGTTGGCGAGCTTCTCCTCACGGGGTCCCGTCTCCGACGGCCCGGCGGACGTGTTGAAGCCTGACCTCGCCGCCCCCGGCGTCGCTGTCGTGTCAGCGGTGTCGCCGCCTGCCGACTACGGACGACTGTGGGACCTGGCGTCGGGAACGTCCATGGCGGCACCGCAGGTGGCCGGTATGGCCGCGGACATCATGGCCGCGCATCCGGGCTGGTCACCCGCTGCCGTCAAGTCCGCCCTGATGACAACGTCTGTACACCTGCGGGGCGGGGGTCCGCTGGCACAGGGGGCCGGGGAAGTCGACCTGCGACGAGCTCTCGACCCGGGACTGGTCTACGACAGCGTGGGTGCAAGCTGGCGCAACCTCGCGTCGGTGTCGGTGGGCGACCTGGTCGCCACCCGTACCGTCACCCGCCGCGTTACCAACGTCGCCAGTCGCACGGAGACCTACCGCTCGAGTGTTCGTGGTCTGCCCGGGCTCAACGTGTCGGTCTCCCCGTCGACGATGACTCTCACTCCGGGCCAGTCCCGGCGGTACTCCTTGACGTTCGTCGCGCGGCGCAGCGCCAAGTACGACCGCTTCGTCGGCGGAAGCCTTACCTGGACCGGCTCGCTCGGGCACGACGTGACCAGTCCCGTCGTCGTCCGCGCGGTCTACGTCGACGCGCCGCAGCAGGTCGCGGCATCCGGTTCGAGCGGAACGGCCCGGCTCACAGCTCGTGCCGGTGTGACCGGCACGCTCGCCACCACGCTCGTGGGTCCGGTCGCAGGCCGTCGGCAGCGGTTGTCCCTGTCGCCTGACGTCCTGGCGTCGCATGACCCCACGCAGATCGGAACGTCGTGGAGCCGGACGTACGCCATTCGGCCCGGCACGGCGGCGATCCGATTCGACGTGTCAGCGGGCGCCGGTCACGACGTCGACCTGTACCTCTACCGGCGGGGGCAGCTGGTCTCGTCCGCCGTGTCGCCTGCGGCGCATGAGCAGTTGACGGTCGCCGATCCGGCAGCCGGCCACTACGTGGTCTATGTCGATGCTGTAGCCGCCGGCCCGAGGACGCGCCCGGTCACGGCCGACTTCACCGCATGGGTACTCCCCCGTGCCGCCCGCGACTCGCATTTCACCATCCGGCACAGACGTGGCGTGACCGGCGGCCGCCCCTTCTCCGTCGACGTCGCGTGGTCCAAGGTCGACCCGGCTCGGCGGTGGTTCGCTGAGCTGCGGTACCAGCACTCGGGGGCTGTCAGCTACCTCACCGTCAACTAGCCCGCGCGTCAGATGGCGACCTCGGTGAGGCTCAGGTGACGTGTCGACGCCGTCAGGTCACTGTGCCGGTGGCGGTTGATCTGCCTTCACGGCTCCTCGTGAGCCCATCGGCTCGGCAGGACCCTTGGTCGTGTCTCGTGCGGTCTGGCCCTCCGCCTCGGAGTTGATCTCGGCGCCCAGCAACACCACGAGAGCCGTGATCCAGAACCACAGAAGCAAGACGACGACGCCGGCCAGGGCGCCGTACGTCTTGCCGTAACTGCCGAACTTGTCGACGTACACGGAGAAGGCGACCGAGGCGATGATCCAGATGGCCGTCGCGATGACCGACCCGAGGGACAGCCACTTGATCGCGGGGGCGTCGCGGTCGGGACCGACCCGGTACAGCAGGCCGAGCGCGAGTACCGCCGCCGCGACGAGCACCACCCACCGGACCACCTGCGCGAGGATCGTGACGAGGATCCCTGACCCGAGGTTCGACAACACGACGGGGAAGACGGCCACGAGGCCGATAGCGACAGCGATGAAGACAATGAAGCCGATCGTCAGCAGCACGGCGAGACCGCGTTTGACGACGAAGTTGCGCTCCTCGTCCTCGTCATAGGCGATGTTGAGGGCCTCGACCAGCCCTGCCATCCCCGCCGACGCGCTCCAGAGCGCCAGCGCGATGGAGATGATCACGCCGATCCCGGCGCCACTGTTGTGCGTCCGGGTGATCCCCTTCAGCTGGCTGGTGAGCAAGGTCTGGGCGTTGTGGGGAAGACCACTGGCCAGGTTGGAGACCTGCGAGCTGACCTCGGACGGCGAGGTCACCAGGCCGTAGATGAGGACCGCGGCGATCAGGCCCGGGAACAGAGCCAGGAACCAGGTGTACGCGACCCCGCCTGCCACCAAGGTGAGGTGGTCGTCGCTGATCTCCTTGAAGCTGCGCTTCAGGATCTGCAACCAGCCCTTCGCCGGGATGTCCGTCGGCGTTTCCGCGTCGCCACCGGGTACCTCCTGAGCAGATGAGGGGGACCGCTCCGACGTTGACATGCTGGGCACCTTCCGGCTGGGGAGTTCAGGGGATCAGGCAACGCGCTTCACCGCCTTACAGCGTAAACCATTGCTCCGCATCGCCGGAAATCCTGTCGTGAGACGTCAAATGAGTGGCCGGCACGCCGGCAGATCCGGGCCGTCGGTGACGTCTCGGGGTCAGGCGGTGCGGGTCGCGGCGACCGACTCGAGGCCCAGCAGCTCGACCGAGCGCGCGCGCATGTCGATCTTGCGGATCTTGCCGGTGACGGTCATCGGGAACTCGTCGACGATCACGACGTACCGTGGCACCTTGAAGTGCGCGAGCCGGCCCTGCGCGAACGCTCGCACGCTCTCGACGTCAAGGGGCTCGGCTCCCTCGCGCATCTTGACCCAGGCGCAGATCTCCTCGCCGTACCGCTCGTCGGGCACCCCGATCACCTGCACGTCGGCGATGTCCGGGTGCGTGTACAGGAACTCCTCGATCTCGCGGGGGTAGACGTTCTCCCCGCCGCGGATGACCATGTCCTTGATCCGTCCCACGATGTTGAGGTAGCCGTCGTCACGCATCTGCGCAAGGTCTCCGGTGTGCATCCAGGCCTCGGAGTCGATCACCTCGGCGGTCTTCTCCGGCTGGTCCCAGTAGCCGAGCATCACCGAGTAGCCGCGCGTGCAGAACTCTCCGGTCGTGCCGCGTGGCGCCGTCTCTCCGGTGACCGGGTCGACGACCTTGACCTCCACGTGTGGATGCACCTGACCGATCGTCGCCACCCGGCGCTCGAGGTCGTCGTCGGGACGCGTCTGCGTCGAGACCGGCGACGTCTCCGTCATGCCGTAGGCGATGCCGACCTCGGACATGTGCATGTCGGAGACGCACCTCTTCATCACCTCGCTCGGGCACGGTGAGCCGGCCATCAGTCCGGTGCGCAGCGAGCTGAGGTCGTAGGAGGCGAAGTCGGGCGCGTTCTGCATGGCGATGAACATCGTCGGGACGCCGTAGACGCCGGTGCACCGCTCCTCCTGAACGGCCCGCAAGGTGGCACCGGGATCGAACGACGGGGCGGGGATGACCATCGTCGCACCATGCGACGTGCATCCGAGGTTGCCCATGACCATGCCGAAGCAGTGGTAGAAGGGCACCGGGATGGCCAGCCGGTCAGCGGGGCTGAAGTTGATCAGCTCGGTGACGAAGTACCCGTTGTTGAGGATGTTGCGGTGGCTGAGGGTCGCACCCTTGGGAAACCCGGTGGTGCCGGACGTGTACTGGATGTTGATCGCGTCGGATGCCTCGAGCGTCGCCATCCGCTCCCTCAGGAGGCTCGTCGGGCTGGCCCTCTCCGGAGCCGACCAGCTCGTCCCAGTCGGACGTGCCGATGTACACCACCCGCCGTAGCGACTCACACTCCGGGCGGACCTCGCGAGACCATCGCCCGGTAGTCGCTCGTCTTGTACGAGTCCGTCGCGATGAGCAGGGACAGACCGCTCTGGTTGACCACGTACGACAGCTCGTGGGTCCGGTAGGCCGGGTTGATCGTGACCAGGATCGCGCCGACCTTCGCCGTGGCGTACTGCGTGAGCGTCCACTCCGCCCGGTTCGGTGACCAGATCCCGACGCGGTCCCCCTTCTCGATGCCGTCGGCGAGCAGACCGCGAGCGAGGGCGTTCACGTCGGCGTCGAACTGCGCATAGGTCCAGCGGCGTCCGGTCTCGCACTCTGCGAGCGCCTCGTTGTCGCCATGCGTCGGCGACGGTCCGCTCGAGGTTGTCCCCGATCGTCTCCTCGAGCAGGGCCGAGTCGGTCGGGCCGGCGGCGTACGACGCAGACGTCATGTGCCGAAGGCTAGTACCAACCGCGAGACGTCAATCGGCGGCCGACACGCCGACAGATCCGGGCCGCCGGTGACGTCTCGCGGATCAGGCGTCTCGCGCGATGAAGAGCGCGGTCCCGGCCACCAGGGCCGCCGCGATCCCGGCGGCGAAGACCACGAAGCTGGCGGTGAGCCCCCACGTGTTGATCGACCCTCCCAGTCCCGCCCAGACGCTGTACGGGTCGAACATCGTCCGGCGGCCCGCGGAGGCCGGAAGCAGGTTGGTGATCTGGCCGAAGCCCGCGTTGGAGCGCTCGGAGATCACGGCCAAGATCCCGTAGACGATCGGCTCGATCACGAAGGGCCAGACGAGGACCGCGACGATCGCGCCCGTCTGGTTGCGGAACACCGACGCCAGCCCGAGCCCTGCGATCGCGAACCCCTCGCAGTAGAAGAGGTACGCGAGGACCGGCCGCACCATGTGCGAGCCGACGCTGAAGTCGCTCATGAAGAGCCACCCGATGATGATGTCGAGGACGACACCGATCGCGACCACGACGGCGACCCAGATCGCGAGCACGATCACCTTCGCCGCGACCACAGCGAGCCGGTCGGGCAGCGCCGACAGCGTCGCCTTGTTGGTGCCGTAGCGGTACTCGTGGCCCATGGCGAGCGCGCCCAGGACCGCCGTGAAGGCGGCAGCCAGGATGGGGATGCCGGGAAGGGACCCTCCGCCGATGGCGACGACGTTGCTGATCACCGAGTCGGTGATGCCGACCTCGCTGAAGTCCGTGCTCGACAGGGTGCTCGCGAGCAGCAGCGCGATGCCCGCCGTCAACACGATGGCCAGGGCCGACATCCAGTACGACGACGCGATGGTCCGGATGCGGACCCACTCGTACCGCAGGGCGCCCATCATCGGCCGTCTCCCTCGTTGACTCGTGGGTCCGGCTCATGGTTCGGGGGCGGCGCGTACCCCGGTTCGGCAGGCGGACCGTATCCCTGCGGCGGGCCGTATCCAGGCTGAGGTAGGTAGCCCTGCGGCGGCGGGCCATAGCCTTGGTGTTGCGGAGGCTGGCCGTACCCCTGCTGGCGGTGGCCCGTAGCCCTGCTGCGGGGGCGGAGGGTATCCCGTCGGCGCCCCGCGGCCGGGAGGAGGCGGGCCGTAGGGTCCGCCCGTCGGCCCCATGGGGCCCGTCGGCCCGAGGCCCATGGACGCGCGGAACTCCTCCGAGGCCCCCGTCGCATCGAGGAAGGCCTCCTCGAGCGTGGCCTGGCGGTTCGACAGCTCGAAGACGCGCACGTTGAGGGAGTGCGCGAGCCCTCCCACGGTGTCGGAGTCCATTCCGGTGACCACGAGCGCGCCGGACGGCTCCGCCACGACGGCGGCGTTGCGCGCCCGCAGCTCCCGGGTCATCAGCTCAGGGTCGTCGACCCGGATGATGACGGCGTTGCGATGGCTCGTCGAGATGAAGTCCGACATCTTGCCGCTGGCGATGAGCGCCGCCTCGGCCGATCACCACCAGATGGTCCGCCATGAGCGCCATCTCGGACAGCAGGTGGCTGGAGACGAAGACCGCGCGACCCTGCTGCGCGAGTGCCTTCAGCATGTTGCGCAGCCAGTGGACCCCTTGCGGGTCGAGCCCGTTCGCCGGTTCGTCGAGGATCAGCGTGCCGGGGTCCCCGAGCAGGGCGGTGGCGATCCCGAGCCGCTGGCCCATGCCGAGGGAGAAGGTCTTCGGCTTCGCCGTGGCCACATCGCCGAGACCGACGATGTTGATCACCTCCATGACCCGGCTCTCCGGGATCCGGTTGGAGACGGCGAGCATCCGCAGATGGTTGACGGCCTTTCGGGTGGGATGGAACGGCTTGGCGTCGAGAACCGACCCCACGTGCCGCAGCGGCTCCTTGAGATCGCGGTACGCGACTCCGTCGTACGTGGTCAGGCCCTCGCCGTTGTCCAGCCCGAGCATGAGCCGCATGGTCGTGGACTTGCCCGCCCCGTTGGGCCCGAGGAAGCCCGTCACGGAGCCGGGAACGACGTCGAACGAGAGGCTCTTGACCGCAGCCTTGCCCTTGAACGCCTTGTTCAACCCGCGCGCCTGAACGAGCGCCATAAACCAGCCTCTCCTCGTCGTGGACGCCATCCTCCCATGGCAAAGGGCGAGACCATGGGCAGACAACGACTACGGTGGAAGGTGATGACCTCCTTGGATTCGGCGCCCGACAGCACGACCCCTCGAACTCTGACGCAGATGTTGCGGGAACGAGATGACGCCGCGATCGCTCGGCTGCTCATGCTGACGGCCGGACCTGGCGGTCCCGCCGCCCACCGACTTCAGCCAGATCGCCTCCCGGGCCACGACCCGGCATTCCGTGGGCGAGGCCCTTCATCTGCTGACCACCTTCGAGCTCTGGGTCGCTGCGCGCGCCAGTACCCAGCGATCGGCGTTCACGGCCGACGACCTGCTGGTCGACGGCGTCGATGCAGAGGATGTGGAGTCAGCGGTGCAGCGGCTGCTCGAGCTCAGCCTGCTGTG
Source organism: uncultured Actinomycetota bacterium (assembly GCA_963824115.1). Classification (GTDB taxonomy): domain Bacteria; phylum Actinomycetota; class Actinomycetes; order Propionibacteriales; family Nocardioidaceae; genus DASQEH01. The sequence continues at coordinate 47,782 of CAWGOA010000009.1, forward strand.
GGGAGACATGTCGTCGCTGCGGCCGGTCCGGGCGATGGCGGGCCTGTTCCCCGACGCCAGCTCGACCGAACCGCCCCCCACCATGCCGCCGTCCTTCGAGTGCCAACCCGCGACAGTCACCGGCGCTCGTCGACAAGGTGGCTGCAGGATCGGCATTCGAGTTCGTACGTCGCATGGACGTCCTGGTCGAGCACTGCGACCATCAGCCCGCGAAGCTGGTACGGACCGGCGGCCTGGCAAGCCGAGACCTCCGGGCGTTGGCGAACCTGCTCGACGTACCCACCGCGTCGGCGCTGGTGCACCTCGAGATCGCCCGTGCCGCCGGACTGCTCGGCGCAGCTGTCCGCGGAAGCGACGAGGCACTGCTGCCGACCCACGCCTACGACGCCTGGCAGGGCCAAGCGCTCGACGACCAGTGGGCGGAGCTGGTCGGGGCCTGGTTCGCGCACCACCGTCCGAGTGGGCCGCCCTGGCTCAAGCACCTCGCGCTCGAGGCGTACGGCGACCCGGCCCAGGCGACGGTGCTCGACCACGGCCGACCTGCGTAGCTGGCTCGGCTGGCACCGACCGCGCCGGCACGCCTCCGCCGACCGCGAGCTGACGGCCATGCTGGAACAGGCGGCCTGGCTCGGCATCACGGCTCTCGGGGCACGCGTCGAGCTTCGTGTCCACGGACGGTCGGGTACTCCACAGCGCCACCCTCGGCGAGCTGTTCCCGGCCGCGGGTCGAGCACGTGTTGGTACAGGCGGACCTCACGGCGATCGCTCCCGGCCCGCTCAGTCCCGACGCTGCTCGCGACCTCGGCGCGCTGGCCGACGTGGAGTCTCGCGGCGGCGCGACGGTGTACCGGATCTCCTTGTACTCGCTCCAGCGCGCGCAGCGCCTCGGCTGGACCAGCGACGACATCCTCGAGACCCTCGAACGACGCTCGACGACCCCGCTCCCGCAGCCGTTGACCTACCTTGTCAACGACCTGAGCCGACATGGCCGTTCCTATGTCGGCTCGGCCACGTCACGACGTCGCGGCGCACCGTCAAGGCGAGCGGGCGTACCCCGCCGCCTCCGGACGGGGACGCGCAGGACGAGCCCTCGCTCGACGACGCGGCGACTGCCGCGATCCTCGCAGCACTGCGCCACGACGACCCCGAGGAGGCAGGAGTGTCGGACCGTGCGTCCGACACCGTCTTCGACTCTCCGACGCTCACGCTGCGCGAAGCCGTCGAGACAGGTGAGCCGGTCTGGTTCGGGCAGGTCGACACCCACGGTGTCTCAGCGGAGCGGGTGGTGCATGCACTGTCGGTCGAGGACGGTCGCCTGACGGCCCGGGACGTCAAGACGCAGGAGCATTTCAGCATTGCCCTGCACCGGATCACGGCGGCGCACATCATGCGACCAGGCCTCGTAAGGCACATTTGCCGAGATTGGGCATTACCGCTCGCGGTCAGGGCCCGGTAAAGTTGCCAGGTGGACTTCGTTCGTTACGCCGACCTCGCCGCCGGTCTGGTCAACGCGCCGCTCCAGACCCAAGCGGACCTGGCCGACTACCTCGCAGACCCGCGCCTGGCTCCGGCGACGGCTCGCTGACCGCGACCTCGCGCCCCTGAAGAAGCTCCGCCGAGAGCTTCGCCCGGTCTTCGAGGCCGCAAGTGGCGGCGACTCCGAGCGCGTGGTCGACCTGGTCAACGCGTTGCTGTCCAAGTACCCCGTCTCTCCGCACATCGCCGGCCACGACAGCGAGAGCTGGCATCTGCACGTCGCAGAGCGCGGCTCGAGCGTGTCGGCCCTCGTCACGGCCGAGTGCATCATGGGGCTGGCCATGCTCGTCGTCGACTTCGGCCCGACCCGGCTGGGCATCTGCTCGGCTGACAGGTGCGACCAACGCCTTCGTCGACACCTCCCCGAACCGGTCGCGGCGCTACTGTTCCGACCGCTGCTCGTCTCGCGCCAACGTTGCGGCGTACCGGGCTCGCCGCAAGGCGGGGGTACCGCGCATGACCGACGGGCCGCTCATCGTCCAGTCGGACAAGACCTTGTTGCTCGAGGTCGACCACCCGCAGGCGCGGGAGTGCCGCCGGGCCATCGCGGCCTTCGCCGAGCTCGAGCGCTCCCCCGAGCACATCCACACCTACCGGCTGACCCCGCTGGGTCTGTGGAACGCGCGGGCTGCCGGTCATGACGCCGAGCAGGTCGTCGACGCGCTGCTCACGTACTCCCGCTACCGGTCTCGCACTCGCTGCTGGTCGACATCGCCGAGACGATGGGCCGCTACGGCCGGCTCCGGCTGGACAAGCACCCCATCCACGGGCTCGTCTTGTCGAGCATCCGACCGCGCGGTGTTCGAGGAGGTGGTGCGCGCCAAGCGGATCGCGCCCATGCTCGGGGAGCGCCTCGACGACGACTCCGTGGTCGTGCACACGTCCGAGCGCGGCAACCTCAAGCAGGCGCTGCTCAAGCTCGGCTGGCCGGCCGAGGACTTCGCCGGCTACGTCGACGGGGAGGCGCACCCTATCCGGCTCGTCGAGGACGGCTGGGCGCTGCGTCCCTACCAGCATGAGGCGGTCGAGTCGTTCTGGGCGCGGCGGCTCCGGCGTCGTCGTGCTGCCCTGCGGGGCCGGCAAGACGCATGGTCGGCGCGGCGACGATGGCCCAGGCTCAGGCGACGACGCTGATCTTGGTCACCAACACCGTCTCGGCGCGGCAGTGGAAGGACGAGCTGATGCGGCGTACCTCCCTGACCGCCGACGAGATCGGCGAGTACTCGGGCGCGGTCAAGGAGATCCGGCCGGTCACGATCGCGACCTACCAGGTGATGACGACCCGTCGCAAAGGCGTCTACACGCATCTGGAGCTGTTCGAGGCCCGCGACTGGGGGCTGGTGATCTACGACGAGGTGCACCTGCTGCCCGCTCCGGTCTTCCGGATGACAGCCGACCTGCAGGCGCGGCGACGGATCGGCCTGACCGCGACGCTGATCCGCGAGGACGGTCGCGAGGGCGACGTCTTCTCGCTGATCGGCCCGAAGCGCTACGACGCCCCGTGGAAGGACATCGAGTCCCAGGGCTACATCGCGCCGGCGGAGTGCATCGAGGTACGCGTGGACCTCACCGACAGCGAACGCTTCGTCTACGCGACGGCCGAGCCGGAGGACCGATACCGGCTGGCGGCCGCGTGCGGCAGCAAGGCCGGAGGTGGTCGAGCAGCTCGTACGGCACAACAGCGACGAGCCGACGCTGGTCATCGGTCAGTACATCGACCAGCTCGACGAGCTCGCCGAGCATCTGGACGCGCCGCTGATCAAGGGCGAGACGCCCGGTCAAGGAGCGCGAGCGACTGTTCGCGGCGTTCCGCGTCGGCGAGATCTCGCTCCTCGTCGTCAGCAAGGTCGCCAACTTCTCCGTCGACCTTCCCGAGGCGACGGTGGCGATCCAGGTGTCCGGCACGTTCGGCTCGCGGCAGGAGGAGGCCCAGCGCCTCGGCCGGCTGCTCCGTCCGAAGGTGGACGGGCGGACCGCGCGCTTCTACAGCGTGGTCGCCCGCGACACGGTGGACGCCGACTTCGCCCAGCACCGCCAGCGCTTCCTGGCCGAGCAGGGATACGGGTACACGATCGTCGACGCCGACTCCCTTCCCGCCTGACGTTCCGCCCGTCGTACTACCCCAGCCTACTACCCGAAAGATCCGACTCTCAGGTGGCTATGACTACCTCAGAGTCGGATCTTTCGGGTGGTGGAGGTGGTGGTGGGCGGCGGAAGGCAAATGGATGGACCGGCGACGCCGCGTCGGCGATGATGAGCGATGCCCGTCAACGATGCCATGGCTGCCGCACGCCCGGATCTCGCCGCGGAGCAGTCCCATCTCGTCGAGTCCAGGCAAGCGCTCGCCAGAATGCGCGAGCGCACGGCCGCCATGCCTGCCCTCGGCGGCGACCGGTTCAGCAACGAGTACCTGAAGTTCACGCTCTGGAAGCGGATGAAGGCGCTCGAGGACGATCCCGACGTCCCCCTGTTCTTCGGCCGGCTCGACTACGGCGCGGACGCCGGCGGCTCGCTCGGACTGCCGGGCGAGCAGTTCTACATCGGCCGGCGTCATGTCACCGACGAGTACGGCGAGCCGTTGATCGTGGACTGGCGCGCCCCCGTGTCGCGCCCGTTCTACCGGGCCAGCTCCTCGGACCCGATGGGGCTGCGGCTGCGGAGGCGGTTCGGCTTCTCCCACGGCGTGGTGACGGCGTACGAGGACGAGCTGCTCTCCCGCGAGCGGCCGGCGGCGGTCGCCCCGGCCCGTCGCCCCGTCCCCAGCCACCGACGCCGACGGCCGGCCAGTCGACCTGCGCAGCGCGATCCTCGAGGAGGAGATCGAGCGTCCCAGGGTAGGGCCCGATGCGCGACATCGTCGCGACGATCCAGCCCGAGCAGGACGACATCGTCAGGGCAGACCTCGCCTCGACCGTCTGCGTGCAGGGCGCCCCCGGCACGGGGAAGACGGCCGTCGGCCTGCACCGGGCGGCGTACCTGCCTTTACGCGCACCGCGACCAGCTCAACCGGCAGGGCGTCTGGTGGTCGGCCCGAACGCGTCGTTCCTGCGCTATATCGGCGACGTCCTGCCTGCGCTCGGGCGAGATCGACGCGAGGCAGACGACGGTCGAGGAGCTGGTCGCGCAGCGTACCGCTGCGGTCCGAGGATCGACGCGGCGGTGGCCCGGCTCAAGGGCGACCCACGGATGGCGACGGTGCTCGACAACGCGCTCTGGTCGCTCATCCGCCCGGCGGCTGAGGGCCTCGTCGTACCGATCGGCGCCCGCCGCTTCCGGGTGCCCGCGTACGAGGCCGACGAGATCGTCGCCGAGCTTCGCCATCGCGAGGTCCGGTACGGCGCCGGGCGGGCGATGCTGCCGCAACGGCTGGCGCACGCGATCTTGGTCAAGATGGAGCTCGCCGGCGACTCGCCGGACGACCGGGTGCAGAACTGCGGTGGCCCGGAGCAAACCGGTCAGGGCGTACGTCGACGCGCTCTGGCCCGCGGCCGACGCCAGGAGGCTGGTGATGCGGTTGCTCAGCGACTCCCGCGTTCCTCGCCGCCGCGTCTGACGGGTGTGCTCACCGACTCCGAGCGCGAGTCTCTGCTCTGGGCGAAGCCCGCCAAGGGGCCGGGCAGCGCCCGCTGGTCCCTGCACGACGCCGTGCTCATCGACGAGGCACAGGACCTCATCGAGCGCACACCCAGCCTCGGCCATGTCGTGCTCGACGAGGCGCAGGACCTGTCGCCGATGATGCTGCGCTCCGTCGGGCGACAGTGCTCGACCGGCTCGGCGACCGTGCTCGGCGACCTGGCGCAGGCAACGACTCCGTGGTCGGTCGAGATCGTGGCCGGACGCGCTGAGCCATCTCGGCAAGTCCGACGCCCACCTCGAGGAGCTCACCCTCGGCTTCCGCGTCCCTGGCGACGTGATCGAGTACGCCGCTCGGCTGCTGCCGATCATCGCCCCCTCGCTGACGCCGCCGACGTCGGTGCGCCGGGCCCGCGGTGAGCTGCGAGCTGCGCTTGCCGCGTCACAGCCGCTGCGAGCGGCCGCCGAGGCCGTCGTACGCGCCCGGCGGACGCCGGGGTCGATCGGCCTGATCGTCCCGGACGCCTTGACGCGGCGAGCTCCGCCCAGCTGCTCGCCGCCGGTGTCGAGCACAGCCATCCTCGGTGACGACTCGACGACCTCGACGCCGCGGTGGACGTCGTACCGGCGACGCTCGCCAAGGGCCTGGAGTTCGACCACGTCGTACTGCTCGAGCCCGCCGGCACTCGTGGCGGCGGAGGCCGACGAGGTGGTCGGGCTGCGACGCCTGTACGTCTGCCTCACCCGCGCCGTGACGTCGCTCGTCGTGGTGTACTCACAGCCTCTTCCCGCCCCCCTTCGCGCGAGACGTCACCGGCGGCCCGGATCTGCCGGCGTGTCGGCCGCCGAATGACGCCTCGCCGAGCGGCTCAGGCGTTGAGCCCGCGCGCGTCCTGCTTCAGCGCGGTGTCGATGCCGAGCGCGGATGCCAGCACGAGGCTGTGCATGCGGCTGCTGGATGCGGCTGGTGGATCTGGACCACGTAGTTGTCGGCCGTGGTGAACATCGTCTTCGCCAGACCCTCCCAGGTCTTCGTGATCCGGGCGACCTCGCGACCGCCGGAGTCCTGGATGTTGAAGTTCCACGCCCGCCAGTTCTCGGCGTTGAGCGAGCCGATCTGCTGGCCGCCGACCTCGAGCGCGAACCGGATCTTCCCGATCACGTTCTGCTGGACGATCTGGCCGATCTCCTGGCCGTTGCCGGCCTCGACGATGAGACGCGACTTCATGATCTTCGCCGGGCGGGTGAGGGCGAGCACGACCCGACCGTCGGCGTCGACCACCTGGAACTTGTGAGTGAGGTACTGGTCGACGTTCGACACGAACCGGAGCAGCTTCTTCGCGGCGCTCTGGCCGACTTGGCGTACGGCGCCGATCTGCCTGCCCTGCTGGTCGTAGACCGCGAACTCCTGGTTGATCTCGATCAGCTTCGCCTTCTGGTTGACGACGAGCACCTGCTCGGTGAAGAGCGACCCGCCGCCGAGCTGCTGGCCGGCCTGGATGCCGGCCCGGGACACGTCTCCGACGACCTTCTCGGTGGCCCGATTGACGGTCGGGATGTGCGCCTGCCCGCCGGGCGCGTCGGTCGACTGGCGGCCATGGCTGGCCACGTGCTCGGTCCAGGCGGTGCCGTCGTAGTAGCGGTGCTCGTGCCGCCCCCACGGGTCGGGGTACCAGTTGGGGGCGTAGCCGCTCGGTCTCAGTCATGCCCACAGCCTATTTCGGCAGGGCCATCATTGACCGCATGAGCGAGAAAGAGCCGACGGCACGCGACCGAGACCCCCAGGTCGCCCGGCTGCTCTCTCGCTGGGCAGCGCTGGTCCCCGCTGCGTCCGGCTGTCGGCGACGACCTGGTCAGCCGCTACGCCGAACCGGCCCGGCACTATCACGGCCTGGACCACCTCGGGGCAGTCCTCGACGCCGTCGACACGCTCGCTGCGCGAGGCCGCCGGACCGCAGCTCGTCCGCTGGCCGCCTGGTACCACGACGCCGTGTACGACGTACGCCGAGACGACAACGAGGAGCGGTCTGCGCGGCTGGCCGAGCGGACCTTGACCGGCACGGACGACGAGAGCCTCGCGTCGCCGAGGTCGCTCGTCTGGTCCGTCTGACGGCGACACACGATCCGGCTGACGGCGACGTCGAACGGCGCCGTGCTCTGCGACGCCGACCTCTCGGTACTCGCCGGCGACCGCGCCGCGTACGCGGCGTACGTGTCCGCCGTCCGGGCCGAGTACCGCCACGTCAGCGACGACGGATTTCCGCTCGGGGCGCGCGGCGGTACTCGAACAGCTGTCGTCGCGATGCCGCGGTCTACGAGACCAGTGCTCGGCCGGTCCCGATGGGAGGCGCGCCGGCCCGCGCGCAACCTGAGCCACGAGCTCGCGCGACTGCGAGCCCTGAGCGGCGGCGGTAGCCATCGCAGCGGTCTCCAACGACTCACCAGCGTCAGACAGCAACGAGCGGCGTCGGTGTCGAGCGTGGCCGGAACGCCGAGAGGGACGCTGACCATCGTGTCGGTGTGGCCGGTGTCGAAGCCGGACACCATCGGGACGCCGAGCGGCGCCAGCCGGTCCCGGAGCACCGCGCCGACCTCTTCGCGAGGGCCGCAGTCGGTGAACGCGCCGACGACGAGACCCCGCACGCCGTCGAACCAGCCCGCGCGCAGCAGCTGCGTGAGCAGCCGGTCGATCCGGTACGGAGTGTTCGTCGATGTCCTCGAGGACGACGATGCCGCCGCGGGCGCGTCCGGCTGGACAGGCGTGCCGACGTCCGCTGGCCAGCATCGCCAGGTTGCCGCCGGTCAGGACACCGGTCGCCGTCCCGGCACCACCACCTCGATGTCGGACCCGTCGAGCAGCTCGTGCACGGTCTCGGGCTCGCATCAGAAGGCTGACGGAGCCGCTCGGCGCTGGCGGCTGTCGCCCGTCCCAGCGAGGTCACCACATGGCCGTGGACGGTGGCGAGGCCGAGCCGGGTCTGCCGCCGCCTCATGCAGCGCCGTGACGTCGGAGAATCCGACCAGCCACTTCGGGATCGGCCTCGGCGAGCCGACGCCAGTCCAGCAGGTCGAGCACCCGCTGGGTCCCGTAGCCGCCGCGCGCCGAGCATCACGGCCGAGACGTCGGGGTCCATCCAGGCGGCGGTGAAGTCCGCCGCCCGGTCCGCATCGCTGCCGGCGAGGTACGCCAGGCTCGCGATGCACGATCGAGGACATGGTCGCCCTGGGACGGACTTGCAGGCCCCAGCTCTCGAGCCGCGCCATCCCCTGGGCCAGCCGATCCGCCGGTACCACGCCCGCCATCGCGGGGACGGCGACCAGGTCGCCTGGGCGCAGCGCGGAGGCGGACCAGCAGCTGCCGGCCCGGCCGACGGCTGCGCCATCGCGGCGGACTTGCGCTTGCGCAGGCCCGCCGAATCGAGCCGTCTGACAACGTCCCTCGACGAGATCGGCGCGGCGCCCGCGGCGACCAACGCGGCGTACATCTCGGCGGGGACGTCGTAGTGGTCGCGCTCGAAGCCCCGGCGGGGCACTCCGTGCCGGGCCGCGAACTCGTGGAGCTCGGCGAGCGACGCGTCGCTGACCAGGTGCGACCAGAGCCGCCCGTGGGCGGGCCACGTCGGCAGGTCGATGAAGATCGCCACCCGTCAGCCGGCCTGCCCGCCTCGCAGCGCGGGCCCTGCGATGGCGTCGTCGAGCAGCAGCCGCCACGACCGGACGAAGGCGGCATCGGTGTGCGCCTTGGTCCAGGAGCCGCCGGGGCGAACAGAGGCCCCCAGGTGGACCCTTGAGATTCCGGCGCGCACCAGCCAGGGAACGTGCTCGGCGCGCACGCCACCGGCGGCGACCGCCGTCGCGGCGAATCCGGCGTCGGCGGTTGCCAGGGCGATCAGGTCGTCGAACCCGGAGTCCATGCCGAGTACGCGCGCCTGCCGTGTGGACGCTGTCGAGGCCGGGAAGCGCCCGACCTGCCGCCAGGCCCGGCGGGCGTCGAGCGCTGAGTCGAAGGTGCGGTCGAACGTCCACGGCGCGCCCGCCATGGCATCGCCAGCGCGCTGCACACCTCGACGTCGACGTCGAGGTCGGACGTGAGGAAGCCGAGCACGAACCCCTCGACGCCCAAGCGAGAGGTAGTCGCTGACGAGTCCGGCCAGCCGCGTGAGCTCCCCGCCTTGGGTACTGAAGCCCTCGGACAGGCGCAGCGTGACCCGTACCGGAAGGTCGACGGCGCGGACGATGGCACTCAGCGCGCCGGCTCGATGGAGCGAGCCTGACCGTCGGCCCAGGCGCAGGCGTGCAGGCGGTCCGCGCCGCCCGCCTGTGCGTGCTCGGCGTCCGTGGGATGCAGGACCACGACCTCCAGGCGGCCGGAGCGTCTGTCGGGACTCGTCATTTGAACAGAGTGCCAGGATGGAACGCATGACGCCGGGAGACCCGCTGCTGAATGCGCGAGCACTCGTGCTGCGCGACCTGGCCGCCCAGGGGCTGGTCGACCCGCACACGGTGTCGGTCGTCGAGGATTGCGTGGCGAACCGGCGCTGGTGGCTGTCGCAGTGGCCGCCGGGCGCGTCGTTCGTCGACGGTCTGGTAGCCCAAGACGTCCAGGACGCGCTGTTCGACGAGGCGCGGCGCTGGCCGGTCTGCTCGGGCTGCGCCGATCCGGTCGAGCACAGCCTGTCGATCGAGCCGGAGCTCGGTCCCGACCCGCACTGGGTCTGCTCGGAGTCCGGCGCCGTCGTCGCCGCGCTGGGTCAGCTGAGACCGCTCAGCGACGTCTTCCCGGAGCGCACCGACTGACGCCGAGACGTCAATCGGCGGCCGACACGCCGGCAGAACCGGGCCGGACGTGACGTCTCGGCGGTCAGGCGGTTGCTGCATCCTCCATGTCGCGCATCGCCCGCATCACGTTGCCGTGGGCCAAGGCTACGAGCTCGGCGCTCGGACCAGCCGCGTCCACGCAGGGTGTCGAGGAGCAGCGGATAGCCGGACACGTCCGCCATCCCCCGAGGGAACTCGCTGGACCCGTCGTAGTCGCCCCCGATGCCGACGTGGTCGAGCCCGGCGACGTCGCGCACTCGTTCGACGTGGTCTGCCAGCTCGTCGACAGTGCACTCCGGGGCCGGGTCCGTCGCGCGTCGCGCCCGCAGGAAGGGGTCGATGTCGGCGAAGCTGCGACGGTCTCCACCGGCCGCCTCGATCTGGTCCAGCGAGTCGAGGTACCAGTCGGCGACCCGTTGCGAGACGAACATCGCCACATGCGTGACCATGCAGACCCCGCCGTTCGACGCGAGCCGCTGCAGGACGTCGTCGGGCACGTTGCGCGCGATGTCACAGAGCGACCGGGCACAGCTGTGGCTGAAGATCACCGGCGCCGAGGCCGTGTCGAGGGCGTCGCGCATCACGTCGGCCGTGACGTGGCTGAGGTCGACGAACATGCCGATCCGGTTCATCTCCCGCACGACGTCCCGGCCGAAGTCGGTCAGCCCCCCGACGGCGGGTACGTCCGTCGCGGAGTCGGCCCACGGCACGTTCTCGTTGTGGGTCAAGGTCATGTAGCGCACGCCCAACCCGTGCATCATGCGCAGTGCCGCGAGCGAGCTGTCGATCGGAGTGGCCGCCCTCCATCCCCATCAAGCAGGCGATCCTGCCACTGGCCACCGCCTCTCCACCTGCGCCGAGCTGGTCGCCAGCGCGAAGTGCTCGGGGTAACGGCCAGTCATCCGCCGGATGAAGTCGACCTGCTCCAGCGTGGTCTTCACCGCCACGCCACCGGGTGAGCGAGCGAGGGACGTACACCGACCAGAACTGGGCGCCGACGCCTCCGGCACGCAGCCGGGGGATGTCGGTCTGGAGCCGGGGCTCACCGCCGACGAGGTCGACCGCATCGAAGTCGTACGAGCACAGCTCCCGCATCGCCCATGCCAGGTCGTTGTGTCCGTCCATCACCCACGTCTGTGCCAAACCGACTCAACTGTCAGCCGTCATGCGCCCATCTTGCCCACCGCATCGAATGGCTGAGGACTCGCCCACCCTGGCGGGCGAGTCCTCGGCGCTTCGCCGACAGGCCGGTCAGTGCCGAAGGTCGACGACGAGCCGGTTGGGAGCGTGCAGCACAAAGACGCGGAAGGCGGCATGGCGCCGGAGCGACAGGCCGAACGACACAGTTCCCTCGAAGTCGCCCATGAAGGCAACTCCTCGCAGCGTCGGGAGCGAGTACTGCTGAAGGTCCGGGCCCGTGTACACCGACGTGCCGTCCCTCCGGTGAGCAGTCGCTGGGGTGACGCTCACGGCGATGAAGCGGCGGCCGCGCAGCGGCACCAGGTCACCCGAGCCGTCGTAGCGCAGCCGGTGGACGTAGTTGCGGCGTACCCCGGAGTCTTCCCATGCAGGTCGATGACGATGCGGTCGAAGTGCGCGTGCCGCCCGACTCGCAGGTCGACCACGCGAGGCGACGGCGACACGATTGTGGTTCACGAGGACGGGCGCGGTACCCCAGGTGGGCGCGGCCAGACCCGTAGGTGCGACCAAGAGCGGCCATCGCCACGGTCGCCGTAGCGGTCGCCGTCGGCGGACCGCAGGGTTTTCGTCCATCTGTTCACAGGGCACCTCCAGGTTGTCGGTGGTCACCCTTTCAGAGGACGGTGACCCGGTTGTTGATACAAGCCGCTGAACAGCCCTTGATACACGCCGACACCGCGCAGAAAGTTGTCGCCAGCGGTCTGCGATAGTGCGGTGGTGTCCGATCTGAGCGCCAGCGAGGTCGAGGTGATCGGCGCGATCGACGAAGCCGAGGTCGTCCGCGACCTGACCGGGCTCGTTGCGATCGCCTCGGTCGACGGATCCGCAGAGGAGATGGACGCCCAGCACTGGTGTGCGGACCGGCTCGCGGATCTCGGCCTGGACGTCGACTGCTGGGACATCGACCTCGCCGAGCTGCGTCGGCAACCGGACTTCCCCGGCATGGAGGTCGAACGAAGCGCCGCGGTCGGCTGTGTCGGGGTCCTCCAGGCAGACGGTACGACCCCGGGCCTCGCGCTGTACGGGCACACCGACGTCGTACCACCCGGAGACCTGGACGCCTGGCCGGACCGTGACCCCTTCAACGTGCGGCTCGTCGACGGCGTCGCCTGGGGGCGAGGGACGTGTGACATGAAGTCCGGTGTGGTCGCGGCCATCGCGGCCGTGGCGGCACTGCGACGCTCCGGCGTCGCCTTGGCGCGCCCGCTCGCTGTGCACTTCGTGAGCGCGGAGGAGGACGGAGGGGTCGGCGCGTTCGCGACTCTGCGTCGAGGCCATACCGCGTCGGCCTGTGTCAACGCCGAGCCGACCTCGGGCACCGTCATGCCGGCCGCCGCCGGCTCCCTGACCTTCCGGCTGGAGGTCGCCGGGCTGGCGACGCATGGATCGACCCGGACCCGCGGAGTCAGCGCGATCGAGAAGTTCCACGTCGTCCATGCCGCGCTGCTCGACCTCGAGGCTCGCCGCAACCGCGACGTCCCTGAACTCTTCGGCCACCTCGACCTCGCATGGCCGCTGTCGATAGGAGTCGTGCACGCGGGCGACTGGGCCAGTACCGTTCCGAACCGGCTGGTCGCCGAAGGGCGTTACGGGGTACGCATCGACGAGACCGTGCCGACGGCGATCGCCGCCTTCGAAGAGGCGGTGCGGTCGGCCGCCGCAGACGACCCGTGGCTGCGAGACCACCCGGTCAAGGTGACCTGGCCTGGCGGCATGTTCGCTCCCGGAGCCCTGCCCGCAGGACACAGCCTCCTGCCCGACGTTCGCCGAGCAGCTGCCGATGTGCGCGGATCGATCCCCGACTCGGTGGGTGGACCCTACGGGTCTGACCTGCGTCACTATGCGCGGGCCGGGATCCCGACGTTGCAGTACGGACCCGGTGACCTCCAGTTCGCCCATGCGAGCGACGAGCATGTCGAGCTGGCCGATGTCTTCGCGTGCGCACGGGTCTTCGCTCTGCTAGCGCTGCGGCTGTGCTCCGCAGAAGGCGCGAGCCTGACGTGGCGACAGGCTCCTGGCCGCTCTTCGGGCTCCGCCTCGCGGTAGGCGAGCTGACGCTGCGCCCGTTCACCGAGGCGGACCTCGAGCAGCTCTGCGACGCGCTCCCCGACGATGTCGAGCTCAACCCCGACGCGACGAAGTACGACATCGACGCCGACGCCGGTCGCAGGACGGTCGTCCACCAGGACTACTGGCGGGCCATGGGCACCTGGACGCCGTCGTCGTGGCGGCTGAACTTCGTCGTCCACAGGGGCGACGAGCTCGTCGGCGCCCAGGAACTCGAGGGCAATGACTTCCCGACGCTCAGGACCGTCGACACCGCCTCGTTCCTGGTTCGGGGCGCTCGTGGCCAGGGGGTGGGCAAGCTCATGCGCCGGGCCGTCCTGTCGCTCGGCTTCGGACCCCTCGGCGCGCAGTACGCCATCACCTCGGCCTGGCCCGACAACCTGGCATCGCTCGGAGTCTCTCGCTCGCTGGGGTACCTCCCGAACGGCCTGCAACGACACCGACGAGACGACGGCGTCGACGACCTGGTGCACCTTCGGTTGTCACGTGAGGCATGGCTGGCATCCGGGCTGTCCGACGGCGTACGCATCGACGGGTTCGAGGCATGTCGCCCGTACTTCGGCCTCGAAAGGGAGTGACCGCATGAAGGTGTTCATCTCCAGCGACATGGAGGGCACCGCCGGGATCGTCGACTGGGCGCAGTGCCTGCCGGGTGAGCCGGAGTACAACGTCTTCCGACGCCTCCTGCTCGCTGAGGTCAACGCCGCGATCGACGGCGCCGCCGATGCCGGTGCCGACGAGTTCCTCGTCAACGACTCGCACTCGAGCATGCGCAACCTGTACCCGGACGAGCTTCACGGCAGGGCGTCGTACCTGTCCGGTCGGCACAAGCCGCTGTACATGATGCAGGGGCTCGACGCGTCCTTCGACGCCGCCTTCTTCGTCTCCTACCACGGCTCGATGGGGTCAGCGGAGTCGACGCTGTCCCACACCTACAACCCGAACGCGATCGCCGAGGTGCGGCTCAACGGCATAGTGGCCGGTGAGTCGGGGATCAACGCACTGGTCGCGCTGGCACACGGGGTTCCGGTGGTGCTCATCACCGGGGATGCGACGACGGCGCAGGAGGCCGAGCCGTTCTTCCCCGGCATCGAGGCGGTGGTGGTCAAGGAGTCGCACACCCGCTTCGCAGCGACCTCCCTGCATCCGGAGGTCGCCTGCGAGCGGATCCGCGCCGGCGCCCGCAGCGCCATCGAGGACCTGGGGAGCTTCGCGCCGCCGGCCGTCTCGCTACCGGCAACCCTGTCGGTGCGGTTCCGCAACGCCGACCAGGCGGAGGTCGCGACCTGGCTCGGCGGCGTACGCAGGGTCGACCCCACGTCGGTGGAGCTGAGCGACGACGACCCGCTGCGGCTGTTCAGGACCTTCGTCACGACCGTGCTGCTCACGCGGTCCGTCCCTGAGTAGGCAGTGCGTTCGGAGCGAGACAGACACAGAAGCGGCCCCGACCGAGATGGTCGGGGCCGCTCGCTGTACGAGGGCTGTACCGATGTGCGTCCGACAGCCGGGATGGACTCCTAGAAGTCCATGCCGCCCATGTCGGGTCCGCCACCCGGTGCGGCCGCGGAGGCCTTCTCGGGCTTGTCGGCGACGACAGCCTCGGTGGTGAGGAACAACGCGGCGATGGAGGCGGCGTTCTGCAGGGCAGAGCGGGTCACCTTCGCCGGGTCGATGATGCCGGTGCTGATCATGTCCACGTACTCGCCGGTTGCGGCGTTGAGACCGTGCCCGGCTTCGATGTTGCGGACCTTCTCGGCAACGACTCCGCCTTCGAGACCGGCGTTGATCGCGATCTGCTTGAGCGGGGCCTCGGCAGCGAACTTGACGATCGCGGCACCCGTCGCCTCGTCACCCTCGAGGTCGAGCTTCTCGAACGCGACGATGGTCGCCTGGACGAGCGCAACGCCACCACCGGCGACGATGCCCTCCTCGACGGCCGCCTTCGCGTTGCGAACGGCGTCCTCGATGCGGTGCTTGCGCTCCTTGAGCTCCACCTCTGTGGCGGCGCCGACCTTGATGACCGCAACCCCGCCGGCCAGCTTGGCCAGACGCTCCTGCAGCTTCTCGCGGTCGTAGTCGGAGTCGCTCTTCTCGATCTCGGCGCGGATCTGGTTGACCCGACCGGAGATCTGGTCGGTGTCACCGGCACCCTCGACGATCGTCGTCTCGTCCTTGGTGACGACGACCTTGCGGGCCTGTCCGAGGAGGTCGAGGCCGGCGCTCTCGAGCTTGAGCCCGACTTCCTCGCTGATGACCTGGCCACCGGTCAGGATCGCGATGTCCTGCAGCATGGCCTTGCGGCGGTCGCCGAAGCCGGGGGCCTTGACCGCCACCGACTTGAAGGTGCCGCGGATCTTGTTGACCACGAGCGTCGCAAGGGCCTCGCCCTCGACGTCTTCGGCCAGGATCAGCAGGCCCTTGCCGGACTGCATGACCTTCTCGAGGATCGGCAGCATGTCCTTGACCGCGCCGATCTTGGAGTTGACGATGAGCACGTAGGGGTCGTCGAGGACGGTCTCCATGCGCTCGGCATCGGTCACGAAGTACGGCGAGATGTAGCCCTTGTCGAAGCGCATACCCTCGGTGAGCTCGAGCTCGAGCCCGAAGGTGTTGCTCTCCTCGACGGTGATGACGCCTTCCTTGCCGACCTTGTCCATGGCTTCGGCGATGATCTCGCCGACCTGGGAGTCACCGGCAGAGATCGAGGCGGTCGAAGCGATCTGCTCCTTGGTCTCGACGTCCTTGGCCATGGCGAGCAGCTGCGCGCTGACCGCCTCGACAGCGGCCTCGATGCCGCGCTTGAGGGCCATCGGGTTCGCGCCGGCTGCGACGTTGCGCAGGCCTTCGCGAACCATGGCCTGGGCGAGCACCGTGGCCGTCGTCGTACCGTCACCGGCAACGTCGTCGGTCTTCTTGGCGACTTCCTTGACGAGCTCGGCGCCGATCTTCTCGAAGGCGTCCTCGAGCTCGATCTCCTTGGCGATGGAGACACCGTCGTTGGTGATCGTCGGTGCACCCCACTTCTTTTCGAGAACGACGTTGCGGCCCTTCGGGCCGAGCGTCACCTTGACAGCATCAGCGAGGGTGTTCATTCCCCGCTCGAGGCCGCGCCTGGCTTCCTCATTGAACGAAATGATCTTGGGCATGTACGCGATTCCTCCGCGCTTGAGGTATGGGGTGGTGCGGCTGGTGCGACGCCCGCGACGGACGGACAGGGCCACCCTGCAGACCATTCCCGCAGCGTGCCTTGCCCTCGCCGAGCCAACCGGCTGTCACTCTCGGGTCGAGAGTGCTAAACCATTATTAGCACTCGACCCGGTCGAGTGCAAGCCACCGGCACGGCTGCTCAGGTGCTGTGGAGTGGCGGCCTCTCGGCGGGCGGCGGCAAGCGGTATGGCCACCCTGCGTGAGGCCGTCCCGGGTGTTGACGCGAGCGCGCAGCCCGGCGGCGTTGACCATGGGGATGACGGCTCGGTTGTCGGGGTGTACCGCGAGCAGGAGAGCGGTGAATCCCCGCGTGGAGGCGTCTCGGGCCGCCGCGGCGAGCAGCGTGGTGCCGATGCCCCGACGCTGGTACCCGTCGACCACGAGCTCGCCGACCTCCGCGGTCCGTGCGGTGTCGTCGTCGACGTCGGGCGCGACGGTGGCGATACCCACCATCTGGTGGTCCTGCTCGGCCACCTTGGAGAAGCCGCCGACCGGGCAGAGCAGCCGCGAGGCGAAGCGCGAGCTGAGCACCGGCATCGGGGACATGTACCGTCGCTCGACGCTTGCCGGGGAGCACTCGGCATGCATCCTGACCAGAGCCCTGACGTCGTTCAGCGTCCCCGACCGGATCACTACCCCCATCGAGCAAGGATGCGTGCCGAAGGTTTCGACCCGGGATCGTGGGTGTTTCGCGGAGGGAAACTTGTCCCGGCCGCCCACTGTCGCCTACCCGATGGATCAAAGCGCCTAGTCCCATCGGGTCATCTTTGCCTCAGCGGTCTTGCCACCCGGCTCCGCGCCAGCTCTAGTTTTGGCCTCGCCTCGTGGGTGCGACGAGGCCATAGCTGGGACGCGGATACCGCGTCCCAGCTCTTATTGTCCGCCGAGACGTCACAGACGGCCCGAACTGCCGGCGTGTCGACCGCCGATTGACGTGTCGGGCTAGGGCCGGCAGACGACCTGGCCATGGACGACGCAGAACCAGCCGTCCGCGTCGGCCGCCCAAGCCCGCCAGCCGTCGGCAATGTCGTCGAGCTCTGCCGGGTCCGCCAACCCCCTCTCGACCGCCTGGTCGGCAAGCGCTGAGCCGCTGATCCGATCGGCCCACGTCGATCCCCACCACATGCGGTCCTCCGGGGTGGCGAAGCACCACACCCCCGCCGAGGCGACGACGTCGGAGAACCCGGCGGCGTGCGCCCAGCCCAGCAGGTACCGTGCCGCGTCCGGCTGCCCGGAGTTCGCCCAGGGCCACGTCTCGGTAGATCTGCCGCCACCGCTCCAACCGCGGGTCGGTGGGCGCCCACGCCATCGCCGCGTAGTCCGCGTCCCGCGCCGCCACCAGGCCGTCCTGGCGGCAGACCCGTCGCATCTCCCGTAGCGCCGCGACCGGGTCGGCGACATGCTGGAGCAACTGATGGGCGTGTACGACGTCGAAGCTGTCGTCCTCGTAGGGCAGCGCCATCACGTCCGCGCACTCGAACGCGACGTTGCCCACTCCTGCCCGCGTCGCCGCCTCGGTGGCTGCCGAGACCACTGCCGCGCCGTTGTCGATGCCCAGGACCCGACCCCGTACCGCCACGCGTGCGAGGTCCACGGTGATGGTGCCGGGACCGCACCCGACGTCGAGGATCTCCTGGTCGTCGGCAAGGTGCGGCAACAGGTACGCGGCTGAGTTCGCGGCGCGTGCGCCAGCGGTGGTTGGCGAGCACGCTCGGATCGTGGCCGTGGGTGTACCGGGTGGCCATGTCGCTAACCAGCGGGGGCCGGCGACGATCAGCCGCCGGCGACGGCCGGTATCACGGAGATCTGTGCGTCCTTGACTTCGGTGTCGAGACCGTCGAGGAACCGGACGTCGTCGTTGCCGACGTACACATTCACGAACCGGCGAAGCGAGCCGTCCTCGTCGACGATCCGGCCCTTGATTCCCGGGTAGGTGGCCTCGAGCGAGTCGAGGACGTCGTTCAACGTCTCACCCTCGGCGCTGACCTCGGACTCACCCGCTGTGTAGGTCCGAAGAATGGTCGGGACCCGCACTCGTGCGCTCATCGATGCCTCACAATCTCGTCGCGGTGAAGGCCGCGTACGTCGGGTCGATCGTCGCCGCCGGGCCGACCCGATCGGCGATCGCATCGAGAGTCTTCAGCCCGTCGCCCGTATTGAAGACAACGGTCTCAGCGTCCGGATCGAGCTGCCCGGATTCGACGAGCTTCTTCAGCGTCGCGACGGTGACGCCGCCCGCCGTCTCAGCGAAGATGCCCTCGGTACGCGCCAGCAGCTGGATGCCGTCTCGGATCTCGTCGTCGGTGACGGACTCCACGGCACCGCCGGTTCGGCGGCAGACGTCGAGCACGTAGGGACCGTCCGCGGGGTTGCCGATCGCGAGTGACTTCGCGACCGTGTCCGGCCGCACCGGGGAGACGACGTCGTGGCCGGCACGAAACGCTCGGGCCACCGGCTCACAGCCCTCGGCCTGCGCCCCGAAGATCCGGTACGGCGTCTCCTCGACCAGGCCGAGCCTGCCCAGCTCGGTCAGCCCCTTGTCCACCTTCGTCAGCTGCGAGCCGGACGCGACAGGTATCACGATCTGCTCGGGCCGCCTCCAGCCCAGCTGCTCGGCGACCTCGTAGCCGAGGGTCTTCGAGCCTTCGGCGTAGTACGGGCGGACGTTGACGTTGACGAACGCCCATCCCTCTTGCTCGCCCGCGATCTCCGACGCCAGCTTGTTGACGTCGTCATAGTTGCCCCTGACCGCGACCAGGGTGCCGCCGTACACCGCCGTCGTCACGATCTTGGGCCGCTCCAGGTCGTCCGGGATGAACACGACGCTTCTCATGCCCGCTCTCGCAGCAGCGGCCGCCACGGCGTTGGCGAGGTTGCCGGTCGAAGGGCAGGCGATCACGCTGAGCCCGAGCTCTCGAGCGGCGGCGAGCGCGACGGCGACGACACGGTCCTTGAAGGAGTGGGTGGGGTTGCCTGAGTCGTCCTTGACCCACAACGTCTTGATCCCGAGCTCGCGGGCGAGGTTGTCCGCCTTGAGCAGCCGGGTCATGCCCGGCTCCATGTTGGGGATGGTCGCGATGTCCGGCCGGACCGGCAGCAGGTCGACATACCGCCAGATGTTCTTGGGTCCGCTCGCGATCGACTCGCGCGTGACCGAGGGGAAGTCGTAGCCGACCTCGAGTGGTCCGAAGCACTCCGGACAGGCATAGAAGGGGCCGAGCGCCAGCTCCGCCCGGCATTCCCGACAGACCAGACAGCGGGCGTTGCCGAACGGCCGCTCGGGGCGGGGCCGCGCGAACGCCCCGGTCGCAGACTCGAGTGTGGTGCTCACGGGGCCTCCTTCTCATCTTTCTCACGGCGGCTCTCGCCCTGAGACGGATTTGGCACCTCGTACGGGACGCGTCAGGACACGCGCTCGTACCGGTTGCCGGGGCTTCAACGGGCCGGTCCCTCTGCCCCTCTCGATGAGTTCCTCAACACCCTACGACGTTGTCTCGCATAGGGGGATACCCATCCACATCCCGAGACAGCCTCCGGCGGAAGGCGAGAACCTCTCTGGCCTCGCGGCGGTCAGGGGAACGACGCGACGAGGTCGGCGATGAACTCGGCCACCCCGGGAGGGCCGTCCACGACGAGGTCGGCCCGCTCGGCAAGCTCCGACACCTCGGTCGAGCCGGAGCAGACCAACAGGCCGGTCAAACCGGCTGATCGCAGCCTGGCGACCTCATCGAAGGCGGGCAGGTCCCCGAGATCGTCTCCCGTGAAGACCACCGTCCTCGCCCCGACCTCGTCCACCAGGGACCTCAAGGCCTGCCCCTTGTCCATCCCGGCGGGCCTCAGCTCGATGACATAGCGGCCAGGTTCGGCGACCAGTCCGGTGTCGGCCGCAAGCTCTCGCAGTGGCTGCTCGATCTTCGCGAAGGCGTCGGCCGGGTCGCTCAGCCGGCGCACGTGTACCGCCACCGAGAGTCCCTTGTCCTCGACATCGGCGGCTCCGAGGTCGAGCGAGGCCAACAGCTCAGGGAGCTCCGCGCGGACCCGCTCGAGCCCGGCCGGTGGCTCCGCCGTCTGCAGCGACGACGTGGCAGCGTCCCACCTCTCGACGCCGTAGTGACCGAGTACGACGAGCCGTTCCAGCCCCTGGGCGGACTCGAAGCGTCCCAGCTCGACCGCCTGCGCGGCCGGCCGGCCGGTCACGATCGCGACGAGACCCACCCGGGCCGACAAGGCGACGAGCCCGTCCACGACATCGGGGTGCGGCCGAGCGTCGGCAGGGTCTTCGACGATGTCGGCCAAGGTGCCGTCATAGTCGAAGGCCACCAGGGCCTGGCGAGGGTCTGCGATCAGCGCCTCGAGACCTGCCTGGCCCTGCGCGGTGCGAGGTTCGATGTTCACGGCGTCCAGTCAACACCGCGATGTCACTGCGAGGCGAAGATGACCGTCAGTCGGTCGAACTGCATGGGCGCCACCGCGGGACGCAGCCTGTGCACGCCGAGGAAAGCCGCGAGCCGGTGGGCGGCTCGGCGCAGCCCCGGAGGGTAGTAGACGGTGTTGGCGGGGATGTTCCCGTACCAGTTGTCGACCGCGGCGACATTCCAACCGGCGCCCTGAAGCAGGTCCGCCTTCTCGGCCGCGAGCCCTCTGATCCCCGCATTGTTGTAGACGGCGACGAGCGCCTTGGGGACGGCGTGGTGTACGCCGCGGTGGCGCATGCGAAGCCTGGATGCACATGCGGCCGGTGCCTTGGTCGAGCCGCCGCCGGCGCCGTGAGGCTGCGGTTGCCGTGTGCGTGGAGCCACTGGTCCGGTGTACCGGCGTTCGCGGTACCCGACGTCACGGCGAGGCCCACTCCGGCGGCAACGACGACGACAGCGCTCGCCAAGGTGAAACCCGAGGGCAGCGCCATGGCTCAGAGTCTCGAGACCCAACCGACGCGCCGACCGCTGACGCTGACGGGCTGCCCTGAGCCTTCGCAGCCGCTTGACGAGCAACGGGTCGAAGGCGATCGCCTCCGGACGGTCGATCAGAGCGTTGAGCACCTGGTAGTACCTGGTCGCCGACATGGCGAACTGCTCTCGGATGGCCTGTTCCTTGGCGCCGGCGTACTTCCACCACAGCCGCTCGAAGGACAAGATCTGCTGGTCGCGCTGCGGACAGCTCATCAGCGGCCCTCGCCGACGCGCCCGAGGTGACGACGTTGGCGGCGTCCATACCAGTGGGCTCCTGACATCTCGCGGGGAAACGATTGCTGCGCTGGCTGTGCCTCATCGTAGGCCAGGAACGACAGCGATGTCATTTGCCTCGCCCGACGCGACGGGGGGACCATCGGAGGATCGCGACTGCCACGGGGACCCGGCCCGGACGCCGGCGTCGTCGGCCGACAGCGCCGACGGACCCTTGCCCTTTAAGGTGAGACGCATGGAGATGCCGACCAGCTCGTTCGTCGTTGTCGCCAACCGGTTGCCGGTCGACAAGGTGGCGCGGCAGCGACGGTACCGAGTGGCGTACCTCGCCGGGGGGCCTGGTCACCGCGTTGGACCCGGTACTGCGACAACGCGAGGGCATCTGGATCGGATGGCCGGGAGACTCCCTCGACAGCTACGACGCGTTCGAGGCAGACGGCCTGATCCTGCAACCGATCGAGGTCTCGCCGGACGAGATCGAGGGGTACTACGACGGCATGTCGAATGCCACCCTGTGGCCGCTGTACCACGACGTGGTGGTCAAGCCAGTCTTTCGCCGCGAGTGGTGGGACACGTACGTCACCGTCAACCGGCGGTTCGCCGAGGCAGCAGCGCAGGCCTCGGAGCACGGCGCCACCGTGTGGATCCAGGACTACCAGCTGCAGCTTGTGCCGGCCATGCTCCGCGAGCAGCGACCCGACCTCCGGATCGGCTTCTTCCTGCACATTCCCTTCCCGCCGAACGAGCTCTTCAAGCAGCTTCCCTGGCGCGACGAGATACTCCGCGGTCTGCTCGGAGCGGACCTCGTCGGCTTCCAGCGGCCCGGCGGCGCCTCCAACTTCGCCCGCCTCGTCCGGTTGCGGCTCGGGCACAAGACCCACCGCGACAAGATCGAGCTTCCGGGTGACAGGCAGGTGTCGGCCCGCGCCTACCCCATCTCCATCGACTTCGGCCAGCTCGAGTCGTTGGCGAAGACGAGCGAGGTGTCGGCGCGAGCCGATGAGATCCGCAGCGAGCTCGGCCATCCCCAGCAGATCCTGCTCGGAGTCGATCGCCTCGACTACACCAAAGGGATCCGCCAACGCCTGCGCGCCTTCGGGGAGCTGATCGTGGACGGGCACATCAGTGTCGAGGACGCGGTGTTCATCCAGGTCGCAACCCCGAGCCGGGAGCGACTCGGTCAGTACCAGGAGGTGCGTGACGACATCGAGCGCTGGGTCGGCCGCGTCAACGGCGACCTGGGAAGGATCGGACGGCTGCCGATCCACTACCTGCACTCGTCCTATCCCCGCGACGAGATGGCGGCCCTCTTCCGCGCCGCCGACGTCATGGTCGTCACTCCGTTCGCCGACGGGATGAACCTGGTGGCCAAGGAGTACGTGACGGCGCGGTACGACAACACCGGCGCCCTCGTCTTGTCCGAGTTCGCCGGCGCGTCCGACGAGCTCAAATCGGCGTTCTTGGTCAACCCCCACGACATCAACGGGCTCAAGGACACCATGTTGGCGGCGATGCAGGCACCGCGGCGAGATCTGAGCCGCAGGATGCGCACCATGCGCAGACAGGTCCGGGAACACGACATCGCCTGGTGGGCGGACAGCTTCCTGAGCGATCTTCAAGCCAACTGAACCGGCGCCGGCGGTACGCTCATGACGTGAGCAGCCCTGGCGGGCGCGCATTCTCCAGGAGGACACGCCGCCGCGGTGTCAGAGCCACGGCGACGTCGAGCACTAGCCTCTACAGCAGTTCGAGTCGTCGGCGAACGACAGTCAACGAAACCCTGCTGCACGTCCACGTAACAGGGTGGAGGCTCCGCAAAGTATGAGTTTGCGGAGCCTCCGAATGTCACGGCGGCAACGCACCGCGACGACACATCCTCCGACTCGACCTCATCGCCTGCGTTGCCAGACGACTCCGAGCGGGTTACCGCTCAGCGCCGGAAGGCCTGAGCCCCCGGACGGGTCGAATCTTCCTATCTGCCGCGAACCCCGTTTCCGAAGTTCGTGGGTATTTTCTATCCCGCGGTCAAGCCGACGCGCAAGAGGTCGCTCACAGATTTTCTGCCGGTTTCTCGCCGTACTCGGCGTGTTCTGCGAGGACTCGCCGCGGGCGCCCGCCCTGCGTTCTCGGCAGTCGAGATGGTACGGCAGAGTTGAGTCGTGAGCCGCGCACCGTTGAGTGAGCTTGTCGCCGCCGACTGGGCCGCAGCACTCGTGCCGGCGGAGCCCACGATCGCCTCGATCGGCGACTTCCTGCGCCGCGAGACCTCAGCGGGTCGACGCTTCCTTCCCGCCGGGAGCCACATCCTGCGCGCCTTCACCCAGCCCCTCGCCGATGTACGTGTGCTGATCATGGGCCAAGATCCCTACCCCACCCCGGGACACCCGGTCGGGCTGTCGTTCTCGGTCGACCGAGATGTCCGCCCGCTCCCCCGCAGCCTGGCGAACATCTACCGCGAGCTCGCTGACGACGTGCACGTCGCACCACCGGAACACGGGGACCTCTCGGCCTGGTCAGAGCGCGGAGTCCTGTTGCTGAACAGGGTTCTGACGGTCCGGGCGGGCGCTCCCGGCTCTCATCGGGGCAAGGGATGGGAGTCGGTGACCGACCTCGCGATCGAAGCGCTGGTGCGTCGGGGTGGCCCGCTCGTCGCAATCCTCTGGGGGCGCGACGCCCAGTCGCTCCGGCCCGCTCTCGCCGGGGTGCCGATCATCGCCAGCGTGCATCCCTCCCCCCTGTCGGCGTCGCGCGGATTCTTCGGATCACGCCCGTTCAGCAGGGCCAACGAGTCGCTGCTCGCCCAAGGTGGCGAGTCGATCGACTGGTCGCTGCCGACCTCGTGACGCCCAGCTGCCGACTGTTCTTCCTTGGCCGCGAGCGCGTTTACCCCTGTCTGGCACAGTTGAGGCATGACCGAGGCCAACGACGAGGTACCTGAGCAGTCCGAGCAACTCGACCAGATCCAGGAGGAGGACTCCCTGCTCGACCGCGGTACCGACGACATCCTCGACGAGGGGTACTCACCGCCGGAGCACTACTCGGCGGCAGAGCGGTTCGGCAACACGGCCGAGGAGCAGGCGGCGGGCGAGACACTCGACCAGCGGCTGGCCCAAGAAGAGCCCGACGTGCAGGTCGGCGACGACGACGAGTTCGTCGACGACGGTGAGGTGGGCAGCACGCGGGCCGGTCGGCTCGTCGACCCAGACGAAGGCATTGGGCCGGACAACGACTCGGAGATGCTCGGCTCGGACGTCGGGATCGACGGGGCCGGCGCGAGCGCAGAGGAAGCGGCCGTATACGTGGTCTCGGACTTCGACTACGACGAATGACTCGACGAGACACCGCGCAGGACCCCGAACGATCCTTCACCACCGGCAGGGGACGAGTCGGTCGGCACCGTCCTGCTTGCAGGCGGTGCGAACCTGGCGATCGCCGTCGCGAAGACCGTCGGCGGGCTCATCTCCGGGTCCACGGCCATGCTCGCCGAGGCGGCCCACTCCGTCGCGGACACGCTCAACCAGGTCTTCTTGCTCACGGCACTCAAACGCAGCCAGAAACCGGCTGACGCGCGGCACCCCTTCGGCTACGGGATGGAACGCTACTTCTGGTCGCTGCTCGCCGCCGTCGGGATCTTCGTACTCGGTGCGGGCTTCTCCATCTTCGAGGGGATCTCCGCGATCCTCGCCCCCGAGGGGATCTCCCATCTGCTCCTCGCCTACGCGGTGTTGGCGTTCGCCTTCGTGTTCGAGGGCGCGTCGTGGCTCAAGGCCGTGCGACAGGTACGCGGAGAGGCAGCGCAGAGCGGTACGGGGTTCTTCCAGCAGCTCCGTCGATCACCCGACCCGACGGCGAAGACCGTCGCATTCGAGGACACAGCGGCGTTGATAGGCATCGCGTTGGCCGCCGGCGGCCTGACCCTGCATCGGATCACCGGGCAGGGATTCTGGGACGGGGTCGCCTCGGTTGCGATCGGCCTGCTTCTCATCGTGATCGCCTACGTCCTCGGCAACGAGAACAAGGCGCTGCTGATCGGCCAGGCGGTGCCCGACGATGTGCTCGACGGGATCCGCGACGAGATCGCCGACTCGGCCGGTATCGACGAGATCGTCGAGCTGCTGACCATGCGGCTGGCGCCGGCCGAGGTACTCGTCGCAGCGCGAGTCGACATGGACGACGCAGCCACCGGCGATGCGCTCGAGCGGTTCGCCGAGGAGGTGGACCAACGCGTTCGCCGCCGCTATCCGGAGGTCAGGCATGTCTTCTTGGACCCGACCGACGCGGAGCGCCACCGACGTCTGACGCGAAGCGCCATCCCCGAGCCGGTCGATGAGGCCGAACTGGCAAAGCCTGATCCTGCCCCGCGGTGAGTGCGATCCTTGTGCCTGGGCTAAAGTAGCCTAACCAACTAGACTTAATCAGGACACGACGTGACGGACACCGGTACGCCCGAACGGCTTCCCGACTTCCTGATCATTGGCGCCCCCAAGGCAGGCACGACGGCGCTGCACGCGGCCTTGACGCAGCACCCCCAGCTGCGGCTGAGCGTGCCGAAGGAGCCGAAGTACTTCCTGTGCGGCGACGCGCCGCCGCCGCTGTATGTGGGCCCGGTGACGCCCACAGCCGGCGGGAGTGGATCTGGCGCCGAGACGAGTACGCCAGGCTGTTCGCCGGCATACCCGATGACATCCTCTGCGGTGAGAGCACGCCCTTCTACCTCTTCGACAAGCAGGCTCACCGCCGGATCGCCGAGACCATCCCCGACGTCAAGCTGATCGCCGTACTGAGGGACCCCGTCGACAGGGCCTACTCGAACTGGATGCACCTGTGGGTCGACGGCCTCGAGCCCGTCGCGGACGTCGTGTCGGCGTGCGCCCGCGAACAGGGGCGGGTCAACGCCGGCTGGGCGCCGTTTTGGCGCTATGTCGAGCTCGGCAAGTACGGCGAGCAGCTCAAGCACCTGCGCGAGTACTTCGACGAGAGCCAGGTCATGGTGATGCGTTACCGCGAACTGGTCGACGAGCCCGAGAAGACCACGGATCGGGTATGCCGGTTCCTGGGCGTCGAGGAGGGGCTCATCGGGACGATCCCGCGCGACAACACCCGACCCTTCGTAGCCGACAGCACGCGTACCCGGCACTTCGCCCGGGTACTGCGCGCGGGCGCATGGGTCGGCGCGGCCTTCCCGCCCCATGTCTGGCGACGGGCGTCGCGGCCCGTCCTGGCGATGTTCCACCGAGGCGGCGACGACCACCGCCCGC
Organism: uncultured Actinomycetota bacterium; assembly: GCA_963824115.1. Classification (GTDB taxonomy): domain Bacteria; phylum Actinomycetota; class Actinomycetes; order Propionibacteriales; family Nocardioidaceae; genus DASQEH01. The sequence goes on from CAWGOA010000009.1 coordinate 74,624, forward strand.
ACCTCACCAGTGCCGAGCGGACTCAGCTCATCGACTTCTTCCGCGAAGACATCAGCCTGCTGGAAGAACAGACGGGCCAGTCATTCGGGGACTGGTTGTCCGAGGTCAGCCCCGGAGGCTACGCAGCCCGGGTGGCTGCGCGCGTCGCGGCCGAGGAAGCCGACGGCGGGCCAGCTGACTCCACCGGGTAGACATCATCCGGTCGAGAGGCCACGTACGTCGCCTCGGGAGTGCCTGTCCACCCTCTCGGCGAGGGTCAGGAGACGACGGTCGTGCGCAGGTCGTGCGACCCGTCGGCTCGAGCCGCCTCGAAGTAGAAGCGCGTCCCGCCGCCGGGCAGCGGTACCGCGTTGGCGTAGCGCAACGCCCCGTCGCCGACCGGCGAGCTGGCCAGCGGCTCGATCGCTGATCGACTCGAGCCGGCCGCCCATGTCGACGGCCATCCCGGTCGTCTCGAACCAGTTCTGAGCAGCCGTGGCGCGCCCGTCGTACAGGACCCGGAGCGGGCTCTCTTCCAAGATGGCAGTGACTCGGGCGCCTCGGGCGTCCCAGTGACCGGCACGCGGTGCGAGCACCTCGCGCTCCATCCGCCAGTCGAGGCCGTCGTGGCTCGTCGCGTACCAGGTCGTCATCCGGTCCTCGGCCCCGGGCTGGTCGAGAGGGTGTCGGCACACCCACATCCGCCAGCCGGTCTCGTCGGCCGTGACGACAGGGTCCTTGAAGGCCTGGCGGGCGTCGCCGGGTATGACGATGCGCCGCGTGCCACGCTCGAATCCGGCGGGTGTGTCGGCGTCGACCGCCTCGATCCACCAGTGCTTGGTTCCCGGTGTGGCGCAGCTCAGGTAGATCCGCCAGCCGCCTTCGGGCTTGGCCAGCAGAGCCGGGCGCTCGAAGGACTCCGCGCCGAACTTCTCCCTGCGCCAGCTGCGCGACGGTGGTGAAGTCGACGCCGTTCTCGCGAACGCGCCACCATCGTCGCCACGCCACGCCCGTCGGACAGTGGGCGTCTCACGCGGTAGGCGAGCCAGAAGACGTCGTCGACCAAGATGACCGACGAGGCACCTGACCAGTTGCCGGGACCGCTTCCGGGCGGAGGCAGCACGACCTCGGAGTCGTCGAAGCTCGGCAGGGCAAGGACGGTCGTCATGCGTGAAACTGTACTAGAAGACTCGACAATAGGTGCGCCGAAATCCCCCAACAGACGCCGGCCGTTATTCCGAGCCGACGGTCTGCCGCTCCCTCGGTTGCGACGGGCCCGAGCGCCTCATCGGCTCTGCGCCTGCGCCGCTCACCGAAGAGATCGGCGAGGCCGATCACGAGGGCCGCAGCGACGAACCCGGTCGTCGTACGCAGGCCGAGCGTGAACGCCGCTGAGACGTCGTGACTGGACGCCAGCTTCGAGAAGAACTGCGCCAGCACGAGGGCTACCCCGATCGCCGAACCCACCCGTTGAGCCGTCTGCAGCATGCCGCTTCCGGAGCCGGCGTACCGGGGGTCGACCTCGGTCAAGGAGATCGTGACGTTGGGCGAGATGACGAGGCCGGTGCCGAAGCCGGCCAGCAAGAGGGACGGCGCGAGCATCCAGCCGTTGATGTCGGAGATCGCCGACACCTCGATATCGAGCGCCACGAGGCCGACTCCGCACAAGAAGAGACCGACGACGACCAGGGCGCGACCGTAACGCTGGACCATGCGGCCGCCCAGCGCGGCAGCCACCGCTGACCCGATCGCGAACGACGTCTGCGTGAAACCCGCGTCGAGGGCTGAGTAGTGCAGCCCCGTCTGGAGGTACAGGGTCAAGACGAGGAAGATCGAGGTGAACCCCGCGAAGAACACCGTGCCCAAGGCAACTCCGAGCACGTACGACCGGACCTTGGCCAGCCGCAGCTCGATCAGGGTCTCGCGACCCGCACCGCTCCACCGCCGCTCCCAGACGACGAAGAGCGCCAGCAGCACAGCGGCCGGTGCCAGCAGCCACCACGACCGCGACGAGAGCGACGTCTCGCCGCCTTCGACGAGCGGGTACATCGCCAGCAGGACGGACGGCGGAGAACAGCAGCACGCCGACGGGGTCCAGGGACGGCGAGCCCCTCCCTTCCGGCGCCGGGAGCAGTCGACGGACGAGCAGCAGCGCGGCGATGCCGACCGGGACGTTGACGTAGAACACCAGCCGCCAGCCGTTGACGTCGCCGCCGACGTTGACCAACACACCACCGAGGAGCGGTCCGATCGCCGTCGATATGCCGACTGTCATCCCGAACAGGCCGAAGGCCCTGGCCCGCTCCTGACCCTTGAACATGGTCTGGATGAAGCCGGACACCTGCGGCGACACGATCCCGGCACCCAGGCCCTGCACGACTCGGAAGACGACCAGCCAGGTGGCCGTGGGAGCGGCGCCGCAGGCAGCGCTCGCGAGGGTGAAGAGCGCCAGACCGAACGCGAAGACACCTCTTCTGCTGCGGGCGTCCCCGATTCTTCCGGCCGGCACCAGGCCGATCCCGAAGGCGAGTGCGTAGCCGGCGACGATCCACTGGACGGCGCTGGCGCCGGCGCCCAGCCCGGTGCGGATGGTCGGGAGCGCGACGTTGACGATGCTCACATCGAGCAGGGTCATGAACCCGGCCACCAGGCAGAGGGCCAACGCCCCCCACCGCGGATCGTCGGCGAGGCTCTCCTGCTGCTCCGGGCTCTCCTGCTTGTCGGGAGAGCGCTTCACATGTCTGCCTGGGAGCCGTCACGAGCTCACCGGGCGCAGGGTCGGGTACCTCATCGTCGCGCGGCGAAGCCGTGGGCCGCGCGGTCGTCGACTCCTGAGCCAGGGATCGACTCGGCCGCGAGGGTGGTGCATTGCCGTACTCATACTGGTGGCGCCGTGGTCATGATGAAGCGTGGTACCCACTCGTTTCCTGAACGAACACCTAGCCCTGCGCGCGCGGACTTCTGCATCGTTTCGAGGGCGCTCGCCACAGGGGTCGCCTGCCACGCTGCCGAGGTGCCGGCCGCGAGAGCCGGGGACGCCGAGGCGACAGAGCTCAGGGCGTCGGGTCGAGGCGTCGGTGTCGTCGATGTCGGCAGGCTGGGTGGGTTCGCGGCCAGCGTGCTGGGTCGACGACGTCGAGGTGCCCGGGGCGAGTCCGTGGTGCCTCGCGTGCCCTCGGAGTTCGAGACCTCCCGGGCGTGGGACTCGCTGGGTGAGTCGTCCCCGCTCTCCTGGCGGTCGTCGTAGCCACCCGCCGCGAAGTCGCTCGCGTCGTGGTCGGCATCGGCTGCGGGGGGCTGCGGATCGTCTGGAGCGTGCGCTGGGAGGTTCGGTCATGCACGCAGCATGACCCCGCCGCAGGCTCGCGGTCAATCCCGGTGCATCGGCACCTCGCGCACGTGCCTCGCGAGCTCGCGACCACGGTCATGCGGTCTCGCTAGGCGGACCTCGAGCAGCAGGTTCTCGGCCGGTGCTGCGCATAGTAGAGGAGTCAACTACTTGGTAGTAGGCGTCAACAGCTATGAAGGCGGTACCTCTATGAACATCGCACGCTTCGCGGCCCGGGGGATCATCGGCGGGCTCTTCATCGGTCACGGAACGCAGAAGCTGAAGGGCTGGTTCGGAGGCCCAGGGCTCGAGGGGACCCAAGGGCATGATGCAGGCCATCGGCATGCACCCGCCGCGCCGCAACGCTGTCGCCGCCGGACTCTCTGAGACGGCAGGCGGCGCGCTCTTGGTGGCCGGGCTCGCCACCCCGCTTGCCAGTGCGGCCCTGATCGGGACCATGATCACCGCGATCCGCAAGGTCCATCTACCCAACGGGCCCTGGGCTGCCAAGGGCGGCTACGAGTACAACCTGGTCCTGATCGCCGCCTTGCTCGCGCTGGCGGAAGAGGGACCGGGCGACATCTCGCTGGACGCGGCCTTGGGACGTGAGCGCAGCGGCCCCAGGTGGGGACTGGGCGCGCTGGCTCTTGGCGCGGCGGCATCGACGGCGGCGATCGAGCTGGGCCGCCGCGCTGCGCCGGCCGTGACCCCCAGCCGACGCCGGCGGCGCACCGGCATGGACACCGCCGGAGACCCAGCTCACCGCGGCCTGACGACCCCCCGAGCGCGCGGGCGGAGGTCAGAGGAGACTGCCCTCGTGGACGGAGCAGTACTGGTCACCGGTGGCGCACGAGGAATCGGCCGCGCCGTGGTCGAGGCTTTCGTCAGCGCTCGGCGACCGGGTCGCCGTGCACTATGGCTCGTCCGGCCGGGCGGCCGAGGAGCTGGTCGCGTCTCTTGCCGGCTCGGGCCATGTGTCAGTCCAAGCCGACCTGCGCTCCGCCGACGACGTCCGTCGAGCCGTCGACTCGGCGGCCGAGCAGCTCGGCGGACTCGACGTCCTCGTCAACAACGCCGGGATTTTCGTCTCCCATCCGCCGACCAGCACGACCTACGAGGACTGGCAGGCCGTGTGGGCTGACACGTTGGGCATCAACCTCGTCGGAGCGGCGAACGCCACGTTCTGCGCCATCCCCCATCTGATCGCGGCGGGAGGTGGAGCCATCGTCAACGTCTCCAGCCGCGGTGCTTTCCGCGGCGAGCCCAAGACGCCCGCGTACGGCGCGTCGAAGGCGGGCCTGAACGCGTTCGGCCAGTCGATGGCCAGGGAGCTCGCCCCGCATGCGATCAGCGTCGGTACCGTCGCGCCCGGATACGTCGAGACCGACATGGCCCGCGCAGTGCTCGACGGGCCGTCCGGGGACGACGTCTGCGGGCGCAGTCTCCCTTCGGGCGGGTGGCGCGCGCCGACGAGGTCGCGGCCGCGGTCGTCTGGCTGGCCTCGCCTGAGGCGCGGTTCGCCAGCGGCACGATCATCGACGTCAACGGAGCCTCGTACCTGCGCAGCTGACCGCCGTCCAGCGGGCGAGCAGGACCACGAACCATCCGCGCCGCCCGAGTATCGTCGCAGCATGACCTCCACACCCGGCGATCCGCTGCCCGACGGCGAGACGAGGTCGAAGACGCGCCCATCGACGCCACCCAACCCGAGCCGGCCACCCCGTTGGTCGACGACTCCGTGGTCGCTCCGATCGCCCAGCCGGTGAACCGGGCGCTCGCCTCGCTGGTCGACGAGATGCGGGAGGAGCTCGGCGGCCCGGCGTAAACCGCATCGCCATCTCGAGCAACCTGGCTGCGCGGAGACGCCCACGCTGCTGTGAGATCCTTCCGCGGCAGGCCGGCGACTCGCTCGGCCAGGACTCCCTACCGAGGAAGAAGGCGCATCCGTGGCCGTTATCTGTGTCGACGCGGGCACGACGATGATCAAGGCGATCGGGTACGACGATGAGGGCAACGAGTCAGCGGTCGCCCGCGCGGCGACCTCGGTGCTCCGGCCACGGCCCGCCTGGGCCGAGCAGGACATGGAGGCGGTCTGGGATGCGGTCGTCGTCACCGTGCGCAGTGTGGTCGACCAGCTCGGCGCCGACGTCGAGTTCGTCGCGTTCACCGGGCAGGGCGACGGCAGCTGGCTCGTCGACTCGAAGCGCCAGCCGACCGGCCCGGCAATCCTCTGGAACGACGGCCGCGGCGCAGCGATCCTTCGACGGCTGGACCAAGTCGGGCGTCCTCGAGCAGGCTTTCCGGATCAATGGCTCGCTGACCTCGTCGGGAATGCCGAACGTCATCTTGAGCTGGCTGCGCCAGCAGGACCCGGAAGGCTCAGCCGATCGGCGGCATCGCTGACCTGTGGAGGCTGGCTCTTCGCGCGGATGACCGGCGAGCTGGCGATCGACTCCTCCGACGGGTCGGCGCCCTTCATGGACATCCGGACGCGGGAGTACTCCGACGAGCTGCTCGGCCTGTACGACATGGAGTGGGCCCGGCCCCTGCTGCCGCGGCTTCGCGGCGACGACCAGCGGGTCGGCGAGCTGACCCGCGGCGCCGGCGAACAGCTCGGGCTGCCCGCCGGTACGCCCGTCGTCATGGCGCCATACGACATCGCCTCGACGGCCATCGGCGTCGGCGCCGTCAACGACGGTCAGGCGTGCTGCATCCTCGGTACCACCTTGTGCACAGAGGTGGTCACGGACAAGGTGATCCTCGGCGAGCAGGCGGCCGGGATCACCGTCGCGCTGGGACTGCCCGGCAGGTACCTGCGTGCGCTGCCGACGCTCGCCGGCACCGAGGTGATCCAGTGGGCCTGCAAGCTGATGGGGTTCGAGGACCCATTCCAGCTCGGCGAGCTGGCCGCCGGGTAGCGACCCCGGAGCAGGAGGGCTTGGCGTTCCTGCCGTACCTCTCACCGGCCGGGGAGCGGGCGCCGTTCCTGGACCCGCTGGCCCGTGGGGCGTTCCTCGGGCTGTCGTTCGAGCACGGCCGCGAGCAGGTGGCCCGCGCAGTACTCGAGGGCCTCACGCTGGTGATCCACGACTGTCTGGTCGCGTCACAGGCCGAGCCGACCGAGCTGAGGGTCGCCGGGGGCGGAGCGGCGAGCCCGATCTGGCTGCAGATGATCGCCGACGTGACCGGCGTGCCCGGTGTTGAGGTCGACCGACACCGAGGCGGGGGCGAAGGGCGCCTTCCTGGTCGGCCTGATAGCCACCGGCAGGAGCCGCCGACGTTGACGAGCTGGCCTCTCGCTACGTCAGGATGCGGGACACCTTCGAACCCGATCCCGCCCGCTCGCGGCTGTACGCCGACCTCTACGCCGACTTCGTCAGCCTGCGTGACACGACAGCCGTGGCGTGGCCACGGCTTGGGGCGATGCGCGAGCGATGACGGCGCCGGGAGGTCCGGCCGACGACGTCTGGATCGGGCTGGATCTCGGTACCCAGAGCGTGAGCGCCGTCGCCGCGACGCGTCACGGCGACGTTGTCGGTACCGGGCGGAGCGCCCTCACCAGCACCCGAGACGGGCCGCGGCACGAGCAGGATCCAGAGCAGTGGTGGGACGCTGTGGCGGCCTCGTCGCGGCAGGCGCTCGCGTCTGGAGGAGCCGGAGCCGTCCAGGGCGTGGCAGTGGACGCCACCTCGGGCACCATCGTGTTGACGACCCCGAGGGTCGCCCGCTGTCTCGCCGGCTCTGATGTACGACGACACGCGCGCGGTCGGGCGAGCTCGCACGGGTCAACGAGGTCGGCGGGGCCGTGTGGGCCGAGCTGGGATACCTCCGGATGCAACCCTCCTGGGGGTTGCCCAAGCTGCTCTGGTTGCTTCGGGAGTACGGCGTGACGTCGGCCAAGCGCGGCTGGCGCACCAAAGCGACTTCGTCAACCGTCGGCTCGTCGGCAGCGACGTGTCCACGGACCTGAGCAACGCCTTGAAGACCGGGTGCTCATCTGGTCGACGAGACGTGGCCGACCGAGGTGTTCGAAGCCCTGGACGTACCGGCGCACGTGCTGCCCGGCCTCGTCCGACCGGGTACGCAGCATCGGGACCGTCTGCGGGGAGGCGGCCGAGGCGACCGGCCTGCCACTGCGGTACCCCCGTCATCGCCGGGATGACCGACAGCTGCGCCGCCCAGCTGGGAGCCGGGCGCCGTGAGCCCCGGCAACTGGAACTCCGTACTCGGCACGACGCTGGCCCTCAAGGGGGTGACGAAGGAGCTCGTCCACGATCCCCTGGGGGTCGTGTACTCCCACCGGGCGCCCAACGGAGGGTGGCTGCCCGGCGGTGCGCTCGAGTACGGGGGCCGCGGTCATCTCCAGGGACTTCGCCGGCAGGGACCTCGCCGAGCTCGACCGGCTCGCGGGCCGCACGAGCCGGCGGCCGCCGTCGGCTACCCGCTGGCATCCAGGGGAGCGGTTTCCCTTCGTCGCGCCCGAGGCGGAGGGCTTCATCCTCGGTGCGGGATCGGCGAGGCGGACCGCTACGCAGCGATGCTGCAGGGAGTCGGGTTCATCGAGCGACTCTGCTTCGACTATCTCGACCTTCTGGGCGCCGAGGTGTCCGGCGACCTCACCTTCACGGGTGGCGCGACCCGAGCCGGTACTGGTGCCAGCTGCGCGCGGACATCCTCGGTCGGCAGGTAAAGCTGCCCGAGAACGCCGAGCCTGCCCTCGGATGGCCCTGCTCGCGGCGTCGCACGCGGCGGTCATACGGCCGAGGCGGCCAGGGATATGGTCCGCATCCGGGAGACGATCGACCCACGACGCGGTTCGCTGACCGTTTCGACGACACCTATCTCCGGCTCGTCGACGAGCTGGAGAGACGGGGCTGGCTGCAACCCGTGGCGGCGGGGCATGCCCGCGAGCGGACGAGCGCATGACACGGCTGGTTCTGGTCCGGCACGGCGAGACGGTATGGCACGAGCAGAACCGCTATGCGGGCGTCAGCGACGTCGAGCTGACGGCTCCGAGGCGTCGAGCAGGCGGCTCGGCTGGCGGGTGGGCCGGACCGCCGGGCTGGCGTCGATCTGGACGTCCAACCTGACGCGGGCGCAGCGGACGGCCGCCGCTTGCGAGGAGTCGACCGGGCTCCGCGCGCAGATCGATTCGCGCGTGCGCGAGCTCGACTTCGGCTCCGCCGAAGGACTCACCATGGACGAGATCCGCGAGCGGTTCGCCCCAGCGGCCGCGGCGATTTCCACGCGACCCGGTCGGGCACCACCTCCCCGGTGGCGAGGACCCGGTCGCGGCGGCGAGGCGGTTCACCGCGTGCCTCGGGATATCTGCGAGCCCACCCGGACGGCCGGGTACTGGTCGTGGCACATTCGACAGTCATGCGCCTGGCGCTGTGCTCGCTGATCGGGGTCCCGCTGCGCGCAGGTACCGTCGGCTGTTCCCCAGCCTCGCCAACTGCGCGGTGACCGAGATACGTCTGCGTGAGGACGAGGTGGCCATCTTGACTCTCAACGCCCCACTCGACCGGAGGCCGCGTGACAGTCAGGATCCTCGCTGCCGGAGACCACTTCGTCCTCAACCGGCTGCTCGTCGACGCCCTGCGTGACGAGGTGGGCGACGTCTCGGACATCCGGGAGATCACTCTCCCGTGGCCGCTGAGCCGTTCGGCCGGGTCGCGGAGGTCGACGAGGCGTCGGGTACCGAGGACCAGATGATCGAGGCGCTGGCCGGGGTCGAGGTATGTGTGACCCAGATGGGGCCGCTCACCAGGACGATTCTCGAGTCGTCGGGAGACCTCCGGCTGTTCTGTGTCAGCCGTGGCGGGCCCGGTCAACGCCGACCTCGATGCCGCTACCGAGCACGGGGTAGCTGTCTGCTCGGCGCCCGGGCGCAACGCTGTAGCGACGGCGGAGCATACAGTCGCCATGATGCTCGCGGCAATGCGGCGGATTCCGCAGACCCACCATGACCTGACCACTGCACGCTGGCGCAGTGACTACTACAGCTACGACAGCGTCGGTCCCGAACTGCAGGGCAGCACCGTCGGCCTGATCGGGTACGGCGCTGTCGGCGGCCGGGTCGCCCGGATCCTCGGCGGATTCGGCGCGAAGGTCTTGGTGTTCGACCCCTATCTCGACGCGGCGGCCCTGCGCGGAGACGTGCGGGAGAGTGGAGCTCGACGAGCTCCTGGCAAGGTCACAGTCGTGTCGCTGCACGCCAGGGCGACTCCCGAGTCGACCGGGATGATCGGCCGCGACCAGCTCGCAGCCATGCCCCAGGGCTCGGTGCTGGTCAACTGTGCGAGGGGGTCGCTGCTGGACTACGACGCACTCTGCGATGCGCTCGACACCGGACACCTGTTCGGTGCCGCCATCGACGTGTTCCCCGAGGAACCGGTACCGGAGGGTTCACGGCTGCTGAGCGTTCGCGGCCTGGTGATGACCCCGCACCTCGCCGGTGCGAGCAAGCAGACGGCCGCCAACGCCGCTCGCATCGTCGCGAGCGAGGTCGGCCGATACCTGCGCGGGGAGCCGCTGGCCCACTGCGCGAACCCTGACGTGCTCGGGTAAGAGCGGGCGGCTGGCAGCGCGACGCGACCTCGATCGGGTCATGACACGGCCGTGGGCAATCGATTTGCAAGCCTGCTACCTTGGCAGCCATGTCGACCATCCCTTCCCTGACCTTCAACAACGGCGTCGAGATCCCCCAGGTGGGATTCGGAGTGTTCCTCGTACCCGAGGACGAGACCAAAGCCGCCGTGGCGTCGGCACTCGAGGCGGGATACCGACACATCGACACCGCGATGATCTACCAGAACGAGGCAGCTGTCGGTGCGGCCATCGCCGAGTCGTCGATCGACCGGGCAGACATCTTCGTCACCACCAAGTGCTGGAACGACGACCAAGGCTACGACGCAGCCAGGAAGGCCTTCGACGCAAGCCTGGCCCGACTCGGCCTCGACTACCTCGACCTGTACCTCATCCACTGGCCGGTGCCCTCGCGAGACAGGTACGTCGAGACGTGGAAGGCGCTCGAAGCGCTGTACGCGGAAGGACGCGCACGCTCGATAGGGGTCTCGAACTTCCAGCCTGCCCACCTCCAGCGGCTCTTCGACGAGACCGAGACGGTGCCGGCGATCAACCAGATCGAGCTGCACCCGTGGCTCCAGCAGCGCGAGCTTCGCGCCTTCCATGCCGAGCACGGCATCGTGACCGAGGCGTGGAGCCCGCTGGCCGCGGGCGGGGACTTCCTCGAGGACCCGACGATCTCGACCATCGCGAAGAAGCACGATGTCAGTGCGGCGCAGGTCATCTTGCGCTGGCATCTCGACCTCGGCAACGTGGTCATCCCCAAGTCGGTCAACCCGGCGCGGATGGCGAGCAACCTGGACCTGTTCGGCTTCGCGCTCGACGAGGACGACCACGAAGAGATCGCAGGCCTCGACTCTGGCCACCGGGTCGGCGACGACCCCGACACACTCGAGTAACCGAGACGTCAATCGGTGACCGACACGCCGGCAGATGTGGGCCGCCGGTGACGTCTCGGCGAGAGGTTAGCCGCCGGCCATCGCACCGACGATCAGGAACGGCTCCTTCCCGTCGACAACCGCGTCGGGCAGCAGCGAGTCCGGCGGGTCGTGGGACAGGTCCTGCTCGCAGGCGAAGAAGCGTACGAACGCGCGCCGCTGATGCGAGGAGCGGTCGCGGATGGTCCCGCGCAGCGTCGGATAGGTCGCCTCCAACGCGTCCAGGACGGAGCGCTGGGTCGGCGGACCCTCGACCTCGAGCCTGACCTCGCCCTGGACCTGAGCGAGCGTGCGCAGGTGCGCAGGCAGGACGACGCGGATCATGGCAGCGTCTGGACCTCGACCGACAGCACGGCCGGCAGGTCACGCACGATCGACGCCCAGCTGTCCCCGGAGTCTGCCGACGCGTACACCTGGCCGCCAGTCGTACCGAAGTACACCCCGCACTCGTCGAGTGAGTCGACGGCCATGGCGTCGCGCAGCACGTTGACGTAGCAGTCCCTCTGCGGCAGCCCGTTGGTGAGCGCCTCCCACTCGTCGCCGCCGGACCGGCTGCGGAAGACCCGCAGCTTGCCGTCGAGCGGATAGTGCTCGGAGTCGCTCTTGATCGGGACCACATAGACCGTGTCCGGCTCATGCGCATGGATGTCGATAGCGAACCCGAAGTCCGTGGGAAGGTTGCCGCTGATCTCGCGCCAGGTCTCGGCCGAGTCGTCGCTGCGCATCACGTCCCAGTGCTTTTGCATGTAGAGCACTTCTGGCCGGATCGGGGTGCAGCCCGATGCGGTGAACGCAGTGACCGACCTCCGCATCGTCGTCGGGGATCCCCTCGGATTTCAGCCCACGGTTCATGGGGCGCCAGGTGTCGCCGTCGTCGTCGCTGCGGAACACGCCGGCGGCCGAGATCGCCACGAAGATCCGGCCCGGCGAGCTCGGGTCCAGCACGATCGTATGCAGGCACATCCCACCGGCACCCGGCTGCCACGAGGAGCCCGACTCGTGTTCTCGCAGCCCTGACAGCTCTTGCCAGCCGCGGCCGCCGTCGTCGGAGCGGAAGAGCGCGGCGTCCTCGACTCCCGCGTAGACGACGTCCGGGTCGGTCAACGACGGCTCGAGGTGCCAGACTCTGGCGAACTCCCACGGGTGCGGCGTCCCGTCGTACCACTGATGGGTCCCGGCACACCGTCGTACTCGAAGTGGTTGTCGACCGGATCCCACGTCGTGCCGCCGTCGTCTGAGCGCTGGATGATCTGTCCGAACCAGCCGGTGGACTGCGACGCGTACAGGCGCGACGGGTCGGCCGGCGACCCGTTGACGTGGTACACCTCCCACCCGGCGAAGTGGGGCCCCGCACGTCCCAGGACTTGCGTTTGGCATCGGAGGTCAAGACGAACGCACCTTTACGTGTCCCGACCAGTACTCGTACGGCGCTCATGAGGACTCCTCTCCATCTGCTTCCCCGACACTATGACCCTCCGACGACACAAAACTCGTCGCGGGGTCGGGTTCACGCAGCCGCGCCACAAGTCGACGTGCTGGCCATCCAGCCGACGGGCGGCGTCAAGCACACGCGCGTCGACCCTCTCGTCAGCTCGTCGCAGCGGCTCTAGGATTGCGTGATCGCTGGCCTGACAGGAGGACATCATGGACGAACACCCGAATATTGACATACTCCGGCGTGGCTACGCCGCCTTCGCAAACGGTGACCTCGACACGATCAGCGGGCTCTTCGCAGACGACATCGTGTGGCACGTGCCTGGACACAGCCAGATCTCCGGTGACTACGTGGGCAAGGAGCAGGTGCTCGGGTTCTTCGGGAGGCTGCAGGAGCTGTGCGGCGGCACCGCAAGGGTCGACGTTCACGACCTGCTGGCCGGCGACGAGCACGGCGTTGCGATCGTCTCGGAGTCCGCGGAGCGCAACGGTAACGGACACGTCAGCCAGGCAGCTCACGTGTTCCATCTGCGCGACGGCAAGGTCACCGAGATGTGGGATGCCCAGGTCGACCAGTACTCGACGGACGAGTTCTGGGCCTGACAGCTGCGCCGCTCACGGCGACCCGCCGCGAGCAACACTCTGTGTGATCATCAGTTGCTTTAAAGCGCGGGCGTGGCCTCGTGTCTCTCGATAACCTTGACAGACACGACAAAAGGGGCGCTAGATGCCGTTCAGCCGACGCAGCGTCATTCCTACCATCGTCTTGTCTGCAACTGCGCTATTGGTCAGCGCGCCTCTCGCAGGCGCGGAATCGACGGCGTCCGTCACCATCGCCGGGCCAGCCAGAAGTGTCTTGGCGAGCTCGACCTTCCACATCACCGGAGCGGTCTCACCGGCGTCGACAGGACAGGCAGTTCGCCTGCAACGCTGGTTCGACGGACGGTTCCGACGCGTCGCCACGCTCGAGGTGGCCGCGAGCGGTCAGTACGACTTCCCTCGAACGATGCCGACCGCGGGCGACTACACCTATCGCGTGAAGGCGCCGGCGACCGGTTCCGCCGCCGCAGCAATCAGCGCAACCATCCGGGTCTCCGTCACCACCGTCTTCATGCGAACGTCAGCCGTACGTGCGCAGTCGTGGGTCGACGCAGGGGTCCCGTACAGCATGAGCCGCACGCACACCAACCAGTACGGCAGCTACCGACAGGACTGCTCCGGGTACGTGTCCCTGGCTTGGGCACTGCCGAGTAGCTACACCACGGCGACGCTGCCGGACGTCTCCTACGCAATCACTCAGGCAGACCTTCGACGCGGCGACATCCTCCTGCACAAGGCGACGCCCGGTGGATTCGGGCATGTAGTGATGTTCGACGCATGGGCGAACAGCGCGCACACGTCCTACCTCGGGATATGAGGAGTCGCCGAGTTCGGGCGCAACGCACCATGTGCTTCCGTACCCCTACTGGAGCGGCCACGGCACCTATCTTCCATACCGGCGAAGCGGCACTTGAGCACGCGACGCAACAACACAGCGGGATCCCACACCGAGACGATCCGCGCTAGCGTCTCGCACGTGTCCTTCTGAGCGGTTCCCATTCGTCGTCTGGTTGTAAGCGCCACAACCAGACCGAAAGGGCGGGCGACATGCTAAGAACCCACCGACAGATCAACCAGCGGATGCGGGCGGCCCACGAACAGGCGACCATCCGTTACGTATCCGGGAAGCGAGGCTGAGATGAAGTACGTGGCTTTCATCGGCACCGAGGGCCCGGCGGCGCCGGAGGCTCTCGAGATCATGCGGCGCGACCTCCCTCGCTGGATAGAGGAGATGGACAACCGCGGCGTGCGACTTCTCGGCAGGGAGCTGGACTTCCCGGAGACGGCAGCGACGGTACGCGTGCGCAGCGGTGAGACGCTGGTGACCGATGGCCCGTTCGCGGAGACCAAGGAGTTCGTGGCAGGCTTCGACCTGCTCGACTGCGCGGACCTGGACGAGGCGATCGAGGTAGCGGCTGCGAGCCCGGTGGCTCGCTTCCACCCGTTCGAGATCCGGCCGTTCAAGCCCGGGTTGCGCATCGGCGCGGGAATGTCCGCATTCGGGCGCGGTGACGACTCAGCAGGCATCCCGTACCTGCTGAGCGTATGGATGGGTGCAGCGGCTGAGGTGCCGCCGGACGACGATGTGGTCCGGCAGGAGAGCGATGTGTGGCGCCAAGAGCTGGAGGCACGCGGCCTGCTCGTCCTCGGGAACGCGCTGGAGGGCCCGGAGGCAGCCACAACCCTACGCGTGCGGGACGGGAAGACGCAGCTGAGTGACGGCCCGTTCATCGCGACCGCGGAGTTCATCGCAGGCATCGATGTCGTGAGCTGCGCTGATCGCCAGCAGGCGATCGACCTCGCGGCCACACACCCGATGTCTCGGTATCACGCGATCGAGGTGCGGCCGTTCTACAGCGAATGACCGCTGCCGCCGCCCAGCAGGCGGTGGACGCGGCCTTCCGCGGGGAGTGGGGTCGCATCGTCGCCACGTTGATCCGGCGGACAGGCGACTGGGACCTGGCCGAGGAATGTGCGCAGGAGGCGTTCGCGGAGGCGCTGCGGCGGTGGCCGGTCGACGGGGTGCCGCTGCGCCCCGGCGGTTGGCTGACGACAGTTGCGGCCAACCGCGCAATCGACCGCTTGCGACGTGCCGCTCGTGGTGCGGAGCTTCTCGAAGCGGTCGGTCGCGCGGCGCCAGAGTCTGTGACGGATGGGGATGCGATGCCGGATCTGTTCGACGAGAGTGACGCGCTGGAAGACGACCGCCTTCGGCTGATCTTCACCTGCTGCCACCCGGCCCTCTCGTTGGAGGGACGGGTGGCGCTCACTCTTCGGAGCCTTGCAGGGCTGAGCACAGCGGAGATAGCCCGCGCGTTCTTGGTGCCCGAGGCCACGATGGCCAAGCGCCTGACCCGGACCAAGGCGAAGATCACGGCCGCCGGCATCCCCTACCGGGTGCCGCCACCGCATGCGCTGCCCGAGCGCACCGCCGGAGTACTGGCGGTGCTGTACCTGCTGTTCAACGAGGGTCACTCCGCCTCTTCAGGCGCAGACCTGATCCGCCCTGGCCTCTGTGACGAGGCGATCCGGCTGGGACGGGCTCTGCAACAGCTGATGCCGGACGAACCCGAGGTGCCGGGGGCGCTCGCACTGATGCTGCTGCACCACTCCCGTCGCCTCGCGCGCGTGGGTGTCGACGGCGAGCTGGTCACGCTGGAGGAGCAGGACCGGGGTCGGTGGGACAAGCAGGAGATCGACGAGGGGCTTCGGCTCCTTGACTCGGCGCTTCGCCGCGGGCAAGCCGGGCCTTACCAGCTGCAGGCGGCGATCGCCGCATGTCACGCGCGCGCCGCGAGCGCCGCCGGCACCGACTGGGGTGAGATTGCAGCCCTCTACGCGCTGCTCGAGGCAGAGATGCCGTCGCCCGTCGTCAGGCTCAATCGGGCGGTCGCGGTGGCGATGGCCGGTGACATCGCCGCCGGACTGGCGATCGTCGACGAGCTGAGCGACGACGATCGGCTGGAGCGGTACTACCTGCTGGATGCGACCCGGGCCGACCTGCTCCGCCGCCGCGGCGATAGGGCCGCCGCTGCAGTGGCCTACGAGCGCGCCCTGCGGCGGGTGCCGTCGGAGGTGGAGCGTCGGTACCTGCTCCGCAGGTTGGAGGAGGTCGGCACCGACGACGATGGCGCCACAGTGGAGCGGACCGAGACGGGGAGCCCATGAGCTGGCGACATCGATGGCTGGAGAGCGTCGTGCACCAGCCGCCCGCTCCGCGCAGCCGGATGCTCGTTCCGCTTTGCATTTGCAGAAGCTTGCCGATCGCGCTCCTGGCGTTGTCGGGCCAGGTCGTCCTGCGAGCAAGCTCGGCTAAGAACGCTTTGTCACGCGCTCTAGTCTCGGCGCCCTTGCGCAGTTGAGCGGCCTTCTTCTCCGGCGTCACGGAGGCGAGATAAGCCTCACGGCCTTCGCGGACGTCTGTCGCGCTCTTCCTGGCTCAGTGCCATTCGCTAGAAGTGCCAGCCCAACCAACCGGCGATCTTGTTTATGGCGCACAGTGTTCCGCCTGCACCTGCGCCTGTCACCATCGCCCCACCCGCGGCCGCGAGTAGCTCGGGGTCGGCGTCGAAGAACTGAAACCTGATGGCCCAGGCGTAGGTGACCTCGGCACTTCCCAGACCTACGGTCGTACATTCGAGCGTAGCCTTGGTGGCCTGCCCAAGCGCATGTCCTATGGCGTTCGCTCCACTGTGGTCAGTAGCCTCGTTTCCCCGACAGGCGCTGTCGATGTAGCCCTCAGCCGTGACCCAACATGTTGTGCCGTTGTCCCTCAACCATCCGAGGAAGTACGCCGGCATCGGTCCTGCGAGCTTGTGGTCTCGTTCCCACCTGAGTACCGCGAGGTGGTAGAGCTTCTGCAGGTGTTGGCGCTGGTGGTGGGTCAGATGGGCATGCTGAATCTTGCCGTAGTCGCCTCGGCGGTAGCGGTGATGGGCGATGTGGCGGGTGTGGGGCTGGATGGCTCTGACCTGGGCCGCAGTACAACCGGGGTAGTCCGGATACTGGGGGTCACACATGCCGAACGCCTTGTTCCACCAGAAGGGCAGGCTCATCAAGATGATCGCCGTCACCGAACCGACGATGATCCACTCGACGCGCTTCTTGACCGGAACTTTGGTCACTCTTACCCCTCGGAGTAAAGCGCAATCGTCGCGCTAGGGCTAGCGAGGGTCTACAGCGAAATCAGTCACCGCTTGCGTACTCGCAGTGATCGGCTGCTGCGCCCTCAGCGGCATGTGGTGCGAGTGCTCATCTCACTGCACTTGCCGACCGTCGCTGTCAGGATCGACCGGCTCGCCTGATGTACGTGGAGTTCCTGGACACCGCTGATGGATGCGGGTATGGAGACGGCTTCGTGGACGAGGAGCCGGAGCACTGCGGCTGGGATTCCAGCCTTCTCGGCCTTGGTACGTCTGCCGCACCTGCGGCATCAGGTCCGTGGTGCTGTGCCCCTCACGTCGAGGACGTGTTCGAGTTGTTCCATGACGAGCATATTCCGGTCTACTGCCAGCGGATCGGTGTGAGACACCAAGATGATCGCCCTGATGGAAGTTACCTGTCTGGATAGGTATAGGTGGGAAAATCGTGGGTGAATTGTGGGGTCGAAGCACCTGCCGATCCCTGTGGTGCTGTGACCTGGACTTTAGAGCCGGCGAGGGGACTCGAACCCCTAACCTTCCGATTACAAGTCGGATGCGCTACCAATTGCGCCACGCCGGCCAGGTGCCGGGCCATCGTAGTCGCCGCCGGGTCCGCCGATCGAATCAGAGAAGGGCTGACCGTGCCGGGCTACGCTCTTGTTCATGACCAACCCAGTCGTCATCGTCGTGGGCGCCGGACCGGGGATCGGCGCAGCGGTGGCTCGTCGCTTCGGGCGAGCCGGGTACGCACCGGCTCTGATCGCGAGGTCGGGAGACAAACTCCAGCGGCTGGGTAAACAGCTCCAGTCCGAGGGGTTCACGACGGGCTGGACAGCCGTCGACGTCACCGACGGGCCGGCACTCCAAGCGGCCATCGAGAGGTTCGGCGGCTTCTCCGGCTCGATCGGGCACCTGCACTTCAACCCCAGCGCGTTCACGGCGAAGGATGCGCTGACGGTCAGCGCCGACGAGCTGCTCGGCGACCTGCGGCTCGGCGTCGCGAGCCTTCTCACGGCTGTCCAGGCGGCTCACCCGTTCATGTCGGCCGGTGCGCGGATCACCGCTACCGGAGGCGCCACCGCCGACCGGCCGTGGCCCCAGGCTGCCTCGCTCGGTGTACAGAAGGCTGCACTGCGCAACCTGGTCACCGCCCTCGACGCCTCGCTTGCTCCCGACGACATCCGCGCGATGTCGCTGACCGTGGCAGGCGACGTCAAGGAGGGGACACCCTTCGACCCGGCCCACATCGCCGATGCCATCTATGAGGCAAGCCAGACCGAAGGTGAGTTCTGGTCCAGCGAAATCAGGTTCACCGGTCGGGAGTGACGCGCGCGCGCGATCGCCCCGGTCCAGGCCGGCCCAGGTGCGAGCGACCTCAGTTCACCAGACCATCGCCGCTCGTGGAGCCGCTCGTACAGCGGCCGGCACGCGGAGGCCACCTCCTCGGCAGCAGCTGGGAGCGCGGCGTGACTGTGGTGCTCGGGCGCGGAGAAACCGGTCGAACCCCAGACCGCGGTGTACCAGTACTTGCCCCACACCCCGTCGCTGCTGCGAGGGCCAGGCGGCCACGCCAGCATCCTGTCAGTGAACTGCACGCCGATGCGGCCGCAGAGCGCGCGGAGGTACCCGCCCGGGTCTCGCAGGAAGTCGCTCGCTTCTATCACGAGCGGCGCCGAGCCCGCCGCAGAAAGCTCGTCGTACAGGCGCGTCTGCTGGGGCAGCCCGATATCGTCTGCGGTCACCTGCTCGCGCGAGCGAAGGTACGAGGCGACGACCTCCCGTGGGTCGCGGATCAGCAGTACATTCGTGAGGCTGGCGATCCAGCCGTGGTCGATGTCGTCGGTCAGATGGTGAGCCATGTGCTTCTGGTAGAACACGCCGACGCCCACCGGAACCGGCCCGAGCAGCTGCTCGACCACCAGCCGCCAGTCGGTCTCGCCGGTCGCGATCACCTCCTCACGACCGGGATGGTCGAGTCCGGTGACCTCCAGATAATGCGCGTACAGCGGCTCGTCGACGACGACACGAGTCAGTGCCGGTTCTCCCAGGACCTCATCATCGCCGTCGAGATGTTCCGAGGACCCGACCACATCGCGAGCCGGACGACCGAGGTCACCGGCCGCTGCGTCCGGCCACGTCCGCCGCCACCGCCTCCCGGTACAGCGTCCGCAGCCGCGTCGTCACAGGCCGGTCCGATGACTCTCCGATGGCGCGCCCGTCGACCTCCCGTACCGGCACCACGCCCGCGAAGGTTCCGGTCACGAACGCCTCGTCCGCGCCGTAGACGTCGGTCAGGCTGAAGTTCTTCTCGTACGTCGCGATGCCCGCCTCCCGGGCCACCCGAAGGACGTTGCTCCGGGTGATACCGCCCAGGCAGAAGTCTCCGGACGACGTCCACAGCTCCCCGCGGCGCACGATGAAGAAGTGCGTGGAGTTGCACGTCGCGACGAACCCGTGGGGGTCGAGCATGAGCGCCTCGTCCGCGCCAGCGCGTATATGCCTGGATGCATGCCGTGATGTCGTTCAGCTTGCTGTGGCTGTTCAGCTTGGGATCGAGCACATCGGGGTACGGCCGGCGCACATGCACGGTGAACAGCCGGATACCCGACTGCACGACCTCAGGCGTCGGCTCCTTGTACTCGGGGATCATCACGATCGTGGCGGGACCAACCGTCATCCGCGGATCCTGGTACGGCGTGCTTTTCGTGCCGCGAGTGACCATCAACCGCATGTGCACGCCGTCCCGCATGTCGTTGGCCGCGAGCGTGTCGTAGACGGCGGCCGTCAGCTCCTCGCGCGTCAGCCCCACCTGGAGCGCGATCGCCTTCGCACCCTCGTAGAGCCGGTCCAGGTGCTGTTCGAGGAAGGCTGGGTGCCCGCCGTGGATCCGCAGGCCCTCCCAGACGCCGTCACCGAGGACGAAGCCCGCGTCGAACACGGACACCACAGCCTCGTTGCGCGACTTCAGCTCACCGTTGACATAGATGAGCACGCGAGCGTTGCGTTCGTCCTCGACGTACTCATGCGTACCGTGCACGGCCGAAGAAGCGTGGTCTGCGGGCGGCACGGCGAATTCGGCATCAAGACCCTCGTGGTCATCGTGGTCAGTCACTGCTTCAGTTCCTCGGCTTCCGCAGACATGGGCACGCCACCTGGCGACGCGCCACTGTACGACGGATCCGAGTCTCGCCGGGGCCACGTCGACTACTCGGTGGCTCGGGCGATCAAGCGCTCAGGCCAAGGAAGGCGGTGATGCTGCGCCGCAGCCCGGCCGCGTGGAGCCCGTAGGCGATCTGATGGTCGTCGGGCGTACCGTATCGGCGCAGCTCGACGCGCGGGACACCAAGGCAGAGCAGCCGGTGCGGCAGCGCCTGGAGGGCCTCGTCGACACAGCGCGCTGAGGTTCCCGACAGGTACGGCTCGACCAGAACGACCTCAGCGCCGGCACCCAAGGTGGCCACGACCGTCTCGGCGTCGAACGGCCGCACGGTCGTCATGTACAGCACTGTCACATCCAGCCCGTCGACCGCAGCCATCACGTTGTCCAGCATCGGACCGACGGCGACCACTGTCGCACCGGCACCCCGCCTCACGACATGAGCGCTTGTCGGCGCCGACCCGGACGACCTCGCGGCTGGCCGGTCGACTCGTGGCACAGCATGCTGGTTCGCCTGCACCGAGGAGCGCACATAGTGACGTCCGCCGCCTGTGACGGCGTCCCTGAGCAGTCGGTCGAGCTCGTCGGCATGTCCCGGGACGTGGATGCTCCAGCCGGGCAGAGTGTCGATCAGCGCCACATCACCCGGCGCTTGATGGGTGCGCCCACCAGCCGACACGTCGTACGACGCTCCGGCGCTCACCAAGACGCCATCGACGTCAAGGTGAGAGAAGCCGAGCTTGATCTGCTAGAACGACCTCTCGATGAGGAACGACGCGAACGTGTGCACGATCGGGCGCATGCCGGCCAACGCCATGCCTGCCGCTACGTTCAGCGCGAGCTGCTCGCGGATCCCGACGTTGACGACGCGGTCCGGGTGCCGTGCCGCTGCATCAGTGAAGAGCTGTTCGGAGATGTCCGCGAGGACGACGGCGACCGATTCGTCGCCGTCGAGCAGTGCGGTGGCTGTGTCGGCGAATGCTTGTCTCATCTCGCTGGTTCTCATCCCGGTTGCCATCACGCCTCCTTCACGCTGGCGACGACCAGCGTCGGCGCCGACCTGCTCGTTCGTTGCAGCGCCGTGCGAAGCGCGGCGTGGTCTCGGCCGTCCACGCGGACGGTCTCCCATCCCTCCACCGCGAATCTGGTCTCGAGGCCGCCGTTCCAGCCCAGCGTGTCCGAGGCGTTGTCGACGGCGACCACGGTCAGCCGGTCGAGCCCTCGCGCGCCGGCGAAGACGACCGCCTCGCTGTTCGTTCCCTCGTCGAGCTCGGCGTCGCCGACGAGGCACACCACTCTGGCGTTGATCCGCTGTGCACGTAGGCCGAGGGCCGCGCCAGTCGCCAGGGGCAGGCCATGGCCGAGGGAGCCCGACGAAATCTCCACACCCGGGATGAGGTTGCGGTCGGGATGGTATCCAAGCGGCGGGTCGAAGCGCCCGAACGTTCGCAGCCAGTCCACCGGGAAGAAGCCCTTCGCCGCGAGCACGGCGTAGTACGCGGCCGGTCCATGCCCCTTGCTGAGAAGGAAACGATCACGCGTGGCCGACGCCATGAGCTCGGGTGAGATGCGCAGTACCTGGTCGTACAAGACCCACAGCACATCGAGCGTCGACGTCGCCGAGGAATCGTGCTTCTCATCACCCGTCTGCAGTGACATGAGCCCGTTCAGATCGCCATATCCGAGCGGAGGTTGTTTCGTCCGGGTGATCGTCATAGCCTCAGTGTTGAAGTTAAAGCAGTGTTGAAGTCAAGCCGTCATGTGACGGCAAGGACTGACACGGTCCCGTAAGGGTACGGGCCAGGTAGGGCAGACAAGTTTCTGCCGTTTCCGAACACTGAGGAGAACGAACGTGGGACTCGAGGACAAGATCAAGCACGGCGCCGAAGAGGCGACCGGCAAGGCAAAGGAAGCGACTGGCAAGGCGACCGACGACCGCAGCATGGAAGCCGAAGGGCGCGCTGACCAGAGCGAAGCCAACGTCAAGCAGGCAGGCGACAAGGTGAAGGATGCCGCGTCGGACGTCAAGGACGCCTTCAACAAGTAGAACGCACAACTGTTCGACCACTTGTCACAACATGGCGCGGATGCCGAACCACCTCACGATCGGGGAGCTCTCCTATCGGTCAGGGGTGGCGGCATCCGCGTTGCGTTTCTACGAGACGGTCGGCCTCGTCGCGTCCACGCGCACCTCGGGCAACCAACGACGGTACCCACGCCACATGCTGCGACGCGTCGCCTTCATCCGGGCGGCTCAGCGGGTGGGACTCAGCCTCGAGGAGATCCAGTCCGCGCTGTCCGGGCTCCCTGACGGCCGCACTCCCACGAAGTCGGACTGGGAGCGCGTGTCGCGTGCCTGGACGGCCCGGATCGACCATCAGATCGCCGATCTGGAGCGGCTCAAGACGAAGCTGACGGGCTGTATCGGATGCGGCTGCCTGAGTCTGAGAACATGCTCGCTCAGCAACCCCGACGACGTCGAGGGCACCCGTGGACCCGGTCCCGCGTGGCTGGCAACACAGGAGAACCGCGGCCTCACCCGCGACTGATCCCGTCGGCGACCCGCCCGCCTTGGTGCATGGGAGAATTTCGCCATGGCCCTGCGGATCATCGCGACCAACCCCGACCCGGCGCTGGTGACCGTGCTGCCCTGGAATCTGCCTCTCGAGGAGTGGGACGGCCCCTTCCTCGTTCCCCTTCCGCGCGGCATCTCCCGGCACATCGTGCGTTTCGTCCGGCTCGAGGACCGCGTGTACGCGGTGAAGGAGACGCGGGAGCCGATTGCGTTCGGCGAGTACCGGTTGCTGCGCGACCTGCGACGGATCCACGTACCGGCTGTCGAGCCGGTCGGCGTGGTGACCGGGCGCCAGACGACGTCCGGCGAGCCGATCGAGCCGTGCCTGGTGACACAGCATCTCGGGTCGTCGATGCCGTACCGGGAGATGTTCTCTCGTGGCGTGCGCGCCAACACCCTGCCGAAGCTCGTCGACGCCCTGGTGGTGCTGCTGACCAAGCTGCACTTGGCCGGCTTCTTCTGGGGTGACTGCTCACTGTCCAACACGCTCTTCAGACGGTCGGCAGGGGAGTTCGCGGCATACCTCGTCGACGCCGAGACGGGCGAGCTCCATCCCGAGCTCAGCGACGGTCAGCGCGCCTACGACCTGGATATCGCCGTCGGCAACCTCTTCGGCGAGATGCTCGACCTGCAGGCGGGTGGCTTCATGGACACCGAGATCGACCCTATGCCGGTCGTCGATGGACTGCTCGAGCGATACGAGAGTCTGTGGTCGGAGCTGACTGGTGTCGAGGACTTCACGACCGACGAGATGTGGCGGATCCAGATGCGCATCGAGCGGCTCAACGACCTCGGCTTCGACGTCGACGAGCTCGACATCGTCACCGACTGGGACGGCGCCACCGCACGCATCCAGCCCAAGGTCGTCGACGCCGGTCACCACAACCGGCGCTTGCAGGGCCTCACCGGCCTCGACGTCGAGGAGAACCAGGCACGTCGTCTGCTCAACGACCTGGACGCGTACTCGGCGTCCCTCGGACTGCAGAACGAGGAACCCGCAGTCGTGGCGCACCGATGGCTCACCGAGGTCTTCGAGCCGATCACCCGGATGGCGCCGCGCGACAAGCGCGCGCCCGTCGACGCGGCGGAGATCTTCCACGAGATCCTCGAACACCGCTGGTACCTGTCGGAGCAGGCGGGACGCGAAGTCGACACGTTCGACGCCGCGCGGGACTACTTCCGCAACGAGCTCAAGGTCGAGCCTCTCGAAGTAGGCTCCGTGCGATGACGATGCGCTGGATCTGGTTGGTGCCCTCGAATATCTGGGTGACCTTCGCCTCCCGCATGTAGCGCTCGGCGGGGAAGTCGCGCGTGTAGCCGTATCCGCCCAGTACCTGCACCGCGTCCGTCGTCACCTTCATCGCCGCATCGGAGGCGACGAGCTTCGCGATCGACGCCTGTCGGCTGAACGGCCGGCCGGCGTCCTTCAACCGGGCACCGAGCAGGTACATCGCCCGCGCCGACTCCACAGCTGCGGCCATGTCGGCGAGCATGAACTGAAGCCCTTGGAACTCGGCGATGGGCCGGCCGAACTGCCGGCGTTCGCGCGCGTACCCCGTAGCCAGGTCGAGGGCTCCCTGAGCCAGGCCGGTCGCGCACGCGGCGATGCCGAGCCGGCCGCTGTCGAGCGCCGACAACGCGATCGGCATGCCGCGACCCTCCTCGCCGATCCGCATGCCGGCGTCGAGGTGTACGTCATCGAAGATGACCTGCGTCGTCGTCGAGGCCGTCATCCCCATCTTCTTCTCGGGTGCCCCGAAGCTGACACCCGGCGTGCCGGCGGGGACGTGGAACGCCGACAGGCCGGACTTCGGCTCGGGCGACGTCCGGGCGAAGAGCAGCCAGAAGTCGGCGTGCGGCCCGTGGCTGACCCATGCCTTGGTGCCGTTGACGAGGTAGCCGTCGCCGTGTCGTACCGCCTTGGTCGCGATCGAGGACACGTCCGAGCCGGCCTCGGCCTCCGAGAGCGCGTAGGAGCCCAGCTGGTCACCGCTCAGGATTCCGGGCAGCCAGCGACTGCTGTTGCTCCGCGGAGCCGAAGCGGGCGAGCGCCGACGCGGAGAGCGTATGGACCGAGATGTCGACCGCGACGGCCATCCAGACGCTGGCGATCTCCTCGAGCACCTGCAGGTACACCTCGTAGGGCTGCCCGCCTCCGCCATCGGACTCGTCGAAGGGCAGCGACAGGAGTCCGGTCTGACCCAGCAGGTGGAAGATGTCTCGCGGAAAGACGGCCTCGGCCTCGGCCTGGGCGACGCGCGGGGCAAGCTTCTCGGTACAGATGTCTCGCACGAGCCCGATGAGGTCGGTCGCCTCGGGCGTTGGCAGCAGTCTGTCGACGGTCAAGTGGCTCCCCCTCTGCTCAACGCCTCGCGATGGCGGCGCAGGTCGACCTCGTAGAGCGCGATGCCCGCGGCAACTCCAGCATTGAGCGACTCGCTCGTCGCAGCCATCGGAATCCGTACCAGCAGATCGCACGTATCGCGGACGAGACGCGACATCCCCTTGCCCTCGCTGCCGACGACGAGGACCAAGGGCTCGGTCGCCACCTCGAGGTCGGCGATAGCGACCGAGCCCTCCGCGTCGAGGCCGACGACGGTCAGGCCGGCGTCCTGGTAGGCCCGAAGCTGCCGGGTGAGGTTGGTCGCCCTGCGCAACGGGCACTCGGCCGCTGCACCCGCCGAGGTCTTCCACGCGCTCGCGGTCATCCCTGCCGCGCGCCGTTCGGGGATGACGACGCCGTGGACGCCGAAGGCGGCGGCCGAGCGGACGACCGCGCCCAGGTTACGCGGGTCCGTCACCGAGTCGAGAGCCACCAGCAGGGGGATGTCGCCGGCATCGGTGGCCAGCTCGACGAGATCGTGCGGGTCGGCGTACTCGTACGCCGGCACCTTCAGCGCCAGCCCTTGGTGGACGGCGCGGTCCGTGAGCCGGTCGAGCTCGTACCGGCTGACCTCCAGCATCGAGATGCCGCGATCGGCCGCCATCCTGAACGCGTCTCGGAGTCGGTCGTCGCGCTCGGTCTGCTCGGCGACGTACAGAGTCGTCACCGGCAGGTTGGCCTGGAGCGCCTCGAGGACGGAGTTGCGCCCGGCGACCCACTCCGAGGCCGCCGCGTCGCGCGTGAGCGCGCAGAGCCGCCGGACTGGGGCTGGACGGGTCGTACGCGAGGAGGCGGATCGCTTCGTCTTGTCGTCGTTACGGTGGTGAGCGGCGGGCCTTGTGGGCCTCGCGCTCCGATGGCCTTGGGGGTCGGACCCTTGCCTTCGAGGGCCTTACGGCGCCTGCCGCCTGACCCGGCGGTCGGGTTGCCGCCCTGCCGCTTGCGGACCGATCCGTGACGTCTGCTGTTACCGGGCATCAGGCGTCCTCGCCGTGCGGTGTTGGCCCGCCGTCGCCGAGGTGTCGACGTCCAGCGGGGTCCGCTGGGAGTGTCCTCGACCTCGACACCGGCTGCGCGCAACTGGTCGCGGATCGCGTCGGCGGTGACGAAGTCACGGTGGCGCGGGCGTCTTCGCGCTGCCGCATGAGCGCCTCGACCAGTGCCCCGAGGGCCGACCGGCGCCGGTGTCGCCGCTCGTCGCGGGCTGCCCACGCGGGGTCGAGCGGATCGAGGCCCAGAGCCCCAGCATCCGGCGGACAGCGGCCAGGTTTCCCCGCAGCGCGGGCGAGTCCCCCTCCGCCAGCAGCTTGTTGCCCTCCCGGATGACGCCCTGCAGCGACAGCCAGCGCCGTCGGGACCGAGAGATCGTCATCCATGGCCTCGACGAACTCGGCGCACAGCATCCCGTCCGCCGCCTGGACGCCCGCCGTGACCTCGGTCGCCCGCACGACGTATCCCTCGATGCGCTGGAACGTCGTCGCGGCCTCCGCGAGCGACTCGTCGCTGAACTCGACAACCGAGCGGTAGTGCGGCGCCACGAGGTAGTAGCGCAGCTCGATCGGCCGCACCCGCTTGACCACTTCGCTGACGAGCATGGAGTTCCCGACCGACTTGCTCATCTTCTCCCCGGCCAGGTTGACCATGGCGTTGTGCATCCAGGTTCGGGCGAACGGCCGCCCGGCCGCCCTGGACTGCGCGAGCTCGTTCTCGTGATGGGGGAATCGGAGGTCGAGGCCACCACCGTGGATGTCGAACTCGTCGCCCAGGTACTTGCCTGCCATCGCGGAGCACTCCAGGTGCCAGCCGGGCCGTCCGACACCCCAGGGCGCCGGCCAGGCCGCGGTAGCCGGCTCCTGCTCCTTCTTGAAGCCCTTCCACAGCGCGAAGTCGTGAGGGTCTCGCTTTCCCTGCGGATCCGCGTCGGCAGCAGGCTCCATGTCGTCGATGCGCTGGTGGGACAGCTCGCCGTACGACGGCCAGGAGCGTACGTCGAAGTAGACGTCACCGGAGCCGTTGGCGGCGACGTAGGCGTGCCCGTTGACCATCAGCTGGCCGATCAGCTCGAGCATCTCGGGGATGTGGCCGGTGGCCCGGGGCTCGTACGTCGGAGGCAGGCAGCCAAGGACCTGGTAGGCAGCGTGCAGGGCCCGCTCGTTGGCGTACGCGATGGCCCACCAGGGGCGGCCCTCCTCGGCCTCCTTGGCGAGGATCTTGTCGTCGATGTCGGTGAGGTTCGCCACCAAGCGTGACGTCGTAGCCGTTGTGCTCGAACCACCGGCGCAAGACGTCGAACACGACCTCTTTGCGGATGTGCCCGATGTGCGGCGGACCCTGCACGGTGAGACCGCAGTGGTAGATCCCGACCTGGCCGGGGACGATCGGCTCGAAGTCGCGGATCTCGCGGGTTGCGGTGTCGTAGAGGCGCAGCGTCACCGGGTCAGGGTAGCCGGGCGCCTGAAGATCACCCACATCCGACGCCGGGGCAATACAGTGCGGACCATGCGTACGCTCCGTGTTGTCGTCGTTACCGTCGTCGGCCGGACTGCTCGCCGCCGGCCTGTCGTACGCGCCGATGTCGACGGCCTCCGGCGCCGCCGGGTCGGTCGAGCCAAGGCACGGCGCGGCGTCATCGGGCGGGGCACGGCACATCGCCTTCACCCGCTGGGCGGCGCGGTCTTTCGGCGACGGTCGGTACCTCCACACGCGCGACCGCCACGGACTCGTCATCGGGTCCCACCCCGACCGCGTGGCGTACCGCGACCCGTACGGCTCCTCCGGGCGGGTCCCCTACGACCGCGGTCGCTGGTACTCGCCATGGGCGACCCAGCACTTCGACCTGACCGAGCTGATCGCGTCGTACGACGCCCGCACGCCGGTCGGCACGTTCATCGAGATCTCGGTCCGCGGACGCACGGCATCGGACCAGCGGTCGTCATGGGACAGCCTCGGGCGCTGGGCCAGCTATG
Organism: uncultured Actinomycetota bacterium; assembly: GCA_963824115.1. GTDB lineage: Bacteria > Actinomycetota > Actinomycetes > Propionibacteriales > Nocardioidaceae > DASQEH01. The sequence continues at coordinate 102,714 of CAWGOA010000009.1, forward strand.
ACGGCGGCTTCCACCGGATGTCGCTCGGGACCCAGTCCGACGACTTCAGCAGTGTCTTCGTCGACACCTGGTGACGAACGGGTCGTACTCGTACTGCGTCGTGGCAGCTGCGGGTGACGCTCATGCGGCGTACGGGGAGCGGTCGGACGCCGACAGTCCACTCGGTCGGCGCGATGGTGTCGCGCCTTCCCGCCGCACGCCCGCCGACCGAGCACACCGCTGCCGGGCCGGGGCGGAGCCTCGCCGTGCCCCGAAGTACTCGCAGATGATCCACACCGGTGAGTACCCGCGCTGGAACGGTGGCGGTGAGGCGTGGTGCAGCCCGACGTCGACAGCGATGGTCGATCGCTTACTGGCATCGCGGACCGACGCCGGCGCAGTACGCATGGGTGAAGAGCACCTACCGGCAGCCGTGGGTCGACTACGCGGCCCGCTACACGTACGCGTCGGGGTACGACGGCACGGGTGACTGGCCCTTCAACACCGCCTACGCCGCCCGGTTCGGGCTGGATGCGTTCGTGACCCGGTTGCGCTCGCTGCGGCAGGCGGGGCTGTTCATCAGGGCCGGGATTCCGCTCGTGGCCTCGATCTCGTTCGGTCCCGGCGAGCTCGATGGGGCACCGATCAACTCGACGGACGGTCATCTGGTGGTGATCCGTGGCTTCACGCCGTCGGGCCGGGTGATCGTCAACGACCCGGCCGCCTCGTCTGCGAAAGGGGTGCGGCGGGTGTACCGGCGCGGCCAGTTCGAGAGGGCCTGGATTGGCGCCACCGGAGGTGTCGTGTACGTCATCCATCCGAAGAGCCGGCCGCTTCCATCCGGTGGGCCCGGCCGGGCCTGGTGAGACCGCCGAACGAGGAGAATGCCCCCCGAGAGGGCGAGAAAAGCCGCCCCTGGGCGAGTAGGTAGCACCCTTCGAGGGTTCGTCAGTACGGTGACTGGCCCGTCACGCAGAACGCGGTCCCGCCGGATCACGGAGCGCGTACCAGCCGCGACCCGGGCCGATCCTGGTTGCGCCAAGCCCGACCAGCCGCTCGACCTCGCCCGCAGTGTCGTCCGTTGCGAGGTCCAGGTGCGCTCTCGTGCGGTCCGCGCCATCGTCGGGTCCCAGCTGCTGAAACAGGAGCCGGATCGGGCCGTCAGGCGGGTAGCACTTGCCCGCGAACTCCGGGCCGTCGGACTCTCGCAGAGCCCAGCCCGTGGCGGCCAACCAGAAGCTCCGTCTCCTGGCCGTGGATGTCTTGTGGTGAGTCGATGCACACCTGCAGGAGCCGGCTTGCATGACCGTCCGGCCACCGCACATGGCCGGGTACGACTTGGGCCGTGACCCCTCAACCAAGCAGAAGGGTAAGCCCCCTGGAGAAGCCATCACCTGCCAGTCCTCGCTTCGCGTCGCCTCGCGAGGCTCCGATCTCGACCAGCCGGCGGGTCTCGGCCTCGACGTCGTCGACGGTGAGGTCGAAGTGGATCCGAGCGGGACCGTCTATGACCTGTACGTGCAGGAAGGACTCGCCGTCAGGCGGCTCGAGACTCCTGAACTCGGGATGTTGCGACCAAGGCTCGCCCACTCCCCAACCAAGAGCACGGCCCAGAACCGGGTGATCTCCTGTGCGGCGTCGGCCGGGGCATCCAGGATGCAGTCGATCCAGTTCATCGCCCGACGATACCGAAGAGCCGGGACGCTTTCCCGCCCTCTCGACCGGGTCGCATCTCTCCGCCCTCTCGGCGCGCGCATTCCCGCCCTCTCGGCGGATCCGCCCTCGACCGAGTCAGTCGACCTCGACCTGGATGGTGTGCCACCCGGTCGCGCCGTTCGGTATCACGTTGGCGAGCTTGCTGGTCTGGGTGTAGCCCGACTGGTCGGTGGCGCGGACCTGTATCTGGTGCGTGCCCTTCTCGGCTGACCACACGTACGCCCACTGCCGCCAGCTGTCGACCGTCGGGTCCCTGCCTAACTTGGCAACGGCCCAGGTCCCCCCGTCGACGCTGACCTCGACCTTGGCGATACCCGTGTGCTGCGCCCAGGCCACGCCGCCGATCGCAACCTTCCCCGCGTTGACGTGGTCGCCGCTCGACGGCACGTCGATGCGCGACTCGGTCTTGATGGGTCCCTGCGGCGACCAGCCCCGGTCGGTCCAGAACGCCGTGAAGTTGTCGAACCTGGTCACCTCGAAGTCGACGACCCACTTGGTGCCTGACACGTAGCCGTAGAGGCCGGGCACGACCATCCGGACCGGGAAGCCGTGCTCGGGGGTCAGCGGCTGTCCATTCATCGCCACCGCGAACATCGCATTGCGGTCGTCGGTCAAGGCGCCGATCGGCGTACCGGCCGTCCAGTCGTCCTGCGACCTGGACAGGACGGCATCTGCGTCCGGATGAACGCCCACGTCGGCAAGTACGTCGGCGATGCGTACCCCGGAGAACCAGGCGTTCGAGATCAGGTCGCCACCGACCTCGTTCGAGACGCAGCAAAGGGTCAGCCAGGCCTCCGTGAGACCCGCGGCCCACGAGGTCGTCGTAGCTCAGGATGAGCTCGTGGTCGACCATTCCGTGGATGCGCAGCGACCAGTCCTTGCGGCAGGATCTCGGGAATCGCGAGCGCAGTGTCGATGCGGTAGAAGTCGCTCTGAGAGGTGATCCAGGGGGCGATTCCCTTGACCCCGACAGCCACGCCGGCGGGTTCGGTGGGTCTCGTGACGCCCAACCGCAGCGCCTTTCGGGCGGCGTCGATCGCCGCCCGGCCGTGCGCTTCGACGCGGCCCACGAAGCCCGGCCACCGCTGCGACTCCGGCCACGGTCGGCGGCGACGACAGAAGAAATCGCGCCGCGATCGGCGAGCCGGTCGATCCCAGTCGTAGTCCGAATCTCGAGCGTGTCCTCGTACCCGCAGACTGGCCAGAGTCGACCGTGCCCCCCGTACCTCCCGCGGCGGTACGCGCGAGCGACGTCGGCGGACGGCGGCGTGGCGCCAGCCTTCAGCGCCCTCGGCGTGAGGGTAGCGAGGGCGACCATGGCCACCACGATCCCGATTCCAGCAGGCAGGTAGGTGGCTTGCGACGACGTGAGCCGGGCGTGTACCGCCAGGAGGAGGACGACGCCCATCGCCACGAACAGCGCCTCGGCGGCTACCGAGAGAGCGCATGGCCAGCATCCCGATCGAGGGCGCTCGCGATCAGCAGGCCGATGAGCGTCCCTCCGATCACCAACGGCTTGTCGTTGTGACCGACGATCGAGATCACCTTCTCGATGACGGCACCTGGGGTCAGCCGGATGATGCTCTCGGCGACGGCGACGACGGGCGACACCCGCTGATGAAGCAGTCCGCTGGCCAGCTCAGACGCGCCGAGCCCGGCTGCGGAGGAGAGGACGCCTACAATCGCACCGAGACGTCGCTGCGAACCCACACCTTCGATAGTGCCTCACGGTTTCCCGGTATGCGGCCTGATCAGCGGCAATCCCCAGGAAGTGTCACCATCTCGTCATACTTTGCTGACACAATCGGGCGGTGACTGGGGCCGTCGTCGCAACGCGTCGGCGTAGGCGTCGATGTGCATCCCCTCGCGGACGGTCGCCCACTCTGGCTCGCCGGACTGCTGTGGCCCGAGGAGACGCGAGGTCTCGTCGGCCACTCCGACGGCGATGTCGTCGCCCACGCGATCTGCGACGCCCTGCTGTCTGCCGCCGGGCTTGGAGACCTCGGCAGCCAGTTCGGTACGAGCGATCCCGACTGGTCCGGATCGACCGGGAGTCGCACTCCTGACCGAGACCGTACGGCGGCTCGTACTCGCAGGCGCCGAGGTCGGAAATGTCGCCGTGCAGCTCGTCGGGGAGCGACCGAAGATCTGGCATCACGCCGAGCCGAGGCGGAGCGGGTACTCAGCAACGCCTGTGGGGCCGGCGTCAGTCTTGCGGCCACAACGACCGACGGTCTCGGGCTCACGGGGCGTGGAGAGGGACTTGCCGCCATCTCAACCGCGCTCGTCTGGGTGCCCTCTCGGCGCGCCGAGTGACCAGAGGGGCCTACAGAGATCTTTCTGCGCCCTCTCGGCCGGACGTTTGCGCCCTCTCGGCCGGACGTTTGCGCCCTCTCGGCCGGATAGTCTCGGCACGTGATCTCCGGCGTGGTGCCCGCGGACGGTCCGAGAGTCGCGCTCGTCGTTGATGGCGGCCGGTACCGGTGCTCGGGTCGGCCACGAGGTCAACAAGGTGTACTTGCCCCTGGGAGGCCGAGCGGCGGTCGCCTGGTCCCTGGGGGCCGCCCTGCGCGTGCCTGAGGTCACCCGGGTCGTCCTCGTGGCCGCGGAGCGCGACCAGAGCCTGGCAACGCAAGCCCTGTCCCGCGAGGCGCCGCGACTGGCCGTTGAGGTCGTCACCGGCGGCAGCACCAGGCATGCCTCCGAATGGCGCGGGCTGCAGGCACTCGCGGCCGAGATCCGGCGAGGCGACATCGACATCGTGGTGATCCACGACGCGGCGCGGCCCTTGGCCTCAACCGCCCTGTTCGAAGAAGTCATCGCCGCGGCGTGGGCACGCGGCGGTGCGGTGCCGGTACGCCCCCACACCGCCGTCGTCCGGGTGGACGGCGCCGACTCTGGCGCCGAACAGGGCCATCGTCGCCGTACAGACGCCACAGGCGTTTGCGGCGCGACCACTGCTGGCGGCCTACGAACGAGCCGACCACGAAGGCTTCACCGGCACCGACACCGCCAGCTGCGTCGAGGCCTTCTCCGATCTGCCGTCACGGTACCTGACGGGCTCGGCGCACAACATCAAGATCACCTTCCGAGAAGATCTGGCGATCGCCGAGTACCTGCTCGCCGCTGACGGCACCCAAAGCCGCGAGGACGTCCAGCGAGGACAGGTCCTCGACCCGTTGCGACGCCGGCGGTGCGGCGACCAACGTGACAGGGCACCGGGTTCTCAACCACTCCACGAGGCCAGTCGGCCGGCTGAGCACGGCGCCAGGTCCGGAGCCTCAGCCAGTTGGGCACCCGACACGACGACGGGAGAGACCACGATGCGAAGCGCGTCGCGGTCCAACGTCTCGCAGATCACGCCATCCCGAGCCGCCTTCACCGTATCGAGGACAGGCGGACCGAAACGGTCGCGGTGCCAGGAACCCAGCGCTCGCAAGGCTGCGCGGATATCCGCTGGTGAGACGAGCGGGCACAGCGGGTCATGAATGACGACGACCCGAGCGCTCGACGCAGCTCTCGTGCAGAAGATCGTCTTGCTCAGGGCATTCGACCAGGTCAGCGAGGGTCGCGGGCCACGCACGGCTGCACGCGCACGTGCGCGTCCGCCCGGACCTGCCACGAAGAAGACCGGCTGGGCACCGGCCGACGTGAGGGCGCCGCGGCGGACAACGAACAGCGCCGCGCCGCCGAGGACTCGCATAGCCGAGCGGCTCGCGAGTCGATGAGTGGGACCACGCCCATAACGTCGGGCATCGGTATCGGCTCCAGACGGAGACGTGGCCCCACGCAAGCGAGCAGGTCCACTAATGCGTTGACCCCGCCGGAGGGGCGGGGTCAACGGTGGTCAGGAGGCGAGGACCTCGTCGAGAATGGTCTCGGCCTTGTCCTCGTTGGTGCGTTCGGCCAGCGCGAGCTCGGACACCAGGATCTGACGGGCCTTGGCCAGCATGCGCTTCTCGCCGGCGGACAGGCCGCGCTCGCGCTCACGACGCCACAGGTCACGGACGACCTCGGCGACCTTCAGCACGTCACCGGAGTGCAGCTTCTCCAGGTTGGCCTTGTAGCGGCGCGACCAGTTCGTCGGCTCCTCGGTGTGCTCGGCACGCAGGACGTCGAACACCCGCTCGAGCCCGGCCTGGTCGACAACGTCTCGGACGCCCACGAGATCGAGGTTGCACGCCGGGACGCGGACGACAAGATCATTTTGGGCGACGATCCGAAGGACCAGGTAAAGCCTGTCCTCACCCTTGATTTGACGCGTCTCAATATCCTCGATGACAGCAGCCCCATGATTGGGATACACAACTGTCTCGCCGACCGCAAAAGTCATGTGGTAGTTACCCCTTTCCAGGAACTCCAGAATAGCACGAATCTCGGCCTGCACGAAGCGCGTTGTCGCAGGTCAGAGCCTATATTGAGGGTTGACAAAAGCGCCAATCTCATGCCTTCTCAGGTTGCCGGGCAGGTCCGTCGAGCCGTCCCGACCGACATTCGCTACGCTGAGCGTGCCTCGCCACGACGAGGCCGCATCGCCCAGACGTGCCCGAGGAGGACGACGCATCGTGGTGACCACCACCGCCGCAGGACTCGCGATCCACGAGGCCTGGCATCGGCTCCGCGCACGTTTCTGCCTTGTCGCCGTGGTCCCTGCGATCTGCTTCGGTCTCACCGGCTGCAGCAGCACATTCAGACGAGCAGACCAACCAGCAGTACCAGGCCGCCGCCGGGATCAGCGACCGCGGACACGAGGTCTACGTGCTCAATGCCCTGGTCGTCACCGACGGCAAAGGACACGGCACCCTCGTGGGCAGGCTGCTCAACCAGACCAAGACCACCGACAAGCTTGTAGAGCGTCTCCGCGACCGACACCGCGGGCAAGACCATCACGTCGAAGCTCGCCTCCCCCGTGACACTCAAGGCCCAGCAGGCGGTCAAGCTGGAGACGACGGGCGCCGTACGGCTCACCGGTAGCGCGCTCAGGGCCGGCTACTACGTCAACGTGACTTTCACGTTCGCCAACGCGGCTCCGGTCCAGGTCTCGATACCCGTCCTGCCGGACGGCCCGGTACTATACGTCGGTACCTGTCGGGTCCGGCTGAGACCGCGCCGCCGGGTCAGGTCGCGCCAGGCGCGTCGAACTTGTAGCCGAGCCCGCGTACGGTGACCAGGAACCTCGGGTTCGCCGGGTCGGCCTCGATCTTCGCGCGCAGCCGCTTGACGTGGACGTCCAGCGTCTTGGTGTCACCGACATAGTCCGAACCCCAGACCCGGTCGATGAGCTGGCCGCGGGTGAGCACGCGCCCGGCGTTTCGGAGCAGCATCTCGAGCAGCTCGAACTCCTTGAGCGGGAAGCGGACATCGTCACCGCGGACGCTCACCACATGCCGCTCCACGTCCATCCGAACGCCGCCGGCTTCCAAGGTGAGCGGCACGAGGTCCGGCTCGAGTCCGCGGCGAAGTACCGCGCGGATCCTGGCCACGAGCTCGCGAGGACTGTACGGCTTCGTGACATAGTCGTCGGCACCGAGCTCCAGGCCGACCACCTTGTCCACCTCGGCATCCTTCGCGCTCACCATGATCACGGGGACGCTCGAGATCTGGCGGAGCTGCCGGCACACCTCGGTGCCGGGTAGTCCGGGCAGCATCAAGTCGAGCAGCACGATGTCTGCCCCGTTGCGCGCGAACTCCTCGAGCGCAGCCGGGCCGGTCGCGGCAACCGCGACATCGAACCCCTCCTTGCGCAGCATGTACGCCATCGCGTCGCTGTAGCTCTCCTCGTCCTCGACGACGAGTACCCGGGTCATGGCACCTCCTGGTGCTGTCCGATCAGTGTCCCCGGCGTGATCTGCAGCTCGGGGGGTGCCTCGACGACCTGAGGCTCGGCGTACGACGGCAACATGATGGTGAACGTGGAACCTTCGCCCTCGACGCTCCAGACCCGTACCTGGCCGCCATGCGTCGCGGCGACGTGCTTCACGATCGACAGGCCGAGGCCGGTACCACCGGTCGCGCGGGCCCTGGCAGGGTCGACACGGTAGAAGCGCTCGAAGATCCGGTCGATCTCGTCAGCGGGTATCCCGACCCCGTGGTCGGTGACGACGATGTCGACGTGGTCGGCGTTCGCGCGCGCCGAGACCGCTACCCGGGCTCCGCTCTCGCTGTAGGCCACGGCGTTCTCGACCAGGTTGCCGAGAGCCACGATGAGCTGCTCGGCGTTGCCCATGACCTGCAGGCCCGCATCGCCGACGAACGCCACCGAGATGTCCTTGTCGGCGGCGTCCACGCGAACCCGGTCGATGGCGCGTTCGGCCAGCATCTCGACCGAGATCGGGTCCACCCGTTCGAGCGGGTCGTCGCCCTGCAGGCGGGACAGCTCGATGATCTGCTGCACCAGCCTGGTCAGGCGCTCGCTCTCCGTGCGCATCCGGGCAGAGAACCGCTGGACCGCCTCCGGGTCGTCGGCCGCCTCGGCCACGGCCTCCGCCAGCAAGTTGAGCGCCCCGACCGGAGTCTTCAGCTCGTGGCTGACATTGGCGACGAAGTCCTTGCGGATCGCGTCGACGCGCCGCTCGCGGGTGCGGTCGTCGACCAAGACGAGAACCAGTCGGCTGCCGAGAGGCGCAACCCGCGCGGCGACGTGCCGGCGCTGCCCACGCCTCGGCCGCAAGACCAGCTCCTGCTCGCGGATCTGGCCGTCACGGCGCACCTGCCGGACGAGGTCCATGAGCTCGGGTACCTCGACCCGTGTCCCCTCGACCAGGCCCAGCATGTGAGCCGGGGCGGTCGCCTTGAGGACCTCGTCGTCGGGGCCCACGATGAGGGCTGAGGAACGCAGGACCGACAACACGGTGGCAACGCCAGGCGGCACCAACGGCTCCGGGCTCTGCGGCGCCCGGCCCTGGTCGCGCTCGCTGACCCGCCAGGCCAACACGGTGATCGCCCCGAGGAACGCGCCGATGAGACCGCCCACGAGAGCAGCCGTTGACGAGTCCATACTGGAATCGTACGCACGCTCGAGCGCCCAGATGCGCCTTCGCTGGTCCCCGTAAATCACGGTTTCGGGGAGTGTTCACGCTGCGTTCACGTCCCCACCCCGGCATTTCACCCGGACCAACTACGGTCGGTGGCATGCGTGACCAGTACCAGCAGCAGCTCGACAGCGTCCTGACAGAGCTCGTCCAGATGACCGGGGGGGTCCGGGCGGCACTCGAACAGGCGACCCGCGCCCTGCTGACCGCCGACATCGGCGCCGCCGAGAGCGTGATCAGCGGTGACCTCGCGATCGACGCCGCCCGGGAGCGGATCGAGGACGAGAGCTTCGACATCCTGGCGCGGCAGGCGCCGGTCGCGGGCGACCTCCGGATGCTCGTCGCATCGTTGCGGATGGTGGCCGACCTGGAGCGCATGGGCGACCTCTCGGTGCACGTGGCGAAGGTTGCTCGGCTGCGCTTCCCGACCCGCGCGGTTCCCTCGGTGCTCATCTCGACGATCCAGCAGATGGCCCAGACGGCGGACGAGATGATCGCCGCGGCCGCCGAGATCGTCGCCAGCCGAGACGTCGACGCCGCTCGAGAGCTCGAGGCCGCCGACGACACCATGGATCTCCTGCGGCGGTCGATGTTCCGCACGCTGCTCAGCGAGAACTGGTCCGAGGGCGTCGAGCCGGCGGTCGACATGGCGCTGCTCGGGCGCTACTACGAGCGCATCGGCGACCACGCGGTGTCCATGGCGCGTCGCATCGTGTTCCTCGTCACGGGTCAGCACCCTGCGGCTGTGTGACACCGGCCGCTAGCGTGTCCTCATGACGATGGATGCGCCGTACCGGCTCGTGCTCCTGCGGCATGGCGAGAGCGACTGGAACGCCAAGAACCTGTTCACCGGCTGGGTCGACGTCGGCCTGTCAGAGAAGGGTCGCGACGAGGCGATCAGGGGTGGCGGCCTGCTGAGCGAGGCGGACGTGCTGCCCGATCTCCTCCACACCTCGGTACTGCGACGTGCCATCCAGACCGCGCAGCTGTGCCTGGACCCGATCGACCGGCACTGGCTTCCCGTGCGCCGCTCATGGCGACTCAACGAGCGCCACTACGGCGCGCTGCAGGGCAAGGACAAGAAGGAGACGCTCGACCAGTACGGCGAGGAGCAGTTCATGCTGTGGCGGCGGTCGTACGACACCCCGCCTCCGCCGATCGCCGACGACGACGAGTTCAGCCAGGCCGGCGATCCCAAGTACCGCGGGCTTCCCGACGAGATCCGGCCACGCACCGAGTGCCTGGCGGATGTCGTCGACAGGATGCTGCCGTACTGGTACGACGCGATCGTGCCCGACCTGTTGACGGGGGCCACCGTCTTGGTCACCGCTCACGGCAACTCTCTGCGCGCACTCGTCAAGCATCTCGACGCCATGTCCGCCGAGGCAGTGATCGGCCTCAACATCCCAACGGGCATTCCGCTTCTGTACGAGCTCGGCGCGGACATGCGCCCCGTGACCGTCGGCGGCAGGTATCTCGATCCGGACGCAGCCGAGGCCGCGATCGAGGCGGTCAAGAACCAGGGTCGCTGAATCACGCCGGCACTGACGACACAGGCGCCGACAACAACGAAAGAGCCGGACCGATGTCTCGGTCCGGCTCTGTATGTGGTCGCTTGTGCCCGCGGCCTGCCTCAGTTGTTGAAGCGGCGGCCCGCGAGACGCTCTTCGGCCCGCTGCCTGCGGCTGCGAAGCCGCCGTTCGCGGTTGGCCAGGCGAACGGCCGCGGAGAGTGCTGACTCCCGGGCCTCGGCACGCCTGGACGCGCCGATCTCACGCGCGACCTCCGGTGCGCTGAACATGCTGCTCCTCGTTTTCTGCGCCGCTCCGGGCGCCGATGCTCCTGCTCGATGTAAGAGTCGTACTCGCCCTTACCTCTTACAGAATACGTCAGTCAGAACGCCGGAACCAACTGCGTAGAACGTGATTGCGGACACCATCGCGGCGACGCCCGGCTACCTCGTCTGGTTGGTCCTCGTCGCGCTCCAACAAGCCGCGGAAGGCCTCGAGATTGGCCGTCGACTCGCCGCGGCTGAGCCGCCACCGCCACTCCTTGCGGATCGAGGAGGCGAACCCGAGCTCGAGGATCGTGTTGAACGACTCGTCGGAGTAGGCCAGCACCGATCCCACCAGGCGGTCGACCTCCTCTGCCGTGACGCCGGACAGGGACACGCGGCCGCTCAGGTAGATGTCCCCGCTTCGGTCGACGGCGAAGGCGACGCCGTACATCCGCAGGTTGCGAGCCAAGCAGCCAGCGGTAGACGCCCTCGTGGTTCTCGTCCGGGTTGCGGCAGACGAACGCGTCCACGCTGAGCGCGTGCTCTCCGACGCTGAGCCGGCACGGGATCGACAGCTTGCGTTCGCCCGGCAGGTCGAGCAGGAACACCCCCTCCGCGGTCTCGCTCGCGGGGATGCCTGCCTCCTCGAGCGCCCGACGCACCGTCGCGACGGCGCCAGCGCGGAGTCGGACGAGCCCTGCGTCACGTCGCGATCGCCAGCGCGTCCGCCCGCATCAGCTCGGCGGCCGACGAGTACGCGTCGAGGGTGCGGCGGGCCGTCACCTCCCAGCCGAACTGTCGAGCGTGCTCCGCGCCGGCTCGCGACATGGCGTCGCGCGTCACCTCGTCGTCGAGCAGCCGCCCGATCACGTGGGCATAGTCACCGGGGTTGTGGCCCTCGACGAGGACTCCGGTCTCACCGTCGACGACGGCCGTGGGAAGGCCGCCGACGTTCGCGGCGACCACCGGCGTGCCGCAGGCCTGGGCCTCGATCGCGACCAGCCCGAACGACTCGTTGTACGACGGAACCACGACGAGCGACGCCGCCTGGTAGTACTCGACCAGGCGCGACTGCTCCATCGGCGAGACGAACGAGACGATGTCGTCGATCCCGAGCGACGCGGCCAGGTCGAGAAGCCCTCGTGGGGTGTCCAGCCCGCTGCCGGAGGGGCCACCGATCACCGGTACGACGAGCCGGTCACGCAAGCCCGGGCCGGTGGGCCACCAGCTCGGCCGCAGCCCTGATGACCACGTCCGGCGCCTTCAGCGGCTGGATCCGTCCGGCGAACATGACCGCGAGCGCGTCCGGCCGCATGCCGAGGCGCCGGCGCGCGTCGCGTTTGTCGCCAGGCCGGAAGATGTCGAGGTTCACCCCGGGCGTGATGACACAGACCCGAGCCGGGCTCGGCGGCGTAGAGCTCGACCAGCTGACGGGCCTCTTGGCGGGTGTTGGCGACGATGAGGTCGGCCGCGTCGACGACCTGCTCCTCGCCGATGATGCGCGCGGTCGGCTCGGCAGCGTCCCCTGCGGCAAGCGAGCCGTTCTTGACCTTGGCCATCGTGTGCATCGAGTGCACCAGCGGGACGCCCCAGCGGTCGCGCGCGAGGGCTCCGACCTGGCCCGACAGCCAGTAGTGGGAGTGGATCACGTCGTAGTAGCCGGGCGCGAAGGTGGCCTCGGTTCGCAGCACCTCGCGGGCGAACGTACACAGCTGGCCCGGCAGCTCGGCCTTGGTGAGCCCCTCGAGCGGGCCGGCGATCACGTGCCGCACGCTTATCCCGGGTGCGAGCTCGGACACCGGCGGCAGGTCGCGCGATGTCGCCCGGGTGAAGATCTCGACCTCGATGCCCGCCGCTGCCAGCTGGCGTGACAGCTCGACCACGTAGACGTTCATGCCGCCGGCGTCGCCGGTACCCGGCTGGTCGAGCGGTGAGGTATGGACGCTCAGCATCGCCACCCTGCGCGAGTCCCCGTGCTGGCGGTGACCGGCGGTCGGCCGGTCGATCGCGAGCGTCGGGCAGGACTCGGCAAGGCGTCACCCACTGCTCGCACTTTCATCGCTCACACACCTCCATGGTGCCCAACAACCGCCGAGTCTCGCGCATTTCCCCAGCGGCCGCGAATCGGGACCACCGGCTCTCCCTACCCCCGAGATCCGACCGTCCGGCAGGTCCCGGCGAGCCCGGAATGCGCATCGATGGACGGGTAGAGGCGGCCGCCCCGGTTAGACTTGGGGGTGCGCTGCCAGCTGTGCGGCGTACCCCCATCGACAGGAACTTCGCTCCGCTATGTCTGCCCCGACCACCGCACCGGTCACCGCTCCTGCCCCCATGGCGACCCGCGACGACCTGCGCAACGTCGCGATCGTGGCCCACGTCGACCACGGCAAGACGACACTCGTGGATGCCATGCTCTGGCAGTCGGGCGCCTTCCGCGCCGGCGCCGACATCGACGTCCGGGTCATGGACTCTGGCGACCTCGAGCGGGAGAAGGGCATCACGATCCTGGCCAAGAACACGGCCGTGCACTATGCGGGACCGGCAGCGACCAACGGGCCGGTGACGATCAACATCATCGACACCCCGGCCACGCGGACTTCGGCGGCGAGGTGGAGCGCGGCCTGTCGATGGTCGACGGCGTCGTACTGCTCGTCGACGCATCGGAAGGGCCGCTGCCGCAGACGCGCTTCGTGCTCCGCAAGGCGCTCGCACGGAAGCTTCCGGTGGTCCTGGTCGTCAACAAGGTGGACCGGCCCGACGCGCGGATCGACCACGTCGTCGAGGAGACGTACGAGCTCTTCTTGGACCTGCTCGACTCCGAGTCCGCCGAGGACTCCTTGGACTTCCCCGTCGTGTTCGCGTCGGCGAAGGCGGGGCGCGCGTCGCTGAGCCAGCCAGCCGACGGTGAGTTCCCCGACGGAGCCGATCTCGAAGCACTGTTCGCGACGATCATCGAGACGGTTCCGGCGCCGACGTACACCGAGGGGGCGCCGCTCCAGGCGCAGGTGACGAACCTCGACGCCTCGCCATTCCTCGGCCGGCTGGCCCTGTGCCGGGTGCACGAGGGCACCATGAGGAAGGGGCAGACGGTCGCGTGGCTCAGGCGCGACGGTTCTCGGCAGAACGTCAAGATCACCGAGCTCCTCGTCACCGAGGCGCTCGAGCGCGTACCCGGCACGTCGGCCGGACCGGGCGACATCATCGCCGTGGCCGGGATACCCGAGATCACGATCGGTGAGACCCTCGCCGACCTCGAGCGGCCCGTGCCGCTCCCGCTGATCACCGTCGACGAGCCGGCGATCTCGATGACCCTGGGCATCAACACGTCGCCGCTGGCCGGCCGACGGCAAGGGTACGAAGGTGACGGCCCGTCTCGTCAAGGACCGGATCGACCGCGAGCTGGTCGGCAACGTCTCGATCCGGCTGCTGCCGACCGAGCGGCCGGACACCTGGGAGGTCCAGGGACGCGGAGAGCTGGCGCTGGCGATCCTGGTCGAGCAGATGCGCCGGGAGGGCTACGAGCTGACCGTCGGCAAGCCGCAGGTCGTCACCCGGGAGATCGACGGCTAGCTGCACGAGCCGGTCGAGCGGCTGACCATCGACTGTCCCGAGGACTATCTCGGCGTGGTCACCCAGCTGCTCGCGATCCGCAAGGGGCGGATGGAGCAGATGATCAACCACGGCACCGGCTGGGTGCGGATGGAGTTCCTTGTACCGGCGCGCGGGCTGATCGGGTTCCGTACCGAGTTCATGACCGACACGCGGGGCACGGGGATCGCCAACCACGTCTTCGAGGGCTACGAGCCGTGGTTCGGTGACCTTCGGACCCGCCCATCGGGGTCGCTGGTCGCCGATCGCAGCGGAGTCGCCACGTCGTACGCGATGTTCAACCTGCAGGAGCGGGGAAGTCTCTTCGTCGAGCCGGGCACCGAGGTGTACGAAGGGATGCTCGTCGGGGAGAACAGCCGCGCGGAGGACATGGACGTCAACATCACCAAGGAGAAGAAGCTGACGAACGTCCGGTCGGCCACCGCGGACGAGCTCGAACGCCTGGTACCACCCCGCCGGCTCTCGTTGGAGCAGTCGCTGGAGTTCTGCCGCGAGGACGAGTGCGTCGAGGTGACGCCTGACGCGGTTCGGCTCCGCAAGGTGATCTTGGACCAGACGGTACGAGGCCGAGCCACCGCCCGGGCCCGCCGCAGCCTGAACCCTTCCTACCTCAACAATCCGACTTTCAGGTCGTCATAGCTACCTCACAGTCGGATCGTTCGGGTTATGAGGATGGGAGGCGCAGTGCCTCGTCCAGCGCGTCGTAGGCGGAGTCGCCGAAGGCAACCAGCCGCGCCTCGCTGACGTCGGTGGGGGTACCCAGCAGCGTCTCGACCGCGGCGGCGGCGGCATCCGCCAGGGGCCACCCGTAGATGCCCGCCGAGACCGAGGGGAAGGCAACGCTGGCCGCGCCCAGCTCGTCGGCAACGGCGAGCGCGCTCGGAGTAGCAGGACGTCAGCAGACTGCGATCGGTCTGGCCACGGCGTAGTTCGGCCCCACCACGTGGATGACCCACCGGGCCGGGAGCTGTCCGGCAGTCGTCCAGCCTGCGTGCCCGTGGCCAGCCCATCCGGAAACCGCTCGATGCAATCCGCCAGGATCGCCGGTCCACCCGCCCGGTGGATCGCCCCGTCGACGCCGCCGCCGCCGCGCATAGCGTTGTTCGCCGCGTTGACGATGGCGTCCACACGCTGCGTGGTGATGTCCCCGCGCTCGAGCGTGACGTGCATGCGACCAGGATATGAGGGTGAGTTCGGGCATTCGGGCGGTGCAGCTGCTTCAGGCACGTCACTTCGCGCCGTACCGACACGCCGTCGACTATTGATTCAGGAAGGTGCTGACGAGGGACCGCAGTGCCGCGCGATGCGTCCAGAGCACTCCCCCGCCGAGAAGACCACCGTCTCCGCGTCGGGCAACGCTTCGGCGATCTCGTGCACGAGCCGGCTCGGGTGCGCTTCGTCGTCATGCTGGCCGACCACCAGGACAGGGCAGGTCAGCGCCGCGAGACGGGAACGGTCGTCGAGCGGGAAGAGCGCAGGAATCTGCTCGATGGCGTCGCGCAGGTTGTCGCTACAGAGCCGTTCGGCCTGGAGCCGGGCCCACATCTGAACGGCCCGCCGGGGACGGACGGTCTCGCCGGTTGCTCGGCGAGAAGGAGGTCGCGCAGGCCATCGACGTCGTGGGCGTCCGCGCACCGAGCCATCGCCTTGACCCGCTCGAGCGCCCGTCCGCGTCGAGGCCCGTCGAGTGCCGGCGGGAGCACCACGACGAGGCGCTCGAACGTGCCCGGGCCGTCGACCGCCGCGCGCAGGAGCGCGCCCGCGCCGATCGAGACTCCGAGACCTCGGGTGGCGCCGTACGCGGTCCGCACCGAGCTGAGCTCGGCCGCGAGGCCGGCGTACGTCCAGGGAAGGCCAACCGGGGGGGTTGACCCATGGGCGCGGAAGGAGAAGAACACCCGGCTGCCCCGCACTCCGGAGCCGAACGGACGCGTCTCCTCGATCGAGCCGGCAAATCCGTGAGCGAACAGCGTTACGGGCTGGTCGGAGCCG
Source organism: uncultured Actinomycetota bacterium (assembly GCA_963824115.1). Lineage (GTDB taxonomy): Bacteria > Actinomycetota > Actinomycetes > Propionibacteriales > Nocardioidaceae > DASQEH01. The sequence goes on from CAWGOA010000009.1 coordinate 118,818, forward strand.
GTGACGAGACACTCGATCGGGCCGTAGGGACCGCGGACGAGGGCCACCGACCGGCGATCAGTGCCGCTGCATCGAACGCAATACGGGCCGCACATCGGCCAGGTACACCAAGGCGACGACGGCACCGATGAGGGTCAGGAGCCCGAAGCCGGTGCGGTTGTCGAAGATGTGCAGCAGAAGGGTCACCCCGAGCATCGCCATCCACAACAACTTGGTCTGCTTGTCCGCGGCCACGTAGATCGCGTTGGGACGCACGGCGGCGTCGCACAGGGCGAAGACCTTGACGAGCAGCAGGATGCACCAGATCACGAAGTAGACATTGCGCTCGAGCCGAGAACACCACCGAGCTGTCCAAGGCCACCATCACCCGGCAAGCCTAACCCGCCGGGCCAGCCTGACTCAGTTGCCGAGTTTCGCGCCGGCGCCCCGCTGCCTTGCGGGCAGCTGCTGCCGACTTCTTCGAGCTCGTCGCAGCCGCCTTGGCCGAAGTCTTCGTCGCCGCCGCGGATTTGCGCGTGGTCGTCGTGGCTGACTTGTCGACTTCTTGGTGGCAGCGGCCGACTTCTTCGCTGTCGTAGTCTGCGGCCTTCACCTTGGCGGTTCGTCGCCTTTGCCTGGTCTTGAGCTGGCCGTGGCCTCCTGACTGCGGACCCGGGTCACGAGCGTCTTGCCTCTTCCGGCGAGCCCACTGTAGGTGGAGAGCGCACCGGTGACCGCGTCGTCGAGCAGCGACTGGGCCCGGCTCGGGAGGGTCTTGACCTGCCCGGCGTCGCCTTGACGTCGGACTGGACGGCGTCGACCCGCGCAACGAGCCGGGTACGCGCCAACTCGCCGATACTCCTGGGGTCAAGAGAGGCGGCCCGGCGCCAAGCTCAGCCCGGGCGCTGCGGATCGTGGCCGCCGCACATCGGCGATCCCGACGACGGCGTACAGCGGCGTGGGATCCGAGTAGCGTGCTCTCGATGTCCTTGCGGGTCTTCTCGATGGAGGGTGGGAAATGGCATGGGTGGTCCTTTCGAAACCTAGTGGGTGAAGGGGTCGGTTGCCCGCGGACACTTCGTTCTCGCGTCGGAACGACGCATAGATGTCCAGGAGCACCTGTCGTTGGCGCTCGCTCAGGGCAGGATCGCCGAGCACCGAACGCTGGACGGAGAACTCGCCGGACTCGGCGGGGTCGAGGATGCCGGCGCGGACGTACAGCGTCTCGGCCGAGATCCGCAGCGCCTTCGCGAGCTGCTGCAGAACATCGGTCGAGGGCTTGCGCAGCCCTCGCTCGATCTGGCTGAGGTACGGGTTCGATACGCCGGCCTGGTCTGCGAGCTGGCGCAAGGTGAGCTGGGCGCCGCGCCGCTGGTCGCGAAGGTAGTCGCCGAGGGTCTGTGCCCCGTGGCTCATCCTCGCGCCGCCGGCTCTCGCTGTCGCCGTGACCCGAGCCGCCGCCGTCGGAGCTGCCTCCGTCAGCGGCCGCGGGATCCTCGAGCGTGCCATGCTTCCATGGTGCTAGCCATAGTTAGCAAATGCAAGCTGATGGCGTCGTGCCACCCCTCACGGCCGGCACGGCATGGCTTAGAAGCGTCGAGCGGAGCTCCCCGACGGGTACCCGCCCCCGAGTACCAGCGTCACGCCCGTAGCCGCGACGGCATCGGCGTCGACGCCCGTCATCGCGTCGACATCCAGCCGGCGCAGGGCCGCCGCCATGACCACCGGCCGCGCCCGGGAGGAGCCGTCGTCGATCTTGAGGGCGATCGCCCGGCCGTCCGGTAGCGCCAGTGCGTAGCAGGACTCGGCGCCGGCCTTGGCGATCGCGCCCGGGATGGCACGCAGCAGCGCGGCTTCGTCTCGGCGAGTGCCTGACACGTACTGCGGGAACGAGCGGATGGCTTCGGCGACCCGCCACTGGCGCTGTGCCCTCCGCGGCCGTCGCCAGCGCCCTGAAGCTGCGTGGCGAGGCCGGTCAGTGATGTGGAGAAGAGGGGGGCACCGCATCCATCGACCCCGACCGACTGTGATCGACTCGCCTGTGAGCTCGGCGAACGTCTCGGCGATCGCCTCCTGTACGGGATGCGACCGGTCCAGATAGGTTGCGGTGTCCCAGCCGTTGACCACGCAGGTGGCGAGCATCGCTGCGTGCTTACCTGAACAGTTCATCGCAATCGACGACCGCGGACGGTCTGCGCGGATGACGGCGGCACGCGCCTCGTCATCGAGGGGGTAGTCCGGCGGCGTCCGCAGGGCCGACTCGTCCAGGCCGGCCCCGGCCAGGATCCTTCGCACCCCTTCGATGTGGAACGGCTCACCCGAGTGGCTCGCGGCCGCCAGCGCCAGGAGCTCACCGTCGAGGTCCAACCCGAGCCGCAGCATGGCCGTCGCCTGCAACGGCTTGTTGCAGGACCGGGGGAAGATCGGCTCGTCAACGTCCCCGAGCGCCCAGTCGACAGTCCCGTCAGGAGCCAGCGCGACGACCGACCCTCGGTGGTGTCCCTCGACGAATCCGGACCGCACGACGTCGACGAGGATCTGAGGAGAGGCCACGACCGGCGAGCGTACTCCGAGCGGATGGCACAATCATGCCCGTGCCCGAAGCCGACCCGGTGGTGCAGTGGACCGCGACGCAACGAGAGCTCGACGACCTCGACCTGCTCGTCAACCGTGCGTTCGAGCCGCCGCTAGCCGGCTTCGTCGACCCATCGACAGCGGGAGAGGCCGCGTCCGATCACCCTGGTCGTGTCAGCGCGAGACTGCTGAGCTTGCGCCTCGCGACGGGTCGGCTGGACCTCATCGACCCCGAAGGAGCACCGCTCGCCCGACTCACTGTGACCGGAACGTGGCAGGCCACCGAGGGCCGTCGTCGGGCTGGTCGGCGGTGTCGAGCGGCTCGCCCACAACGAGTTCGGTGCCTTTCGGGGGTTGCATCTCTCACCGGCGCAGGTCCATGCGTCGTACCCGTCCGACACGCCTGCTCGCGGTACCCGTCACCCGGTCCGCTCACGACGGTCGACCTCGACACGATCTCCAACGCGTCGGCCGAGTCCGGTCGCGTGCCACTCCTGCTCGTGTGCGTCGGCGACGGCATGCCGCGGACGGTGTCGGCGCCGGCTCTGATACGCGCCACGATCGCGGCTGCCGCTCTCTCGGAGCCAGAGGCAGTCGTGGTCGCGGCCTCGGTCGCCGACCATGGCTGGAGCGGTCCTCACGGGGTGTGGCGCTCACCTAACGACTGGCTGCTGGCGAGCGTCTCGCGGCTCCTACGCCGGCGAGACCCTGGCGCTGGCGGACGACGCCGAGTGGCGACCTTCCGGCGTCCATCGAGTCGATCGTGATGAAGGATCGACCCGCCGCGCGACCGGCAGGGACTTGTCATCTTCTTCACGGGGCTCTCCGGGTCGGGCAAGTCGACGCTCGCCCGCGCGCTCGTCGACCGCATCCTCGAGCGCGGCGACCGGACAGTCACGTCTCTCGACGGTGACGTCGTGCGCCACCATCTCTCCAAGGGCCTCGGGTTCAGCCGGGAGGACCGCGAGACCAACATCGTCCGCATCGGTTTCGTCGCCGCGGAGATATCGCGGCACGGCGGCGTCGCGATCTGTTCGCCGATCGCGCCGTTCGAGGCGACCCGCGCAACCGTACGTCGGATGGTCGAGCGGGCGGGCGGCGGCTTCGTCTTGGTGCATGTCGCGACTCCGCTGGAGGAGTGCGAGCGGCGCGACCGCAAGGGCCTGTACGCGAAGGCCAGGGCGGGCCTCATCGCGGACTTCACGGGCATCTCGTCACCGTACGAAGTGCCGACCGATGCGATCCGAATCGACACTAGTCAACGAGAGATAGCAAGTTGTCTCGATGAACTCCAGAATGCCTTAGCATTCGAGGGCTGGCTCCACGACTGACGGACTGACCGGAGGGCAATCCATGCTCACCAGCGCGCAGCAGCTGATGTCCGAGGGACTGTGGGCTGCCCATGGCCTCGAGATCAAGACGGCCGTCGCCGCGTTCGTCGTCGGAGTCGTCGTCGGAATCACCGGCATGGGCGGCGGCGCCCTGATGACTCCGGCGCTGATCTTCCTCGGGGTCGGGGACGCGTCCTCCGTGGTGACCGCCGACCTGACGGCCGCGGCCGTGTACAAGTCGGGCGGTGCGGCGGTGCACTGGCGCGAGGGGTCACCGAACTTCCGACTGGCCGGCTTCTTGATCTGCGGCTCGGTGCCGATGGCGTTCCTCGGCCCTCACGTCGTTCGCTGGGTGAACCCGCATGCCGACATCGACAACTTCTTGAAGCTGTGCATCGGGTTCGCGCTGCTGCTCGCCGCGACCACCTACGCGCTCCGGCTGTACGTCGAACTGCGCCGCAGGGCCAAGGGGCTGCGCCGCGGCACGGCCGAGCCGGTGGTCCGGCCGTCCCGACGATCCTGGTCGGTGCGGTCGGCGGTCTTCTGGTCGGCATCACGTCGGTCGGCTCCGGTTCGGTCATCATGATCGCCCTCCTGATCATGTACCCGACCCTCTCGGCGGTGAAGCTCGTCGGCACGGACCTCGTCCAGGCAGTGCCGCTCGTGCTCTCGGCGGCGATCTCGAACATCTTGGTCAACGGACTCGTGTGGAGCATCGTGATACCGCTCATCATCGGGTCGGTCCCTGGGTGCATCATCGGCGCCAAGATCGCGCCACGCATGCGGGCGACCTACATCCGCCGCGGGATCATCGTCGTGCTTGACGATGTCCGGCCTGGCCCTGCTCGACAAGGCCGGATGGGCGCCTCTCGGCGCGGGAGAGAACCAGACGCATCCCAAGCTGATCGCGGCGATCGGCGTCGCCATGCTCTTCCTTGTTCCCCTTGTCTGGGGACTGCTGCGCCGCAACCTGGGGCTCCCCATGTTCGGCAAGCCGACGGTGGAACAGATCGAGGAGTCACAGCCCGACGAGTCCCAGCCCATCGTGAGCTGACCCGGACATCGCCCACCGCGTACGCCCGACTGGGGTGCTCACCAACGGACCCGTCGGTGGCCGGCGCGGCCGCCCTCATAGCGGTCTGCACGGTGTCGCGTCACCGTACGAGGGGGTCGACCGATGCGCCCCGGTCGACACGAGCTCGCCATACCGAAGTCTTTCTATAATTTAGTGGAGAATGCTTTAGCATGCCACGGCATGGCGGGCTGACGTATGGCGGCTCAAGCCGTGTTGGGTGCACCACAGTTTGCTGATCGGGGCGAACGAACATCTAGACGCCACTAGGATTGGCGCCAAATCATCCAGAGGAGCCCCCTGCGTATGACCCTCCATGCTGACTATCGACTCAGCCAACTCGACGAGTTGGAGGCCGAGTCGATCCACATCTTCCGCGAGGTAGCTGCGGAGTTCGAGAAGCCGGTGCTGATGTTCTCCGGCGGCAAGGACTCCATCGTGATGATGCGGCTGGCCGAGAAGGCCTTCTTCCCCGCGAAGATCCCGTTCCCCGTCCTGCAGGTCGACACCGGCTACGACTTCCCCGAGGTGCTGACCTGCCGCGACCGATGGGTGAGTCGGCTCGGCGTACGGCTGATCGTGGCTTCCGTCGAGGAGGCGATCGCCAACGGCGTCATCGTCGACGACGGCAAGACCAGCCGGAACCGGATGCAGATCGGCACGTTGCTCCACGCGATCGAGGAAGAGGGCTTCACCGCCGCCTTCGGTGGCGGACGGCGCGACGAGGAGAAGGCGCGGGCCAAGGAGCGGGTCTACTCACACCGAGACGAGTTCGGGCAATGGGACCCCAAGATGCAGCGGCCCGAGCTCTGGTCGCTGTACAACGGCCGGATCCACGCCGGTGAGCACATGCGGATCTTCCCGCTGTCGAACTGGACCGAGCTCGACGTCTGGCACTACCTCGGGCAGGAGAAGGTCGAGATACCCGACATCTACTTCGCCCACCAGCGGCGCGTCTTCCAGCGCGACGGGATGCTGCTCACGGAGAGCCCCTTCAACCCGCTCCGGCCCGGCGAGAAGGTGGAGGAGCGCACCGTACGCTTCCGTACCGTGGGTGACTTGACCCTCACCGGGTGCGTAGAAAGCTCGGCGGCCACCATTCCAGAGATCATCGACGAGATCTCCGTCGCAGTGCTGACCGAGCGCGGAGCGACCCGTGGCGACGACCGCTTCAGCGAGGCAGCCATGGAAGACCGCAAACGAGAGGGCTACTTCTGATGGATCTGCTCAGGTTCGCCACCGCCGGCTCGGTCGACGACGGCAAGTCGACCCTCATCGGGAGGCTGCTTCTCGACTCCAAGTCGATCTTCGCCGACCAGCTCGAGGCGGTCGAGGCCACCTCGAACGCGCGCGGCTACGACTACACAGACCTCGCTCTGCTCACCGACGGTCTGCGCTCGGAGCGCGAGCAGGGCATCACGATCGACGTGGCGTACCGCTACTTCGCGACGCCCAACCGCAAGTTCATCATCGCCGACACCCCTGGTCACGTGCAGTACACCCGCAACATGGTCACCGGCGCATCGACCGCAGACCTCGGGCTGGTGCTCGTCGACGCCCGCCAAGGCCTGACCGAGCAGTCCAGGCGACACGCCGTCATCTTGTCGCTGCTGCGGGTGCCGCACCTGGTCTTGTGCATCAACAAGATGGACCTCGTCGGGTTCTCCCAGGCCCGCTACCAGGAGATCTACGAGGAGTTCACCTCGTTCGCGACGAAGCTCGCCATCCCCGACCTGACGATCATCCCGATCTCGGCTCTGCAGGGCGACAATGTCGTGACCCGCTCCACCAACATGGACTGGTACGCCGGACCGTCGCTTCTGCATCACCTCGAGAACGTTCACGTGGCCTCCGACCGGGACCTCGTCGACACGCGATTCCCCGTGCAGTACGTCATCCGGCCCAAGTCCGACGACTACCACGACTACCGAGGCTACGCCGGCCGGGTCGCGGGAGGCGTACTGAAGCCTGGCGACGACGTCTTGGTCCTGCCGTCGGGCATGCCCTCGAAGATCGCCTCGATCGACCTCTTCGACACCGAGCTCGATGAGGCGTTCCCGCCGATGTCAGTGACCGTACGGCTCGAAGACGACGTCGACGTGTCGCGTGGCGACATGATCTGCCGACCGCAGAACGCACCGAAGCCGACCCAGGACATCGACGCCATGGTGTGCTGGATGGCCACCGCTCCGCTGCGACCGCGGCAGAAGCTGGCGATCAAGCACACGACCCGCATGGCCCGCACGATGATCAAGGATGTCCAGTACCGCCTGGACGTGAACTCCCTGCACCGCGACCTCGTGACCAAGGAGCTTGGGCTCAACGAGATCGGCCGGGTACAGCTGCGTACGACGATTCCCCTGCTGTGCGACAGCTACGAGAAGAACCGGACGACCGGCTCGTTCGTCCTGATCGACGAGGCGACCGGCGTCACCGTGGGCGCCGGCATGATCAACTCGACCAGCTAGTCCGAGAGGACAACCGGTCGCGCCGAGACGTCAATCGGTGCTCGACACGCCGACAGAACTGGGCCGCGGGTGACGTCTCGGCGGAGGGGTCGTCAGGGAGCGAGCGGGTCGAGCACGAGGGCATGCCTCGGCGGCTGCTCGATCGACGCGGCCTGTTCGGGAGTGGGAGCAGAACCGCCCAGGTGGGCCGGGTGCCACGGCGGATGCTGGCCGGGTGCCGGCTGGTCGGGGTGGCGTGCCTGTGCCTGCTCGAGCAGCGACTGCAGGCACGCCCCGAGCAGCCTGGTCTCGGCGACGACGTCTCGGCCAGGCTCGATGACGCGTGCCTTGCCCACGATGATCGTGATCGGCCGACCCCGCCTCAGCTGCAGCTGGTGCCCGGTCGCCGCAGCGGCGGCCGTGTAGATCCGCTGACCACCCCACATCGCCATCGGGACGAGCGGAGCTCCCGTGTCCATTGCCAGGGCGGCCGCGCCGGGCATCATCACCCGCACGGTGTAGGACTTGCTCACGCCCGCTTCGGGAAAGACACCGACCGCCTCACCCCGTCGCAGAGCCGACCTGGCCTCCAGGTACGCCCCGGCGGGGGCCGCCCGGTCGACCGGGATGTGGTGCATTCCCCGCATGAAAGGTCCGGCGAAGGGGTTGTTCCAGACGTCGTGCCGGGCCAGGAACCGCACGTAGCGGCGGCTCGGGCGCGCCGCGTACCCGGCGAAGGCGAAGTCCAGGTAGCTCACGTGGTTGCTCGCCAGGATCACCGGGCCGTGAGTCGGAATGTTCTCGGCGCCCTCGACCTCGATGCGCAGACCCGCCAGCCGGAAGAGCAGACGCATGCCGCCGATGACTGGTGGGTACACCAGGTCGCGGGGCACCGGCCAGGTCAGAGCTGCGGACGGACGTGCAGCCCGACGTCCGGATCCACCACGACCTCCTGGCTGGCCGGCACGCCGTCGGCCATGAGCACGGCGTCGGGGCTCACGTTGCGCTTGACCAGGGCAAGCGCGATCGGTCCCAGCTCGTAGTGCCGGCCCGGCCGACCCGACGGATCCGACCTGACGGTCGGCCAGCATGACGGGATCACCGTGAACAGGGAGGTGGTCGACCGAGCCGTCGAGGTGCAGCTGAACGAGCCGACGCGGGGGCCGGCCGAGGGTGTGGACCCGCGCCACCGTCTCCTGACCCCGATAGCACCCCTTGTCGAGGTGGACGGCGGAACCGATCCAGCCCACCTCGTTCGGGATCGTCTTGTGGTCGGTGTCGAGCCCCAACCGCGGCTCGCCCCGCGCGATGCGCAGCGCTTCGAGAGCCCAGATCCCGACCGGTATGCCTGTCGCCGCGGATGCGAGGTCATCGCGCCGGACGAGCTCGAAACCGGTCTCACTGCGGGCGAGCACGGCCCACGCCTGCGACACGTCCGTCACTTCGACGCGTTGCATGAACCGCATGGCGTCGAGCCACGACACGAGCGCCTGCGCCTCGCCGGGCTCGACGTGACCCCAGAACGCCTCTCCGTCGTCGTAGCCGGTCACAGCGTGCTCGACGTGACCGACGGGAGACAGCACGAGCGTCGTGACAGTCGTGTACGGAACAAGATCCGTGAGGTGCTGCGATGTCAGCGCGTGCAGCCAGCTGAGCCGGTCAGACTCCGCTGATCCGCACAACGCCGCGGTGGGACAAGTCGACGAAACCTTCCCCCGCGAGCAGCGCCTTCTGCTCCCGGAAGCGGGTCACCGTAGTGAGCTGCCACGCCGACATCGACGCCGTCGGCCTCGACGGCACCCGACAGGGCGAGCAGGGGGCTGCGCCACGTCACGACGACGCACTCGCGGCACGAGCCGAACACAGTCAGGTGGCCCACGTCGGCGACGAAGCCATGCAGAAGGCGCAGACTGTCGAGCATCGGTGCGACCTCCGTCGGTGTGACTTCGATGATGCGGCCACAGTCTCGACAGATCAGGTGGACATGCTCCGGTGCGGCAGCGGCGTGGTACGTGGGCGCGCCGTGGGTCAGGTGCGCGTGTTTGACCAGACTGACCTCTTCGAGCAGCTCGAGCGTGCGGTACACGGTCGAGATGTTCACGCCGGCCGACCGCTGGCGCACCCAGCCGAAGACGTCCTCGGGGGTGGCGTGACCGAGCTCTGTGACCGCCTCGAGCACGAGCTGGCGCTGAGGCGTGAGCCGGTATCCCCGCGAGCGCAGCTCATCTTGGAGTTGGTCCACGGGGCCAGTCTAGGCGGGAGCGGCGACTTTCAGTCGCGTTGCAGACGGGCCCAGATGTGCGACTGAAGCTCCTCGCCCTGGGCGGCCATGTCGAACGTCCAGAGCAGGTCGCCCTCGACCAGGCCGTAGAGGCGCTGCCCGGCCGAGTACTGTTTCGCCGACGCCGTGCGTACGACCGCGTCGGTGGCGAGCTCGATCTTGGCCCCCTCGACCGTGCCGTAGTAGACCTCGACGAAGCCGGTCGGGTGGGCCAGGACGACCTCGAGCCCGCCGTCCGGCTGGGGACGGAAGAAGCCTGTCTCGAGCGCGAGCGGCCGGACCTCCTGGCCGTCGTCGTCGACCAGCCAGGTGCGGCTGAAGTAGTGGATGAACGGCCGTCCGTCATGGGTGAACGCGGCCTCCTGGCCGAAGGCGAAGCGTTCGATCGTCGGGTAGTCACCATGACCGTTACCGTGCCAGTGGCCGAGCAGGAAGGCGATCGGCGTGAGGGCTGGGTGCAGGTCGGACGGAATCTCGAAAACCATGTCAGTGACGGGTCGTCAGGACCGCTGCGGCGAGCGTCGGTCACGGTTGGCCGCGGTACAGCTTGTAGGCCGAGAGTCCCGCGAGCCAGGCGACGCCAAGCGCCGCGACGATCAGCAGGCCGACATAGAACGCTTCCACCGTCGCGATTGTAGTCAGTCACGCGTCCTCAGCGCCGTCGGACCCACGCGGCGCGTCGTCGAGTTGCGCGGACCGGCAACCTGAACAACCCCTGAGGCGATTTCAAGTGCCATGACGATCTTTGGCAGACTGGTCGACCACCCTTTGTTGCCGACCGACGGATGCTTGAGACCGCCGCATGAATGACGAGAGCACGCCGACTTCCGGCGAGTCCGGCGACGGCTCGAACACTGACACCTCCGCGGACGGCGCCGCCACAGCCGCAGGTTCGACGCATGCCGCCACGCAACGCGACCGCACAGCCGAAGCGTCGCCGCTTCGTGCGCCGGCACTGGTTGATGACGAGCCTGGTCGTGGTCCTCGTCCTGATCGCCGGATCGGCCGGCGGGTACTGGTACTGGCTCAACCACGAGCTCAGCAACGTCAAGCGGGTCGACGTGACGACGATCGACCAGAACCCGCACCCTGTCGGCCAGCCGCACGAGAAGGACCGAGCTCTCAACATCTTGCTGCTCGGCGCGGACAACGGCCACGACACCCAGTCGGTGAGCGACGACCTGAAGGACGGGAAGTGGACGCCGTTCATCCACCGCAGCGACACGCTGATGGTCGCCCACATTCCCGCGGACCGCAAGAGCGTCCAGCTGGTGTCGATCCCCCGCGACACCTGGGTGAAGATCGACGGCTACCCGTACGACAACGGCTACGGCAAGATCAACGCCGCCTTCGCGTTCGGCGGGCCGAGCCTCGCGGTCAAGACCGTCCAGCAGCTCACCGGAATCCAGATCGACCACATGGCCGTCATCGACTGGGCCGGCTTCAAGGATCTGACCACGGCCGTGCACGGAGTCCGTGTCTACATCCCGCACACCTTCTACGACGACTCCCAGCGCATCACCTGGACGAAGGGCTGGCACACCTTCTCAGGCCAGATGGCCCTCGCGTACGTGCGCACTCGGCACGGGCTCGCCAACGGCGACTTCGGCCGGATCGACAGGCAGCAGAACTTCCTCCGCGCGACGATGGGCAAAGTGCTCTCCGAGACTCACAATCCCATCGCGGTGACCAACATCGTGAAGGTCATCACGAAGTACCTCACGATCGACCGCGGATGGTCCAATGGTGACATCATCAATCTCGCCTGTCGCTTCGAAACCTCAGCAACAAGGACGTCCAGTTCCTGACCGCCCCCTTCGGGAGCTACGGTACGAGCCAGGACGGCCAGAGCTACGTGAATCTGGCGCCGGCCCAGAGCCGCGAGCTCTTCCGGGACGTGAAGAACGACGAGGTCGCGAAGTACCTGCGCAAGTACCCGAACGCGGAGCTGAAGGGCAACAAGTCGGTGAGCTGAGCGGCTCAGCCGGTGCGCTCGTAGTCGTCGTGAAGGCGAACGATGTCGTCCTCGCCGAAGTACGAGCCGGTCTGCACCTCGATCAGGACCAGGTCCTCGGTTCCGCGTTCGCTGCCCGGTGGGCGGCACCCACGGCGATGTCGACGGCGTCCCCGGGGCGGACCAGCAGCTCGCGACCGTCAAGCGTCACGACGCCGTTGCCGGACACGATGTACCAGTGCTCAGACCTCCGCCTGTGGCGCTGGTAGCTGAACCGCTGGCCGGGGTTGACGACGAGCCGCTTGACCTTGAAGTCCTTGCCCTCGTCGAGCACCTCGTAGGACCCCCAGGGGCGGTCGTCGTGTTCGCTGGGCATGGCGGAGTCCTCGTTTCGGTCCGTGGGTCGAACCGGCGCGCGACAACCCGCCGCGACAACCCTGCGCCAAGTGTAGGAAGCCATCCCGCCACGCTCGGGGCGGGATGGCTCCAGCCGTCACACGCTGATACGGACCTCGGCCACGCTGCCGCGCGAGGCATGTACCGACCGGTCCACCGGCGGAGTCTTCGGGACCAGCGTCCGCAGCGTCCACGGTCCGGGGGCCGCAAAGAAGCGGAACTGGCCGGTCGCGCTGGTCGGCACCTCGGCGGTGAACTCCCCCGTGCGATCCAGCAGACGCACGTAGGCACCCTGTACGGGCTCCTCGCCCCTCAAGACGACGCCCTGGATGATCGACTCCTTCGCGACGTCGACACCCTCGAGGCTCAGCCCACCCTCAGTGGCACCGCACATCAGGCACTTCCAGGCTCGTCACCCACGGCGATCGGCACGCCGACCAGCGAGCCGTACTCGGTCCAGGACCCGTCGTAGTTCTTCACGTTCGACTCGTCGAGGATCTCGTGCAGCACGAACCAGGTGTGGGCGCTGCGCTCGCCGATGCGGCAGTACGCGATCGTGTCGGTGCCGAAGTCGACGCCGGCCTCGGCGTACAGCTTCTTGAGCTCGTCGTCGCTCTTGAAGGTCCCGTCGTCCTGCGCGGCCTTGCTCCACGGCACGTTGGCCGCGGTCGGGATGTGGCCACCACGCTGCGCCGACTCCTGCGGCAGGTGCGCCGGGGCGAGCAGCCGGCCGGCGTACTCGTCAGGAGACCGGACGTCGACGAGGTTCTTCGAGCCGATCGCGTCCACGACCTCGTCGCGGAACGCCCGAATCGAGAGGTCCGGGCCGGAGGCGGTGTAGCTGGTCTTCTCCCGGGTCGTGGCGTCGTCAGTGAGCTCGCGGGACTCCAGCTCCCACTTCTTGCGCCCACCGTCCACGAGGACGACCTTGTCGTGGCCATACAGCTTGAAGTACCAGTAGGCGTACGCGGCAAACCAGTTGTTGTTCCCGCCGTAGAGCACCACGGTGTCGTCGTTGCTGATGCCGCGGTCGGAGAGCAATGCCTCGAACTGCTCCTTGTTGACGAAGTCGCGCCTCACGGGGTCCTGCAGGTCCTGCTTCCAGTCGATCTTCACGGCCCCCCGGATGTGACCCTTGTCGTAGGCCGATGTGTCCTCGTCGACCTCGACCAACACGATCGAAGTGTCGTCGAGATGGCTCTCGACCCAGTCAGCGTCTACCAGTACGGCGTCGCGGCTCATGCTCATACCTCCGGTGATGTCTCCCACGCGATCGTGGAGAGAGTTGGTTGGTTCATACGGGTTGGCGGTCGGGCAGCGGCGGCCGCCTCATGCGCTCGGACCGACCGCCGGTTCACGAGTGCAGGGTCAAAGGGGTCGAGGCGTCGCCGTTCAGGGCCTTTGACACAGGGCGGCCGCGATGTGGCAGTTGTCCACCACGCGGCGCTTGGTCAAGTGAGCCGACTCCATGAGACGAGAGTACGCGCCGCGCCGGCTGCGAATGCTCGCCACGGGCCACGGGATGGATTTGCCTCGGCGGGTGGTCGCGCAGCCGCGCCCGAGACATCATCCGCCGGCAAACGGCGGGAGTACCTCGACCACGTCCCCGTCCGCGACCGGCACGGTCGCCGGATCCCTCATGCCGATCGGCTGGTCGGCCACCAGGAGGGACGACACAGCCAGTACCTGTGCGAACCGGGGGTTGTCGGAGTGCGCGCGCCGAGCCTGCTCGAGTACCGCTCCGACAGTCGTCGCCATCGAAGTGCTCCTCGACCCGTCCAGCCGCTGCCCGTAGCCGCCGCCCAGTAACGCAGAGTGACGCGACAACGACCGGGAGTATGCTCACCGGTCGGGCAACCGCGCGACGATGAGTCCATGTCGGGTATCCTCTCAAGTGCAATGGGGCCCCGGCACTTCGCCGTGGCCCCTCTGTGCTTTCCGACCCGATGACCCCGCACGCCGAGGAGGTGGCCAGTGAGCGCGCTGCTCTTGCTGACCAACGCCCTGCAGCCATCCGCCGACGTCCTGCCCGCCCTCGCGCTGCTGCCGCACCATGTGCGGATCTTGCCGGCCGAGCCCACCGTACTGCTGGAGGCGCCCGACTCCGACGCGGTCCTCGTCGACGGGCGCCATGACCTGGCGTCGGTACGGAGCCTGTGCCGGCTGATCCGGACGACGGGTGTCGACGTACCCGTGATCTTGATCGTCACCGAGGGTGGTCTGAGCGTCGTGGCGGCCGACTGGGGTGCCGATGACGTGGTGCTGGCCAACGCCGGCCCGGCCGAGGTCGAGGCCCGGCTGCGGCTGACCACAGGGCGGCTCGCCATGGCGGGCTCCGAGGAGCAGGTCGAGACCATCATCCGCAGCGGGGCTGTCGAGATCGACGAGGCGTCCTACACGGTCAAGCTCGACGGACGCGAGCCTTGACCTGACGTTCAAGGAGTTCGAGCTGCTGAAGTACCTCGCCCAGCATCCCGGGCGGGTGTTCAACCGCCAGCAGCTCCTCCACGAGGTGTGGGGCTACGACTACTTCGGGGGCACCCGGACCGTCGACGTGCACGTACGACGCCTTCGCGCCAAGCTCGGCACCGAGCGGGAGTCACTCATCGGCACCGTGCGCAACGTCGGCTACCGGTTCGTGCTGCCGACCGTGGAGCGTGCGGGCACCGAGACCGAGGACGAAGCCGCTGGAGCCGGTGAGCCAGCGGGTGCGGTGAACGGCGACGGTCACAGCGGCAGTCGTCGGCGCTGCCGCCGTCTCGGCAGCAGATCGCGACCAGATCCTCGACCTGGACTCCGAGGCCGCCGAGGCTGACGGCGTCGCCGCTCTGGACGACCAGGTGCGTCTCGACCTCACGGCGACCCCGGGCGGCAGCGCAGAGCACTTGATCGCGCGGAAGCCTGGCGATCGACGAGATCGTGGGATACGCCCACGCCGACCTTCGAGCAGACGACGCGGTGAGTGCACATCTCGTCGTGCGCCCGTCGCGCCGGTGTCGCGGTACAGGCGGCGCTCTGCTCCGGGCGCTCGCCGAGGTTTCGGGCGGCAAGCCGCTTCGCGTCTGGGCGCACGGCAACGGTCCGGGAGCTCGCGCGATGGCGGCAAGCACCGGATTCGTGCCCGTCCGCGAGCTCAGGCAGATGCGACGCGATCTGTCGGCACCAATGGCGACGCCGTCGTACGCCCCGGGGGTCGTCGTACGCGAGTACGTCGCGGGATCCGACGACGAGGCGTGGGTGCAGGTCAACGCGGCCGCGTTCAGGACACATCCGGAGCAGGGTCGGCTCGACGTGGACGACCTGCGGCAGCGCACCGCCCAACCCTGGTTCGACCCGGCAGGATTCTTCCTGGCGGAGCGCGACGGCCACCTGATCGGCTACCACTGGACCAAGATCCATCCGACCGGCGGCAGCGACGGCGGCCCCATCGGCGAGGTGTACGTGCTCGGCGTGCTTCCCGAAGCCCAAGGGCTTGGACTCGGAAAGGCGCTCACTCTCACGGGGCTGGCCTTCCTGCGCGACCGTGGACTGCACGAGGTGATGCTGTACGTCGAGAGCGACAACCTGCCCGCCGTCGCCGTCTACGAACGTCTCGGCTTCACGACCGTGTCGGTCGATGTGATGTATGCCGGTCCATCAAAATACCTCGCCGGTACCGCATGAACGAGTCGTTGGGACGTCACACGTCGCTGACCCGAGGGTGAGACGATATGGCCATGTCTACTGAGCAGGCGGCTCCGATAACCGCAACGTCCGGCGGTGCGCGACCGGCTCCACTACCCGCTGCAACCGCGGGCGCGCCCGAGGAGGGACCGTCGGACATGCTCAGCCGGATGAGCGCCACCGAGGCATTCGACATCGACCCGCCGTACCGTCCGGACTTCGACGACCTGCCCGCCGACAGGTTCCTCGACCGCGAGCTGTCGTGGCTGCGCTTCAACCGTCGTGTCCTCGAGCTGGCGGAAGACCCGGCGGTCCCTTTGCTCGAGCGCACGCGGTTTCTCGCCATCTTCGCCAACAACCTCGACGAGTTCTTCATGGTGCGGGTGGCCGGTCTGAAGCGGAGGCTGGAAGCAGGGGTCGCCGTACCCGCAGCGAGCGGGATGATGCCGCGTGACGTACTGGAGGCGATCTGGCGCGAGGCGCGTGAGCTGATGGAGCGTCACGGTCAGCTGTTCTGCTCCGAGCTGGTCGCTGCCCTCGCCGACGAGCACATCGGCGTGCTGCGATGGGACGAGCTCCACACCGACGAACAGAAGCGGATGCAGGACCTGTTCACCGAGCGCGTGTTTCCGGTGCTGACCCCGTTGGCCGTCGACCCGGCCCACCCGTTCCCGTACATCTCGGGCCTCTCGCTCAACCTCGCCGTCACGATCCGCAACCCCGACACCGGCAAGGAGCACTTCGCGCGGGTCAAGGTACCCCCGATCTTCCCCCGCTTCGTGAAGCTGGGCGACCAGCGCTTCGTGCCGCTCGAGGACGTGATGGCGGCCCACCTCGACCAGCTCTTCCCCGGAATGGAGGTGCTGGAGCACCACGCGTTCCGCGTCACTCGCAACGAGGACCTGGAGGTGGAGGAGGACGACGCCGAGAACCTGCTCAAGGCGCTCGAGCGTGAGCTGCAGCGCCGCCGGTTCGGGTCTCCGGTGCGGCTCGAGGTGGAGCAGACGATCGACCAGCATGTGCTCGACCTGCTCGTCTCGGAGCTGGACGTGTCCGACAGCGAGGTGTTCCACCTCCCAGGTCCCCTCGACCTGACCGGTCTGCACGGAATCGCCGACCTGGACCGGCCCGAGCTCAAGTACCCCGCATTCGTGCCACACACGCACTCCCATCTCGCGGAGGTGGAGTCAGCCAGCCCGGCCGACATGTTCAGTGCCATCTCCCGTCGAGACGTGCTGCTGCACCACCCGTACGACTCGTTCGCGACGAGCGTCCAGCGCTTCATCGAGCAGGCCGCCGCCGACCCGCACGTGCTCGCCATCAAACAGACCCTGTACCGCACCTCGGGCGACTCCCCGATCATCGATGCGCTGGTCGACGCCGCACAGTCGGGCAAGCAGGTGCTCGTGATCGTCGAGATCAAGGCCCGCTTCGACGAGCAGGCGAACATCCGGTGGGCCCGAAAGCTCGAGCAGGCCGGCTGCCATGTCGTCTACGGTCTGGTCGGGCTGAAGACCCACTGCAAGCTGGCCCTCGTGGTACGCGACGAGGGCGTCGGCATCCGCCGCTACGCCCACATCGGCACCGGTAACTACAATCCGAAGACGGCACGGATGTATGAGGACCTTGGCCTGCTGACGGCCGACGAGGGCATCACGTCCGACATCAGCCAGCTGTTCAACAACCTGAGCGGGTTCGCCCGACAGCGCGACTACCAGCACCTCTTCGTCGCCCCGGAGTCCGTGCGTGCGGGTCTGCTCGACCGTATCCACCGCGAGATGGACCACCACCGGGAAGGCCGCCCGGCGCGGATCCGGATCAAGGTCAACTCGCTGGTCGACGAGGCCGTGGCCGATGCCCTGTACCGCGCTTCGCAGGCCGGTGTCCCCGTCGACCTGTGGATACGCGGGATATGCACGTTGCGTCCCGGCGTCGAGGGGATGTCGGACAACATCACCGTGCGCAGCGTGCTCGGTCGGTTCCTCGAGCACAGCCGGATCTTCTGGTTCGAGAACGGCGGCGAGCCGCAAGCCTGGATCGGCTCGGCCGACCTGATGCACCGCAACCTCGACCGCAGGGTCGAGGTCCTCGTGCAGATCCCCAGCCAGAGCCATGTCCGCGACCTCGGGGAGCTGCTCGACCTCGGGTTCGACGACGAGACGGCGTCATGGCACCTTCACAGCGACGGCATCTGGGAGCGACACCACCTGGGC
This sequence comes from uncultured Actinomycetota bacterium, assembly GCA_963824115.1. Classification (GTDB taxonomy): domain Bacteria; phylum Actinomycetota; class Actinomycetes; order Propionibacteriales; family Nocardioidaceae; genus DASQEH01. The sequence continues at coordinate 136,728 of CAWGOA010000009.1, forward strand.
GACGACGACGAGCCGCTCGCCGATCTACAAGCAGCCCTGATAGCCAAGCACCGTCGCCGTCGCGAAGCGGCATCGGCTGCCCGCCGCTGATGGCGAAAGCGGCCGCTCCACCTGCTGCCGTGCGCGCCGCAGGGTGCCTCGTCTGGCGCCTCGGCGATGGCGAGCCCGAGATACTCCTGGTGCACCGTCCTCGGTACGACGACTGGTCGTACCCGAAGGGCAAGTTGGACCCGGGAGAGAGCGAACCTCGTCGCCGCCGTGCGCGAGACATGGGAGGAGACCGGTCTGCATGTGGTGCTCGGTCCCCGGCTTCTCGACCAGCACTACACGATCGACAGCGGTCAGCACAAGGTCGTGGCCTACTGGGCGGCCCGCCCGCCTGCCGGTGGCGGACATCTCCTCGTACAAGCCCAATGACGAGATCGACCAGCTGCGATGGGTCGCCTTGTCGGCGGCGGGGCGTGTGCTCACGCATTCTCGCGACGCCGAGATTCTCGACTGTTTTGCCGAGTCCGGTTATGACAGCGCCCCGCTGCTGGTGGTCCGGCACGGGCATGCCCGTAGCCGCAAGGGATGGCACAAGGACGACTCGGAGCGCCCGCTGAGGGCCCAGGGCAAACGGCAGGCGAGGGAGCTGGTGCCCCTGCTCGGCGCCTACGGCGTGGAGCGGGTGATCTCGAGTGATGCCGCCCGATGCGTCGACACGGTCCTCCCGTACGTCAACACCGCACCGATCGCGATCAGGCTCGAGAGTGCCTTCTCCCAAGACGCGCTGAACGAGCGCAAGCTCACCCGCCAGGTCGGGCGGGCGATGGAGAGCGGTGCACGCATCGCCTTGTGTTCGCACCGCCCGGTGCTCCCGGTGATTTTCGACGCGATCGGGAATCGAGACCATCGCCCTCGACCCTGCCGGCGTCGTGGTCATCCACCGCAGCGAAGGAAAGGTGGTCTCGGTCGAGCAGCACCGCTAGAGGCAAGAAGAGCCGCGATACGCCGTACACGGCCGCCGCCACCAGCCCAGCCGCCGGGAACGTCAAGATCCAGGCGCCCACGATGGACCTGGCGACGCCCCAGCGCACCGTTGACTTGCCCTTGGTGGCACCGGCGCCCATCACCGCTGACGTGATGACGTGGGTGGTCGAGATCGGTGCCTGGTAGACGTACGCGGTGACGTACAGGATCGATGCCGCCGTGAGCTCGGCCGAGAAGCCGCGTGGCGGGTCGAGGTGGATGATGCGCCGCCCGAGTGTCCGCATGATCCGCCAGCCACCGGAGTAGGTCCCGAGGGAAATCGCGGAGGCGGCAAGCGCGATGACCCACCAGGGCAGGCCGTTGGACCGGTTGACGTATCCCGCGGTGACAAGCGACAAGAAGATGACCCCCATCGTCTTCTGGGCGTCCTGGAGGCCGTGACCCAGTGCGATCGCCGACGCTGACAGGGTCTGCGCGAGCTTGAACCCGCGGTTGACCTTGCCGGGGTTACGGCGCCGGAAAGTCCACATGATGGCGAGCATGAACGCGTAGGCGACTGCGAAGCCGACCAACGGTGACACCACCATGGGGACCAGTACCTTCTCCTTGATGGCCGGCCATGCCACGTAGCTGTTCGACGCGAGGGCGGCGCCGACGAGACCGCCGATGAGCGCGTGAGACGACGACGACGGCAGGCCGAAGTACCACGTGGTCAGGTTCCAGGTGATGGCGCCGATGAGTCCGGCGATCACCACGACCAGGCCGCGGTTTCCGCCGGGGGGCGTGATCACGTAACTCACCGTTGTCGCGACCTCCTGCCCGAGCAGCGCTCCCGCGAAGTTCATCACCGCGGCGAGCAGAAGCGCGATCCTCGGCGTGAGGGCCCGCGTCGAGACGGAGGTGGCTATCGCGTTCGCGGCGTCGTGGAAGCCGTTCGTGTAGTCGAACGCGAGGGCGACGACGACCACAGCGATGACGAGCGCCAGCTCCACGCTCAGGACTCCTTGACGGCGATCTGTTCGACGATGTTGGCCACCCGCTCGAACCCGTCGACCGCGTTCTCGAGCGAGTCGACGACATCCTTGAGCTTCAAGACCGTGAGGGCGTCGTACTTACCGCTGAAGAGCTTCGCCAGGATGCGGCGGTACGACTTGTCGCCGTCGTTCTCGAGCCGGTTTATCTCGATCCAGTAGTCCTCGAGGTCACGCATCGTACGCAGGCGAGGCATCGCCTCTGCCGTGAGCTCGGCAGATCGCTGAATCACCTCGACCTGTTTTGCGAGCTCGCCGGGGAGCTTCTCGATCTCGTAGAGGGTGACCAGGTCGACGGCCTCTTCCATGAAGTCCATGACGTCGTCGAGTCCTGCTGCCAGCCGATAGATGTCCTCACGGTCGAACGGCGTGACGAATGTCGTGTTCACCCGGCGGACTATCGCGTGAGTGAACTCGTCTCCTTGGTGCTCGGCGTCACGCATACGTTTGGCGAGCGCCTGCCGGTCGGTGTCGGGCTGAAACATTTCGGCGAGGAGATTTGCGCCGGTCACGAGGTTCCGAGCCGACTCAGCGAACAGGTCGTAGAACGTCGGATCGGAGGGACGAAGACTTAGGCGCACAACAACTCCCGGTCAAGTGCGAGAAGGTCACCGCAATGCTAGGGCTAGCCCTCCTCGTTCGCGCAATTCGGAGGTGGGATCACCGGGTCGGAACTGGAGCCCTGTCAGGCGGTGCGGGCGCGCGGTATCGCGGGCGTGATGCCGAGCAGCTCGTCGATGCGGGACTGCGGCAGCGGCGCCTCGGATTCTGATGTGGCGATGATGAGCTTGGTCATCATCTCGATCTCCGCGAGAACATCGGAGTCGTGGACGGTGACGTCCAACTGGTCGTTCACTCGACAGCCTTCCCAACAATTCCGAACACCCGACCGGGATGCCCCACGACGAGAAGTACGCATGGTGCCGCCCTGTCGGCAGCCTAACCCCACGTGGTGTCGTCGCACGGCACATTGCCGACGTTTGTCTGCAAGCGCCGCGCGAGTCGCGGCAAATGGCGCATCGGGGTGTCTGCCGGACTCGGCTGGGCTATGACGGGTGGCTCATATGGGCTACCAGCGGCTATCAGGACATATCGTACAGAGGGGTTAGTTACGGTTCCCAACCATTGCCGCGACGGGCGGAATCACCATGGCGACGATGCTCATCGCGATGGCGATCGGGATTGAGAAGAAGCGAACGACGAACCAGGCGACCACAATGAGCGCGATGCACGTACCCATCAAGAAGAAGTAGAGTCTCTTTCGCTCCATGACCCTGATCGTAGGCCCGGAACACGTTGTACCGAGAAGGAGCGCACACATGGATCAGTTGGTGCTCGGGATACTCGGCGAGTCCGCCAAGGAGCACGAGTACCGGCTGCCCGTACATCCCCAGCATTTCGACCGGATCGACGAGGGTCTGCGCGGGCGCGTGCTGGTCGAGCAGGGGTACGGCGAGCGGTACGGCGTCCGAGACGAGTTGCTCGAGCCGCAGGTCGGCGACCTTTGCACACGTGAGGAGATCCTCGCGAGCGCTGACGTGATCTTGTTGCCCAAGCCCACGCTGCCCGAGGTCGAGGGTCTGAGAGACGGCCAGGTGCTGTGGGGATGGCCGCACTGTGTCCAAGACGCCGAGCTCACACAGCTGGCCATTGACAAACGACTCACGATCATCGCGTGGGAGGCGATGAACCACTGGACAGCCGGCGGGTCGTTCGACGTCCATGTGTTCCACGCCAACAACGAGTTGGCCGGGTACTGCTCGGTGCTGCACGCCCTGACACTTCAGGGATGCACCGGCCACTACGGACGACGGCTGTCTGCTGTCGTGATCGGCTTCGGAAACAGCGCCCGTGGAGCGGTCACCGGGCTCGCAGCGCTCGGAATCCAGGAGGCCACGGTGCTTACGACCCGCGATGTGACGGCCGTCGCCTCTCCTATCCCGTCGGTCACCTTCCGTCGTCTCGAACGGGTGGAGGACACCCCCGGCCGCACGGTGGTGCAGACCGGAGACGGGTCGAGCGTGACCCCGACCGCTGATTTCGTGTCTGACTTCGACATCGTCGTCAACTGCGTACTCCAGGACACCGACGACCCGATGATGTTCGTCACGAACGACGAGCTCGACCTCTTCGCGACAGGCGCCCTGCTCGTCGACGTCTCGTGCGACGAGGGGATGGGCTTCGAGTGCGCGGTACCGACCACGTTCTCCGAGCCCATGTTCACGGTGGGGAACGGCGTTCGCTACTACGGGGTGGACCACAGTCCTGCGTACCTGTGGAACTCGGCAACGTGGGAGATCAGCTCGGCACTCGTGCCGTTCCTCGGGTGCGTCATGCAGGGTCCCGCGTCCTGGGATGGCGACGAGACCATCAGCAGAGCGATCGAGATCCGCGACGGCGTCATCCAGAACCCGAAGATCTTGTCCTTCCAGGGACGGGCTGCCGAGTACCCACACGTCCGGGAATAGCGAGGGCTATCTCAACCGAGGGAACGCACCATTCGGGACGGATCAATCCGGAGGTGCGCCTGGTGTGCAGACATCCGAGCATGGCAAAGAGCGAAGCGCAGCCGCAGCGGCGGCGCGGCGTTGCGCCTGGGCGTCAAGGCCCCCCATCGCCGACCGCCTTGCGGACAAGCTTCGTGATCACCTTCTCGTCGGCCGATGAGAGCTCGGTGATCGCGAAGGACGTGGGCCACATCGTGCCATCGTCGAGCTGTGCCGGCCCGAAGAACGCGAGGTTGCCGTAACGCCCCTTGAACCTGGCGCGCTCCTGGTAGAACAGCACGGCCTTGCCGTCCGCGTTGGCATAGGCGGGACTGCCGTAGAGCAGCTTGGGGGCCAGCGACGGTGCGACCTCTGTGACGATGGCGTGAATTCGCTCAGCGTTCGCCTTGTCCGGCTCGTCCGGCGAGGCGATCCTGTCCATTACCGACTTCAAGGCCGCTGCGGCGGCCGCCTGCGCTTTGAGTTCTTTGGCCCGCTGACGCACGGCCGCGCGCTCTTCGGCAGTGGATTCGAGGCCGGACCTCTTGGTTTGAGCCATGCGTGCATTATCGCGCGACACCCGTCGCCGCTTATCCACAGTGCATGTGTCATCCTCATGACGCGGTAGTTGCACCGGGACCACCTGCGAGCACTTGGCGAGGCGGGCGCTTGTCAGCCTGCAGGCTCGACCGCGGGCCGGACAGGTTGGAGAAGCCCTTCGCGGCGCGCAACCCATACCGCCGCCGCCACCGTGATGGTGACACCGATGCCAGTCATCGCCAACAGCGAAAGATTCTTGAGAACGATAAAGCTCACCAGCGACTGTGACTCGAGCAGCCAGAAGGTCACGGCTGCCCGGCACAGGCAGACCACCGCCCAGAACAGGGTCAGGTGCCAGAACAGTCTTTGTACGCCGGGCCTTTTGGCGATCTCGCTGTCCATCGGATAGAAGTCGGCTGCTAACCGTGCGACCACTGGACGAGCGCTTGCCAACGACAGGAAGAACGCTCCGGCCACGACCACGTCACTCACGACGGGTTGGAGAAAGTACAGGAACGTGTCACCGCTGGCGAGTGCGATGGCGGTGCGGATCGTCATGATCACCACGGTGAGCGCAAGCAGGCCGGAGGCTCGCCGCTTCGTGGCCATCCGCCAGGCGATAGCTCCGTAGCACCAGGCGAGTGCGGCGAGGAGTGCTACCCAGACGCTCATTGTCACCAAGCAGGTGTAGAACAACAGACCTGGAACCACGATGGCCGTCAGGAGGCTCAGTGCAAGGTGGCCGACGATGGTCCTGAGTCGGGGTACCTGTGTGTCGCCTGGCGGCGGAGTCGCCGTGTCTGCCAGCGCTGCCACCATCGGTACCACCCTGCCCCGGCTGGTGTGGCGGCCGACTCTCCATCATCCCGGGGAGCGACGGGGACGACGTCCGCGTGCCGAACCCCAGGTGACTCCACCATAACCTCGTCGGATGCCCGACGGCAGCCGGTCGAGCGGATTGGCCGTGCGGTCTTCTTGACCGTCTATACAAGTGTTCTATTGTACAAGTGAATCCTTTAGATCTAACCGAGAGCGGACCGGATGACCGGCCACCATGAGAGGAGAAGATCGTGACCATCACCGCCCCTAACCACGAGTCGTCCAGCAATATCGCGATCATCACGCGTTTCGAGCACGCGTTCCGCGCCACCGACGAACCGGCCCTCGATGGGTTCTGTGACCCAGGCATGGTCGACCACAATGCACCCGACGGTGACCCGACACTCGCGAGCTTCAAGAAGAAGATCGCCGGCATGAGGGCGATCTTCCCCGACCTGCAGGAGGACCTGCAGGACATCGTCGCCAGCGGTGACATGGTCGCCACCCGGTGGATCTTGACCGGTTCTCAGCAGCAGGCGTTCATGGGGATCCCCGCCTCCGGCCAGAAGATCAGGATCGAGGGCATGAACTTCTACCGCCTCAAGGACGGTCGCGTGACCGACATGTGGTCGCAGTTCGACGGCGTCGCTCTCATGCAGCAGACCGGCGTCCTCCCGACCTGACGCCGACGTTTCCGCACGTCAGCTTGTGCCAGGACTTCCTTCACCAGCATTCAGCTTCCACCCGGCCCACGGGCCACCACGAGAGGAAACCGTCATGACCACCACCACCCAGGACCAAGACTTCCAGACCACCCTCGACCTCCCCGCCAGCCCGGAGACGGTCTTCGAGGCCCTCACCACCATCAGCGGTGTCTCCAGTTGGTGGGGACCCGCCTCGGGCAGTGCCGGCCTCGATGGCGAACTGGAGTTCAGGTTCGGCGAGCACCCTGTCCGCTTCCGCGTCACCGACGCCGAACGGGCGACCCGAGTGCGCTGGTACACGGTGGACTGCGATGTCATACCCGACTGGGTCGGGACCACCATCTCCTTCGACCTGTCACGCACCGAGGCCGGCGGCACCACGCTGGAGTTCCGCCACGTCGGACTCGTGCCGCAGCTGGACTGCTTCGAGCATTGCAGCAACGACTGGGGCAGGTTCCTGCACTCCAGTCTGGTCTCCTATGTTGAGACGGGCACCGGGCACCCAGTGGGATCCTGAGCCCCGATCCCGACCGGTGTTGCGGCATCCGCTGCCGCGACACCGGCCATTGGGCCACACGGGCCGGATCGGCCCGTCAGCCACGACCGATGGGATCATCGCATGATGACAGCAACGAAGACCGGGCAGCGCCGATCGGCGACCACGGTCTCGACCCCTGACGTGGTCCTCAAGGCCCTCGCGGACCCGCACCGCCGGCACATCCTCAAGCTGGTCCAGGCCAACGAGATGGCCGCCGGGCAGATCGCCATCCACTTCGATTTGACGCAGCAGGCTGTCAGCCTGCACCTGAAGACCCTCGAGCGCGCTGGGTTGCTCAGCGAACGCCGCGATGGCACACGCCGCATGTACTCCCTACGCCCCGAGGGACTGGACACCGTCAGGGACGTCTTGGCCGAGCTCTGGCCGGACGCCCTAGCTCGCCTCAAACGTGCCGTCGAGACTGGCAAGACCCAGAAGGGAGGGGCCACGTGACCGAGGACGTCGTCACCGCCTCAATCCGCATCAGCGCCACGCCCGAACAGGTCTTTCCCTACCTGACGGACGCGGACCTCCTCACACTCTGGTTGGCCGAATGGGCCGACACCAACCCGGAGCCAGGCGGGCGCTTCGCCCTCAACTTCGGCGACGGTGGCAAGTTGCGAGGCACCTACGTCCTCATCAGCCCACCCCATCGCGTGGCGTTCACCTGGGGCCTCCAAGGAGACCCTGCGCTCCCGGAGGGATCCTCGACTGTCGAGATCTACCTGACTGCCGACGGCGAGGAAACCATCGTCGATCTCACCCACCGCGACCTGCCCGTCGGGGAACGACGGCGACACAAGCAGGGCTGGGCCATCCGGTTGGGCAAGCTCAACGAAACCGCTCACCGGACCTGAACCACGGTGGACACCTTCAGGTTGGGCCTAGGGCCCTGGGAGGCTGCCGCCGATGTCCCATTCGAACCGAAGTTCTGCGACCGGGAGACTCCGCAGGCAACCCGTGGACAGTCTCGCAGCGGGCAGTTCCTTCCGGACCGCAGGCCACACGCGTCGCCGATCGCGTCTGCCGTACCCTCGACGGTGCTGGGGCCTCTAGCTCAATTGGCAGAGCAGCGGACTTTTAATCCGCGGGTTGTGGGTTCGAGTCCCACGGGGCCCACAAAAATGCAGGTCAGCGGCTTGGAACGGGTCAGAGGCGTCGTCCGCAGCCGCCTCAGGGGACGAATCAGGGGACGAATGCGAGTCACTTGCCGTCCCTTGGCGGTCCCGGCGGCGGCGAGACATTGGGGTTGTACGCCTCAAGAGCAGCCAGGTTGGAGGCGTTGCCCGCTCGGCGACCGAGGTAGACGTCCTGGGTCATCGAAACCCGCGAGTGGCCGAGCTGATCAGCGATCATGCGTGCGCTTGCACCGCTCTGGTCGAGCAGGGTGGCGACCGTCTTGCGGTAGGTATGCGTCTTGACCCACTCGAACTCTGATCCACCTCGAACCGACCTGAACACCCTCCCGACGTTGCTGCGGTCTCGCCAGCCGCCGCGGGCGTCAGGGAAGACCGGTCCGTCGAAGGCGCCCAGGCGAACGCGGCGAGTACGCAGCAGCTCGACGCACCACGGCGGCAGCAGCAGTCCCCGCTCCGACGCTCGCGACTTGACGCGTTTGGCCACCAGGCCTCTGCCTGTCGCTCGGACGATGGTCCTCCGGACTGCGATGGTCCCGGCCGAGAGGTCGACGTCGCTCCAGGTCACACCCAGCGCCTCGCCCAGGCGAAGCCCTGTCGCGAGCATGAAGCGAGCCAGCTCCGGGAGGTCGTGGCGTTGCGCGAATTCGCTAGCGTCCAGCAGAGCGAGCCAGGCTCGCATCTCCTCGACCGAAAGCGCCCGCGCCGTGCGATCCCGGTCAAGCTCGAGCGGCGTCAGGTCACGAACCGGGTTCACGGCCAGGGCACCACGTCGCACCAACCACCCGCAGATGCCCGACAGCACCGTACGGCTCTGCTTCGCCGTGGCGTACCCCTTGTCGACAAGCTCGGCCTGCACGAAACGGTCCAGCCGTGGAGCGCTGACCTCGCCGAGGCGCAGCGATCCGATCCCCGGAACCACCACGCGGTTGACGAGATGGCGGTACTCGTCCAGCGTCGCAGGTGAGCGCGCACCTCTGTCCACCAGACCCTCGAACATGACCAGCCAGCCTTTAGCCGCATCGGTCAGAGTGCTCTTCGGTGTGAACTCGCCGTCGTTGTCCGCACCGAGTGCCTCCCGCACCGCCTTCATTACGTTGCGGGACGCCTCCGCCTTCGAGCGACCGCTGCGCTTCACCCGATGTCCTCGACCGGCGTAGTCGCCGTAGCGGACATAGGCGACGTAGCTACGACCCTCTCGGGTGATCGAGATGCCTCCATGCTCACCGAGTCCGAGGGGTTTCATGCCACGACCTCAGTTGGGAGGGAGGCAACCCAGTCCCGCACGTCCTGAGGCCGGTAGCGAAGCCGCTTTCCGACGCGTCGTCCGGGCGGCCCTGTTCCCGCGCTGCGCCACGCGTACAGGGTGTGCACCGGCACACCTAAGTACTCACTGACATCCTGAACCGACCAGAGTCGGTCTTCTATCTTGGAATCCATCACCTTGTTCCTTCGGTCGCTCAATCTCTTGACGTTCTCCTGCGTTGTTCGGCTTTCCATTGGTCGTATTCGCGGGCCCGTGCAGCTGCTGCTATCGCCAGGATCCGTTGACCTTCGGTAGCCCACCCGGAGCCGAGGTACTGCCAGTGGCCGACGACGAGTGTTGTTTCGGTGTCCTCGTCGGCGAGTAGGTCGGCTTCGAGCGCGGCCAGGTCTAGCGGCCGGCCGGTGGCTCGGGACTCGGCCACTAGCACCTGAGCTCGGCGGCGGGCGCGGCGCAAGGCGGTGAGCGTGATTGAGTAACGCCTGGACTTGGAGGCAAAGTGGCCGCGGAATCCGAGCATGTGGACCCACTTGCCGAGCAGCTCGTATGGGCTCTCGCCGGCGTCTTGTCTGTGCGCTGAGGCACGAGCACGCTCGGCGAGGTCTCGGGTTGTCGCCCGGATGCATCGACGATGCGCGTCGTCCCTGGTGCCGGAGTCATCGGCGGACTTGGTGGCGTACTTCGCCAGGTATCCAGCTACCTGCTCCGGTGTCAGGGTCTGGTCGGGATCGTCCGTGCGGCGACTGGTTCGGACCGGCCGGGCGTCGATCTGTCGTCCGAATGCGAGCATCCGTGTCGGGTCGTCAACGTCCACGCCAGACACCGTCAACCGCACCACGGCCGCAGCCTCTTCGACCAAGCGAGCCAAGCAGCTGGCATCGATAGGCTCGGGTGCCGATGCGAATCCGTCGGTGGTGCGCGGCCCGTCGAGACGGATCAGAGCATGGAAATGCACCGCTCCACGCTGCTGATACTCAGCGACCTTGGCGTACTGCACCGTCGCGGCCTCGGCCAACCTGGCGGCCGGCACGGTCAGCGTCTTGGCGACCAGCCTGTGGAGGGTGATCGTGAACCGTCGCCAGAGGTCTGGTGCCCACCACTGCCAGACCACGTGCGATGGGTAGTCGTAGCAGTCGCCGCACAATGGCTGGCCGAGTACCGGATCGCCGTCACTGTGCTGCCCGAGGCATGCTGAGGCTCGGCCATGCGGGCAGAGCGGTGCGCCTCCGTGATGGGGATGACATCGTCCTCCTTGGTCTCGACGGCCATGCACCGCACCGAACGACGGCGCGGTCACCGTGGCAAAGACCAGCGGATTCTCCGAAACGGTCTCCGGAACGCCCTTGCCGCCGCTGACGCCGGCACGGATCAGGTGGAACATGTCCGCCGCGTACAGCCGAGAACAGGACGGGCACTCGGTCGCCCGACGGTTTCCGCACCGCACATGAGTGACCCCAAGCGGCTCGAGGGAGCTGCTGTAGGTCGAGATCATCTCACCGCTGGTCCGATCGACGGTGTCCGAACGCCCCATCAGCCGGATCGGCTTCGCACAGTACCCAAGCCTCGCCGCAGTTTGGGACCAGGCGTCGAAGTGCGGCGAGACGAGGAGGTCGTGGAGTTCTTGCTCGACCCGCTCCGACATCGGCGGCAGCTCGAGCGGCGAATCCACCGAGAACCCTCGGAAGGCGGCATGCGGCATCGTGATACCGGCCGCGTGACGTACGGGCGTGCTCATCGGTCTCACCACCCCAGAGGGTGTGCCACGCGGCTGAGATGCGGTCCCGCCGCGCGGCACACCCAGTCTGGAGGACCGCGATCACTGAAGAAATGATGTCTCGGCGAGGGGACCGCTACAGCACCGGGACACGACAAACCAGGGACATCGCGGACGGTGTTACATGAGTTGTGTGAAACGGCCCTGTTTTGTGTGTGAGCGGCCTCTGGCCAGGTGGGGAGCCGACCCCCGGGGATTACCCCATCAGTTCTAAGAAGTTGTGCCCGCTAGAAGCAAGCCTGTCACACGCCATCGACGATCTTCAGGGATGACGCGGCAACGACACGCCGACGCTTCAGCCCGGATGCACGGCTGCCGCCGAGTGGTCCGAATGAGGCAGCACTGATGCGCGGTTGGGGCCATCACGTGTCGATTTCCCCGCGGCATA
>CAWGOA010000010.1:0-246886 GCA_963824115.1 uncultured Actinomycetota bacterium
GCTCGAAGCCCTGCGAGCGGACCAGCTCGACAGCGGCGTCGTCGACCCTGATCCGCGTGAGCACCTTCTCGTGCCCGACGCCGCGGCGTGGGTCGGCGTTGGTGAGGTCGACGAGCTGGCGGATCGTGTGCTCGCCGTCGCCGATGACATGGGCGGGCACCCGCTCCGCGATCGCTGCGATCCTCCCGTCGATGACGAGGCACCGGTAGTCACGCCCGGTCACGAATGTCTCGACGATGACCGACCCCTGACGCGACTGCTCCTCCGCGACCGGGAATGCGTCCCGTACGGCGGCATCGTCGCGCAGGTCGAGGCACACGCCGCGGCCGTGGTTGCCGTCCAGCGGCTTGACCACGACGGGATAGCCGACCCGGTTCGCCACCGCCACGGCCTGGTCGGCGGTGCGCACCGACTCCGCTCGAGGGACAGGCAGGCCGGCGGCGCTGAGCAGCCGACCTGTCAGGTCCTTGTCGCTGGCGACGTCCACGGCGATCGAGGAGGTGTTCGAGGTCATGGTCGCCCGGATGCGCTTTTGGTGGATGCCCTGGCCGAGCTGGACGAGGGAATGGCGGTTGAGCCGGATCCACGGGATGTCGCGCGAGACCGCCTCGTCGATGATCGCCTGCGTCGACGGGCCGAACGCCGTCCGCTCGGCGGTGACGATGAAGCGCTCGAGCTCCGCCTCGAAGTCGAAGCCCTCCTCGGCCCGCACGAGGTGGTTGACCAGCCGGACCGCGAGCCGGCCGGCTGCGATACCGACGTTCTCGTCCACGTACCCGTAGATGATGTTGTACCGGCCCCGCTCGCCCGGCACCTGCCGGGTCTTCCCGCGGCGAAGGTCGTGCCCGACCTCCTGCTGGAGCTGGAGGGCCACGTGCTCGCTGACGTGTCCCAGCCAGGTTCCCTCGGTAAGCCGCTCGACGAAGCCGCCCCGTCGACCGCGCGAGCACTGGTGCGCCTCGAGCCCAGGCAGCAGCTGCAGCAGCCGCTCGGTGAAGTTCGGTATCCGGTCGGTCGGCCAGTCCTCGAGAGCGCCCAGGTCGACAACCAGGTGGATAGCTCGCTGGTACGACCAGATGCTGGCGCCGCGGTAGACCCGGGTCTCGAGGATGGCCAGTTCCGGTGGGGGACCGGTGGGCGGTGGACTCTGCGCTGCGCTCGGGTGTGGGTCGGGGCTGCTCATGCGCTGCCATCCTCCTGGTCGGCCCGTGAACGGGCTCGATGTCGCCGCAGGTTGGTCGGGGAGACACCCTCGGCGGCGATGTCCCGGGCGACCCGCCGCAGGTCCTCCGTGGCCGCCTCGATCTCGTCGGTCACGCCGCGGTACGACGTCGGGGACCGTCTCGAGTCAGCGCCCGCCTGGTCAGGTCGAACCTCGATCCCGCAGGCAGCACGTGCAAGGTGGCGCCCGATACCAGAAGGGGGGCCGTATGCCTCGCCTCGTGCGCGTTGGAGACCATGTGCAGGCCGTCGATGATCGTCACGGCTCCGCGACCGATGACATCGACGACATGGTCGTCGGTGACGACCGCGGCGGTGTCCTCGTCGACACCCATGCCGAGCAGGTCCGGCGACTGCGCGACGATCATCAGCAGCCTGCCGTAGCGGTTGCGCTGGGCGAAGTGCTGGTCGATGACGCAGTTGTCGACCAGCCCGAGACCCGACGCCAGCTGCGTCATCCGCTGCTTCGGTGTCGATCCTCCGGTGCCGAAGGCGACCATATGGGAGGACTGGATGCTTGCGCCCGCCGACGTCCCCGCGATCGTGACCCCGCGTCGATGCGCGTCGATGATCGCCGTCGCCGAAGGCCGTCGCGTTGATCACCGACGACAGCTTGAGCTGGTTGCCGCCGGTCATGAAGATTCCGGTGGCGTCGTCGAGCTTCGCCACGACGGCGCCGTCGTTGGCAGCCTGCCGCGTCTCGGGGCGTACGCCCACCACCGACGCGGCGCCCAGCCGCTCGAACAACGCCGCGTAGACGTCGACGATCTCCGGGCCGAGCGACGATGCCGTCGCGATGACGGCGATGCGCGCCGAGGAGCCGCCGCTGGCCTGGACGAAGTGCCGAAGCACCGTCCGCCGCTTGAGCTTGTCCTCGGCACCTCCGATGACGTACAGCGGACCCGGCCCGGCCGACGAAGACATGTACCGAACCCTACGGCTTTGTCCTCGACCCTAGTGACGCCAGAGGCAGCCACTCGGCAAGATGGGGCCATGAGCCCCGACCGCGCCACGACGCCTGGTCATCATGCGACACGCCAAGGCCGAGTCGTCGGCTCGCAGCGACCACGCTCGCGAGCTGACCGACCGCGGGCGACGCCAGTCCAGGGACGCCGGGGCGCGCATGGCCTCAGAGGGCGTACGCCCCGACTTCGTCGATCGTGTCCTCGGCGGCCCGGGCCACGTCGACCGGTGCGGGGGTACTGGCCGGCCTCGAGCTGACTACCGAGCCTGAGACGAGGGTGCGCGACTCCCTGTACCAGGCGGACCCGTACGAGCTGCTGTCGGTCTGCGCCCTCGAGATCGAGCAGCAGATCGCCACCGCGCTCGTCATCGGCCACAACCCGACGATCGCCGGCGCCGGTCACCTGATCCAGCCCGAGTCGGACCGGGTCGACCTGTCGTTCCCCACCGCAGCCTTCGCGGTGTTCGAGCTGGACGTCGCCTGGGCGGACCTCGGGCCGGGAGTGGGATCGCTCGTGCACGCGTACGCGCCACACGGCTGAGCGGTCCGGCCGCCGGATCGGATCAGGGCACAGCGGGGCGCGGCGTCGCGATGCCGTGCGCGGCGTCGTCGGCCTCGAGGTCCTCCCTGCTGATGCCGAGCAGATAGAGGATCGAGTCGAGGTACGGCACGTTGACGGCGGTGTCAGCGGCCTCGCGTACCAGCGGCTTGGCGTTGAACGCGATGCCGAGGCCCGCTGCGGCCAGCATGTCGAGGTCGTTGGCGCCGTCGCCGATGGCGATCGTCCGGTCGAGCGTCACCTTGGAGTCGGCCGCGAAATCGCGCAGCGCGGCCGCCTTGCCGGCCCGGTCCACCACCGGGCCGACGATCTCGCCGGTGAGCCGGCCGTCGGTCACCTCCAAGACGTTGGCGCGGGAGTAGTGGATCTCGAGGTCCGCCGCGAGCCGGTCGGTGAGATGGGTGAAGCCACCGCTGACGATCCCGAACCGGTAGCCGAGCCGTTTGAGCGTGCGGACGAAGGTGCGAGCACCCGGGGCCAGCTCCATCGCGTCGTACACGTCCTCGAGGACGTCGGTCTCGAGCCCGCGAAGGAGCGCGACCCGACGCCGGAGCGAGGTCTCGAAGTCGACGTCGCCACGCATGGCCGACTCGGTGATCGATGCCACCTGGCTGCCGACACCCTGTCGCTCCGCCAGGACGTCGATCGCTTCGCCCTGTACGAGGGTCGAGTCGACGTCCATCACGATCAGCCGGCGTCCGTGCCGGAGCAGCCCGGCGCTCTGAACGGCGACGTCCACCCGCTGCTCGGCGGCCTCCCGGGCGAGCACTTCGCGGAGCTGCTCGATCCTCGTCCCGGAGACCTCGAACTCGATCGCCGTGACCGGGTACCGCGCCATCCGCACGATCCGGTCGATGTTGCCGCCGGTGTCGGCGATCCGGCCGGTGATCGCCGCCACCGCTGACGGGGTGAGCCGTTGCCCGAGGACGGTGACATGCGCGCGCCCAGCCCGTCTCCGGTCACTGTCGCCGTGACCGGCGAGGATCTCGATGTCCATGCCGAGCTCCTCCGCGCTGGCCCGAGCCGCGGCGCAGAGCGCCGTCGAGTTCCGCGGGGCGGTGATCAGGATCCCCAGCACCAGCCGACCACGGAGCACGAGCTGCTCGAGGTCGAGAACGACCACGCGGTACGCGGCCAGGGTGTCGAACACGGCAGCCGTCACACCCGGTCGGTCCTTGCCGACCAGCGTGAGCAGCAGGGTCGCGTCGTCGTCCATCGGGCGCCGCGCTAGCTGCCGTCGAGCGATGAGCAGGCGGCGACCAGGGCGACATGCGCGGCATGCCGCAGCGGGATCAGCGCCTCCCGACGGCTCGAGGCTTCAGCGGCGGTGAGCGCGCCACCGTCGTCGCTGAACGCCATCCGGACGATCTCGACGCACCGAAGGGCGCTGGACACCAGCCGCGCCGCCACGGCCGACCCGAAGGTCATCGGTGCGTCGAACGACGCCGGCGCGCGCAGGTTCATCAAGGCGTCAGCGGCGTCCGGGCTCCAGGACGCGACGTCGAGCCTGGCAAGGGCGTCCGCCGCCGAGATCAGACCCTCCTTGAGCTCACGGTCAGCCGTCGCCACGTCGGGAAGGTAGGGCGGGGGGTCCGCCGGGCGCCGCGACCCACGTCGTGGTACCGGGGCGTGAGTCGGGCACCATCCCGAGTCCGACGCCGGTCAGCAGCACGGCCTGGCCGGCGTCGAGCGCGCCGACGTTGAACTGGCTCGGTCCGCCGAGCCCGGTCAGGTCGCCAGGGACGGGCAGCGCCACGGTGACGCGGGTGATCGCGCGTCGCCTGATCTCGCCCAGCATCATCGCCGGAGCAAGGTCGAGCTCGGGCTCCAGGCCGCGAAACGACACGGTCTCGCGGCCGGCGGTGATGCCGGTGATCGCCTCGTCGGCCGAGGTCCGGCCGGCGATCCAGGCGTTGAGCCAGCAGCCGAGGCGGGCGGCGGCAGGTACGACGAACACATGCTCAGCCTAGGAGCAAGTCCCGGGCGCCCGCTGCAGGTGCAATAGGTTGGGACTCGGGCGGCAGGGATCTCGGTGAGGAGTTCGATGAGCGCGGTCATAGAGCTGGCTGACGTCTCGGTCGTACGCGGGCCCAACCGCCTGCTCAACCACGTGACGTGGGAGGTCGAGGAGGACGAGCGGTGGGTCGTCCTCGGCCCCAACGGCGCCGGCAAGACCACGCTGCTGCAGATCCTCAGCGCGCACATGCACCCGAGTGACGGCGTCGTGGGGCTGCTCGGTGAGGTGCTCGGGACCGTCGACGTCTTCGAGCTGAGGCCGCGGATCGGCCTTACCAGCGTCGCTCTCGCCGACCGCATACCGCGACACGAGCTGGTCCGCGACGTGGTCGTGTCGGCGGCGTACGCCGTGATCGGGCGTTGGCGCGAGCGCTACGACGAGCTCGACCACGAGCGCGCGGCCCGGCTGCTCGCAGAGGTCGGGGCCGGGCATCTGGCGGACCGCACGTTCGGCACCCTCAGCGAGGGCGAGCGCAAGCGCGTCCAGATCGCCCGCGCGCTGATGACCGACCCGGAGCTGCTGCTGCTCGACGAGCCTGCCGCGGGGCTCGACCTCGGCGGGCGCGAGGACCTCGTCAGCACACTGTCCGAGCTCGCGCTCGACGAGACGGCACCCGCGACCGTACTCGTGAGCCACCACGTCGAGGAGATCCCGCCCGGCTTCACGCACCTGTTGCTGATGCGCGGCGGCGAGGTGGTGGCGGCGGGGCCGGTGACGTCGACGCTGACGGAGGACAACCTGTCGGAGACGTTCGGGCTGGCCCTGGAGCTGTCGCTGCTCGACGAGCGCTACAGCGCGCGCCGTCGGCGTGCCCCGGTTCGACACTGAATCGTGACCTGAGTCGGCTAGGGTCACAGTATGGACTGGATCCGTGATCACGGGTGGCAGACCTGGCTGATCGCCTCCTTGCTGCTTGCCGGCGCGGAGATGACGACGCTCGACTTGTCGCTGCTGATGATGGCTGTCGGGGCGGGCGCCGGGTGCGTCGTTGCCGCGTTGGGCCTCAACGTCGTGTTGCAGGTTCTGGTAGCGGTGGTCGTCGCTGTTGCCCTGCTGGCGTTCGTACGCCCCAACATCGTGCGCCGTCTCCACGCCGGGCCGACGCTGCAGAACGGGCCTGGCGGTCTGGTCGGCAAGAGCGGCCTGGTCCTCGAGCGGGTGACCGCGCACACCGGCCGGGTCAAGCTCAAGGGAGAGGTGTGGTCGGCCCGCAGTCTCGAGGAGTCGGCCACCATCGAGCCCGGCGCGAAGGTCGCCGTGGCACAGATAGACGGCGCCACAGCAGTCGTCTACCCGGTTGTCTAGCCGAACGCCGGTGGACGTCGTCGGGTCACCACGAGGGCTGGGCACGCACAACACCTCCGGGCACGTTGCCCGGTCGACTTCCCTGAAGGGGACACGCACATGTGGGTCTTGATCGTCTTGGGCATCATCGTCTTGCTCGGCATCGTGATCGTGACGAGGTCGGTGCGGATCGTGCCGCAGGCCTACTCGGGGATCGTGGAGCGGT
The DNA here is from genome assembly GCA_963824115.1 of uncultured Actinomycetota bacterium. GTDB lineage: Bacteria > Actinomycetota > Actinomycetes > Propionibacteriales > Nocardioidaceae > DASQEH01. The sequence goes on from CAWGOA010000010.1 coordinate 6,272, forward strand.
TCGGCAAGTACCGGATCACCTTGTCGGCGGGCCTCAACCTGGTCACTCCCTTCGTCGACCGGGTGCGGTACCTGATCGACCTGCGCGAGCAGGTCGTGTCGTTCCCGCCGCAGCCGGTCATCACCGAGGACAACCTGGTGGTCTCGATCGACACCGTCATCTACTTCCAGGTCACCAACCCGGTCTCGGCGACGTACGAGATCGCCAACTACATCCAGGCCATCGAGCAGCTCACCATGACCACGCTGCGCAACATTATCGGCGGCATGGACCTCGAGCAGGCGCTGACCAGCCGTGACGAGATCAACGCCCAGCTCCGCGGCGTCCTCGACGAGGCCACCGGGCGCTGGGGGATCCGCGTCAACCGGGTCGAGCTCAAGGGCATCGACCCGCCCCCGTCGATCAAGGACTCGATGGAGAAGCAGATGCGCGCCGACCGTGACAAGCGCGCCGTCATCTTGACCGCCGAAGGCATGCGCCAGTCGTCGATCCTCACCGCCGAGGGGCAAAAGCAGTCGGCGATCTTGATGGCCGAGGGCGACCGGGCAGCCGTGATCTTGCGGGCCGAGGCCGACCGGCAGTCCCGGATCCTTCGCGCCCAAGGCGAGGGACAGGCCATCTTGACGGTCTTCCAGGCGATCCACGACGGGTCGCCCGACCAGGCGCTGCTCGCGTACCAGTACCTTCAGATGCTCCCGAAGATAGCCGAAGGCGACGCCAACAAGGTGTGGATCGTCCCGAGCGAGATCGGCCGCGCCCTCGAGGGCCTCGGCAGCACCCTCGGATCCATCCAGGGCATCGACGGCGACAACTCCGCGACCCGTACGAACAACCGGGTCGACTACGGACCTGCGATCAGCCAGGGCGCCAACGGTGAGCTGGACGACGCCTCCGTGGCGGCCGCGCAGGCCGCAGCAGCCGAGGCGATCGCCTCCGCGCAGCAGGCTGCGCCGCCGTCGGGGCGTGGCACCACCTCCGCCTTGTCCACGACTCCCGATGCGTCATCACCGGCGCAGGCGTCCCGAGCCGGCCGCGCCGCCGGCTGATGCGCCACCACATGCCGACGTACCGCCGAGCGAGCCGCCGCCGAGCCACCCTCCGGGCCCCCTGGCCAGTGACCCTGGCCCAGAGCCTCGCGGTCTTCGTCGCCGGCATCGGAGCCGGCACCATCAACGCCATCGTGGGCTCTGGGACCCTCATCACGTTCCCGACGCTGCTGGCGGTCGGATACCCACCGGTCCTGGCCAACGTCTCCAACACCGTCGGGCTGGTGCCGGGCTCGATCTCGGGCGCGGTCGGGTACCGGCGCGAGCTCGAGGGCCAGCTCGGCCGGCTGGTCCGGCTCGGTGTCGCGTCCATGCTCGGGGGAGTGACCGGCGCCGTCTTGCTCTTGACCCTGCCGGCGTCGGCGTTCAAGGCCATCGTCCCGGTCCTGATCGCCCTCGGCTGTGTGCTCGTCGTCGCGCAGCCATGGGTCACGGCGCACGTCAAGCCTCGCGAGAACGCTCCCGTGCACGGTTCGCCCGCAGTCTGGTTCCTCGTCTTCCTCACCGGCGTGTACGGCGGCTACTTCGGCGCCGCCCAGGGTGTCTTGCTGATCGCTGTGATGGGAATCGGCATCGCGGAGAGCCTCCAGCGGATCAACGCCGCCAAGAACGTCCTGGCGGGTCTCGTGAACGCCGTGGCGGCGGCCGTGTTCATCGTCGTCTCGCACATCGCCTGGGAGGCGGCAGCGATCATCGCCGTCGGCTCGATCATCGGCGGACAGCTCGGCGCCTTCGTCGGCCGTCGGCTGCCAGCGCCGGTCCTGCGTGGTTTCGTGGTGCTGGTAGGAGTCGTCGCCATCGCCAAGCTCGTGGTCTTCACGTGAGGGGGGCCACCGGCACTCGCGGGGTCAGCCGAGCGCGTACGCCAGCCACCGCTCGACCTGGCCGAAGGCTTGGTCGCGTACCTCCTTGCGCGAGCAGAAGACGTCGTGGATGGCACCTTCGACCCTCACCACTGTGACGTCGTGCGCCGAGCTGGTGCGACCACTTGGCGATCTGCTTGACGTCGAGGACCGTGTCGGCGCATGAGGCCTCCTCGCTCCAGACCTGGCAGACCAGGCTCCGCGCGGAGCACAGGGTCATCACCGGCGCCCCCACGTCGATGCCCCGGTGCACGGTGCGGTGGCCCATCCGCATGGCGCGCAGCCACCCGGCGCGGACCGGGAAGCTGTCGCGAGGCTTCCAGGTCCAGTCGTACTCCCACTCACCACGGAGGTCTCGGTGCAGCGTCTCGGCGTACACCCCCGTCACGGTCCGCGGTACCACCGCGTACGGTCGACGCTGCGCCAGCCGGTTGATCGCCTCGGTGCCCGCCGTGCGCATGTAGAACGGCCCCTGGAGGTCCAGCCAGGGGCTGTTGAACACGAAGGCGTCGGCAACCCTGACCCCTTCCGCGAGGCGGGCCGCGGCCCAGAGCGACACGATCAGGCCGCCCGCCGAATGCCCGGTCACGATCACCGTGTCGTGCCCGTCGCGGTGTCTGATCACCTCCAGGGCGGCGTCGAGCTCCGCGTAGTACTCGGCGAGGTCACGGCAGAAGTTCGGCGTCTGGTGCGGCAGGAGCGACCGGCCGTACTTGCGCAGGTCGAGGGCGTAGAAGTCGTACCCGAGCGCCGCGAAGAACTCGGCCTGTGGCTGCCTGGAAGAAGTAGTCGCAGAAGCCGTGCACATGGAGCACAGCGCCCCGGGCCGGCGCCGCATCCGAACGCAGCCGGACGAGGGTCGCCACGACAGCACCCTCGTCATCGTCGGGGAGCGCAAGGGTCTCGGCCGTGTACGGCGGGCCCAAGACGTCGTGGTGCTCATGGTCTTAGTCTGCCCCCGAGAGGGCAGCTGGTCACGGCAGAGGGCGAGAACCTGAGTAGATCCGGGTGATGACGTCTTCGATGTTCGGCTCGAGGATCGAGAGGTCGGCGACCTGGTAGCGGGCGGAGAGCTCGGCGATCAGCGGAGCGGCGCTGGCCTCGGCGGGGAACGACAACCACTGGCGCGGCCCGATCACCTTGTCGGTCACCGCCCCCGCCAGCTCAATGGGTGCCGCAGCCTCAGGCAGGTCCACGACGAGGGTCCGGCGTGCCCCGGCGAGGTCACTGAGCGAGTCCAGCGCCGCCGTCGAACACGAGCCGGCCGTGGTCGATCACCATCACCCGCGAGCACAACCGCTCGATGTCGACCAGGTCGTGAGTCGTGAGAAGCACGGTGACCGACCGCTCGGCGTTCGTCTCGCGCAAGAAGTCCCTGAGCTGCGACTTGCTGACCACGTCGAGCCCGATGGTCGGCTCGTCGAGGTAGACGACCTCCGGATCGTGCAGCAGGGCGGCGGCGATGTCGCCGCGCATCCGCTGGCCGAGGGAGAGCTGCCGCACAGGTGTGTCGAGCATCGGCCCGAGGTCGAGCAGGTCGACGAACGTACGCAGGTTGCGTCGGTACCGGTCCGGCGGGATCCGGTAGATCCGGCGCAGCAGCTCGAAGGAGTCACGAAGCGGCAGGTCCCACCACAGCGTCGTGCGCTGGCCGAACACCACGCCGATCCGCAGCGCGAGCTCGGTCCGGTGGAGCGACGGGACGAGCCCGGCGACCTCGAGCCGCCCGGTGGTCGGGACCAAGATCCCGGTCAGCATCTTGATCGTCGTCGACTTCCCGGCGCCGTTGGGTCCGATGTACCCGACCATCTCGCCGGGCTCGACCGAGAACGTCAGGTCGCTGACCGCGGAGACGACCTTCCGGCTACGACGCAGCCGCCCCGTCCGCACGCTCACGGTGAAGTCGCGGCCGACTTCGGCGACCGAGATGACGGGCACCACGCGAGCATAGGGGGCGGGCGAGCGCCGAGAGCCGCCCCGGCCGGGCTAGCTGCGCCCGCGCTGGCTCAGAACGGCATCGAGACGAACGGCGAGCTGTACTCCTCGTCGGTGGCGAGCCGCCGCTCGGCCTCGTCGACACCGATCCGCTCGCGCTCGGCGTTGAGGAGCATGTGGAGCAGGCGCACGTCGCCTGCGGTCGGGATACCGGTGATCTCCTGGTGCGACAGCACCCAGGAGACCGCGGCGGTGATCCGCTGCTGGTCGTCGAACGGCTCGTACCACGTGGTGTACGGCTGGTCGTCAGGCACCGGCCAGTTTCGTCGGGAGACGGTCTTGATGGTCATCAGGCCGGCGTCTTGGCGCGCCACCTCGGCGACCAGTGCCTCGTAGTCTGCGCGGTACCGCTCGTCTCGCCACAGCACCGGGTTGAGGGGGGTCAGCACGGTCGCGAACGGGAACCTGCGCAGCGCCTCGAGATGGGTCGCCGGAGCGTCGTGGGTGTGCCCGGTGATGCCGACGGCGCCGACGAGACCCTCCTCCTGCGCTCGCACAGCCGACTCGAGCGCGCCGCCGGACCTGGTGGCGCGGTCGAGGTCGTCGAGCCTCGACACCTCGTGCAGCTGCAGCAGGTCGACGTGGTCGGTCTGCAGCCGCTCCAGCGAGGCGTTGATGGAGGCCCAGGCGGCCTCGCGGTCGCGATCTCCGGTCTTGGTCGCCAAGAAGATGCGGTCCCGCATGCCGTCCATCAGGGCACCGAGCCGCAACTCGGCGTCACCGTAGCCGGCCGCGACGTCGAAGTGGTTGATCCCGCCGTCGAGCGCCTCCTGTACCGACCGGTCGGCCACATCTTGGCTGACGTCGCCCAGCGCCGCCGCCCCGTAGATCAGTACCGAGCTCTCGTGTCCCAACCGCCCCAGCCGTCGCTTCTCCATGACTCCCATCATCGACGCTAACGCCGCGGCGCACCAGTCGAACCCGCTCCGCCGCCCGAAACATCGGAGCCTGAGGCAGTCCCGGGCAGTCCCACCACGCCGATGTCGGATCGTGCGGGTGGCAGGTCAGGCGGAGGAGCCGTACACGAAGTAGCTGAGATTGGCCCGCTTGGCTTCGTACATGGCTACATCGGCCTGCTTGAGCAGGTCAGAGGCGGTGCCGTTGGCGTTCGGAGACACGGTGACGCCGATGCTCGCGCGGACGTGGACGAACTCGTCGCCCACGCGCATGTCCTCGCCCAGAACGCCGTACAGCTTCAACGCCACACGTTCCGCGTTGTCCTCTGTCGAGATGCCCGGCATGACCAGCACGAACTCGTCGCCCCCGACCCTTGCGACGGTGTCGGCGTCGCGGGTGGCGCGCACCAACCGGGTCGCGACGGTGCACAGCACCGCATCGCCTGCGTCGTGGCCGTACGTGTCGTTGATGGCCTTGAACCGGTTGAGGTCCAAGGCAAGCACCGCGAGCCCACGGTTGTCCCTGCGCCCGGTGCGTACGGCATGGTCGAGGCGGTCGTGCAGCAGCAGCCGGTTGGCGAGGCCGGTCAGCGGGTCGTGCAGCGAGCGGGCCACGGCGGCGTCCTCGATCCGCCTGCGCTCAACAGCCGCAGCGAGCACGCTGACCACTCCGACCATGAAGTCGACCTCGTCGAGGTTGAACGAGCGATCCCGCATCGAGTGCGCCTGCACGATGACGTGCGGCGCCGGCGCCCGGCCGGGGACGCTGACCGAGTAGAGGGCGCCGACCTCGGGTACCCGGGGCAGGGTTATCTGGTGCGTATGCACGGGGCGGCCGGCGAGGCGGGCCAGCTCGGCCACGTGCTGCAGCGCGCCGGAGACCTCGCTCGAGCTGTCGAGAGCCGGCTGCCAGCCGACGTTCGCCCGCAGGACCAGCGAGTCGTCGGTGTCCGCGACGAACAGGTCGGCGAAGTCGACGCCGAGCACCCGTACGACCGCCTGGAGCGCCTCGTTGAGCAGCACCTCCAAAGTCGCCGCTTCCAAGGCCAGCTGCGCGAGCCGGGCGACTGTCGCGAGCCGGGTCTCGGCCCGGCGTAGCTCGGTGATGTTCTGCAGCAGTAAGACGAGCTCACCGCCGTCAGGGCTGCCCTGGCGGGGCGAGGGAATCACCGTCGTCTGGAGCGACAGCGCCGCCTCGCCGCGGAACGGCCGCCACTGGAGCTCGGCGAACTGTCGCTGCCGGGTCCGGGCGGCCGTGCCCAGCGGCCCCCATTCAGGGGTCAGCGGGTTCCCGCGAATGTCGCGAACGTCGAACAGGGGGAGCAGGTCGGCGAAATGGGTGCCTTCCTCGAGGGGATGGGCGAGGAACTTGCGGGCCGTCGCGGAGGCCCGTCTGACGACGAGATGGTCGTCCAGGAGGACAGCGCCGAAGGGCAGGTCGTCGAACGACTCACCGCCGGCGACGAGCTCCGTCAGCTGGACCCGCTCCTCGATGGACTGCGCGGAGGCCCGTCGGCCGGTGATGTCCACGAGGGTTCCGCAGTTGCCCACCAAGTTGCCGGCGTCGTCGTGGAGGAGCGTCGCCCGCAGCTCGAGCCAGCGGTACGCGCCAGACCTGGTCCGGTAGCGGGTCTCGTGATGGCATTCGCCGGCCGCGCCTTCGACGACCGCCATGAACAGCGACACCGTGTGGTCACGCTCGTCAGGATGGACGTAGTCCAGGAAGTTCGTCCCGAGCGTCTCCTCGAGGGAGTACCCCGTGATTTCGGTCCAGGCCCGGTTGACGTAGGTCCAGTTGCCCTCGGCGTCGGTCGTGAAGACCACGGCACCGAGGTGCTCCAAGAGGTCGCGTTCGGCCGCTTCCAAGCTCGCGGCGGGCCGGTCGGTCATCGCCCTACCGGTCCTGTCAAGAAAGCGAGGCGGACTACTTCCGCGCGAGCGGGCACGCGACTACCTTAGCCCGTAAGTGATGCAGTCAGTGCAGCCTGTTACCGAGGTCGCCGGGATTTGGGGGGAGTCACCATGCACCAGCTCAGGCGTCGGATGTGGGTAGCCGCCTTGGCGATGACGCTTCTGGTGGCCTTCTGGGGGACGGGTTCCGGCGGCCCGGCCGTGGCCGCGGACCCGATCTTCATCGGCTGGTCGTCTCTGCTTCCCGCGTGGGTCTACACCTTCACGCCCAACAGCCAGAACGCGTGCGTTGCGGGCCGGCCGTCCTGCGTCCAGCAGACCCTCCGCACGATGAACAGCCGCTTCGCACCTCTGGCCTCGTCGTGCAACCACAACGCGGTCTTCTCCCTGGCCTATCTGCGCACGACCGAGGAGTACGCACGCACCGCCGCCCAGCCGCACGCCTTCGACGACGTCGCCTGGGTGAACCACGAGGACGCCGTCTTCGCCCAGTTCTACTTCCAGGCCTATGACTCGTACGCCAACGGCCACCTGGCCCAGGTACCGCAGGCCTGGCAGATCGCCTTCGACGCCGCCAAGAACCACACGGTCACCGGGGTGGGCGACCTGCTGCTGGGGATGAACGCCGACGTCAACCGCGACCTGCCCTTCGTGCTCGCCGGCATCGGGCTCACCGAACCCGACGGAACCAGCCACAAGCCCGACCACGACGCGATCAACGCAATGCTCAACCGGGTCGTCGGACCGCTCCTCACAGAAGAGGCCCAGCGGTTCGACCCCACGATCGACGACGCCGACACGCCATACGAGATCAGCTACACGGCCCTCATGCAGCTCCTCGTCGCATGGCGCGAGACCGCCTGGCGCAACGCCGAACTGCTGGTCAGCGCACCGAATGCCAACGCGCGGGCCTTGGTGGCGCAGCAGATCGAGTCCTACGCCGCGACCACGGCACGCTCTCTCGTGTTGAGCAACTCCTACCTGCCGGTGGGGCCGACCAGCGCTGCGCGTGACGCGTACTGCGCCAGCCACCACCACTAGCCGCGGTCGTTCCGGCAGAACGAGCGCACCTGCCTGCGTAGTGTTAACGTTACTCAGCGTTATAGCAGGAGGCGAGGATGAGCTCGAGTAGCGAAGCGGCTGTGGACAGGAACAAGCTGCTGGCAGACGTGCTGGCCGAGTTCGCTCACAACCTCAGCGACGGCTTCCAGATCCAGAAGATCCTGGACCATCTGGTCCGTCGGATCCGCGACGTGCTGCCGATCACCGGCGCGGGCGTGATGCTGATGGGCCCGGGCGACGAGCTGCACTTCGTCGCCGCGTCGGACGCCGAGATCCTGACGATCCAGACCCTGCAGAACGAGCTGGGCGAGGGCCCCTGCCTGGAGGCGTACCAATCGGGTGACCCGGTCTCGGTCCCGGACCTGAGCCAAGACGCACGGTTCCCGCAGTTCTCGTCACGAGCCTGCGAGGCAGGTCTGGCTGCGGTGTTCACCTTTCCGATGAGCCTCGACGGCAACCGACTCGGCGCCCTCGACCTGTACCGCGACCGGACCGGTCAGCTGGACCCGCCCGCGATGAAAGCCGCACAGGTTCTGGCCGACGTCGCGGCGGCGTACATCCGCAACGCCCGCGACCGGGCGGACTCGGCGCAGACCCTCGGCGTGCTTCGGCAGCGCAGCTTGCACGATCCCCTGACCGGGCTGCCGAACAGGACCCTCCTCAGGGAGCGTCTTGAGCAGGCGGTGGCCCGGGCGAGCCGCTCGCATGAGGTCGTGGCGGTACTCTTCGTCGACCTCGACCGGTTCAAACGCGTCAACGACCGGTTCGGGCACCACGCAGGGGACAGGCTCCTCGTCGCGGTAGCCGAGCGACTGCGACGGGTGCTGCGCGCCGGTGACACGCTGGCCCGGCTGTCCGGCGACGAGTTCGTGATCATCTGCGAGGGCCTCGACCGGTCGGAGCTGGCGGAGCACGTCGCCGCTCGGGTCGCCGAAGCCTTGGCGCCGACGTTCGCCTTGAATGGGGAGACCGTCCAGATCACGGCCAGTGTCGGCGTGGCGTTCTGCGGACCGGCGGAGGAGATGCCCGAGACGTTGCTCCGCGACGCGGATTTCGCGATGTACGAGGCCAAACAGGCCGGCGGGGGTCGTCACCAGGTCAGTGACCCGGCGGCGCGGCTCGCCGCGGACCGTCGCAAGCGGTTGTCGCAGGAGCTGCGGGGAGCGCTGGCTCGCGATGAGTTTGCGCTTGCCTACCAGCCCCTGATAGACGTGTCCGACGGCACGGTCAACGCCGTCGAGGCGCTGCTGCGCTGGCGGCATCCGAACCGCGGCTGGGTGATGCCGAGCGAGATACTCCCGATCGCCGAACCCACCGGCTTGATCCTGGAGATCGGTGAGTGGGTGCTGGCCCAGGCCTGCAGGGACCTCCGACACTGGCAATCCCAGTACGGCGCGGCCATTCCCCGCGTCTGCGTGAACGTATCGGCCTACCAGGTGATGGCACCCGACTTCGACGGGATGGTCGAGCGCGTCCTGAACGCCACGGGCACAGACCCTGCAGCTGTGCATCTCGAAGTGACCGAGTCTGCGTTCATCGAGGACGGGCCGCGGGCGCTGTCGGTGTTGGAGGAGACCAAGAAGCTCGGGGTCGGCCTGATCCTCGACGACTTCGGTACGGGGTACTCCTCGCTCAACTACCTGCGCCAGTACCCGTTCGACATGCTGAAGATCGACCGGGCGTTCATCGGGGACATCGACACCAATGAGACGACCCGCACGATCGTCGCCTCGATCATCGACCTCGCGCACGGCCTGGACCTTGCCGTCGTGGCCGAAGGCGTCGAGACCGCTGAGCAGCTCAGGGAGCTCAGCGCACTCGGCACCGACCGCGCGCAGGGCTACTACCTGTGCCGCCCGCTGCTCGTCGAGCAGCTCGACGAGGCGATCCTGGCAACCGCGTCCGGCCCGACGATCACCCTGCCACTGCCGCGCCGCCCCTGGTAGAGGCGCACGAGGCGGTGTGCAGGAGACACCCCTGATCGGTCGGGGTTGACCCGGGCTTGGCGAGCGGCCGCCGCCGAGACGTCAACCGGCGCCCGACACGCCGACAAAAGCGGGCCGGTGGTGACGTTTCGGCGTGTCAGCTGCCGGTGCTCTGGTAGCGCCGCATCCCCCGACTCCACACGACCAGAGCCAGCGCTGACAAGACCACGGCCACGACCGGCGCCGCGAACCGCAGGACGTTCGGCAAGCCGCCGGGCACGTCGCGGCCCAGGACGTACAAGACGGGGTACCAGTTCACGAACGCGATCGGGATGATGAAGGTGATCGCCTTGACGAACTCTCCGGGATAGATCGTGAGCGGGTACTGGGTGAGGTAGTTCCCGCCGTACGTGAACGCGTTGGAGACCTCGGCGCTGTCGTGGGCCCAGAACTGGAAAGCGCCTCCCAGCACGAACACCGCGGAGAAGATCACCACACCGCACACGGCGCTGACCGCGAGCATGGCGGCCTTCCCGGGGGTCCAGCCGATGTCCAGCGAGTGGAGCGACCAGACCATCACGACGACCGCCTGGCCGATCCGGCCAAGGCGGCGGAGGGAGAAGTTGTCGGTGGCGACCTGCACCAGAGCCGGGACCGGTCGGATCAGCATGACGTCGAACGACCCGTCGCGTACTCTGCGGCCCACGAGCTCGCAGTTCCCGGCCAGGAGGTCGGCGACTCCGATGCCGAGCGACGACACCCCGTACAGCAGCGCGATCTCCGCCAGGCTGAAGCCGCCGAGGGAGCTCACGTTGGAGAACATCACGATGATCGCGGCGAAGTCGATGAACGTCGCGAAGAACTGGGAGAGGGTCAGCATCGCGAACGACGTGCGGTAGACCATCGTGGCGCGCACCGACATGCCGGCGAGGAGCAGATAGCTGCGGGCGACCGCCACGACGTCAGCCACCCTGTACCACCACGACCCTGTTGGCCCTGCGGAGCAGCGCGTACGAGGCAGCGAGCAGCACGACGCCCCACTCCAGCTCGAAGCCGAGCGCACGGAATGTGCCGAACAGGCCGCCGCTCGTGCCCAGCCACACGTCGGCGGGCGTCTGGACGAGGGCACACCACGGCAGATGCAGGAGCAGCAGCCGCAGCCCGCTCGGGAACACGACCAGGGGCAGGACCAGCCCTGAGCAGAAGATCCCCAGGATGGCCGCGATCCCTTCGGTGCCTCGCGAGTCGACCAGCCAGAAAGCCGTCAGGCTCACCAGGAACCGCAGCCCGAAGCTCACCAAGACGGCCAGATAGGCCGCCGCCGCGAACGCCAGCCACCTGAGCGGGTCCAGCGGGAAGCGGATGTGGAAGAGGACGGCCCCCGCGACGAGCATGGGCGCGGCGCGGCCGAGAAAGTGGAACGTCGCCCGCCCGAGGTCGCTCGCCAGCCACCACGGGACCAGCCCGGTAGGCCGGTAGAGGTCGATCGCGATGTCACCGGAGCGGATCCGGGCGGTGAAGTCCTCCTGGAAGCCGCCGCCCCACACCGCCACTGGCATGAGCATGGCCTGCCCGATCCACGTGTACGTGACGGCGTCGACGACGTCGTAGCCGCCGAGGTGCGGCCTCTGACCCCAGAGCGTCAAGAAGACGTACGACGAGATCACGCCGAAGATGACGTTGGTGAAGACACCGGCGAGGGTTGCGACCCGGTACGTCGCATAGCGTCGGTAGCTGCGGCGCGCGACGGCGTACCAGAGGCCCGCCGTCGCAGGGATGTCTTGAGGACCGCGGTTCACGAGCGGACAGTCCGCGTGCTCAGTTCTGGTAGGTCCCGACCACGACGGCGCGGCCGAGCGCCTTGAAAGCGAGGTTGAACGACGCGACGGTCGGCGTGGCGCTGGACTCGACTCCGAGGGAGTCCTCGCCGACGGCGTGCACGACGAAGTAGTAGCGGTGCGGATGGTCGCCCTCAGGAGGCGCGGCCCCCGCGTACCCGGCCTGGCCCATGTCGTTGGCCAGGTGGAAGGCGCCGTCCGGCAGCGACTCGTCGCCGTCACCGGCTCCGCGGGGGAGCTCGGTGACGGTTGCTGGGATGTCGACGGCCATCCAGTGCCAGAAGCCTGACGGTGTCGGCGCGTCGGGGTCGAAGCACGACACGACGAAGCTCTTCGTACCCTCGGGGTAGCCGCTCCAGGCGAGGTGGGGGGACGTGTTGTCGTCGGCGGCGTGAATGTCGTCGAGCGGCTGACCGTCGGTCACGTCGGTGCTGGTGACGGCGAAGCTCGGCAGCTTCGGGAGTTTGGCGTAGGGGTCTTCGGCGGTTGGTCGGTCAAGGCTCATGTGCCCATCTTTGCGCGGGCGCCGGATCCGTCAAATGAGACCGTCCCGGTCAGCGGCTCGGCCGAGCCTACGGTGACGTCGTGACCTACGACTCCGTGACGCCGCTGTACCCGGCCGGACTCAGACTCGAGGGTCGCCGGGTCGTGGTCGTGGGTGGCGGGCGGGTCGCCCAGCGCCGGATCCCCTTCCTGCTGACCACCGGCGCCCGCGTAGAGGTCATCTCACCGGCAACGACACCCGCGGTCGAGGGCCATGCTCGGGCCGAAGACCTGGTGTGGCACGAGCGCGAGTACCGGCACGGCGACCTCGACGGCGCCTGGTACGTGGTCGTAGCGACGGACCGGCGCGACGTGAACGAGCTGGTCTCCGCCGAGGCCGAGGCAAGGCGGGTGTTCTGCGTGCGGAGCGACGACGCCGGGGCAGCGACCGCCTGGACACCGGCTACCGGCCGCCACGGCCCGCTGACGGTGGCGGTGCTCGGCAGCAGGGACCCGAGAAGGTCGGCTGCCGTGCGCGACGAGATCTTGTCGCGCCTGCGCAGCGGCGAGATCGCGGCACCGAAGGACCGGGTGAAGACCCCCGGCGTCGTGCTCGTCGGTGGCGGGCCGGGCGACCCCGAGCTGATCACCGTCGCGGGTCGACGGGCCCTACAGGAGGCCGACGTGGTGGTTGCCGACCGGCTCGCGCCGCAGGAGCTGCTCGCCGAGCTCTCCCCGGAGGTCGAGCTCGTCGACGCCACCAAGCTGCCCCGGGGCCGCTCGGCCACTCAGCCCGCGATCAACGCCCTGCTGATCGAGCGGGCGAGGGCGGGCAAGCAGGTCGTTCGCCTCAAGGGCGGCGACCCGTTCGTGTTCGGCCGGGGGTTCGAGGAGGCGGCCGCATGCGCGGCGGCAGGTGTCTCCTGCCGCATCATCCCTGGGGTGACCAGCGCCATCTCGGTCCCAGGCCTCGCGGGCTTCCCGGTGACGCATCGCGGCGTCGCCCACGAGTTCACCGTCGTGTCCGGCCACGTGCCGCCTGGACCATCCCGGGTCACTCGTCAACTGGGCGTCCTTGGCGCAGCTTCGTGGCACCCTCGTCCTGCTCATGGCCGTCGAGAACATCCGGGCGATCACGGACGTGCTCCTGGCCAACGGCAAGCCGGCTGGAACCGCCGCGGCCGCCGTACAGGATGGCTCGCTGTCGACGCAGCGCAGCATCGTGTCCACCCTCGACCGCCTCGCGGGCGACCTGGCCGAGGCGGGACTGCGGCCGCCGGCGACGATCGTGATCGGCGACGTCGTCGCCGCGGCGCAGGGAACCTGAAGAGCAGAGCACCTGAGGAGCGCCGGGGTACGGTGCAGGCGTGGCGCGTCTGATCCCGGTGGAGGACGCGGGCGATCCCAGGCTCGCCGACTACCTCTCCCTGCGCGACGTGCAGCTGAGGAAGCTCCTCGAAGCCGACCAGGGGCTGTTCTTGGCCGAGGGCGAGAAGGTCGTCCGGCGCGCGGTGGCGGCGGGGTACCGGGTGCGCTCGTTCATGATGACGACGCGCTGGCTCACCGGGCTGGTCGACACGCTCGCGGCCGCTCCCGAGGCGCCGTGCTATGTCGTGACCGACGAGGTGGCGGAGGCCGCGACCGGTTTCCACGTCCATCGGGGTGCGCTCGCCTCACTGGAGCGACGGCCCCTGCTCCCGCTCGACGACGTGCTCAGTGCGGCGCGCAGGATCGTCGTCCTCGAAGACATCGTGGACCATACGAACGTGGGCGCCGTCTTTCGCAGCGCTGCGGCACTGGGCATGGACGCCGTCGTGCTGTCACCGCGATGTGCAGACCCGCTGTACCGGCGGTCCATCAAGGTCGCCATGGGTGCGGTCTTCGCCATCCCCTGGACCCGGGTGGAACGGTGGTATGACGCTGTCGGGCTGCTGTCGACAGCCGGGTTCACCACTGTCGCGCTCACCCCGGACCCCGACGCCGTGCCGATCCGTGACTTCGCCGACCGATCCGGGGACGAGAGGCTCGCGGTCATCGTGGGGTCGGAGGGGCCGGGGCTCTCGCCGCGATGGCTCTCGACCGCAGATGTCAGAGTGAGGATCGAGATGGCGCCGGGCGTGGACTCGCTCAACGTCGGCGCCGCTGCCGCCATCGCGTTCTTCGCCCTCGGGAGGCGCTGACCGGCCGTGTCAGTCGGTCACCCGTGGCACCACCGGCCAGTCGGCCGGGAACTCGGCGGCCACCTCGGCCGCGTCCTTGAAGAGCCTCTTGCGGGCCCGCGTCGGCAGCCGGTCGCCGAAGACTGTCCCCTCTAGATGGTCGCTCTCGTGCTGGAGGCACCGCGCCAGCAGGCCATCGCCCTCGTAGCTCACCGGCTCACCTTGAGCGTCGAGGCCGTCGACTCGGGCGTGGTCCGGTCGTGGGCACCAGATGAAAGCCCCGGGGAGCGACAAGCAGCCCTCCTCGGCGTCCTCGAGCTGCCGGTCGCGTCCTTCGGGGAGGATGAGGCGGGGGTTGCAGACCACGCCGGCATGTCGCTGCCCGTCGTCATCGGGGCAGTCGAACACGAAGACCTTGAGCGGCACCCCGATCTGGTTGGCGGCGAGGCCCACGCCGTCGGCGGCGTACATGGTGGCGGCCAGGTCGGCAACGAGAGCGGCCAGCTCGGCGTCGAAGTCCGTGACCGGTCGGCAGGCGGCGTGCAGGACGGGATCGCCCCAGCGGGTCATCGCGCGGGTCTTCCCGCCGCCCGGCAGCTCACTCACCGAGATGACGTTATCTCAGCGCGGGATCCCCCGCGGTCAGGAGAACTGCCAGGATCGCTTGGACAGGCCGTACCAGAAGCCGTCGATCACGGAGCGCCCGTGCAGCGAGTCGCCGACACTCGCCCCCAGCGTCACGAAGAGCGGCGCGAAGTGCTCGGTCCGGGGATGGGCGAGCGTGGGTGCGGGTGCCGTGTGCACGAAGTCGATGATGCTGTCGACGTCGCCGGACGACACGGCGCGCTGCGCCCAGTCGTCGAACTCGGCCGACCAACCCGGGGCAGGCGTGTCGGCGGGTCGGTGCATGTCGATGAGGCCGAGGTTGTGGGTCGTGAACCCGCTCCCGAGGATGAGGACACCCTCGTCGCGAAGCGGCCGCAGCCGCCGCCCGATGTCGAACAGCTCCTCCGGCTCCAGCGAGGGCATGGAGATCTGCAAGGTAGGGATGTCCGCGTCGGGGAACATCTCCACCAGCGGCACGTAGGCGCCGTGGTCGAGGCCGCGAGCCGGTGCGTCGTGTACCGAGTGACGGGGGCTGGACAGCAGGCTGCGCACCGTCTCCGCGAGGGCCGGGGCCCCTGGCGCCGGGTACGTCACGGTGTAGTAGCGCTCGGGGAACCCCCAGAAGTCGTACACCAACGGCACGGTGGTGGTCGCGCCAAGCGTCAGCGGGGCCTCCTCCCAGTGCGCGGAGACGACCAGGATGGCGGTCGGACGAGGTAGCGCCTTCGACCAGCTCGCCAGCTGGCCGGTCCAGACGACGTCGTCGGCAAGCGGGGGAGCGCCGTGGCTCAGGTACAGCGCCGGCATCGGTACGGTGGCCGGCTCGACCGTCTCGGTGGCCATGTGTCCCTCCAAACAAGTTTCACTTTCAAGCATACCCCTACCCCCACCCACAACGCCCCACCTACCACCCGAAGGATCCGACTTTCAGGTAGCTCTGGCTACTTCACAGTCGGATCTTTGGGGTGGTTCAGACCAGGCTGGCGTACAGCCGCACGGTCTGGGCGGCGATGGCGCCCCAGTCGAACGACGTGATCGCCCGCTCGCGTCCGGCCCGACCCATCCGCCCCGCCAGGGAAGGGTCGGCCACGAGGTCGTTGACCCGGGCGGCGAACTCGCGTTCGAAGCCGGCGGGGTCGTCCGGCGTGTACTCGACCAGGAGCCCGGTCTCGTGGTCGAGCACCACCTCGGGGATGCCTCCGACCGCGCTGGCGACGACGGCTGTCTGGCAGGCCATCGCCTCGAGGTTGACGATGCCGAGCGGCTCGTACACCGAGGGGCACAAGAACGCGAGGGCATGGGAGAGCACCTGACGGACGCTCTCGCGCGGAAGCATCTGGCTGACCACGACCACCCCGTCCCGGCTGGCCTGGAGCGTCTCGATAGCAGCGTCGGTCTCCGCCTTCAGCTCGACGGTGTCGGCGGCTCCGGCGAGCAGGAGGATCTGTACCTCGGGGTCGAACGCCAGGCCGGCGCGGAGGAGATGCGGCACCCCCTTCTGCCGGGTGATTCGGCCCACGAACGTGACATAGGGACGCGAGAGGTCCATGCCCAGCGACTCGACGATCGCCGTGTCCGCGTCGTAGTGGTAGAAGTCCGCGTCGATGCCGTTGTAGATCACGTGGATGCGGTCGTCGGGTATCTCGGGGTACGCCGAGGCGATGTCTCGCGCCATCCCCTCGCTCACGGCGATGACGGCGCCGGCCGCGTCGTACGCGGTCCGCTCCGCCCACGACGACAGCCGGTAGCCGCCGCCGAGCTGCTCGGCCTTCCAGGGGCGGAGCGGCTCGAGAGAGTGGGCGCTCACGACGTGCGGGATGTCGTACAGCAGGGAGCTGAGGTGGCCGGCCATGTTGGCATACCAGGTATGGGAGTGCACGAGGTCACTCGAGCCGCAGGCCGCAGCCATCGCGAGGTCGGTCGACAGGACCTGCAGGGCCGGGTTCGCCTGAGGGAACCTGCCGTCCTGCTCGGGGAACGCCATCGCGCCCGGACGGTCGGCGCCCATGCAGTACACGTCGAGGTCGACAAGGTTGCGCAGATGCCTGGCCAGGAAGTCGACGTGCACGCCCGCGCCGCCGTAGACATCGGGAGGATATTCGCGGGTGAGGAGTCCGACGCGCATGCCCAGACCATAGCCGTCTCAGCACCAGGACGTGCGCCCACCTTCGTGGCCATGACAAGGCGGCCACAGTAGGGTCACACCCATGGTGAAGCCGAAGGTTCTGGGTATCGTCCTTGCGGGCGGCGAGGGCAAGCGCCTGATGCCGCTCACCCACGATCGCGCCAAGCCCGCGGTGCCGTTCGGGGGGAACTACCGGCTCATCGACTTCGCCCTGTCCAACCTCGTCAACGCGGGCTACCTGCAGCTGTGCGTGCTCACGCAGTACAAGTCGCACTCCCTCGACAAGCACATCTCGGTGACCTGGCGGATGTCCACGCTGCTCGGCAACTATGTGACCCCTGTACCGGCCCAGCAGCGTCTCGGCAAGCAGTGGTTCCTCGGCAGTGCCGACGCCATCTACCAGTCGATGAACCTCATCAGGGACGAGCAGCCCGACATCATCGTGGTCTTCGGCGCCGACCACGTGTACCGCATGGACGCGTCGCAGATGGTCGACGCGCACGTCGAGTCCGGTGCTGGAGCCTCCGTCGCGGGCATCCGGGTACCCCGCTCGGAGGCGAGCGACTTCGGCGTCATCAAGACCGCCGAGGACGGGGTGCGGATCTCGGGGTTCCTCGAGAAGCCGGCCGACCCGCCGGGGCTCGTCGACAGCCCGGACGAGTCGTTCGCGTCGATGGGCAACTACGTGTTCACGACGCGGGCCCTCGTGGACGCCCTCGAAGCGGATGCGGCGAACGAGGAGTCGAGGCACGACATGGGCGGCGACATCATCCCCATGATGGTCGAGCGCAACGACGCGGCCGTCTACGACTTCAAGCGCAACGACGTGCCCGGCTCCACGCCCAAGGACAGGGACTACTGGCGAGACGTCGGGACGCTGGCGTCCTACCACGAGGCGCACCTCGACCTCGTGTCCGTGGAGCCGACGTTCAACCTCTACAACCGCGCCTGGCCCATCTTCACGTCCCACGCGCAGGTGCCGGGGGCCAAGTTCGTCGAGTCGGCGTCCGCCAACGACTCGATCGTGTGCGGCGGCTCGATCGTCACCGGTGCGTCGATCTCGCACTCGGTCCTGGGCACGGAGGTCTACGTCGCGACCGGTGCCACGGTCGACAGGAGCGTCGTGATGGACAACGTGAAGATCGGCCGCGGTGCTCGCGTGGTCAACGCGATCATCGACAAGAACGTCATCGTGCCGGACAGGTTCCAGATCGGGGTCGACCCCGACGCGGACCGACTCGCGGGCTTCACGGTGACCGACGGTGGCATCACGGTGCTCGGCAAGGACCAGCAGATCCCGGGCGACTACACCGGCGCTCGCTGAGACGCGTCCCTGCCGCGATGCGCTCCCACCTTCCGGTTTCCGTGGCTGCGGGCAACCCGGTGACGGCCGAGGTCGGTGCGGAGATCCTCCGAGCCGGTGGCAGCGCCGCCGACGCCGCGGTCGCGATGGTTCTCGCTTCGTGTGTCGCCGAGACGCTGTTCACCGGGCTCGGGGGCGGCGGGTTCGCCACGTACTACGACGCGTCGTCGCGTACGACGTCGTGCCTGGACTTCTTCGTGTCAGTACCCGGACTCGACGGCGTGCGGAAGGTGCCGCCCCTCGAGATCGCCGTCGACTTCGGCGGTCAGGTCGTGCCGTACGCCGTCGGCGCGTCCACCGTCGCCGTACCCGGGGTCCCCGCCGGCCTCGAGGCGCTGCATCAGCGCTGGGGAAGGATCCAATGGCGTGACCTGGTGGCGCCGGCGATCGTGCATGCCGCCAACGGGGTGTCGTTCGCGCCCCTGCACTCGCGGGTCTTGGCCAAGGTTGCGGCGGCAATGCTGATCGGGGAGGGCGAGCGGGCGTACGCCCGGGACGGCCAGATCCTGCCTGGCGGCGCCCGGCTGTTCCACCCCGGCCTGGACGGTGCGCTGCAGCTGCTCGCCGACGAAGGCGCGGCGGCGTTCTACTCGGGACCGATCGGCGAGGAGATCGTGCGCGCGATCGGCGACGGTGGCGATCTCGGCCGGTCAGACCTGGCCGCCTACGCCGTGCAGGAGACGCCGGCTCGCACGGTGGCCTTCGGTGACCTCGTCCTGCACGCGCGCGGGAACGATCTCGACGACCTGCTCGGTACCGCGGAGGCGCTCGAGCTCAGCGACGACCCGGCAGAGCAGGCGCTGTTGCTGGTCGCTGCTTTGCGCGCACCGCAGCTGCGTGGGGACACGACAAGCGTCGCGGTGTCGGACGGCGACGGCAACGCCTGTGCGGTGACGACGAGCCTCGGCCTGTCCTCGGGCGTGTGGCTGCCGGGCTACGGCATCCACCTGAACAACATGCTGGGGGAGGGTGAGCTGTTGCGCGGCAACGAGACTCCCGGTGAGCGGATGGGGTCGATGATGTCTCCGCTCGTCGTCACGGCCGAGGACGTACCGATACTCGTCGCCGGTGCCGCGGGCGGGAGCCGGATCAGGTCCGCGCTGCTCCAGGTGCTCGTCAACGTGTTCCACTGGCAGCTGTCGGTTCCCGACGCCATCGTCGCCCCGAGACTGAATCCGGTGCCGGGACGAGTCCACGTCGAGCCTGGCTTCTCTCCTCGCGTCCTTGCACGCCTGGCAGAAGGCGACGAGGTGGTCGGGTGGCCGGCGCTGGACTCGTACTTCGGGGGAGTCGCCGCCATCGGCTCGAGCGGTCCCGGTGCGGACCCGAGGCGCGGGGGGGACGTGCGCCGGGTTGTGGCGACAGCCTCATAAGGTGGCCTCATGTCGAACACCAGGCGCCCACGCAATCCCTCCCAGTACGGCGGGCACGGCTCGCCGAGAGCGACGCAAGCGGTCGTGGTCGCGGTCGCCCTGCTCTGCGTCGGAGCGGTCATCGCCATCGCTCTGGTCGCTCCACAGCGGTGGCGGCTCGACACCGGCGGCATCCGGTACCACCGGCCCTACGACGGCCGCCACGGCACCCTCGTCGGCCACAACCTCGTCCGGAACACCGTCGGTGGCGGGGCTGCACTGCAAGGCGGCCCCCGCCCTGCCTGCCAAACCGAAGAGCTTCAAGGCTGCGCCGCCGAAGTCTCTCGCAGCCAAGGCGACCTGGGACGCAACGATCGCGACCAACTGTGGCGACATCGTGGTGCAGCTCGACGGCAAGGCGGCACCCCAGACGGTGTCGTCGTTCATCTTCTTGGCGCGTAAGGGCTTCTTCGACAACAGTCCCTGCCACAGGCTGACCACGAGCGGTCTGTACGTTCTGCAGTGCGGGGACCCGACGGGCACCGGTTCGGGTGGGCCTGGCTACGGCTTCGGCATCGAGAACGCGCCCAAGAACGGCAGCTTCCCCGCAGGCACCGTCGCGATGGCCAGGGCCACGTCTCCGAACAGCAACGGCAGCCAGTTCTTCGTCGTGTACAAGGACACCGCGCTGCCTACGCAGGGCGGCGGGTACTCGATCTTCGGGAAGGTGACGAAGGGCCTCGGCATCGTCGCGGCGCTCGCGAAAGCCGGCGTCGCCGCCGGAGGAAGCAGCCAGACCGACGGAGCACCTGCCCAGCCGATCAGCATCCTCGGCGTGACCGTGAAGAAGGCCTGATGGACGCCCCTGACCTCGTCTTCACGGGAGGCAGCGTCTTCACCGCCGAGGAGCCGGCGGCTCGGCAGACGACGGTTGCGGTGACCGCGCGGTCGGATCACAGCGGTGGGCGACGATGCGCTGCGCGCGATGGCGGGACCCTCCACGCGGGTCGTCGACCTCGGCGGCGGCCTGCTCATCCCGGGCTTCCAAGACGCCCACGTACACCCGTTGCAGGGGGGGCTCGGGCGGCTGACCTGTGATCTGACGCCGTACTCCACGGCCGCGGAGTACCTTGCCGCGATAGCTGACTACGCCGAGAGCAGGCCAGACCTCGAGTGGATCACCGGTGCGTGCTGGACGATGGCCGCCTTCCCTGGGGGCCTACCGCGACGCGAGGCACTCGACGGCGTCGTTCCCGACCGTCCGGCGTTCTTCCCCAACCGGGACGGCCACGGGGCCTGGGTCAACACCCGAGCTCTGGAGCTCGCAGGAGTCGACGCGGGCACGCCGGACCCGGCTGACGGCCGGATCGAGCGCGACCCAGACGGCACAGCTAACGGCGTCCTTCACGAGGGGGCGATGGGACTCGTCACGAGACTGCTGCCGCGGGAGAGCCTCGAGGACCAGGTAGGTGCGCTGCTTGAGGCGCAGCGGTACCTGCACTCGCTCGGGATCACCGCTTGGCAGGACGCGATCGTCGGCGACCACTCGCACATGGCAGACGGAGGCGATGCCTACCAGGCGTGCGCCGCCGACGGCAGGCTCACAGCGAAGGTCGTCGGCGCGCTCTGGTGGCGCCGCAGCAGCGGCGGGGAGCAGATAGCCGACCTGGTCGAGCGCCGGGCGAGGCAGTCTCGGCCGAACTTCAAGCCGACGTCGGTCAAGATCATGCAGGACGGCGTCGCAGAGAACTTCACAGCGGGAATGACGTCGCCGTACCTCGACGGTCATGGCCACCCGACCGGCAACAGCGGGCTGTCCATGGTCGACCCGGCTGCGTTGCGGGGGTACGTGACCGAGCTGGACAGGCCTGGGGTTCCAGGTCCACGTCCACGCCATCGGCGACCGCGCCGTACGCGAGGCACTGGACGCCTTCGAGGCGGCCCGCGCGGCCAACGGGGACAGTGACAACCGGCACCACATCGCTCATATCCAGGTGATCCATCCCGACGACGTGGGCCGGTTCCGCGAGCTCGGCGTCACTGCCAACATGCAGCCCCTGTGGGCCTCTCACGAGCCGCAGATGGACGAGCTGACGATCCCCTTCCTAGGTCCTGAGCGGGCGACGTGGCAGTACCCGTTCGGCTCGCTGGCCGCCAGCGGGGCTCGGCTCGCCGCCGGCAGCGACTGGCCGGTGAGCAGCCCCGACCCCCTGTGGGGCATCCACGTCGCCGTGAACCGGTCCCTCCCCGACGAAGGGACGTCGGCCGAGCCGTTCCTCGCCGAGCAGGCGCTGGACGTCAGGACGGCGCTGACGGCCTACACGGCCGGCTCCGCGTATGTCAACCACCTCGACGACACCGGCCGGATCGTCGTCGGTGCGGCCGCCGACCTGGCGATCCTCGACCGCGACATCACGGCGGGTCCGCGCGAGGAGATCTGCGCGGCGACCGTGCTGGCCACGTACGTCGACGGAGTCGCCGTCTACGAGCGCTAGCCAGCCCCCCTTCTCCACCCGATAGATCGACTTCGGAGTAGCCATGACTACCTCAAAGTCGGATCTTTCGGGTAGGGGAGATGGCGATCAGCCGAGCACGAGCGCCCGCATCAGCGAGTCGAGCTCCGCCTCGGGGTCTGTGGTCAGGCCGCCGTGGACGGGGCTCGGCTGGATCACGGTGCTCCTCGGCGCCGACAGGTTGCCGAACCTCGCGCCGAGCGAGGCGTTCGCCGCCGAACCCGCCGCTTCGGCTCCGCGGCACACGTCGTCGACGGCCGCCAGCGCGGCCCGCGCAGCGGCTAGGTCGAGCCCGGCGTCAAGGGCTCGCAAGCGCGGCGGGTCCAGATGGCTCGCGCACCGCAGGACGTCACGGGCCTGGCAGTACAGCACGACTCCGACGTTGACGAACTCGCCGCGGTCGACCCGCGGGACACACCGCAGGACGACGTACTGGTAGCCGACCTGCTCGCCGGAGCTCACGCCGCCACCGCTCCGGGCAGCCAGGCGCTGGCGCCGGCCAGCCGGGCACTGAGGAAGTCGACGTAGGCGGCTCTGACCGCGTCGACGGTGTCGGCTCCGGGCGCAGGCTCGATCCACTCGTCCGGCACCTGGTCCACCACCGCTCGCAAGAGCCGGTCATCCACCCTGTCTCCGATCGCCTCGTGCGCTGCTCGGACCCCCGGCGCGTAGCGTGCAAGCACATGCTGGGAGAGGTCGTACGGCTGAGCCGCGAAGCGCTCGGCCGACCCGAGTCCGTTAGGCCAGGTGTGGTGGAAGTACAGGGCAGCGCCGTGGTCGATCGCCCAGACGTCGCCATGCCAGATCAGCAGGTTGGGGTTGCGCCAGGTCCGGTCGATGTTCGCCACGTAGGCATCGAGCCACAGCAAGTCGGCCGCCATCTCGGGGGCCGGAATGAAGGAGGCGGCGAAGCCGAAGGCGCCCGGCAGGAAGTCGACGCCCAGGTTGAGTCCCACGCTCGCCTTGAGCAGATCCTGGACCTCCTCGTCGGCCTCATACCTGGCGATGGCGGCGTCGAGCTCCAGAGCGCGCAGCTCAGGCACCCGCAGCCCCAGCCTGCGACCGAGCTCGGTGACAATGACCTCGGCCACGAGCGCCTTGCGACCCTGCCCGGCACCGCGGAACTTCGCCACATAGGTACCCAGGTCGTCGGCCTCGACGATCCCCGGCAGCGAGCCGCCTTCTCGAAGCGGCGTCACGTACCGGATGGCCTTCACTCGGGCGAGCACCTCAGCAGGTTAGCGGGGAGGGCCGGCCGCCCGACACGCCCGAGACCTCGGTAGCAGCAGAACCGAGTCAGAGTTCGATAGAACTGCCTCGTCGGTTTCACTTTCGCATCCGGCTCTTGCGCTTTTGCCCGCGAGCGGCAGGATGTGAAGTCACGACTTTCTGGAGGCTCGGTATGGCAAGGCCCGCATCATCTCAGGGGCACGGCAGGAGGCGGGGCCGTCAGCTGGCCGCCCTCGGTGCCGTGCTGGCAACCGCAGCATCACTGCTCAGCGCATGCGGGGGCAGCTCCGGGAAGCCCACACTGACGTGGTACATCAACCCCGACCCGGTCGCGTCGTCGGCCGCTGCCGGCCAGTTCGGCCAGGCCGGTATCGCCAACCGGTGCAGCACCAAGGACTACACGATCACGACGCAGGAGCTGCCCGGAGACGCCACCCAACAGCGGATCCAGCTTGCTCGACGTCTCGCCGCGCACGACAACGGGATCGACCTGATGAGCCTCGACCCGGTCTTCACCGGCGAGTTCTCCGACGCCGGGTTCCTGCTGCCCATCCCGAGCGCGGAGGCGCAGCAGCTCTCCAGCGGGACCCTGAAAGGCGCCATCCAAGGCGCCACGTGGAACAACAAGCTCGCAGTGGCGCCGCTGTGGGCTAACACGCAGCTGCTGTGGTACCGCAAGTCCTTCGCGCAGAAGGCCGGGCTCGACATGTCCAAGCCGGTGACCTGGAGCCAGATCATCGAGGCGGCGGCGAAGAACGGTGGCACGGTCGGTGTGCAGGCGAACAAGTACGAGGGCTACGTCGTCTGGATCAACGCCCTCATCCAAGGGGCCGGCGGCAGCATCATCAGCGACCCCACCGCCGGCGTCAACGCCAAGGTCGACATCAACTCCGCCGCCGGCAAGGACGCGGCGGGCGTGATCCAGGAGCTCGCGCACTCCAAGGCCGCCGAGCCCGACCTGTCGGTCTCCAACGAGGGCACCGTGCTCGGTCCGTTCGCGACCGCCCAGGGAGCGTTCCAGGTCAACTGGACGTTCACCTACGGCAACTACTCCACGGACGCGGCAGTGCAGAAGGACATCGGCTGGGCGCAGTACCCGGAGACGGTCGCCGGCCAGCCGTCCAAGCCTCCACTGGGCGGCATCAACATCGGCATCAGCAAGTCGTCCAGGTACCCGACCCAGGACCTGGCCGCGATCAAGTGCATCACCTCGTTGCAGAACCAGGTCGAGTACGCCGTCCAGACCGGCAACATGCCGGCGCGTTCGGCGGCCTACGACTCGCCCGATCTGCAGAAGGGGTACCCCAAGCCCTTGCTCGCGGCATTCCGGTCCAGCCTCAACGTGGCCGGGCCGCGCCCGATCTCCCCGTACTGGAGCGACATCTCCGGCGCGGTGCAGAGCACCTGGCACCCAGCGAGCTCGGTCTCCGCCAGCACCCCCAGCAAGTCCGCATCGTTCATCTCCGACGTCCTGCACGGCAAGGCACTGCTGTGATCGAAAGGAGTGGTCAATGACCAACACCGCAGTAGCCACGGTCGCCACGCCGAAGGCACCACCGCAGGCACACCAAAGCGACCGGTCGCGAGCCGAGAACAGGCTGGGTATGCGGCTGGTCGCCCCGGCTGTGGTCTTGATGCTGGTCGTCACGGCCTACCCGATGATCCAGGCTCTCTACCTGTCCCTCTTCAGGTACCGGCTGACGACCCCCGGTGACAAGAAGTTCATCGGACTGTCCAACTACGGGGTGGTGCTCGGCGACTCGCTGTTCTGGCACGACATGTTCAACACGGTGATCATCATGGTCGTCACCGTGGCGGTCGAGCTGGTCATCGGTTTCGCCTTCGCGATGGTGATGCACCGCGTGATCTTCGCCCGGGGGATCATCCGGACCTCGATCCTCATCCCCTACGGCATCATCACGGTCGTGTCGGCCTTCGCCTGGCAGTTCGCCTTCAGCCTCAACAACGGGTTCATCGACAGCTGGCTGAAGTGGCTGCCCGGGGTCGATGCGCAGACCAACTGGTTCGGGTCGCACTGGCCCGCCATGATCGCCATCATGGTCTCGGAGATCTGGAAGACCACGCCGTTCATGGCGCTGTTGCTGCTCGCCGGACTTTCGCAGATCTCCGAGGACATGCTCGAAGCCGCCCAGGTCGACGGCGCGACCTGGACGCAACGGCTGTTCAAGGTGATCCTGCCCAACATGCGGGCAGCCATCATGGTGGCGGTGCTGTTCCGGGCTCTCGACGCGTTCCGCATCTTCGACAACATCTTCATCATGACCAAGGGCGCCCAAGGCACCGAGTCGGCGTCGTTCCTGACCTACCGGCAGGTGATCGAGCAGTTCCAGCTGGGGCTCGGCTCCGCGCTGTCCGTGCTGCTCTTCTTATCCGTGCTGATACTGGCGTTCTTGATCGTCAAACTGTTCCGAGTCGACCTGGCTGCAGCGAGAGGTGAGGGCTGATGCGCGGCAAGATGGGAGTCGGTCACTGGATCGGCTTCGTCCTGATCCTGGTCTGGTGCCTGCTTCCGGTGGCGTGGATCATCTCGCTGTCCTTGAAGCCGGTGACCGAGACAACCACCGGCAGCCCGCAGTTCCTCCCCAAGCATGCGACGCTGCAGAACTACAAGGACGTGCTGAAGAACCACGACTTCCTGCACGCCCTGATCAACTCCTTCGGCATCGCGATCATCTCCACGGTCCTGGCGGTCATCTTCGCGACGCTCGCTGCATACGCGATCGCGCGCCTGGAGTTCAGGGGCAAGCGCGTCGTGCTCTCGATCGCGCTGGCCATCGCCATGTTCCCCGTGGTGTCGCTGGTCGGACCGCTGTTCGACATGTGGACCACTTTCCACCTGTTCAACACCTGGCCCGGACTCATCATCCCGTACATGTCGTTCACGCTTCCGCTCGCGATCTGGACGCTCTCGGCGTTCTTCCGTGAGATCCCGTGGGAGATGGAGCAGGCCGCCCAGGTCGACGGTGCCACGTCCTGGCAGGCCTTCCGCAAGGTGATCGTGCCGCTCGCGGCGCCAGGTGTGTTCACGGCGGCGATCTTGACGTTCTTCTTCGCCTGGAACGAGTTCGTCTTGTCGATCTCGCTGACGTCGACCACTGCGGCGCGGACCGTGCCGGCGCAGATGTCGTTCTTCGTCGGGTCCGACCCGTTCAACCCGCCATACTCCCAGCTCGCCACGGCGGCGGTCGTCGTGACCGTGCCCGTCATCATCATCGTCCTGTTGTTCCAACGCAAGATCGTTGCCGGTCTGACCGCCGGCGCTGTGAAGGGTTGATCGCACATGGCTGCCATCGAAATGCAGAACATCGTCAAGAAGTACGGCGACGGCTTCCCGGCGGTGAACGACGTGAGTATCGATGTCGCCGACGGGGAGTTCATCATCTTGGTCGGACCCTCCGGATGCGGGAAGTCGACGTTGCTTCGGATGATCGTGGGGCTGGAGGACATCACCTCCGGCGACATGAGGATCGGCGGCGAGAAGGTCAATGACAAGGCGCCGCGTGACCGCAACCTGGCCATGGTGTTCCAGAACTATGCCCTGTACCCGCACCTGACGGTCTACGAGAACATCGCGTTCCCGCTGCGCCTGTCGAAGGAGTTCAGCGAGCAGGAGATCGACCAGAAGGTGCGCAACGCGAGCAAGACGCTCGAGCTCGACGAGCACCTCGAACGCAAGCCAGGCAACCTGTCGGGTGGCCAGCGCCAGCGGGTCGCGATGGGGCGCGCCATCGTGCGCGACGCCCAGGCGTTCCTCTTCGACGAGCCGCTCTCCAACCTCGACGCCAAGCTCCGCGGGCAGATGCGCACGGAGATCGCGCGGCTGCAGAAGCGGCTCGGCATCACCACGGTCTACGTGACGCACGACCAGACCGAGGCCATGACGCTGGGGGACCGCGTGGCGGTGCTCAAGCGCGGCCTGCTCCAGCAGCTCGCGACGCCGCGGGAGCTCTACGAGAACCCGGTCAACCTGTTCGTCGCCGGGTTCATCGGCTCACCACCGATGAACTTCCTTCCGGCAACGGTCGAGGGGGACACCGTCGAGCTGCCCTTCGGCAAGGTCAAGATCCCCACCGAGAAGGCCGAGCGTGCGCAGGGGCGCGGCCTGCTGATCGCCGGGATCCGGCCGGAGTACTTCGAGGACGCGTCCGTCATGGATCGGGCGAGTCTCGCGGAGGGGTCGACGTTCCGGGCCACCGTCGACGTCACCGAGTGGCTCGGCGCCGAGCAGTACGCCTACATCCCGTTCGAAGCGCCGCCCGAGGTACAGCGCCAGCTGGAGCAGCTCGAGAAGGACCTGGACGGCGAGTCTCTGCGCACGCAGCTGGTGGTCTCGATCGACTCCACCAGCCGGGTCTCCGACGGCGAGGAGATCGAGCTCTACGTCAACGCGGCCAAGATGCACCTGTTCGACCCCGAGAGCGGCGAGAACCTCACCATCGCCGCCAGGGACGGCAACGGCAGCGCCCAGGCATCTGCATCGTCGACGGGTACGGAGTCCACCGCCGGATCAGGTTCCACGGCTCGCTGACGCATCCGCACAGCGACATTTCAGCCTGGGTGGTCAGACGTCGACCACCCAGGCTGCGGTGTCGGTCGGGAGAACGCCGTCCTCCGGCCCTGGCCCGGAGGCGAGGATTAACCGCCCCTTCGGCAGATCCACGACCGCCGGACCGGTGTTCACCCAGCACTGCACGTTCCCGCGTCTGAAGGCGAGCGTGGATTCGGGGGAGTGCAGCCAGTCGGGCACGTCGAGACCGCGCAGGTGCTCACGCCGTAATCTGAGCGCCTCGCGGTACAGCGACAGCATGGACCCGGCGTCGCCTTCCTCGCGCTCGGCTGTGATCGAAGCCCACGCGGCCGGCTGCGGCAGCCACGGGGTGGCATCGGCGCCCTCGGGGCTGAAGCCGAAAGGCGGCTCGGCGCCGGACCAGGGGATGGGCACCCGGCAACCGTCCCGCCCGGGGTCTGTATGGCCCGACAGCTCCCAGGTGGGATCTTGCCGCATGCCGGGAGGGATGTCCTCAACCTCGGTGAGCCCGAGCTCCTCGCCCTGGTACAGGTAGGCAACGCCGGGCAGCGCGAGGGTGAGCAGGATCGCGGCCCGCGCCCGCTTGGTACCGAGGGCCAGGTCTGCGGGCTCCTCGGCCCAGCGTTCCCGGTCCCAGTGGCTCTCGACCCGGTGCGCCGGCTGCGACCTGGAATAGCGCGTCACGTGGCGCACAACGTCGTGGTTGGAGAGCACCCAGGTACTAGGGGCGCCGACCTCCACTGCGGTCTCGAGAGCGTCGTCGATGACTGTACGAAGCAGGTCGGCACGCCACGGCGCCCGAAGGAAGTCGAACTGGAAGGCCGTGTGGAGCTCGTCGGGCCGGAGGTACATCGCGAGCCGCTGGTTGGACCGCACCCACGCCTCGGCGGTGAAGACGCGCGGCGGATCATAGGAGTCCGCCACCTTGCGCCATCCGCGGTAGATCTCGTGCACCTCGTCGACGTCCCACGCAGGATGGGGCTCGCTGTGTGACGCTCCGGGGCCGCGTGGCCCGGCCGGAGGCAGACCGCGCGTCTTGGCCAGGCCATGGGCGACGTCGATCCTGAAGCCGTCGACGTCACGGTCGAACCAGAACCTCAAGATGTCCTCGAACTCGCCGCGCACCTCGGGGTTGGTCCAGTCGAGGTCGGGTTGACCCGGTGCGAACAGGTGCAGGTACCAGTCGCCGGGCGCGCCGTCCGCGTTCGTCGTCCGCGTCCAGGCCGGTCCGCCGAAGTTGCTCTGCCAGTCGTTCGGCGGCTCGTCGCCGGACGACCCGAGCCCGGGCCGGAAGATGTAGCGGGCCCGGGCCGACGGCTCGCCACGGAGGGCGCCCTGGAACCAGCGATGTGCCGCCGACGTGTGGTTGGGAACCACGTCCAAGAGCACTTTCAGGCCGGCGCGGTGAGCCTCGCGGATGAGGTCCTCGGCCTGTGCGAGGGTCCCGAACCGCGGGTCGATGTCGCGGTAGTCGGCCACGTCGTAGCCGCCGTCCTCCATCGGGGACGGGTACCACGGCGTGATCCAGAGCGCGTCGACGCCGAGGGTCGCGACGTACGGCATCCTCGCCCGCAGGCCCTCGAGGTCGCCGATCCCGTCCCCGCCGCCGTCGGCGAAGCTGCGGATGTACACCTGGTAGATCACCGCGGTCTGCCACCAGTGGGTGCCAGAGTCGGTCGAGGGCTCGTGGGGCGCCGACTCGGGCATGCGGAGTCCTTCCAAGCGGGCACGTAAACGGTTGCGCCGCAAGCGTTGCGAGGGTCACACTCGATGTCAAGTCGGGTCTCGGCTCGGGCACCCACTGCCGGACGGTCGCACGCCGGCCGTCGAAGAGGCGACACGGAGGGATATGCGCGAACCCGTTCACCGCCGGCCGGGGGAGTCCGGTTCCGCCGTCCAGATGGCCGACGTCGCCAGGCTGGCCGGCGTGTCCACGGCGACGGTCTCCCGGGCCCTGCGCGACATGCCCGGCGTGTCGGTCTCAACGCGGGTCAGGATCAAGCAGCTCGCCGAGGAGCTCTCCTACGTCATCTCCCCCGAGGCATCGGCGTTGTCGAGCGGTACCACCGGACGGATCGCCGTCGTCGTGCCCACGATCAACCGCTGGTTCTTCGCCACCATGCTGGCCGGAATCGAAGCGGTCCTGCGGGACGCGGACATGGACGTCCTCATCTACCACGTCGATGGCGCGGAGGAGCGACGCTGGTTCTTCGACCGTCTCCCGGCCCGACGCAAGGCGGACGCCGTGATCGTGATCGCGCTGCCTGTGCCCGAAGGGGCGGCCGAGCGCCTGGATCTGTTGGGTGTGCAGGTCGTCATCGCGGGCGGCGAGCTGGACGACTACCCCCACGTCCGCGTGGATGACGTGGCGGTGGGTCGCTGCGCCGTCGGCCATCTGATCGAGCTCGGGCATCGAGATATCGCGATGATCCGGACCGAGGACGCCGAAGGCTCGGTGTGGGCGGCCGACCGGGCCAGGTCAATCGGGTACTGCGAGGCGCTGGCTGCGGCGGGGATCGACCGCCGACCGGACCGGATGGTGACCGTCGACTGGGGCATCGAGGGTGGCGCCCGAGCCATGGACCAACTGCTGTCGCTCGAGGAGCCCCCGACCGCTGTGTTCGCCTACTCCGACGAGGTCGCGATGGGGGCGTTGCTCAGCCTGCGCCGGGCCGGGATATCCGTGCCCGGCCAGGTCTCCGTCATCGGGGTCGACGACCACCCGATGTCGGAGCTCAACGCGTTGACGACCGTACGCCAGCCGGTCGAGCTGCAGGGAGCGACAGCTGCCCGGCTGACGATCGAGCTGCTCAACGACGGGAGGAGCTCACAGGCTCGGCTCACCCTCCCGACCGAGCTCGTCGTCAGGGGCACCACCGGCCCGCCACCCGGCTGTCGCTAGCCTCGCGCATCCCGGCCCGGTCCGCTCGTCGGGGACTGTCCGGCCGTGAGGCTAGGTTGTGCTGGTGACCTCGCCACCGTCCGTCGGCGCTGCCAGCAGCCCGCTCGCGCCCGCCCGCGCCGAGGTGGCAGCGGCCGTGATCGAGGCGATCGCGGGTCCGGGCGCGATGCTGAGGCCGGACCAGGAGGCCGCGGTGGCGGCCCTGTGCGAGCCGGCGGCGCGGGTACTTCTCGTCCAGGCGACGGGGTGGGGGAAGTCCGCTGTGTACTGGGCCGCGACCGCGATCCGGCGGGCGGAGGGGAACGGGCCGACCCTGGTGGTGTCGCCCCTGCTGTCGCTCATGCGTGACCAGGTGGCTGCCTCGGAGCGCGCCGGGCTGCGGGCAGCGACCGTCAACTCCTCCAACATCGACGCCTGGTCGCAGATCGAGCAGGACCTCGTCGCCGACCGGCTCGACGTCTTGTTGGTCTCCCCGGAGCGCCTCGCGAACCCTGGGTTCGGCCGGCGGGTGCTCGACGTGTCCGCTGGGCGCCTCGGCCTGCTCGTGATCGACGAGGCGCACTCGGTCTCGGACTGGGGGCACGACTTCCGGCCCGACTACCGCCGGGTGTCCGACGTGTTGCGCAGGCTCAACCCCGACACTCCGGTGCTGGCGACGACGGCGACGGCCAACCAGCGGGTGACCGACGACGTCGCCGCCCAGCTGGGGGAGGCGACACTTGTCCTGCGCGGGCCGCTCGCCCGGGGCAGCCTGGAGCTCGCCGTGCTGGCGCCGATGAGCCCGCTCGAGCGGTTCGCCTGGGTGGCGGAGCAGATCGCGACGCTGCCCGGCAGTGGCATCGTGTACACGCTCACGGTCTCCGATGCCGAGCGCTTGGCGGCTGCAGTCGACGCCGTCAACGGCGTCAACGTCAAAGTCGCCGCCTACACCGGCCAGCTCGAGTCGCAGGAGCGCGAGCGGCTCGAGGAGAGCCTGCGCGCCAACGAGGTGAAGGCGCTGGTCGCCACGTCCGCACTGGGCATGGGCTACGACAAGCCCGATCTCGGCTTCGTCGTCCACGTCGGCGCCCCGCCCTCACCGGTCTCGTACTACCAGCAGGTGGGCAGGGCGGGCCGGGCGATCGACCATGCCCTCGTGGTCTTGCTGCCGTCCGCCGCAGACCAGGGGGTCTGGGACTACTTCGCGACGGCGACGATCCCGGACCCCGAACAGGTCGGTCGGCTGCTGGCATGCCTGGAGACCGAGAGCCCTGACGGGATCTGGACCGTGCAGGCAATCGAGGCGGAGACCGGGCTGCGCAGGACCCGCGTCGAGCTGATGCTCAAGCAGCTCGCGGTCGACGGCGCCGTCGACCGGGTCGACCGCGGCTGGCGCCGTACGCCGCAGGAGTGGCGCTTCGACACCGAGCACTACGAGTCGATCGTGGCGACCCGCAAGCGGGAGGCGGCGATCATGCACACCTACATCGAGGGCCGAGCGTGCCTGATGCAGCTGCTCCAGGAGTCCCTGGACGACCCCAGCGCCAGCCGCTGCGGGAGGTGCTCGGCTTGCCGCGACGAGCTTCCCGAAGGACTGCCCTCGCGTCCGCAGCCGTCGAGCGTCCAGTCGGTGGCGGCCGTACTGAGAGGTGAGAGGCACCTGCTCGTACCCCGGAAGATGTGGCCAGGGGGGGATTTCGGCCGGCGGGGACGGATCCCACCCGACGAGCTGGCCGAAGAGGGCAGGACTCTCATCTTCGCCGACGCACCGGAGTGGGCCGACGACATCGCCTCGTTCGGCCCCCGCTCGGGGCCGTCCGATCAGCTGCTGGCGGCCAGCGTCGCCCTGATGTCCACCTGGCGAGCCTCCTGGCCGGCGCGCCCGGAGATCGTGCTGGCGCTTTCCGCGGCGGGACTGCGACCGCTGGTCGAGGGCGTTGCGGACCACCTCGCCACGGTGGGCCGGTGGCAGCGCTGCGACGTCGTCGTCGACGCCCGCCCCGACGGCAACGGCCGGCTGAGCTCCTCGCAGGAGGCGGTGTTCTGGCAGGACGCACTTCACCTCGACCCCGTCGGCACCGAGCTCGTGGACGGGCGGGTTGTCCTCCTCGTCGTCGACGCCACGGCGTCGCTTTGGCCGATCACGGTGGCCGCCGCGCTCCTGCGCAAGGCCGGTGCCACCTGCGTACTGCCGCTCCTGCTGCATCAGCGCCCGTAGTGTCGCTCACAGATCCGACTCACGGGCGCCCGGTGAGCCGGATCGTGCTGCCCTGGTAGATACGCTTCGAACGTGTGCAGGCGACAGTTCGGCTTCGCCTTGGTGCTTTCGGTGGCGCTGACGGTTGTCGCCGTCATCGTGGCGCTCACGCAGAATCTTCCGTACCGCGACCCCGACGGGGTCGTCGGGCCGACGTTCGTCCTGCTTCCCATCATCGTGACGCTGGCCTTCCTCACCGATGTGGCGCCCCGGGCGGTCCACAGGGCGCACCTTGCGGGGTCCCTGCGCCAGTTCCCTCAGAGGTTCCGCGAGGTCACCATCGAGCGCTGGACGTGGGAGCACGTCCGCTTCGCCCTGCTCGGGCTCGGAAGCTGGTACCTGACCTACGTCTCGTTCCGCAATCTCAAGAGCTACGTCCCGTTCGTCAACCCGCACCTCTGGGACTCGTCCCTCAACAGGTTGGACGAGAAGATCCTCTTCGGACACGACCCTGCGGTCGTCCTGCACCACCTCCTGGGTACCGGCTGGGCCGCCCATGTGTGCTCCGACGTCTACATCGCCTGGATCGCGCTCGTGCCGGTGACCTTGGCGGCAGCGCTCGTGTGGTCGCGCAACGAGGCGGCAGGCTCGTGGCTCGTCACTGCGGTGGCGGTCGACTGGGCTCTCGGGGTCGCGACGTACTACATCCTGCCGACGCTGGGACCGATTTATGCCAAGCCCAAGCTGTTTCGTCAACTTCCTCAGACGTACGTGACCCGCATCCAGGCGACGATGCTCGAGCAGCGCCACGCGGTGCTCGCCCATCCCTTCGGCACCGAAGCCGTCCAGACCATCGCGGCCTTCGCCTCGTTGCACGTCGGCATCACGGTCACGGTCTGCGTCATCGCCCACCTGCTGCGCCTCAACATCTGGTGCCGGATCGCGTTGTGGGTGTTCTTGTTCCTGACCGTCGTGTCCACGATCTACCTCGGGTGGCACTACCTGGTGGACGCGTTCGGTGGTGTCGTGCTCGGCGTCGCGGGAGCCTGGATCGCCGCCGTCGCCACCGGCAACCACGTCCGGCTGCGCCCCGTGCTCCGCGGAGCCGCCCGCGAGCTCGAGCCGACTTCGCTGTAGGTGGATAGCCTTCTCGGATGGAGCGACGGCGAGTCATCGTGCGCGGCGAAGTCCAAGGAGTGTTCTTCCGGGACAGCTGTCGGCAAGCGGCGATCTCCGCTCACGTGAGCGGCTGGGTCGCCAACCTGCCCGACGGAAGGGTCGAAGCGGTCTTCGAGGGCGACAGCGACGCCGTGG
The DNA here is from genome assembly GCA_963824115.1 of uncultured Actinomycetota bacterium. Classification (GTDB taxonomy): domain Bacteria; phylum Actinomycetota; class Actinomycetes; order Propionibacteriales; family Nocardioidaceae; genus DASQEH01. The sequence continues at coordinate 40,580 of CAWGOA010000010.1, forward strand.
ACGCGCTGTGCGACTGGTGTCGTGAGGGACCGCGGGACGCGCGCGTGGACGAGGTGACAGTCACGTCGGAGCCGTCTCGCGGCGAGTCCGGTTTCCGGGTGCGATGACCTCGATCCTGCGGGCGTGGCAGGCTCGTCCTATGGGATTCAAGGTGCACAACGCGTCCGGGTACGAGAGCTACTCAGACGACGCCACATACGGGTTCAACGAGGCCGGGCTGCTGGTCATCAAGCTCGGCGGCAGTGGCGGGACGCTTACCTACTCGCCGCACGCCTGGACGGTCGTCGAGGAGCCCGACCGCGACGGGGGGTATCACCTCCAACGGGCCACGTACTCGCGGGAGTAGCCGCAGTTCTAGGTGACCCCGGGCATCACCAGCTGCGCAAGTCCGAGCTGGTTGCCCTCACTGCCGTGGAACCAGGCGGCCCGCTCGCCGACCGCGCCCGTGGACGGGTAGCCTCACGCTGAGAAGCGGCTCGCTGTGGTCAGCGGCCTGGCGCGGCGCTAGACATGAAGCCGGTCGCCGCTGTAGCGCGCGTCACGAGACGAATGCGTCGTAGATCTCACCCAGGAACCAGTCGGCACTGGGATCGTTCACGTCAGCCTTAGCTCCGATGCTGAGCTTGGCCGTGTTGGAGATTGACCCGATCCCGGCGGCATTGGTCTTGCTGCGCGTCGGATAGGCATCGACTTGGAGCCGCAGGGTGTTGCCCACCTTGCTGCATGTGATGGTGTGCTGCTGGCCGTCGTTGAGGCCCGCCTTGGGTCCCCAGATCACTGAGGTGGCGTGCTTGGCAGAGTCTTTCACGATGCAGAATGCCTTCGCCACACCGTTACGCGGCACGACTTCGATCTTGAACTCCCCACCGACGGAGCTGGCCAAGCCCTTGCGAAGCAGGTCATAGTCGGTACCTGGAGCCGGCGTCGTCGTCGTGAGCGTGAGCCCGAAGGAGAAGTCGCTCGGACCAGGGTTGAGCGAGTCTGAGCTCGGGACGGTGACACGGGAGTCCGCGCCGTCGAAGACGTAGCCTTGCCCGTCACCGATGACGTTCTCGCTGTTCCCGTTGTTGTTGTTGCCCGAGTCGTCGGTCGCGGTGGTCGTGCCGATCTCGTCGAAACCCCAGTGGCCCCGCACTGTGGCGGCTTGCGCGCCCGGTGCGGAGAGGGCGAAGACGACGCCGAACAACCCCGCGGCGATGATGGTTATGCGTGAAGCTCTCAAGAGCGGCTTCCTACGGTTGAACGCCCGGCCCGGTGCCGAGAGTCAGGAGTGGCAAGGGCGAGAGCAGCTGCTGCCTCGATGCGACTCCGGCCGTGGCGCGCCTGATAGAGCAAATGGCCTAGCAGGCTTTCCGTTTATAGCCCATTTATAAGGGTTTAGCAATCTCGGCTAGAACTCCGACGTGGGATGTCTCGTAATGCGGTGACACCACGTTTCCAGACGTTCACACAGCGCAGGAATTGTCAGGCTATTCGGTCCGGTGAGGCAGGTTGTCGCGTCGGGGACAGGTTTAGGGTGACGCCATGGTGGTCCTCGACCTCGGCGGCGTGATCGTCGCCGTCATCATCGGAGCGCTCCCGGCATTCATCATCTGGAGGGGGTCGCAGCAGGCTCGCGTGGACAACGACGAGCTTCGTAGCGACGTGGTCAGGATGCGGGCCGAGAACTCCCGATTGCGTAAAGGACTGGATGAGATCACTCGGCGCACCATCGAGGAGGCGTCCGTGGACCCAGCGGTGAGGGACTTCTGCATCGTCATCTTGGACGAGGCCGACAAGCTCCGCAGAGATCTACCCTGAGGGGCCACGCCTCGTTGTGTGGACTGAAAGGGAGATGCCGTTACCCCCATGCATCAGCCGTGCCGGGTGTTCCAGGCCGTGGCGGCGCCGAACGAGACACCTGCGATCGCGCCAAGCGCCGCCCACGGGTTGCCGTCCCTGCCCTGTGCAACCTCCCAGATGAACATCGCGATGATGACCAGGATCAAGACCTCGCCCGTGAACGCGAGCGACCTCAACGAGTTGGCACGGCCTCGTTCGTCCGGCACATCACCGCCCAGCAGTCCGATCGTCTCGCTTCGGCGTCCCAAGGTGAGCAGGACTGCTGAGTACACCGCCATGATGACGAGCGAGGTGACTGCGCTCGTCCAGTCGCCGCGAACGGCATAGATCACGAAGAAGAGCAGCCCGAAGGCGATCCCAAGGATCGGAGTGACGAACCGCTCAATGGTCTTGCGGTTGCTGATTCGCACAAGAGTCGACATGGAAGATCTCCTCGATGATGGTGTCGAACTGTCTGGCGATGCGCATGGCCAGCGGGAGCGTCGGGTTGTAGCGGCCGGTCTCGATCGCGTTCACCGTCTGCCGCGAGACGCCAAGCGCAGCAGCGAGCTGGCCTTGGGACAGGCCGGCCTGCTCTCTCAGCGTGCGGACGTCATTGCGCATCGCTGTAAAGTTTGCTTGTCAGGTGATGCTCTGTCAAGCAACCTTTACAACTGGTCGAAAGGTCCGACGGCGTCGGCGACGTGGCTGGGCGCCCGAGACGCAACGTGGATCGATGACCGCCGGACCCACGTGCAATTTCCGCGTAGGCCAGCAGACGAAATCAGTAGGCGGGCAGTCGTCGGAGATAGGAGGCACCCGCCTACTGGCCGTGTGCACCCACGATTTCCGTGGCGCTCGCCACGGCTACAGCCACTCTCAGGACCGTCGCCCTCGATCGGTTGGCAATCCCGAGCCATGACGTCCTAGGTCATCTGCGGCCTCGGAGAAACCCGAGAACCACCACGACCACGATGACGACAATGACGATAATAATCAGCAATCTCATAGATCGAGAGCATAGCTGAACCCACGCGGCTGGCGGCTGATAAGAACGTGACCGTGGCCCGAGCTGTCAACGCCGCCTACTACCTGTTGCGCCAGTTAGTGCAGTGAACCCCCGGTCGAGGCTTTCGACGTCGACCAGGCGATAGCCCGCCCGCAGTTCTTTCGACTCCGGGTACGGGCCGTCGATGACCTTCGGCGGGTTGACGCCGTCGGATACCACGATCTTTGCGACGTCCGGCCGGCCAGGCCCTGTGCGTCGACGAGCTCGCCGCGGTCCAGCAGCTCGACGTTGAGCGCGTGCTGGAAGTCGATGTGGGCTCTGACATCTTCGGGCGCCCACTCGGTCATGGGCGTGCACCCCTCGAGCTCGACCTCTCCGTAGGCTTGCAGGAGCATGTATCGCATGGCTTCATCCTCTCGTGGGAACGGGCCGTTGTGGCCGCGCTTCACCCCAAGGTCGAAGCCCGTGCGTCGTTCTCGACACCCCTCGCTAGGCGAGGGCACCCATCGGGTCCCACGCGGGAAGCACGCGGGGCTCCTGCTCGAGGGCGGCCTTGAGATCGTCCGGTAGGCGGTTCTTGTTCACGACGATCTCGAAGACGTACTCCTCGAACCACGAGTCGCTCATGGTGTAGAAACCAGACACGCCGGCCTTCTTGCCCCAGCTGTTCTCGACCCGCCACCGCCGAGGATGGCCGTCGACCACGTCGACGCCGGTCAGCAGCATCGCATGCGTCATGGCGGACTCCTGGTAGCGAACCCGGTCCTCCTTGGAGAGGCTGAAGTCGGTGCCGTAGACGCCGGCCACGTCGTAGAGATGGCTGTGCCAGATCCCTAGGTCGTTCTGTAGCTGCGGACCGACGTCGCACCCGAACCAGACCGGCTCTCCATCGACGATCGTCTCCATCGCGATCGTCTTTGCGAGCTCGATGTCGACGTTGAGGTACCGGACCGGGTTGCCCCCCACGACGTTGCCGAGATGCTCGACGGTCAGCATCTCGCCTTTGTGGTGCTCCGCGCGCGGGTCGTCGACCAAGCAGACGTAGTCACTCAGGTCGAAGGTGACGTACTTCGCGAAGAACTGCTGAGGGGTGAGCTCGCCGTCGCGGTGGAACACCTTGTCGTCGTCGGTCCACTGCCAGTCGAATGTCGCCGGCGGGGTGCCGAGATGGATGGTCAGAACCGAGTGGACGTCACCGAGGATCTCGCGCTTGGCCGCCTGGAGCTCCGCCGAGTCGGCGCCCTTGGCGACGAGCCCACGCATGCGGATGGCGCCGTGCCGCGCCAGCGACTTCAAGGCGGAGTTCATCCGCCGAGTGTCGGAGGACGACTGGGTCTCAGGCATCACGGACTTCGGCACCACTCCATGCTTCGAGAAGACGCTGACGATCATGTCCCACTGCCCGCCGTCGTCGAGGGCGTTGACGAGCAGGAAGGAGACGAGCCGGTCGTCCGCATCGCGGTCGGCGGTGGCGAGCACGGACTCGAGGAAGAAGTTCGCCCGCTCGAGCTTGTCGTAGTACATCGCGTGGTTCTGGGAGAACTCGAAGTCCTTCACGCCAAGCCGCTTCCGGGTGCCGGACCGCAGGAGGTTGAGCCCCGCGAACAGCCAGCATCGTCCAGAGTTCTTCTGGTTCGTGACTTTCCAGTCGTCGAGTCGGTGCGACACCGAGTGCGACATCGACGTCACGACGTCGTGGTCGAGCGCGACCTCGGCGATGCTCACGCGTGCGACGGCGTTCTGCATCCGCTTGAGCTCAGGACGCTTGGCAAAGTGTGAGCTGAACGAGGTGAGGTCGTCAGCGGTCAGCTCTGCGGTCAGTTCATCGTCTCGAGTGGGAGTCATCTAGCCAACCTATCCCTACGACTCGGCCGGTTGAAACCCAATTCAGCCGAACTCGACTCCTTGGGCGAGGGGAAGCTCGGTTGAGTAGTTGACGGTGTTGGTCACGCGACGCATGTAGGACTTCCATGCATCGGATCCGGACTCTCGCCCTCCGCCGGTCTCTTTCTCACCGCCGAAGGCGCCGCCGATCTCCGCTCCGCTGGGGCCGATGTTGACGTTGACGATGCCGCAGTCGGAGCCGGCAGCGGAGAGGAAACTCTCGGCCTCGCGCAGATCGAGGGTGAAGATCGACGACGAAAGTCCCTGGGCGACGTCGTTGTGCAGTGCGATCGCCTCGTCGAGATCGTGATAGTCGACGACGTACAGGATGGGGGCGAACGTCTCCGACCTCACGATGTCGGTCTGCTGCGGCATCGCGACGATGGCCGGCTCCACGTAGTAGCCGTCACCCATCGCCGTCGATCCTGCCGCCGCCGGTCACCAACCGCCCGCCGTCCTCCTGCGCGACACGGATCGCGCGAAGGAACCCGCGGTAGGCGGCCTCGTCGACCAGAGGACCCACCAGCGTGTCGGCCTCGAGTGGCGAGCCGATCGGCAGTGTCTCGTACGCAGCCTGCAGTCGGTCGACGAGCTCGGGCCTGATCGACTCGTGCACGATGAGCCGGCGCAGGGATGTGCATCGCTGACCCGCCGTTCCAACCGCCGAGAACACGATCGCGCGCACCGCCAGATCGAGGTCGGCGCTCGGTGCGACCACTGCCGCGTTGTTGCCGCCGAGCTCCAGCAGCGATCGCCCCAGGCGCGCGGCGATCCGCGGCGCGATCTCCTGGCCCATCCTGGTCGAGCCGGTCGCAGAGACGAGAGCGATGCGACGGTCGTCGACCAACCGCTGACCGACCTGTCGGGTCCCGATCAGCACTGCCGAGACGTCGTCCGGAGCGCCTGCCCTTCTGGCTGCTTCGGACAGCAGTGCCTGACAGGCAACGGCTGTCAACGGCGTCTTCTCCGAGGGCTTCCACACGACAGTGTCTCCGCACACGAGCGCCACGGCGGCGTTCCACGACCACACCGCAACGGGGAAGTTGAAGGCGGAGATGATCCCGACCACCCCGAGCGGGTGCCACTGCTCCATCATCCGATGACCGGGTCGCTCGGTCGCGATGGTCAGGCCGAACAGCTGGCGGGACAGCCCTACGGCGAGGTCGCAGATGTCGATCATCTCCTGGACCTCACCCACGCCCTCGGAGATGATCTTGCCGGCTTCGATCGACACGAGGGCGCCAAGGTCCTGCTTGTGCTGGCGCAGCAGCTGACCGAGCTCGCGGACGAGCTGCCCGCGCACAGGAGCCGGTACCAGGCGCCACGTCGCGTGGGCTCGCTGGGCTCGCGCGACGACGGCGTCGACGTCTGCATCCGCGTGCGACCTGAGCCGGCCGAGCTCACCCCCGTCGATGGGGGATCGCGCTACCAGATCGCCGTCGGCGCTGAACGGGTCCACTGCCCCAAGTCGGCCCAAGATGTCGGATGCGCGCCCAGCGAGTTCGTCCACCCACCCACCTTCGCGATCGGGGCTCCCACGCGCAAGACGCAGGCATACTGACCGGATGACGGATCGCACGGCTGCGGTCTCACGGCGTTCGCTGGTGGCTGCCGCGGCGGCGGGGTCGCTGTCTGCGGCCATGCGGCCGGCCGATGCCGTCTCTGGCGCTAGCCGAGGCGCCGTCGTCGTGGTTGTCGGTGGGGAATGGCGGGGATCTCCGCTGCCGACCGGCTGCGCCGGCTCGGGTACGACGTACGGATTGTCGAGGCGCGCAACCGCGTGGGTGGTCGGATTCATACCTGGCGGGGGTGGCCCCACTCGACAGTGGACCTGGGAGCGTCCTGGATCCACGGCTACGCAGCGGGCAACCCGATCACACCGATCGCACGCAGAGCACACGCGCGGCTGGTGCCGTCGTCGTACTCGTCGGGCCAGATACGCATCGACCCGACGTTACGGGCGGCCGGCGTCACGGGGCCGAACAGCGCTCGCTGGGCACGGGTCGTCGACCAGGCCGAGCGACGCGCCGGCCGGCGGCCACGCGACGAGTCGCTGGCGCAGGCGGTACGCCGACGTGTGTCCGATCGCCATCTCGACGGGATCGAGGAGGATGAGCTGGCCTTCTACCTGAACGCCAACTACACCACGGAGTGGGGTGCCGACCCCGTTCGGTTGTCCGCCTTGACAGTGGACGAGGGCAAGGAGTACGGCCCCACCGGCGAAGACGCCTTCTTCCCGAACGGCTATGACCAGGTCACGAACTACCTGGCGCGACACCTGAACGTCCATACGGGAGTCGTGGTGCGACGCGTGGAGCTGCGCCAGCGCGGGGTCGAGGTGCAGACGAGCGCCGGGAGCATCCACGCCAGGGCTGTTGTGGTGACTGTCCCGCTCGGCGTCTTGAAACAGCAAGGGATCGCGTTCGTGCCCTTGCTTCCACGAGGCCACGACGTGGCGATCGACCGGCTGGGGATGGGAGTGCTCAGCAAGACCTTCCTGCGCTTCGACGCGCCGTTCTGGCCGGTTGACATGGACTGGCAGGAGTACCTCGGACCGCGTCACGGAGCCTGGGCCGAGTGGTTCAGCATGGCGAAGGCGGGCCCACCGGTGATCCTCTGCTTCCACGGGGGGCGCCGGGCGCGGGAGATCGAGAGGGCTCATCCCGACGAGGTACGAGACGAGGCCATGCGGGTGCTGCGCACGATGTTCGGCCATCGCATCCCGGATCCCCTCGCCCACCTGACAACTGCCTGGTCAATGGACCGGTTCGCGCACGGCTCGTACTCGACGAACGCCGTCGGCTCGACCCGCGCCGATCGGGTGTCGCTGGGCGAACCGGTCGACGGGCGGCTGTTCTTCGCCGGCGAGGCGACCGAGCCCGACTACAGCTCGACCGTGCACGGCGCGTACCGGACCGGAGTGCGGGCGGCTCACCAAGTCGCCGCCACCCTCGGTTGACCCCGACACGTCACCACCGGCCCACGACACGCCGTACGACGACCACCGATTGACGTGTCGACGAGCGGCGACCTCCCGCCGGCTCGGACAGTCACTCTTCCAGGTCAGATGGGCAGGCTCTTGAACTGCTCGACCTGTGCTCGGATCGCGCGCTCGGTCGGCAACCGCTCCATGCTCGAGGCTCCGAAGAAGCCGACGATCCCCGTGGTGCGCTCGAGGACATGGCGTGCATCGTCGGGCTCGGCGATCGGCCCGCCGTGACAGAGCACGATGACGTCCGGGTTCACCGCCTTCGCCGCGTCGTGCATGCGCCTGCACCGCCTCCACCGCCTCGTCGAGCGTCATCGCGGTGGCCGCGCCGATCGTGCCCTTGGTGGTCAGGCCCATGTGCGGGACCAGCACGTCTGCCCCGGCCCGGGTCATGGCCACCGCCTGGCTCGGCGTCGAAGACGTACGGCGCAGTCAGCAGATCGAGGTCGTGGGCCGCGGCGATCATGTCGACCTCGAGACCGAAGCCCATGCCGGTCTCCTCCAGGTTCTGCCGGAACATGCCGTCGATCAGGCCGACAGTGGGGAAGTTCTGCACGCCGGTGAAGCCCGGCTCGCTGCAGCTCGCGCAGGAACGGCGTCATCAGCCGGAACGGATCGGTGCCGCACACGCCGGCCAGGACGGGCGTGCGCTGCACGATGGGGAGCACCTCGCGGGCCATCTCCATCACGATGGCGTTGGCGTCGCCGTACGGCATCATGCCGGCGAGCGAGCCGCGGCCGGCCATGCGGTAGCGGCCGGAGTTGTAGATGATGAGCAGGTCGATGCCGCCGGCCTCCGCGGACTTGGCGGACAGGCCGGTGCCGGCTCCGCCGCCGATGACCGGCCGTCGCGACTCGATCTGTCGACGCAGCCCAGCCAGTGCAGTGTCGCGATCCACGCTTACGAATCCTTTGTCTCGGCGTTGCCGGTGATGAGCTCGTGCAGCCTTTGCGCCGCCTGCCGGCCGAAGCCTGGGTCGTTCACCGCCAGATCGAGCTCGCGGATCCCCACCTGCGTGCCGGCCAGTCCTTTACGCAGTGCGTCGAAGAGGCCAAGGTCTGCGTCCGGGTCGAAGAAGGGCCCGCCCTCTACGTCGATGCCGGAGAGCCCTCGCAGCGGCACGAGCACCTCGGATGGGCCCGTGGCGCGGGCCAGCTTCGCCGCGATCCGCTGCCCGAGGACCTCCATCTCTTCTGCACTGGTCCGCATCAGCGTGACGGTGGGGTTGTGCACCGATGATCTGCCGGTCGGCGAACTGGTCCGGCACGCTGTCTCGTGATCCGAAGTTCACCATGTCCAAGGCTCCGAGGCTCACCACCTGCGGTACACCCTGCCTGCCGGCCGCCTCCAGGCGGTCCGGCCCTGCGGTGAGGACACCGCCGACGAGGTCGTCGGCGAGCTCGGTCGTGGTCAGGTCCAGGACCCCGTCGATGAAGCCGTCTGCGACGAGGCGCTCCATCGCCCGGCCGCCGGACCCGGTGGCATGGAACACGAGGACCTCGTAGCCGAGCTCAGTCGAGCTGCTCCCGCGCCTCGTCGACCGCGGGGGTGGTCAGCCCGAACATGGTGGCGGCGACGACCTTCCGCGCATCAGCAGGAGGCGGGTCGTGTCGGCTGCGCGCATAGGACGTGGCCATTCCGGCGACTGCGGCTGCGGCGTTTCCCAGGACTGCGCGCGAGATCGCGTTGATGCCGGCAACGTCGACCACGGAGTACATCAAGGTGACGTCGGTTTCGCCCACGTACGGCGAGACATCCCCAGCGGCCATCGTCGACACCAGCAGCTTGGGAACTCCGACCTCGAGCGCCTGCATCGCCGGCGCGGCCACCGACGAGCCGCCGGAGCCCCCGATGGCGAGCAGCGCGTCGAGCCGGCCCTCGCGGTGGAGCCGCGCGACGAGGACGGCGGCGCCACGGCCCATGACCTCCATGGCCGCACCGCGGTCGCGGTCGTTCTGGAGAGCCTCCAGGCTTCCCCCGGCGGCCGCCGCGACGTCTCCCAGGTCCGATGTCGGCGATGCTCCCGTCCGAGAACGTGCCGACGTCCAGCAACGTCACCTGGCTGCCGGCCGCGACCAGCCGGTCGCGAACCCAGGACAGCTCCTCCGACTTGGTGTCGAACGTCCCCATCAGGACCACCGTTGCCACCGACCGCCTCCTCCTCGTGCGTCGCCGCAACGATCGATGTACCAGGCAGCCGACCTGACGGCTAGCCGTACGCTACGCCGGTTGCGATCTCGTGCAGCGGTCGGCGTGGGCGAGGCGCGTACAGGCAGAATTGCCCGGCGCTGTCGTGCTCGAAGGCTGCGCAGGTAGGTGGATCCGGGTGGCTGATGTGACGTGGCGCCGTCAGGCGGTCCACGCACCTTGGCCGGAGTCTCGCAAGGTGACGTGTTCGATCTCGGGTCCGAGCGGTGACGCCTGCACGACGGTGACGCCGGATCGAGGCGCTCGTCGACGAGGTAGCGGGCAATAGAGCTCCTCGTCGGCAACCCGAGCGAGAGCGTCGTCGCCGCCGCCGGCGGTGTCGTGGTCAGCGGTGACCAGAAGGCGCGCCACCTCGTCCACCTCGTCATCGGACAGCGGTGGCCCATCTGGCGCGATGGCTCCCCACGCGTCCCAAAGCAACAGCTCGTCGCCGTAGCGATGGGCGACTTGCCTGATGACGTACGCACGTACGAAGCTCGTGGCCGGACAACCCCATGCCTCGGCCCCGGGGAAGACACCGTGGTCAGGAACGGTCCAGGTTCGTCCGTTCGGACCCAGCCACGCTTTCGGCGGCGGTGCGGAACGGGACGAATGCGCCTGGCCGAGATCCGGACGTCGACCTCGAGGTCGCCGGCGGCGAACTCTGGATGGTTCGGACCAGCGGGTCCCGTCGTGGTACTCGGTGATGACATGGTCGTACACCAGCCCTCCGACAGGTACCGCGCGAACCCGAGCGGTGGTCGCCGGCACGCCGCGTTCCCGCAGAGCAGCGGTCAGGAACAGGCTGTGATCGCGGGCACAGCCGGCGACGCGCTCGGTGAGCGGACGCCGGATCGAGCGGGTACGCCGAAGCGCTCCTGGTCACGTTGAGGATGCGGCTCGACCAGCGGCTTGACCTCCGGTAGACGGTCCACGGTCATCTCAGGCAGCTCGGCACGATAGTCGGACCATACGTTACGGCTACTGCGCAGAGCGCCTCTATGTCATCGGGCATCACGTAACCGGTCGGCGTACTGACCCGGGTCGGAATATGCACTGTGGTCTGCGGGGTTGGGGAGCGTCGCCATCCGATCAGCATCTCAAATACCCTCTGCGGGCCACGCTGTGGCGACTGTTCGCCTGGCACAGCCGGCAAACCATGTCCCCGCGCGTGACTCAAGCGAAGTTGCGGACAAAGCGACGCTGCCATGGCGTCTCCACGGCGTGACGGGAGTAGTGCTCTCGGACGTAGGCGACGGCCTCGGTACCCGCTACCCCGTCGAGCACCGCCAGGCAGGCGAGGGCGGTGCCGGTGCGTCCCAAGCCGCCGGAACATGCGACCTCGACCCGCTCGTACTCCGCCCGGTCCAACCCTTCCTGGAACGCGGCGCGGGCCGGGTGTCGATCCGTGGGTAGCCAGAAGTCCGGCCAGCGCACCCACCGGCTTTCCCATTCGACGTCCCGTGCGGCGATGGCCAAGACAGACACTGAAATCGGGCAGCGGCTCCGGTCGTGTGCGCTTCAGGCTCGTCCCCGCACGCGTCGCCCAGAGGGCAGACGCATGACCCCCGCTACTCTGTCGTCCCACGGCTCAGCCACCAAACGACGATAGCGAGCGCCACTCTCAGCGCTTCCTGTCGTCCGATAATCGGCGCGAGCGCGCATAGCGGCGACGAGCGGGTAGTGGTCGTGGCGACTGGGCGCGTCGCCTGCCTACGCGTCGTCACGTTCGTCCATTCGGCCAGCCGATCACGCCTTCAAACGTCAGGGGCGACCCGGGGTTGGTGAGAGCGCTGGCGACAGCGTCGACGACGGTCGCGGCGTCGTTCACCACCGGACGAACGCGCACACCAGCAGGATGTCACGCCGGTGAAGGAGACCAGACCTGTACGCGCAAGTGGAAGCGGTGGGGGTGGTAGGACCGCTCCCTTCCAGGCGGGAGTGCATTCGCGATGCTCAGATTTGGTTCTTGCGTACGGCGTTGTCGCCAGCGACGCTGCAAATACGAAGCCGTGGTGGTCGCACCAGGCCGTACCATCTGGTCATGGTCCCCGACGTGCCGAACGTGCACGACCAGATCGCTCAGGGGCTCAGGGACCATCCGGCTAAGCAGGGCATGCGGTTCAACATCCTCGTCACGCTTGTCGATCGGTGGGAGCATCGCGCTGTTTCACCTCGCCCACAGGATGGGTGCGAGCGAAGTTGTCAGCAATTTGGTCGGCAGCATCGGGCCGGTCGTCGGTGGGCTGACCATCTGGGCAAAGGCGCGTAATTTCAGTGGGGCTTCGGCCGCGATCTTCGTCTTCACCGCTGTGTCTGCGATGATCGCTCTGATCGCTAGCACGAGCCCCAGGGTGTTGCTCTATAAGGACTGCGCGACAACGGCCCTGATCGGTCTGATCTTCCTGGGCTCGTGCGCCTTGGCCCGTAAGCCGCTCGTGTTCTACTTCGCGCAGCGATACGGCACCGATGGCACCCACGACGGGATGGCGGTCTTCGACTCGATGTGGGACCTCTACCGCGACTTCCGCGCCGGAATGTACGTCACGAGTTACCTCTGGGCGGCATTGTTCATCATCCAGGCCGCGGGAACCGCGCTGATCGTCCACAAGACCACCTACTCGATCGCCTACGACTTCAACCAGGTCCTGCCGTTGGTCGCGACCGCGCTCGGGATCGCCGGGTCGATCGTGATCGGCCGATACTTCACCAAGAGAGGCAAGGCCCGCGGCGCAGCCGCTGCCGCCGGACACGCCGACCCGAGTTGACGCCCGCGAAAACCCTCACGATGCCCGCGATGGCCTGGGGCTTCATCGGACGCCGGGCGTCAACCGCCCGGAGTTCTAGCCGCCGATCGGCTTCGAGACATAACCTGTCGGTGTGGAGGTTCGGTCGGTTGCTTTCGATGTGCACCTTCCCGCGGGTGTCGCGGGTCCGGACCCTATGGACTTCGATGTTCGATGTTTCCTCGTGCCCCACCCGACTGGGTTCTCGCTGGTCGACACGGGCTTGCCCGGCTCAGCCCCCGAGATCACCGCAGCGCTGGATCAGATGGGCGCTGCGTGGGCTGACGTCAGCGACATCGTGCTTACTCATGACCATCCCGATCACGTCGGCGGCCTGGCCGAGGTCATCGCGCTCGCGCCGCAAGCAACGATCTGGGGCAACGCTCCACTGACCGCGCACCCTCTCGGCGATGGCGCAACGATCCGCGACTTGCGCGTGATCGCGACCCCGGGCCACACCGCCGGTCACATCAGCCTCCTCCACGGCGAAGGAACACTCCTGGCCGGCGATCTCATCGGTAGCCGCGACGGGCATCTCGAGCGCCCGCCCGCGCCGTTCACAGCCGACGCCGCGCAAGCCGAACAATCCATCCACAAGATCGCCGGATTCGATGCAACACGCTTTCTGTTCGCCCACGGCGCCGAGATAGAGCAGCCGGGTCAGGCTCTGCGTGCCCTCCTCGCCAGCTAACGGGATCGCCACGGTCTAGCAATGTTCTGGCGACGTCGGCGCCGTTGCTGGCCGCTCAGTACATCGGGGTATCTCTGTCCGGTATGAGGAGGCGGGAGTGGTCCGGGTGCGCGGTGCTATCACCCAGGCCAAGAACTGTGCGAGCTTAAGCCTCGCTGACCGACCGCCCCGTGGGCGTCTGGTTCGTGTCCGAGGGGGGACTTGAACCCCCATGCCCTATACGGGCACTAGCACCTCAAGCTAGCGCGTCTACCTATTCCGCCACCCGGACGTGGGCGTCACCTCTGCCTTGGTGAGCGTCCGACACCTTAGCAAAGTCCACCCGATGCAGCGTAGTCACGTGCGGCAGGATGGAGCGCATGACGAAGGCGTACGCACCCGACGCGGAGGTCACCGAGATCTGCCGCGACCTGATCAGGATCGACACATCGAACTACGGCGATGACTCGGGGCCGGGGGAGCGGGCGGCCGCCGAGCACGTGGCCGGGCTGCTGAGCGAGGTAGGCATCGAGTCGGAGCTGTTCGAGCCCGCCAGCCGGCGTACCTCTGTCGTCGCGCACTGGGGCGATCCCTCCGCCGCCGACCGGCTGCTGATCCACGGCCATCTCGACGTCGTCCCCGCGGCCAAGGCGGACTGGAAGATCGACCCCTTCTCCGCGGAGGTGCACGACGACTACGTCTGGGGCCGCGGAGCCGTGGACATGAAGGACTTCGACGCGGCGATCCTCTCCGTCGTCCGCGCCAGGACTCGGGCCGGCGCGCTGCCGAGACGAGCGGTCACGCTGGTCTTCACGGCCGACGAGGAGGCGGGCAGCATCCACGGCGCGCACGCGCTGGTCGACCAGAGGCCGGACCTGCTCGAGGGATGTACCGAGGGGATCGGTGAGGTCGGCGGGTTCTCCGCGACCGTCGGCGGCAGGCGGCTGTACCTCGTCGAGACCGCCGAGAAGGGTATGGCCTGGCTGCGGCTGAGGGCCCACGGCACGGCCGGGCACGGCTCGATGCGCAACACCGACAACGCCGTGACCGCCATCGCCGAGGCGGTGGCCGCGATCGGGCGTCACCAGTGGCCGATCAGGATCACTCCGACGATGGGTGCGCTGCTCGAACAAGTCGCTGCCCTGACCGGCCAGGAGGACGTCCACGCCGACGTCGACGCGCTCATCGAGCACTTCGGCGCCGCAGCCCGGATGCTCGCCGCCGTGGTACGCAACACCGCCAACCCGACGATGCTGAGCTCGGGCTACAAGCACAACGTCGTACCCGGCGAGGCGACCGCATGCATCGACGGGCGGTTCCTCCCGGGCTACGAGGACGAGTTCTTCACTACCCTCCGGAGCCTGCTGCCCGACAACGTCAGCTACGAGCTGCTGGTCCACGACAAAGCCCTCGAGACACCGTTCGACGGCCCCCTGGTCGACGCCATGTGCGCCTCCCTGCTCGAGGAGGACCCCGAGGCGACGGTGCTGCCGTTCTTGATGTCGGGAGGTACCGACGCGAAGGCTTGGAGCCGGCTCGGCATCAGGTGCTTCGGGTTCTCCCCACTGCGGCTGCCTGCCGGACCTCGACTTCACTGCCTTTTCCACGGGGTTGACGAGCGGGTACCATCGACGGCCTCGAGTTCAGCGCCCGCGTGCTGGACTCGTTCCTCGACCGGGCCTGACCCCAGACAGAATCCGACTCGCGAGTGGCCATAGCCACGTCGAGAGTCGGTCGTTCGGGTGGTGGCGGTGGATCAGACGAGAGGACGGAACTCCCGGGTGAGCGTCGGGCGCGGACCCGGATGATCGTCCGGCGCAGCTCGACTTTACGGGTGCCGTCGGGGTACAGGCGCAGCCTGGCGAGCTCCCAGCCGCCGTACTCGGCCCGGTCGGTCAGCATCCGCCGCACGGCTGAGCGCGTGAGGGTCCGCGGCAACGAGAAGCGTTGAAACTCGTATTCCATACCGCCCCCATCGTGACACGTCAGACACAGCATCGACCACCCCAGACCCCGGTGTACCGGGTATGAGACGCGGCGGCATACGCTCACCTCATGGCTCTCCCGATCGGTGACTACGCCGTGCTCGGTGACACCGGAACCGCGGCCCTCGTCGGGCTCGACGGCTCGGTCGACTGGCTCTGTCTGCCGCGCTTCGACTCACCGGCCTGTTTCGCCGCGCTGCTCGGCATCCCCGACAACGGCCGCTGGCTCATCGGGCCCCGCGGCCCTGCCACGACGACTCGCCGGTACGTCGGCAACACGTTCGTGCTCGAGACGACGCACGAGACGGCCGACGGCGTGGTCAAGGTGATCGACGTGATGCCGCTCGGCGACGGGAGGGCCGACCTCGTCCGCAGCATCGAGGGGGTCTCGGGCAGCGTCGAGATGCGCCACGAGTGGATCGTGCGGTTCGGGTACGGGAAGGTGCTTCCCTGGGTGATGCGGCGCACCGACCCGGATGGGGCGAAGCTGATCTCCGCGACAGCAGGCCCCGACATGCTCGTGCTGCGCGGCCCACGGCTCCCGAGGGCTGTCGGCGGCCGCCACGTCGACGAGTTCACGGTGAGCGCCGGCGAGGTACTGACGTTCTCCACGACCTGGTTCAAGTCACATCGACCCATACCCCCGATGCACGACGTCGATCGGGCGGGTCGAGCGGACCGCGGCGGTGACCGAGGCCTGGGCGGCGCGCTGCCAGTACGACGGCCCGTACCGCGCGGCTGTCGTCCGGTCGCTGCTGGTGCTGCGCCTGCTGACCCACGGCGAGACAGGCGGGATCGTCGCGGCACCGACGACGTCGTTGCCTGAGTCGTTCGGAGGCGTGCGCAACTGGGACTACCGGTACTGCTGGCTCCGCGACGCCTCCCTCACCCTCGAGGCGCTGCTCTCAGCCGGTTATGAGGACGAGGCGTTGCTCTGGCGGGCCTGGCTGCTGCGGGCGATCGCCGGTGACCCGAAGGACATCCAGATCATGTACGCCGTCGACGGCGGTCGCGAGCTGCCCGAGCGCGAGCTCGACCACTTGAGCGGGTACGCCGACTCCCGACCCGTCCGGATCGGCAACGGCGCGGTGGACCAGCGGCAGACCGACGTCTTGGGCGAGGTCATGGCCGCGCTCGAGCACGCCCGGGTCGAGGGATGCAGGGACACCGCCCACTCGTGGTCGCTGCAGCGCTCCCTCGTCAACGAGCTGGCCAAGCACTGGCAGGAGCCCGACAACGGGGTGTGGGAGATCCGTGGGCCGCGGCGCCGGTTCACCCACTCGCAGGTGATGGTGTGGGTGGCGTTCGACAGCGCCATCAGGGCCGTCGAGCGGCACGGTCTCGAGGGACCGGTCGACAATGGCGCCAGGTGCGCGACCAGGTCCGGGCCGAGATCTTGGCGCATGGGTACAACTCGGAGCGCAACACGTTCGTCCAGCATTTCGACACCACCGAGGTCGACGCCTCGCTGCTGCTGATCAGCGCCGTGGGGTTCCTGCCGGGCGACGACCCCCGGGTGCTCGGCACGATCGCGGCGGTCGAGGAGGACCTGCTCCGCGACGGCCTCGTGATGCGGTACCGGACGCACACGGGGGTCGACGGGCTGCCAGGCGCCGAGCACCCGTTCCTGGCGTGCTCGTTCTGGCTCGTGTCGGCCTACGCGCTGGCCGGTGAGCACGACCGGGCGGACGAGCTGATGACCCGTCTCGTAGGGCTCAGCAACGACCTCGGCCTGCTCGCGGAGGAGTACGACCCGGTCAACGAGGTGATGGTCGGCAACTTCCCCCAGGCCTTCTCACACCTGGCCCTGGTTGGGGCGGCGATGGCGCTCGCGCACGGCAAGTCGCTTGGGCTCGAACGCCCGGCGACATGCCTCCGAGTAGCCAAGGTCCGTCGCCGAGCGTCAATCGGTGGCGGACACGCCGACAGAACAGGGCCGAGTCTGACGCTCTCGGCGCTGCGGGAAGGTCAGGCCTCCGGGTAGCCCAAGTCGGGCGCCGACACGTCGTCGAGCGCGTCGACGATCTCCGCGGGCAGCTCAACGGACTCCGACGCCAGCGAGGCGAGCAGCTGGGCGGTGGTCCGGGCCCCGACGATCGGCGCGGTGACCGCAGGCTGGTCACGTACCCAGGCCAGCGCCACCTGGACGGGCGACAGGTCAAGGCCCTCGGCCGCGCGACAGACGGCCTCGACGACCCTGGCCGCCGACGGTGTCAGGTACTCGGCCACGAACTCTCCGAAGGCGGCGGACGCGCCCCGCGAGTCGGCCGGCACAGCGGAGCGGTACTTGCCGGTGAGTACCCCTCGACCGAGCGGCGACCAGGCCAGGATGCCCAGACCGAGGTCTTGGGCCGCCGGGACGACCTCTCGCTCGACTCCTCGCTGGAGCAGGGAGTACTCCACCTGGCTGGAGGCCAGCGGCACCCGGCCAGGGACGGCCC
Source organism: uncultured Actinomycetota bacterium (assembly GCA_963824115.1). Lineage (GTDB taxonomy): Bacteria > Actinomycetota > Actinomycetes > Propionibacteriales > Nocardioidaceae > DASQEH01. The sequence goes on from CAWGOA010000010.1 coordinate 58,353, forward strand.
GCTGGTACGTCGCCGCCTGGGCGGTCTGCCAGCCGGCGAAGTTGCTCACGCCCACATAGCGCACCCGGCCTGACGCCACGGCGGCGTCGAGCGCGGAGAGGGTCTCCTCGACCGGAACCTCGTGCCGATGCCACGTGAACCTGCCAGAGGTCGACATAGTCCACACCGAGCCGTTCGAGCGACGCGTCCAGGGAGCGCAGCATCGCGCCGCGCGACGTGTCCTGGACCCACTCGCCGCGAGACAGCGCGATGCCCGCCTTCGTGGAGATCACCAGGTCCTCCCGGGTGAACGTCCCCCTGAGCAGGGCGCCGACGAGCGCCTCACTCGCACCGCGACCGAAGCTCGGGGCGGTGTCGACGAGCGTGCCGCCCGCGCCCACGAAGGCCCGCAGCTGCGCGCCGGCCTCGTGCTCGTCGACGTCCGTGCCCCACGTCCAGGTACCCAGCCCCAGCCGGCTCACGGTGAGACCCGTCGTCCCGACGTAGCGCTGCTTCATGGACCGCACCCTAGACCGTGCCCTGAGGCTCAGTAGGGTCGAGCCGTGAAGCTCGGCGTCAGTCTGGGGTATGTCGTCGGCAGCGACGTCCATGACCAGGTGGCTCTCGCGCAGGCCGCCGACCGGCTCGGGTATTCAGTCGCCTGGGCTGCCGAGGCGTACGGCTCCGACTCGCCGACCGTGCTCAGCTACGTCGCAGCCAAGACCGAGCGCATCGACATCGGCGCTGCCGTCATGCAGATACCGGCGCGCACACCGGCCATGACGGCGATGACTGCTGCCACGCTCGACCTGCTCAGCGGCGGCCGCTTCCGGCTCGGGCTCGGGGTTTCCGGGCCGCAGGTGTCGGAAGGCTGGCACGGGGTGCGCTTCGACCGGCCGCTCGCACGCACCCGCGAGTACCTCGACATCGTCAACCAGGCGCTACAGCGAGGTCTGGTCCAGTACGAGGGCGAGTTCTTCACGCTGCCCCTGCCGGACGGGCCGGGGAAGGCCCTCAAGCTCACGGTCCACCCGGTACGGCGGCACCTGCCCGTGTACCTCGCAGCGGTGGGTCCGCACAACCTCGAGTTGCCGGAGAGGTCGCCGACGGCTGGCTGGCGATCTTCTTCTCGCCGGAACATGCCGCCGAGCTCGATGGCGAGCGTGGCTGCTCGGTCGCGCGCGCGGAGCCCTCGCAGAGCCAACCGTTCGACGTCGCCGCCACCGTGCCGGTCTCGGTCGGCGCGGACGTCGAGACCTGTGCCGACGCGATCCGCGGGTACGCCGCCCTCTACGTCGGCGGCATGGGGAGCCGGGAGCAGAACTTCTACAACGCTCTGGCCCGCCGGATGGGCTTCGAGGCTGCCGCCGAGCGGATCCAGGACCTGTTCCTCGACCATCGTCAGCGCGAGGCCGCCGCCGCAGTGCCCCTCGACTTCATCGACCAGACGTCGCTGCTCGGACCGCCCGGCCGCATCACCGAGCGGCTGCATGCGTTCGCCGACGCCGGCGTGACGACGCTGACCGTGGCCCCGTTCGCGAGCTGACCTGGACATAAGAATCGACACGCTTCGACACGTTTCCGCAGCCCTGGAGGCCGCCGGTCTAGCAGACTGACCTCCGTGGACTTCCTTCAGGCACTGGTCCTCGGCATCGTGGAAGGGCTCACCGAGTTCTTGCCGGTGTCGAGCACCGGCCATCTCACGATCGCCGAGAAGCTGCTCGGGCTGTCGATCAACGACTCCGACGTCACGGGCTTCACCGCCGTCATCCAGATGGGGGCGATCATCGCCGTCATCGTGTACTTCCGGCGAGACATCTGGTCGATCGCCAGTACCTGGGTGCGCGGGATAGCGAAGCCGGAGCTCCGGGGCTCGTTCGACTACCGCATGGGCTGGTACGTGATCATCGGATCGATCCCGGTCGTGATCGTGGCGCTCCTGGGGAGGCACCTCGTCACCGGCGCCCTTCGCAACCTCTGGTGGGTCGCCGGAGCGCTCATCGTGTGGAGCGTCGTCATGGTCGCCGCGGAGCGGGTGGCCCGTCAGGACCGTCACGAGCAGGACCTGACGCTGAAGGACGCGGTCATCATCGGCCTCGTCCAGTGCGTGTCGCTGGTCCCGGGTGTCTCACGTTCCGGGGCGACGATCTCGGCAGGGCTGTTCGTGGGTCTCGACCGGGTGACCGCCACCAGGATGTCGTTCTTCTTGTCGATCCCGGCCCTCACGGCCGCCGGGCTCTACGAGCTCCCGAGCGCTGTCGGCGGCAACATCTCCGTGGCCACGACGCTCGTCGCGACAGTGGTGAGCTTCGTGGTCGCCTACGCCGCGGTGGCGTGGCTGCTTCAGTTCGTCGCGCACCACCCGATCACGTGGTTCGTCGGCTACCGGGTCGCCGTCGGCGTCATCCTCATCGTGCTGCTCGCAACGGGCACGATGGGACCCGACCTGACCCCTCGAGGTCAGAGCCAGCCGGACTGCTTGAACAACCGGAACAACACGACGCAGACCGTCGCCATGAGCAGCAGTGCCAACGGGTAGCCGTACTGCCAGTGCAGCTCGGGCATGTGGTCGAAGTTCATGCCGTAGATGCCGGCCAGCGCCGTCGGTACCGCAGCGATCGCGACCCATGCCGAGATCTTGCGCATGTCGTCGTTCTGCTGGACCGACACCCGAGCCATCTGGGCGTCGTGCGCGCTCGAGAGCAGGGTGTCGAGCGACTCGACCTGCTCCTGGACCCGGATGCAGTGGTCGAGGACGTCCCTGAAGAACGGCGCCGCTTCGTTCGGCATCCCCGCGATCTGCCGCTGGGCCAATCTCGTCAGCGGGTCGCGGAGCGGGACGACGGCACGGCGGAACTCCGACATCTCGCGCTTCAGGATGTAGATCCGCTGCGAGACGTTGCGGCGGGACTCGGAGAAGACCGACTTCTCCACCTCGTCGACGTCGTCTTCCAGCTCGGCGGCCACCTGCGCGTACTTGTCGACGACGCTGTCGCAGACCGAGTACAGCACCGCGAATGGTCCGTGTCCGAGCACCTCGGTGTGCTCCTCGAGCTCGCGGCGGGCGAAGCGGAGAGCGGCGCCTGCGCCGTGCCGGACCGTCACGACATAGTTGGCGCCGACGAAGACGGCGATCTCACCGGTCTCCACGGCGTCGTCGGCGTCGACGTACCAGAGCGTCTTCAAGATCATGAACAGCACGTCCCCGTCGTACCTCTCGAGCTTCGGGCGCTGGTGCGCGACAACGGCGTCCTCCACGGCAAGTCGGTGCAGCCCGAACGACAGCGCGACCAGCTCCATCTCGTCCTGCGAAGGCTCGTGAAGGCCCACCCAGACGAAGTCGCCGGGCAACGTGGCGACGTCGAGCGCATCACCCAGGTCGTTGCTGTCATCGGGCAGCTGCAGGCGAACCCCGTCCCGGTACACAGCACAGTCGACGATCACCCCGTCATTGTCACCCGGAATTGTGTTGCTCGCCTCCAGATAGGGTGGGTCCGTGGCGACAGTTCTGCTGGTCAGGCATGGTCGTACCGCAGCCAACAGCCAGGGTGTGCTGGCCGGGCGAAGCGCCGGTGTGGACCTCGACGAGCGCGGCCAGGCCCAGGCTGAGGAGACGGCACGAAGGGTGGCCGTGCTTCCCCTGGCGGCGCTGGTGTCGAGTCCGCTCGAACGGTGCCAGCAGACGGCGACAGCGATCGCGGCGGTGGCCAAGAAGGCCGTCGAGGTCGAGACGGACGACCGGCTGACCGAGTGCGACTACGGTGACTGGACCGGCATGGAGCTCAAGAAGCTCGCGAAACAGCCGATGTGGAAGGTCGTCCAGGCCCATCCCAGCGGAGCGATCTTTCCGGGCGGTGAGTCGATGCGGGAGATGCAGGCACGCGCGGTCGAGGCCGTTCGTGACTGGGACTCCACGGTGACCTCGGCACATGGTGCGCACGCGCTGTGGGTGGCCGTCAGCCACGGCGACGTCATCAAATCCGTCCTCGCCGACGCGCTTGGGATGCACCTCGACAACTTCCAGCGCATCGTGGCGGACCCGGCCTCGGTGTCGGTGATCTCGTACACCCCCTTGCGGCCGTTCGTCGTGCGGTTCAACGACCAAGGTGATCTCGGCGCCCTGGTGCCGCGAAGCCGGACCAGACGGCGTCGCGCGGCCAGCAGTGACGCAGCCGTCGGCGGGGGCGCCGGCTGAGCACGTGGTGCGCCCAGTGGGGAGTTGGCGGGGGTCGTAGGCTTTTCGCATGTCGATTCTCGTCCACAGCTTCGAGAAGCCGGACCGGTTCGTCGTGGGGACTGTCGGCGAGCCCGGTCAGCGCACCTTCTTCCTCCAGGCCAAGGACGGGCCCCGGGTGACGAGCGTCGCGCTCGAGAAGCAGCAGGTGGCGATCCTTGCCGAGCGCATCGACCTGCTGCTCGACGAGGCATTGCGTCGCAGCGGCGGCGATGCGGCGATCCCCGCCATCGCGCCGGCCGGCGTCGGAGACGGCCGTCCGCTGGACCAGCCCATCGTCGAGGAGTTCCGCGTCGGCACCATCACGCTCAGCTGGGACGCCGAGGAGGGCAGTGTCGTCATCGAGCTCTTCCCGGTTTCGGAGGAGCCGGCAACCGAGTCGTTCGACGACGAGTCCGCCGAGGCGGAGGAACCGGTCGAGATCGAGGCCGACGAGATGGTCGTGGTCAAGCTCGACCCTGCGTACGCCCGGTCGTTCGTCCGGCGCGCCCAGACGGTCGTCTCCGCCGGTCGGCCACCGTGCCAGTTCTGCGGGAACCCCCTCGACGCCGAAGGGCACCTGTGCCCACGTGCCAACGGGTTCAAGCGCATTGCCCACTGACGAGCCGAGGACACTCGACGACGCCGAGATCGAGACGATCCTGACCGCAGGCTCGCTCGAGCTCGATGGTCGGCTGGTCACCGCTTCCAACGCGTCGTTCCTCGGCGAGGTGATGCTGGATGGTACGAGCCTGCGGTGCATCTACAAGCCGATCCGCGGCGAGCGGCCGCTCTGGGACTTCCCGGACGGGACCCTGGCCGGACGCGAGCGCGCCGCCCGGCTCGTCTCCGAGGCAGGCGGCTGGGACGTCGTACCGCCGACGGTGCTGCGTGACGGGCGCTACGGCCGCGGCATGTGCCAACGCTGGGTCGACGTCGAACACGACCACGAGCTGGTCGACGTAGTAGGCAACGACTTCTCGGAGCCCGGCTGGATCGCCGTCTTGCAGGCGGAGGACCGCAACGGCAGTCCGGTCCTGCTCGTGCATCGAGACGACGACCGGCTGCGCGACATGGCGGTGTTCGACGTGGTCATCAACAACGCCGACCGCAAGGGCGGTCACGTGCTCGCCGAGTCGACAGGTCACCTGTGGGGATGCGACCACGGCGTCTGCTTCCACGAGGACCCCAAGCTGCGGACGGTCCTATGGGGCTGGGCCGACGAGGCGCTGCGACCGACCGACGTCGATCACCTGCGCAGGCTTCTGATGACACTGGACGGCGGCCTCGACGACGAGCTCGGCAACCTCTTGTCTCAGGTCGAGGTGATGGCCCTGCGCGAGCGGGTGGAGGACCTGCTCACCGCCTCGCGGATGCCGCTGCCCCACGGGTCTTGGCCCGCGATACCGTGGCCGGCCTTCTGAGCGTTCGCCACTAGGCTGACCGATATGGACGCCTGGCCTGCTCCGCAGCTGTCGTCGGTCGTCCGCGACCGGATGGGGCCCGCTCCCGAGCTGGCCCTCTACGACGCTCGAACCGGCGCTGTCGAGGCGACGTCGCCAGGCGACGAGGCGCGGATCTACGTCTGCGGGATCACGCCGTACGACGCCACCCATATGGGCCACGCGGCGACCTACGTCGCCTTCGACCTCGCCATCCGGGCCTGGCGGGAGGCCGGCCACCGGGTGAGGTACGTGCAGAACGTGACCGACGTCGACGACCCGCTGCTCGAGCGCGCCAAGGAGACCGGCGAGGACTGGAGGGCGCTCGCCGAGCGGGAGATCCAGCTCTTCCGAGACGACATGAGCGCGCTGGCCGTGATCCCGCCCGACGTCTACGCGGGCGCCGTCGAGACGATCCCGCTCGTCGTCGACCTGGTCAAGCGGCTGGAGACCAAGGGTGCGGTCTACCCGGTGGACGGCGACCTGTACTTCGCCGTCCACGCCGATCCCGCCTTCGGGCGTGTCTCCGGCCTCGACCGCGAGGGGATGCTGGAGGTGTTCGCCGCACGCGGCGGCGATCCCGACCGTGCGGGCAAGCGCGACCCGTTGGACTGCCTGCTGTGGCAGCAGGAGCGGCCGGGGGAGCCGGCCTGGGACACCGAGCTGGGTCGCGGTCGGCCCGGCTGGCACGTCGAGTGTGCGGCGATCGTGCTGCACTACCTCGGGCCCACCATCGACATCGAGGGTGGCGGCTCCGACCTCGCGTTCCCGCACCACGAGATGTCGGCAGGTGAGGCGCAGGTGGCGGAGGACGGAAAGGCGTTCGCGAAGGCGTACGCGCACGCCGGGATGGTGGCGCTCGACGGCCACAAGATGTCGAAATCTCTGGGCAACCTCGTGCTGGTGTCCCGGCTGCGCGCCGAGGGCGTCGACCCGCGAGCGATCAGGCTGACGCTCCTGGCCCAGCACTACCGGTCCGGGTGGGAGTGGACGGACGACCTGCTGGCGTCCGGTGAAGAGCGCCTCAAGCGGTGGACCGAGGCGATCGTCACCGGCGGACCGGCCGCGGACGCCACTGCCGAGCTTGTGCGCGCGAGCCTCGCCGACGACCTGGACTCACCCCGCGCCCTGGCCGTCGTCGACGCGTGGGCCGAGTCCGGCGGCCCTGCAATCGAAGGGGCCGGCGAGCTGGTCGCCCAGGTCGTCGAGCAGTCCCTGGGCGTCAGCCTCTGACTCCGCGGTGCCACACTCGGCCTGGTGACTCGCAGCTTCCTCAGCCACCTCGAGTGCTCCCGATGCGCCGAACGGCTTGACGCTGATGTGACTCAGGGACTCTGCCCCTGCGGGGGACCGCTGCTGGCGCGCTACGACCTTGAGGCAGTCGGGCGGTCCGTGACTCGCCGCACCATCTCCTCCCGGCCCGGCACATTGTGGCGCTACCACGAGCTGCTGCCGGTCCGCGATGCCGCCAACGTCGTGTCCCTCGGCGAGGGCATGACCCCGTTGCTGCACATGCCCCGCCTCGGTGCCGCGTACGGCCTCGACCGGCTCCTGGTCAAAGACGAGGGCCTGCTTCCCACCGGGAGCTTCAAGGCCCGTGGTGCCGCCGTCGGTGTGTCCAGGGCGCACGAGCTCGGTACGACAGGTGTCGCGATGCCGACCAACGGCAACGCCGGCGCCGCCTGGTCTGTCTACGCGGCGCGCGCCGCGATGCGCAGCCTGATCGCGATGCCGGAGGGCGCACCCGACATCACCCGGCGCGAATGCCTGGCCGCCGGCGCCGAGCTGTACCTGGTCAACGGCCACATCGGCCAGTGCGCGCAGCTGATCAACGCGGCCGTCGCCAGGCGCAGCGGCTACCAGGAGGTCTCCACCCTCAAGGAGCCCTACCGGCTGGAGGGCAAGAAGACGATGGGGCTGGAGATCGTCGAACAGCTCGGCTGGCGACCGCCCGATGTGATCGTCTACCCGACCGGCGGCGGAGTGGGGATCATCGGCATCCACAAGGCACTTCTCGAGCTGCGGGAGATGGGTTGGCTGCACGGCCGGCTCCCGCGACTCGTGGCGGTGCAGTCCACGGGCTGTGCCCCCGTGGTCAAGGCGTACGACGAGGGGGCCGCCGAGTGCCGGGCATGGCCGGATCCCGAGACGATCGCGTTCGGCATCACCGTGCCGAAGCCGCTTGGCGACTTCCTCATCCTCGATGCCGTCCGGGCCACCGACGGGACGGCCGTCGCGGTCGACGACGCCGACACCTTGGCCGAGGTGGGGCGCTGCGCCCAGCTCGAGGGACTGTTCGTATGCCCGGAGGGCGCAGCCGCCCTGGCCGCGGTCGGTCAGCTGCGGGCCTCCGGTTGGCTCGGGCAGGCCGACGAGGTGGTCGTTCTCAACACCGGCTCGGGTCTCAAGTACCCCGGCACCGTGAGCAACGTCGCGAGCGTGCTGGAGCCCACCGACCCGATCCCGGACACACCCGGGGACACGTCCGGCTCAGCTGTCGTCGGCACGTCGCTTGAGATAGCGCTCGAACTCCCGCGCGATGGCGTCACCCGTCGCCTCCGGAAGGTCGGCCGTGTCGCGCTCCTCTTCGAGCGAGCGCACGTAGTCGGCGACGTCGGAGTCGTCCGAGGCCAACTCGTCGACGCCGCGCTCCCAGGCCTTCGCCTCCTCCGGCAGCCCGCGCATGTCGATCGGCACTCCGACGAGGTCCTCGATCTGTCCCAGAAGGGCGAGAGTCGCCTTCGGCGCGGGCGCCTGAGCCACATAGTGGGGCACCGCAGCCCAGTACGACATCGTCTCGAGCCCGCGCCGATGCGAGGCCTCCTGGATCACGCCCACGATGCCTGTCGGACCGGTGTACCGCGACGGCTCGAGTCCGAACCGCTCTGCCAGGTCGGGGTTCGAGGAGATCCCGTTGACCGGGACCGGACGTGTGTGCGGCACGTCGGCAAGCAGCGCACCCAGGGTCACGACGGAGGTGGCGCCGATTCCGGTGAGGTAGTCGAGCAGCTCCTGACAGAAGGACCGCCAACGCAAGTTGGGCTCGATACCGGTGAGCAGCACCACGTCGCGGTCCGGTGGGCCGGCCTGGCAGTGCCAGATGCTTGTCGTGCGCCACGACAGCTCCCGCCCGCCCTCGGAGTCGAAGCCGACATGGGGGCGGTTGACCTGGAAGTCGTAGTAGTCCTCCGGGTCGATCGACGCGAGCAGGGTGGCCCGCCAGCCGACCAGGAGGTGCGAGACCGCCTCGCTCGCCGCCTCACCGGCATCGTTCCAACCCTCGAACGCGGCGATGACGAGGGCGTTGTCGAAGTGCCTGTCGGCCTCGATGTCGATCACGTGGCCAGCCTACGGGTCCCGTCGCGGCCGCTCACCACCGCGAATATCCGACTCTGAAGTGGTCAGAGCGACGGAAGGGTCGGATATTTCTGGTGGTGGTGGCGCGCATGAGATCGCCTTCACCTGTCGGACGGCGCGGCTAGGCTTGTCCAACCCGCTGCCCGGACTACGCGAAGGAGCCCATGGTGCCTGCACAGCCGACAGCTCTGCGGCAAGCGCTGGGGGAGCGGGTAGTCGTCGCCGACGGGGCCATGGGCACCATGCTCCAACAGCAGGATCTGACCCTCGACGACTTCGACGGTCTCGAGGGATGCAACGAGATCCTCAACCTGACGCGACCCGACGTCGTCCGGCACATCCACGACTCCTACTTCGAAGCGGGCGCGGACTGCGTCGAGACGAACACGTTCGGGGCGAACCACGCCAACCTCGACGAGTACGACATCGCCGGGCGCATCTACGAGATTGCCCGCGCGGGCGCGGTCATCGCCCGCGAGTCGGCCGACGCCTGGTCGACACGCGAGCGGGTCCGGTGGGTCCTCGGCTCGGTCGGTCCAGGCACGAAGCTCCCCACACTGGGCCACGTTGGCTTCGCCACGCTCAGGGACGCCTACGCCGAGCAGACGCGCGGGATGCTCGACGGAGGCGTCGACGCGGTACTAGTGGAAACTGCCCAGGACCTGCTCCAGGCGAAGGCCGCGATCATCGGCGCGAAGCGAGCGATAGCCGCGACCGCAGGAGCCGAGGCGACCCCCGTGATCGTCAACGTGACGGTCGAGACCACGGGGACGATGCTGCTCGGTACCGAGATCGGCGCGGCGCTGACAGCCCTCGAGCCCCTCGGCATCGACCTGGTCGGGCTCAACTGCGCGACCGGACCCGCGGAGATGAGCGAACACCTGCGCTACCTGGCCCGCCACGCCGCGATCGGCGTCGCCTGCATGCCCAACGCCGGCCTGCCCCAGCTCACGTCGGACGGCGCGTACTACCCACTGACGCCGCGAGAGCTCGCGGACGCACAGGACACCTTCACGCGGGAGTTCGGCCTGTCCCTGGTCGGGGGATGCTGCGGCACCACGCCCGAGCACACCCGCCAGGTGGTCGAGCGGGTCGGTGGCCGGCCGCTGGCGCCGCGTCGGCCGCGCCGCGAGGCAGGCGCGGCGTCGCTGTACCAGCATGTGCCGTTCCGGCAGGACACGTCCTACCTGTCGATCGGTGAGCGCACGAACGCCAACGGCAGTCGGGCATTCCGCGATGCGATGCTCGCCGACCGTTGGGACGACTGTGTGGAGATCGCGCGCGGCCAGATAAGGGACGGCGCGCACCTTCTCGACCTGTGCGTCGACTACGTCGGCCGGGACGGCGTCGCCGACATGCGCACCGCAGCGAAGCTGTTCGCCACGTCCTCCACGCTGCCGGTCGTGCTCGACTCCACGGAGCCGGAGGTGATCCAAGCCGGCCTCGAGGCGCTGGGTGGGCGTTGCGTCGTCAACTCGGTCAACTACGAGGACGGTGACGGACCTGGCTCGCGCTTCGCCCGGGTGATGCCGATCGTCAAGGAGTTCGGTGCCGGCGTGATCGCGCTGACCATCGACGAGGAAGGCCAGGCCCGCACGGCCGAGTGGAAGGTCCGGGTCGCCGACCGGCTCATCGCCAACCTCACTGCCGACTGGGGCCTGCACACCAGTGACATCATCGTCGACTGCCTGACGTTCCCGGTCGCCACGGGGCAGGAGGAAACCCGGCGAGACGGCCTCGAGACGATCGAGGCCATCCGTGAGGTGAAGCGGCGCCACCCGGAGGTACAGACCACGCTGGGTGTCTCGAACATCTCCTTCGGGCTCAACCCTGCGGCCCGGGTGGTGCTCAACTCCGTGTTCCTGCACGAGTGCGTCAAGGCCGGCCTCGACTCGGCCATCGTCCACACGGCGAAGATCGTGCCGCTGTCGCGTATCCCCGACGACCAGCGCCAGGTCGCCTACGACCTCGTGTACGACAGGCGCAGCGAGGACTACGACCCGCTCCAGAGGCTGCTAGAGCTGTTCGCCGGTGTGACGACGACGGACACGAAGGAGACCCGTGCTGCGGAGCTCGCCGCGCTGCCGCTGCCGGAGCGTCTCCAGCGCCGCATCATCGACGGCGAGAAGCTCGGCCTCGAGGCAGATCTCGACGAGGCACTGGAGCGTGGCAGGTCCGCCCTCGACGTCATCAACGACGACCTGCTGTCCGGCATGAAGGTCGTCGGCGAGCTGTTCGGCTCGGGCGAGATGCAGCTTCCCTTCGTCTTGCAGTCGGCGGAGGTGATGAAGACAGCCGTCGCCTACCTCGAGCCGCACATGGATAAGAGCGACGACCGCGGCAAGGGCACGATCGTGCTCGCGACGGTGAAGGGGGACGTGCACGACATCGGCAAGAACCTCGTCGACATCATCATGTCCAACAACGGCTACACGGTGGTCAACCTCGGGATCAAGCAGCCGGTGAGCGCGATCCTCGACGCCGCAGAGGAGCACGACGCCGACGCGATCGGGATGTCGGGCCTGCTCGTCAAGAGCACCGTCGTGATGAAGGACAACCTGGAGGAGCTCAACCAGCGGGGGATGGCGCAGCGCTGGCCGGTCATGCTGGGAGGAGCCGCACTGACCCGCGCCTACGTGGAGCAGGACCTGGCGCAGCTGTTCGGCGGCGAGGTCCGCTACGCACGCGACGCGTTCGAAGGGCTGCGGCTGATGGACGCCGTGATGGCGGTGAAGCGCGGCGACCCCGGCGCGGCACTGCCGATGCTGCGGGACCGGAGAGTGAAGGGGCCGGTGGCGACACCGAAGCAGACAGAGCCGATCGACCTGCCCGCCCGCTCCGACGTCTCGCTCACCAACTCGGTGCCGACGCCACCTTTTTGGGGGGACCGGATCGTCAAGGGCGTCGCGCTCGCGGACTTCGCGTCGTACCTTGACGAGCGGGCGACGTTCATGGGGCAGTGGGGGCTCAAGACCTCGCGAGGAGACGGCCCGTCGTACGACGAGCTGGTAGAGACCGAAGGACGTCCGAGGCTGCGCAGCTGGCTCAACCGCATCCAGACCGACGCCATCATCGAGCCGGCCGTCGTCTACGGCTACTGGCCCTGCTACAGCGAGGGCAACGATCTGGTCGTGCTCGACGCGCAGACCCGCTCGGGTGAGGTGGCGCGGTTCTCGTTCCCGCGACAGCACCGAGACCGCTTCCTCTGCCTGGCCGACTTCTTCCGCCCGAAGGACAGCGGCGAGCTCGATGTCGTCGCGTTCCACCTCGTCACCATGGGCCAGCGCGTCAGCGAGGTCACCGGCGAGCTCTTCGCCGCCAACGCCTACCGCGACTACCTCGAGCTGCACGGGCTGTGCGTGCAGCTCACCGAGGCGCTGGCCGAATACTGGCATGCGCGCGTGCGAGACGAGCTCGGCTTCGCGGGCGAGGACCCTGAGGACATCGGCGCGGTGTTCCGGCAGGGCTACCGCGGGTCGCGGTACTCCTTCGGCTACCCGGCCTGCCCCGACCTCGCGGACAGGGCGCAGCTCGTCGGGCTGCTCAAGCCAGAACGCATCGGGGTACGCCTCAGCGAGGAGCTCCAGCTGCACCCCGAGCAGTCGACGGACGCCCTCGTCGTGCACCACCCCGAGGCAAAGTACTTCAACGCGCGGTGACCCCTGGGCCCGTCAACAAAGCCGAAAACGGTGACCGTGTCGTGACGAACCTTTGCTGACATCGTGTCCTAGGTCCTCTATGGTCGGCAGATCAGATGACCTCGACCAGTCGACGGGAGCATCATGCTCGGGAACAGAACACGGATCGTCGCGATCGGCGGGGCGGCGGTTCTGCTGCTGTCCCTGGCCGCCTGTGGCTCCAACCGGACCAACAACTCGGGCGGCAACAGCTCGGCGTCGGGCAAGAGCTTCACGATGGGCACGACCGACACCGTCACCGCCATCGACCCTGCGGGATCGTACGACCTCGGGTCCTCGACGCTCCAGTACAGCATCTTCCAGAACCTCCTCACGATTCCAGCGGGGCAGACCACGCCGGTAGGCGACGCGGCGCAGAGCTGCACCTACGGCAACCCGTCGACACTGACGTGCAAGCTCAAGCCGAATCTCAAGTTCTCCAACGGCGACGCATTGACGTCGGCAGACGTCAAGTACAGCTTCCAGCGGGCATTGGCGATCGGCGACCCGAACGGCGCCGCGATCTACCTGCTCGGCGACATCGCCCAGACCGACAAGGCGGGCAACGTGACGGGCCTCAAGAAGGGCGCCATCGACACCCCGGACCCCTCGACAGTCGTCTTCCACCTCAACAAGCCCGACGTGACGTTCCAGTACATCCTCACCTACCCGGGCACGGGCGCCATCGTCGACCAGCAGGTCTTCCCGGCGGACAAGAAGCTGGCCGACGACCAGGTGATCGGGTCAGGCCCCTACAAGCTCAGCCAGTACAAGGCGGGGCAGCAGGCGGTCCTCCAGATCAACCCCAACTACACCGGTGACCGGGTGGGCAAGGCGCCCGAGATCTTCATCTCCTACTACCAGGACGCCACAGCCCTCAGGCTCGCTGTCCACTCCGGCGAGGTCGACGTCGCCTGGGACAAGCTCGGTCCGACCGACATCGCCGCCCTCAAGTCCGACAGCAGCGTGACCGTCGCGCAGGGCGCCGGCGCGGAGATCAGGTACTGGGTGTGGAACAACGCGAGCGGACCGGGCAAGGAGCTCGCCGTCCGCAAGGCGGCCGCGCAGATCATCGACCGCGCGGCGATTGCCAAGAACGCCTACGAGAACACGGTCACGCCGATGTACTCGATCGTGCCGCCGGGACTGCCGGGCATGACCGAGTCGTTCAAGACCGCCTACGGGGCGTCCCCGAACGTGGCTGCTGCCAAGAAGACACTCTCCGACGCAGGCATCAAGACGCCCGTGACCATCACCATGGGATACACGCCGACGCACTACGGACCGAACACCGTTGACGAGGCGACCGAGTACTCACGGGAGCTCCAGGCCAGCGGGCTGTTCAAGGTCAGCCTCAAGAGCGCCGAGTGGACGCAGTACCAGACGATCTACAAGCAGGGCGCGTACGACCTGTGGATCCTCGGCTGGTACCCCGACTACACCGACACCGACGACTACCTGTCGCCCTTCCTCGTCGACGGAGGCTTCTTCCAGAACGGCTACAAGAGTGCCCTGGCCGACAGGCTCGTCGGCCAGGAGCAGGGGACGACCAACACCGCGACGCGGCTGGCGGCCTTCAAGAAGCTTCAGGACCTGGCCGCGAAGGATGTGCCGTTCATCCCGAGCTGGGTGGGCAACAACACGGCCGTCTACCGTGCGGGGATGAACGGCGTGAAGCAGACGCTCGACCCGGCGTACATCTTCCGGCTCTGGACGATCTCCAAGTCCTAGCCCAACGGCAGCGCCTTGCTGGGGAGGGTCTGTGCAGTGAGCCCTCCCCAGTTCGGGCGTAGAGGAAGAGTCGTATGAGCGCATCGGCGGGCTCGCTGCCCAGGTTCATCCTCCAGCGGGTGCTCCTGGTCATCCCGATGATCTGGATCTTGATCACGCTCGTGTTCATCGTGTTGCGCGTAGCCCCCGGAGATCCCATCTCGGCGGCCCTGGGGGGCAAGCTGAATCCGGCCGCGCTCGCGCGGGCCCGCCACCAGTACGGCCTCGACAAGCCGATCATCGTCCAGTACGGCGACTATCTGTGGTCGGTCCTGCATCTGGACTTCGGCAGAAGTTTCACCGACAACCAGTCCATCTTGTCGGTCGTGAAGCAAAACGGCGGCGCGACCCTGTCTCTCACCATCGCCGCGTTCATCGTCGCGCTGGGAATCGGCATTCCGCTCGGGCTCCTGGCCGGCCGACTGCGCGACACCGCCGCCGACGTGGTGATCCGGCTCTTCGGCATCGTCACCTATGCCGCTCCGATCTTCTTCGTCGGACTGCTGATCCAGATCCACATCGCTCCCTTGCTGGGGCTGCCCACCAGCGGTGAGGCGACGCCCGAGACGCTGTTCATCGTGCCGGAGCGCACCCACATCGTCTTGATCGACGCGTTGCTGAGCGGCGACTGGCCGTCCATCGAGGACGTCCTCAAGCACCTGGTGCTTCCCGCGTTCACCCTCGGCATCTTCATCTGTGGGGTGTTCATCCGGCTGGTCAGGGTCAACATGCTGCAGACGATCCAGAGCGACTACGTCGAGGCAGCGCGGGCGCGGGGGATCTCGCAAGGCAAGGTCACCCGCAACCACGCCTTCCGCAACGCACTGGTACCGGTCATCACCATCGTCGGGCTGCAGATCGCTCTGCTACTGGGCGGCGCGATTTTGACCGAGACGACCTTCAACTGGCCCGGAGTCGGCTACAAGCTGTACAAGTACATCTCCGGGCGTGACTACGAGGCCGTCCAGGGCCTGGTGACGATCTTCGCCCTTGTGGTCATCCTGGCGAGTCTCATCGTCGATATCGTCAACGCCTTGATCGACCCGAGAGTGAGGTACTGATGCGCCGGATAGTCACCGTCGTCATCGCCCCCTTCTCGAAGACCCAGGGGGTCGCCCGCTGGATGCTCGTGGTGGGCGCCGCGATCACCGGCTTCTTCTTGATCCTGGCGGTGTTCGCGCCGTGGATCGCACCCTACGGGTTCGCCCAGTTCTCCAGTCACGGCACGGAGTTCACCAAGCTCGGCCATCCGAGCTCTACGCACTGGTTCGGTACGACCGACTTGCAGACCGACGTGCTCTCACGGGTGATCTGGGGTGCGAGGACGGCCGTCGAGGTAGTCGGGCTCGCCGTCATCTTCTCGCTGGTCCTGGGACTGTTCCTCGGGATCGTGTCAGGCTACTTCGGGGGCTGGCTCGACCGTGTCCTGGTCTTGTTCATGGACGCGGTCTTCTCCTTCCCTTCCCTGCTGCTGGCCATCGTCTGCGCGTTCTTGTTCACCAACATCATCGGCAACGGGATCTTGTTCCTCACCAGCGGCGTCGTCGCGGCCGCGCTGTCGTTGACCGCGATCTACATCCCGCAGTACTTCCGGGTCGTGCGCAACACCACGATCAGCGCGAAGGAGGCGACCTATATCGAGGCGGCTCGAGCTCTTGGCGCCACCGACAGCGTGATCATGCGGCGGTACCTGTTCGGAAACGTCATCCAGAGCGTCCCGGTGCTGGCCACCCTCAACGCCGCCGACGCGATCGGGACCCTTGCCGCACTGGGCTTCCTGGGCATCGGCATCCAGCCCACCCAGGCAGGGGAGTGGGGCTTCGACCTCCAGCGTTCCCTCGACGACGCAGGTCTCGGCATCTGGTGGACTTCTCTGTACCCAGGGCTGGCAATCGTGGTCTTGATCACCGGGCTCACGCTGGTCGGCGAGGGACTCAACGAGACCATCAACCCGCTGCTGCGCAAGCAGCGGCTGGTGCCTGTCGAGATGACCCGACGAGACCAGGTAGAGCCATGACCCTCATCGACCAGTCGGCGCCCGGAGCCTGGACCCACGGGCCGGTGATGGACGTGCGCGACTTGCGGGTCTGGTACGGCACACCCCGCGGCGCGATCCGGGCAGTCGATGGCGTGAGCTTCGCGCTCGAGGGTGGCCAGACGCTCGGCCTGGTCGGTGAGTCGGGCTGCGGCAAGTCAACCCTGGGGCGCGGGTTGATGGGCCTTCTCCCCGAGGGCGCCAAACGCGACGGACAGGTGCTCTTCAAGGGTGAGGACATCTTGCAGATGAGCGTCCACGACGCCCGATCCATGCGTGGCGCTGACCTCGGCATGATCTTCCAGGAGCCGCTGACGCGGCTGAACCCGCTCATGCGCATCTCGCAGCACTTCGAAGAGACGATCAAGCAGCACGAGCCCTCGCTGAGCAAGCGTGCCGTTCGGGAGCGGGCCATCGAGGTGCTGAACCTGATGGGCATCCCACCCACCCGTTACCGGTCCTATCCGCACGAGTTCTCCGGCGGCATGCGGCAGCGCCTGATGATCGCGCTGGCCGTGGTCCTGCGGCCGGCTTTCGTGGTGGCCGACGAGCCCACCACCGCCCTCGATGTGCTCGTCGAGGCTCAGATCATCAAGATCCTCAACGACCTGCGGGCCAACTTCGACACCGCACTGCTCCTGATCACCCACAACCTCGGCATCGTCGCCGAAGCCTGCGACCGGGTGGCGGTGATGTACGCCGGTCGGATCGTGGAGCAAGGCGATGTGCGGGACGTGTTCGAAAAGCCTCAACACCCGTACACCCGTGAGCTGCTGCGCTCGACGATCAGCCTCAGCACCACCGGCCTGAACTTCATTCCCGGTTCGCCACCGGACCTGATCGACCCTCCGCCTGCGTGTCGCTTCCACCCACGCTGCCCCGACGCGATGCAGGTCTGCGCCGCCAAGAACCCGGTCGAGACGGTCTCGAGCAACGGCACCAGGGTGGAGTGCTGGTTGCACGGACCGGAGCAGGCGATCCCCCCGGGCGCAGACGCACCGTTGCCACGAGAGGAGATCGGCGTTGCCGACGAAGCCTGACATGACCGAAGCGGTGGCGCCGATCATCGACATCCGCGACCTCTCTGTGCGCTTCAGTCTCGGCGGCAGTACCCTCGCCCGCTTGCTGGGGCGCGAAACCGGCGTCGTCAAGGCCGTCGACGGGCTCAACCTGACCCTGCGCAAGGGCGAGGTGGTGGGTCTCGTCGGCGAGAGCGGAAGCGGCAAGTCCACGCTCGGGCGGGCACTGCTCGGGCTCGTTCCCGCGGCCGACGGGTCGATCGTGTTCGACGGCGACGACATCGCCGGCTACTCCAAGCGGCAGCTGCGCGAGCATCGGCGACACGCGCAGATGGTGTTCCAGGATCCCAACGCCGCGCTGAACCCTGCCATGACCGTCGAGCAGGGCGTCGGCGACGCCTTGAGGATCCACGGTGTCAAGTCGCCGAGCGAACGTCGCGAACGCGTAGTCGACACACTCGAGCGCGTGGGCCTGTCCCCGGTCGAGCTCTTCTTGCCGAAGTACCCGCGCGACCTGTCCGGCGGGCAGAAGCAACGAGTCGTCATCGCGCGCGCGATCATCATGGGCCCACGGCTGCTCGTCGCTGACGAGCCCATCTCGATGCTCGACATGAGCGTGCGCGCCAAGATCTTGCAGCTGATGCTCGACCTCAAGGCCCAGCTCGACCTGACGTACGTGTACATCACGCATGACTTGGCCAGCGCGAAGTTCTTCTGCGACCGGGTCGCGATCATGTATCTCGGAAGGATCGTCGAGATCGGTGCCACCGAGGCCATCTTCGCCGACCCCAAGCACCCGTACACGAAAGCTCTGCTGGCCGCGATCCCCGACCTGGACCCGAGCCGCACACTCAGCCGTGAGCTGCTCAAGGGTGAGATTCCGGATGCCGCGCGCCCACCGCGGGGCTGCTCGTTCCATCCCCGCTGCCCGGCGGCCTTCGAGGTCTGTGGCTGGGAGGCGCGCGACCTGGTGGCCGCGCTGGAGAACCACTGGCTCAAGACGGCGGCGGCGACCTATGACGTGGAGCGCGACAAGATCGCCAACCTCGACGCCCTGACGGCCCAAGACGAGGGCGCGGCGGTGCTGAAGCCGTCTGCGCGAGGAAGCGCGGACGACCTCAGGAAGCTGCTGGACGAAGTGAAGGCCGACCCGGCCAACGCGACGTTCTGGAGCGGCGTGAGCGCGGTGCACGACTCGGCCGAGGGTGTCGCCGTCGACTTCCACGAGGGAGGCGATCCTCGGCTCCGCCCAAGCGGCGAGGTAGAGGTCGCCTGCCACCTCTACTGACCGGGTGGCCCGACCGGCGCCTCCATCTGGCGTGACTCGGACCCCTCAACAGGCAACGGCGGTGGCGCGCCGCCCCACGCGGGGCACAGCGCCTGATGATCGCACCAGGCGCACAGAGCGGACTTGTTCGGTCGCCACTCGCCCGTCGCGTGGGCGCGCTGGATGGCCGCCCACAGGGCTTCGAGCTTGCGCTCGGTGGCGATCAGGTCTCGCTCCTCGGGTTCGTAGCGCAGCATCTCGCCATTGCCGAGGTAGACCAGCTGCAGCATCCGCGGGACCACTCCCCGCGTGCGCCAGACGACCAGGGCGTAGAACTTCATCTGGAACAGTGCCTTGGCTTCGAACTGGATGGACGGCGAACGGCCCGTCTTGTAGTCGACGATCCGTAGCGCCCCCGATGACGCAATGTCCACGCGGTCGATGTACCCGTGCAGCGTCAACCCCGACCCGAGGCGGGTCGCGACGTGTACCTCGCGCTCGGCGGGCTCGAGACGCTGCGGGTCCTCCAGCCGGAAGTAGCGCCCGAGCAGGTCGCGGCACTGATCGAGCCACGTGGCAAGGTCGGGAGTTTCCTCGCCGAACATCTCGGCAAGCTCCGGCTCCCGCTCGAGCAGGTCCTCCCAGACCGGCGCCAACAGCTCGTTGGCCCGCTCGTGTGTCCGGTCGCCTGCGGGAAGATCGAAGAGGCCCTCGAGCACCTTGTGGACCACTGAACCGCGGACGGCGTCGATGCTGGGCGACTCAGGGAGGCGGTCGATGACCCGGAAACGGTAGAGCAGCGGGCACGACATGAAGTCGCTCGCCCTGCTGGGCGACAACGAGTTGGTGCGCGTGAGCCCGTCGAGCAGGTCCGTAACGACGAGCGCATGCGGTGTCGACTCGTCTTCGCACGAAGCCAGCTCTATCGTCATGTCGCCAAGGCTAGGCCAGCCCGCCGACACAATCGTGCAGCTCGGCACGAGCGACGCGCCGAGACGTCATCCGGTGTACGACGCGCCGACAAATCCGGGCCGCCGGTGACGTGTCGCGGATTGGCGAGCATGTACGGCGTAAGACAAACTGCTCCAATGGCCGACAGCCGCGACAGCCGCCTCGAACCTGCTCTGCCGCCCGGAGCTCCGCCGGATACGCCGGGGGGCCGGGCCGTCTCAGCGGTCACGCCCGGAATCCGCGTGGCGTCGGAGTGGACCTGGCGGCTCGGCGTCATCGCGATCGGCATCTACGGGCTCAGCCTCGTCTTCGCCGCGTTCGCCGACATCCTCATCCCCGTCATGATCGGGGTGCTCCTGGCGGCCGCGCTGCATCCCGTCGTGCTGGCGCTGTCGGCCGCGATGCCGCGAGGTCTGGCGTCCTTCGTCACGCTGATCTCGACGCTCCTGCTCGTCGTCGCCTTGTTCGCACTGGTCGGCCAGCAGACCGTCAACGGGTTCCCCGACCTGCGAGACCAGGCGGCCCAAGGCATCACGAAGGTACAGGACTGGCTCGCGACCAGCCCGCTGCACATCCATTCCGGAAAGCTGTCGGACATCGTCAGCCAGGCCGGAAATGCCGCGTCGGCGAACAAGTCGACAGTCCTCACGGGAGTACTCGGTGTCGCCTCGACGGCGTCGCACCTTGCCGAAGGCTTCTTCATCACCATGTTCGCCACGTTCTTCTTCCTGTCGTCAGGACAGCGGATCTGGGCCTGGCTGCTGCGCATGTTCCCCCAGGGTGCGCGCGACCCACTCGACCGGGCGGCCCGGTCGGGCTGGGTGACGTTGAGCCACTACGTGCGGGCGACACTGGTCGTCGCTCTGGTCGACGGGCTCGGCGTCGGCGTCGGTGCTCAGCTCCTCGGGGTTCCCCTCGCCCTGCCTCTTGGAGTGGTCGTCTTCTTGGGCGCCTTCATCCCGGTCGTCGGTGCCGTCGTCACCGGGCTGCTCGCGGTTCTGGTGGCACTCGTCGCCAACGGGCCCTTCGTGGCCCTGGCCGTCCTGGGAGTCGTGATCTTGGTCAACCAGCTCGAGGCGCATGTGCTGCAGCCGTTCCTGCTCGGACGGGCCGTATCGGTCCACCCCCTGGCCGTCATCTTGGCCATCGCCACCGGGGCGGCGCTCGCCGGGATCGTCGGGGCCCTGTTCGCGGTGCCTGTGGCAGCCGTCGCGAACACGATGATCTCGTCCATGGTCGGCGGTGAAGAGGGCGACCCTGGCGAGGAGGTCGCCTCTGACGGTGCACCGCTGTCGCCGGACCAGCCGTCGGCCACGAACGTCGACGAGATCCCCGACCCGCAGGAAAGTGTGCTCAGCTCAGATCCCGAGCCCACGCCATCTTGAGCCGGGACACGGGCGAGGGCGCGGGCTTCCTCGAGAAGTCTTCGAACATGCGGCCACCCGCTAGCGTTGAGGGGTGACCTCCCCCAGGAACCGTCCCGACAACGGGCGTCGGCCCGTGCCGCGTGGGACGTTCGTGCTCGGAACGGTCGCCGGGATCGACGTGACCGTGGCCAGCTCGTGGTTCCTGATCGTGGGGCTGATTGCTGTCGTCATCGCGCCGCGGATCCAGGTGGAGGTTCCCAGCCTCGGCGCGGGCGCGTACCTCGCCGGCGCCGTCTTCGCTGTTCTTCTGTACGGCTCGGTGCTCCTGCACGAGATCTCCCATGCGCTCGCCGCCCGTGCCTTCGACATGCCCGTGTCGTCCATCAACCTGCACTTCCTGGGCGGTGCCACCCAGATCGAGGGCGAGGCCACCACGCCGTGGCGCGAGTTCACGATCGCGGTCGTCGGCCCGCTCACCTCGCTCGCCATCGCCGGCATCGGGTGGCTCGCCCTCCAGGCCTTCGACGGCGGGCTCATCTGGTTCACCATCGCCGCGCTGGCGAGCACGAACCTCCTGGTCGGCGCGCTCAACCTCGTCCCGGGACTGCCCCTCGACGGCGGCCGGGTGCTCCAGGCGGTGGTCTGGGCGGTCACGAGCAGGCGGTCGTTCGGCGTGACGGCCGGTGCCTGGGGCGGCCGGGTCGCCGCCGTCGCCGCCATGTCCTACCCGCTCCTGCTCATCTTGTTCGGTGGACGTCCCGACATCATCACCTTCCTCTTCGCGTTCATGATCGGGTCCTTCCTCTGGGCGGGCGCGACCCAGGCCCTCACGATGGCGAAGGTCCAGGGGCGACTCCCGATGATCCAGGCGCGCATGCTGGCACGTCCCGCGATCGGCGTGCCCGCCGACCTCCCGCTGTCGGAGGCCATCAGGCGGCAGCAGGAGGCGCACGCCGGCTCGGTCGTGGTCGTGTCCAGCGACGGGCGCCCGTCGGGGATCGTCAATGAGCTGGCTGTTGTCTCCACGCCGGACGACCGCCGGCCCTGGATGCCCGTCGGCGACGTGGCCCGTCGAGTCGAGCCTGGCCTGATGCTTCCTGCGGACCTCGTCGGTGAGCCACTGCTGCGGGCGATGAGCCTCACGCCCGCGACCGAGTACGTCCTGCTCGAGCTGGACGGGTCGGTGTACGGCGTCTTGGTGACCAAGGACGTCGACAACGCCTTCCGCGTCGGCTGAGGCCTCTGCCGCCGTGTCGGTAGGGTGAGCGGCGATGTACCCACCCGAGACGAGCGCCGACCCGACGGCAGAGGCCGACCCGGCGTGGTCCGGTGTCCACCGTGGACCGCTGCGGGCGGGGGAGCGGGTCCGGCTCACCGACCCGAAGGGTCGCCGGCACAGCGTGCTGCTGGAGCACGGGAAGACGTTCTTCACCCACAAGGGCGCTATCGAGCACGACCAGCTGATCGGCGGACCGGACGCAACCGTGGCGGTCTCGTCGGGGGGAGTCGAGTACCTCGCGCTGCGACCGCTGCTGGTCGACGCGGTCGTGTCGATGCCCCGGGGCGCCGCAGTCGTCTACCCGAAGGACGCCGCGCAGATCATCACCATGGCCGACATCTTCCCCGGTGCGCGGGTCGTCGAGGCGGGTGCAGGGTCGGGAGCGCTCACGTGCAGCCTGCTCCGGGCGGTCGGCACGACAGGGTCGCTCACGTCGTACGAACGGCGCGACGACTTCGCCGACATCGCACGGAGCAACGTCTCGGCGTTCTTCGGCGGGATCCATCCCGCCTGGAGGCTCACCGTCGGCGACCTGTCCGAAGACACCGGCCTGCACGGGGTCGACCGGGTGGTCCTGGACATGTTGGCACCCTGGGAGTGCGTGCCGACGGTGGCCAGGTCACTCGTGGCTGGTGGCCTGGTCTGTGCCTATGTCGCCACGACTCCTCAGCTGAGCCGCTTCGTCGAGACCCTGCGGCTGCACAGCGGCTTCACCGAGCCCGATGCGTGGGAGTCCCTGGTCCGCGGGTGGCATGTCGAGGGGTTGGCGGTACGTCCCGAGCACCGGATGAACGGCCACACCGGCTTCTTGGTGATCGCCAGACGGCTCGCCCCAGGGGTCACGGCGCCCCGCCGAACCAGGCGGCCGTCGCCCGGCGCCTACGGACCCGACTACACCGGCCCGCGGGCACCGGTGCCGACGGACGGTGCCGACTCGACATCGGCCGTTATGTCGCAGACTGATACAGACACGTAACAAAACGGCGGTAACAAGGCGCAGTCCACAGGTAGGGTCGAAGAAGTGGTCCTCCAGTGGAGGTGGTAGTGGTGAGTGCACAAGACGACAGGTCCGGGCGCCGCGGCATGGCGGCCGATGAGCTGCGTAGTCAGGTCGGGTACCTCGAGGCAGAGGTCGCCGAGCTGCGCCGTCGGCTGCTCGACTCGCCACAGGGGACCCGGTTCCTCGAACAAAGACTCGCCGAGGTCCAGTCCTCGGTCGCGTCCTTGACCTCACAGAACGAGCGGCTGGTCTCGACCCTGCGGGAGGCCCGCGACCAGATCATGACGCTCAAGGAGGAGGTCGATCGGCTCGCCCAGCCGCCGACCGGATTCGGCACATATCTCGCGACCAACGACGACGGGACGGTCGACGTCTTCACCGGCGGCCGCAAGCTGCGGGTCAACGTCAGCCCCAACGTCGAGATGGGCGAGTTGTCTCGTGGCCAGGAGGTCATGCTCAACGAGGCGCTTGAACGTCGTCGCCGCCCTCGAGTTCGAGGAGGTCGGCGAGGTGGTCATGCTCAAGGAGATCCTGGCCGACAGGGACCGTGCCCTCGTCATCGCCAACGCCGACGAGGAACGCGTCGTCCGGATAGCCGCGCCGCTGCGCGGAACCACGCTGCGTGCCGGTGACTCCGTGCTGCTCGACACACGTTCGAACTACATCTACGAGCGGATCCCGAAGACCGAGGTCGAGGAGCTGGTCCTGGAGGAGGTCCCCGACATCGACTACGCCAACATCGGTGGGTTGATGCGGCAGATCGACCAGATCCGCGACGCGATCGAGCTGCCGTACCTGCACCCCGAGCTGTTCCAGGAGCACGAGCTGAAGCCTCCGAAGGGCGTGCTCCTGTACGGCCCGCCCGGCTGCGGGAAGACCCTCATCGCCAAGGCCGTGGCGAACTCCCTCGCGAAGAAGGTCGCAGACAAGACCGGGGAGGAGGGCAAGTCCTTCTTCTTGAACATCAAGGGCCCCGAGCTCTTGAACAAGTACGTCGGTGAGACCGAGCGCCACATCCGGCTGGTCTTCCAGCGGGCAAGGGAGAAGGCGAGCGAGGGCACGCCTGTCATCGTGTTCTTCGACGAGATGGACTCGCTGTTTCGTACCCGCGGGTCCGGGGTGTCGTCCGACGTCGAGAACACCATCGTGCCGCAGCTCCTCAGCGAGATCGACGGCGTGGAGGGCCTGGAGAACGTCATCGTGATCGGCGCGTCCAACCGCGAGGACATGATCGACCCCGCGATCTTGCGGCCGGGTCGCCTGGACGTGAAGATCAAGATCGAGCGCCCCGACGCCGAGTCCGCGAGGGACATCTTCTCCAAGTACCTCACCTCCACCCTGCCGCTGCACAGCGACGACCTCGTCGAGTTCGGCAACAACCGCCAGGAGTGCGTCGCCGGCATGATCCAGCGCACGGTCGAACGGATGTACACCGAGTCGGAGGAGAACCGCTTCCTCGAGGTCACGTACGCCAACGGCGACAAGGAAGTCCTGTACTTCAAGGACTTCAACTCCGGAGCGATGATCCAGAACATCGTGGACCGGGCCAAGAAGATGGCGATCAAGGACCTGTTGGACAACCACCAACGGGGGATCCGGGTCCAGCACATGCTGCAGGCATGCGTCGACGAGTTCAAGGAGAACGAGGACCTGCCCAATACGACGAACCCCGACGACTGGGCGCGCATCTCCGGAAAGAAGGGCGAGCGGATCGTCTTCATCCGCACGCTGATCTCCGGCAAGGAGGGCACGGAGCCCGGCCGCTCGATCGACACCGTCGCCAACACCGGCCAGTACCTCTGACCACCCGTCATAGCCACCCATAGGACCGACTCATGGGTGGCTATGACTGCTTGTGACTCGCGTCTTCTTCGGGGTTGAGCCGGCCGCTGGCAGCCCGTACCAGGACCGATGCCCAGGTACGGAACGGCCGCCAGGCCTCGGCGATCCCTGCCAGGGTCTCCGGTGAGCATGCGCCCGTCCAGGCCGTACAGCTCGCCGACCAGCCCACGCAGCATCGGCTCCTCGAGGGGAAGCACGTCGGTGAAGCCGACCGCCCGGATCACGACCAGTGACGCGTAGAACGGGCCGATGCCCTTGATCGACTGCAGGTCGGCAGCTGCGGCCTCCGGGCCGAGTGACACGAGCCGGTCGACGTCGAGCTGACCGGCGAGCGCTGCCTCTGCGACACCGTGCAGGCGCGAGAGCTTCTCGTCGGGAATGCCTGGGAAGGTGGTGACCTCGAGCAGCTGGCGCGGGGTCGGCAGCGCCGCGACCGGCTCCCCGGCCACGGTGTAGGTCGAGCCGTGCGTCTCGGAGAGCCGGCGCCGAACCTCGGCCATCTGGATGGCTGGCCTGCGGGCGCTGAGCACCGCCCACGCCGCCGCCTCGTAGGGCGAGTGGAACAGCGGTGGACGCAACCCTGGCGCGACGGCCTGCAGCCGGCCGATCATCGGGTCGCGCTGACCGACGGAAGCGAATGCCCGTCCGTCATGGTCCAGCGACAGCACCCGGGCGACCTGGCGCCGCACGGCCTCGACATCGTCGGTGCCCTCGAGCTCGACGTGCACGGTCTCGGCGTCCTGCTTGACAGCCACGCCAACCTGCTGGTGCATGTCGTCGAGGACGAATGCCAGCCGCATGACGCCGCTGAAGCGTTCGGAGTGCCGCTGGCCGAAACCGAACTCGACCGACTCGCGCAGACTGAAGGGGCCGAGGGGCGAGATGACGAACGTTTCTGACATGTGGCCATCCTGCAGTCGGTCGCCGACAGTGCGTCCGGAAGCATCCGTTCAGGGGCGCCTGGTTGCCCTGGACGCGGATTCCGGTGGGTGGGCCCGCACGTAGGCTGCACCCATGACGGTACGGCGGATCATGGGCACCGAGACCGAGTTCGGCATCTCCGTCCTCGGCACGCCCTCGGCCAACCCCATGCTCACGTCGTCGCAGGTCGTCAACACCTACGCATCCCTCAGCGAGCGCTCGCGGCGGGCCCGCTGGGACTTCGAGGAGGAGAGCCCGCTCCGCGACGCCCGCGGGTTCGACCTCAGCCGGACGGTGGCGGACCCGAGCCAGCTGACCGACGAGGACGTCGGCCTGGCGAATCTCATCCTCACCAACGGCGCGCGGCTGTACGTCGACCACGCCCACCCCGAGTACTCGACCCCTGAGTGCACCAACCCCCGTGACGTTGTGCTGTGGGACAAGGCCGGCGAGCTCATCGTCGCCGCGGCCGCCAAGGCCATCTCGATCCCCGGTCAGAACCCGATCGTGCTCTACAAGAACAACACCGACAACAAGGGCGCGTCCTACGGCGCGCACGAGAACTACCTGATGCGCCGCGAGACGCTCTTCCCGGACATCGTCCGCCACCTGACGCCCTTCTTCGTGAGCCGCCAGGTCGTCTGCGGGGCCGGCAGGGTGGGTGTCGGCCAGGACGGGCACAGCCACGACTTCCAGATCAGCCAGCGGGCCGACTACTTCGAGGTGGAGGTCGGGCTGGAGACCACGTTGAAGCGGCCGATCATCAACACCCGCGACGAGCCTCATGCCGACCCGGACAAGTACCGGCGGCTGCATGTGATCATCGGTGACGCGAACCTGTCGGAGATCTCGAACTTTCTCAAGGTCGGTACGACGTCCCTGGTCCTGGCGCTCATCGAGGACAGGATGATCACCAGCGAGCTGTCTGTCGACGGACCGGTCACCGCCCTGCACGAGGTGTCGCACGACCCGACCCTGCGCCACCTCGTCACCTTGAGGGACGGCCGGAACGTCACGGCGCTCGACCTGCAGGAGATCTACCTCGAGATGGCACGCGCCTACGTGGACGACCGGTACGGCGCGGACGCCGACGACCAGACCCTCGACGTGCTCAGCCGCTGGGAGTCGGTACTGACCCGGCTACGGCGTGACCCGATGGAGTGCCGGAGGGAGCTCGACTGGGTGGCGAAGCTCGCCCTGCTGGAGTCGTACCGCGAGCGGGACCATCTCGAGTGGGGCGACCCCAAGCTGCACCTGATCGACCTCCAGTACGCCGACCTGCGGCCCGACAAGGGCCTCTACCACCGACTCGTCGCCCGTGGGTCGATGGACCGGCTGCTCGGGGACGACGAGGTGAGACGAGCCGTTACCGAGCCGCCGGAAGACACCCGGGCCTACTTCCGGGGACGGTGCCTCGCCCAGTACGCCGACCGGATCGCCGCGGCGTCGTGGGACTCGGTGATCTTCGACCTGCCGGGACGCGACTCGCTGCAGCGGATTCCCACGATGGAGCCGACGAGGGGGACCCGCCAGCACGTCGGGGAGCTGCTCGATCGCTGTCGCACCGCCGAGGAGCTGTTCGCGGCCATTACGGCGTGAGTGTGTCGTCTCTGCCAGGTAGGGTTTCGCTCACGCACGCTACGAGCAGGAGGTGACTGATGGCACGCGAGGGTGGCCAGCAACACAAGACGACGCGCAAGGCCGCAGAGCACGATGAGCCGCTCGAGTCTGCTCCGAGCGAGACGGTAGCCGAGCGCAAGGAGAAGCTCGACGACGACGTCGACGCGATCCTCGATGACATCGACGAAGTTCTGGAGTCCAACGCCGAGGAGTTCGTGCGCGGCTTCGTCCAGAAGGGCGGCCAGTGACCTTCACGCCGCAGAGCAGGCTGCCGGCGGCGTACATGACGCCCGGCAACTCGTCCTTCGCCGACTTCCTTGCCGACAACTCACCGGGTCTGCTGCCCGGCCGGCGGGCGGTACCCAGCGGGCCGGCGCCGTTGGAGGCGCCCCACGGCACGACCATCGTGGCCGCCACATTCAGCGGCGGCGTCGTGATGGCCGGGGACCGGCGAGCCACGATGGGCAACGTGATCGCCCAGCGCGACATCGAGAAGGTCTTCCCGGCCGAGGAGTTCTCGTGCGTGGGCATCGCGGGGGCTGCCGGCCTGTCGATCGAGCTGGTCCGGCTGTTCCAGGTCGAGCTCGAGCACTACGAGAAGATCGAGGGCATGCCGCTGTCGCTCGACGGGAAGGCCAACCGGCTCGCGGCGCTCATCAGGTCCAACCTCGCCATGGCGATGCAGGGTCTGGCCGTCGTCCCCCTGTTCGCCGGCTACGACCTGCACGCGCGGGTCGGCCGGATCTTCTCCTACGACGTCACCGGCGGGCGCTACGAGGAGCAGTCGTTCCACTCGGTCGGCTCGGGCTCCCTGTTCGCCCGGGGCTCGCTCAAGAAGCTGTACCGCCCCGACTTCACCGGCCGCGAATGCGCCATGGCCACGATCCAGGCCCTGTACGACGCCGCCGACGACGACTCCGCCACGGGTGGCCCGGACATGGCCCGGCGGATCTTCCCCGTGGTGGCGGTCGTGACCCAAGACGGCTACACCCGCCTGCCCGACGCCGAGGTGGCGGCGATCGCCGACGAGGTGGTCGACGCGCGCATGCAGCGGCCGGACGGTCCCCCTGCCCCGCTGATCTGAGCCGAGAGGCCTCCGCTATGTCGATGCCGTTCTACGTCTCGCCCGAGCAGCTCATGAAGGACCGGGCCGACTTCGCCCGCAAAGGCATCGCCCGTGGGCGCTCGGTCGTCGTCGTCCAGTTCGCCGACGGCGTGCTGTTCGTCGCCGAGAACCAGTCCCAGGCCTTGCACAAGATCTCCGAGATCTACGACCGGCTGGCCTTCGCCGCGGTCGGGCGCTACAACGAGTTCGAGAACCTCCGGATCGCCGGGGTCCGGCTCGCCGACATGCGCGGGTACTCCTACGACCGCCGCGACGTCACCGGCCGCGGGCTCGCCAACGCCTACGCGCAGACCCTCGGCACCATCTTCTCGTCGGGCGGTGAGAAGCCGTACGAGGTCGAGATCTTCGTGGCCGAGGTCGGTGACACCGTCGAGACCGACCAGATCTACCGGCTGACCTACGACGGTTCGGTCGCGGACGAGCACGGGTACGCCGTGATGGGTGGCCTCGCCGAGCAGGTGAGCGGCTACCTCGCCGACCATTACGTCGACGGGCTCGATCTGGTCGCCGCCCTCCAGGTAGCTGTGCGCGCACTCGGACACGACGACGTCGCGCCGCGCACACTCACCGTCGACAGGCTGGAGGTCGCGCTGCTCGACCGCACCAGGACGCAGCCGCGCAAGTTTCGCCGGATCTCCGGCGACCGCCTTGCCTCGCTGTTCGCTCTGGCGATGCCGACGGACCCAGACGCGCCAGCGGCAGCAGACGGCGCGTACGAGGGCACCGAGCCCGCCGCCGCCGACGCGCCGCAGGACGGGACCGCCGAAGCCGCTCCGGACGATGGTCTGCACGACGACGTCCTCGGCGACCTCCCGCCGGACCCGATGTCATCCGACAAGCCTGGCGAGTGATCGGCTTTGACGCCCGGGTGACCTAGGCTGACGTCGTGGACCGACGGATCTTCGGGATCGAGAACGAGTACGGCGTCACCTGCACCTTCAAAGGTGCCAGGCGGCTGTCTCCCGACGAGGTCGCCCGCTACCTTTTCCGGCGAGTCGTCTCCTGGGGCCGCTCCAGCAACGTGTTCTTGCGCAACGGCGCGCGGCTGTACCTCGACGTCGGTAGCCACCCGGAGTACGCCACCCCAGAGTGCGACGACGTCGTCGACCTGGTCACCCACGACAAGGCCGGTGAGCGCGTCCTCGAGGGACTCCTCGTGGACGCTGAGCGCAGGCTGCGCGAGGAGGGGATCGCGGGCGACGTGTACCTGTTCAAGAACAACACAGACTCGGCCGGCAACTCCTACGGGTGCCACGAGAACTACCTCGTCGGCCGGCACGGGGAGTTCGGCAGGCTGGCCGACGTGCTCATCCCGTTCCTGGTCAGCCGCCAGATCGTCTGCGGCGCAGGCAAGGTGCTGCAGACACCGCGCGGAGCCATCTACTCGGTGAGCCAGCGGGCCGAGCACATCTGGGAGGGCGTGTCGAGCGCCACCACCCGCTCGCGTCCGATCATCAACACACGCGACGAGCCCCACGCCGACG
The DNA here is from genome assembly GCA_963824115.1 of uncultured Actinomycetota bacterium. GTDB lineage: Bacteria > Actinomycetota > Actinomycetes > Propionibacteriales > Nocardioidaceae > DASQEH01. The sequence continues at coordinate 88,702 of CAWGOA010000010.1, forward strand.
CCGAGCGCTTTCGCCGGTTGCACGTGATCGTCGGCGACTCCAACATGAGCGAGACCACGACCATGCTGAAGGTCGCGAGTACCGACCTGGTGCTGCGGATGATCGAGGCGGGCGTCGTGATGCGGGACATGACGATGGAGAACCCCATCCGCGCCATCCGCGAGATCTCCCACGACATGACCGGGCGTCGCAAGGTCCGGCTGGCCAACGGCCGAGAGGCCTCCGCGCTCGACATCCAGCACGAGTACCTGACGAAGGCCCGCGACTTCGTCGACCGCCGTGAGCTCCGGACGCCGCTGATCGACGCCGCGCTCGACTTGTGGGAGCGCGGGCTCAAGGCCGTCGAGTCCGAGGATCTGAGCCTCGTCGAGCGCGAGATCGACTGGGTGATCAAGTACCGCCTGATCGAGCGCTATCGCACCCAGCACGGGCTCGGGCTGACCTCGGCGAGAGTCGCCCAGCTCGACCTCGCCTACCATGACATCCGTCGAACGCGCGGGCTGTACTACCTGCTCGAGCGCCGCGGCGCCGTGGCCCGGGTGAGCAACGACCTCGCGATCTTCGAGGCCAAGTCGGTACCGCCGCAGACGACGAGAGCCCGGCTGAGGGGCGAGTTCATCCGCCGCGCCCAAGAGCGCAGACGTGACTTCACCGTCGACTGGGTACACCTGAAGCTCAACGACCAGGCCCAGCGCACGGTCCTCTGCAAGGACCCTTTCCGCTCACACGACGAACGCGTCGAAAGGCTCATCGAGTCGATGTGAGGCTACCCTTGACCGTTCTTGCACTCAGATAGCGTTCACAAGGTGGTTGCGCCGTGCGTCGTGTAGCCCTCGGGCTCGTCCTCCCGCTGCTACTGCTGACGGCTGCCTGTGCCGGCGGCGGGACGGGCAACGTCAAGGCGAAGCTCGCCACGCTGAGCGACGTGTCTGTGTCGGGGCCGATGACTCGCAAGCCGACCGTGAAGTTCAAGGCCCCACTCCGGTTCGCGAAGACGACGGCCAAGGTGGTGCACAAGGGGCCGGGCAAGGGTGACGCCGTCGAGTCCGACTCCCTCGTCACGGTCGGCTATGTGGCCTTCAACGCGAGCGACGGTACCCAGTTCGGCAGCAGCTGGGACGGGATCGGCGGCAAGGACAAGCCGTCGACGTTCACGGTCAACCAGGTGATCTCCGGATTCGGGCTCGGCCTCAAAGGGGCTCATGCCGGCGACCGGGTCCTGATTGGTGTCGACTCCAAAGATGGCTACGACCCGGTCGGCAACGGTTTGGACATTCACAAAGGTGACAGTCTCATCCTCGTCGTTGATGTCGAGAAGGTCAGCAACCCGGTCGCGATCCCGCGAGCCGAGCTGCCGACGCTCACGTACAACAAGGTGCACCATCCGGAGAAGTTCGTCGCCAAGAAGTCAACGCCACCGCACGTGTCGAAGCTCGGCGTCTACGTGATCCGCAAGGGCCACGGGGCCACCGTGAAGGCCGGGCAGACCATCACCGTCGAGTACGTCGGCCAGATCTATCCCGACGGCAAGGTCTTCGACGAGTCGTGGTCGAAGAAGGCGCCTGTCTCGTTCCCCATCGGTACCGGCCACGTCATCGCGGGCTGGGATGCCGGCCTGGTGGGACAGAAGGTCGGGTCCCGGGTGATCCTCACGATCCCGAGCGCGGAGGGCTACGGAGCGGCCGGCAACGGCTCCGCAGTACCACCCAACTCCGACCTGATCTTCGTCATCGACCTGGTCTCGGCCGCGTAGTCTCCTCGCCTATGACTGCGAAGAAGTCCGAGCGGCTGATGAACCTCACCATCTGCCTCCTCGTCGCGCGCCACTTCATCAGCAAGGACCGGATCCGCTCGGCGGTCGAGGGCTACCACGACCTCAGTGACGATGCCTTCGACCGGATGTTCGACCGCGACAAGGAGGAGCTGCGCATCCTCGGCATCCCGATCGAGGTCGGCTCGATCGAGAAGGCCTTCGAGGACGACGTCGGGTACCGCATCCGCCGGGACCGGTTCGAGCTGCCCGAGATCAGCCTCGAGGCCGACGAGGCCGCGGTCGTGGGACTGGCGGCCAGGGTATGGCAGCACGCCAGCTTGGCGTCAGCCACCACGCAGGGGCTGCGCAAGCTGCGGGCCGGCGGCGTCGAGGTCGACGAGTCGGCGCTGTCGATCATCGAGCCCCAGCTCGCCACCGACGAGCCCGCCTTCGACCCCGTCTTCGAGGCGGTCACCTCGCGTCGCCCTGTCGAGTTCGGCCACCGTCGCCCGGGACACACGGAGGTCGCCACCCGGCACCTCGAGCCCTGGGGCATCGTGTCGTGGCACGGCCACTGGTACGTGGTCGGTCACGACCGCGACCGCGACGCCGAGCGCATGTTCCGGTTGTCGCGGATCGTCGGCGACGTCACGTTCATCGGGCCAGAGAACAGCTTCGAGCCGCCTGCCGACCTCGAGCTGCGTCAGCTCGCCGAGTCCTTGGCCCCACCGCGGCCGCACGAGTCCGCCACCATCCGGGTGCGCGCCCAGACGGCCGCCCCGCTCCGGCGCCGGGCGACCCGCAGCCGTCCCGTCGACGAGGGGTGGACCGAGCTGGAGCTCGCGTACGGATCTGGTCAGTCCCTCGTCGACGAGCTGCTGTCGTACGGCCCGGACGTCATCGTCGTCGGTCCCGCCGAGGTCCGGCAGTCGGTCGTGCGCAGGCTGACGGCGCTGGCCGAGGAGCCGTCACGATGAGCGCGAACGCGCAGGACCAGGTCGCCCGCATGCTCGCCCTCGTTCCCTATCTCCGGGCGAGGGACGGGATCGCCGTCGACGAGGTCGCGCGAGATTTCGGAGTCGATGCCGGCCAGATCGTCAAGGACCTGAAGGTGCTGTGGTTCTGCGGTCTGCCCAACTCCGTCACCGGCGACATGATCGACATCGACATGGAGGCGCTGGACGGCGAGCGCACCGTGAAGCTGACGAACGCCGACTACCTGACCCGCCCGCTGCGGCTCGCCCCCCACGAGGCCTTGGCCCTGATGGTGGCTCTGCGGGCGCTGCGTGACGTCGGCGGCCCCGGAGACCGTGACGCGGTTGACCGGGCCCTCGTCAAGCTCGAGGCTGCCGCGGGCGACGTGGCCGGAAGAGCGGAGGCGGTGGACGTCCACATCGCCGCGGTCGACGCTGAGATCCGAGCCGGTGTCGACTCGGCTCTGCGCAACCGGCGACAGCTCCAGCTGACCTACTACGTGCCTGGCCGCGACGAGACCACTCACCGGGTCATCGACCCGATGCGGCTGATCTTCTTCGAGGGCAACGCGTACCTGGAGGCGTGGTGCCACCGAGCCGACGAGGTACGGATGTTCCGGCTCGACCGGATGCTCGAGCTCACCGTCCTCGACACGCCCGCTGACCCGCCGGCCGGCGCGCAGCGTACCGACTTCTCCGGCGGGCTGTTCCAGCCCGACCCCTCAGACTCCGTCGCCGTGCTCGACCTGGCGCCGTCGGCCCGGTGGGTCGCCGAGTACTACCCGGTCGTGGACAGGCAGGAGACCAGCGACGCGAACCTGCGCATCCGTCTGCGGTTCAGCTCCGAGGGCTGGCTGGAGCGCCTTGTCCTCGGGCTGGGCGGAGCGGCGACGCTGGTCGAGCCCGAGGCGATGGGCAAACGGGTCCGGTACCGGGCCGCGGAGGCACTGGCGCACTATTCCGCGGAGCACTCGGCTCGCTGAAGGCATTCGCCGGCTCATGCGGCGTCATCCTGACGCTCGCGAAATCACGGCGTACGATGAAGTTGAAGCGTCATACCCGTCGACGAAGAGGGAATCTCACTATGCCGGACATTGGCTGGCCCGAACTGATCATCATCCTTTTTGTTCTCATGCTCTTGTTCGGAGCCAAGAAGCTTCCCGATATGGCCCGCGGCACCGGTCGCGCACTTCGTATCTTCAAGGCCGAGACCAAGGGCCTGATGGATGATGACGACGACGTCAGACCGACATCCACGGGGTCGACCGCCGCGACTTCTGCACCTCCTGTGCAGATCACGCAGCAGCCCATCGCCCAGCAGCCGATAAACGCCCAGGCGCCGCCGCCCGCTCCCGCGCCCCAGGTCGTCACCCCGGTCGATCCGATTCCGCCCACGCACATCGAGCAGGATCGCTGATCCGGCACCACTTTGGCCGCTCAGTGCTCGCGCGCTCGGCGGCACCGGGCGCGGGTAGCCGCGGCGTCACCTCGCGCCGTTGACCGCGGATCCGGTTCCTGTGCAGCGCGTGAGCGTCGGGGTCGTCGATGCGTTCGACCTGCCCGACTGGCTCGGTACTCAGCCTGTGAGCTGGCGCTCCACCTCCCCCCTCGACGCCGGCCCGACCGTCTCTGGTGTCCTGGAGGCCGGTGATGGCAGGCGGCAGCAGTTCGATCTGCTCGCCGTCGATGCCGCATACCCGGTGCCGGTATGCCCCGAGCCGCAGCGCCGCCGCGCCCACCAGGCCTGGCAGTACGGCGAGGTCGTGCTTCTGGCCGTGGACGCAAGGGTCTGCGCGGGGGTACCGGCCCGCCGGTTCGACGCCAACCTCGCCTGTGAGACCCTCCGCCGGGTCGCCCGGGCCGTCGCCGCCGACCGGGGCACCTTCACGGTGTCGATCTCGCTCTGACCCGGCTGCACAGTAGTCTCGCCTGCGTGAGCAGACACCTGTCAGGTGCGCTTCGCCGATGACGACCCTCGATGACTTCGCCCGGCTCTACGATTTCACCCTCGACGAATTCCAGCGCCGCGCCTGCGCGTCCCTCGAGCGTGGCCACGGCGTGCTTGTCGCCGCCCCCACCGGCTCAGGTAAGACGGTTGTCGGCGAGTTCGCCATACATCTCGCGCTGGAGCATGGCGGGAAGTGCTTCTACACCACGCCGATCAAGGCACTGTCCAACCAGAAGTTCGCCGACCTGACCGCACGCTACGGCGCCGGGCGGGTGGGGCTGCTCACGGGCGACAACACGATCAACGGCGAGGCGCCGGTGGTGGTGATGACGACCGAGGTGCTGCGCAACATGCTGTATGCAGGCTCGGGGACGCTGAGCGGGCTGCAGTTCGTGGTCATGGACGAGGTCCATTACCTCGCCGACCGCTCGCGGGGCGCGGTGTGGGAGGAGGTGATCATCCACCTCCCGGAGTCGGTGGCCGTGGTGTCGCTATCGGCCACGGTGTCCAACGCCGAGGAGTTCGGTGACTGGCTGGCGACCGTGCGGGGCAGCAACGACATCGTCGTCGAGGAGCGTCGGCCGGTACCCCTCTTCCAGCATGTGATGGTCGGCTCGCGGCTCTACGATCTCTTCTCGGACTCCGACGAGCACCTCGCCGACGGGTCGACAGCAGTCAACCCGCGGCTCACCCAGGTGGCCCGCGACGACTGGCGCTCGTCGAGGATGCGTGACCATCGCACCAAGCGCGGCCAGTACCGTCGGCCGACCGGTCGGGCGCTGGTACCCAGCCGTACCGACGTGGTCGAGCGCCTGGACGCCGAGGGCCTGCTGCCGGCGATCATGTTCATCTTCAGCCGCAAGGGGTGCGACGCCGCTGTCCAGCAGTGCCTGCGCGCCAACCTTCGCCTGACGACGGCAGCCGAGCGCGACGAGATCCGCGCGTTCGTCGAGGCGCGCACGTCGGTCCTGCCCGGGTCCGACCTCGAGGTGCTGGGGTACCCGGACTGGGCCGAAGCCCTCACCCGCGGGATCTCCTCGCACCATGCCGGGATGCTGCCGATCTTCAAGGAGTGCGTCGAGGAGTTGTTCTCGCAAGGGCCTCGTGAAGGTCGTCTTCGCGACCGAGACGCTGGCGCTCGGCATCAACATGCCGGCGCGGTCCGTCGTGATCGACAAGCTGTCGAAGTGGAACGGCGAGACGCACGCCGACATGACGCCGGGGGAGTACACCCAGCTCACCGGTCGGGCCGGGCGCCGCGGGATAGACGTCGAGGGCCACGCCGTCGTGCTGTGGGCACCGGACTTCGACCCCAAGGCGGTCGCCGGGCTGGCATCCACGCGTACCTATCCGCTGCGCTCGTCGTTTCGCCCGTCCTACAACATGGCGGTCAATCTCGTCCACCAGTTCGGGAAGGACACCGCCAGAGAGCTGCTGGAGTCGTCGTTCGCCCAGTTCCAGGCCGACCGCGCGGTCGTCGGTCTGGCCCGTCAGGTCCGCAAGGCCGAGGAGGTGCTCGAGGGGTACGCCGACGCCATCGACTGCGACAAGGGCGACTTCATGGAGTACGCGGAGCTTCGCCGGGCGCTGTCGGACCGGGAGGCCACGCTGTCGAAGCGCCACCGCAGCGACCGCCGCGACGCCGCGATGGACTCACTCGACCGGCTCCGGATCGGCGATGTGATCGAGGTGCCCGCGGGGCGGTGGTCCGGGCTGGCGGTGGTCATCGACCCGGGTGTGCGGGCGGGGCGCGACGGGCCGAGACCGCTCGTGCTCACCGCGGAGCGGCAGGCGAGGCGGCTGTCCCTCGTGGACTTCCCGACGCCGGTCGCAGCCGCTGACCCGGATGCGGGTCGCAAAGACCTTCAACGCCCGCAACGCCCAGCAGCGCCGCGACCTGGCGGCGCTGCTGCGGGAGCGGACCCGAGACCTGCCGGCGGCAGCGCCTGGTCCCCGCGACGCCAGCCCGGCGCAGGACGACCCCGGGATCCGCCGCCTCCGCACGGCCATCCGAGACCATCCCTGCCACGGCTGCGAGCACCGCGAGGACCATGCGCGCTGGGCTGAGCGATACCTCAAGCTCCAGCGCGAGACCGAGACGCTACGGCGCAGGATCGACCAACGCACGAACACCATCGCCCGCCAGTTCGACCGGGTCTGCGAGGTGCTCGAGCAGCTCGACTACCTGTCGGGGGACAAGGTGACGGCAGCGGGCGCCGCGCTGTCGCGGATCTACAGCGAGCTGGACCTGGTCGCGGCCGAGTGCCTGCGCCGCTTCACCTGGGACGAGCTCGAGGCACCGGCACTGGCGGCGGTGCTGTCAGCGCTCGTCTTCGAGTCCCGCAACCTCGAAGACGCCGAGCCCCCACGCATCCCGGGCGGCGCGGTGCGCCGGGTCCTGGGCGACATGGTGTCGATCTGGAGCGAGCTCGACGCGGTCGAGCGAGAGCACCGGCTGAGCTTCCTGCGCGAGCCCGACCTGGGGTTCGCCTGGGCCGCCTACCGGTGGGCCGGCGGTGCGACGCTCGAGGACGTCCTCGACGACGTCGACCTGGCGCCGGGCGACTTCGTGCGCTGGGTCAAGCAGGTGCTCGACCTGGCCGAGCAGATCGCCGACGCCGCCGGTCCCACGCCGCTACGGGCGACCGCCCGAGAGGCCGTCAGGGCGATGCGCAGGGGAGTGGTGGCGTACTCCGCCGAAATCGACACCTGATCCGCCGAAACGTCATCCACGGCCCGGTTCTGTCGGCGTGTCGGCCGCACGGAATGACGTCTCGACGAGCCTCGTCCTAGCCGGTCGCGTCGAGCGCGGTCAGTACTCTCGTCATCGAGGAGCCGAGACCGTACAGCTCGGCGAACTGCTCGACGATGGCGAGGCGCTCCTTGTCCAGCGGCGCGAGCTTCGCGTCGACAGGTGGCAGGTCGATGTCGCGTGCGACCTGGACCACCTTCGGAGCGACGGCGAGATAGTCGGCGGCGGCGCGCAGCCGGGATCTGGTCGAGACTGCGAGCTTGGAGCTGTCGTCGTTCGCGGCAGCCAGGATCGACGACAGGTCGCCGTACTGGTGCAGCAGACTGGCGGCCGTCTTCTCGCCGATTCCCGCCACGCCCGGCAGCCCGTCGGACGTGTCGCCTCGAAGCACCGCGAAGTCGACGTACTGCTCGGGCAGGACGCCGTACTTGGAGACGATCGACGCATCGGTCAAGATCTCCAGCCGGCCGACCCCGCGGGCCACGTACAGCACGCGTACGTCGTCGGCGTCGCGTACCAGCTGGAACAGGTCACGGTCGCCGGTGACGATGTCGACCGGGCTCGTCGCGGTGGCGCTGAGGGTGCCGATCACGTCGTCGGCCTCGTAGTGCTCGGCGCCCACAATGGCGATGTCGAGCGCATCGAGCACATCTCGGATGATCGGCACCTGGACGTCGAGAGCGTCAGGCGTCACCTCGACGTCGACGCCGCGAGGGTGCGGCACCTGGACCCGGTGCGCCTTGTAGCTGGGGATCAGGTCCACCCGCCATTGGGGCCGCCAGTCGTCGTCCCAGCAGCACACGAGATCGGTCGCGTCGTACGTCGTCACGAGCCGGGCGATGAAGTCGAGCAGTCCGCGGACGGCGTTGACGGGGGTACCGTCCGGCGCGCGAACCGTGTCGGGCACTCCGAAGAAGGCACGAAAGTACAGCGAAGCGGTGTCCAGCAGCATCAAGCGTCGACCCACACCGAGATGATCGCATGACTAGAGTTGCGACAGTGTCGCGCCGCTTGACGTAGGAGAGACCATGACCACAGATGTGGCCTCGCGGATCCGGCGGACCCAGGCCGCGATGGCCGACGAGGGCGTGGACGGCCTGATCGTGACGCCGGGCCCGGATCTTCGCTATCTGACGGGGTACGCCGCGACGGCTCTCGAGCGGCTCACCGCGCTGGTGCTACCCGCCGCGGCGACCCCGTACTCGTGGTTCCTGCTCTCGAGATCGCCGAAGCGGAGCGCTCACCGGCGGCGCTGCTGGGGATGGCGGTGACGTCGCACGGGGAGATCGACGACGCGCATGCCCTGGCGATGGAGCGGTTGCCTGTCACCGCCCGGGTGGCCGTCGACGACCACATGTGGGCCGCCAGGCTGTTCAGGCTCCAGGCGACTGCGCCGAACGTACAGTTCCAGCCGGCCGGAGCCCTCCTGTCCCGGCTGCGGATGCGCAAGGGCGGCGACGAGATCGCCTCGTTGCGCCAGGCGGGTGCCGCCATCGACCGCGTGCATGCCCGGATGGCGGAGTTCTTGAAGGTCGGTGAGACAGAACGTTCAGTTGGCCGCGTGATCGCCCGAGGCGATCGTCGAGGAGGGACACGTGAGTGCCGACTTCACCATCGTCGGGTCGGGCCCGAACTCCGCCTCTCCGCACCACTCGGTGTCCGACCGCCGGTTGAGGGTCGGCGACTCGGTCGTGGTCGACATCGGGGGCTCGACGGCCGACGGGTACTGCAGCGACAGCACCAGGACGTACGTGATCGGGTCGGAGCCGGACGGGGCCCTCACGGCCTACTACGACATCCTGCTCGAGGCCCAGCTCGCCCAGTGCGACTTCGCGCGGCCCGGCGTGACGGCGGAGGCTGTGGACCGGATCGGCCGCTCGGTCATCCGCGACGGCGGGTACGGCGAGGCGTTCATGCACCGGACCGGGCACGGCATCGGCCTCGAGACGCATGAGGAGCCGTACATCGTCGAAGGCAACACGACCGTCCTGGAGCCAGGGATGGCCTTCTCCATCGAGCCGGGGATCTATCTCTCCGGTCGCCACGGCGCCCGGATCGAAGACATCGTGGTCACGACCTCCGATGGCCTCGAGCGCCTCAACAACACCCCTCGGGCGCTCGCCGTCGTGGAGGGCTGATGGAAGACGTCGACCGCCTGATCTGCCAGCTTCTCGCCGCCGACGGCAGGATTTCGTTCACCGACCTCGGGAAGCAGACCGGCTTGTCGACGTCGGCGGTGCACCAGCGGGTCAAACGGCTCGAACAGCGCGGCGTCGTGCGGGGGTACCACGCCAGCATCGACTTCCGGGAGGTCGGCCTGCCGCTGACCGCGTTCATCTCGATCCGGCCGATCGACCCGTCGCAACCCGACGACTCGCCGATCCGGCTCGCGGAGATCTCGGAGATCGAGGCCTGCCATTCGGTGGCCGGGGACGAGTCGTACATCTTGAAGGTCCGGGTGGCAGAGCCGAGCGACCTGGAGGCGCTGCTGGCCCGGATCCGGGTCGCGGCCAACGTGTCGACACGCACGACTATCGTGTTGTCGACGCCGTACGAGGACCGCTCGCCTCGGTTCTGAGTGCGTAGCGGGTCAGGTCGGCAGGACCGCCGGGCACCGAGACGTCAATCCGCGGCCGACACGCCGACAGAACCAGGCCGCGGGTGACGTCTCGGCGGGTTGTAGGCGACGGGCAGCGCCTTCTGCGACTCGGCGGCCTCCCGGCTGGCCCTGGCAGCCAGCTCCGCGGCCGCCAGGTGGTCGCCCTGCGTGCTGGCGCCACCACTGCTGCCCGAGCTCGGGAAGGGTGTGGATCGGGTCGTAGTACTCGTAGGTACGGGTCAGCGCGTCGGCGTCGTCGCGCTCGATCGACGTGCGGTAGTTCTTCGTCCAGTACGAGATGCCGTAGTCGCGGTCGTACGACTCGAGCTGGTGCACCCAGCGCTTCCCGACGAAGGGGACGTCACACACGATCCGGGGCGTCGCGAAGCCCGGCAGATAGCCCATGATGGCGTGCTGCAGCTCCTGCGCCCGCGCCACCGAGACCCGCCAGTGCTCGCTGAACGGGATCATGTCGCACATGTAGAAGTAGTACGGCATGATCTGCGCGCCGTCGAGCAGCGCGAAGCACAGGTCCAGCAGCGCGCGCGGGTCGTCGTTGACGCCGCCCATGAGCACGCCCTGGTTGCGCACGTCGCGGATACCGGTGTCGAGCATCGCCCGGGTGGCCTTCGCGACCATCGGCGTGATCGAGTTGGCGTGGTTGACGTGGGTGTGGATCGCGATCGAGGAGCCGTGGGCGCGCGCCTTGGTGGCGAGCCGCTCCATCCCGGCGCGCACGTCGTCTTGCAGCCAGTGCTGCGGGAGCCCCATCAGCGCCTTCGTGGCCAGCCGGATGTCGCGGATGTTGTCGACGTCGAGCAGCGAGTCGACGAATGCCTCCAGTCTCGGCCAGGGCATGTTGGCGACGTCACCGCCGGACACGACGACGTCTCGTACCTCGGGGTGGCTGCGCAGGTAGTCCAGCATGTTGTCGATCCGGTCGACCGGCTTGAGGGTGAACTTCAGCTTGTCGATGACCGGCGTGGAGTTGCCGACCAGGTCCATCCGGGTGCAGTGCCCGCAGTACTGCGGGCAGGTCGGGAGCATCTCGGCGAGCACCTTCGTCGGGTACCGGTGGGTCAGGCCCTCGGCCACCCACATGTCGTGCTCGTGCAGGCTGTCGCGGGTGGCGTGGGGATGACTGGGCCAGTCGGTACGCCGGTCGGAGAACACCGGAAGCATGTAGCGGCGTACGGGGTCCGCGTACATCGCCTCGGTGGTCGGGGTCGGCGAGGGCACCATCGTGTTGACCATCTGCGGCGGCACGAGCATCGACATCGTCGCGCGCTCGGCCTGGTCGCGCTCGAGGTCGGCGTAGAAGCGGTCCTCGAGGAGGTCGCCGAAGACGTCTCGCAGCTGCTTGATGTTCTTCACACAGTGCGCCCGCTGCCACTGCACGCTGGCCCAGTCGGCGGCCGTGACGTCCTTCCAGCCGGGCAGTCGGGTCCAGTCGGGCTCGACGAGCTCAACCCGGCCGTACGGGTACGGCTGCTCACTGCCTTGTGGCACGCTCACGGGATACCTCCAGACGCGCGGCCGAGGGCCGACGGTTTTGTTAGGGTCGATGCAGGCTGCCAGCGTACGGGAGAACTTCCGGTGTCGGCAAAGACATGCCGGAAGTCTTGCGGTGTAGTGCGTTCACGAACGGAGGTTTCATGTCAAGGGACACGCCGCGCGTCCTCCTGCGCGGCGGCTCGGTGCACACTCCGGCCCACCCCGCCGCCACGGCGATGCTGAGCATCGACGGCTTGGTCGCGTGGGTCGGTGACGACGAGGCGGCCGAGCAGGTACGCCGACGCGGCCGATCTGGTCGTGAACCTCCGTGGACGGCTGGTGACGCCGGGCTTCGTCGACGCGCACGTCCATCTCGCGGCCACCGGGTTCGCCTTGCAGTCCGTCGATCTGTCCGGCACCGAGAGCCTGAAGGAGGCTCTCGACCTCCTGTCGCGGGCCGGGGCGACGTTGACCGGTCCGGTGCTGTTCGCTCACGGCTGGGACGAGACCACGTGGGCCGAGGGCCGTGCCCCGACGGCCGTGGAGCTTGACCGGGCGGTCGGCGGCGTCCTGGCCTACATCGCCCGGGTCGACGCCCATTCGGCCGTCGTCTCGTCAGCACTGGCCCGGCGCAGCCCCGACGTCGCCGGCCTCGACGGTTGGCGCGGCGACGGCCTGGTCGAACGCGACGCCCACCACGCGATGCGCCTGGTCGTCGACGAGCTGCGCTCGCCCAGGGACCGCCGCAGTGCGCTCGAGGCTGCATTGCGCCAGGCTGCGCGCCAGGGGATTACCTGCGTTCACGAGGTCAACGCTCCGCATATCGCCCCGTTCTCAGACTTCGCGGCGATCCGGGCTCTTGCCGGCGACATGGCCCTGCCCGAGGTGGTGCCGTACTGGGGAGCACTGGACGGTACGGGCGCCGCGGACGGCGATGCCGTCATCGGCTTCGCCGGCGACCTGTGCGTCGACGGTGCCATCGGGTCACGTACCGCGGCGATGGTCGACCCGTACGCCGATGCGGACACGTCCGGTTACCTGTACTTGGACGCTCGTCAGGTGGCAGACCATGTCGTGTCCTGTACGCGACGGGGCAAGCAGGCCGGATTCCATGTCATCGGCGACCGTGCCACCCGGGTGGTGGTTGACGGCTTCGTCGAGGCGGCCGGGGTCGTCGGTGACACGGCGCTCGTCTCCGCGCGGCACCGCTTGGAGCACATGGAGATGCCGGACGCCGAAGCGGTCAGCACGATGGCCCGGCTGGGTATCGTGGCGAGCGTCCAGCCTGCCTTCGACGCCGCCTGGGGTGGATCCGGGCAACTGTACGAACGCCGGCTGGGGGCCTCCCGCGCGCACGCCGATGAACCCGTTCGGCTCGATGCGGCGCGCCGGAGTCTGGCTCGCGTTCGGGTCTGACAGCCCCGTCACCGCCTTCGACCCGTGGAGCGGCGTGCGGGCCGCGGTCTCCCACCATCTTCCGGCAGAGCGGCTGACGGTCGAGGCGGCCTTCGACGCACACACGCGCGGTGGTCACCGCGCCCGTCGCGACGACGACGCGGGGGTGCTCGTAGCCGGTCGGCCGGCCACCTACGCCGTCTGGGAGCTCGACCCCGGCGCCAGGTCGGGTGGATCGCTTCCGCTCCTCCATCGCGACTTGCCGCTTCCCCGATGTACGCAGACGGTCGTCTCGGGAGCCCTCGTCTTCAGCGCTGCAGACGAGTGACGGCCGACGGGGAGCAGTCACGCTGAGTATCCCCTTGTGACGGCTCCATTACTCGGCGTGTCGACCGGAGACACGCCGGAGTAATCAGAAAGTCACTCTCCGTTGATGTACCGAGACGGCGCCCTGACCTGCGATGATGGCCATAGTGCCTGGTCAGCGGGATGTTGACAGCCTCACGGTGGCTTGAAAGAGTGCTTGAGTTCACTGAAACCGCTGCACGAGATCGCCGGTCCCTCGGGGCTGCGACACCTGGTGACTTCTATCCAAACTCGGTATGGACGTTGCCGCAGAGACCGTGTTGTCTCGTGCGAGGTGGACGCGGAAAGAGCCTGGTCACCAGTAGACAACGCTCGGTTTGACTCACTGCCAGTGAGTCGCCGATCGGTCCGAAGGAGATCAGGCTCTTGCCGCGCCCACCGCGTGGGTAGTCTCGCGGCATGCCCGCCTCACCACGGTTCGTTGTGCTGGCGCGGACGCTTCTCTCCGCAGTGTCGGGTCTGTGTGTCGCGCTGGCATTCCCACCGTACGGGCTGGTCTGGCTGATGCCTTTCGGCCTCGCGGGACTCATGCTCACCGTCGGTGGCTGCCGAGGCCGCGGCGGGTTCGGCCAAGGCCTGGTGTTCGGCCTCGGCTTCATGCTTCCGCTGGTTCGGTGGGTCACGATCATCGGCCCGGATGCATGGATCGCCCTTGGCCTGCTGGAGGCTCTCTTCTATGCCCTGATGGGGATGAGCTGGGCCTGGATGAGACCGGCGCGCTGGTGGCCGCTGGGGGTCGCCGTGACGTGGGTGGGTGCCGAGGCGCTGCGGTCGACGGTCCCGTTCGGTGGTCTGCCGTGGGGAAATCTGGCGTTCGGCCTGGTTCCGACGCCGCTCGTGCGCTACGGCCGGCTCGGCGGTACCTCGTTGGTGGCCCTCGTCGCGGTGTTCGCGGTCGCGCTGCTCGTCGACGTCGGGGTGCGCCGCGAACGCACGCTCGTCTCGGCCTTGCTCGCGGTCGGCGCGCTCGCCCTCGTGGCGGGTAGTGCGCTCCTGCCTGTCGGTGCGGACGGCCAGACCGGCCAGTTGCTGGTGGCGGCAGTCCAGGGCAACGTCCCCGGCCAGGGGATGGATCCCTTCGCCGAACGGCGGGCAGTGCTCAACAACCACGTCCAGGCCACCATGGACTTCGCTCGCCAGATCGGCAAGGGACTGCGGCCGCAGCCGCAGGTCGTCATCTGGCCGGAGAACTCGACTGACATCGACCCCTTCCGCGACCAGTCCGCCTACTTCGAGATCCAGACGGCGGTGTCCGCGATGGGGGTCCCGACCCTCGTCGGGGCCGTCGTGAGGGGACCGGACCGCAACCATCTGCAGAACATGGGGATCGTCTGGGACCCGTCGACGGGGCCGGGGGAGGAGTACATCAAGCGCCACTTGGTGCCGTTCGGCGAGTACATCCCGTTTCGCGGCGTGCTGACGAAGTTCATCAGCCGGCTCAAGCAGATCCCGCTGGACTTCGCCCCCGGCACCAAGGACGGCGTGCTGCAGCTCGGCCCGGCCCTCGTCGGCGACGTCATGTGCTTCGAGGTCGCCTACGACGAGCTCATCCGCGACGAGATGCGCGACGGTGGCCAGCTGCTCGTCGTGCAGACCAACAACGCCACGTATACGGGCACCGGACAGCTCGAGCAGCAGTTCGCGATCTCGAGGTACCGGGCGATCGAAACGGGTCGGAGCGTCGTGATCGCCGCCACCGACGGGATCAGCGGCATCATCACTCCCGATGGCACGGTGCTGGACAGCGCCAGGGAACGCGTCCAGAAGGTTCTCGAGGAGCGGGTACCGCTCGCTGACGGGCTCACCCCCGGTGTCCGGTATGGCGGCGACCTCAAGCTCGCGTTGTCCGTGCTGGCGCTGGTGCTGACCGGCGCCGCCTACTTGGGCCGGCGTCGGACAGTTGGCAGGATGGCCCCGTGATGAGAGCACGCGGGCTGGTGGTGATCCCGACCTTCGACGAGGCCGAGAACATCGAGCTCGTCTTGGACAGGGTGCGCGCGTGTGTGCCCGCATACGACATCCTCGTGGTCGACGACTCGTCGCCCGACGGTACCGGGGACCTCGCCGACAAGGTCGCCGACCACGACGATCACGTGCGGGTGCTTCACCGTACGGCGAAACGCGGTCTCGGGTCGGCCTATCTGGCCGGGTTCGCCTGGGGCCTGGAGCGCGACTACGAGATCTTCGTCGAGATGGATGCGGACGGGTCTCACCTACCCGAGCAGCTCCCGCGCCTGCTCGACGCGCTGCCCGACGCCGACCTCGTCCTCGGCGCGCGGTGGGTGCCCGGCGGCCGCGTCGTCAACTGGCCTCGGCGTCGCGAGCTGTTGTCGCGGGCCGGGAACGCCTACACCCAGCTGGCGCTAGGGCTGCGGGTGCACGACGCGACAGGTGGCTTCCGAGCCTTTCGTCGCGCGACGCTCGAGGGTTTGGACCTGGGGTCGGTCGCCTCACAGGGATACTGCTTCCAGGTGGACTTGGCCCGGCGTGCCCTCGAGGCCGGGTTCCGGGTGGTGGAAGTACCGATAACGTTCGTCGAACGACAGCACGGGTACTCGAAGATGAGTGGCCCGATTGTCACGGAGGCTCTGGTGAAAGTGACCCAGTGGGGCCTGCGGCACCGCACCGCCCAGGTGCTAGGGCTTGTGGGGCACCGTCGACGCGAGGAGCTGTGACATGCCGGTGATGTTCTTGATCGCGATCTTCGTCGCCTTGCCCATTGTCGAGATCTACGTGATCATCCAGGTCGGACAGGCCATCGGCGCGGTCCCCACGATCTTGTTGCTGATCTTCGAGTCGTTTCTCGGTGCGTGGCTGCTGAAGCGGGAGGGCCGGCGTACCTGGCGCGCGCTCACGCAGACACTGTCCAGCGGCCAGCTCCCCGGTAGGCAGCTGGCCGACGCCGCGCTCGTGTTGGTCGGCGGTACCTTGCTGCTGACACCAGGTTTCGTGAGCGACGTCTTCGGGTTCTTCTTCGTCCTTCCGTTCACCCGGCCGCTGGCCAGACGCCTGCTGATGGCGGTGGCTGCTCGCCGGGTGGCGTCATTGGCTAAGCGAGGGATCGCGCCGACGAGGAACGGTGTGCACACGATCTACCGCGGCAGGGGCGGCGGTAGGCCTTAAGGAAGGACGACTACCAGAAAGATCCGAGTTCGAAGTGGCTGGAACCACGTCGAACTCGGATCCTGGGGGCGGGGTCGGTCAGGCGGACTTCTTCGCCTTCGCCGCCGCGCGGGTGGTGCGGTGCAGGTGGGCGGGCCCTATCGCTCCGGCACGGAGCAACTCCAGGCGCTCGGACAAGATGTCCTCGAGCTCGGGGATCGAACGCCGCTCGAGGAGCATGTCCCAGTGCGTACGGGCCGGCTTCTCGGCCTTGGACTCGGGTTCGCTGCCGTCGCGCTGGCGCGACTCGGCCCCGCATCTCGGGCACTCCCAGGTGAAGGGGATGTCAGCCTCGGCCGCCATCGGGATCTCGAACTCGTGGCCCTGCGCGCAGTCGTAGATGACGCGCTGGCGCGGCGCGAACTCGATCCCGCTCTCGTCTTCGAAACTCGTTCCGCCGAGGCGGGAGCCTCGCAAGGTGGCTCGTTCTGACATGACACACACTCCCCGTGGTTGGTAAGGCTCCAGGACAGCAGACGCCGTCGAGCGACGCGAAATCGTGGATATACGTGGAACGCCTGCCTGCCCCCCATGATTCCCACGTCTCCTGAGATTGTACTGAGACGGGCACATGATCACGCTAAGACGCGCAACTTCGCCGGTCACAGCACCGCGGGCGCCACGTTCCCCGCCTCAGCGATGCCACGGCGCGTGTCGACGCGGGCCAGCAGCGCCAGACCCACGGCGAAGAACACGATGAGGGCGACGATCGCGGGCCGGTAGGAGTCGGTGAGCTGGTGGACCAGCCCGAACGTCAAGGTGCCCAGCCAGCTCGTGCCCCGCTCGCAGGCCTGGTAGAGGCTGAAGTACTCCGCCTCCCGTCCCCGCGGGACGAGCTGGCTGTAGAAGGACCTCGACAGCGCCTGGGTGCCGCCCAAGACGATCCCGATGAGGACGGCCATCGCCAAGAACGGCACGACCTGGCCGCTCGGCAGCACGAAGGCGACCAAGACGATCAGCATCCAGAGCACGAGCCCGCCGGTGATCGTCTGCTTGCTTCCGCGCTTCGCGGCGATCCGGCCGAACAGCAGGGCCCCCGCGAACGCGACGAACTGGACGAGGAGGATAGTCGCGATCAGCACCTCGGTGGAGAAGCCGAGTTGCTTCTCGCCGTAGGTCGAGGCGGCGGTGATGACTGTCTGGATGCCGTCGTTGAAGAACAGGTACGCCAGCAGGAACGTGAGCGTGACGGGAAAGCCCCTCAGCTCGCTCAACGTGGCTGCGAGCTGGCCGAAGCTCTGGCGGACCAGTCCACCCGGCTCCGCAACCTTGCCGACCGCGGGGCGGTCGCGGATCCCGCGGTAGGGGATCAGTGTGAATGCGCCCCACCAGATGGCCGCGCTCAGCAGGCACAGCCGGACGGCGGTGCCCTTCTCGAGGCCGAGGGAGGAGTGCAAGGTGACCACCGCGAGGTTGACCGCCAGCAGCAGGCCGCCGCCGAGATAGCCGAGCGCCCAGCCCCGCGACGACACGTCGTCTCGCTCGTCCGGGGTGGCGATGTCACACAGGATCGAGTCGTAGATGACCAGGCTCGAGCCCAGGCAGACGTTGGCCGCGAGCAGGAGGACCGCTCCGAGCTGCCAGTCGGAGCCGGTGACGAAGAACATGCCTGCCGCGCACACGCTGCCGGTCCAGGCGAAGCCGGCCATGATCGCGACCTTGTGCGCAGACCTGTCGGCGACGGCACCGACGACCGGCAGGATCAGCGCCGAGAGGATCGTCGCGGCCGTCACCACGTAGAAGACGAGGGAGCCGGGGGACACGGCCAGGCCGAGGACGCTGAGGTTGGTCGTACACGGATGCGCGTCGGTACCGGCCGCCCCGCATGCCTTGGTCTCGGCAACGGCTGTCAGGTACGGCGCGAACAGCACGGTTCCGACGGTCGTGGTGTATGCCGAGTTGGCCCAGTCGTAGAAGTACCAGGACCTCTGCTCGCGTTGTCGCTCGTCCGGCGAGAGGCTGACAGGCGCCCCGACCGCCTCGGGCTGCGTCACTGCTGGTCCGTCCAGATCCCCCGCGAGCGATAGATGTCGCGCAGCATGTCGATCCGGTCGGTCACGATCGCGTCGACGCCGAGGTCCAGCAGCCGATTCATCTCTGCAGGCTTGTTGATGGTCCAGACATGGACCTGTTTGCCGAGAGCGTGCGCGTGGTCGAGAAACGAGGACGTGACGATCTCGATCCGGCCACGCCGCACCGGGACCTGCGCCGCCTGGCCGACGTGGCCGACCGCCAGCCGACGCAGCAAGCTCGTCGGCAGCAGGCGAAGCGCAGCCACCCCCAGTGCGGAGTACGACGTCGCCACGCGCGGGCCGAGCAGGCGCCGCAGCAGCCTGAGGTGGACCGCCGAGAACGATGCGACACACACCCGGTCCCAGGCGCGGTGCTCCTCGATGGCTCGGGCGAGCAGCGTCACCGACGCGGCGGACTTCGCGTCGATGTTGACCCGCAGCGCCGGCCAGCTGGAGAACAGCTCGCTCAGCCGAGGGATGGCCTCGCTGCCGCCGATCTTGACCTTCGAAAGGTCGGCGTAGCTGAGCTCGCTGATCAGCCCGTCGGCGTCCGTGGTCCGTTCGAGCGTGGGGTCGTGGAACGCGACGAGGACGCCGTCGCCGGTGGCGTGCACATCGGTCTCGACATAGCGGTACCCGAGGTTGACCGCCACCTGGAAGGCAGCCATCGTGTTCTCCAGCCGAGAGGTGTCGCCGGTCAGCGCGCCTCCCCGGTGCGCGAACGCGATGGGCTTGCCGCCGTTGTCGAAGTACGGATAGTCCGAGGCGCGGCTGGGTCTGACCACAAGGCGAAGTATGACCCAGCGTCAGGCGGCGTCGTCGATCTGGATCGGACGGGCGCCGTGGCGCCCCACGATGTACACCCCGAGCGGGGCGATCCCGCGCGCATGACACACCCGGTGGAAGGCCCGGAACCAGATCTGGTCACCAGCCTGGACGGCCTCGCCGCCTGGCCGCGTGACGGCGAGCAGCAGGCCGCGGGGTGGCGAGCCGGAGGGGTCGCAGGCGAGTGCCGTGAGCAGGTTGTCCAAGACGGTCGCGCACTCGCTCGTCGATGGTCCCGGCGAGCAGTCCACGACCTCGACGTGGTGGACGGGCCGACCTTCCGCGTCGGCCGTCACCACCAGCAGCGTGTGCTCGCGGTAGGTTCGCGGGCTGACGAGCAGGCACAGGTGTTCGGCGGCCTGCCGCGCGTCGAACAACTGGGGAACGCGAATTCGTGAGGTCATGCCGACAGCCTCGTGGGCGGGGCCTGTGGATCGTCGAAGCGATCCACAGCCGGCCCGTGATAGGGGCGTCGGTCCCGACCGGCCCCGCCGAGGTACTACCGTTGGCGGCATGGACTCGATGACGTGCCCCCAAGACGGCGGGGAGATGGCACCGCACGAGCGTGGCGGCGTCACCGTGATGCAGTGTCGCGACTGCCTCGGCCTGTTCATCCGCCATACCGACCTCGGCCGGCTGGTCGAGGAGGAGAACGAGTGGCATGTCTCCTCGGGTCCCGCCACGCAGCCGATCCCGCGCATCCTTCCCGGCATGACGGCGCCTCCGGAGTACACCCCTGCGAAGCAGGCGAGGTCGTACCTGGACGAGCTGTTCGGCTGAGCCTGCCCAGCGGCGTCAGATGTCGCGGAACGTCTCGATCTCGGCGCCCAACGCGTTCAACCGGGCAGCGAGGTCCTCGTAGCCGCGGTTGATCACATAGACGTTGCGAAGCACGGATGTCCCCTTGGCCGCCATCATCGCCAGGAGGAGCACGACGGCCGGGCGTAGCGCCGGAGGGCAGATCAGCTCGGCGGCCGACCATCGCGTCGGGCCCTCGACGAGCACCCGGTGTGGGTCGAGCAAGGTGACGGAGGCGCCGAGCTTGGTCAGCTCGGTGAGATAGATGGCACGGTTCTCGTACACCCAGTCGTGGATCATCGTCTGGCCGTGCGCCGCCGCCGCTATCACCGCGAAGAACGGCAGGTTGTCGATATTGAGCCCTGGGAAGGGCATCGGGTGGATCTTGTCGATCGGCGCATGCAAAGTCGAGGGCCTGGTGGTGAGGTCGACGAGGCGGGTATGACCGTTGCCGGCGAGATACTCGTCGGTGCGCTCGTAGTTGAAGCCCATCTCCTCGAGGAGCGCCAGCTCGATCTCGAGGAACTCGATCGGCACCCGGCGGATGGTGATACTCGAGGAGCTGACGATGGCGGCAGCCAGCAGGCTCATCGCCTCGATCGGATCCTCTGAGGGGGCGTAGTCGACGTCGACGTCGATGTCGACAAGCCCATGGACCGACAGCGTCGTGGTGCCGATGCCGTCGATCTCGACCCCCAGCTTGGTCAGGAAGAAGCAGAGGTCCTGGACCATGTAGTTCGGGCTCGCGTTGCGGATGACGGTGACGCCGTCGTGCCGTGCCGCGGCCAGGATGGCGTTCTCGGTCACCGTGTCGCCGCGCTCGGTCAGCACGATCGGCCGCCGGGGTACGACGGAGCGGTCGACGTGGGCGTGGTAGCTGCCCTCCGTGGCCTTGACCTCGAGGCCGAACGGGCGCAGCGCGGCCATGTGCGGCTCGACCGTCCGGGTGCCGAGGTCACAGCCACCGGCGTACGGGAGCTCGAACTCGTCACGGTCATGAAGCAGCGGACCGAGGAACATGATGATGCTGCGGGTGCGGCGGGCCGCCGTCTCGTCTATCGCCGTGAGGTCGAGCTTCTCGGGCGCCACGAGCTCGAGGTCGTTGTCGTCGCCCCGCCAGGTGTAGCGGAAACCGATACTCGACAACACCTCGAGGATGCGGTTGACCTCCTCGATCCTCGCCACCTTGCGCAGCGTCGTGCGGCCCTTGTTGAGCAGCGCCGCACACAGCAGGGCGACGCCGGCGTTCTTGCTGGACTTGACCGCTATCGAGCCCGACAGCGTCGTCCCCCCGGCGACGCGCAGATGCAGGGGGCCGGACGCGCCGAGCGAGACGATGCCGGAGTCGAGGGCCTCGCCGATCCTCGCGAGCATCTCGAGGCTCAGGTTCTGGTTGCCGCGCTCCATCCGGTTGACGGCGCTCTGGCTGGTGTGGAGCACGTCGGCGAGCTGAGCCTGGGTGTAGCCGCGGCCCTGCCGGGCGTCGCGAATGAGCGTGCCGATCCGGCTCAAGTAGTGGTCCCTCATAGCCCGCCAGAATATCTCACATATGAGATACAACAAGGGAACACGCCGGTAACACCACGCGAATCATGGTGGTCGGGAGACGCTACTCCACGGTCACGGACTTCGCCAGATTGCGCGGCTTGTCGACATCGCGGCCCAGGGCCACCGCAGCATGGTAGGCCAGAAGCTGTACGGGAATGGTGAGCAGGACCGGGTCGAGCTCGGGTTCGTTCTTCGGGACGTCGATCCGGATGGCTGACAGCGGCCCCAGGTCGACCGTGCTGTGGGTGATGAGCACGAGCGGGCCCGAGCGCGCGTCGATCTCGTGCAGTGCGCCGATGTTGCGGTCGATCAGCTCGTCGTCCGGGACGATCGACACGGTGGGCACCTCATCGCTGATCAGGGCCAACGGGCCGTGCTTGAGCTCCGACGTCTGGTACGCCTCGGCGTGGCGGTAGGAGATCTCCTTGAACTTCTGCGCGCCCTCCCGGGCAACCGGGAAGCCACGGACCCGGCCGACGAAGAACAGGCTGTCGGCCTTGGCCAGGATCTGGGCGTGGTTGCTGAGGTCGTCGCTCATCGTCAGCACCTCGGCGATCTGGCCGGGCAGCCGCTTGAGTCCTGCGATGATCCGGCGCCCGTCGCTCACGGACAGGTCGCGCACCCGTCCGAGGTGCAGCGCGAGCAGAGCGAACGCGATCGACATGTTGGTCAGCGCCTTGGTCGAGGCGACCGAGACCTCCGGGCCCGCGTGGATGTAGATGCCGCCGTCACACTCCCGAGCGATCGCGGAGCCCACGACGTTGACGAGCCCGATGACCCTGCCGCCCTTCCGCTTGATCTCCTGGACGGCGAGGAGCGTGTCGATCGTCTCGCCCGACTGGCTCACCGCGACGTACAAGGTGTCGTGCTCGATCACAGGGTTGCGGTAGCGGAACTCCGAGGCGGCCTCGGCGTCGGAGGGCACCCGGGCAAGCTCCTCGATCAGCCCGGCCCCGATCTGGCCGACGTAGTACGCCGAGCCGCACCCGAGGATCTTCACCCGCCGGATCGAGCGAGTCTCCCGGGCATCGAGGTTGAGGCCGCCGAGGTGCGCGGTGCCGAACCGCTCGTCGAGCCGCCCGCGCAGTACCCGCTCGGCGGCCGCAGGCTGCTCGAGGATCTCCTTGAGCATGAAGTGCGCGTGTCCTTGGCCGTCGAAGTCCTCGATCGTCACGTCGACGGTCACCGGGCTCTTGTGGGTGTTCTTCTCGT
This sequence comes from uncultured Actinomycetota bacterium, assembly GCA_963824115.1. GTDB lineage: Bacteria > Actinomycetota > Actinomycetes > Propionibacteriales > Nocardioidaceae > DASQEH01. Next base: position 111,540 of record CAWGOA010000010.1, read on the forward strand.
CGGCGGTGAAGGTCTGGAAGCCCGACGACGTGATCGTCGCCAGCTCACCGTCGTCGAGGTGGACCATCTGGCGCGTGTACGACACGAGCGCCGCGATGTCGCTGGCGACGTGCATCTCCCGCTCGCCGATGCCGATGATGAGGGGCGAGCCGTTGCGGGCGATGACGATGCGGTCCGGGTGGTCGGCGTGCAGGACGGCGAGCCCGTAGGTGCCGTGTATCTGGCCGAGTGCGTCGAGGACGGCCCCCTCGAGGGTCTCGGCCGTCGAGAGGGCGACGAGGTGCGCGAGCACCTCGGTGTCGGTCTCGGAGACGAACTCGACGCCGTCGGCCTCGAGCCTGGCCCGGAGGGCGGCCGCGTTGTCGATGATGCCGTTGTGCACGACGGACACCCGGCCGGTCGCGTCGACGTGAGGGTGTGCGTTGATGTCGGTGGCTCCGCCGTGCGTCGCCCACCGGGTATGGCCGATCCCGGCCTTGGCGCCCGTCCGCTTGGGCAGGGCTGCCTCGAGGTCCCTGACCCGGCCGGCCCGCTTCGTCACCTTGATGCCGCCGGAGCCGAGAAGGGCGATCCCCGCCGAGTCGTAGCCCCTGTACTCCAGCCGGGCGAGGCCTTCGAGGATGACCGGCGCGGCGGTCTGTCCTCCGACGTAGCCGACGATTCCACACATAGAGCTGGCTCCTAGCCGTAGACGATGCGGCGCAGCTGGCGCTCGCTGAGCTCGGGCGCGGAGACGACCCGCGTGGAGAGCTCGGACATGAGGACGCGGAAGATGTCCGGGTTCTTGAGGCCGCCCTCCTTCAGCTGCCCGTGGCGGCGGCGCACGAAGGCCTCGGTCGGCTCCGCGTAGTAGGCGAGCACGTCGTCGACCACACGAGCAGCGTCGCGGGCCGACAACCCTGTGCTTGCCGTGATGTGATTCACCACCTCGGGATCAGACATTACTCGCAAGTGTGACGGTGCGCAGTCGGAAAGGCAATTCCTGCCCGATTTCGGGCAGGAACCGGCTGCATAACTCAAACCCAGCAACGGCCCCTAAAGCCGATCTGGGTAGCCATATCGACCTCGGAGCGGCATCCTTGTCGGTCGTCTGGGTTGGCTGGGGTTGTACCGACGAACTGTGCGGTCTGTCGGGGGGTACGCAAAGATGATCCCATGAGGCGCGAACACGTGGAGCTGCCGACGCGCGAAGCCGGGGTGAACGTGAGCCTGATCGCCTACGGTAACTGACGGTCGGCCGGTGCTCGTGTTCCCGACCCAGGCAGGGCATGCCTGGGACTTCGAGAACTACGGGATGGTCGACGCCGTGCGCGACCTGGTCGACGCCGGCAGGGTGAAGTTGTACTGCGTCGGATCCCTTGACGCGGTCTCCTGGTCCGACACCTCTGTCGCGACGGAGGAGCGGGCCCGGCGCAACGAGGTCTACATGGACTGGCTCGTCACCGAGGCAGTTCCCTGGATCCGGCGCGACACCGACGGCTCGGGGGAGCTGATGGCGCTGGGTGCCAGTCTGGGCGCGTACCACGCCGTGAACCTCGCGCTCCACCACGCGGACCTGGTGCCGATGGCGGTGGGGCTGTCCGGCAACTACGACGTCACCCACTGGCGAGCCTGGGGCGAGCGCGGCGACGCGACCTACTTCGCGAACCCCACGGACTACGTGCCCAACACCGGCGGCGACCATCTGGAGTGGCTGCGACAGCGGGTGTCGATCCTCCTCGTCTGCGGCCAGGGAGCGTGGGAGACGCATCCTACGGGTGCCCTCGCGTCCTCTCGGCGGATGGCAGGCATCCTGCAGGACAAGGGGATCCGCTGCGAGCTCGATCTCTGGGGCGAGGACGTCAGCCACGACTGGACCTGGTGGCAGCGACAGCTCGCCCACCACCTGCCGCGCTTCTGCTAGGAGCACGGGTCCAGGGGACGTAAGACTGCGAGGAGGAACTGATGAGCGAAGCCAACCGACACCTGGTGGGCCTTCTTCTCGGCCAGGAGGAGGACTGGCCCCGGGCCATCGAAGGCCTGAGCGGACTGCTCGGGACATTCACGTATGCCGGCCGCAGGCACGCCATCGACGTCGAACGTGTGTCGATCGCGCCGTTCGACCTGCGCGACCCGGCACGTCACGAGCTCGTCATCGACCGGTTGGCGTACTGGTACTACCACCCGCGCGAGTGGCTGAAGAAGATCGCCCTGATGGACGACGTCTACCTGCTCAACTCGCCGTTCTCGTTCCAGTCCATGGAGAAGCACTCGGCGTACTGCGCGATGATGCGCCTCGGGATGAAGGTCCCGGACACGATCTTGGTCCCGTACAAGAACCCGATTGACAACGTCCGCTGGTCGTACACCGCGTCGCGCTACAACGAGCCGTTCGACCTGGCCGCCATCGCACGGGAGATGGGCTACCCGCTGTTCATGAAGCCGTTCGACGGTGGGGGCTGGCGCGGGGTCTCGAGGATCAAGAACGAGCAGGATCTGTGGGCGGCCTACAACGAGTCCGGCGAGATGCTCATGCACCTGCAGAAGTCGGTCGAGCCCTATGAGGTGTTCGCCCGCGCGCTCACGATCGGCCCCGAGTCGATGGTGATGCACTTCCGGCCCGACGAGCCGATGCACAACCGATACCTGGTCGACCACGACTTCCTGAAGCCGAACGTCGGGCTGGAGGCCGTCACGATCGCGCAGACCGTCAACGCGTTCTTCCGCTGGGAGTTCAACTCGTGCGAGATGTTGGTCCAGGGCGACAACGTGTTGCCGATCGACTATGCGAACGCCTGCCCCGACGTCGCCGTGACGTCGCTGCACTACTACTTCCCGTGGGCGATGAAGTCGCTGCTCAAATGGACGGCCTTCTGCGTCAGCACGGGACGGACGTCGAGGCTGCACGTCGACCCGACACCCTGGTTCGCCGTCGCCGACGACCCCGACCTGAGCTATGGCGACAAGCTCGAGCGCTACCAGCTCCTCGCCGACGCCTACTTCGAACGCGACAAGTACCAGGAGTTCTGCGCTGAGGCGCTGCCGCACATCGACGAGCTGGTCGCTGGCTGGGTCACGTCGCAGGAGTTCGACGACCTGCTCATGCAGACGGTGGTCGCGACCTACCCCGCGCACGAGGTCGACCAGTTCGCCGCCCACTTCAGGGGTCTGCTGGACCTGTGGGCGGCCGACCAGGCAGTCTCGGCGTCGTGACGTCGTACCGGCAGCTCGGGCGGTCGGGACTGACCGTGAGCACCGTGGGCGTCGGGTGCAACGCGTTCGGGACGCGGATCGACGAGGAGACCACCAAGCAGGTGGTCGCTGCCGCAGTCGACGAGGGAATCACGCTCTTCGACACGGCCGACACGTACGGGCATGGCGCCAGCGAGGAGCTGCTGGGCCGGGCACTCGGCAGCCGGCGCGCCGACGTCGTCGTCGCCACGAAGTTCGGCTCGGACATGCGCGGGGCCAATGGGCCGGGCTGGGAGTCCCGCGGGTCGAGGCGCTACATCCGACGCGCCGTCGACGGCAGCCTCAGGCGGCTGGGGACCGACTGGATCGACTTGTACCAGATCCACACTCCGGACCCGTCGACTCCGGTGGCCGAGACCCTCGCCGCGCTCGACGACCTGGTGGGCGAGGGCAAGATCCGCTACATCGGGTCGTCCAACTACAGCGGGTGGCAAGTGGTCGACGCCGACTGGACGTCGCGTCTCAGCGGGGGAGTGGCGTTCATCAGTGCTCAGAACAAGTACTCGCTGTACGACCGCTCGGCCGACGACGATCTCGTCCCCGCCTGCCGCCAGGTGGGCGTCGGCCTGCTGCCGTACTTCCCGCTCGAGTTCGGGCTGCTCACGGGCAAGTACCGACGCGGAGAGCCCGCGCCGGACGGCTCACGGCTCGCCACCCAGTCGGCCCGCCTCGACGAGGCGGACTTCGACCGGATCGACGCGCTCGCCGACTACGCCGCGGCACGTGGACTCAGCATGCTGCAGGTGGCGATCGGCGGACTCGTCGCGCAGCCCGTCGTGGGGTCGGTGATCGCCGGCGCCACGTCGGCTCAGCAGGTCCGTGACAACGCCGCGGCCGGCAGCTGGGCGCCGTCGGCGGACGACTTGAGGGAGCTCGACGAGGTCACTGCCGCCTTTCGGTAGCGGCTTCGCCGCGAACGCGACACTGGCCCTGCCACCCACCCGGCTGCCGACCGGCGCAGTGTCGACTAGGGTCAGCGGATGGGCGCTGTGGAGCTGCTGCTGGTGCGGCACGGCGAGAGCTTGGGCAACGTGGCAGCGTCCGAGGCTGAGGCGGCCGACGCGGAGGTCATCGAGGTCCCCGTCCGGGACGCTGACGTCGAGCTGTCACCCACGGGGATCGAGCAGGCGCAGGCCTTGGGACGGCTGCTGACGGACTGGGACCTCGGCCGGCTCCCCGAGTCGGTCTGGTCCTCCCCGTACAAGCGGGCCCTCGAGACCGGCCGGGTGGCGCTGGAGGTCGCGGAGCTCGCGCTGGCGATCCGGGTCGACGAGCGGCTGCGCGACCGTGAGCTCGGCGTGCTCGACCTGCTGACCACTAGGGGAGTGGAGGCGCGCTACCCCGAGGAGGCTGCCCGGCGACGTTGGCTGGGCAAGTTCTACCATCGGCCCCCGGGCGGGGAGTCCTGGGCCGACCTGGTGCTCCGGGTGCGCAGCGTGCTCGCCGACCTCGATGCGGCGGAGGATGGCCGGCGCGTCCTCGTCGTGTGCCACGACGCCATGGTCTTGATCTTCCGCTACGTCTGCGAAGGTCTCACCGAGGCCGAGATCCTCGAGATAGCCCGCACCGATCCGGTCCGCAACCTGTCCTTGACCCGCTTGGTACGCCCGAGCGGGGAGGGCTGGTGGAAGACCGACATGTTCAACGACGTGTCCCACCTGGAGGACCAGGGGGCGCCGGTGACGAAGCACCCGGGGGAGACCGATGTCCACCCGCGCTGAGGTCGTCACGCCGGCGCTCCTGAGAGACTGGGCGCTGCCCGAGGCAGCCGGGTCGAAGCACAGCCGCGGCCGCGTCCTCGTCGTCGGCGGCGCGGCGAAGACTCCTGGAGCTGCGATGCTCGCCGGGTTGGCGGCCCTACGCGTCGGCGCCGGTCACCTCCAGCTTGCCGTCGCCGGGTCCGTCGCCGGCCAGGTTGCCGTGGCGATCCCGGAGTCGGGGGTTATCGGCCTCGCCGAGAATACGGCGGGCTCGGTGCGCGGCGCGAGCGCGCGCCAGATCGCGGACCAGCTGTCGAGCTCGAGTGCGGTGCTCGTGGGATCGGGGCTCGACGACGCCGACGAGACGGCAGAGCTGCTTCGTGAGCTCCCTCCCCTGGTGGGGGAGGAGGCAACGGTGGTGCTGGACGCCTACTCCCTTGGTGTCCTCGCGGAGCTGACCGACGTCCGCACCGCGCTCGCGGGGCGGTGGGTGCTGACACCCAACGAGGACGAGGCGGCGCGGCTGCTCGGCCGGGACTGCGACGATCTCTCGGCAGATGTCCTCGAGATAGCCGAGGCCTACGACGCCGTGGTCAGCTGCCGGGGGTTCGTCGCCGACCAGCACGGGCAACGCTGGCAGATCGCCGCCGGCCACGCCGGGTTGGCGACGTCCGGGAGCGGCGACGTGCTGGCGGGCTGCGTGACCGGACTGCTTGCCCGGGGCGCGACAGCCGCCCAGGCCGCGTGCTGGGCTACCCATCTGCACTCGTCGGCGGGTGACCGACTCGCCGGTCGCGTCGGCCCGCTGGGATTCCTGGGGCGTGAGCTGCTCGACGAGCTGCCCCCGCTGCTCCTCGAGCTGTCCCACTGAACCAGAGGAAAACGAACGTCCGCCTGACCGGGCGGGAAGTCTGCTCGACCGGGCGGGAATCCGCCACCTGTATCTCGGTCACGACCGACGACGGGGCGGACGCTGGGCACCACGTGCCGGCGAGCAGTGTCGCCGACAGCGCCACGCACCGTGCCTTAGCCATCAGCCACTTCAACTGCGTCTGGCCGCTGACGCAGCGTTCCGGACTGCCGCCGCGCGGAGGCAACCGATCGGGCGCTACGGACGGCCGAGGACGTCGAGCGCAACCACGACCGGGCTTGTTACCGGCCGACCTGGACGGTTCCGAGACAGCCGCGGTGCTGGTGAGCGCCCGAGTCAGAGCGCCTTGGTCATCATGACAGCGGTCGTCTCGAAGCCCAGGCTCTCGTACAGCGAGCGTGCGGCGGTGTTCCCCCCGAAGACGTGCAGTCGTAGCTGAGAGCTGCCGTGGCCGCGCACGTAGGACTCAGCCGCGAGCATGGTCGCCCGGCCGAAACCCTTGCCGCGAAGGTCCGGTTCCACCTCGACGTCGAAGACGAAGGCGCCGCCTTCGTCCGCGGGCGGGATCTTCAGCCAGAGGATCCCGACCCGCTTGCCGTCACACGTCGCGACGAGCAGATGCTGCTGATCGGTCCCCAGGCCGTCCGGCAGGAGCCCAGCGAACTCCTGCTCGGCCATCTCGAGCGAGCGGTCGGCCGGTCTCGAACCGGCCTCCGCATGCTGTGCGGCGTAGCCGGCGATCGCATCCGGCAGCCACGCCTCGTACTCCTCAGCGGTCATCTTCCGTAGCTCCACGGTCGCCATGCTCATGGTCCTATCCTCGGGCACCGTTCGACGCAAGCGAGTCCGTATGGTGAACGAACGTCATGGCGCACGCGTTGCCCCGACCTGGTTGAGGCCGTGCTCCATCGCGAACAGGCTGAGGCCCACCCGGCTCGACGTACCGGTCTTGGCGTAGACGTGTTCGAGGTGGTTGCGGACCGTCTTCTCCGAGATGCCGAGGTCCCGTGCCATCTGACGGGTCGAGGCCGCCCGTGCGACCTGGCGAAGCACCTCGACCTCGCGCCGCGTCAGCCCGGCGGGCCAGGCGCCCTTGGGCGTTGAGCGTCCGGCCGCAGTGAGGACTGCATCTACAGCCGTTGCATGGAGACGGCCGGCGCGTGCGTCTCGCTGCAGCCGTTCGGCGGCCTCGCTCGGGCCGAGGCCGGCGCGATGCGGGCGGTCCTCGACCAAGCACTGGAAGCGGTCGGCAGCCGCCAAGACCTGGTCATCGAGGGACAGGTCTTTCGCGGTAAGCCGGTTCGGGTAGCCGGACCCGTCCAGTCGCTCGTGGTGGTTGACCGCCAGTCTGGCTTCGGGTTCGAGCCCGCGGATCCGGGACAGAATCCTTCCACTGAGAAAAGGATGCAGCTGCACGCGTTCTCGCTCCGCGAGCGTCAACGGCGTCGCCTTCTCCCAGACCAGGTTGGAGACACCGATCCGGCCCAGGTCGTGGAGGTGCCCCGCGCGCCGAAGCCGGGTCAGCGTCGTCTCGGTCAGGCCGGCATGCCTTCCGGCGGCGGTGGCCAGCGCAGACACGGCCCGAGAATGTCCAACGGTATAAGGACTCTTCAGGTCCACGAAGTCCCCGAGGGCAGTGATGAGGTCGTCCAGGTCGTCGCCTGCCACAGACTGCGCCTGGGCCCCCGGTGCTTGACGGACGGCGGCGTCCCAGGCGTCGGTCGGAAGGTCGAAAAGCTCCTCTCGGTGCTTGACGACACACGTGACGATGTCCGGGTCGAACTGTCCGCCGCTGCGGTCGCGAAGGGTTTGCAGGGCCGCGTCGACACCCCGGCCGCTCTGAACCACGTCGGCGATGTCGGCTACCTGGGCGATACGCATGGCCATCGGGATGTCGTCACCCTTGGCGCCGTCGGGCAGGCCGCTGCCGTCCCAGCGTTCGAAGCCGAAGGTCAGGGCGTGACCTACGTCGTCGTCCAACCCGATCCTGCCCGCCAGCAGGGCGGCCGACGAGCAGTGTGAGCGCGCCATGAGCGTCAGGTTTCCGCGCGGGTTGCGCAGGAGGGCACCAGCCACCCTGATCCGGTGCGGGAGCGTTCGGCCCCGTCCGAGGTTCTGCAACAAGAAGATGGCGTACGGCACGCCCGACCAGTCCACCTCGTACGAGTCCCGGCGCACGGTGATGTCGTCGCCGAACCATCGCGCATACTCGTGCGACTCGGCATGACAGCCGATCCACATCACCAAGGTCACGGAGAACGCGGTCTCCTGCTCGTGGGCCTCGCATCCGAGGCACTTGGCGAGGCGCTGGGCGATCAGGGCACTGCGCAGGACGTGCTCTGCCGGCAGGCCGAGTCCCAGGTCGATGGCCAGCGACAGGGCTGCGAGAAGCTCCGCGCGAGTTGGCGCCATCTCGGCGTGGCTCTCCGCTGGTTGCATCCCTGATCTTGGCACTCCGCGAGTCAGTAGCTGAACGAGGTGGCTGCCTCTGGCCCGATCCACTCCCACATCACGACGGTGCCGCCCAGCGTCGCGCCCTCGATCAACGCTGAGGCGTCCAGCGCCTTCGCGTTGAAACAGATGGGGCAGACGAGCATCGTTCCGCCCGCAGCCTGGTACCGCCCAAGCAGGCTAGGAATGTCGGGACAGCCCTCACAGGCGGTGCCCACTGCCACACCGGTGAGGCTCAGCCGTACCGCTTCCTTCGCCAAGAACATCAGCGTGGGTCGGGCCGCCTCGGCGGCCGCTACGGCGACGAGGAGCGCAACTGTCACCTTCTCTGGGTCCTCGAGTCCGGTGGTGAGAGAGATCACTGCTTTGTTGCTCATTGCTTGTCAGTCCTTTCCGCACGGTAGCCCGAGCACACCAAGTCGATGGCACCGGAGAAGACCTCCGTCGCTGCAGTCGGCGTACGCCTGTTGCTCGACGCTCCACCAGCCGGCGCCGAGACGGTCGGCGCGCAGGCGAACCCGCCAGCCGAGGTGGATCCGGCCGGCGACGTCACCGAGGCTGGCATCGACGGTCTGGAACTCCTGGGTGTCACCGAACCAGGCTGCGAACCTCCCGGCGACCTGGTCCGGGCCCTCGAGGACCCGGAGCCCGGTAGGGACGAGGGCCCGCATGCGGACGTCGGGCTCGAAGGAGCGGCGAAGACTGTCGAAGTCCTGGGTGGCCAGTGACTCGAGAAGCAGGCCGGCGCCCAGGTACGAGACTGGTGCGGTTGAGGTCGTCATGGTCTGTGTCTACGGTGCGTCGCGCCGAGCCACATGAGGCAACTGACCCAGAAAACGACGCTAACTGTGCGTTCGACGCCTTCACGTCAGGGCTCGACGGGTGACTCACCTCGATATCGTTGAGCGCGTTACCGAATGAAGGTGAAGAGCACTGTCCCGGGGCGTAGCGGCTGCGGGGGACCGTCGTAGCGGACGACCCCCACAGCGGGGTGGCTGCCTGTGTCGAGCGTCGCGTAGTCGATCTCGGTGAAGCCGGCCGCGCGGAACCAGTCGCGGACCTGGTCGTTCAGGTCCTCGGTCGGACGGCCGCGCGTCCAGATCAAGGTCGCGCCAGGCGCACAGAGCTGTGGCATCGCCGCGATCGTCCTGGCGAGGTCGTCGTCGCTGATGTTGCCGAAGACACCCACCATGAGGACCAGATCGGCGGGGACCACACCTGAGTACGCGTCGCTTTTGCCCGCGTCGACCACCCGAACCTCGACCGTGGCTGCCGGGGCTGTCGATGCCGCCAAAGCCCTGGCGTGCGCGGCGAGGGTCGAGCTGAGCTCCACCAACGTGGCGGTGACCCTGTCGGCATCGTCTCGCTCGGCGAGTACTCCCAGCACGTCGCGACCGTCGCCGGCGCAGTTGCTCAGCACACGTACCGGGCCGGTGCCGCTGTCGAGGGCGGCCCGGATGAAACCCTGGACCGTTCGCAGACGCCATGACAGCGACGAGTCAGGGTCGTCGTAGGCGCGATGCCATTGCTCGTAGTCGCGAAGCTCTGCCACAGGTCCCATGATGCGGCACGTCACGTCACGGGTCACCGTCGTGCCCGTGACGTGACCCTTCCGCTGCGCACTAGGCACCTCCGTCGCGACGTGGCACGATCTCGACATGGCCGGCACAACCACCTCGGAGCAGCACCTGCGCGACCTCGCGCGGCTTCGACGCGTCCGCGACCGGATCGACAGGGAGTACACGTTGCCGCTCGACGTGGAGGCGCTCGCCCGCGGCGCCCACATGTCGCCCGGGCACCTCAGCCGCGAGTTCCGACGTGCGTACGGCGAGCCGCCGTACGGCTACCTCATGACGCGACGCATCGAACGGGCGATGGCGCTGTTGCGTCGCGGCGACCTCAGCGTCACCGAGGTCTGCTTTGCGGTCGGCTGTTCGTCGCTGGGCACCTTCAGTACCCGGTTCAGCGAGCTGGTGGGTATGCCGCCGAGCACCTATCGGCGCCAGGCGGCGCGGGCGACCGCGGGGATGCCCTCATGCGTGGTGAAACAGGTGACCAGACCTGTCAGGAATCGAGAAGCGCAGGCCACGGAGCGCAGCTAGCGTGACGGCTATGGACATCACGATTCACGCGAGCTTTCTGCCTCATGTCGACCCGGAGGCGTCGCTGAGCTTCTACCGCGACATCCTCGGCTTCGAGGTCCGCAACGACGTCGGGTATGGCGGGATGCGCTGGATCACGGTCGGCCCCGCCGGACAGCCAGGCACATCCATCGTCTTGTACCCACCCGGCGCCGACCCGGGGATCACCGACGACGAACGCCGCACCATCGTCGAGATGATGGCCAAAGGCACCTACGGCATCATCTTGTTGTCCACCAAGGACCTCGACGGCACCTTCGACCGGCTGCAGGCCAGCGGCGCTGAGGTCGTCCAGGAGCCGACCGAGCAGCCGTACGGCGTCCGCGACTGCGCCTTCCGTGACCCCGCGGGCAACTTGCTGCGGGTCGACCAACTGCGCTGACATGCGAACTTGAGACTGCCGTCAGCTCTGGATGTCCGGGCCGTCGCGATCGAGCGCTGCACGGATCTGGCTGAGCCACTGGCTGCCCAGCTGATGTCCGTTGGGGAACTGGTCTTCCCGGTCCCAGCGCCAGGTTGCGATCATCGCCAGCACCAGGATCCGGCACTCACGCAGCACCCTGTGATCAACACCCGGATAGTGCCGGCTGACCTCCTCCGGCAGATGGGCGAGATCGAACTCGACAGGCCCGCGACAGCACGTCTCGAGGTCGATGAACAACGGCCCGTTCTTGGTGTCGAGGACGTTGCCCGGGTGCGGCTCGCCGTGCAGGAGCTGGTCGCCGCCGCGCTCGCTGAGCACTCGTCTTTGACCTCGCAACGTGTGGCCGAGCAGCTCCCGGTCCGCGTGAGCGAGCGCGGGAGTACGCTCGCGGCTCGCCACGAGCTGTTGAGCCGACTCGACTCGATCCGTGAAATGTGGGGTAGGGAGGTCGATCGTGCGCATGCCGGCATGCAGCCGTTGCAGCGCGCCGGAGTAGTCGGCCGGTGGGACCACTCGTGACGTCACGGTCTCGTAGTAGGTCCACAGGGTGATTACGAAGCCATCACGTTCATAGACGAGTGGCTCCACTCGAGGCTCGAGAGCAGCCACCGGACACCCGACCTCCGCGAGGCGTTGGGCGAGCTCGACCTCGAACTGTGCGCCCTGCTGCGCTGCCGGGGCGACCCGGGCCACGACGTCACACGGCAGCAGACGCGCCGTGAGCTTGTTCGAATCGTGAAGAACGACTGCGTCGTCGACTGGCAGGTCACGTGATGCGACGGTCGACACGGCCGCAGCAAGCGCACGCTCGGCCTCTGATGCCTGCATCGCTCTCCCTTGGGCATATGGCCGCCAATCCAGCGTTCAGGCCGAATCGCCGATAAGCAGCATTATGTCAACTCAACCGCAGCGATCGCGTATCCGCTGATGAGGACTCCCCTGACCACGGGGGCGGTACGGGTTGGTCCCGACACAACGCCACGCCAGTAGACTTTTGCGGATGACCGATCGTGCAACATGGACGGTGACAACGCATGATTGGGCTGTTGATCTTGATGAGGATCACCTCAGATCCATCCAGAAGGCTCGCGAAGACTACGTATCCGGCGGACGACGCCACCTCATACTGGAAATCTTGGCTTACGCCAATGACGAAGCCGAGGCGCTCGGACGCGTTGGGCTGGCTCTCGTGAAAACGAGCGCCGATGGCGCCGTTTCCGTCACTGACAACGGCCGCGGAACAGATATCCGCATCGACGCTGAGGGGCTCATCGTCCGAAAGGCAGTCATGTCCACCAAAGACGTGCGCTTCTTCGACTCTGCCGAGGCACCGGAACTCCCGGACGGTCTCGCGCGACGCGGCATCTCGACAGTAGCTGCACTTAGCTCGATGCTGGTGCACGAAAGCTATCGCGCGAGCGGCTCGTGGTCGCAGAGATACCGGCACGGAATACCTGACGTCGATCTTCAGAGGCTCTCCCCTCAATCCCGGACAGGAACTCGCGTTGCATTCGACACCGATGTCGCGGAACCCCTTCACCTGATCGCCGCTGACTTTTCGGCGTTTCCGTGGCTGAAGATTCAATGACGATTTCGCGGGCATACGTCGCCTGAGACACGACCTCGTGCAGGTCGTCGATCGAGCGCCGGTAGGCGGCGAGCCGGTCGGTCGGGCCTGTACCGTCGCCATAGCGGCCGGCAGCCGGGGAGGATGGCGCCTCATTCGTCCGAAGTGCCGACGCGAACAACGGGTTACCGGCGATGACGTGGTCGACGACATCGGCGACGGTCCACGCAGCGCACGGTGTCGGCGCAGACCACTGGTCGGCACTGATATCCGCGATCACCGTCTGCATGGCCGAGGCGGCGGCACGGAGAGGGTCTGGAGTCGACTCAGGCATCGCTACCTCTCCACGTGGCCGGGACCATGACCCATTCTGCGCCGTGGTCACGTGGGCGCACTCGTCGGCCGGACCGGGCGACTGCTCAGCGGAGCCAAATGGGTTGCGCACACTACGACGCCCCGAGCATCGTGGGGGCCGTGGAGGGATTCGACCCGAAGACGAGCTTCGGCCCGGAGGTCGCGCGGCGCTACGACGGCGACCTGCGCGGTGACGAGTCGGAAACCGTGGAGTTCCTCGTAGAGATGGCCCGAGGCGGCCCCGCGCTCGAGCTCGCGATCGGTACCGGACGCATCGCACTGCCCCTGTCCCAGCGCGGGATACGGGTCGACGGCATCGAGCTGTCGCCGGACATGGTGGCTCGACTGCGGTCGAAGCCTGGCGGCGCCGACCTCGACGTGACGTTGGGGGACATGTCGAGCGCGACAGCCCCTGGGCCGTATCGGCTCGTGTACCTCGTCTTCAACACCATCTTCAACCTGCTGACCCAGGACGCTCAGGTCCGATGCTTCCAGAACGCCGCACGCCACCTCGATGCCGACGGCTGCTTTGTCGTCGAGGCTGGCGTTCCGTCGGCCTGGGTCCGCGGTGAGCAGTTCGTCGACGTGGAGCGGGTCGCCAACGACGAGGTCGTCCTCGACGTCAACCGGTACGACCCGGTCACCCAGATCTTGGACGAGAGCCACGTCAGCCTCACCAACCGCGGCGTACGCCTCGGCCCGATCTCGTGCCGGCTCGCGTTCCCGAGCGAGCTGGACCTGATGGCGAGGATTGCCGGGTTGAGGCTCGTCCACCGCTGGTCAGGCTGGCGTCAGGAGCCGCTCTCGGGTCAGAGCCAGCGCCATGTCAGTGTGTACGCTCCACAACCTGTGGGCCGTTGAGGCCCTCCGGCCGAAGTGAAGCTCCTCACCGGCGACTGACTCCCACCGTAGAAAGGCGAATGCCGATGCCGCAGTACGAGGTCACCGTCGAGATCGGCGCTCCGGTTCACCAGGTCTGGGCGACCACCTGCGACATCGAGTCCTGGCCGACGTGGAGTCCGACGATGGACGCAGTGGAGCGAATCGGCTCAAGGAGCGGTCGGGCCGGGCAGCAGTGCCCGGGTACGGCAGCCGAAGCTCCGACCGGCGACGTGGGTGGTGGATGACGTGGCCGAGGACCGCACCTTCACCTGGCACACCAGCGGACCCGGATACCGGATCAGCGCCGTCCACCTGTTCGAGCCGGCGGACGACTGGCACGTCAGTGCGCCTCCAGGTCATCATGACGGGGGTGCTCTCCCCCGTGATCTGGGCGCTTGCGGGACGCACGACGCGCAGCTATCTCGACCAGGAGGCCGCCGCACTCAAGCGGTATTGCGAGTCGAGGACCTGACGACCGGTCGGGTGCCCCGTGCTGAGCCACCACCCGGTGGTCCAGGATGTGACGAGGGACGACAAGGGTGTCGTCTCGTGGACGAAGGAGACACCGTTGTCACCGAGCAACCTGGAGATCGCCCGAAGTGCCTCACTCAAGCCGATCGAGGACATCGCCGAACGAGATGGGGCTCGGCAGTCACCTGCTCGAGCCGTACGGACGCGACGTGATGAAGATCGACCTCGACGCGGTCTCGGAGCTGGCCGACCGCCCGCGGGCGAAGTACGTGGTCGTCACCGCCATCACGCCGACGCCTCTGGGTGAGGGCAAGACCACCACGACGGTGGGCTCGGCCAGGCGATGCACCACATCGGGCAGCGCGCGGTGGTGACCATCCGCCAAGCGTCGATGGGGCCGGCGCTGGGGATCAAGGGCGGTGCCGCCGGTGGCGGCTACAGCCAGGTGGTGCCGATGGAGAAGCTCAACCTTCATCTCACCGGCGACATGCACGCCGTCACCGCCGCACACAACCTGCTGAGCGCCATGCTCGACAACCACCTGTTCCGCGGCAACGCGCTGGGCATCGATCTCAACAGCATCACCTGGCGGCGGGTCCTGGACGTCAACGACCGGGCCCTTCGCAACATCGTCGTCGGCCTTGGCGGGCGGGCCGACGGGGTCCCCCGCGAGACAGGGTTCGACATCACAGCGGCGTCGGAGGTGATGTCGACGCTTGCCCTGACCACATCACTGCGAGACCTTCGCGGTCGGCTCGGCCGGATCGTGGTCGGCTACACCAAGGGCGGCGAGCCGGTCACCGCAGAGCAGCTCGACACCGCGGGCGCGATGACCGTGTTGCTGCGGGAAGCGATCAAGCCCAACCTGCTGCAGACGATCGAGAACACGCCGGCGATCGTGCACTGCGGGCCGTTCGGCAACATCGCGACCGGCAACTCCTCGGTACTGGGCGACCTGATCGCTTTGCGCTGCGGGGACTACGTCGTCACCGAGGCTGGATTCGGGGCGGACATGGGAGCCGAGCGGTTCTTCAACATCAAGTGCCGCACCTCGGGTGAGGCACCCGACGCCGCCGTCGTGGTCGCGACTGTACGTGCGCTCAAGGCGCATTCGGGCAGGTATCGAATCGTCGCTGGGCGACCGCTACCCGAAGGACTGCTCGCGGAGAACCCCGACGACGTGCAGACGGGGGCCGCGAACCTGATCAAGCAGATCGAGAACGTGCGCATGCACGGTGTCTCCCCCGTCGTCGCTATCAACGCCTTTCCTACCGACCACCCCTCGGAGCATGCCGCGATCCGCGAGATCGCCGAGATCGCCGGCGCCCGCTGCGCCGTCTCGACCCACTTCGAGCACGGTGGAGCCGGCGCTGTCGAGCTGGCGGAGGCGGTGCACGAGGCGGCTCATGAGCCGTCAGCGAGTTCCGCCTGCTGTACCCCGACGAGGCGAGCCTGCGGGAGAAGATCGAGACGATCGCCCTCAAGGTCTACGGTGCAGCCGGGGTCGAGTACTCCGCGGCCGCCACGCGTGCGCTCGACATGTATGAGAAGGCGGGATTCGGCACGTTGCCGATCTGCATGGCCAAGACGCACCTCTCCTTGTCGTCTGATCCCACTCTGAAGGGTGCCCCCACAGGGTGGACTCTCCCGGTCCGCGAGGTACGAGCCTCGGCCGGAGCGGGGTTCATCTACCCGATCTGCGGAGACATGCGGACGATGCCCGGCCTGGGGTCAGACCCTGCGGCGGCGCACGTCGACATCGACGAGACCGACGACACCGTCGGGTTGTTCTAGCTGGTGAACGACGACAAGACCTGCCCGAGCGGACCTCCTACGTCGGCACCGAGCTCGGGCGGTTCCTCGACCTGGTGGCGAGCAGGGAGCCGGCGCCCGGTGGTGGCGCTGTCGCTGCCGTCACCGTGTCGCTCGCCGCGGGGCTGGTCGCCATGGCCGCTCGATTCTCGCTGCGGCAGGTTGCCGACTGCGAGGCTCTCGCCCAGGAGGCCGACCAGATCCGTCGGCGCGCCGCCGACCTGGCCGGTGACGATGCGGATGCGTACAAGGAGGTGCTCGCGGCCTCGGCCCGGACGGCTGCGGGAGGCCCGGTCCGGCAGGGCGACGAGGTGCGGTCCGCCCTCGGGCGAGCGACCGAGGTACCGCTCGAGGTCACCGCTCTCGGCGCACGCACAACAGCACTCGCTGCGCGCCTCGCGCTGGAGGGGAACCCGCGACTGCGCGGTGATGCGACCACCGCTGTGCTGCTGGCAGAGGCTGCCGTGCGCGCTGCGGCCGCCCTCGTGGGGATCAACGTCGTAATCATCAGGCGGCGACCCGGACCTCGTCAGGCAGGCCGACCGCCACGTCCACAGGTCCGGAGCGGCATTGCGGTCACTGTCTCCCCCGCCGTGACGGTGGAGGCGCACAGCCGGCGAAATGCGCGGAACTGTCTAAGCGCACATCGGTGAGCACCTCCGGTACGATGCAGCATGCGCGCCGAACGGCTGAGCGACATCCTCGACCGGGTCGCCGAACGCGGCAGCGTCGACGTACTCGACCTGGCCGGTAAGTTCGGCGTTTCCGGTGCGACGATCAGGCGCGACCTCCAGGCGCTCCACGAGCAGGGGCTGCTGCTGCGCACGCACGGCGGGGCTATGGCGAACCGCACAGGCGTCGAGCAGCCGATCCGCTTCAAAGCGGCCAGACAGCACCACCAGAAGAGGGCGATCGGCATCGCGGCGGCCCACCTCGTCGAGGAGGGCGCCGTCGTCGGCATGACCGGCGGGACCACCGGCACCGAGGTGGCCCGAGCGCTGGCCGACCGTCGCGACATCACCGTGGTCACGAATGCACTCAACATTGCTGCCGAGCTCATGCTCCGACCCAATATCCGCCTCGTCGTGGTCGGTGGCAACGCCCGTCACGCGTCGTACGAGCTGGTCGGCCCGGCAGCCGAGGCGATGGTCGCGCAGTACCACTTCGACCTGGCCTTCATCGGCACCGACGGATTCACTGTCGAGCAGGGGTGCACGACCCATGACGAGATGGAGGCGCACACGGACCTGGCCTTCATCCGTCAGGCCGGACGCACAGTCGTCATCGCCGACAGCAGCAAGATGGGGAAGGTCACCTTCGCCCGGATCTGCGGTTTGGATGCCGTTGACGACCTGGTGACCGACTCGGGCGCGGATGCGGCGACGCTGGCGGCGGTCAGGGTCGCCGGGGTGCAGGTACTGGTCGCTTGACGAAAGCAGAGGGACTGTTCACCTTCCGCAACCCAGTTGTACGATAACGCTCACTAATGCTCGATCTGAAAGCCTGGCCATGACATCTCGCGTCGACGATGAAATCCGCTCCCAGCCCGACTGCTGGGAGCGCGCCATGTCCTCGGCCAGTGACCACTCCCCCGCTCTCCCGACCGCAGGCTCGCGAGTGGCAGTCATCGGCTGCGGGACGTCACTGCACATCGCCTCGGCGTACGCAGCGGCGCGCGAGCACGCCGGTGCGGGCATCACGGACGCCTTCCCGGCCTCGGAGGCGTTCCTCGACCGTGGCTACGACGCGGTCCTCGCCCTGAGCCGGTCCGGGACGACGACGGAGATCCTTCAGGCTCTCAAGGCGGTACCGACCTCGGCGACGCGGATCGTGGTCACCGCTGACGCGAATGCTCCGGCGGCCTCGCTCGCGGACGAGCTCGTCACGCTCGACTACGCCGACGAGCAGGCAGTCGTCCAGACCCGCTTCGCCACCACCGCCCTCGTCCTCCTGGCCACCAGCGTCGGCCTCGACCTGACAGCCGCGGTGGCCCAGGCTCGCCAGGTCCTGGCGGGATCGCCTGACGGCGACTTGGTCGACCGTCCCCATTACGCTTTCCTGGGGCGGGGCTGGTCGGTCGGGATCGCCGCGGAGGCCGCCCTCAAGGTTCGCGAGGCGGGGGCCGCGTGGAGCGAGAGCTATCCCGCACTGGAGTACCGGCACGGGCCGCTGTCGGCGGCCACCGATCGCAGCGTCGTCTGGCTCATCGGACCCCCACCCGCCGGACTCCGCGACGATGTCGCGGTGTCCGGTGCCACGATCGTCGCCGACGGGCTGGAGCCGCTGGCGGAGCTCGTCCGGGCTCAGCGCGTGGCGGTGGAGACCGCCCGGGCCCGTGGACTGGACCCCGACCATCCTCGGTACCTCACCCGCTCCGTCGTCCTCTCCTGACCCGCGAGACCCGTCCAGCACAGCGTGTCGGAGGCCCGAGAGCGTTGCAGTCCGGGTACTAGGGTTGCCCTACAGAGCGCCTGTCGCCCTCGTTGCCGAGCTCTGCCTGGAAAGGATTCGCCCATGGGGAACCCCGTCGTGCACTTCGAGATAACCGGCACAGACCCGGAGGGCCTCCGCACCTACTACGGCCAGCTGTTCGACTGGGAGTTCGACACCAGCGGCCCCGTTTCGCCGGCGATCTCGGCCGCGGGCAACTACGGGTTCACCGACAACACGACAGCCGCCGGAGTCGGGATCCCCGGCGGCGTCGGTGGCGGGCGCGACTACGAGGGCCACGTGATCTTCTACGTCGGAGTCGCCGATGTCGAAGCCGCGCTCCAGAAGGCAGAGAGCCTTGGTGGCACGCGCCGGATGGGCCCTGAGCAGAGTCCGGGCAGCTGACCTCGTGATCGGCCACTTCACCGATCCCGAGGGTCACCTCATCGGTGTCGCCGGCGTCTCCTAGGCTGCGCGCCCGCAACTGGTACTTTCCTGCTCGCTGCGACGGTCTCGCTCAGCGGCGTTCGTCGGCGCCGATGTCGATCCGACCGCCCCGCACCCGCGGGCCGCGGTCGATGTCGAGAGCGCCGGTGAGAGCCATCGGCAGGGCGGCGCCTGCGTCTATCGCAGGCGAGTGTCGGCGCAGGTGCAGGTCACCCCGGGCAGGGGCGCGGAGCCGGGGATCGACGAACCGACTGTGGGCGTCGAGGCCGGTGGCGCGCCGGTACCGCGCCCAACCGGTGTAGGTACGGCCGAGCGAGCCGAACGACGCCGAGGACCGCTTCCCGCCGGTGGCGTAGTAGAGGTTGTGGTCGATCCGGTTCCTGGTGCTGAGGCCGTCGCGCTCGGCACGGGGGACGGTACCGAGCAGCACGTGGCCGGCGTTCGCTGCGTAGATGATGTTGTTCTCGACCGTGTCGTCGAAGGCGTAGTACTGGATGAGGAACTCCGGCGAACCGTCGTCCAGGGTGTTGTTGTCGTACAAGGTGTTGTTGACGAAGGTGTTGTCGAACGACCGTCCCGGTCTGGACGCCTCCGCAGCCCCCGTGACCGTCGCAGTATCCGCCGGTCGTGATCCCGACGAAGCCGCTCGTCCGCACGAAGTTGTCGGCGACCTTCACGTGGTCGGCGCTGCCGTGCGGGTTCTCCGCGGCCACCTCGATCCCGATGTCGTCGCCTGCGAGGCGGTTGCGGTCGATGCGGATGTGCGTGCCCCCGTCGACGTAGATGCCGTCGGCGCAGTTGCACCAGCCGCCGTCCTCGTAGTACGACGGGTTGCCCTTCGAGATGATGTTGTAGACGGTGTTGTCGGCGATCACGCCGTGACGGGCGCGGTTGGCCCGCGTGTAGCGGAAGGGTCCCGGCAGGGTCGGCTCGAAGCCGATCGCGTCGATGCCGATGTTGTTGTTGTCGTGGATCAGGTTCCTTCTGATGCGCCACCCGTCGACGTTCCCGTTCACCACCACGGACTCGCTGGCACCGAGCGCCAGGTGGTCCACCTCGTTGCGCGCAATGGTCAGGTCCGTGATCGGGTGGTGTGGCCGGTCCCCGTAGACGGCGATCCCGTGGGCGTTCAGCTCGAAGCTTCCGAGGGTGCCGTTGTAGTTGCCCATGGAGTGCACATGGTTGCCGCGCAACGTGATGTGGGAAGACGCCCCGTGCACGTAGATGCCGATCGGTGTCGCGTCGATCGACGTCGTCCGGTAGCCGGTGATGTCGAGCCCCTCGACGGTGATGTGGTTGCTGTTGTGGATGAGCACCATCGCCGAGGTGCCTTTCGGCGGGGTGAGAGCGCTGCCGTCGAGAACTACCCGCTCGTGGTGGTAGGGCCGGATGGTGATGCCTGTCGCTTTCCGCAACGCGATCCGCTGGGAGTAGCGGCCGCCACGGATGAGGACTTCGCCGCCGCCGTCTCGGCAGCCTCCGGATGGCTTCTCGGACCGACGCCACGGGGTGCCGTAGCGTCCCCGCGGCCCCATGATGCCCGTCCGTCGCCACCACCATGACGCGACGGCTGGCCGCCGCACCGGAGTGCCCGCCGGGCGCCGAGAGCGCGGGAGTGACCGGCAGGACCAGACCGGCGACGAGGAAGGCCGCGGAGCAGCGGGCCAACGAGTCGGACGTGCCAGCGGTTTGCGCATTAACGCATCCTCACATCAGACGAACTTGACTGTCAATGCACGGAACTGCGCAGTATTGAGCACTGGCCGCGAGGCGTCAGGGCAGGCCGAACGGCACGCCGGTCAGCTCCTCGGACCTCGCCCACAGCTGCGCCGCCATCTCGGTGTCGGTCGCCGCCTCGCTCCTCCCCACCAGCGTGGGGTGGCCCCTGGCCTCCCTGCGGCCGTTCGGCCCGACGTAGCTGGCACCGGGAAGGTCCTGCGTCGCCGCGTACAGGGTCGGCAGAGCGCCCATGGCGTCGCTCTGGGCGAAGAGCCGGTTCCCGAGGGCCATGAGCGAGTTCATCAGTGGGTTGCCGGTACGGCTCTGGAGGTTGGTCGCGGCGTACCCGGGGTGCGCCGCCATCGCACGCACGCGGGAGCCGGACGACTCGAGGCGACGCTCCAGCTCCAGCGTGAAGAGCAGGTTGGCCAGCTTCGACTGGCCGTACGCCCGCCAGCGCCGGTACCCCCGGCGTTCCCCGTTGAGGTCGTCGAGGTCGATCCTGCCCATGCGGTGCGCTGTCGAGGACACCGTCACGACCCGGTCGGTGATGTGCCGGAGCAGCAGGTTGGTGAGCGCGAAGTGGCCGAGGTGGTTGGTCCCGAACTGTAGCTCGAAGCCGTCCACCGTCCGGGCTCTCGGGACAGCCATCACGCCGGCGTTGTTGACCAGCACGTCAAGGTCGCCGTCCCATCCCTCGGCGAACGACCGCACGGACGCCAGGTCAGCGAGGTCGAGCGGCCTCACCTCTGTCGAGCCGTCGATCCCGGCAGCCGCCCGGCTCCCCCGCTGGGTGTCGCGGACGGCCAGCACGACGTGGGCGCCGGCCCCCGCCAGCGCTCGGGCGGTGACCAGCCCGATACCGCTGTTGGCGCCGGTCACCACGACCGTCCGGCCGCTCTGGTCAGGTATCTGCTGAACGTCCCACGCCTGCTCCGCTGCCATCACGACATCCTGCCTCTGCCGGTCGGCGGTGTCGCCGGCGGCTGCCATCGTGCCCGCCGAGGGCTGCATCTAGGCTGTCGAAATGCCCTGCCTGACCGCCACCGAAGCACGCACCCGATCGGCGTCGCTCGCCGTGTCGTCGTACGACATCGCGCTCGACCTGACCCGAGGTAACGAGACGTTCGGGTCGCGAACGGTGATCGAGTTCGACAGCCTGGATCGGCAGGACACCTTCCTCGAGATCCGGCCGCACGAGCTCGTGAGCGTGCACCTCAACGAGTCGGCCCTCGACGTCACCGGGCTCCGGGACGGGCGCCTGCACCTCACCGGCCTTTCGGACCACAACGTGTTAGTGGTCGACGCAGTCATGTCGTACTCCCATGACGGCGAAGGGCTGCACCTCACCGTCGACCCGGAGGACGGGCTCGTCTACGTGTACGCGATGACGTTCCTGGACGCCGCCCCCCGCGTCTTCGCGTGCTTCGACCAGCCCGACCTCAAGGCGACGTACCGGATGAGCGTGCGTGCGCCGGTCGAGTGGGTCGTCGTGGGCAACGGCAGGGCGACCCAGACAGAGCCCGGGCTCTGGACGCTGGCCGAGACCAAGCCTCTGTCGACGTACCTGGTCACTCTCGTGGCCGGCCCGTACCACTCACTGACCGACACCCACGACGACATCACCTTGGGCCTGCACTGCAGGCAGTCCCTGGCCGCCCACCTCGACAAGGACTCCGAGGAGCTGTTCGAGGTCACCGGTCAGTGCCTCGACGCCTACCACCGCCTGTTCGGCATCCGGTACCCCTTCGGCGACTACCACCAGGTCTTCATCCCCGAGTTCAACGCCGGTGCGATGGAGAACCCCGGCTGTGTCACGTTCACCGACGACTTCGTCTTCAAGGCGCAGGCGACGGACAGTGAGCGGGCGGCCCGGGCGTACGTCGTCGCCCACGAGATGGCGCACCAGTGGTTCGGGGACCTGGTGACGATGCAGTGGTGGGACGACCTCTGGCTCAACGAGTCCTTCGCCACCTACATGGGCTACCGGCTCACGAGCGAGGTGACGAAGTTCGACGACATCTGGACCGAGTTCTCGTACAACGAGAAGGCCTGGGGCATGGCCGCCGACCAGCGAAGCTCCACGCATCCGGTGGCAGGAAACGGCGTTCGCGACACCAAGGAGGCCCTGACGGCCTTCGACGGAATCTCCTACAGCAAGGGAGCCGGGGCGCTCCGGCAACTCAACACCTACCTCGGCGACACCGACTTCCTGGCCGGCGTCGTCGACCACCTCCAGCGGCACTCCTACGGCAACGCGACCCTCACCGACCTTCTCGACGCGTGGCAGCGCGCCAGCGCCAAGGATGTTCACGGCTGGGCGCAGAGCTGGTTGCGGACGGCGGGTCTCGACACGCTCAGGTGCATCGCCGACGCGGGAGACGGCGTCACGGTCCAGCGAGTCAACGGGTCGGCCGAGGACGTGTCGCGTCCGCACGCGTTCACCGTCACGTGGTACCGCGAGGACGCGACCAACAGCTCGGTCCCGGTGCTCGTCGAGACCGACAGCACACAGGTAGGGCTGGAGTCGTACGACGGAACCGGTCTCGTGCTGCCCGACTCGCGTGACGAGACCTGGGCCAAGATCTCCCTCGACGATGCGTCGGCGAAGCGGGCGCCGGCGTTCCTCGGGTCGATCGAGGACCCGGTCGGTCGTGCAGTGATCTGGGGCTCGCTGCGCGAGGGGATGCTCGATGGGTCCCTCAGCCCCGGGCTGTACCTGTCAACGGCCGAGCAGGCGCTCGCCGGCGAGTCCGACCTGGGAGTCGAGAAGATACTCGGCACGACCGCCGACGGCTTGATCGGTCATCTCGGCACGTTCTTCGCCGACGACGACTCGCGCAGCCGGCTGGCCGCGGTCGCCTACCGGCTGCTCACCGGCGCCACACCGTCGAGCAACCGGCAGATCGTCGCGGCCCGGGCGTTCATCTGTCTGACCGACGACGATGCGCTCCTGCGTGGGTGGCTCACGGGCGACACGCCGGCCGGGCTTCGCGTCGACGAGGACGTCCGCTGGCGGATCACCCGCGCGTTGTGCGAGCTCGGCGTCTTCGGGCTGACGGACGTCGAGGCAGAGCAGGCCCGCGACCGGTCGTCGCAAGGCGCTGAGCACGCCCTGCGCTGCAAGGCCACGATTCCGGACAGCGACGTCAAGGCCGAGGTATGGCAGTCCATCGTCTCCGACCCGTCGCTGAGCAACTCCGCCCTCTACGCGCTGTGCACCTACTTCTTCCGCCCGCGCCGGCAGGACCTCACAGCGGCGTACGTGGAGCGGTATTTCACGGAGCTTCCGGCGACGGCGAGGATCCGGTCGGGCGCCGTGGTCGACTTCTGCGCAAAGCTGGCCTTCCCGCGCTTCGCGGTCGACGACGAGACGGTCCGGCTCGCCGAGAGCTGCCTCGACGGCGACGACCTGACCCCCGGCGTGCGCCGGGCGATCATCGACGGCACCGACGACCTGAGGCGTGCCCTCCACAGCCGGCAGAGGTTCGCCGTGACGTCGCCGGGCGGACGCTGACGACCGTGGTCACCCTCGGCACGCGCGGCCCGGCCGGGCATGGCAAGCGCCCCGGGTCGAGCGTGCGTCGCACGGTCACCGAGGTTGTCGGGCAGCAGCGACGGATGCGCGCCGACTCGGTGGTCACGGAGGAGCCACTCGAGATCAGGCTCGCGTGGCCGGGGCACGAGGCGACACGCGTGGCCGTGACGATGCGTACGCCCGGCGCGGACTTCGAGCTGGCCGCGGGCTACCTGCTGGCTGAGGGTGCGGCCGAGGTGGGAGTCCCTCCGCGCACCGTCGCCTACTGCGTCGACCGCGCGCTGTCACAGGAGCAGCGGTACAACGTCGTCACCGTCCACCTGGACGCACCGCCGGCCCGGCACCCGTCGGCGCGCTCGACGACGATGTCCTCGGCGTGCGGGGTCTGCGGGGCCGAGAGCCTCGACGACGTGTTCACCCCCGACCGGACCCCGCTGGAGGTTGGACAGCTGGTCCGAGACGACGTGATCGTCTCGCTGCCCGACTTGCTGCGGGACAGGCAGCCGCTCTTCGCACGTACCGGTTCGATCCACGCATGCGGGGTCTTCGACTTCGACGGCCGGCTGGTCGTGGCCAGAGAAGACATCGGCAGGCACAACACCGTCGACAAGGTCCTGGGTGCCAGGCAGCTCGGCAACGCCTCCTACACCGAGAGCTCGATCCTCTGCGTCAGCGGACGGGTGGGCTTCGACATCGTCACCAAGGCGGTCGCCGGCCGGGTCGCCGTCGTAGTAGCGGTCGGTGGACCGTCGAGCCTCGCGGTCGAGCTGGCCGACCGCGCCGGCATCACGGTGTGCGGGTTCACGCGTGGCGGCAGGTACGTCGCCTACACCCACCCCGATCGCCTGCGCGGCGTGTAGCTCCCCTGCATTGTCGGCGACGGCGATTAGCGTCTTCGGCATGCGCATCCTGCACACGTCCGACTGGCACCTGGGCCGGTCGTTCCACCGCGAGGGGATGCTCGACGCCCAGAGCCGGTTCGTCGACCACCTCGTGGATGTGGCGCGGGCGGAGTCGGTCGACGTCGTCGTGGTGAGCGGGGACATCTACGACCGGGCGCTGCCGTCGGTGGATGCCGTGAGCCTGGCCAGCGATGCCCTTCGTCGGCTGATCGACGCCCGCGTCCGGGTCGTGCTGACGAGTGGAAACCACGACTCGGCGCCGCGCCTGGGCTTCGCCGCCGAGCTGATCGATGCGGCCGGGGTGCACCTGCGTACCCAGGCGGACCAGGTCGGCATCCCGGTCGTGATCGGCGACGAGCACGGCGACGTCGCCATCTACGGCATTCCCTACCTCGAGCCCGACCTGGTCCGGGGCGACTGGCAGCTCGAGGCGCGCAGCCACCGCGTCGTCCTCGACGAGGCGATGCGACGGGTGCGCGCCGACCTGAGCAGCCGTGCCGCGACCAGGTCGGTCGTGATGGCCCACGCCTTCGTGTTCGGCGCAGAGCCGTGTGACAGCGAGCGCGACATCTCCGTCGGCGGTGTCTCCAGCGTGTCGCTCAGCACGTTCGACGGTGTCGACTACGCGGCGCTCGGGCACCTGCACGGTCGGCAGGTGCTCTCGGAGGCGGTGCGGTACTCCGGGTCACCGTTGGCCTACTCGTTCAGTGAGGTGCATCAGCGCAAGGGCAGCTGGTTGGTCGATCTCGGCGGCTCGGGACTGCGGAGCGTGTCGTGGGTCGACGCGCCGGTCCCGCGGCCGCTGGCTCTGATCAGCGGCTCCCTGGAGTCGCTGCTGACCGACACCGCGCACGCGGCGGCCGAGTCCGCGTGGGTGCAGGCGACGATCACCGATGACGTCCGGCCCCAGCAGGCGATGGAGCGCCTCCGGGCGCGCTTCCCGCACACGCTGGTCCTCCGCTTCCAGCCGTCCGCCTGCGCTGGACGACCAGACGACCACCCTGCACTGCTTGTCGCGGGTGAGAGCGACTTCGACGTGACCACCCGGTTCTTCACGGACATGCGCGGGGCCGCTCCCGACGAGGCAGAGGCGGCACTTCTGCGGGACGCCTGCGACGCCTGCCGGGTCGGCGAGGATCTCGCCTCATGAGGGTTCACCGCCTCGAGATCCGCGCGTTCGGCCCGTTCGCCGGCACCGAGGTCATCGACTTCGAACCGCTCAACGGCGCGGGCATCTTCTTGCTCACCGGGCCTACCGGCGCCGGGAAGACCACGATCCTCGACGCCATCTGCTTCGGGTTGTTCGGAGCCGTGCCGGGTGCGAGAAACGGCGCCAAGGACCTCAAGAGCCACCACGCCGATGACGACGCAGCTCCCGTCGTCGTCCTCGAGGCAACCTTGCGCGGCCGGCGGTTCCGCATCCGCCGCTCTCCCGCCTGGTCTCGACCGTCGCGACGGGCGCGAGCGGGCCACGTCGACCAGCCCGCCAAGGCGTCCGCCGAGGAGCTGGTCGCCGGCAGGTGGGTCCCGCTGTCCACGCGCATCGACGAGGTCGGGTTGCTGGTCGCGCGCGTGCTCGGTATGAACAAGGACCAGTTCTGCCAGGTGGTCATGCTCCCTCAGGGGCTGTTCCAGACGTTCCTTCGCGCCGGCGCCAAGGAACGCCACGATGTGCTCGAGTCGCTCTTCGAGACCCGGCGGTTCGCCCGCATCGAGGCGTGGCTCACCGAGCATCGCCGCGGCTGCGAGCGGGCCCTCGAGTCCCAGCGGGCTCGCGTCTGCCAGCTGCTGGCTCGTGCCCACGAGGTCGCCGGCGACATCGAAGATGCGGTCCAGTCTGCGGAGCCCGACGCGTTTGCGACGGCGCGGACCGTGCTGGCGGACCGCGTGGAGACCACGACGGCTGCTGCTTTCGCGGCCCGGGAGGCAGCGTCGGCGGCAAGCGTCGCGCTGAAGCAGCACCAGCATGCGCTCGACGGCGGCCGCGACCTGCGAGGCGGGCCAGCAACGCCACCGCAACAGTCTCGAGCGGTTGCGCGACCTTGATGCCGTCTACGCCGTGGTGCAGGAGCGAGCCGTACGGATCAGTCGCGCAGAGGACGCCCGCTCGTTCGCCCCGCTACAGGCGATGCTCGAAGACTGCGAGCGTTCGCTGGCCAGGGCCGACCGGCGCGTCCGTGCTGTGCTCGCCTCCTGCTCCGCCTCGCTGCAACGAGAGCTGGCCGGACGGGACCTCGACGCCGTCGACGCCGTTGTCGCCAGCCGGCAGGAGCTTGTTGCTCGTCTGGAGGTCCTGGTCGGTGTCGAGGACGCCGTACGCGCTCTCAGCGGGCTCGTGAGCAGCCTCGACGAGGAGCTGCTCTCCCTCGAGACGGGCCGTGAGCCCCTCCTGGCGGAGGCGAAGAGCTGTCCCGACGCGCTGGCTGAGGCACGCCGACAGCTGCGCCGGGACGCGCAGCTGGCCGCCGGCGAGCCGACCGCACTCGCGCGCTTCAGCAGCGCCCAGCGAGCCGAGACGGCGGCCCGTGAAGCGGCCCGTGTCGCCGGTGAGCTTGCCGACCTCGCCGACCGCATCACGCAGACCAGACGGCGTCAGCTGCTCGCGCATGCTGCCTGGCTGGACCTCCGCGAGCGAAGGCTTCAGGGCATGGCGGCCGAGCTCGCCGGCCAGCTGGTGGACGGGGTCGCCTGCCTGGTGTGCGGGAGCCAGCAGCATCCCTGCGCCGGCCAGTGCATCGCCGTCGCAGGTCACAGCCGCCGCAGAGGCACACGCGCAGGAGGCGTTCGAGTCGCGGGACAAGGCCTTGCGCAGCCTTCTCGAGGTCGAGGCGTCGGCTCGGTCCGAGCTGGTCCGCTGCTCGACCGAGGCGGGAGACCTCGACGTCATGCAAGCGGGCGCGCAGCTCGCCGAGGCCGCCCGGGAGCTCGAGACTGCTCGGGAGGCCGGCCTGAGGGTGCGTGCCGCTCGAAGCTGAGATTGACAGACTCGACCACCGACGAGCGGAGGTCGGGCGCGAGCTGAGCGACCTCGACGCCGCGTGCGAGCTGGTCAGGCAGCGGCGGGCAGACCACATCGCGGAGCTCGGATTGAAGCAGGGCGAGCTCCGGCGTGCGATCGGCCCGTCGGCGAGCGTCGAGGACACCCTCAGGGACGTTCGGGTCGACCTCACCGCGGCGTCGTCGCTTGCCGAGGCGCTGCACCAACGCGCGCGCCGCTCGGAGGCGACCGCCGACGCTCACACCCGGCTGTCCCACGCACTCGCCCCGACGCGCGTTCGCCGACGTCGCCGAGCTGCAGGCCGCCACGATGACCGACGTCGATCTCGCGGTCGCCGAGTCGCTCAACCGCAGCTATCGCGACGACGTACGCGACGCCCGGCGGCTGGCCGACGACCCGGTTCTCGTCGCAGGCGGCTGCCCAACCGGAGCCGGACCTGTCGGCGCTGGAGTCCGCGGTCCAGTCGGCCGAGCAGCAGCGGGTCGAAGCCTGGGCCCATGCCGAAGCGACCGCCACCCGCCGCGACCGGCTCGAGCAGTTGCTGTGCGAGCTGGACGCCGCCCTGCTGCGCTGGTATCCCCTGGTTGACAGCCGCGACCGGGCAGCGACCGTGGCATCCATGTGCTCCGGCACCTCGGCCGACAACCTCACCAGGACCCGACTCTCCCACTACGTGCTCGCCGCGCGGCTCGAACAGGTCGTCGGCGCGGCCAACCTGCGCCTGTCGGCGATCTGCGGTGGCCGGTACCAGCTCCAGCACTCGATGGAGCGCGGCGTCGGCGACACACGCGGCGGGCTCGGCCTGCTCGTGCTGGACGGCCATACCGGCCATCGTCGAGACCCGGCGACCCTGTCGGGTGGTGAGACGTTCTACGTCAGCCTCGCCCTGGCTCTCGGTCTCGCGGATCTGGTCAGGGACGAAGCGGGGGGAGCGGAGCTGTCCACCCTCTTCGTCGACGAGGGGTTCGGAACTCTCGACGGCGAGACCCTCGACGAGGTGATGGACGAGATCGACTCCCTGCGGGCGGGCGGGCGGTGCGTCGGACTCGTCAGCCACCTCTCCGAGCTCCGCATGCGCATTCCTGTGCAGGTGCAGGTCGTCGCCAACCGGCGCGGATCCGCGCTCAGTTGTTAGGCTGCGCGCCATGGCACCGCAGCACGAGATCAACCCCGAGTTCCTGGCGTTGCCACTCGCCAAGCTCGCCCGCGCCTCCCTTTCGAGGGCTCAGGACTTCAACGCCGAGCACGCAGACTTCCGGCTGGAGATACTCCACAGCCAGTCCCTGGGGCTGCGTGACGCCGAACTCATCGACGCGGCCGAGGAAGACGTGGTCGGCTTCGCTGTCAGGGTGATCGTGGACGGGACATGGGGATTCGCCTCGGGCACCGCGCTGACGGTCGACGAGGTGGTCCGCGTCACCGAGCAGGCCGTTCGCCTCGCGATGGTCGCCAAGCCGATCTCGTCCGAGCGGATCGAGCTAGCCGACGAGCCCGTCTATCCGGACGAGACCTGGGTCTCCGCCTACGACACTGACCCGTTCGACGTCTCGACGGCGGACAAGGTCGCGCTGCTTCAGGATTGGAGCCGTCGGCTCGGCCGAGGCGGCCGGCGTCGACCACGTGGCGGCCTCGGTGTCTCAGGTACGGGAGAACAAGTTCTACTGCGACTCCCGGGGGACCATGACCACCCAGCAGCGCGTGCGGATCAACCCGCAGCTCCAGATCTACGGCGCTGCGCGCGACGGTGGCCCGGTCGACTCGATGCGGACCATCGCTCCGCCCGTCGGGCGCGGCTGGGAGTACCTCACCGGCACCGGCCACGACTGGACCGCCGAGCTTGCCG
This sequence comes from uncultured Actinomycetota bacterium, assembly GCA_963824115.1. Classification (GTDB taxonomy): domain Bacteria; phylum Actinomycetota; class Actinomycetes; order Propionibacteriales; family Nocardioidaceae; genus DASQEH01. The sequence goes on from CAWGOA010000010.1 coordinate 141,321, forward strand.
CCCTGCCGGGGCTGCTGGCCGACAAGCTGGCAGCCCCGAGTGTCGAGCCCGGCCGCTACGACCTGGTCATCGACCCGTCCAACCTCTGGCTCACCATCCACGAGAGCATCGGCCATGCCACCGAGCTCGACCGCGCCCTCGGCTACGAGGCCAGCTACGCCGGTACCTCGTTCGCGACAGTGGACAAGCTCGGAAGTCTCAGGTACGGGTCGCCGCACCTCACGGTCACCGGAGACCGCACTGTCGAGCACGGTCTGGCCACCATCGGCTACGACGACGACGGAGTCCAGACGCAGGCCTTCGACCTGGTCAGGAACGGCGTACTGGTCGGCTACCAGACCGACCGCAGGATGGCGCAGCGGATGGGGTGGGGCCGGTCCAACGGCTGCGCCTACGCCGACTCGCCCGGGCACATCCCCATCCAGCGCATGGCCAACGTGTCCCTGCTGGCGTCGCCGGACCCGGTGACGACCGAGGAGCTGATCGCCGGCGTCGACCGCGGCATCTACATCGTGGGAGACCGCTCCTGGAGCATCGACATGCAGCGGTACAACTTCCAGTTCACCGGTCAGCGATTCTTCGAGATCCGGGACGGACGGATCCAGGGCCAGCTCCGCGACGTCGCCTACCAGGCGACGACCACTGACTTCTGGGGATCCATGGACGCCGTCGGTGGCCCCGGCACCTGGGTGCTGGGCGGTGCCTTCAACTGCGGCAAGGCTCAGCCCGGACAGGTCGCGGCTGTCAGCCACGGATGTCCGACTGCGCGGTTCAGGGACATCCGGGTGCTCAACACGGCGAGCGAGGCGGGTCACTGAGATGAGCACACCCCAAGACCTCGTCGACATCGCGCTGGAGTCGACGAGCGCGGACGAGTCAGTGGTGATCGTGCGTACGTCGTCGTCGGCCAACGTGCGCTGGGCGAACAACACCCTGACGACCAATGGGGTGATGACCGGCAGCGAGCTCACCGTGATCTCGATCGTCGACGGTGCCGAGGGCCGGGCGTGCGGCGTGGTCACCCGATCGGCCGACAGCGCCGCCCAGGTGCGAGATGCGGTCCGGGCTGCCGACGCCGCCGCCCGCGCGGCGAAGGCCTCCCCCGACGCCGCCGAGCTCGCCCCCGCCAGCGCGGGCAAGCACCGCGACGGACTTCGACGAGCTCGCCGCGGTCACCAGCATCGATGCGTTCGCCGGCCTCGCCGGCTCGCTGGGAGACGCCTTCGGACGCTGCCGCGGCGATGGGCGGCTGCTCTACGGGTACGCCGAGCAAGACGTCACGACGACCTACCTGGCGTCCTCGACGGGCCTTCGGCTGCGCCATGAGCAGCCGACCGCTCAGGTCACCATGACAGCGAAACCCGAGGACCTCTCGGCTTCTGCCTGGGTCGGGCAGGCCGCCGACACCGTCTCCGAGGTGAGCGTCGAGGCGCTGACCGACGAGCTCGCGCGTCGGCTGGGCTGGAGTCGGCGCCGGGTCGACCTGCCGGCCGGCCGCTACGAGACCCTCCTCCCGCCCACCGCCGTCGCCGACCTTGCTGTCTACGCCTACTTCGTGGCGAGCGGGAGGGACGCCGCGGAGGGCCAGAGCGTCTACAGCCGCCCCGGTGGTGGGACGAAGGTGGGCGAGCTGATCGCCCGTCCCGGCGTGCGGATGTGGTCCGACCCCCACCAGGCTGGACTGGCTGCGGCGCCGTTCGTCGTCGCGACGTCGAGCTCGTCGGTCAGCAGTGTCTTCGACAACGGGCTGGGCGTCACGCCCACCGACTGGATAACGGCCGGGACATTGCGCGCCCTGGGCACCTCCCGGTACACGGCGGCGCTGACCGGACTCGCGCACACGCCGCTCATCGACAACTTGTTGTTGTCGGTCGACGGCGCGAAGGGCTCCGTGGACGACCTGGTCGCCCGCACCGAGCGGGGCCTGCTGGTCACCTGCCTGTGGTACATCCGGGAGGTCGACCCCCAGACGTTGCTGCTCACCGGACTCACCCGCGACGGGGTCTACCTCGTCGAGGGCGGGGAGGTGGTGGGTGCCGTCAACAACTTCCGGTTCAACGAGAGCCCGATCGACCTGCTCGGGCGCTTCACCGAGGCGGGGGACGCGGTCCGATCCATCTCCCGGGAGTGGGGCGACTACTTCCCACGCACTGTCACGCCGACGCTCCGCATCCCGGACTTCAACATGTCGAGCGTGAGCCAGGCGAGCTGACACCCCGAACGACTGGTCAGCCGTCAGCCTCGGCGAAGGCGCTGGGGTCCGGACAGGAGCACACCAGGTGGCGGTCCCCGTACGCCTGGTCGATGCGCCCGACCGGCGGCCAGTACTTGTCAGGCGTCCAGCCCGCCGGGAACGCGCCGACCTCACGCGAGTAGGCCCGCGACCACTCCCCCGTCAGGGCGGCTGTGGTGTGCGGCGCGCTGACGAGAGGGCTGTCCGCAAGGGCGACGTCGCCGTTCTCGACCAGGCTGATCTCTCGTCGGATGTCGATCATGGCATCGCAGAACCGGTCCAGCTCGGCCAGGCTCTCGGACTCCGTCGGCTCGACCATGAACGTGCCCGGGACCGGAAAGCTCATGGTGGGCGCGTGGAACCCATAGTCGACCAGCCGTTTCGCGACGTCGTCGACGCTGACGCCGCTCGCCCGGGTCAGTCCGCGCAGGTCCAGGATGCACTCGTGTGCGACGAGGTCACCGTGGCCCTTGTAGAGGACCGGGTAGTGGTCCTTCAACCGGTGCGCGATGTAGTTCGCTGACAAGATCGCGACGGACGTGGCCTCGGTGAGCCCTGCGGCACCCATCAGCGCGATGTACGCCCACGAGATCGCCAAGATGCCTGCGGAGCCGAACGGGGCGGCGCTGACCGGACCGACACCGTGTCGGCGCTCCGGGTCGGGGTGCTGAGGATGCGAGGGCAGGTACGGCGCCAGATGCGCAGCGACCGCCACCGGCCCGACCCCCGGACCGCCCCCGCCGTGCGGGATGCAGAACGTCTTGTGGAGGTTGAGGTGAGAGACGTCCCCGCCGAACGCACCCGGCTGGGAGAGCCCGAGCAGTGCGTTGAGGTTGGCCCCGTCGACGTAGACCTGTCCGCCGTACCGGTGCACGATCTCGCACAGCTCGGTGATGGTGTGCTCGAAGGCTCCATGGGTCGAGGGGTAGGTCACCATGATCGCGGCCAGGTCGTCGCGGTGCTCTTCACATCTGTCGCGGAGGTCGTCGAGATCGACAGACCCGTCGTCGGACGCCTTGACGACGACGACGCGCATGCCCGCCATCACCGCTGACGCGGCGTTCGTACCGTGCGCGCTGGACGGGATCAGGCACACGTCTCGCGAGGTCGCGCCCCGGTCGCGGTGGTATGCCCGGATTGCGAGCAGGCCCGCGAACTCTCCCTGCGAGCCGGCGTTGGGCTGGACCGACACCTGCGCGTAGCCGGTGATCTCAGCCAGCCAGCGCTCCAGAGTGTCGATGAGCTCCAGATATCCGGCCGCGTCATCCGCGGGGGCGAACGGGTGCAGGTCGGCGAACCCCGGCAGGCTGATCGGCTCCATCTCCGCGGTGGCGTTGAGCTTCATCGTGCAGGAGCCGAGCGGGATCATGCCCCGGTCGAGGGCATAGTCTCGTCCGCCGAGCCGCTTGATGTACCTGAGCAGGTCGGTCTCGGATCGGTGGTCGGTGAACACCGGATGCGTGAGGTAGCTCGTGGTCCTCCTGAGCTCCGGCGCGATGACCTCTGCGGCGGTGGCGTCGATCTCGTCGATGTCGGCCTCCCCCGCCCCCAACGCCTCCAGCACGCGGCGCAGGTGATCCCTCGTGGTGACCTCCGAGAGGGCCACCCGGACCCTGTCAGGGCCGTCGGTGCCGAGGTGCAGCCCCAGGTCGTGGGCTCGGCTCCGCACCGACTCGGCGGTCGCGTCGACAAGGACGGTCAGCGTGTCGAAGAAGCTCCCGTGCTCGACCACGAGCCCAGACGCGCGCAGCGCGTCGGCCAAGATGGCGGCGTACCTGTTCACCCGCGTCGCGATCCTCCGTAGCCCGTCGGGACCGTGGTAGACGGCGTACATCGCGGCGACGACGGCGAGCAGCACCTGCGCCGTGCAGATGTTCGAGGTGGCCTTGTCGCGACGGATGTGCTGCTCGCGGGTCTGCAGCGCGAGTCGGTACGCGGGACGGCCCTCGGCGTCGACCGAGACACCGACGAGGCGCCCGGGCAGGTGCCGCTCGAGCCCCTTGGCGACGGACATGAAGCCGGCGTGCGGTCCGCCGTAGAACAGCGGGACACCGAACCGCTGGCTGGACCCGATCACGACGTCGGCTCCCATCGCGCCCGGTGCCTCGAGGATGGTGAGTGCGAGCAGGTCGGCGGCTACCACGGCAAGGGCGCCCGGCGTCATGGGCGGCTCGGATGACCGGTCGTGGGTCGGCGAGCCGTCCGCTCGCGCCTGGGTACTGGACCAAGACCCCGGCGATGTCGTCGGTGGGGAGTGCGTCGTAGACGTCGAGGACCTCGACCGTCAGGCCCATGGCAGCCGCACGGGTCTTGACGACGGCGATGGTCTGCGGCAGGCAGTCGCTGTCGACGACGAACCTGGTCGAGGTGTTCGTGCGGTTCGCGCGACGCACCAGGGTCATCGCCTCGGCCGCGGCGGTGGCCTCGTCGAGCAGTGACGCGTTAGCTGTGGGTAGGCCGCTCAGGTCGGCGACCATCGTCTGGAAGTTCAGCAGCGCCTCGAGCCGTCCCTGGGAGATCTCGGGCTGGTAGGGCGTGTACGCGGTGTACCACGACGGGTCCTCGAGCACGTTGCGCCGGATGACGGCCGGGGTCACGGTGCCGGAGTACCCGAGGCCGATCATCGGCACCAGTGCGGTGTTGCGCGCCGCCAGCGCGGCCAAGGCGTTGCGTACCTCGACCTCGCTCATGGCCTGCGGCAGGTCGAGCGGCTTGCCGGCGCGGATCTGGTCGGGAAGGGCGGCGTACAGCAGGTCGTCCATGGTCTCGAAGCCCAATGCCCCGAGCATCGCGGACTGCTCAGCGGCGTCGGGGCCGATGTGGCGCCGCGAGAACGGTGCCGAGGCCTCGTGGGTCCCCAGGGTTTGGCGGTCGCTCATGCTGGGCTCCTTCGCGCATCACGCAACGAGTCTCCCCTCTGTCGCGGACGCGCTCCAGAGTGCCGGGGCAGGCGGTCCGTTGGCCTGAGAGGTTCCGGGGAGGAGTTGCCCCTTCGGCGCCGATCGTGAGTCGGGCTCTCCCGCATGCCTGTGGCGGCGCCCGCCACCTTACCTTGCGCCTCGGCGGTACGTCAGCCGACGTACCGCGCCTTGCGGCGCGCTGCCAGCTCGTCGCCGGGGGTATCGGCCGCCGACTTGACCGCCCGCTCGCTGGGCAGCTCCGACAACGATCCCTCGACCTCGCGCCAGACTCCGCCGATGGCGATCCCGAAGACGCCCTGGCCGCCCTGGAGCAAGTCGATGACCTCGCTGGCCGACCGGCACTCGTAGACACTCGCGCCGTCGCTCATCAAGGTCACCCGGGTGAGGTCCTCGGTACCGCGCTCGCGCAGATGATGCACGGCGCTTCGGATCTGCTGCAGCGACACGCCCGCGTCGAGGAGGCGCCGGATCACCTTCAGCAACAAGATGTCGCGGAAGGAGTACAGCCGTTGGGTCCCAGACCCTCCGGCCGTGCGCACGGTGGGCTCGACCAGACCCGTTCGCGCCCAGTAGTCGAGCTGGCGGTAGCTGATGCCGGCGGCCGTGCAGGCCATAGGCCCGCGATATCCGACATCCTCCGGCTGCGGGGCCAGGTCGTCGTCGAAGAGCAGGCCCTGCTGACCTGCGCGGTCGCGAGCCTCCTGCGACGCGCCAGCCGACTCGTCCTGCGACACTGTCGTGCCGTTGTCTCCAGCCACCAAGGGCCTCCTAGGTCGCGTTCCCCGTCGGATCAGCCGAGTGGACACCAGGGCTGGAGTTACAACGCGGGAACTCTCTCCCCTGAAGGTACGGCCCCCGTCGCACCCCAGTCAACGACACCACCCCGGGCGGCAGCGCGTGTCGCATGTCTCAGGTAGAGATATAGGTTGAGACTTCAGCCGGTCTGCGGGTCATCCCGCTCACCGAACCCCACCGGCGGTTCGAAGTCCTCGGGATTGATCTGGTCGAGGAACTCGCGGAACTTCTCCACTTCCTCCTCCTGGTCGTCCGGCACCGCCAGACCAGCCTCGTCGAGGACCTCGTCGCTGCAGACGATCCGAGACCCGGTGCGCAGCGCCAGAGCTATCGAGTCCGACGGCCTGGCACTGACCTCGACTCCGCCGCCCAGTACGAGCAGGGCGTAGAAGACCCCGTCCCGGACCTCGGTGATCTGGACCTCGGTGAGCTCGTGGCCGGTGGCGTCGAGAACGTCCTTGAGCAGATCGTGGGTCAGCGGCCGCGGTGGCACGACACCTTGCTGAGCGAAGGCGATGGCCGTCGCCTCGACAGCCCCGACCCAGATCGGGAGGTACCGCTCCCCCGACGACTCGCGCAGCAACACGATGGGCTGGTTGGACGGCATCTCGACCCGGACCCCTACTACGTCGACCTCGCGCACGCTGTCAGCGTACCCCGCATCAGCCGGTCGTAGGCACCGCGGACGGGGCCTCGCATGCCGTCAGTGCCCGTCGCGAAGCCCGCCGCGCACCAGCGCCGCGTGCAGCCGTACGGAGAGCGCGGTCAGCTCACTCACCTGCTGGGCGGCCCGCACCTTGGATGCGTCGTCGCGCTGACGGGCCTGCGGCCGGACGACCTGCTCGATGACACCGATTTCCCGGTCGGCGGCCGACTTGTAGGCGCGCAGATGGCGCGGTTCGAGCCCATACCCAGCGAGCTGGGCCACTGTCGTCGCGACGACGAGCGCATCGGAGTCGAAGAAGTCGGTCCCTGTTCTCGGTCGCACCAGGCCGTAGGCAGCGAGCTCGTCGAGCTGCTCGTGGGTGATCCCGGAGTTCGCGACCAGCTCTGCGGCGGAGATCCGCAGCTCCGGCGCCGCGTCAGCCGCCTGGACCGCGGCATCGACCGCATGCGACGCCTCGTGTGCCGACTCGGGCACTCGGGCCGCTCCACCGGCGGCGTCCGGCGGTTCGAGGCCGCGCTCCATCGCCTCGAGGTGCTCGCGGATCACCTTCAGCGGCAGGTACTGGTCGCGCTGGGCGGACAGGATGTAGCGCAGGCGCTTGAGATCCGAAGGGGAGAACTTGCGGTACCCCGAGGCGGCCCGTTCGGGCTCGATCAGCCCCTCGGTCTCCAGGAACCGGATCTTGGAGATGCTCACATCGGGGAAGTCCGGCCGCAGCAACCTGAGTACCTCCCCGATGCTCATGCGACCTCGCCCACCCGCTGCCGACGCGGTCACCAAGGTCGGCCTACACCTGGGTGCTGTGGAAGTACACGAGCCGGTACTTGCCGATCTGTACCTCGTCACCGCTCGAGAGCAGTACCTCGTCGATGCGGTCCCGGTTGACGTACGTACCGTTGAGACTGCCGACGTCAGCGACCAGGTACCCGTCCGAGGTCCGCCGGAAGACCGCGTGACGTCGGCTGACGGTGACGTCGTCGAGGAAGATCTCGCTGTCGGGATGCCGACCGGCCGACACCTCGTCAGTGTCCAGCAAGAACCTGCTCCCCGCGCTCGACCCGCGCTGCACGACGAGCAGGGCGCTGCCGCGCGGGAGCGCCTCGACCGCAGCCTCCTCCGCTGCGGACAGCCGGCCCTCGCCCTCGACCTCCGACCGGTCCGGCCCACCGAAGCTGAGGGTGGAGGTCGAGTCCACCGGGCGCTCCGCCGTCACCAGGCGGTGTCCGCAGTTCGCACAGAAGCGGGCGTTGTCTGGGTTCTGGTGACCGCACTCGGTGCAGAATGGCATCAAATCCTCCTCGCGCGAGCTCGTCGCGCTTTCTCCTTCGACACTGGTGAGCGGTCAGGTTGAGGCTACCGTGGCCTCGTAGTCGGCTGCACTGAGCAACTGCTCACGCTGAGACGGTTCGGACACACGCAGCTCGACGATCCATCCGTCACCGTAGGGGTCGGTGTTGCAGAGCTCCGGGGTCGACTCCAGCGCGTCGTTGGTCGCCGTGACCGTGCCACTGAGGGGGGCGAACAGGTCGCTGACGCTCTTGGTCGACTCAAGCTCCCCCATCGGGGTGCCACCAGTGACCTCGTCACCGACGGCCGGCAGCTGGACGTACACGATGTCGCCGAGTGAGTCCTGGGCGTAGTCGGTGATGCCCACCCGGACGGTGTCGTCGTCGAGGTCTCGGACCCACTCGTGCTCAGCGGTGTACAAAACATCGTCAGGGTTCACGTACTTCTCCTCGTTGCGGGTCACCGTGCGGTGGGCTGAGAGTACTCAGGCGGCACGACGGTATGCAACGAGTCGACCTTGACCACCGCAGCCTCCTGGACGCTGGCCGTGCCGCCCACCGCCTTCACTTCGTCGCTCAGCCCGCCGGGGAACATCACCGCGTCGGCGAGCGTGTGTGACGAGCCGATGACGTCGATGACGTACGGCGCGTGCAGCTCGGTCCCGTCGGCCACGAGCACTCCGTTGCGTTCGATGATCGACGTCGAGGCGACCACCCTCACCGCGTTGTCGATCTCGATGGCCTCGGCGCCGGCGTCGCGGAGCTCGTCGATCCCGTTGAGCAGGATCGGCGCGGTCACGGCGGAGGCGGGGTCGGCGATCGTCACCGTCACACCCGGCCCGACGGCTGCGACGGAACCGGTGAGGATCTGGAGCACGCTGAGCCGGTCGCGCTCCTCGGCAACGGCGGCCGCCTGGCGCTTGGAGGCGCTGAGCAGGTCGGTACGGGTCTGCTGAAGGTCGCCGATCTGCTGCTGGGCGCGGTCGGCAGCACCTGACAGGGAGTCGAGCAGCTCGACGAGATCACCTCGGCGCGCCCCGCTGAAGCTGTTGTCGGTGTGGGTGAGCCGGACCTGGACCACAGCGGCGAATCCGAGCGCGGCCAAGAGCACGGCGACCACGACCTGCGCCCCGCCCGGGCGGCCGACCAGCAGGGAGGTGAGGGTACGCGGCTTCGGCCGGTCGGCACCGACGTCAGTACCGTCCCCGGCAGCCGGGTCGTCGCCAGCGGGCTCGCGGGTGTCGTCAGTCATGTCGTCGCCGGCTCATGCGTGGAAGACATGTCGCCGGATTGCGGCCACGTTGGAGAAGATCCGGATGCCCAGCACGACGATGACCCCGGTCGACAGCTGGCCGCCGACGCCGAGCTGGTCGCCCAGGTACACGATCAGTCCCGCGATGAGCACGTTGGACACGAACGAGATGACGAAGACCTTGTCGTCGAAGATGCCGTCGAGGTAGGCGCGCAGGCCGCCGAAGACGGCGTCGAGCGCGGCGACGACAGCGATCGGAAGGTACGGCTGCAGCGCAACGGGGACGGAGGGCTCGAGGAAGATCCCGGCCAGGATCCCGATGAAAAGCCCCACGATGGCGATCATCTGTGGCTCCCCCCCACGCGCGCATACCGGAGTCGGTCGTGCGGATCAGCCGGGAGGCTCAGCTTCCCTGCGGTCACGACGTCGAACCGGATACCGAAGTTGCTGTGCAGGCTCTGCCACGCCCTGCCTGCCTGCGTCTGCTGCAGGCCCGCCGGCAACGTGTTGGGGTTTCCGACGGCGTCGACCACGTACGGAGGCGAGAGCGACTGGTAGTCGACGGTGATCGCCCGGCCGGCGAACCTGATCGAGGACAGGCTGGTCAGTCGCTGCCCGTTGATCGCGATCGCCTCGGCACCGGCCTCCCACAGACCGTTGACCAGCAGCTGAAGGTCGCTGTCGCGGATCACCCCGGCCGGCGACTCCCCGGAGTCGGGTGCGTCGTCGACGGTGACGACCACGCCGGGCCCGGTAACCGGAACCGCTCCGGCGAGGACACTGAGCGAGGTCAGCCGGGCGGCCAGGTTGGTGTCGGTCGCGAGCGCCGCGGAGACAGTTGCCTGTTCCGTCGTGACGTCATGCTGCAGGGTCGAGATGGTCGCGTGCATGCCGTCCAGCAGGTGTTGGCGGCGGTGGATCTCGTCGACCAGCTGAGCCCGCTGGGCGATAACGGCCGGCCGGTCGCGGACGGTCTTGAGCGCCGACACGCCGATCAGGATGCCGAACAGGACGACCACCGCCACGAATGTCACGGTCCCCGCTGGTCGTCTCTTGCGGACGCCCGTGCGCCGCGATGCCGCAAGGTAGTCCTGGTCGAGCGCCGTGCCGAGGACCTGCGTGAGCAGGTCGTCGTAGTGACGAGGTGAGGCACCGGGGCGAGACACGGCATGCGGGGCGGTCATGACACCTGGGCGGGCGCGCCGTGTGGTTCACGAAGGAGCTTGAACACCTGGTAGGCGTACAGGAACCCGGCCCACCAGTACAGTCCCGTCCCCCAGATCGCGAATGCCCAGCCGAGCACGTTGGCGATCGTCTGGAACGTGCCGTCGCCGTCCCCGAGGAGCAGGAGCGGGAAGGCGTACAGGAGATTGGCGGTCGCCGCCTTGCCGAGGAAGTGCACCGGGAGTGCGCTGTATCCCCGCGTACGCAGGAACGGGACGAGCGAGAACAAGAAGACGTCGCGCATCGGCAGCCCGACCGCCAGCTCCCAGGGGATGATGTGGCGCAGCGCGAGGCCGATGACGACGGCGAGGATGTACAGCCGGTCGGCGACCGGGTCGAGGATCTGGCCGAGCTTCGAAGCCTGGTTGAGTGTGCGGGCGAGGGTGCCGTCGAGCCAGTCGGTGAAGCCCGACACCATCAGCACGACGAGGGCCCAGCCGTCCTCCTCCGGAACGAGGACGAGCCACAAGAACAGGGGGACCCCGAACAGGCGAGCGATGCTCAAGACGTTCGGCAGAGTAAGAATGCGGTCAGTGACCACGATCGGCCGCTCGGACACGCACCTCTCCGCTCAATCGCTCGCGCCGATCCCCGACGCCACAACGCGACTGTAGTCCCTGCGGAGCACTCAGGTGTCGAGGCTGGCGCTGCCCTTGGTGCGAGTCACCGACGGAAGCTGGCCCTGTTCGGGCCCGAAGCGGTGCCCCGGTGCGCGAGTCCCCCCGGCCCACCCGGACCGGGGAACCCGGTTCTGCCGGAGGTCGAGTCGCCCAGGCCGGCGAGGGCGGCGCCGGCTCCCGCAGCGAGCGCCACCGTCAGGACCGATGCCGCAGCCGCCGTCCGGATGGACCATGTTCGCCGGCTCGGGCCGGCACTTGTGTGCGATGTCATGGGTCGAACAGTCCTCCGCCGGCCTGTGTGGTTGCTGTGCATGACCTACGGCCCCGCTGGGATGTGGCGTTCGAGAGCCCTCCCGGCGAGAGCTTTCTTGCCCTCCGGCATCCAGACTCACAGCCGAGCGCACAGCGCGCTCCTAGGATTGCGCGATACCGGTGCCGCAGGATGGCAGCATGCGCTATCGACCAGATCTGCCCCCGCGAGCCACGACGTCTTGACCAATGTCGACGGCAGACCCGTGCGGGTGCTCGTCGTCGACGACGAGGCGAACCTGGCCGAGCTGCTCGCCATGGCGCTGCGGCTCGAGGGCTGGGAGATCACCGTCGCTCTGACGGGTGGCCGGGCTGTCGCCGCCGCCAAGCGCGAGCGACCCGACGCCGTGGTGCTCGACATGATGCTTCCCGACATCGACGGGCTCGAGGTGTTGCGCCGGATCCGCAGCTCGTTCGCCGACGTCCCCGTGCTCTTCCTCACCGCCAGGGACTCCGTGGAGGACCGGGTAGCCGGACTCACCGCCGGTGGTGACGACTACGTGACGAAGCCGTTCAGCCTCGAGGAGGTCGTGGCCAGGTTGCGAGGACTGCTGCGCCGCGCCGGCGCCGGCTCCGCCCGGCCCAGCTCTCAGCTCGTCGTGGGCGACCTCGTTCTCGACGAGGACAGTCACGAGGTCCACCGCGGAGACGACCAGATCCATCTCACCGCCACCGAGTTCGAGCTGCTCCGGTACTTGATGCGCAACCCGAGACGGGTACTGAGCAAGGCACAGATCCTCGACCGGGTGTGGAACTACGACTTCGGAGGGCAGGCCAATGTCGTCGAGCTCTATGTGTCGTACCTGCGCAAGAAGATCGACGCCGGACGGGCCCCCATGATCCACACGATGCGTGGAGCGGGCTATGTCCTCAAACCCGTCGGCTGAGCGGCGAGGTGGCCCGCGCCGGCTGCTGCCGAGGTCACTGACCAGTGGCATCGTCGTGACGAACATCGTCTTGGTCGCGGTGGCGAGCCTCGTCGTCACGATCGTGTCGACGTTCGCGCTGCGCCAGTTCCTGCTCCAGCGGCTCGACGACCAGGTACGCGGTGCCGCGGCGCGGTCCGAGATCGCGTTCGCCGACGGCCACGCACCGCCTCCGCCCGGCCAGCCGGGCGGCTCCGCCGGAGGGGTGGAGCCGGGCTTCCTTCCGGGACAGGGACCTGGGACCCTGAGTGGCTCCCTCGTCAACCCCGACGAACCGCCGCGCATCATCACCGACCTGGTACAGCATCACGAAGTCCAGTACCAGACCCTCAGCGCGCGGATCGGTCGAGGCTCTCTCCCGTCTGCCCACTGACGGCATCCCCCACACCGTCGACCTCGGTGACGTGGGCCGCTACCGAGTCATCGTCGAGAAAGTCGGCGGCGACACGATCGTGAGCGGCCTTCCGACGAGCAGCGTCGACTCCACGATCCACCGGCTGATCGGGTGGGAGGCGTTGGTCGGGCTGCTGAGCGTGCTGCTCACCGCACTCGCCTGCCTCCTGCTCGTGCGTCGCCAGCTGCGGCCTCTGCACCTGGTCGCGTCCACCGCGCAGCGTGTGAGTGCCCTCCAGCTGGAGTCCGGACAGGTAAGCCTGACCGACCGCGTACCCGACTCCGTGACCGACCCGGCCACGGAGGTCGGTCAGGTTGGTGCCGCGCTCAACGCCCTGCTCACGCGCGTCGAGGAGGCTCTCCAGGCGCGTCACCACAGCGAGCTGCGGGTACGCCAGTTCGTCGCGGACGCCTCCCACGAGCTGCGTACCCCGCTGTCGACCATCAGGGGCTACGCCGAGCTGAGCCGACGCGGAGACCCGGCCGACTCCGCCGGGATACTCAGGTCCCTCAGCCGGGTCGAGGACGAGTCCGAGCGGATGGCAACGCTCGTGGACGACCTCCTCCTGCTCGCCAGGCTGGACTCGGGGCGCGCGTTGGAGAGGGACGAGGTCGACATCACCCGGCTGGCGGTCGAGACCGTGAGCGACGCACGGGTCGTCGCACCCGACCACAGCTACCAGCTCCAGCTTCCCGACCAGCCGCTCCTGGTCGTCGGCGACGAGCAACGGCTGCGCCAGGTCCTGACGAACCTGCTGGCCAACGCCGGGACGCACAGCGGAAGCGGCAGCACGGTCACCGTGTCCGCCCGTCCTGTCGCCGGATCGGGGCTGGTCGAGGTCGCTGTCAACGACGACGGCCCGGGGTTGCCGGCGGACCTCACCCGGTCTGTCTTCGAGCGGTTCTCCCGCGCAGACAGCAGCCGTACCCGCGCTTCGGGCGGCGCCGGTCTCGGCCTGTCCATCGTCCAGGCCATCGTGGGCGCACACGGAGGCGACGTCTCGGTGGAGAGCAGGCCCGGCTCCACGACCTTCACCGTCTCACTGCCGAGCGCTCACAGCCCGATGACAGACTGACCACATCGGCTCCACATGGCCGACCGGCACCGTCGACGCATGACCACGCAGACGCTGCCGCGGCGCCCGGACACCACGACCGGGCCGGCCCCTTCTTCGCACAAGTCCTGGCTCCGGGTCTGGCGGGGACCTGCGACGGACCCGCCGTGGGTCCGCCCGTCCCTGCTCGCCCTGCTCGCGCTCAGCGCTCTTGTCTACCTGTGGGACCTCGGGGCGTCGGGCTGGGCCAACTCCTTCTACTCGGCGGCTGCCCAGGCCGGCTCGGAGTCCTGGAAGGCGTTGTTCTTCGGGTCCTCTGACGCCGGCAACTCCATCACCGTCGACAAGCCGCCACTCGCCCTGTGGGTCATGGGCGTATCGGTCCGCGTGTTCGGGCTGAGCTCCTGGAGCCTGCTGGTGCCGCAGGCGCTGATGGGTGTCGGCTCGGTTGCGCTGCTGTTCGCGACAGTCCGACGTACGGCCGGCTCGGCGGGTGCGGGCCTGCTCGCCGGCGCCGTCCTTGCTCTGACCCCGGTCGCCGCGCTGATGTTCCGGTTCAACAATCCCGACGCCCTGCTGACGTTGTTGCTGGTCGGAGCCATGTACGCGACGCTCCGCGCGGTCGAGTCGACCGCATCGGGCACCGCTGACGGCCGCCGGGTGTCGGCGCCCGTCCGGTGGCTGATCCTGGCCGGCACGCTGGTCGGGCTGGCGTTCCTGACGAAGATGCTGCAGGCCTTCCTCGTGCTTCCCGGTTTCGCGCTCGTGTACATGTATGCCGCCGATACCTCCGCCGGCCGGCGAGTCAGGCACCTCGCGGTCGCCGTGGCCGCGATACTGCTCAGTGCCGGCTGGTGGGTGGCGGTCGTCGCCCTCTGGCCGGCCGCCGGCAGGCCCTACATCGGCGGAACGACGCACAACTCGATCCTCGAGCTCACGTTCGGCTACAACGGTTTCGGCCGGATCACCGGTTCGGAGAGCGGCTCGGTAGGCGGTCAGAACGGGTGGGGAGCCACCGGCTGGCTGCGCCTACTGAACTCCGACATCGGCGGCCAGATCGGTTGGCTGCTGCCCACGGCGATGGTCATCCTCGTGGCGGCCCTCTGGTTCCTGCGCGATCGGCGTCGGACGGACCTGACCCGAGCGGCAATGGTCGCCTGGGGAGGCTGGCTCGTCGTCACCGCGGTGACGTTCAGCTTCATGCACGGTATCTTCCACCCCTACTACACCGTCGCCCTCGCTCCCGCCATCGCAGCGATCGTCGCGATCGGAGCCATGACTCTCTGGCGTCGCCGCGACCACCAGGGGCGGCGCTGGTGCTCGCCGGCGCGGCGGCCGGCACGTCGTCGCTCGCGTTCGCACTTCTGAACCGGACTCCCGACTACCTGCCGTGGCTGCGCTGGCTCATCCTCATCGTCGGCCTCGGGGCCGCCCCGGTGGTCGGTGCGCTTCCTCACCTGCCCCGCCGGGTCGCACGGGTCGCCGTCGCCGCCGCGCTGGTCGCCGTGCTCGCCGGTCCTGCCGCATACACGGCGTCCACCGCGACCACGCCCCACACCGGCTCGATACCGAGCGCCGGTCCGGCCACGACCGGTGGCGGCTTCTGCCCCCGCGGGCTCGGGCAGGTCGGCCCCTTGCAGGGCGGTCCGGGGCGCGCCGGCAGGGTGTTGGCCGTGCCGCCCGGTGGCGGAGCGTCGGCCGGCGGCCTGCTGCAGGGCAGTACCTCGACATCGGCGATCACCTCGATGCTCAAGGCCGACGCATCGCGGTACACCTGGGTCGCCGCCGCCGTCGGATCCAACACCGCCGCCGGTTACCAGCTCGCGTCGCAGCAGCCGGTGATGGCGATCGGTGGCTTCAACGGCAGCGATCCCAGCCCCACCCTGTCCGAGTTCAAGGGATTCGTCGCGGCCGGTCGGATCCACTACTTCATCGGCGGGTCCCCGGCCGGCGGCCCGATGTCAGGCAGCGGCGGCACCAGCAGCCGGATCGCTCGCTGGGTTGCGGCGAGCTTCACGGCGAAGACGGTCGACGGCGTTACACTGTACGACCTGAGCGGCGGGCTTCGGTGACCGCTCACGAGACGGTCGGGTGCGGCGGGGCCGGCTGGACCGAGCCGGTGCCGACCCTCGAGATCGTCGTTCCGGTCCACAACGAGGAGACCGACCTCGAGAGCTGCGTCGACCGCCTGGTGGCCTACCTGAAGACGATGCCGTTCACGTTCCACGTGACGATCGCGGAAAACGCCAGCACCGACGCCACCGCACTGATCGCCCAGCGGCTCACGCACGAGTACGACGAGGTGGATGTCGTCCACCTCGCTCTCAAGGGGCGTGGCCGGGCGTTGCGGTACGTCTGGTCGTCCTCACGGTCGCCGGTGCTCGCGTACATGGACGTCGACTTGTCGACCGACCTGAACGCGCTGCTTCCGCTCGTGGCGCCGCTGCTGACCGGGCACTCCGACATCGCGATCGGGACCCGGCTCACCCACGGTGCCAGGGTGGAGCGCGGGGCGAGGCGTGAGGTGATCTCCCGCTGCTACAACGTGCTGCTGCGGGGAACGCTGCGCGCGCGGTTCAGTGACGCCCAGTGCGGCTTCAAGGCCGTCCGCCGCGACGTCGCGGCGGAGCTGCTGCCGTGGGTACGCGACGACGCATGGTTCTTCGACACCGAGCTGCTCGTCCTCGCCGACCGCGCCGGCATGCGGATCCACGAGGTCCCGGTCGACTGGGTCGACGACCCGGACAGCCGGGTCGACGTCGTCCGGACGGCCACGGACGACCTACGAGGGATCGCTCGCGTCGGCTGGTCACTCCTGCGTGGGCGCGTGCCGCTCTCTGCACTGCGCGACGCCGTCGGACGCACGAGGCGAGGCGGCATCGAGGGCAGGCTGAGCGCACAGTCGGTGATGTTCGTCCTCATCGGTGCCGCGTCGACGATCGCGTACGGCTGCCTGTACCTGTGCCTGCGCCCGGTGCTGGCTGCGCAGACCGCCAATGCGGTAGCCCTCCTGCTGACGGCCGTCGCCAACACCGCGGCCAACCGGCGGATGACGTTCGGCATCTCGAGCCCCGATCGGCGCTGGCGGCACCAGGCACAGGGACTGCTCGTGTTCGGCGCTGGCCTGCTGGCGACGAGCAGCGCCCTCGCCTGGGTCGATCAGCTGGGCGGAGCCGGACATCGTGTCGTCGAGATCGCCGTGCTCACGGTGGCGAACCTGCTCGTGACGGCCGTGCGGTTCGCCGCCATGCGGGTCTGGATCTTCCGGGGTGCGCGCTCTGTTGACGAGGGCGGTCAGCCGGAGCCGTCGGGGCGCGTCTCCCCACCCTTCGCCCACGACCAGGCGTAGGCATGGTCGTCACTCGCGACACCCGCCTCCCCGAGGTCGAGCGGCCGGAACGTGTCGACCATGACGGCCAGCTCGTCGAAGTACTCGACTCCGATGGACCGCTCGTAGGCGCCGGTCTGCGGCCCGTGGGCGTGACCCCCCGGATGGACAGTGACCGATCCCTTGGCGATGCCGGAACCCTTGCGGGCCTCGTAGTCGCCGTCGACGTAGAACATGATCTCGTCGCTGTCGACGTTGGAGTGGTAGTACGGCACTGGGATCGACAGCGGGTGGTAGTCGACCTTGCGAGGAACGAAGTTGCACACGACGAAGTTGTTGGCCTCGAACACCTGGTGGACCGGTGGCGGCTGGTGCACTCGCCCCGTGATGGGCTCGAAGTCCGACACGTTGAAGACGTACGGGTACAGGCAGCCGTCCCAGCCGACGACGTCGAAGGGATGGAACGGGTAGGTGTACCTGGTGCCCACGATGCCGTTCGGGCCGGTACCCCGGTGTTTGATCAGCACCTGGGTGTCGGAGTCGGCTTCCAGACCGAGCTCGTCGGCGAGAATCGGGCCGGCTGGTCCGCGCAGGTCGCGTTCGCAGTAGGGCGAATGCTCGAGAAGCTGGCCGAACTTCGACAGGTAGCGTCGCGGCGGAGTGATGTGCGAGTTCGCCTCGATGCAGTACACGCGGAGCGGCTCTGCACCCGTCTGCGGCAGCCACCTGTGGGTGGTGGCGCGCGGGATGACGACGTAGTCCCCGGTACCGACGTCGAAGGCGCCGAAGATCGTCTCCACCCGAGCGCTGCCCCGCTCGACGTAGAGGCACTCGTCGCCGATCCCGTTGCGGTACAGCGGTGAGGGCGCCCCGGCGACGACGTACGAGATGCGTACGTCGCCGTTGCCGAGCACCAGGCGGCGGCCGGTGACCACGTCGATGTCTGCGACGGCCGCGGGGTCGAAGAGGTCGTGCAGGCGAAGGTGAAGCGGCTTGAGCGGATGGTTCGGCGTCGTCGTCAGGTCGCCCGGCTCCCACACCTCCGCGGCCACGATGCGGGACGGGAGGTTGCGGTGGTACAGCAGCGACGAGTCCGAGAAGAAGCCCTCCTCGCCCATCAGCTCCTCGAAAGCCAGTTCCCCGTCGGGGAGGCGGTGCTGCGTGTGGCGCTTCGGCGGGACGGTGCCGACGGAGCGGTAGTGGGCCACAGTACGTCCTCTCGCGTCCTGATAGCGGACGGCGGTGTATCACTGACGTTTCAACGATTGCAGTAGCGTGTCGGCGTGTCAACGAACGCCGCTGCGACCGGGTTGCTGGTCGCGATGTTCGACGACGCCGCCATGTTCCCCCCGGGAAACGCATCGGCGTCGACGGCGATCCGTGAGCACCTCCGGCACCGGTCGAGCTGGTACGCCGACCTGGTCGGGCCCCTGCTCGTCCACCATCGGCGGTGGGACGAGTTCCGGTCGGCTCACCGGCAGGCCGGCTCTCCCGACCTGCGCGGTCGTCGTGCTGGACCCTCCGCACGAAGGCCCGGAGTCCATTGCCGGAGTGCTGGTCGTCGGCTACGAGATGGCTGCGACCGACCCCCTCCAGCTGCCCACGGACGGCCGCGCGGCAGCGGTCGAGCTGGTCGAGCCTGACCGGCGCGGGGCCGACCTGGCCCGGGTTGCGGCCGCGCGTGCGGCTGGCGTCGACGTGATCGCCAAGTACCGGACGGGAGGCACATTGCCCGCAGCATTCCCGTCGGAGACCGACGTCGCCGGCGTGATCATCGCCGCGGTGAGCCTGGCAGTGCCGCTGAAGTTCACAGCCGGCCTGCACCGGGCCGTCAGACACACCGATACCGAGGCCGGCCTCGAGCGGCACGGCTACCTCAACCTGATGCTGGCGGTCCGGGCGGCTCAGACCGGCGCCGACGAGGCGGCGGTGGCTGCCTTGCTCGCGGACCGGGAGGCAGGGGCGTTGGCGGGGCGAGTGCGGTCCTGGTCCTGCGGCGAGGTGTCCGCCGTCCGCGGGGACTTCCGGTCGTTCGGCTGCTGCGGTGTCGAGGACCCCATCGCCGACGCCGTCTCGCTCGGCCTGGTACGACAGGAGGCGCCGACGTGACCTCGGCGGCTGCGATCACTGCGTACGACGCAGGCTCCGAGACGCTGCCGTACGGCGTCTTCAGTCCGCCCGGCGGTGTGCCCAGGGTCGGGGTGAGGCTGGGCGACGACGTACTCGACCTCGCGGCGCTCGCGCGTGGCGCCGGCCGCGAGGACGGCGACGTCTTCTCCTCGCGGTCGCTCAACGCGCTGATGGAGCTCGGGCCGGCGCGGTGGCACGACGTCCGCGCCTGGGTGCTGTCGCTGGTACGAGACGACGCGCAGCGAGCAGATGTCGACCGGCACCGGATCCCGCTCAGCTCTGTCAGCCTGCATCTGCCCATCGAGGTCGCCGACTATGTCGACTTCTACGCGAGCGAGTGGCACGCGACCAACGTCGGAAAGATCTTCCGGCCGGACTCCCCCGCTCTGCCGCCCAACTGGCGGCACCTTCCGATCGGGTACCACGGTCGGGCGGGAACCGTCGTGGTGAGCGGGACGGACGTCGTCCGCCCGCAGGGCCAGCGCGCGCCGGGGGCCGACGGGGGGCCCGGCTTCGGCCCGAGCGTCCGGCTCGACATCGAGTGCGAGGTCGGGTTCGTCGTCGGCAGCGGCAGTGTCCTCGGCCATCCGGTACCGGTGTCGGAGGCCGCGGAGCACATCTTCGGCGTGGTACTGCTCAACGACTGGAGCGCGCGCGACATCCAGGCGTGGGAGTACGTGCCCCTGGGACCGTTCCTCGGGAAGTCCTTTGCGACCTCGATCTCTGCCTGGGTCGTGCCGTTCGAGGCGCTGGACGCCGCCCGGACGCCGTTGGCTGCGCAGGACCCTCCCGTGCTGCCATATCTCGCCGGCCGCCCTGCGGACGTCTTCGGGCTCGACCTGCACCTGACGGTCTCCGTCAACGGTCAGGTGATCTCGTCCCCCCGGTTCACAGACATGTACTGGGCGCCCAGTCAGATGCTGGCGCACCTGACGGTCAACGGTGCGAGCCTGCGCGTGGGAGACCTGTTCGCGTCGGGGACCGTGAGCGGGCCGGAGCAGAGCAGTCTCGGCAGCCTGCTCGAGCTGACCTGGAACGGTAGCCGCCCCCTCGTGCTCGCCAGCGGCGCCGAGCAGGGCTTCCTCGCCGACGGCGACGTCGTGACGATCACCGGCTGGGCGCCCGGAAGACACGGACAGGTCGTCAGGCTCGGCGAGGTGTCCGGCCGCATCCTCCCCGCGACACGTCAGCAGCGGCCCGGTTCTGCCGGCGTGTCGGCCGCGGATTGACGTCTCGCCGCGAAGGTGCGGGGTCAGCTGAGGGCGGCCGCGATCTCGCTAGCGGCGGTACGCAGCTTCGGCTCGACGTCGCCGGCATCGAGCGAGCCGAGGCTCACCACCCCCACAGAGGCCTCGAGCCCGACGACACCGAGTACCGGTACGGCGAAGCCCCGAGCGCCGGCCTGCAGCTCGTCATGCGTCTCGACGACGTCGACGACACCGCGCCGACCGCCGGTGATCGCCTTCCCCGCGGCGCCGCGGTCGAGCCGGTGACGGCTGCCGACGCGGTACGCGACGTGTACGTCGGCTCGCCGAGGCTCTTCGACAGCTAGAGCGATGCCGTCATCGTGGTCGGCAACGGTCAGGTGTGCCGTGGCTCCGGTGTCGTCGGCCAGTCGGCGCAGCACCGGCGTGGCCGCATGTCGAAGTCCGAAGTGGGTCGCTGCCGCGAGCGGGAGCAGGCCCAGCCCGAGACGCAGCTGCCCGTCGGAGAACCGCCGGACGAGATCGTGCTCGATCAAGGTAGCGAGCAGCCGGTACACGACGGGGCGTCCGAGCCCGAGACCGTCTGATATCTCGCTGACCGACAACCCGTCGGACCCGCTGGCGGCCAGCAGTCGAAGGACCTGGATACCCCGGTCGAGGGTCTGCGAGGTCTCACCACCGAGCGCCACACCCTCATCCCACCAGAACCGGGCACCTCGCTCTACGCCGAGAGGTCAATCGGCGGCCGACACGCCGGACACCCTGGGCCGCTGGTGACGTGTCGGCGGCTGGCAGGCTGGGCCTTGTGTCAGGCTCCGACGGTGTAGAGCGCCCCGTGTTCGTCCTGCACGAACACCAGCGGCCGCGGCACCACTTCGACCTGCGGCTCGAGGAGGACGGCGTGCTGCGTTCGTGGGCGGTGCCTCGCGGTATGCCCACGAGTACGACGGAGGACCGATTGGCCGTCGCAGTGGCCGACCACGACCTCGACCATGCGACGTACGAGGATGCGGACAAGTCGATAGCCGACTCAGGCTGGTGGGAGCTGCGAGACCGCAATGAGCATCGGATGGTGTTCACCCTCCACGGCTTGCGTGGGACCCGCCGCTACGCCCTGATCAAGACCGACAACGACTGGCTGCTGCACCTGATGCGCGAGCAGCGCTGAGAGCAGGCTCCGCCCTTGGAGGACCTGAGCTTCGCCGAGACGTCAATCGGTGCTCGACACGCCGGGCGAAACAGGCCGCGGGTGACGTGTCGGAGGGGAGCCGGAGAGCCGGAAGACCGGTGTGAACGAGGGGTCGGTCACGGCCGGGCGGGTCGCGCTGAACGCCTCGATCGGGTACGAAGTGGTACCCGTCGTCGCCAGATCGGCGAGAATCCTGCCGATCAGCCCGGCGAACTTCGCGGCGTGGCCGGCGCCGACGGCCGCCGAGATCCGCGGGTGGCCGGGCACGAGGTCGAGGATGAACTCCCGGTCGGGCGGCATGTCGTAGACGCAGGTCTTGCTGAGCAGCTCGGGGCCGACGGCCCCGGGCAGCCGCTGCCGCAGGAAGTCGGCCACGACCTCCGTCTCGATAGGGTCCGGCTCGACGGTACGAGTCTGCTGCGTGACGAACCGCCCGCTCATGTCCTGGGCGGCCTTGACCGCGACCTCGCCGTAGACCGGGAACCCGTAGAAGACCTTCTCGCCGTGCCAGATCCACATCGGGAACCGGTCGGGCGCGAACTCCCGCAGGTTGGGCGTCGCGAAGTAGCTGACCTGCTCCTGGCTCAAGGTGATGCGCCAGTCCACGCCGAGCTCGCCCAGCAGCGGCGGCAGCCATGACGCGGCACACAGCACCAGGCGCTCGGCGGAGAAGACACCCTTGTCGGTCGTGACCGTCACCGAGCTGTCCTCGGACCTGATCGCTGGACGGTGGTCCCGGTGAGGAATTCGACGCCGAGGGCGCGTGCCCTGGCTCGGTGGGCGGCCGCTGCCCGGCGCACATCGAGGATCCCGCCGTCTCGCTGGTACAGGGCCACGACGTCGCCGCCGATGTGCCACTGCGGCCAGCGCCTCGTGATCTCTTCGGCCGACAGATACCTGGTACGGGATGCCGAACGGCTCGAGCGATGCCCGGTACTCGTCGAGCTCGAGCTCCCCCGGCGGTGCCCGAGACGGCAAGGTCGAGACCTCCGGTCTTGAAGACCAGCTGCAGGCCGGTCTCGTCCTCGAGCTCCGCCCAGTTGTCGTATGCGGCCTGCGTTAGCGCGGTGTAGACGGGCGAGTGGTACGAGTGTCGGATGATCCGCGAGTGATCCTCCGAGGCTCCGCGAGTATGCCCGAGCTCGTACTGCTCGACGACCAGCACCCGGTCGGCGCCGGCACGTGCCAGGGCATACGCGGTGGCGCTGCCGAGAGCGCCGGCTCCTACGACGATGTGGCTGTAGCTGGTGTCCATGATGCTGCCCAGTATCCGGCATGCAGCCGGTGGGGGAGGACGCAGGTCCAGCCGGACTGAGCAAGAACTATCAAGTCACGTCGGCTCGCGATGACAAGACTTGGTACCCACCCACCGTCTCCTGCGAGGAGTACCCCATGATCGACCCGAAGTCCCTGCCACAGGAGGATCCACGCCGCCATACGATGCAGATGCGGAGCCGGCTCACCGATTTGGCCGCCCATCTCCGCGAGGATGTGCAGAAGGTCGACGACGCTCGTGCCAAGGCGCTGTTCGAGACGTCCGCCGAGGTGCTGCTGGGCCTGGAGAAGGCCTTCGCGGACTACGAAGAGGCTGCCGAACCGGCTTGGCGCTGACGAAGAACTGTGGCGGGTTCTCGTACATTCGAGCACATGTTTGATCTGGTGCCGCGGTCGTCCGTTGGCGGACCTCCGCCGGTCACGAGTCTTCGTCGCTCCCCCCACCGGCCATGGCACCGGCCCACCCGACGAGCTCGACAATTTGCTGCACCGCCTGCCTGTCAGCCACCGGCAACGACTGCGCCAGCACCCCGAACGGGATCCGGCAACACCCCGCCGCACAGCCGCGCCCGCCTCGTACGTCATCGGAGGGAAGGCTCGCACCCCGGAGGCCTTGACACCGGTGCAAGAGTGAGAAACCCCCACCACCTCTGACTCGGAGGATCAGATGTATTACCGTCTTGCCGTCTCCGGTGCGGCTGTGGCGCTTGCAGCCGGGGCCTTCCTCGCCCCCTCGAACGTCGAGGGGCCGGCCCAGCGCACCCCTCACCCCAGGACCACGCCGGCTCCCAGCCCACCCTGCTCGGATACAAACACGTGGTCGTGCTGTACGAGGAGAACCACAGCTTCGACAACCTGTACGGCCGTTGGGGCTCCGTGGGCGGTGACCACATCGACGGGCTGTCGGACGCACCGCGGAGGCACACCGCCCAGGTCGCGCAGGACGGCACCCTGTACCGATGCCTGCAGCAAGACGACGTCAACCTCACCTCCCCCCACTGCGGGCCACGTGCAGCGACCCCGCGCACGGCACCTTCTACAGCAGGTTCGCCAACAAGCCGTTCACGATCGACCACTACATCGCTCCCACCGACAAGACCTGCCCGGCGCCGGGCGTTTACGCCCCCAACGGCGTGCTGAAGGACAGCCCGGGCGCATTGCCGGGCGGCTGCACGCGCGACCTGGTCCACCGGTTCTACCAGGAGCAGTACCAGATCAACGGCGGCATGCAGAACCGCTACGTCACAGGTTCCGACGCGGTGGGGCTCACCATGGGCACGTACGCCACCCGAAAGCTGCCCATCTACCGCTACCTGCACTCGCCGGGCGCCCCGCACTACGTCATCGCCGACCACTTCTTCCAGGGTGCCCACGGAGGCTCGTTCCTGAACCACCAGTGGCTGATCGCCGGGCGCGCGCCCATCGACAACACGCACGGGGGGCTAGGGGCCGACGGCACTCCGTGCTCGACGCAAACGGCATGCCGACGAGCTACCCGCAGTACGTCGCGACCGACCCCGACGTGGTGGACGGCGAGCTCACCAGGGCATGCCCAGGCGGCGCGACCGCGCAACTACCGACTCGCCTGCGGCGACTTCGCGGTCAACACGGTCCAGCCGTCCAGCCAGCCCGCCGCCGCCACCGGCGCGAAGATCGGGCTCATCAACGACAAGCGGTTCCCCAACATCGGCGACCGGCTCTCCGCCAAGAAGATCACCTGGAACTGGTACTCCGGCGGCTGGGACGACGCGGTCGCCGGACATCCGGGCCCGCTGTTCCAGTTCCACCACCAGCCGTTCAACTACTTCGCGGCGTACGCCCCGGGACGGCCCGGTCGCACTCACCTCCAGGACGAGACCGACTTCTTCAAGGCCGCGCGGACGGGACACCTGCCGACCGTCAGCTTCGTCAAGCCGTACGGCGCCGAGAACGAGCACCCCGGTTACGCGAGCGCGACCGGGGGGAGACAAACACCTGGTGAAGCTGGTACGCACGATCATGAACAGCCCGCAGGCGAGCAGCACGCTGGTGATCGTCACGTACGACGAGTTCGGCGGCCAATGGGACCACGTACCCCCACCAGGGCAGGGCAGCCCGACGGCGGGCCCCTACGACGCATTCGGGCCCGGGACGCGGATCCCGGCGCTGTTTGTGGCCGCGAACCTTCCGCGCTCCGGGGTCGACCACCGAAGCTACGACACGACGTCCATCATCGCGACTCTCGAGCGCAGCTTCGGCCTCAAGCCGGTCGGGATCCGCGACACCCGGGTCAATGACCTGTCTCACGTGCTGAGGGTCGGAGGCCTCGCCGGGCGTCGGTAGCCACTGCATTGCTGCGCTCACGGCACGGGGTGTAGCGTCCCGGTAACCGTCGTGGGAGGAGGCGACAATCGCTACCGGACGGCCACTTCCCCGCATCAGCCGCGGTGGCGTCATCGGTCCCGTCGACGCGACCGCAGTCCCCCGGTTCGCCGGAGCCGCCACCTTCGCGCGGCTGCCGCGCATCGACGAGGTCGAGCACGCCGACGTCGCGATCGTCGGGGTGCCGTTCGACAGCGGTGTGAGCTACCGTCCCGGCGCCCGGTTCGGTCCCGCGCACGTGCGCCAGTCCTCACGCCTGTTGCGCCCCTACAACCCGGCCTCAGACCGTCGAGCCGTTCGCCGCCCAGCAGGTAGTCGATGCGGGCGACATCGCCTGCAACCCGTTCGACATCGGCGCAGCCATCGCAGAGATCCAGGCAGGCGCGCGGCGCGCTGGCCGACGACGGGACCCGGCTGCTGACCATCGGCGGGGACCACACCGATCGCGCTGCCGCTGCTGCGGGCCGTGCACGACCGGCATGGCCCGGTCGCCGTCTTGCACTTCGACGCGCACCTGGACACCTGGGACACCTACTTCGGTGAGCCTTACACCCACGGCACGCCGTTCCGCCGCGCCTCCGAGGAGGGTCTCATCGACCTCGCAGCGCTCGATGCACGTCGGCATCCGAGGACCGCTGTACGCCGCCGCCGACCTGCCGGACAGCGAGCGGCTCGGCTTCACCACCGTCAGCTGCGTCGACGTGCAGACGGACGGTCTCAGCGCCGCGGTCGACCGGATGCTCGAGCGGCTGGACGGCTCCCCCGTGTACGTGTCAGTCGACATCGACGTGCTCGACCCGGCGCACGCTCCCGGCACCGGAACACCGGAGGCCGGTGGCCTGACCTCCCGCGAGCTGCTCGCCATGCTCCGGGCCCTCGCGGACCTGCACGTCGTCGGCGCCGACATCGTCGAGGTCGCACCCGCGTACGACCATGCCGAGATCACCGGCATCGCCGCGTCCCACGTCGCCTACGAGCTGCTGTCGGTCATGTCGACCTAGACACGTCATTGCCCTAGACCCAAGGAGTCCCGATGTCCACTGACGCCCCGGAACGCCAATCTCGCATCGGCGGGGTCGAGGTCCGCTCCATCGACTACGTGCCGCTGAACGAGCGGCACGGCAAGGTCTGGAGCCAGGGGCCGCTGTGGTTCATGAGCAACGCCCAGATCGCGACCCTTGCCGTCGGCACCGCGTCCATCCTCAACGGTGGCAACCTCATCTGGTCCCTGATCGCCATCGTGTCCGGGGTCCTGGTCGGCACGTTCTTCATGGCGTTCCACTCCGCCCAGGGACCGCAGCTGGGGCTGCCGCAGATGATCCAGTCG
The DNA here is from genome assembly GCA_963824115.1 of uncultured Actinomycetota bacterium. Classification (GTDB taxonomy): domain Bacteria; phylum Actinomycetota; class Actinomycetes; order Propionibacteriales; family Nocardioidaceae; genus DASQEH01. The sequence continues at coordinate 167,817 of CAWGOA010000010.1, forward strand.
AGGCCGCAGTTCGGCTACATCGGCGCGCTGCTGGTCTGGGCGTTCGCCTACCTGCAGTACGCCGGCTTCAACATCTTCAACACCATCCTCGCCGGTGACGCGCTGCACACCACCGTGCACGGCAGCAGTCAACTCTGGATCGGTCGTCGCCACGATCGTGGCCGCAGTGATCGCCCTGGTCGGCTATGACCTCATCCACGGGGTAGAGCGCTGGCTGACGCTCGGCTTCCTGGTGATCTTCGGCATCTTGACCGTCGTCGGTCTTCACGCCTGCACTATCCGGCCGGTTCGTTCGACCTCGGCGGCTTCAAGTGGTCGCCGTTCCTCATCCAGTTCGGCGGCGTGGCCGGCTACCAGATCAGCTGGGCGATCTACGTCTCCGACTACTCGCGCTACCTGCCGCCGGACGTCACCGTGCGCAAGACGTTCCTCTGGACCTACTGGGGCTCGGCGCTCGGCGCCATCTGGCTGATGTGCCTCGGCGCTGCCCTGGCTGCGTGGGTCGGCGCAAGCTTCGAGACGATCGCGTCGCTCAGCTCCGCCGGCGGACCGGGTGTTCGGCGGCTTCGGCACGATCGTGCTGGTCTTCTCCACGCTGGGCCTGATCTCGGTCACGGCTCTGAACATGTACGGCGGATCGCTGACGTTGATCAGTGCCATCGACTCGTTCAGCAAGGTCCGCCCGACGGCGACGGTGCGGATCGTCACGATCAGCGTTGACCGCGGTGCTGTCGCTCATGCCTGCCCTGCTCATCGGCGCCGAACTTCCTCGCCAACTTCGAGGACTTCCTGCTCCTGGTGCTCTACCTCTTCATCCCGTGGACCGCCGTCAACCTCGTCGACTACTACGTCGTGCGGCGCGGGCACTACGCGATCGCGGAGATCTTCAACCCCCACGGCATGTACGGCCGGTGGGGCTGGCGCGGCATCATCTCCTACCTGGTCGGCTTCGCCGCGATGCTGCCGTTCTTCAACACCACGCGCTACATGGGCTGGGTCGCCCACGCGCTCGAACGGCGCGGACATCTCGATGTTCGTCGGCCTTCCGGTTGCCGGCATCTTGTACTACCTGCTCTGCGGCAAGTCGATCGACGTCGAGGCCGAGACGCGGATCGCCGAGGCGGAGGACAGGGAGCTCGAGGACCTGGCCAGTCAACACATGCGGCCCGAGCGTTCACCTCCTGATCGTCGGCCGCGACGCCGGCGGACGCCTGGCAGACCGCCGAGGACATCCGCACCGGACGATCCTCGTCGGTGACTGAAGTGACGCGGGCCGCTCGAGCGCATCCACGACCTCCAGCCGGTGACTCAACGCGTTCACCGTGGTGCTCGACGAACAGGCGCTGGCCCAGGCGCGAGGCGGCCGACGAGGCGGTGCGAACCGGCGGTCCGCTGCCGCCCCTGCTCGGGGTGCCGGTCTCGGTCAAGGACCACATCTGGATGACGGACGCGCCGGCGACCAACGGCTCGCTCGCACTGCGGGACTTCGTGCCGCCGGAGGACGCGGTACCCGTGGCCCGGCTGCGGGCGGCCGGTGCCGTCATCGTCGGGAAGACCAACAACCCGGAGTTCTGCTACCGCGGCTATACCGACAACCTCGTCTACGGCCTGACCCGCAACCCGTGGGACACCGGCCGTACGCCGGGCGGGTCCAGCGGAGGCGCGGGTGCGTCGGTGGCCGCGGGCTGCACATCGGTCGCGCTCGGTACCGACGGTGGTGGGTCGATCCGCATCCCGGCGTCCTTCTGCGGGGTCGTCGGCCACAAGCCGACCTTCGGGCTGGTGCCGAAGGATCCGGGATTCAAGGGCTGGAAGACGCTCTCGGTCGACGGGCCGATCGCCCGGTCCGTCCGCGATGCCGCGCTGGCCCTCTCGGTGATCTGCGGGTACGCGGCGGCCGACGACATGAGCTGTCCAGGACCGCCCCCGGGCGACTATCTCGACGCCGTCCGGGCACCTCGGGACCTGAGCGGGCATGCGCGTGGCCTGGTCAGCGGACCTCGGGATGCTGCCCGTCGACGCTGACGTACGAGCGGCTTTCGCCGCCGCGCTGGGGGTGTTCGCCGGCGTTGGGCTGTGAGCTTGTCGAGGCGGCTCCGCAGGCGCCGCATCCGACCGAACTGTGGAACACCGTCGCCCTGGCAGAGGGATTCTCATCCGAGGGACCGTTCCTGGAGTCGCACCGCGCACGAGCTGGGCCCGGGTACCGCGGACATCATCGAGGCCGGACAGCATTTCACGGCGGGCCAGTACATCGACGCGTTGCACGAGAAGGCCGCCTACACCCGCATCTGGGCCGAGTTCTTCGAGCACTACGACCTGCTCCTGACCCCGACCATGCAGCTGACCGCCTTCCCTGTCGGGCTGGAGACCCCCGAGCAGATCGAGGGACAGCCGGTCGACCCGTTCTTCGACGACTGGTGTACGAGCTGTCTACCCGGCAAACCTCACGGGCATGCCTGCGACATCGGTACCGGCCGGTCTCGGCGCGAACGGTCTGCCGATCGGCTTGCAGGTGATGGGGCCCCGATGGGCCGACGCGCGGACGCTGCGAGCCTCCGCGGCGTACGAGCGGGCCAGCCCGTGGCGGGAGCTCCGGCCGGTCCTCTGAAGACCGGACGAGCTTGCCTGCCTCGGGGTCGGGGCTCGCCTCCCGCATTTGAGCCAATGGAGCGGATGCGACACCATGGCGCAATGGCCGACGAGAAACCTCGACCTCCTGCTGACGATCAGCCGCCCACCCGTTCCGCGGCCGATGACCGCAACCAGAGCGCCGACGACCGCGACCTGACCGCGCAGGACCGCGACCAGATCTCCGCGGCGTACGACAAGGCTTCCGAGACACGAGACGCTCGGGCGGAGGCCCGCGACCGCCGCGCCGAGGCGCGGGACAAGCGCGACGGCCCGCCTCGACCCTGGCGCTGTCTCGGACCGTGCCGGCGCTTGGCGCGACCGACGCGGGGCGGCCGGCGACCGCCGCCACGCAGCCGACGACCGCGAGGCCGCATCGACCGACCGGGTCCTGTCGGCGCGCGAGCGCGCCGTGTCGTCCATCGACGAGCTGACAGGCGCGTACCGTCGTGACGCGGGAATCGTGGAGCTGGTCCGCGAGACTGCCCGCGCCAAGCGGACGCAGGAGCCGCTCGTCTTGGCCTTCGTCGACGTGGACGGGCTCAAGGCGACCAACGACACTCAGGGCCATGCGGCTGGCGACCGGATCCTGTGCACAGTCGTCGACGTCATCCGGGCGCATCTGCGCAGCTACGATCTGGTGGTTCGCTACGGCGGCGACGAGTTCGTCTGCGCGTTCGCGGACATGACCATCGAGGAGGCCGGCGAGCGGTTCTTGCTGATCAACGGCGATCTGGCGACCGACCGGGGACTTCGATCAGCGTGGGCCTGGCCGAACTCGTTCCGAGGGACTCTCTGGACGACCTCATCGCGCGGGCTGACTCGGCTCTGCGAGCCAACCGCCGGGACCGCCCGTCGCCGCGCTGGCGCTAGGCGAGGGGCGTCAGGTCAGGCACTTGTCTTGTCGAGGTGCTGCAAGAGGTCGTGAGCAGCAAGCTCGACGTCCTTGTGGCGCCATTCGCTGGCCCGGTACACACAGGCGATCAGCGCCGTGCGGTGCACGCGGCGGAAGTCGCCGTACACGAACGCGTAGCGCGCCTTGGTCTCGTCGTTCGCACCATCGGTCAGGCCGAGGTGCCAGGTGGAATAGTCCGCCCAGGAATGGGACTCGAGGAAGGCGTTCTGCGTCGTCTGCGCCCGGTTGAGCGTCGCCCCAGTCGCTGTCGAGTACGTACTGTCGTGCCTCGATGAGCTCACGTGCACGAGCAACGGCGATGGGATTCACCGAGTACGACGCCATCAACCCATTCTGGCCGAGACGGTCCGCTCTCGCCCGCGCTGGGCTAGGGAAAGCGACTCGACAGCACCTCCATCCATGCCGGGTCAGCGGTAGCAGTACGAGTCCGAGGACGCGTCGCCTCCCTGCAGACGCACCTGGTGCACGCGGAGGCCCCGGAACTCGTCGCCGTGCGGGAAGAACCGCTCGTCGAGGGTGAGTCCACCGGCGGCCGGGTCGGTGTCGACCTTGGCCATCCAGGCGCCGACGCCCGCCGGGTAGAACTGGTCGTCCCAGGAGCCGTACAACGAGTTCGTGACGTAGATGCGCCGCCCGTCGCGGCTGACCTCGACCATCTGTGGCCCGCCGGCGAGCCGCTCCTCGGGCGCTGCGGGATGCGGACTGCGTCGGACGATGCCTCCCAGGTGCACCGATCCCACCTCGCGCGGTGAGGCCGGGTCGGACACGTCGTACTGCTTGAGCTCGCCAGTCCCCCAGCAGGATACGTAGAGCATCTGGTCGTCGACCGACAAGTCGATGTCGGTGACCAGGGGCGGGACTGCCCCGAACGGCTGAAGTGCGGGCGGCAGGTCGGCCGGGTCGGCGGGCTCGGCCGGGATCGTGATGACCTTGTCCACCTTCCATTCGGTGCCGTCGCGGTGCCACCGCCAGACAGAGGCGGACAGGTCGGCGGTCGAGACCACGACGCCGACGAACCCCCACGTCGCCTCAGGGTCGTGCGACGGGCGCAGCTCCAGGACCATCTGGTGCTCGGCGCCCAAGTCGACCGTCTGCTGGTGCCGACCCTCGGCGAGGTCCCAGAAGTGCAGCTGGTGGCCGTACTTCTGCCCCAGCAGAAGCTCGGGGACGATCCCGTCCTCGATCATCGAGGGCGTGCCCCACTCGCTCGAGATCAGCGTGTTCTGGTTCAGGTGCCACCAGGCGTCGTAGGCCAGGTACTGCGGCCCGCGGTCGCTCTCCCAGGCCCGCAGCACGTCGAACGTGTTGTGGTCGAGCAACGCGATCCCGCCGGGACCGTCCTCGCCGTCGGCGCCACCGAGACAGGTCAGGAAGACACCGTCGGGTCCGCAGTGGAGTGTGTGCGGGCGGGAGTATCCCGCCTTCTCGGCCAGCTCCGAGGCCTCGATGGTCTTGTGCAGGCGGGGCGTGCGAGGGTCGGGATGCGTGTCGTAGACGTGCACGCGTGAGCTGCGCAGACCAGGGAGCAGCAGGTAGCGCCGCTGTAGCCCCTCGTCCCCCATGTCATGGCCCGCGTGCATCAGGGCGCTCGAGCAGGCGTTCCAGCCGAAGTGATGAAGCTCGTCTCCGGTCGTCGGCAGGTCCGCCCAGCCGACGACTTTCGCGAAGTCGGGCGACGACTCGTCGACATCGATCACGCTCAAGGCGTCCGGGCGCTTGCCTTCGCGGTCGAAGGTCACGACATACGCAAGCTTCTCCCCCGGCGCAGCGACCGCCTCGGCGGCATTGCGGTAGAACGTGGGGTCTGTCGGCTGCGACGACGCCTCGTCGTGGTGGGTGTGGGTTGACTCGGTCATGCTCGGACTACTCCTCGGACGGCGGCACACCAGGGAAATCCGACCTTACCGCTAGACATAGCCAACGATGTTTCAGGCTCGTCTGCGGACCTGCAGCACGGCCGAGTCGACCCGTGGCGCGGGCCGGAAAGCCGTGCGGGGGACGGTGAGCCCACGTTGGAAGACATAGTCGCCGCGCTGGTTCGTGGCGCCGTCGAGGATGTGTCTGACCACTCGACGCTGGAGTACCAGGTCGGCGGAGAGCAGTTTGCGGTCTCGGGAGAGCTGCCTCAGCAGGGCGCACCAGACGGCGTAGGGCGGGTTCGAGACGACGCGGTACGGCTCGCGGGGCCACCGCAGCCGGCCGGCATCGAGATGCAGAACAGTCACGGCCTGGTCGCCGAACCTCGCGCGAAGACCCTGACAGCGTTGCGGGTGGAGCTCCACTGCGATCACGCGCGCACCCGCGGCGACCAGCGGGCGCGTCAGTGCGCCATCTCCGGCGCCCACGTCGACGACGAGGTCTCCGGGCTGGACGCCCGCGGCCGCGACGACCGCGTCGGCGATGCCGTCAGCGAGCCGGTGCCAGCCCCATCTCGTGGTCTCCGGTCCGGCCCAGGCCTTGCGTCGATGCGGGGGCCGACTCCCTCGCCCGGACACGACGCACCATGACCATGACCATGGCGGCCACCCTACGTACGTGCCCAGGGCGGCCACAATCGGTTTATCCGGTGACCTCACCGAGCAGGCGCACGCCGTTGTCCCAGCACACCGACCGCAGCCAGCGGTCGCCCAGCTCGAGCCGGGTGAGCGCGGCCAGCTGGTCTGCGTAGGCGTGGGGAATGTTGGGGAAGTCGGACCCGAGCACGATGCGGTCGACCAGCTCAGCCAGCCTCGGACGAAGGTCCGGCGGGTACGGCGCGATCGCCTCGAAGAACGGCGTGAACGCCATCGTCGTGTCGAGATACACACCCGGGTACCGCTCAGCGAGGTCCAAGAAGCCTGCGTACTCGGGTGCCCCCAGGTGGGCGACGACGAGCACCAGGTTGGGGTGGCGGTCGCAACACCGCGCCGATCGGGCCCGGCCCGGTCATGCCCGGACGATCGACGGGACCGGAGCCGACGTGCGCGACAACGGGCACCTGTGCATCGGTTAGCTGCCCCCAGACTCCGTCAAGCAGCGGGTCTCGCGGGTCATAGCCTCCGACCTGGACGTGCGCCTTGAACACCCGTGCTCCCGCTGTCAGGGCCGACGCGACGTACGTGACTGCATCGGGTTCGGCGAAGAACGTAGCGCTCGGCGCGCAGTCGGGCGTCCGCCGGGCGAACTCCTCGCACCAGGCGTTCAGCGCCGCCGCCATTCCCGGCTTGTGCGGATAGCACAGTGCCGTGAAGCGGCGCACCCCAAACGCCCTCAGTCGCGCCACCCGTTCCTCCTCGGACTCCCGGTACCTGATCGGCCACGCCCGCCCGAGCAAGGGGCCGGCGCTGTCGAAGTATGCCCAGACGGCGTCGAGCAGCCGCTGCGGCATGAAGTGCGTGTGTACGTCGACCAGGCCGGGCAGCCCGAGCGCCTGCCAGAACGCCGGAATGTCGTCGTCGCTCGCGGGTACGGCCGCCATCACGCAACCCTAGGGAACCCACTCCGATCGGACGGCTCGGGGTAGGCGCGAGGGTTTGACAGGAGCCGACTTCATACCTAGAGTACCTAGGTATGAAGGTTGATCGGATCAAGGGGCATCTCGACCTGCTGCTGCTCAGCGTGCTGAGCCGGTCTCCTGGTCACGGGTACGCGGTGATCACCCAGCTGCGAGACCGCAGCGACGGGATGCTGACGTTGACAGAGGGATCCGTCTACCCAGCTCTGCACCGCCTGGAGGATCTCGGGCTGCTGGTCAGCGAGTGGCAGCCGGTCGCGGGCCGGCGCCGGCGTCTGTACCGGGTGACATCCGAAGGTTCGCGGGCATTGCGCGCCGAACGCCGCGACTGGCAGGCACTCGTGTCTTCAGTCGAAGCCGTCCTGGGTCCGATGCCCTCGGCCGTCGCGGGCTCGATACTGTGACCGGCGCCGAGCCTGGCGACAGCCCCGTCGAGGAGTACCTCGACGAGCTGGTCTCCTCGCTGTCGATTCGCCGTCCCCGCCAGCTCAGGCACCTGCTCGCCGAAACGGAGGCGCACCTGCGCGACGACGCTGACGACCTGGTGTCGCAGGGGCATTCCGCCGAACGCGCCGAGGCCCTCGCCGTGGCCCGGTTCGGTCCGGCACGCGACCTCGTGAAGTCCGACGACAACAGGCTCACCCTCCCCATCTCGGCGGTGTTCAGGCAGACCGTCAGCACCGGCCTCCTGCTCGCAGGGATCGGCGCCCTCGCGGTCGGGCTGAGCGGCATCATCGCGGCCGTCGTCCGGGCACTGGCCGGCTCTCGCGCTCTCGTCGACGTCGTGCCCGGCCAGGTGTTCGCACCGGCCGCGGCCGACTGCGCGCGGTGGCTCGCGAACGACCCCGGCGCGGGCAGCTGCCGCAATGCTGCCGTGGCCGACTGGGCGGACGAGACAGTGTTCTACCGGATCGCTATAGGGCTGCTAGGCGCCGCGTGCCTGTTGGCGTACCGCTGGCTTCGCAGGCGCGGATGGTCCGTGCTGCCATCCGCGGTCAGCAACACGGTGGCGCTGACTCTGTTCGCTGCCGCCGGGGTCTCGACCCTCGCTATGGGAGCGGACGCATTCGTCGTATCCGCGGGCAACGGCTCCGGGCAGTGGCTGAGCGCGGCAGCTGTTGCGCTGGTCGCGGCGGGGGTCTTCGGGTGGCGCATCCTGAGAGACCTCCGCACCCAGGCGGTCTGAACCACCACAAGCGTCCGGCTCCCGGGGCGCTATGACGACGTCAGGGTCGGCTCTTGTCGGGGCTGGGCTGGCCGGGGTGGACGAATGGTGTCGTCGTGGCGAGCTCGACGAAGCCGAGCCGCTTGAGTATTGGCCGGCTCGGCGGGAGGGCGTCGACCTGCAGGTAACGAAAGCCTCTGGCCGAGGCCAGGGTCGCGCGGTGGGCGACCAACGCGCGGAACACGCCCCGCCGCCGCCAGGCGGGCAGCTGTCCCGCCGCCCCAGATGCTGGCGAACTCGGTACCGTCATGGAACTCGATGCGTCCCGCGGCGATGGCATCGGTCCCGGCCATCGCGACAACGGCCGCGGCCGAGCTGGGCCGGCCGAGCAAGCGCCGCGAGGAAGGTCCGGCCGAGGTGGGAGTGATCGCCTCCGAACACCTCATGGTGAACGGACACCATCGCGTCCACACCGGACTTGTCGACGACGGGAACCAGATCGACGCCCCGGGGCGGGGGCACATCGAGCTCGAGGTCCGCGATCTCGGCGACGAGGACGGTCTCGGACGGCTCTGCCGCGAACCCCGCGGACAGCAGGCGCTCGGGTAGGTTCGGGGGCTGGTCGTAGGAGTAGTGCTTCCACTCCCAGGGCTGCGCCAACGAGGCGAACCGGCTGATCTGGCCGGCAATGGCGGCGTCGACGTTCCGTTCGTCCAGGTCGGACCAGGTGATCCCCGTCCACCCGCCGCTGGGCGACACACTCCGAACCACCCATTGGTCGCGCTCGACGGCACCATCGGGACCTTCGCGGCCGGGATTGCGGCGAATCTGCTCGTCGAAGGCCGCGAGAACCACGCGTGCGTCCATGCCGCTAGCGCAACAGACCTGGCGCGCAGGCGCAACCGACTTTCTGTTCGGCTCCGCCTACGGCGATGGTTGCTCAGTCGGATGTGGGGGGGCCCATCCGCTCTGCAGTAGTGCGTGGAGCTGCTCGGCCATCCAGGGGCTGTACGTCGTGGGATCACCCGTGAGGGCTTCGGCGAGCTCGGAGAATGGAACCCAGCGGAGCTCGCTCACCTCCGCCGGGTTCGGCTGCGGCGGCGCAAGCAGCCGAGCGACATACACGGGGCATACCTCATTCTCCACCGTGCCGTCATCCATCACCGCCCGGTACCGGAAGTCCGCCAGCACGACGACGGGTTCGCTGATCCGCGTGCCCAGCTCGACTCGCGCGCGTCGGTGGACCGCTTGCGAGATCGCCTCCCCCGGCGCCGGATGTCCGCAGAACGAGTTCGTCAAAGCGCCCGGCCAGGTGCGCTTCTGGGCGGCACGCCGCGTCAGCAGGGTACGTCCCTGCTCGTCGACCAGCCAGCACGAGAAGGCCAGATGCAGCGGCGTGGCGTCGTGATGGACGGATTCCTTGGGAGCCGAGCCAGATGGCTGTCCGTCGTCACCGAGCAGCACCACCATCTCGGCCTCGCCGTACACAGCCATGCGCCCAACCTACGTCCGCGGCCAAGCGCTACGAAGGGCGCTGCGGTGGTCGGTCCGTCGAGTTTCGTCGTGCGTCAGAGCGGCGCGGTCAGCTCGCAGTGCACACCGTCGGGGTCGGTGAAGGACAAGATGGCTATCCCGCCGTCGGCCGAGTCGGTGACCTCGCCATGCTCGATGCCGGCATCGGCGAACCGCTCGGCAGCGGTTACCAGGTCGTGTCGCGACCGTACGAGGAAGCTCACGTGGTCCAGGCCGGTGCGCTCTGAGTCGAACCGGTCGCCGGCGGCTGCCACCGGCCGCAGTCCGAACAAGGCGCCATCGGGTGTCTGGTAGATGATGCCCCCGTAGAAGTCCTGCTGCGACTCGGTGACCCCGGGCTCGTTGACCCGGTCCGAAGCGTCGATGGCGACCGGCCATCCGAAGACGTCGTCGTAGAAAGCCTTCGATCGGGCGATATCGGTGACGGTGAGTCGGACATGTGCGTAACCGGAGCTTTGGACGAGGGCCATCCGGGGACGTTAGCCTGCGGCGGGTAGCTTGCCAACCCGGGCCCAGACCTGGAAGACCCGCGGCTCGCCGACCACTGTGTTCGGGTCGGCGGTGAAATCCGCGAGATCGGCCAAGGCGGCGTCCACGGCGTCGCGTGAGGCAATGCCCTCGGCCAGGATGGATTCCGCGGTCGCAGTCAGGGTCGAGTGTGCCATCCACTTGCCCGGACCGGTGACGTTCGTCGGTTGAACCACCTTGAGGTGCGGTGAACCGAGCCCGGCCTCCGTGAACAGTCGGTAGAGCTTGCGACCGACGGCGGGATCGCCACCACGCCGCCGAAGTGCCTCGCGATAGCTGTCGGCGTAGAAGTCGAACCCACTGTTCGACGGGTAGCAGAAGAGCCCATCGAAGTCCGCGTCCTCGACGACGACCACTCCACCGGGCCGGACCGCATCCGCCATTCTCCGCAGCAGGCCCAGGGGGTCCGGGAGATGCTGCAATACCAGCCCGCAGTAGGCCATGTCCCAGTCAGGGTTGGGAGACCAGTCGTCGAGGTTCGCCTCCTCGAAGTCGACATTGTCCAAGCCGCGCTCGGCGGCCACCACCTTGGCCAACGCAAGCTTGGTGGCGTCCATGTCCAAGCCGGTGACCCGACCGATCGGACCCACCCGGCGCGCCATCTCGAAGGTGATGTCGCCGCTACCACAGCCCAGGTCGAGGCAGTTCCACCCCGAAGCCATGTCGACCCGGTCGAAGAGGTTCGAGGTCTCCGGCAACCGCATCTCCGCCAATGCCTGCAGGCGCTCGAAGCCTGCCTGACCGCCCCGGATCACGTATCGCACCATCGACGGATCCTAGCGCCGCGGAGGGTTACGACGTCGGTCCGCTCACGACGGGGCCGTCCGCCCAACGGGGCGATAGTGGGGAAGGCGAAGCCGAAAGCAGGTCCCGTCTGAGTCCGGACTGATGACGTTCAGGCTGCCACCATGGGCCACGGCGATGCTGTGTGCAATCGCAAGGCCCAACCCGGTGCTTCCGTGGGCGCGCGAGCGGGATGTGTCACCACGGCTGAACCGGTCGAAGAGGCCGGGCAGTTGCGCTCGCGGGATGCCCGGTCCGTCGTCGCAGATCGTCACCTCGACGCTGAGTGAGTCCTGCCGGACAGCCGCCGTTACTGTCGTTCCGGCCGGCGTGTGTGCGTGCGCGTTGGTCAACAGGTTCGCCACGACCTGATGAATGCGGTCGACATCGCCGGCCGCCGTGACGGCTTGTTCAGGCAGGTCGAGCCGCCAGCGATGGTCGGGCGCCGCAGCCCTGGCATCGGCTACGGCTTCGAGTACGAGCCGCGTGACGTCGACCGCTTCGCGCGCCATCGGGCGCCCCGCGTCGAGCCGCGCCAGCAACAAGAGGTCGGCAACCAGCGTTCCCATCCGGTCGGCTGTCACAGTGATCCGGTCCAAGGCGTCAGCCGTCTCCGCTGGAACCGTGCCTGTCTCGGGAGACGCGCCGTACTCCGCGTAGGCGCGGATCGTCGCAAGAGGGGTGCGAAGCTCGTGGCTCGCGTCCGCGACGAACTGGCGCAGTTGGTCCTCGGTGGCGTCGCGTGACGCCATGGCGTGGCTTACCCGCTCGAGCATGCGGTCGAAGGCGATGCTCACCTGGTCGACCTCACTGCCCGACTCGCCTGTCGCGCCAGTAGTCGGCAACGGAGCCTCCGGCCCGGTCAGGGCCAGTTCGGACACGCGTAGAGCGGTGGCCGAGAGCCGCTGTAGCGGCCGCAGCATCCGCCGGACAACGAGCGCTGTCGCGGCGCCGCCGAGGACAACGACTATCCCGAACACCACCAGCAGGACGACGAAAAGCCTAGCGAGCGTGTCGTTGAGCGGGTGCAGCGGCAGGCCCGTCACTTGAACGTCGCCGTCTTGGCCCTGCACGGCACGGAGTCGGTAGTCGCCGACACCGGCCAGGTCGACACTGGTCGGGCCGCTCCCTGGTCGTACCGCACGTACCGCGTCGGTGTTCGCCGCGCCGAGGTGAACCGGGCGATTCGCGCCGGAGTCCGTGACGACAGCCGCGTCGGTGACTCGGCCCGCGATCAGCCGAATCCCCAGCGTTCCTGCCGCCTGGCCCGGGATCGGGCCTTCGCCCCGCCCGGTCCGACCCGTGCCGGGTTGACGATCGTGCTCGAGGCTGGCGGAGTACCGTCCGCCTGCCGCGACGAGCTGGTCGTCGAGCCTGGCGAGGAGGAACTCGCGGAGGAAGAGCTCGCTGGCGACTCCGAGGACGGCGCAGGCGGCGAGCAGTACAGCAACCATGCCGACCGTGAGTCGAGCCCGGAGGGTGCGGTCGCGCGCGAAGAATCTGCGCAGCCGGGCCAGCGGACGGTGCCCGGAGCCGCTCATCGGCGGCAGCTCACGACGGCGGGCGCAGTATGTAGCCGGCGCCCCTCACCGTGTGGATGAGCGGCTCGTGGCCGGCGTCGATCTTCTTGCGCAGGTAGCTGATGTACAGCTCGACGATGTGCGCTTGGCCGCCGAAGTCGTAGTTCCACACCCGGTCGAGGATCAGCGACTTCGAGAGAACCCTGCGCGGGTTACGCATCAGGAAGCGCAGCAGCTCGAACTCGGTGGTGGTCAGCTCGACACGTTCCCCGCCCCTGGTCACCTCGTGCGCATCCTCGTCCATGCTCAGGTCGTCGACCGTCAGCGTGGGCGTCGTCTGGGCCCGCAGGGTGCCCGCCCGACGGAGAAGTCCGCGAAGCCGGGCCAGGACCTCCTCGAGGCTGAACGGCTTGGTCACGTAGTCGTCGCCGCCTGCCGTGATCCCAGCGATCCGGTCCTCCACCGACTCCCGGGCGGTCAAGAAGAGCACGGAGACATCCGGGTCTGCCGCCCGGACCCGCGACAGCACCTCCAACCCGTCCAGATCCGGGAGCATCATGTCCAGTACGACGGCGTCCGGTCGGAAAGAGCGGGCCATACGGACGGCGTCCAACCCCGTGTACGCCGTCTTAGCCGTCCATCCGTCGCGCCGCAGGACGCTCGCCAGCACCTCGGCAAGACTTTGCTCGTCGTCGACGACGAGCACCCGCGGCCTCTCCTCGTCGTTGGTCACTCTCCCAGGATGACGTGTTCGAGGCCCGAACCGCCTCTGCGGCACCTCTGTGTTCGCTGTGGAACGGCTCTGCGTACGTCGGAGCGGTGGCCGCCGCTAAGGATTCAGAGGTGGTTCAGAGGCTGCAGCAGGGTTCCACACAGATCCTCGCGCGACGGTTGCATACAGAGTTCGAGACCTAGGAGGAGTTCCGTATGGCACCGCTGATCCGGGACCAGGGCCGTAGCCGCGTCCGGCGACTGACACGCGTATTCGCGGCGGCGGCGAGCGCGGGGACCCTCGCCGTCGCGGGACTGCTGGCCTTTCACACCCCCGTTAAGGCGGCTGCCGGCGACCTACGGCCTCACAGGACGAACTCGGGCACCGCATCGTCGCCCGGCCGAAGTTTGCCGACGTCCCGCAAGGCCGAACGGTCGTCTAGCCACCACCGTTCCGCTGTACGTAGGGCTCAGACACCCAGCAGCTCGACCGGATCAACCGGAAGCGGTGTCTCCGGTTCGTCCGGGCAGCCCCATGCCACCTCGAGCGGCTCATGATGCGTACGGACGCGCCGGCAGATCGTCTCGCCGCAACCGAGTGGGAGGTCTGGACGACCACTGCGAGGGTCGTCGTGACCGACCCAGCCTCCCTTTCAGCGGCGGTCGACATCGTCAGGGCATATCTGGACCGGGTCGACGCGGTCGCCAGCCGGTTCCGAGCGGACTCGGAGGTGTCCCGGCTGGCGAATGCGGTCGGTTCGCATGTAACGCTGAGCCCACTGCTTCGAGAACTCGTGGCTGCTGCGCTGCACGCGGCACAGGCCAGCGACGGGGACGTCGACCCGACTCTGGGCACCGTCATGACGCGGCTCGGCTATGGCGGCGATCTCCGCACTGCTACCGGCACCCAGTCGACAGCGCCCCTCGTCGCCCTGGAGCGGCGCGCCAGCTGGCGCGACCTCAGACTCGAAGGGGCGACCCTCGAGCTTCCGCAGGGCACGCTGCTGGACCTCGGCGCCACCGCCAAGGCGTATGCCGCGGATCGATGTGCCGTTCGGGCGGCGGACGAGCTCGGGTGCGGCGTCCTGGTGAGCCTCGGTGGTGACATCCGGGTGGCAGGTCTGGAGCCGGCCACCGGATGGCTGCTGCTGGTTCAGGACGGACCCGGCGAGCCGTCGAGCACTGTCCGGCTGACAGGGGCGCGGGCCATGGCGACGTCATCCACCATGCGCCGAAGATGGCGACACGACGAACAGGTACTGCACCATGTCCTGGATCCGCTGACCGGGCGGCCCGCTGATCCCGTCTGGCGCTCGGCGACGGTCGCAGCGCCCACCTGCCTGGAGGCGAACACCTGGTCCACGGCGGCGCTCGTCCGAGGTCGAAGAGCGCCCGCGCTGCTGCGACGCGTCGGCCTGGATGCACGGCTGGTGGCTGCCGACGGAACCGTAGTCTCGTTCGGTGGATGGCCCAGGTGAACAACGCCTTGTGGTATCTGGGCCGCGGGACGGGGGTGTCTGCCCTCGTGCTGTTCAGCCTCGTCGTCGTGCTCGGGATCGTCGCTCGTGCCGGCCGCTCGTTCGCGGGACTGCCTCGGTTCGCTGTCGCGGCACTGCACCGCACCACGAGCCTCACCGCCGTTCTCTTCCTGGCCGCCCACGTAGCCACGCTGACTCTCGACCCGTATTCCCAGCTCCGCCTGCTCGATGCGGTCATACCCTTCCGCGGTGCGTACCGACCTGTCTGGCAGGGGCTCGGTACGGTCGCCGCCGACCTCGTCGTGCTCCTCGGCGTGTCCAGTCTGCTCAGGAACGTCATCGGAGCTCGTGCTTGGCGGGCAATCCACTGGTTCGCGTACCTGTGCTGGCCACTCGCCGTGCTGCATGCCGTCGGGAACGGGACAGACGGCCGGAGCCTCTGGTTGCTTGTCGTTGTGGGCGTCTGCGTCGGTGCTGTCGGCGTCGCCGGCGTGTGGCGGCTCACCGGTGTCCGCTTCGCAGCGGCCACCCCTTCTCGCCCCGTCCACCCTCCGGCAGACCTGGCAGGTCTGCGGTGACCGACCTGTTGACGGTGCCTCACCACCTTCTCAGCGCCCGATGCCGGACGTACTCCGAACACGTTTCCATGCTCGGCGCCCTCCCGAACGTGAGCTCGGCCCAGCTGATCGCGATGGTGACCGAGGCCGGGCTCAGCGGTCGCGGCGGCGCAGGCTTTCCGACGGGTAGGAAGCTCGCCGCGGTGGCCCTGAAGGGCGACGCCGTGGTGGTGGCGAACGGCGCCGAGGGGGAGCCGGCGAGCAGTAAGGACCGGGTACTTCTCTGCGAGGCGCCGCACCTGGTGCTCGACGGACTGCAGGTGGCCGCCCGAGCGACTGGGGCCCGTGCCGGCTATCTCTATGCCCCGGCCGACATTCTCGAGGACGTGATGCGACCAGCATTGCTGAACCGACCCCGGGGCTTGAAGATCACCTTGGTGCCCTCGGCTGACACGTTCGTCGCGGGGCAGGAGTCGGCGGTCGTCGCGGCCATCGAAGGACGGGTCCCCCGGCCGGTGAACCGTGTGAACCCTGTGTTCGTGCGCGGCGTACGGGGCAGGCCGACACTCGTGCAGAACGTGGAGACGCTGGGCCAGCTGGCTTTGATCGCCCGGCTCGGCGTGGACTGGTTCCGCAGCTGGGGAACGCCGGATGAGCCAGGCTCAAGACTGGTCACGGTCTCCGGGGCGGTGCGCCGGCCCGCGGTATACGAGGTCCCGGGGGGAAGTAGCCTCACCGATGTACTCGACTGGGCGGGCGGGCCGAGTGAGCCTCTCCAGGCGGTCCTCGTCGGCGGCTACCACGGTGCATGGGTGCCGTGGCGCGACTCCACCCGTGGGCTGACCTTGACCCGCTCGGCACTCGAACGGTACGGCGCGACCCCCGGTGCGGGAGTACTGATCGCGCTCCCCTCGCGTCGATGTGGGTTGCGGGCCACGGCCGAGATCACGTCGTATCTGGCAGGCGAGAGCTCCGGCCAGTGCGGGCCGTGTCTCAACGGTCTCCCGACGTTGGCGAGACATCTGGAGGCACTGGCCTTCGGCGTGGCGACGCCGTGGGAGGTACACGAGCTGCGCAGGGTGGCCGGCATCGTGGACGGCCGCGGTGCCTGTCAACACCCCGGTGGCACCGTCCGGCTCGTCCGCAGCGCCCTCCAGACGTTCTCCACCGAGGTGGATCTGCACCTCTCCGGCCGCTGTACAGCCGAGTCGTTGCCGCGGAGCACACCGTGAGCACGCGGCTCAAGGTCGACTGGACCCTGTGCGAGGGGCGCGGTCTGTGCCTGGAGCTGCTGCCCGAACTGGTGAGAGCAGACGACTGGGGCTATCCCATGCCGACAGGCGACCTCGACCTCGAGGTACCCCCGACTCTGCGGGACCACGCTGAGGCTGCTGTCCGTGAGTGCCCGCGGCTCGCCCTTCGGTTGGTGACGGACCCGCGCGCTCCACGGTAGCCACAGAGGGTTCTCAGAGCCGTCTCAGAGCAAGTCCTGCCAGATTGAGCGCCATGCCGGTCGCGCGCAGGGCCACCTCCGCCGTCCCGGCGATGGTTTCCGAGGTCCTTGACTCCGCCCTCGGACGCGAGGGGCGTGACGACCCGGTCCTGCCACGTACGGGCGGCCCTGCCGGGAACGCGCGACTTACTGCATGGCTCGGGCTCATCATGCTCGTCCTCATCGCCGCCGAGCTTGTCACCCTGTTCGACGTGCGGGGCCTGATCACCTGGCACGTCCTTGTCGGCACCCTGCTGCTTCCGCCGGCGCTCGCCAAGACCGCCAGCACGGGCTGGCGGATCGTGCGCTACTACTCGGGACAGTCCGACTATCGCGAGGCGGGGCCCCCTCCGATGATCCTGCGGCTCCTCGGTCCGCTCGTCGTCGCGTCCACCCTGGCCCTGCTCGGATCCGGGGTCGCTCTGGTGCTGATCGGGCAGGCGAGCAGCCACCACCGGCTGGTGTCCGCGCTCGGCTTCGGACTCGACTGGGTAACGGTCCACCAGGCTTCGTTCGTGGTCTGGGTCGCGGTCACCGGCGTCCATGTCCTCACCCGGCTGGTTCCAGCACTTCGTCTGACGCTGGGCCGCCGCAGTGGTGGGACAGTTCCCGGCTACACGCCGCGAGTGGCGGCTCTGCTCCTCGTCGCGGCTGTCGCGGCCGGGGCGGCGGGTCTCCTGGTGCACGCGGAGGGGTCCTGGAGCTCGCCCGAACATCGCGACGGAGAACGCGGGTCCCCTCCTGCTTCCTCGACTTCGCCGTAACTCGACGCCCGCCGAAGCAGGAGTGACTGCGGTCCTGCGCGGGGGCGCGTCCGTCGATCTCGCTGGCGAACCGGCTGTCGCTCTGGCACCCTGACGCGGTGAGCTGGCGAGCGCGCGTGTCCGGTCTGCGACTCGACACGACCCCGCTGAAGGAGTCGCGTGACTTCCGGCTGCTGTTCTACGGCGGCACCGTCTTCTACCTCGGTGGCATGGTGTCGTACGTCGCGGTCCCGTACCAGCTGTATCACCTGACCCACTCCAACTTCGCGGTCGGAGCGCTCGGCATCGTCGAGCTGGCCCCGCTCGTCGTCTTCGGTCTGTACGGTGGCGCACTCGCCGACCACGCCGACCGCCGCCTCCTGCTGGTCACCACCGGGATGGCGCAGATCGTGCTCACGGCGGGCCTGCTGACGAACTCGCTCCTGCCCGCTCCGAGAGTCTGGCTGATCTACCTGTTGGGAGGCTTGCTCGCTGCGGCGCAGTCGCTCCAGCGGCCGTCGCGCGAGGCGCTCGTCCCACGGACCGTCCGCCACGACCTGCTACCGGCGGCGAGTGCGGTGTCCTCGCTGGGCCGAGACGCCAGCGTTCTGATCGGCCCGACGATCGGCGGGCTGCTGATCCAGCTTGCGGGCGTCGGTTGGTGCTATGCGGTCGACGTCACTGGGACTGACGGTGGCCGCCGGGCTGTTCGCGTTGATGAGGCCCTATCCAGCAGTCGACAGGTCCAACCCGCCCAGCCTCGCGGGAATCGTCGAGGGGCTCCGGTACGCCGTGGGCCGACGCGACCTTCTCGGCACGTACGTCGTCGACATCGTGGCCATGTTGATGGCGATGCCGATCGTGTTGTTCCCGGCCCTCGCCTCCGTGGTGTTCCGGGCACCGGCCATGCTCGGGCTGCTGTACTCGGCCGAGAGCGTCGGCAGCCTGCTTGTCACCGCAACATCGGGTTGGACCTCCCGCGTCAACCACCACGGCCGCGCGGTGGTCGTCGCCGCGGCGGTCTGGGGCGGCTCGATCGGGTTCGTCGGCCTGGCGCCGAACGTGTGGTGGGCGTTGCTGGGGCTCGTCGCCGCCGGCGCCGGCGACATGGTGAGCGGCATCTTCCGGGCCACGATCTGGAACCAGACGATCCCGGACTCGATGCGTGGGCGGCTGGCCGGCATCGAGATGCTGTCGTACTCGCTCGGGCCGCTCGGCGGTCAGGTCCGGTCGGGCCTGGTCGCGGATGCCTGGAGCGTTCGCGGGGCCATCGCCAGCGGCGGGCTGTTGTGCGTCGGAGGGGTCGCCCTCACCGCCGGACTGCTGCGAGGCTTCTGGTCCTACGACGCCCGCATCGACGAGCATGCCGTCCGCGAACGAGCCATCCGGGCGGCCGCCGCGACCGAGGCCGGCCTCACGTCCCCGGACTGACCCTGGCCGACAGCACCTCACGGCTCGTCGTCAGCGAGGATCTGCTCCACGGTGCGCTTCGCGAGCACGACGAACTCCGGGTTCGTCTCGCGGTAGTAAGGGATGATCATGGCTGCCTGGTGGAGGGCGAAGCCTCGCGCCCGGCTCCAGGTGCCGTCGTCGACGTCGAGCGAGTCGCGGAACTCCTCGCGCCCACGCGGGCCGAAGACGGTCCACGCCGCGATCACGTCCGCAGCGGGATCACCCACGCCGGCTGCTCCGAAGTCGATGACAGCGCAGATGCGGCCATCGCGTACGAGCACATTGGGTCTCAGCAGGTCGGCGTGTACCCACACCGGGGCACCCGCCCACACCGGAGCCTCGAGCGCGAGGTCCCCAGACGGCTGCGGCCGCATCGCTGTCGATGACGCCGCGCGCGGCACTGATCGCCTCGCGGGTGCCCACGTCGAGCTCACCCAGTGGACGCCGTCCTCCGCGTGGAGCGGCGGCGAGTGGCTCTACCCGTCGCAGCTCGGTGATGAAGCGGGCCAGCTCTCGGCCGCCTGACGCTCGTCATCGACGAGGTCATCCGTGTACGGCAGGCCCTCGATCCACTCGTAGATGGCCCAGCCGAAGGGGTACCCGCTTGCAGGACGGCCCTGCTCAACGGGCACCGGGACCTGCAGCGGCAGACAGGGGGCAAGGGCTGGAAGCCACTCCACCTCGCGGTCCAGGTCCTCGGCCCACTCCTCCATCCGTGGCAGCCTGACGCACAGCGAGTCGCCGAGCCGGTAGATGGCGTTGACAGTGCCTGTCGACCTGATGGCGGTGACGGGCAGGTCGGCCAGGTGCGGGAACTGCGCAGCCACCAACGTCTGGACGAGGGCAGCGTCGATATCGACCTCGTCGTCGTGCATCCGCATCCGACGCGTGGCAGAGCACAGCCGTCGAGTCGGCTGCGTGGCTCGGTCCATGTCCCGAGTCTGCCGTAGCGCACCAGCGCGGTAAACGCGATAGATGGCCGGCCATGGGGGCGGCGGTCCGGTCGACTGCGGTCCGTCGTGTACAAAGCGAAGATGACCGCACCGTCGATGGCCGCGCTGGTCCGAGCTGCAGCCCCTGCTGCGTCCGAGGCGGGTGCCGCTGAACCCGACCGAGCGTCGCCTGGCTCACGCCGCTTCGATCGCCGATCTCCGGGTGGCCGCCAGGCGGCGCGCGCCACGTGCGGTCTTCGACTACACCGACGGCGCTGCCGGCGACGAGTACGGCCTGCGCCGCTCCCGGCAGGCGTACGCCCGGGTCGAGTTCCATCCGCAGGTGCTCCGGGACGTCTCCGTCGTGGACCTGACGACAACGATCCTCGGAAGGCCGGCAGCAGCTCCTCTGGTCTTCGCCCCCACGGGGTTCACCCGAATGATGCACACCGAGGGCGAACCCGCGGTGGCCCGTGTCGCCGCGCGGACCGGCATACCGTACGCCCTGTCGACGATGGGTACGACCTCCATCGAGCGACTCGCGACAGAGGTCCCCGACGGGCGCCGGTGGTTCCAGCTCTACCTGTGGCGCGACCGCGCGGCGAGCCGCGACTTCGTCGCCAGGGCCAAGGAGGCGGGGTACGAGGCGCTCGTGCTCACCGTGGACTCGCCGGTCCCTGGCCCACGCCTGCGTGACGTCCACAACGGGCTGACGATCCCACCGTCACTGTCGCTGAGGACCTTCGCCGAGGGCGCCCTGCATCCAGGTTGGTGGTTCGACCTGGTGACCACTGAAGTACTCGAGTTCGCATCGCTCAACCGGTTCGACGGCACCGTCGCCGAGCTGGCCGCGCGGATGTTCGACCCGGCCGCGTCCATGGAAGACGTTGAGTGGCTGCGCTCCGCGTGGGACGGGCCACTCGTCGTCAAGGGCATCCAGACCGTGGCAGACGCCCGAACAGTTGTCGACGCGGGGGCTGATGCTGTGGTCGTGTCCAACCACGGTGGACGGCAGCTCGACCGTGCCCCGACCCCGCTCGAAGTGCTTCCGTCCGTGGTCGATGCCGTCGGCGACAGGGCGGAGGTCTATGTGGACGGCGGCATCATGTCCGGCAGCGACATCCTCGCGGCGGTGGCATTCGGTGCGCGCGCCGCGCTCATCGGCCGCGCCTACCTCTACGGCCTGATGGCGGGCGGTGAGAGGGGCGTGCAACGAGCTGCCGACATCCTGCTCGACGAGATGGCGAGCACCCTCGCGCTCTTGGGGGTGTCACAGGTGTCCGATCTCGGGCCGGGCCATGTACGGCTGCGATCCGGCTGAGGTAGTTTCCCACCCCATGGACGTCATCGAGTACACACCGACCCGCGAGCAGTACGCCTACACGTTCGGCGGAGCACCCGCCGCGATGCGGGTGAAGCCGGGAACCGCCCTGCGGCTGTGGTCGGACGACGCGTTCGGTGGCGTCCTGCGCAGCGTCGACGACCTGTCCTCGGCGAAGGTGGACCTGCGCTTCGTCAACCCGCAGACCGGCCCCTTCTACGTCGAGGGCGCCGAGCCGGGCGACACGCTCGTCCTCCACCTCGCCGCATTGGAGCCGGCCCGAGACTGGGGCGCCTCGGCGGCGATCCCCTTCTTCGGCGGGATGACCAGCACAGACCGGGTGGTCACCCTGCAGGACCCGCTGCCGGACACCACGTGGATCTACGAGCTCGACCGCGAACGGCAGACTGTCGCGTTCGCCGCCAGGCACAGCGATCACCGCATCGAACTGCCTCTGGAGCCCATGCTCGGCACCGTCGGCGTCGCCCCCGCGGGCGGTGAGGTGCGCTCCTCGCTGGTGCCCGACCGGTTCGGCGGCAACATGGACACCCCGCAGATGCGCGCCGGGTCGACCGTCTACCTCGGCGTCAACGTGGAGGGTGCGATGTTCTCCATCGGTGACGGGCACTACCGCCAGGGCGAGGGTGAGGCCTGCGGTACGGCGGTCGAGGGCGCCATGACGACCACACTCATCGTGGAGCTCGTCAAGGGCAACGCGCCTGGCTGGCCCCGGATCGAGGACGACAGCCATTGGATGACCGTCGGGTCCAGCCGGCCGCTGGAGGACTCCTGGCGCATCGGCAACGCCGAGCTCGTCCAGTGGGTCGGGGAGCTCCACGACCTGCACCCGATGGACGCCTACCAGCTCTGCTCACAGATCGCGCTGGTACCGGTCGCCAATGTGGTGGACGCCAACTACAGCGTGGTCGTCAAGGCACCCAAGGCTCTGCTTCCGGCCGCGGACGCGTTCGGCGGCATCCACGCCGATCTCCGCGCTCGTGCCGGCTCGCTCGGCAGTCTCTGACGCACGGCTCACCTCGTACCCGGAAGGTCTCCCCCATGGATCTGCAGCTCAGCGGCACCCGCGTACTCGTCACCGGCGGCACGCGCGGTATCGGCCGCGCCATCGTCGAGGCGTTCCTCGACGAAGGCGCCGTCGTCGGGTTCTGCGCACGGGACTCTGAACGGGTGACGGCGACGCAGGACGCCCTCCGCGAGCGCGGCGACGTCCACGGCTCGGCGCTCGACGTCGGTGACGCCGACGCCCTCACCGCGTGGGTCAATCGGTCAGCGGAGGCGTTCGGCGGGCTCGACGTGGTCGTCGCCAACGTCAGCGCGCTCGCGATCCCCGACAACGAGGAGAACTGGCAGTCCAGTCTCAACGTCGACCTCATGCACACAGTCCGGCTCGTCCAGGCGGCGATGCCGCATCTCGAGCAAAGCGAGGCCGCGTCCATCATCGCGATCTCCAGCGTCTCAGGACGGGAGTCGGACTTCGCGTCCGGGCCCTACGGCGTGGCGAAAACCGCCATCGTCGGCTACATCCACGGGCTCGCGATGCAGCTGGCGAGCAAAGGCATCCGGGCCAACACCGTCTCCCCCGGCAACACCTACTTCGAGGGCGGGGTCTGGGAGAGCATCGAGACCGGCAACCCGGACCTGTTCAAGATGGCGATGGAGCTCAACCCGACCGGCCAGATGGGTACACCGCAGGAGATCGCCGAGCCGGTCGTCTTCCTCGCCAGCCGCCGGGCTCGGCGGGTCAGCGGTACGAACCTCGTCGTCGACGGCGCTTTGACCCGCGGCATCCAGCTGTAGCTCGACTCCCCACGCCGACCGACAGCCGTCGCTCGCGAGGTAGGTTTTGGGTTGCGACGAAGAGGAGCATCATGACTGACCTGCCTGCACCTGTTGCCTGGACTCGACAGCTCGAGTCAGCCACCGCGCTCGACCCGGTGGTCAGGGCCGTCCAGCCCCTGGTCGGCGCCCTCGTGTCCGACCCGAGGCGACGAGACGCACTGCGTGGCACCTGGCTCGGGCACGCGTTGCATCCCGGTCCTGACCGACGTCCCGATCGGCATGTGGACCTCCGCGCTGACCCTGGACCTCGTAGGGGGGCCCGCAGCGCGTCCTGCGGCTACCCGGCTGATCGCTCTCGGCATCCTGACAGCGGTTCCCACCGCCGTCACCGGATGGGCCGACTGGTCCACGTTGGAGACCCGTGACCAGCGGGTCGGGGTCGTCCACGCTGTGTCCAACGCATTGGCCGTTGGCCTGTTCGCGGCCAGCTGGCGAGCTCGTCGCCGCCAGGCGTACGCCCGTGGCAAGGTCTTGGGCCTCGCGGCATCCTCCGCGCTGGGTCTCGGCGGCTACCTCGGTGGGCACCTGGCGTCCGATCCCCAAGGTGACAAGCCGCAGCTAGCCCACCACGCAGATGACCCGAACGATCCGACTTTCAGGCAGCTATAGCTACCTGAGAGTCGGATCTTTCGGGTTATAGGCGTAGAAGATCTCGGGTCGCCAGCATCGAGGCCGTGGAGCGTGCCACATGGGGTCCATCCTCGTTGTTCGAGCAGTCGCTGCATCGCAGCGTTGGTGAGGTTGGTGGATGTGAAGACGCGCGACGTACCGTGGCGCATTTCGCAGTCGGCCACCAGGCGCCCACCGATACCGCGACCTCGCTCGGACTCGTCGACGTAGACGAGCGCCAGGAAGGGTGCTCCGAGGAACCACGGAGCCATCACCGAGTACCCGACCGCTCGGCCGACCGCCACCGCGACCCGCATCCGGCCGTCCGCCGCCGCTTGGCTCAGCTCCTCGCGTCGTCGATGTTGCCGCCGCGTGCCACGTGGTCGAAGGCGAGGCACTGCTCCAGGAGGGCCTCGGTACCCGGCACGATGTCGACGGCTGGCACGGCAACACTGTGGCATCACCGTTCGTGGCGACTCCGGCCGGGTAATCCGGCGGCACCTCGTCGGACCGCCTGCGGGAGGCACGATAGCGACATGGAACATGCTGTTGTCGAGACGTGGGTGAGCGACTACGAGAGGGTGTGGCGACAGCCGGGTACCGACCTGCTCGAGCGGCTCTTCACTCCTGACGCCACCTACTGGCCGTCGCCGTGGGCGCAGCCCATGGTGGGCGTGACCGCGATCGCCCGCTTCTGGGAGGTGGAGCGCTCAGGTCCGGGCGAGCAGTTCACGATGTCGAGCAGCATCGTGGCGGTCGACCAGCGAACCGCGGTTGTGCATGTCGAGGTTGAGTACGGGCCTCCGGATGGCTCACGATGGCGCAACCTCTGGGTAGTCGAGTTCGTCGAGGACGCCCGGTGCTCGTCTTTCGAGGAGTGGCCCTTCGCACCAGGCCGAGCCGACGAGCACTAGTCGCGCAGGCGGCCCACGACGGCGCGAGACATCGCGTGTCGGCCCGAGCCTCTAACCTCATGACGCGGGTCCTCGATACCGGGAGGAGTGGTTCATGGCTGATGCCGATGACGTGCGCCGCCTCGCGCTCGGGCTTCCTGAGGTGGTGGAGATCGACAGTGACGGCTTCGACTTCAGGGTGGCCAACAGGGGGTTTGTCTGGTCCTATCCCGAACGCCGACCGGGGAGGCAGCGGCTCATCCGCACCGACGTCGCGGTCCTCTTCGTCGGCGACGAGGCGGAGAAACAGGCGCTGTTGCTCGGCGAGCCGGAGATCTTCTTCACCACACCCGGCTACGACGGCCTTCCACTGGTCATGCTGCGCCTTCCCGAGGTCGACGTCGAACGCTTGGCCGAGCTGGTGGTCGACGCGTGGCGGATGCGTGCCCCCGCCGATCTCGTGGCCGCGACGTCCTGACGAGGTCAGGCGCGCGGGCAACCTGTCTGATTCAGTCGTGAGGACGGTGGCCGCCAGCGTCGGCTGGGCCAGCGTCCGATCAGGAGGCCACCGGGAAGATGAGGCGCCCATCTGGCGTTGCGATGGGAAACCGTCCAACCTGAAGGGACCCACATGAAGGCGACCATCGACGGCACGACCATTGCCGACGCGTCCGAGTCAGACCTGATCTCGATCGAGGGCAACGACTACTTCCCGCCTTCCTCGCTCGTCGGCGAGGCTTTCAGCGACAGCCCGACGCCGTACACGTGCCCGTGGAAGGGCGTTGCCCAGTACCACGACGTCGCAGTGGAGGGCACCACGCACCACGATGCGGCGTGGAGCTATCCGAACCCCTACCCGGCCTCCTTCGACAGGGTCGGCAGCGACTACTCCGGCTATGTCGCCTTCGACAAATCGCAGGTCACCTTCGAGCAGTAGTCGACGGGCCGGCCGATCGGCGGAGCCGACTCACGCGCACGCGTCCACCGAGCTGTCGGTGTGCGTGGATACCCTGACTCCGCAGGTAGACCGACGACCAAGGAGAAGCCGTGACGACTCTGACGGACCGCCCCAAGACCGCGCTGCTCGTCATCGATGTCCAGAACGACGTCGTGGCCCAGGCGCACGACCGCGACCAGGTGGTTGCCAACATCGGTGTGCTGGTGGACAAAGCGAGGGCGGGAGATGTGCCCGGTCGTGTGGGTCCAACACAGTGGAGACGAGCTGCCCGTCGGCAGTGACGGCTGGCAATATGTTCCGGAGCTCAAGCAGGAAGAGTCCGAGCCGGTAGTCGCGAAGCGGTACCCCGACGCCTTCGAGGACACCGACCTCGAAGCCGTCCTCGCCGAGCGCAGGGTGGGACACCTGGTGGTCGCTGGAGCGCAGACCGACGAATGCATCCGGGCCACGCTTCACGGTGCAGTGGTGCGAGGATATGACGCCACTCTCGTCGGTGACGCCCACACGACCGAGGACCACACGCAGTGGGGCGCACCCTCACCCGACAAGGTCGTCGACCACACCAACCTCTACTGGCACTATCACACCGCTCCCGGGCGGCGGGCGCAGACGGTAACCACCAGACTCGGTCGACCTCGGCGGAGACCGCTGACCTCTACCGACGTCGGGCACGAGAGGGAGCAGTCGCTGGCCATGGGTTACGTCATTGATCCACGCGTCGACGCCTACATCGACGCGCTGCCGGACTGGCAGCAGGCGGTCTGCCGCGAGGTCCGTGAGCTGGTCCACGCCGCCGATGCGGAGGTCGTCGAGACGATCAAGCGCAAGGTCCAGCCCTACTTCATCCTGCAGGGCAACATCTGTGCCCTGCTGGCCGCGAAAGACCACGTCAACGTCTTCCTGTACGACGGCGCGATCGTTCCCGATCCCGAAGGCATCATCACCGCCGGGCACACCAACAGCACCGCCCGCACCGTCGGAATCCGCGAGGGCGACACGGTCAACGCCGCTGCCTTGACGGCCATGTTCAGGCAGATCATCGCCAACAACCGCGCCGGCGGGTGGCGCAAGCTCAAGTCCGCGCCCTGACGAAAGGCGGCGGCTCGCCCTGCCGGCCGGAGCAGCCATCATGGCCACCGTGCTCGTCACCGGGATGTCGGGTACCGGCAAGTCGACAGCGCTGGAGGGGCTGCGCCGGCGCGGATTCGACGTCGTCGACACCGACTCGCCATCGTGGATCCGCTGGGCACCCGGCACGGCTGACGCCGAGGGCGAGTGGGTCTGGCGGGAGGACCGCATCGCGGACCTTCTCGCGGGCGGCCGCGAAGGCACCCTGTACGTGTCATGGATGCAGGTCGAACCAGGGCGAGTTCTACGACCGGTTCGACGCGGTCGTCCTGCTGAGCGCTCCTGACGAGGTCATCATGGACCGGGTCCAGAGCAGGACAACCAACGACTTCGGCAAGGGACCGGGCGAACGCGAACGCATCCTGTCCGATCTGCGCTTCGTCGAGCCATTGCTGAGGGCGACCGCTACCCACGAGATCGACGCGACCAGAGCGCCGACGAGGTCGTGGACGCCCTGATCCGGATCGGCACGGACGCGGGCTCCTGACCCGCCGGACATGCAGGTGGGGTGCCCGCCCACGGCTCGAGCTGCGCTGCCGGTCGGCTCTGACCATGACCGCATGAAGATCTCGCGAACCATCGTCGTGCTCGACGCCGCTGACCTGGGCTCGGTGAGCTCCTTCTGGGCCGGGCTCCTAGGGGGCACGGTCGAGGCGGACGACGACTGGCACACCGTCTGCGTCGACGGCGAGCCCCGTATGGCCGTCCAGCTCGCACCCGACCACGTCCCGCCGCAGTGGCCGGACGGGGCACCGCAGCAGATCCACTTCGACGTGTTCGTCGACGACGTGTCCGCGGCCCACGAGGAGGCCCTGGGGCTGGGAGCCACATTGTTGCAGCCTGCCGAGGATCTGACCGCCAAGGCCGGCTTCCAGGTGTACGCCGATCCGGCCGGCCACCCCTTCTGCTTGTGCTGGGGCTGACCGACGCGTCAATTCACGGGGCTCTGCACTCACCAGCGGCGAGCAGCCGCTGCCCGAGGAGGCGCGCGGCCTCCTGGAGCTCGGGGCACTTCTCGATCCGGTACGGCGCAGGGATCGCGGCGAGCCGCTCGGCATACCACACCGGGTTGCTGGTACTGCCGACGAGTCGGCTGTGCCCGGCATCGAGTGGCTCCAGCCGTCCGATCGCGCGCGGCAGGCAACGCGCCACGGCGTCGAAGGGTGCGTCGATGATCACCTCGACCTCGAACTCCCATCCGACGGCCAGATGCTCCTCGAGCATGGCGACCGCGTCGAGGTCGGCGGGCGGGCTGAAGACGTCGTCGAGTACCTCGACTCCGCGCACCCGGTCGATCCGATAGGCCCGTCGGGCGTCAGCGGCCCGCTTCCGACACAGCAGGTACCAACGGCCGTGGCGTACGACGACCGCCCACGGCTCGACCTCGATGACCCACTCCGACCCCGCCTCCGACCGGTAGTCGAGCCGGACCAGCCGATGGCTCGAGCAGGCCTGGACGAGGACTGCCGCGGTCTCGGGGTCCGGCCGGGCGGCTGCCCGGTCGGGTGCGGGCGCCGTGGTCCGGCGGACAGCTCCGGCCTGGGCTGCCACCTGCTCAGGCAGCGTCCGCAAGATCTTGCCGAGCGCGCTGCCCACCGGGTCCGTGGCGTCCCGGGCGTCGTGGTGGCCGTCGAGTACGGCCATCACGAGACCCAGGGCCTCGGCAGCGCTGAACGTCACGGGCGCAAGCCTCACCCCACGGCCGACGCGGTAGCCGCCGTAGGGTCCCCGCTCGGACGCGATGGGGATGCCGGCCTCGCGGAGGATGCCGACGTACCGCCGGGCGGCTCGCCCCGATACGCCGAGCCTGCCGGCCAGGCGGTCGGCGGTGATGCCGGGGTTGTCCTGGATCAGCTCGAGGGCGAGCAGCGCCCGGGCCGTGGGGCTCGCGTCGGGCTTCACAGTCACCCTCATCCATCCGGAAGTAGAATGTCCGGAACCGACCCTATCGTGTTGCGCATGGACGACACGATGGAGACGACGTACGCCGAGCTCGTTGTCGACGGCGACGAGATCGCGACCCTGCTGAGCACGCTGGAGCGGAACCGGCGCACCTTCGCCTGGAAGTGTGGCGGCCTGGACGCCGAGGCCCTTCGGGCCACCACGGCCGCGAGCACGATGACCTTGGGTGGCCTGCTCAAGCACCTGGCCCTGGTCGAGGCGGACTGGTTCGCGGTGAAGCTGAGGGGCGAGCCGATCGGGGCGCCCTGGGACTCGGCCGACTGGGATGCCGACCCGGACTGGGAATGGCACTCGGCCGCGGACGACAGTCCCGAGGACCTGTACTCCCTCTGGGACGCCGCGGTCAGTCGCTCCCGCGCGATGGTGGCCGACGCGCTGGCCGAAGGCGGCGCCGACCAGCCCGGTCATCACACCTGGCCCGACGGCCGCACCCCGAACCTGCGGCGCATCCTCGCGGACATGATCGAGGAGTACGCCCGGCACACCGGCCACGCCGACCTTCTCCGCGAGGCCGTGGACGGTCTGGTCGGGGAGGACGCCCCCCAACCCCCCAAAGATCCGACTTTCAGGTAGCTATGGCTACCTGAAAGTCGGATCTCTGGGTTGGTTTAGAGGACCACGATCCCCATCGGAGAGGTTCCAGCCGGAAGCGGCGTGGGTGAGCTGGGAACCTCCGTGAGAGCTCCTCCGTGGACGGCGAAGACGCTGACAACGAGCCCGCTCTCGCCGGTGACGGACAAGGTCTTGCCATCCGGCGACAAGCGGGCGTCGACTGCCCCCATGCCGTTGGTGAGCGGCGTGCTGCCGAGAAGCACCAAGGAGCCGTGCTCGCGTATCGCGTAGGTCGAGATCGTGCCTGAGCCGGTGTTGACGGCGAACAGGTAGCGTCCGTCATGGCTGATCTCCACCCAGCATGGCGCGGTCTGCCCGTTGGGGACCGGAGAGTCGCCGATGGACCTCAGCACCCCGTTTCGGCTGTCGTGGAACGCCGACACGGTGCCGTTGCCCGCTCCCGCGTGAGCATTGCTCACATAGAGCTGGTTCGGGTTGGTCGGACGGAACTCCGACCCGATCGGGCCGAGGCTCTGGGCAGGGAACGGCGACCCGGGCGCCGCGACGAGGCGTCCATCACGTACGCGGAAGCTGTCGATGAGGGAGGGGACGTCTCGGGTTCCGACCAGCCGGTTGCCCGTGGCGTTGAACAGCACGTCCCCGACGCCGGATCCCTCCGGCACGGCCACCGTCGAGTGCGGAACCGGGATGAGGCTTCCTCGGCGGGTGAGGCGGAAGCCCGTGTAGTTGCTGCCGCCGTTACCCACGTTGGCCACGTACACGAGCCCGTGACGGTTGATCGCGATGCTCACGGGCTCGACGCCACCTGACCAGACCGGGGGCCCGGCCGGCTTCGGAACACCACCCTCTGTCACCCGCAGCACCGAGATCTGGTTGCTCCCAGCGTCGACAGCCAACAGGAACTTGTGGTTGGGGCTGGCCTGGAGCGCGCCCTGTGAACCGAGACCCGCACCGAGGCCCGCTCCGCCGATCGGGAACGGCGAGCCAGGGATGGGCGTCAGTGAGCCGTCCGCGTGGCGGTCGAAGGCCGACAGCGAGTTGGCGCCAGCTGTGTTGTCGTTCACATAGGTGTGGCCGACCGTGCGTGACTCAGGCGATGCACCGGCCGAAGATGAAGCCGCGATCAGGCCCGGCCCAGCTCCTAACGCTGTGACAAAGGCCGCCAGGTAGATGCGTTTGCGCATATCACTCTCCAAGAGATGAGGCCGATCGAAGCTGACCGGCACAGTTGAGTCCCGGCGAGGCGACGGCCGTTACGCGAAATCGGCCCCGGCCGGGCTGCCGTCCGACTTTCGTAATGTCCGCGGCGTCGACAAGCCGGATCTTCGACATAGCCTCGCTTGCATGGGCGCAACGGGCTCCGAGAACGATCTGGTCGACCGGTTGCGCGCCGGCGAAGAGGATGCCTTCGTCGAACTCGTCGAGCGGTACCACGCCCAGCTCATCCGTGTGGCCGGCGCCTTCGTCGCCCGCGCCGAGATCGCCGAGGAGGTCGCGCAGGAGACCTGGCTCGCGCTGCTCAGCGGCATCGACCGGTTCGAGGCCAGGTCGTCGCTGCGGACCTGGTTGTTCCAGATCTGCGTGAACCGGGCTCGTTCGACCGGCCAACGCGAGCATCGAACCGTCCCGGTGGCGCTCATCGAGCCGGCAGTGGATGCCGAGCAGCTCACGCCGTCAGGGGCGTGGACGTCCCCGTCTCCACCCAGACCGGACATCGCGGCCAAGGCGTCGAGTGACGCCGAGCTCGTCGCCGTGATCCGGATGTCGATCGGTGATCTGCCGGCGATGCAAAGGTCGGTGGTGACGATGCGCGATCTGGACGGGCTCTCCGGCAAGCAGGTCTGCCAGGCGCTGTCCATCAGCGAAGCCAACCAGCGCGTCCTCTTGCACAGGGGCCGGTCACGCGTTCGACACAGTGTTGGTCGGTCGGTGGCCCGCCCGCAACGGCTGGTAGCGAATCCTGCTCTCCTGCACGTTTCATGGTGGTCCGGCTCTGCTGAGTCTGCCGGGCAGACCTTCCGCAGAGGGGCCGAGCGCGACACGATGGCTCAATGCCGAGAGTCGATGTGATCATCCCGATCCTGAACGTGCGCGATGTCGCGGCGAGCCTGAGCTACTACGTCAGGCGAGCTCGGGTTCGAGCGGCCATGGCACTGGGGGGATCCGCCCACCTTCGGCGGTGTCCACGCCGGGGGTGCAGAGATCCAGTTCTGTCGAGACAACCAGGGGCACCCAGGAACGTGGCTGGCGATCTGGGTCGACGACGTCGATGCCTGGTACGAGCGACTTCGCACCAAGGCGGTCGACATCAGACAGCCGCCGACCACGTTCCCGTGGGGGGTCAGGGAGCTGAATGTGGCCGACCCGGACGGCCATCGCATCCGCTTCAGTACCGCGACCGACGCGCCACCCGACGACGCCGACTTCCCTGATTGAGCCGAAGCCTTGACTTCCGCAACTTGTGAGTGAACACTCACTATCATGAGTGCAGCGACGGCACCGCGGCAGACAGCTGACGAGCGGCGGGTTACCGTACTCGACGCCGCTACCCACGAGTTCGGGCTGCGCGGCCTGCACGGTGCCTCGACAGACGACATCGCTCGCGCCGCCGGAATCTCCCAGCCATACCTCTTTCGGCTCTTCGGCTCGAAGAAGGAGCTCTACCTCGCCGCGTGTCAGCGCTGCACCGACGAGCTGTACGCGGTCTTTGCGCGGGCTGCGGAGGGCAGGTCAGGAGTGGAAGCGCTCCAGGCAATGGGTGACGCGTATATCCAGATCATGCAGGACAACGACCGGCTCATGCTGATGCTCAAGTCTTGGACGTCGTCCGACGATCCCGACATCGCCCGGGTTACTCGCGGTGGCTGGCGCAATCTCGTCGACCTTGCCGAGCAGAGCTCAGGCGAGCCCGCCTCGGTTGTCAGCCGCTTCTTCGCCAACGGAATGCTCATCACGATCTTCATGTCGCTGAATCTGGTCGACGACCCCGAGCCTTGGGCCACTCGCCTGCTCGAGGCGTGCAAGGAGGACCTGAGCGACGTGACTCTCTTTTTTTGTCCGCACTTTTAGAAGTAATCACTCACTACTAAGCGGTCAGCCAAGGAGCACAGCATGAAGAACCGGACTTTGTGGACGTTCGTGATCACGTCGGTCGCGCTGTTCATGGTCACCCTCGACAACTTGGTCGTCACGACCGCGATCCCGGTGATCCGCCAGAAGCTCGGCGCGTCCCTGGAAAGCCTGGAGTGGACAGTCAACGCCTACACGCTCACCTTCGCGGTGCTGCTGCTGACCGGCGCCGCGCTCGGCGATCGCTTCGGGCGCCGGCGCATGTTCGTCTTCGGGATCGGCATCTTCACGGCAGGCTCCGTCGGTGCTGCCCTGGCCCCCTCGATCGAGATGCTCAACCTCGCCCGAGCCGTGCAGGGGCTCGGCGGTGCCATCGTGATGCCGTTGACCCTCACCATCTTGAGCGCGGCCGTCCCCTCCAACAGGCGGGGTCTCGCACTCGGCGCCTGGGGCGGCATCAGCGGCCTTGCCATCGCACTCGGCCCGGTCGTGGGCGGCGCCATCGTGGCAGGCATCTCCTGGCAGTGGATCTTCTGGCTGAACGTCCCGATCGGCGTCGTCCTGGTACCGCTCGCGCTCTCCCGTTTGAGCGAGACGTACGGCGCCGCCGGGAGGATCGACCTGCCAGGGCTCGGGCTGTCCAGTGCCGGCCTGTTCGGAATCGTCTGGGGCCTGGTTCGTGGCAACGAGGACGGTTGGGCAAGCACCGAGATCCTCACCGCCCTGACGGCTGGCGCAGTGCTCGTCGGCGCCTTCGTGGCATGGGAGCTCCGCGCGGTTAACCCGATGTTGCCGATGCGGCTCTTCCGCAACGCCGCCTTCACGTTGGCGAACGCAGCGTCGATGTTCATGTCCTTCGGGATGTTCGGCTCGATCTTCTTGCTCTCGCAGTTCTTCCAGACCGTGCAGGGGTACTCCCCGCTGGGGTCGGGTCTGCGGATCCTGCCGTGGACGATCGCCCCCATGTTCGTCGCCCCGATCGCCGGCGCTCTCTCGGACAAGATCGGCGGCAAGACGCTGATCGGTGTGGGTCTCTCACTCCAGGCCGTCGGCCTCGCCTGGATCGGCCTCATCGCGACGCCGACCCTCGCGTACGGTGCCCTGGTGGGGCCGTTCATCTTGGCCGGCGTCGGCATGGGCCTCTTCTTCGCCCCTGTTGCCAATGTGGTCCTCTCCGCGGTACGCCCCACCGAGGAGGGCAAGGCCTCAGGTGCGAACAATGCGGTTCGCGAGCTCGGAGGCGTGTTCGGCGTGGCCGTGCTTGCCTCGGTCTTCGCACGGGTCGGCGGGTACCAGAGCGGACAGGCGTTCGTCAACGGGATGAGCCCAGCGATCCTGGTCGGAGCCGGCGTGGTGGCCCTCGGCGCGGTGGCGGCCTTTGCCATCCCGCGTCGTGAGAAGGCCGTGACAGGTCGAAGCCGATCAGGCGGAGCTGGTCGCCGCCTAGACGCTCGTCCGCCGTCGGTCAGTCGCGGTGTTCGGCGCGCGCCTTGAGGTCGGCCAGCCGGGAGTCCCACTGCGCAGCGAGGGACGAGAGCCAGTCGGCGGTCTCGGCCAACGGCGCGCTCCGTACCTGGAACAGCACCTCCCGGCCGACCCGCGTAGAGCTGACCAGACCGCAGCCCTGCAGGATGCCGAGATGCTTGAGCACCATCTGGCGGCTGATCGGCAGCTCGCGGGCGAGCGCCGAGGCGCTGGCTGCGGGACGGTCGGCCAGCGCCTCCAGCACCTGCCGCCGGGTGGGATCGGCAAGTGCACCGAGCACGGTCTCCACGTTCACGGCGACAGTGGCTCAGGCTTCCGAACGGGTACGGAGCGACTCGAGCTCCTCGGTCCAGCCGCCGGAGTTCGACTCGATGCTCGCGTTCTTGGTCTCGTCGGGTGCGTCGAGGTTCGCAAAGCCACTCTCCACGACGGCCACGGTGACGCCGTCGTCCGACGGCGTCACCGTGAACTCGATCAAGGTGGTTCGGCCCGGGGTCAGGTCATCGCCCGGGAAGGCGCTCGACCAACGAAACGCCGCATACGACATGGGCCGCAGCTCGACCACCTCGACAGGGAAGCGCCCCCACTTCTCCGACTCGCGCACGACGACGGTGCCAGGGGCGCGATCGGTACTCTCGGGTCCGTCGGACGGCACCCACCAGCCGGGCTCGGTGACCAACTCCCAGACGCGCTCGAGGGGTGCGGCGATGACGATGCTGCGTTCGACGGTGTCCTGCATGACGGCTCCTCCAGGGTTGACATGGAGTGCAACCTTAGGGTTGCACATCGCAGGGTGGCATTGCAACCACAGGGTTGCGCGAAGGCGTCAAGGCGCGCCGACGAGCGCGACGCGTGTGGTCAGGTGCCCCCCGCCAGCAAGGCCAGGTCGCGCTCGGCATAGAGCCGGTGCTCCCACTCCTCATTGAGGATGACCAGCAGGCACTCGCGTACCGGGTAGCTGATCGGTCGGGGCCATCCCGGCGCCGCGACCGGTTCGGTGTGCCCTGCCAGAGACTCGTCGGTCAGGTGCTCGATCACCTCACGCACGGTCGCCATCCGCGCGCGGCGAAGCGTCAGCACCTCGTCGAGCGACGGCCGTACGTCACGGTCGCGGGGCACGCCTGGTGTATCGGCCATCTCGTCCCACGGCAGGTCCAGCGGGTCCCACGGCGATGGGTCACCGAGGATGGCTCGTCGGATCCATGCGTCGGTGGCGAAGACGAGGTGGCGCAACGTCTCGATGAACGACCACTCGCCTTTCACGGACTCATGCAGGAGCGCGGGGTCGAGCAGTCGAGCGCGCTCGACGCGTGCCGTCCCAGAGTCGCTCGACGACGTCCCATGCCTCGCGGAAGCCGGCCGGGTCGGTCGGGCGCATCTTGACCCGGTCGGGGTACCGCCTGTCGAGCTCGGCATCGACAAGGGGTGCGACGTCGACCCCGTTGATCGTCACGTTCTCGATCTCGCCGCTGATCTCGACGTTCACCATCTCGACTCCACGCATGGCGACGCCGATCGAGGTCGACCGTTCGGAACTGGGCATTGGTGAGGTCGACGGTGCGAAACAGCGCGCCCGTCAGGTCGACGCGCTCGAAGCGCGCTCCGGAAAGGTCTTCTCCGCGAAACGTCGTCATGGAACTCACGCTAGGCCCAGTTCCGGACGATCTGTTGCCGGTTCTTCGGCGATGTGCCGACCTCTGCACGTCGCCTACGCTGTCGCCCGTCGCCGTTGCGACCCGGCGGCCCGTCTCGGTTGACTGGATCGCGGCGGTGGCGAGCTCGAGTGCCCGTCTCCCGGCTCGGGCGTGGACAGGCGGCGGCTCGCCGGCGCGCATGGCGCTCAGCACGGCGTCGACATGTCGGTCGAAGGTCAGCTCGAAGTGCCGGTCAGGATCGTTGAAGTATCCGGCTTCCCAGACCTCGCTGGTCTCGCTGCCGGCTCGGTTCTGGACGAACCTGCGGACAGTGTCGTCGATCAGCACACGGCCCGGCCGTGCCGTTGAGCTCGAGGCGTGTGCGTGCGGGGATAGGCATAGGAGGAGTCGTAGCTGCCGACCAGCGATCCGACAGCACCGGTACTGAAGTGCAGGGCGATCGCCACGGACGAGTGTCCGTCGCCGCTGTCGTCGGTAACCTGCGCCATGACGGAGTCGATCGGACCGCACAGATGCTCGATCATGTCGAAGCCGTGGCACTGGGTCTCGATGAGGTTGCGGTACGGGTGTGTCCCGTCCCCACGCTCCCCACCGAAACGCCAGGTCACGAACGTCAGTCGGCCAAGGTCTCCCCGGCGAACCGCCGAGGCGGCCAGCTGGACGGGCTTCGCGTATCGGTGGTTGAAGTTGATAGCGAAGAACACATTGCGCGCCTCGGCCTCGCCGAGCAGCGCGTCGGCCTCGGTCAGGTCGAAGACCAGTGGCTTCTCCACCAAGAGCGCGACCCCGGCTCGAAGCAGCTGCAGGGTCGGTGCGTAGTGCGCCTCGTTGGGCAGGCACACGCTGACCAGGTCGGGTTGCTCCTTGTCGAGCATCTCGGCGATGTCGGTATATGCGCGGGTGTGCAGCTCCGCGGCGCGCGAACGAACGCGCTCAGGGGTACGCCCGACCAGGGCGACCACCTCGGCGTCGGTTCGGCCAGAGAAGACGCGTGCATGCTGCCTGCCCCACCTGCCGACGCCGATGATGGCGACGCGAATCGGATCGCTCATGACGCTGCCTGCTCAACGACGACCTTGCCACATCTGCCGGCGAGAAAGGTCTCGAAGGCTTCGTCGATCCGGTGAACATCGAACCGGTGCGTGATGATCTGGCCGAGGTACGACTGGTTCTCGCGGAGACGCTGCAGATTGGCCGGCAGCTCGTCGTAGCGGAAGTACTCACTGCCCAGGACGGCTCGCTCTGGAGCGATGAGCTGGCTCGATACGTCGAGGTGCAGCCCTTCCCCGTGACCGACGCACACCAGTACTCCACGACGGGGAGTCAAGCGCGTCGAGTAGGTCCTGTCGGGCGTCTTGGCGGCCGCTCGCGTCGAAGACCGCATCGAGACCGTCGAGGCCGAGACGGCGGGCGCGGCATTGGCCAGTGAGTCACCGAGCACGGGAACTGCTTCCGCGCCGAGCGACTTGGCCAGCTCGAGTCGGTGCTCATCGGTGTCGCAGACAAGCACCGGGGTGCCGTCACCGAGGATGAGCCGGCACATCGCTGCCAGACCCAGCCCGATCGGCCCCGCCCCGGCGATCCCGACCGACTCGATGTCCGCCTGCGCAACCTGTGCGCGGCTGATCGCGTGGGAGGACGTTCCCATGACGTCGAGCAGCAGCGTTGCCTGAACGGGCTCAACGCCGGGAGTGGGAAAGAAGTTGGTCTCGTGCACCAGCTCGAACGGCCCGTAGCCGCCGTCAGCGGTGAACCCCATGTCCGCCCGCTTGTCGAGACACTGGTTGGTATGACCGAGGCGACAGGAGCGACACCGACCGCAGTAGTCCATGAGGAACACCACGCCTGCAGTGCCCGGTGGTGTCTCGGTGCCTGTGCCCGCCACAGCGACCTGTCCAGCCGTCTCGTGCCCCGGAATGACTGCTGAGCCGTTGTGATACTGCGCTCGATCGGTTCCACAGATCGCGTTGGCGAGGACCCGAAGCAGGAGCTGGCCCTCTTGGGGCTCGGGCACCGCGCGTTCGCTGAACTCGATCAGCCCTCTACCTCGAAAGTGCGGCGCCAGCATGTCACGAGCTCCTGCTCATCGACTATCGCGTAGGTAGGTCGCCACGGAGGGCAGAACGTCGGCCGGGTCGCCGGACAGTCCACACTCCATGGCATACCAGCCGTCGTAGCCCACCTCGTCCAATGCTGCGATAGCGGCGAGGAAGTCGATGTGCCCGGTGCCGGGCTCCAGTCGGCTGCTGTCACCGAGCTGCATGTGGGCGATGTACGGGGCTGCCCTGCGCAGTGACTCGACCGGGTCGGTCTCCTCGATGTTCATGTGGAAGAAGTCGCCGATGACGCGAACCGATGCGAGCCCCACCTCCTCACATAGCGACGCCGCCTGGTCGAGGGTGTTGACCATGTGGTCCTCGAACCGGTTGAGAGGCTCCAACAAGACGGTGACGCCTTCGGCGGCGGCATGCTCGCCGAGCTCAGAAAGACCCTCCAGGAGCACCTGCCGATCCTCCTCGGCGGTC
The DNA here is from genome assembly GCA_963824115.1 of uncultured Actinomycetota bacterium. Taxonomy (GTDB): domain Bacteria; phylum Actinomycetota; class Actinomycetes; order Propionibacteriales; family Nocardioidaceae; genus DASQEH01. The sequence goes on from CAWGOA010000010.1 coordinate 205,789, forward strand.
CGCGGTGGGGTGAAGGGTGGCAGGGCGCGCGAGAACATACCGAATGCCGCAGGAGTGATGGCACCCAGACCACCCGCCTCGGCGATCACCGACAGCAAGATCTTCATGTTGTCCACGGCGTCTCGACGTCGTTCGGCGTCGAAGTCGCCGATGAAGTGGTCCATCATCACGCAGACGGTGGGGATGACAGCGCCCCGCCCGACGGCAGCGCGGATGTCGGGCAACCGCTCGGCGAACCTTCCGCCACCCTCGCCGCGGAGCTCGATGCCATCGAAGCCCACGGACTGCGCGAACTCCCACTTCTCCGTCAGGGTGGTTCCGTGCAGCATCTGCTCCTGAGCAGCCAGCTTGAGCGACATCGTTACTGCTCCCTGAAATCGAGGAGGACTTGGACGGCAACTTCTGGGCGCTGGTCAAGCATCTCGAATGCCTCCGAAGCGGCGGTGACCGGCATGACGTGGCTGACCAGGGCTTGCAGGTCGATGAGACCCTGGGCAGCGAGCTCCATGACAGTGCGCTGCAGCCGGGGCACGTTCCAGCGGTGCGACACTGCCGGGCTGACGCCGGAGATCTGTGAGCCGACCACGTTGATGCGGTTGTGATGGAACTCCTCACCGAGGGCCAGCGCCTGACCGGCGCCCTGGAAGAAACCGGCAGCGACCACCCGGCTGCTCCAGGCGGTGGCGCGGATGGCCTCATGCAGTGCCCCGTAGTTGCCGCTTATCTCGATGGACACATCAGCTCCCAGGCCGTCTGTGAGCGCTTTGATGCGGTGTGCCGGTGATGGTGACGCCAGCGCGTTGAAGGTGTGCGCCGCGCCGAGTCGATGTGCCAGCTCCAGCCGGCTTTCGATCGCATCGACAGCGATGACGGTGCCTCCGTTGAGCCGCGACAGCTGGCCGATGATCAGACCTGGTGTTCCTTGACCGAACACGGCGACCGTTTCACCCACGTGGATATCGGCATCGAGGACGGCATTGAGAGCGATGGCTCCGATATGGGCGAAAGCGCCGTTGACGGGGTCCCCATCGGCCGGCAACCTGCACATCGCCGCGACGTGCTCCGACAGCACTGCGGTGCTTCGGTGTCCCCAGGTGCCCCACACGACGTCGCCGACGGCGACCGATCGCACATCTGCACCGAGCTCGACGACCTCCCCGACCTCTTCATAGCCCCAGCCTTCGACGGGATACTGGAGACTGGCTGCGTCCGGGACGAAGAGCCGGCCGTCCTCCTGCCACCTTTTGGCGAGGTAGGGATTGGAGCCGCGATACGCGGTCAGCTCCGTGCCTGCGGAGATGCCGGAGAAGAGCGTCCGGACCCGGACCTCGGTCGCCGAGAGTGCTCGGTCCTCGTAGGTCTGAAGGTCGACCCGGCGAGGGCCGGTGAAGCGCACGACAACGGGCATGGGCCACTCCATCAAGGTCGGGCCGGAACCGGCTGCGGTAGCCACGTCGGGCCGTTACCTGCGTTGACGGTCGGCCATCCGTTGTTCCAGACAATACGGTCCAGCATGAGGTCGCGGTCGTCACTGAAGGAAGACCGCACGCGGGCATGGTAGATGATCCAGTCCTGGCCGCTACCGTCTTGAACGGTGGCGTTATGGCCAACGGCCCAGAAGTGGCTGTTCGCGTGCAGGAAGGGATTATCGGGGATCTTCGACGTCGAAGGGGCCGAGCGGTGAACGTGACCGAGCCACGAAGACGGAGTAGTTGGCACTCTGCGAGCAGCAGTCCCCCACCGAGTACATCAGGTAGTAGAAGCCGGCTCGCGGCAAGACCCAGGCTCCCTCCACCAAACCGCCATACTTGCCCCGCTGCGGCACGGGGTAGACCAAAGCAGTGGGCTTGCCGACCACGCGCATGCCGTTGTTCGACAGCGGCGCCACCCGGATCGGCTGGCCATCCGATCCCCAGTAGAGATACAGGTGGCCGTGGGCAGCGAGCACGAATGGGTCGATCGCCGTGTAGTCAGGCTGCCCGGGCGACTTGGTAAGAAGGGGGTGACCCAGGTCGCGGAAGGGGCCGCGCGGTGTGGCTGAAACTGCGACACCTATCGCCATCGCAGAGCTGGTGAGACGACGCCCGGCATAGTAGAGGAGGTACTTGTGATGCCAGTAGATGATGTGCGGCGCCCACATGTCACCGGCGGCGCCTCCGTTGACCCACGACGGCGCCTTGGGAAACGCTGTCCCGATCTCGCGCCAGTGCACCAAGTCAGGCGACTGCAGAATCGGGATCTCGAGAAGGTTCAGGTAGATGCTCTGCGTCGTGTAGGCGTAGTACATGCCGTCGGGCGCGCGCAGGATCGTGGGATCTGGTGCGTCATGCATGAACACGGGGTTGCGGTAGGTCGCCGCCTGCTTCCCGTTCGTGCAGGCAGCCAACCCGACGACCAAGACGGTGAGCGCGACGCCGCGAAACAGGGCGCGTGTCCAGCGGCCCACCCGCACGTCAGCCCTTGATCGCGGTCATGGTGATGCCCTGGACGAAGTACTTCTGGGCAGCCAGGTAGACGATCACCACCGGAATCAGCGAAATCACGTCGCCGGCCATCAGGACCGTCCAGTCCGTTCCGTGCTGAGAGTTCAGGAGCTGTAGCCCGACCGGCAAGGTGAACTTGTCGGTGCTGTTGATCATGATCAAGGGCCAGAGGAAGGCGTTCCACACGCCCATGAATCCGAGGACCGCGACGACGGCCAGCGCGGGTCTGGACAGCGGCAGGATGATCCACCAGAAGACGCCGAAGTAGCCGGCGCCGTCGATTCGAGCGGCGTCTTCCAGCTCGCGAGGGAGCGACAGGAAGAACTGCCGCAGCAGGAAGGTGCCGAAGACGTCGCCGATGCTCGGCACGATCAGCGCGAGGTGGCTGTCGATCCAGCCGAACTGCCGCATGAGGACGAAGCCGGGGATCAGGGTGACTTCCCAGGGGATCATCAGTGCCGACAGGTAGGCGTAGAAGACGTAGTCACGGCCGGGCCAGCGAAGCCGGGCGAAGGCGTACGCGGCCGTCGAGGACAAGATGAGCTTTCCGAGGATGGCGAGAACGACGATATAGGCGGAGTTGAAGATCCACCGCGACATCGGCAGCTCTCGCCACAGCGAGCTGTAGTTGGAGAACTTCAGCGTGCTCGGCAGCAGGCGAGGGCGGGTAGACGAAGACCTCGTCGATGTTCTTCAGCGACGTCGACAGCGTCCACAGGAACGGCGCCAAGGCGAAGGCGGCCAACAGCGTCAGAGCGGCATAGCCGGCCGCCTTTCTCGCGACGACACGGCGCCGGAACCGCCGCCTACTCGACTGGTCAGCCGAAGTCATAGTTGATCCTCTTCGACAGGAGGCGGAACTGCAGGAACGTCACCACGACGATCACGACGAACAGCACCCAGGCGTAGGCGGCCGCATAGCCGTAGTGGAAGTAGCGGAAGGCCTGGCTGTAGAGGTAGAACGAGTTCGTGTAGGTGGAGTAGCCGGGTCCTCCCTGGGTCATCAGATAGACGCTGTCGAAGTTGCCCTGCAGGCTGCCGATCGTCGAGGTGACCAGGATGAAGAAGGTCATCGGGGTGAGCAGCGGCCAGGTGATGTGACGAAACCGCATCCAGCCGCCGGCACCGTCGATCTTGGCCGCCTCATAGAGCTGCTCGGGTATCGACTGCAGTCCTACCAGGAAGAACGTCATGTTCCAGCCCGAGACCCTGCCACACCGACATCGCGGCGATCGACGCCAGCGCCGTCGAGGAGCTTCCAAGCCAGTCGTGGTGCGGTATTCCGACATAGCTCGAGTAGCCAGTTCAGCACGCCGAAATCAGGGTTGTAGAGCCAGCGGAAGATGATCGCCGTGGCGACGGTCGGGACCACGACCGGCAGGAAGTACGCCGCCCGGAAGATCGAGATGCCGCGGAGCCTGGTGTTGACGATCAGGGCCAGGAGCAAGCCCGAGGATCATTCCCGGTACGACGGTGAGCACACCCAGCACGATCGTGTTCTTGAATGCTGTGCGGAAGATCGGGTCGTGGAACAGCAAGGTGGTGAAGTTGTGCCACCCGACCTCCCTGTGGGGAGTGAGCAGGTCCCAGGTCCAGGTGGAGATCACCAGTGAGGACAGCATCAGGTAGACGGTGAACACCAGGAAGTGCAGCAGACTGGGGGCCACGAACAGGTATCCGGCGATCCGTTCCCGCGACATCCACGACCTCGGCTGACGGGCCTGTGCTTGACGGCGGTGCGACCGCCGGGCTACTCGACGTTGTTGCCATGGTCAGCCACCAGGGATGCCGCCCTGGGCGAGCATCGGCGTGACCGTCTGGCAGATCTTGGGCAGAACCTCAGCGGGTGTCTGCTTCAACGACCAGACGTTGTCCAGCTGCGCGTCGACCGCGTCCTGCACCTCGTTGAAGTCGGGCAAGTAGGGGGCCCGGTGCGCAGTGGGCAACGAGGCCAGGAACGGCGCGACCGTGTTGTGCTGTTTCGCGAACGCGCTGTTCTTGAACGAGGCACTGTTGGCGATCGACTGCCGCGACGGGATCCCCTGCGCGGCGGCCAGCCCCTGCTGTGATTCCGGTCTTGCTGACCATGAACTTGAGGAACTGCCAGGCGAGGTCTTGGTTCGGGCTCGTGCGGGCAATGGCGAACGTCGACAGATGGAAGAAGTTCGAACGCCCGTTGGGGCCCTTCGGGATGGGTGCGACCTTCCAGTCGAAGCGCTTCACGTCGCGCAGGTCGTACGCCGCCCATCGCCCGGCGCCGATGTACATACCGACCCGGCCGGTGAGGAACAGCTGCTCAGCCCCCTGGTCCGAGAACTGGGTCGGGGTCGGCGAGACTCCGGACTTGTACAGGTCCACGATCGAGTTGAACGCCGCCAGGGACTGGCTGCTGTCGTAGCCGCACTGCTTCCCGTTGTCGGGGTACGGGTCACCGCCCCAGCTCCAGATCTGGTCGAAGTACGGCGCGAACCAGTTCTCGAACAGGCCGCCGTATATCTTGCTCGTCCCGCTGCCGGAGGTCAGTTTCGTCGCGGCGCTGACGAAGTCGTTCCACGTCCAATCCGCAGTCGGCGGCGCCACCCCGGCTTGCTTGAACAACGTGGCGTTGTAGTACATGACCTGCGTATCCCAGTTGTCGGTGAGGCCGACCAGCTTGTTGTCATAGGTCAGGCCGTCGATCACCTGTGGGTAGAAGTCGGAGAGGTCGTAGTGGTCACGTTTGACCAGCGGCGTGAGGTCGAGAGCGAAGTTCTTGGCGACGATGTTGGGAATCTGTACGTCGCCCGACCCGAAGATGTCCGGAGGCGTCCCACCCGCGATCATCGTCTGGATCTTCTGGTCGTAGTTGGTGGCCGGCACGATGAGCACTTTGACCGTCACGCCAGGGTGTGCCTTCATGAAGGCTGCCGCCAGCTGGTGTCGCAGGGCGATGTCTCCAGGGTTGTCGCCGGGCTCGGCCATGACCACGGTGTTCGAGGACTTCCCGGAGCCCCCGCCGCTGCCACCACCGCATCCCGACATCGCGAGGCCCACCACGATGACGCCGGCGATCAGTCGCCAGCCGAGTCGCGCTCCGGATCGTGTGCTCATCTGACGGTCTCCTTGACGTCGATCAGCAGGGGCGGGACCACGTGGCCCGGCGTGATCTGCGTGATGCTGCAGGCAAACCTAGGGCTGGGCTGGGCGCGCGACAAGATGACACACCGAGATTTGTTCGTCTGCCTGGACGGCCGGCGAGCGTCCAGGCAGTCAGACACCCGCCCTGTGATCGAGCTTGTGCGCGGCACCGGCGGAGAGGCGGCACGCTCCGTCCCTGCGCGCCGCTCAGCGTGGTGGTCAGACGCCTCCGATGCAGGTCGTTGAGCGATCTCCGGTAGGCACCGAGGGTGCCTCGGCTCCCTCGGGGTCAGCGAGACGGACGTCTGCGATCTACCGCTGTCGAGGGATTTGCGGCTGAGCACGTTGGCAGTCATGACAGATGCGACCGCCGCAGCCGCAGCACCGCTTGCCCGGTGAGCAGGAGGCAACCTCCGAGAGCCAGAATCCCCCACACATTGATCGGACCCGCGAAGGTGCTTCCGGCGCCGATGACGATCATGGCCAGGGCTCCGGCAAGCTTCCACCAGTCCTCCTGCGCCGCGGCGAGGCCGGCCATCACAGCGCCGACGACGACCCAGGGCACAGCGGCGTCGAACACGCCGTAGACGATGGCGTTGCTGAAGCCGTCGTACTTGAGCGCCCCATCGACCACATAGACCCCGATCAGTGCTACGACGAGCGGAATGGCGGTGATCCGCTCGTCGCGTCGGGTCCGCCCACTCACCCCCGCGGTCGCCTGCATGTACAGGGCCAAGATCACCAGGATCGATACCGCGGTGATGACATACACATAGCCGACGACCCCGAGACTGGGACCCTCATAAGGCTGTTGGCCGCGTACCGAGAACCAGATCGCGCCATAGATGACGAGGACGACCAGCGCCTGGGCCAGCGACAGCAGGGGCGTCTGGTGCGTGAGCTGGCGCCTGGCCCTTTGCTGCGTCCGCTCCAGCAGGCGCGCTGCCTCCTGCGGATCGAGCGGACCGGCTTCATCGGTCGGTGCGGAGGTATGGAGGTTGTGCGGGTCATTCATGGGAACTCCAGCCCGTAGTTTGTGTCACAAACTGTAAGGGACTTTGCTGGACAAAGTCAAGGGCCACGCTCAGCATCGCTCAGTCAGACAGCCAGCTCGTGACGACCAGGGCGTCGTGGTCGGTGTAGGTCATGGGGACGACCGTCGCGACGGCGCTGCTGAATCTGGAGCTGCCGTAGACCTGCTGCAGGCCAGGTTGCTGCTCAGCGTCGCCGTCGGTACGGACCCACATCCCATCCGCTGCGCACGATGACGAGCGGTTCATGTCGCCTCCCGCGATGAGCGCCGTGCTCGAATCGAAGCGCGCGAGAACACCGGAGAGCTCCGCGCACTGGGCATCATTTACCTTTTGCGTCGAGGCTGACGCGCGTACGTCGAGGTGGGTCGCACAGACGGTCACGCTGTCATCGGTGGACACGCAGAGCCAGTGCCGTTGCTCGACGTCGTCCTGCACCCGGTACGCACCGCCGGTCGACGTGTCGATGCCGGACTTGGTCAAGACGGCAATGCCGTAGTGGCCCCGATCGCCAGGGTCCCTGCAAGGTAGCGGCTCGCCCAGGTACCGCACCGTGGCGAACCGCATGTGGTAACCGGTTTCTCGAGCGAGCCTGTGGACGTCGCGCGAGCAGACCTCGTTCAGAGTCACCGCGTCGGCGTGGGACTGGCCGATGCGCACGCGCGCCTCACCCACGCCTAGCGGGTACTGCACGCGATCGAAGCACTGCGCCAGGCCGGACAGGCACAGGTTCATCTGAAGCAGCACGTACTTCGAACTCGTCGCTGCCGCGGCCTGGTGGCTACCGAGGCGGCCGGGCCGATGGAGGAACGCGCCTACGACGATGATCAGCGCTGTCGCGAGCAACAGGGACAGAGCCAAGCGCAGCCGCGGCCGGGCGGTCTCCCCTCGGGCGTCAGGCGTTTCAGACGTCGGGGTGCCCATGCCGAGCCGTCACACGGCCAGGGTACCGCCGGCCGTTGCAACGCTGTGGGCGAGCAGAGTGTGGCTGACGCCCATGGGTTGACCCCCGTCGATGGTGACCAGCCCGGGGATAGGTGCCCTTGCAGACCACGACCGTGCCGCCGCGGTGGACGCCTTCGATCGCATCCTGGATGGAGCTGAGCTGTGCATTCGGGCATGAGTGGCGCGGTCCTTGCCGGACCTGCCGGCATGGCGAAGAGCCGCCGAGGCTTGGGGCGGCTCCCCGGGCTACCGCGGCAGGCTGGCATGGTCACTCTGGCCGCCGTTGCCCGTCACCCGGCAGGAACATCTCGAAGCCTTCGACGAAGCCGGGGAGCCACACGTCCCAGCCGTGTCCGCCTCCATAGATGCGCCAGGATGCGTTGACTCCTGGGGTTTGGATGAGCTGGTTGTACAGCAGCGCCGTTTGGTGGGGAATGGTGAGATCGGCCTCACCGGGTGGGTGGCCGACGTACTCGCGGTCGCCCGCGGCCACGAACAGTCGCAGCGGCAGGTGTGGGTCGACGTCGGGAAGCAGGGTCGGGTAGCTGAGTGCGGCGTAGCGCTCCTGGACGAATCGCTTCGAGCCCACGCCGAATGCGCCGGATGCACGGCAAGTGGAGTTCGACGGAGGCCGCGGGACGTACACCGCCGGGCTGAGCACGATCGCTGCCGAGAAGGTCAGCGGGTGGGCCAGCGCGAAGCGAAGCGCGCCGGCCCCTCCCATCGAGTAGCCCCCAACGAGGCGGTGCTCACGCCTTGGGGACGTCCGGTACGACTCGTCGACGTGGGCGACGAGCTCGCTGGCCAGGGCCGTCTCCACGGCGCCGCCCGGGTCGTCGGCACCCCGGTAGGCCGAGTCGACGTACCAGCCGGCCCTGCCGGACCAGGGGGCATCCGGCATGACCAGGATGGTCGGTCGCATCCGCTTCTGAGCGACCAGCCGGTCGACTTCTGTGACAAGCCGCTCCCATTCGTGCATCGACGAGCCCCGGCCGTGCAGCAGGTAGGCGACCGGAAGGCGCGGACCCCTTTCGCTGTAGCCGGTGGGCAGATGGACCCTGAACGCGACGGGGCCACCCAGGGCCGCCGATCTCATCGAGCACGACCACGTCGGCCTCCCCCGACCACGGCGCTGCGGCTGGCTCCAGGCGGTCAGGCCAGGGCAAACGCCACAGTCCGCTGGGCGAGACTGCTGATGGTGACGTTGTCGTAGCCGAACACCGCGGTAGCGACCCGGTCCTCGAGCGGTGCCACCCAGTGCTCAGGGATGCCGTGGGAACCGGCCAGCACTCCTGCCACCGACCCCGCGGTGGCGCCGTTGGAGTCGGTGTCCATACCGGCCTGCACGGTCAGTCCCACGGCTGCGGAGAAGTCGCCCTCGGCCCAGAGCAGACCAGCTGCGACGGCGGCCGCGTTGTTGATCGTGTGCACCCAGTGGTAGTGGCCGTAACTGGAGTCGATGCGGTCCATCGCCTCCTCCCAGCCCACTCCCCCGGTGTACCAGTCCACGACATCGCGCAGCGCCTCTGCCAGCCGGCTCTGCTGCGGTATGTGGTGCAGCGACTCGCTGATCGCCTCTAGCGCGTCGGATGCCGTGAACGCCGACGCCACGAGGGCGGCGGACCACATCTCGCCGTAGATCCCGTTGGCGGTGTGCGACAGCGTCGCATCCGCGATCGCGAGCAGTGCGGCGGCGCGGGGGTTGCCCGGGTTGACCCAGCCGAATGCGTCGGCCCGGATCTGCGCGCCGATCCACTCACGGTAGGGGTTGCGGTACGTCGCGGTCGCCGGCGGCTGAAGCCCGTAGACGAGGTTGCGCATCGTGACCCGCTCCGCGGTATACGTCTGAAGGAACGGCAGCAGGGCGAGCCACTCGTCCGCGACCTGTCGACTCGTGTACGACCGTCCGTACTTCTCCAGGAAGTGCAGCGCCAAGATCGCGTAGTCGATGTCGTCGTCGCGCGCGGAGCCGTGTACCCGGCCTCGGGTGGTCAGCGGCCAGTTGAGTCGGAACTCGTATTCGCTCGGAGACTTCGTCAGCCTTGGGGATGTAGTCCGTCAGCGGGTAGGCATCGACCTCGAGCAGGTACTTCTTCAGGTGCGCGCGCGTCCAGTGGTCGCCGTTCTCCACGGGCTTGCCGAGGTTGCAGCCCGCGATCCGTCCCTGCCAGCCGCCCAGGATCTTGTCGGTGAGCTTCTTGCGGTCCCACTGCGGCGAGTCCGACTGGACGGTCCGGCAGGGCAGCCCTGATCTCCTCGGGAGCGCTCGGCTCGACGTAGCTCCAGTCGCCGGTCCGCTGCGCCCCGTCGAGGGCATCGACGAGCTCCCAGAGCTGTTGGGGCGCGGTGTCAGCGGGTAGCTCGGCACGCCGACGCTCGACCTCGGAGGTGTCGTACCCCGTCTCTCGGCGCTGGACGATCTCGTCGTCCAGCATGTCCGTCGCCGACAGCGCGTCGTGCACGCTCGTGCCTCCTTGGCATCGTCGAAATTGTCCTGAATCCCGGCCGCACTGGGTGTCATCTCGGTGCAGCCAGTGTTCAGGTCTACACGCGTAGAGGCGGTTCTGGCAAGGGCTCGCAGACCATGGCTGACAGTCGCGGGTCAGCAAGCAAATTCGGCTGCCCGAAGCGCTTGACGACGCAGCCCGCGGTGTAGTTAAACTCTCCATCTACGCGTGTAGAGACGCGGCGTCCCGAGACAGAGCCACCACCGACCGGCTCGACGAGCGGTGTCGTCGCCGAACCCTACGAGACACGATGGATCCGGAGGGGTAACCATGGCCGCACGAATGACGCGGAGGCAGTTTGTGTTCGGCGCAGCGGAGCTGGCTGCGCTGGGAGTGGTCACGACAGCGTGCGGATCGGGAGGCTCGGGCTTCCAGCGGTTCGATCCAGTTCTGGGAGGCCTTCAACAGCACCGACGTGCAGAAGTACTTCTCCCAGAACACCATCGACGCCTACAACAAGTCGCACTCCCCGAAGGTGGAGCTGGTGATCAAGCAGATCGACACCCTCCCCAACCTGCTCAAGACAGCTGTTGCGGCCGGGCACGGTCCCGACATCATCGTCGAGGACGGTCCCGCTCAGGCGCTCTCGTACGTGAACGCCGGCGACCTGCTCGCGCTGGACTCCTATGCGGCGAAGTACAACTGGGCGCAGAAGCTCCTGCCGTGGGCACTGGAGACCGGCAAGGTCAAGGGCAAGCTCTACTCGGTGCCCAACTCCTACGAGACGCTTGCCCTCTTCTACAACCCCAAGACGTTCTCTGACCACGGCTGGACCGTGCCGACGAGCCGCGCCGACTTCGAGAGCATCTGCACAGACGCTCAGGGCAAGGGAATCATGCCGCTGGCGGTGGGCAACGCGGACTGGGTGGGCACGACCGAGTGGTTCGTGACCATCTTCTTCAACAGCTTCGCCGGTCCCTCGGCGGTGTACCAGGGACTCCAGGGCAAGATCAAGTGGTCCGACCCTGTGTTCGTCGACGCGATGACCCTGCTGAACAGCTACTTCCAGAAGGGCTGGTTCGGCGGCGGCACGCAGAACTACTTCACCAACAAGAGGGCCACCTTGGATGCCAAGCTGGCATCCGGCGATGCGGCCATGGACCTCAACGGCAGCTGGGCGGTGGCCGAGTACGCGCCGTACTTCGGGTCCAAGGCCGGCAACGACGCCACCTGGGACTGGGCCGAGATACCGAGCTTCTCCAGCAGCGCGCCCGTGGGTGTCTACAACCTCTCGGTGGGCGGCACCTTCTCGGTGAACAAGAAGAGCAAGGTGGCCGACGGGGCGGCCTCGCTGCTGAACTGGATGCTGTCCGACGCCAAGGCCCAGGGCGCCGCACTGGCGGCGGTCGCGCAGGAGCCGTTCCCGGTGAAGCTGAGCGCGGCGGACTTCCCCGCCAACGTGGACAAGCGGGTCGAGCGGATGTACGTCAACCTGGCGGCCGCGAAGAACATCGGCTACACCACCTGGACGTTCTGGCCGCCGAAGTCGGACACGTACATCTACACCGAGATGGACAAGGTGATCGCCGGCAAGACCACCGTCCAGGACTACCTCACCGGCCTCGACGCGGTGTTCCAGCCCGAGTTCAAGGCCGGCCTGGTCCCGCCGTTGCCGGCGCCTGCGTCCACCTGACCCGAGGCGAGCCTGACCCATGACCACGACGGCACAGCCCACATCGAGTCCGCGGACCGAGCCCCAGCCAGGCGTTCCGTGGACCCGGAAGCGGCAGCGTCGCCGTCGCGGCCTCGTGGCCTGGGGGTTCATGCTGCCGCTGGTCGCCGTGAACGTCTTGGTCATCCTCGGCCCCAGCCTCGCCAGCGTGTACTACTCCTTGACCGACTGGACCGGCCTGGGCGGCTCCCACTTCATCGGGCTGGACAACTACAAGCACCTGCTCCACGACCCGGACTTCCGCAATGCCCTCTGGCACAACGTCTACTGGACGGTGCTGTTCTTGACGGTGCCCATGGCCATGGGCCTGCTCGGGGCCTACCTGCTGTCGCGCGTGCGGCGCGGCCAGGTGATCTTCCGGACCCTGTTCTTCATCCCCTACATCGTGGCCACGGTCGTGAGCTCGGCCATCTGGTCCAACCTCCTCTCCCCCGACTATGGCGTGGGCAAGCTGCTCAACGTCAACTTCCTCGGCAACGGCAAGACGGCTCTCACCTCGGTCGCGTTCGTCAACAACTGGGCGTGGTGGGGATTCCTCGTGGTCATCTTCTTCTCCGCGATGCGCAGCGTCGACCCGACGCTGTACGAGGCCGCGCAACTGGACGGCGCGAGCCCCTGGCAGCAGTACCGCTACCTCACGCTTCCCGCGATCCGACCGACCCTGATGTTCATGGGACTGATGACCATCATCTGGTCGTTCCTGGTGTTCGACTACATCTACATCCTCACCCAGGGTGGCCCGGCGGGAGCGACCGACGTGCTCGGCACGGTCTTGTACCGAGACGCCTTCGCCAACCAGGAGGCGGGCTACGCCGCGGCCATCGGAGTCGTGCTGGCCCTGATGAGCACCGTCATCGTGTCCTTCTACCTGTACCTCCGGCGCCGAAAGGATTGGGAAATATGACGGCCGAAGCCGAGGTCCGGGTAGCCGCGAAGCCACCGCAGGCCCGTCGCCGACCGAGACTCAACGACGCCAAGCGCTCCAGCCCGGTGGCGTACGTCGTCTTGACCCTGCTGGCCCTCTTCGCCGCCGGACCGATGGTCATCTTCGTCTTCAGTGCGTTGAAGACCCAGACCCAGTTGGGCACCAACCCGCTGGGATGGCCGACCACGCGCAGTGGCACAACTTCGTGGACGCCTGGACCCAGGCCAACATGGGCGCCGGCTTGCGGAACAGCCTGATCATCGTGGCCGGCACGGTCGCGGGGGTCTGCGTCATCGCAGGGTGCGCAGCGTATGCCATGGCAAGGCTGCAGCTGCCCGGCGCCAACCTGGTCATGCTCTACCTGATCGTCAGCAGCGCGCTGCCTATCCAGCTGTTCTTGGTGCCGCTGTTCTACCTCTGGACGCGGTTGAACCTGTACGACTCGCTGTTCGGGCTGATCATCATCTACTGGGCGATCTTCGCCCCGTTCGCCACCCTCCTGCTGCGCTCGTTCCTCGTCCAGCTCCCTCCGGACTACGAACAAGCGGCCCGGATCGACGGCGCGGGCGAGATCACCATCCTCACCCGGATCGTCTTGCCGCTCGCCTGGCCAGGAGTGCTGACCATAGCCCTGGTGACCGCACTCGGGGCCTACAACGAGTTCCTGCTGGCGGTGACCTTCGTACAGTCGACCGACAAGATGCCGATCTCCACGACGTTCTACTCCTTCCAGCAGGGCTATACCGTGAACTACACCCTGATCAGTGCCGCCGGCATCATCATGCTGGTGCCGATGGTGGCGCTCTTCTTGGCCCTGCAGCGCCGGTTCATCTCCGGTCTGGTCTCGTCCGGGCTGGGTGGCTGAGCCGTCTCGTCTCAGCCTGAGCCGAAAGCGGACTCACGGCAGCCGCACGACCCGCGCACGACGAGCTCGACCGGGAGCACGTCGCGGGTGACTTCCCGGGCCACGCCGAGCTGCTGGACCAGCCGCTCGACCGCCACCGTGGCCATCAGCTCGAGCGGCTGGCTGACGGCGGTAAGGCCGGGGTTGATGTACGGGGCGGTATCCGCGCTGTCGAACGACACCACCGCGACGTCGTCCGGGATGTGTGCCCCGAGCTCCCGCACCGCCCGGTAGACGCCGAGGGCCTGCTCGTCGGCGGTGGCGAAGATGGCGGTCGGTGGCTCCTTGCGCTGCAAGATCTCCAGTGTCGAGCGGTAGGCGTGGGCGCGCGAGTAGTCGGTGCTGACCGTCAGCGCGTCGGTGTCGCGGCCGGCCGCTGTCATCGCCCGATGCCAGCCGTCTCGTCGCTTGCGGGCGTTGCTCACGCTCACCGGGCCCGCCAGGCAGGCCACGCGTCGATGGCCGTGTTCGAGGAGGTGCTGGGTGGCGATAGAATCCGCCCGCCTCGTTCTCGACCGTCACGTGAGGGAGATCGTCTCGGTCGCCGTCCCTGTCGATGAGGACGACCGGCGACGAACCGCGGGCCAGGTCGCCGAGACCCGGCCCGGGAACGCTGGTCGGGGCCACGATCAGGCCGTCGACGCCACGCTGCAGGAACGTCTCGACGTAGCTCTGTTCGCGATCGGCGTCTTCCATGGTGTTGCCGAGAAGCAGCGTGTAGCCGCGTTCGAACGCTGCGGTCTCGATCAGCTGCGCGAGCATGGCGAAGTAGGAGTTCGCGTTGTCAGGGACGATCAGCGCCAGCGCCCAGGTGCGGTTCGTCGCCAACGCCCGGGCCACGCCGTTCGGGCGGTAGTTGAGCTCCTGGATCGCCTCGCGGACGCGCTGGGCGGTTGCAGGTGAGACCCGGCGCGGGCCGCCGTTCATCACGTAGCTCACCACGGCAGACGAGACCCCTGCCACTCGTGCTACATCGTTCCTGGTGACCATCGACGCTCCTTCGATGGCTTCACGGATTGCCTCCTGGTCAACCCTCAAGCCGATGCGCTCTGCGGGGCCGGATGCCGTGTGACACCGTTCGGGGCCAGCGCGGGTATCTACGCGCGTAGAGTACTCTGCGCGATCTCGAGTCGGCAAGGTTTCCGGGCGGCCGGTGGCGTTGTCCTCATGACGGGCCCGAGCGAGAGGCCCTCAGCAGGTGGTCAGCGCCCGGCTCGCTGACGCCAGGCCCGGGCGCGCTTTGCCATCGCCTCATCCACCATGGAGCCGTCCTCGAGGACCGCGACGCCGAGCCCCGTCGGACAACGCGGCCAGCACCCGGTCAGCCCATCGCAGCTCCTCGGCCGTCGGGCGGAAGGCGGCCGAGATGACGGGCAACTGCCGCGGGTGGATCGCGGTTCGACCCCACAGGCCCAGCGACCGGCCCAGCGCACAGGAAGCCGCGAGGCCCTCCAGATCGGTGGCGGAGGCGAACACCGACATCATCGGCGGGGGTAGCCCGGCCGCCCGAGCCACGACGACCGCACGTGAACGGGCCCAGGTCAGCGCCGCCTCGTCGCCGAGACCCAGGTCCGCCCTGAGGTCGGCCTCGCCGAGTCCGATGCTCACGACCAGGGGATGCCGCGCGATGTCGCTCAGCGCCTCCAGACCGACTGCGCTCTCGATCAGTGCGTGTACCGGCTGCCTGCCGTCGACCATCACGGCATCGACCTCAGCGGCCGACTCGACCCGTGGCAGCCGGACGGCGACGCCGGCCGGCAGAGCAGCCAGGTCATCGAGGCCCCACGGCGTGTCCCGATGGTTGATCCGGACCTGTAGCCGTCCGGACGTCGACAGCGCCGACGCCGCTTCGGTCGGAGTCGCTGTCAGCCACTCGAGGACCGCCGCTCTGGCCATTGCCTTGCGCTCGGGCGCCACCGCGTCCTGCAGATCGAGGATGACCGCGTCCGCGCCCGAGGCCACCGCCTTGTCGAAGCGGTCCGGGCGGTCACCGGGCACATACAGGGCGGTACACGGGTCGGTCACAGCACGCCGGCTTGCCGAAGCTGTGCCACCTCGTCGGCTGACAAGCCGACTTCGCGCAGCACCTCGTCGGTGTCGGCGCCATGGGCGCGTCCGGCCCAGCGCACGCTGCCTGGTGTGTCGGACAGCCGGAAGAGCACGTTCTGCATCAGCAGCGGCCCAAGGTCGGGGTCATCGACCCGCAGCGCGGTCCCGAGGGCATGGTACTGCGGATCGGCCAGTACCCCCCGCACGTCGTAGACAGGCCCGACGGCGGCATCAGCCTGCTCGAACGCCGCCAACACCTCCGAGGACGGGTGCCGGGCGATCCACCCGCCGACCGCGTCGTCCAAGCTCACCTTGGTGATCCACCCGCCCGGCACCGGTCGCGAACCAGGTCTCGGAGACCAGGTCGGGCCGACCCACCAGCGTCATGACCCGCTCGGCGATGCTGAGCGAGCTCGCCGACACGGCTACCCAGGCGCCGTCAGCGGTTCGGTAGACGTTGCGCGGCGCGTTGTTCACCGAGCGGTTGCCGGTGCGCGGCTGGACATATCCCAGCTGGTCGAAGGCCGTGAGCGGCGCACCCAGCATCATCAAGATCGGCTCGATGATGGCCAGGTCGACGACCTGTCCGGCGCCTGTGGCATCGCGGCTCCGCAGAGCCGCCACGACCGCGAAGGCCGTCGCCAGTGCGGCGATCCCGTCGGCCAGGCCGAACGGTGGCAGGGTTGGAGGACCTTCCGGCTCACCGGTGATGGCGGCGAAGCCACTCATGGCCTCGGCGATCGAGCCGAAGCCCGGTCGGGTGGCGTACGGCCCGTGCTGACCGAACGCCGTGACCCGGGCCAGGACCAGGCGCGGGTTGGCCTCGTGCAGAGGGTCCCAGCCCAGACCCCAGCGCTCGAGGGTGCCGGGCCGGAAGTTCTCGATCAGAACGTCGTAGCCCTGCACGAGCCGCAGCAGCGTCGACGCTCCTTCCTCGCGCGACAGGTCGAGGGTGATGGTTCGCTTGTTGCGGCCCAAGGTCTTCCACCACAGGCCGATGCCGTCCTTGCTGGCGCCATGTCCGCGGGCTGCGTCCGGGCGTCGCGGATGC
This sequence comes from uncultured Actinomycetota bacterium, assembly GCA_963824115.1. Classification (GTDB taxonomy): domain Bacteria; phylum Actinomycetota; class Actinomycetes; order Propionibacteriales; family Nocardioidaceae; genus DASQEH01. Next base: position 222,473 of record CAWGOA010000010.1, read on the forward strand.
TCGATCTTGACGACGTCGGCGCCGAAGTCGCCGAGAAAGGTGGCGGCAAGCGGGCCGGCGAACAGGGTCGCCGCGTCCAGGACGCGTACGCCTTCCAGAGGCCCGGCCATCGTCACCTCCACCAGCTGCCTGTCGGTCTGGTTCCGCTCGGGAGTTGACGCTACGCAGACAGCAGACCTAGCGTAAAGCCCACCGATGGAATCGATTGCAGCCGAACATCACGCCGCATCGCGACCCACCCTGGCGACGTCGCACGCGCTGCCGGTGTCTCAGCCTGCCTCGGCCTCTCGTGCGCTCAACCGCCGCGGTCAGAGCGCGGAGACCACCGGTCGGGTGCTGGTGGCCGCCAACCGGCTCGGGTACGCGCCGAACGCCTCGGCCCGCTCCCTGCGGCTGCGACGGACCCAGCAGATCGGGCTGGCCGTCCCGGACATCTCCAACCCCGTCTACTCCCGATCTCATGAGGGCGGTCGCCGACGTGGTCGAAGCGGCCGGGTACCGTTTCGTCCTCCACTCGACGGCAGGACGACGGGCGTACGACGAGGACGTGGTGCGGACGATCTCAGACCAACACGCCGACGGGCTGATCCTCGTCTCCCTGCGTGGCGGGGCGCGCGTCGCCCAGGCAGTCAAGCACTCCCGGTCTCCGGTCGTGCTGGTCGGCGAGAGCGTAGAGCGTGACTTCCGTCGACAGTGTGCGGGTCGACTCGACGGCGGGCCGGGTCCGCGCGGATCGGCCCGCTCGAGCACCTGGGGTCGAGGTACCGCGAGGCGTTGCGGCGTCGGGTACGGCGATCCGGCTTACCTCGCAGAAGGCGACTTCAGCATGGCGTCGGCGCACACGGTGCCCCCCGGTTGGCGCGGGCTGGTGTCGACGCCTTGCTCTGCGCGAACGACCTGGTGCGATCGGCTGCGCTCAAGCCTGCGACTGACGGCTACGAAGTCCCGACAGATCGCATCGTCGGGATCGACGACACGTTCCTCGCGACGTTGACCACGCCCTCGGTCACCACTGTCTCGTTGCGGACCCGCGAACGCGGGAGGCAAGCGGCCCGGTTGCTGCTCGCCAGGTTGGCGGATCGGGACAAGCCCGTGGAGCGGGTGAGCTTCCAGCCCGAGCTCGTCGTCCGGGCGTCGTCTCGGTCACGGCCGCCGCCGTCAAGGACAAAGCGACAGGAAGGTTCTGAGAGATGTCGACCAAGAACGACTTCGACCTGGTGGACCGGGCGGTGGGGACGCTGACAGGTGCAGCCGTCGGCGACGCGCTGGGAGGGGCCACTGAGGGCTATTCGAGCCGACAGATCGTCGAGCGCCACCACGGCTGGGTCGAGGGGCATCGTGCCACCGTTCCTGGCGGACTGGGCGACCGCACGACCGATGAGCCCGTACCACAAGGGCGACGGGCACATCACCGACGACACGATCATGACGCAGGCCCTGACTCAGGTCTATCTCGACAAGCGCGACCATCTCGACGCGTACGACATGGAGTCGCGCCTCGTCCCGCTGCTGACCGAGCAGTCGGTCTTCATCCCGGAGCTCGAGCGGGAGTCGATCCCGCTGCTGCGACTGTTCCTGGCCGAGAAATGGCTGGTGTTGCGGCTGAGGGTCGGTCACGTCGACCCGCGCGAGGCAGGCGTGGGCAACGTCGTCAATTGTGGCGCCGCGATGTACATGGCGCCAGTCGGAATCATCAACGCCGCGGACCCTGAAGGTGCCTACCGGGAGGCGATCGACATCGCCGGGGCGCACCAGTCGAGCTTCGGGCGGGAGGCGGCGGGTGTGTTCGCGGCGGCCGTCGCAGCCGCGCTCACGCCTGGCGCCGGGGTGCCGGACGTCGTCAACGCCGCCCTGGCGGTGGCCCACGACGGTACCGCCGCGGCAATCCGGGCGGTTGCGGCCGTGGCCGAGCGCCACGACACATGGGTAGACGCCCTCGGCGACCTGCGCGACGCCGTGCGGCCCTACGACCAGGTAGGCGAGGACTACCGGAACCCAGGCCTCGGTGCGCGGCGCCCCAGCCGGCTGCACGCCATCGAGGAGCTGCCGATCGCCCTGGGGATGCTCGTCGTGGGTCGCGGTGACTATGCCGCGTCGGTCCTGGGCGCGGTCAACTACGGTCGCGACGCGGACTCGATCGCCACGATGGCCGGCGCGCTGGCCGGTGGCCTCGCTGGCCGCGCGGGCGTACCGGACGAGTGGGTGGAGGCGGTCAGCGCCGCCAGCCGGCGCGACTTCGCGCCCGGCGCGACGCAGCTGGCGGAGCTCGCCCGGGTCATCTTCGTCCGAGACCAGTCCCGCGCCGCGCTCCGCGGGTCTGCGTTCGGGGTGGGAGCGTCCGGGTGAGGCGCAAAGAAATCCGTGCAACGGCCCGGTCACGTGCAAGTCTTCTGGTGAGGGCGGCTCAGATGCTATAAATGTCCGGTGGGACGTCCCATGTGCGGAACGGCCTGCCCGCGCCGCAGAACTCCCCTTGACCCGACCTGGAGGAACGATGATGGCGCCGCGGTTCCGCGTAACGTATGCGACTCTCACCGCTGACAATGACGAGCTCCACGCCGCATACGAGCAGGGCCTCGAGACCGCGAAGTCGTGGTTCGGCGAGACGCTGCCGGTGTACATCAACGGCGAGGAACGCACGACCGGTGAGACGTTCGAGGTCCGCAGTCCGGCGGACACCTCAGTCGTGCTCTGCACTGTGCACTCCGCGACGACCGCTGACGTCGACGACGCCGTGTCCGCTGCTCGAAGCGCTGCCGCCTCGTGGGCCGCGACCCCCTGGCAGGACCGGGTGGCCGTCTTGCGCCGCGCCGCCGACCTGATCAGCGAGCGGTCGAACGAGCTGGCTGCCCTGATGAGCATGGAGGTCGGCAAGAACCGGCTCGAAGCGCTCGGTGACGTCGAAGAGGCGGCGGACCTGATCCGCTACTACTGCACCCAGATGGAGCACAACGACGGCTTCTCGCACGCGATGGACACCATCGCCGAGCACGAGACCACGCGCAGCGTGATGCGCCCGTACGGCGTCTGGGGCGTCATCAGCCCCTTCAACTTCCCCATGGCGCTCGCCGCCGGCCCGGCCGGAGGGGCGCTCGTGGCCGGCAACACCGTCGTGCTCAAGCCGAGCCCCCAGGGCTCGTTCTCGGGGGCCAAGCTGTACGAGTGCCTGCGCGACGCGGGCATACCGGCCGGCGTCGTCAACGTGCTGCCCGGCGGCGACGAGATCGGCAAGGCGCATCGTGGCCCACCCCGGAGTCGACGGCCTGACGTTCACCGGCTCGTACGACGTCGGGATGTCGATCTACCGAGACTTCGCGACCAGGTACCCGAAGCCGGTCGTGTGCGAGATGGGCGGCAAGAACCCCGCGATCGTCTCGCGCAAGGCGGACCTCGAGCTGGCCGCCGCCGGGATCGCCCGCTCGGCGTTCGGATTCTCGGGTCAGAAGTGCTCGGCCTGCTCGCGCGTGTACGTCGAGCGCGACGTGTACGAGCCGCTGCTCGAGGCGCTCAAGGAGCGCGCGTCGAGCCTGGTGGTGGGCGACCCGACCGAGCGCGACGTCTTCGTCGGCCCGGTCATCGACGAGGGGGCTGTCAACCGCTTCGAGGAGGCTGTTGCCCACTCCCGCGACGCAGGCCGCGTCGTCGTGGGCGGCGACGTGATCGGCGAGAGCGCGAGCGGCGCCAAGGGCTACTACCTGGCCCCGACCGTGGTGACCGACCTTCCCACCGACGACGCGCTGTTCCGAGACGAGCTGTTCGTCCCGTTCGTGGCCGTCGCGCCCGTCGACTCGATCGACGAGGCTCTTCGGCTCGCGAATGACACAGACCTCGGGCTGACCGCCGGGTTCTTCTCCGCCGACCAGGACGAGATCGACACCTTCCTCAACACGATCGAGGCTGGCGTCGTGTACGTGAACCGCGCGGCGGGCGCGACCACGGGCGCGTGGCCCGGTGTCCAGCCGTTCGGGGGCTGGAAGGGATCGGGCACCTCCGGCAAGGCCGGCGGCGGTCTCTACTACGTGCAGCAGTTCCTTCGTGAGCAGTCCCGGACAGTGGTGGCCTGATGACCGAGGTCTCGACCCAGCCCGCATGGCTGGCCGACCGGCCGGTCCCCGACATCCGCGTTGCGGTGCCTGGGCCTGAGGCGCAGAAGGTGCTCGACCGCGATGCCGCGGTCACCAGCCCCTCCCTGCCGCGGGCCTATCCGCTGGTGCCCACGCGTGGGCATGGAGCGGTGATCGAGGACCCGGACGGCAACCTGTTCCTCGACTTCAACGCAGGCATCGCGGTCAACTCGACCGGGCACTGCCACCCGCGTGTGGTCGAGGCGGTGCAGGCGCAGGCGGCGCAGCTGCTGCACTACTCGGCGAGCGACTTCTTCCTGCCGATCTACTCGCAGATGTGTGAGGCACTCGCCGCGACCCTGCCCATCTCCGGCGCCAAGCGGGTGTTCCTCACCAACTCCGGCGCCGAGGCGGTGGAGGGTGCGCTCAAGCTCGCGCGCTACGCAACCGGCAGACCGTACGTGATCAGCTTCTTCGGCGCGTTCCACGGCCGCACCTACGGGGCCGTCAGCCTGACGGCGTCGAAAGCGAAGTACCACAAGGGATTCGGGCCGTTGCTGCCTGGCGTGCTGCACGCTCCCTACGCGTACAGCGAGATCGACCCCGAAACGGGTGCCCGCAGCCACGACGAGGATGCGACCTTCGACTACCTCGAGAACATCCTGTTCCGCTACGAGGTCCCGCCGACCGAGGTTGCCGCCATCTTCTTGGAGCCGGTGCAGGGTGAGGGCGGCTACATCGTGCCGCCGCCGACCTGGGTCCAGCGTCTGCGCGCGCTGTGCGACCGCTACGGCATCTTGCTGGTCGCCGACGAGGTCCAGTCCGGCATGGGCCGGACCGGCAAGATGTGGGCGATCGAGCTCGCTGACGTCGAACCCGACATCTTGATCAGTGCCAAGGGCCTTGCGTCCGGTCTGCCGTTGGGCGCCTTCGCCGCCAAGTCGGAGCTCATGGAGCGCTGGGGGACGGGTGCTCACGGCTCGACGTACGGCGGCAGCCCGGTCCCCTGCGCGGCCGGTCTCGCAACGCTCGAGACGATCCGGTCGGAGGACCTCGTCGACAACGCCGCCAAGATCGGTGAGCAGCTCCTTCCCGGCCTCCACGACCTGCAGGGACGATTCCCGCGCATCGTGACCGACGTGCGCGGTGTCGGCCTGATGCTCGGCGTCGAGTTCCGAACCGCGGAGCTTGCCGGGGCTGTCCAGCAGAACGCGTTCGAGCGCGGTTTGCTCGTGCTGGAGTGCGGCGAGAGCACCATCCGCATGTCACCACCGCTCATCGTCAACGAGGACCAGGCGGACACCGCGGTGCGCATCTTCGGCGACTCGGTGGCTGCGGTCTCGGAGTGAGCAAGCACGTCTTCTCGCGCGGAGCCGAGGGCCAACCGGTCGCCGCCAGTGGGCGCGGCGCCGAGATCTACGACACGGTCGGTCGTCGCTACCTGGACGGCTCGGGCGGCGCCATCGTCGTCGGGATCGGCCACGGCGTGGGCGAGGTTGCGGATGCGATCGCCGAGCAGGCGCGCACCCTGGCGTATGCGCACGGCACCGCTTTCACGTCGGCCGCACTCGAGGCGTACGCCGAAGAGCTGGCGCCTCTCCTGCCGGTCGACGACCCCCGCATCTACCCGGTGTCGGGCGGCAGCGAGGCGGTGGAGACGGCACTCAAGATGGCGCGGTCGTACCATCTGGCGCGCGGTCAGGACAGGCATGTCGTCATCGGTCGTACCGGTGCGTACCACGGCAACACGCGCGGTGCCCTCGACGTCTCCGGCCGCGCCGGGCTGCAGGGCGCCGTACCTCCCGTGGCTCGGTGCCGCTCGGCACACGACCACACCGTACGAGTACCGCTGTCCGTTCCCGGAGACCCACCCAGACGGTTGTGGCCTCCGGCACGCACAGGCGCTCGACGACCTGATCCTGGAGACCGGGCCCGCGACCGTCGCCGCCTTCATCGCCGAGCCCGTGTCAGGTGCGGCGCTCGGCGCCTGCGTACCGCCCGCGGACTACTGGCCCGCGGTCGCCCAGGTGTGCCGACGGCATGGCGTGCTGCTGATCGCCGACGAGGTGATGACCGGGTTCGGCCGCACCGGCGAATGGTTCGCCAGCGACCATTTCGGGCTCACCCCCGACATCGCGGTGCTGGCCAAGGGCGCTGCGTCGGGCTACTGGCCGCTCGGCCTCGCGGTGGCCTCGGGCGCGGTCTACGAGGCGCTCTCGAGCGGTGGTTTCACGCACGGCTTCACGTACTCCCACCATGCCGTCGGCGCCGCCGCGGGCAGGGCCGTACTCCGCTACGTGCGCGAGCACGAGCTCGTACGGGCATCGGCCGAGCGCGGCAAGCAGCTGGACGCGGCCCTGCGATCGCAGTTGGGCGACCATCACGCCGTCGGCGACATCCGCGGTCTCGGTCTGCTTCGCGGTATCGAGCTCGTTGCCGACCGTACGAGCGCACGGCCCTTCGCGAGGTCCGAGCGAGTCGTCGAGCGGGTGGTCGCGGCCGCCAAGGTGCGCGGAGTGCTTCTGTACTCGTCGACCGGCGCCGCGACCGGCTCTGACGGGGATGTGGTCCTGCTAGGTCCCCCGCTGGTGGTCACCGAAGCGCAGATTGACGAGCTGGCGTCGCTGACAGCGTCCGCCGTCCGCGACGTCTTGGGCTGACCGGGCAGAGCCGACCCTCGGGCACGTCCCGCCGCGCTACGCGTGCAAACCGTACTGGTAGGCGAACACGACGATCTGTACTCGGTCTCGGAGGTCGAGCTTGCGCAGGATGCTCCCGACGTGCGTCTTGACGGTCGACTCGCTGATGTAGAGCTGCTTCGGCGATCTCGGTGTTGCTCATGCCGCGTGAGATCAGTCGGAGGACCTCCACCTCCTTGTCGGTCAGAGTGGCGTATGCCGGCGGAGCCGGCGCGCGCGCCCTGAACTCGCCATCGAGCAGGCGCTGAAGGTCGTTCGGCGCGAGCACCGCGTTGCCGGCGTGGACGGTGCGGATCGCGGCCTGCAGGTGACCAGGTGTGGTGTCCTTGAGCAAGAAAGCCGCTCGCGCCGTAGCGGATCGCCTTGGCGGCGCTGTCGTCGAGGTTGAAGGTGGTGAGCACCACCACGCGGACGGGCCGGGTACGGCCGGCGGCCGCCTGGGGCGAGAATATTCGCCGGGTCGCCTCGACCCCGTCCATCTCGGGCATCCTGATGTCCATCAAGACGATGTCGGGCTGGTGCTCCTCGACCATCCGGACAGCATCGCTGCCGGTGGCGGCCTCACCGACCACAGTCATGTCCGGCTGGGCCTCGACGATCACGGCGAGTCCGGACCGGAAGAGTGCTTGGTCATCGGCGAGCAGCACCCGGATCTGCGTGCTCACGTCGTCACCGCGCGACGCTCGCAACGGCACCCATGCGGTTGCGGTGAAGACGCGTACCGGCATCCGATGCCGCTTCGCGCCGGGTCTCGAGCCGACCGCCGATGGCGGCCAGACGTCGCTGCATTCCGGTGACGCCGAGTCCTTCGTGCGCGGCCGGGACGCTCGCCTGCGGCGATCACATTGCGAACCTCGATGCGGAGGTGGTCGTCCTGCCAGCTTCGGCGTACGCGGATCGGTGTGTCTCGGCGACCGTGCTTGAGTGTGTTCGTCAGCATCTCCTGGAGCACGTGGAAGGCCACCACATCGACCTCGGGAGGCAGCGGACGAGGAGTTCCGTCGACCTCGGAGCGCACGTCGTTTCCCGCCGATGCGACCCCGTCCACCAGCCCTTGCATCCCTGCCGGAGGTCGAGATACCGCCTCGCCAGGGTCGTTCGTCGACGACAACACCTGACGGACGTCACCGAGCGACTGCCGGGCCGACGTCGAGATGTTGGTGATGGCCGCCCTGATCCGATGGATCTCCGCATCGGGCATGAACTGCGCAGAGTCCGCCTGGGCAAGGATCACCGCCAGCGAATGAGCCGACGACGTCATGGACGTCGCGTGCCAGCCTGGCCTGTTCTGCGCGGAGCGCAGCGACCTCCGCCGATCGCGTCGCCTCGACCTGTGCTCGCTCGCGCTCTGCACGGGCCTGCCGGAACTGGTGACTCAGCCGGAGCACCAGTCCCAGCGCCCACGGGCCCGACAACAACAGGAAGGTGAACAAGAAAGCGGTGACGAAAGTGGCGCGGATGCCTGCCGACAGCAGGATCGACGTCTTCACACCCGACAGGGTGCCGGTCCCGTGGACTCGGACGTACAGCAAAGCCAACGCCGACCCCACAGGGATGGACAGCCCGCTGGACCACAGGGTCATCCGGCTCCCGTAGCGGGCGGTGCCATACGACACGATGACGACGAACAGCTGGACGAAGGCGATGCCCAGGCCGTTGGCCACCTGAACCAGCGAAGACGCCCAGATCAGTCCGAGGCCCAGGCCGGGCGCCCGTCGATAGCATGCCCACTGCGCCGGCAACCGTGACGGCGACCACAAGCCTGAGGAGGCCGGTGGAACTGGCGAGCCCGGAGTCGGTTGCCTCCCACACGCCGAGCGCGCCGACCGCGAGGGCGAGTGAGAGGTCTGGCCACGGCAGGCGGGGAATCGGTGATGAGGATTCCCCCTAGCTGGCTGTGGCGACGTGATCCTTCCATGGAACCATGCCGGGGCCTGAGTGAGTCGCGGGACGCGAGCGCCGAGCCACAGCGCCCTCGATCAGCACGTCGAGCAGCTCGGCGTACGGCAGACCGGCCGCGGCGAAGATCTTCGGCGCCTGGGACTGCGCCGTCATCCCGGGCATCGTGTTCACCTCGTTGAGCACCAGCCCCTCCCTGGTGAGAAAGAAGTCGAAGCGCGCGATGCCTGCGCAGCCGAGTGCGTCGAAGAGCTTGACGGCCGCCGACGTGAGGTCCGCGCTCTGAACCGCCGTCACGTCGGCCGGGAGGAGGAACTCGGCAGTGCCGTCGTACTTGCGCTCGGTGTCGAAGACCGCCCCGTCGTGGGTCACGACCTCGAGTGGAGGGCCGACCAGGCGCGTGCCGTTCGGCCATTCGAGCACTGCGACGTCGATCTCGCGTCCGCGTACAGCTCCTCGACCAGGACCCGGTCGTCTAGCGCGAGCGCGGCCCGGACAGCATCGCCCAACTGCTGCGAGGTGTCGACGCGCCGCACCCCGTGGCTGGAGCCCGCCCCGACGGGCTTCACGACGAGCGGCGGCTCGGAGGCCGTCGGTCGCCGCATCGAGCGGTTCCGGCCGTGACGAGGGTCCCGGACGCGGTCTTGATCCCGAGAGCCTCGGCCACGAGCTTCGTGGCCCACTTGTCCATCGCGATCGCTCCGGCGCGGACTCCGGAGCCGACACAGGGAACTCCGACGAGGTCGCACCAGCCGGCGAGGGTGCCGTCCTCGCCTCGGGGACCGTGAACCGCCGGGAAGACGACGTCACTGTCCGCGATGAGCGCCACGGCATCGGTTGCACCACCTGGGAGTGGTCTCATGTCGGCTCCGAGCCAACACCCGTCCCTTCCGATGGTCAGCGAGCTGACGTCGTACTTGTCGGAGTCGAGTCCCCCGGCGACCGACCGGGCGGAAGTCAGGGAGACGTCGTGCTCGCAGTTCTGTCCGCCGCCGACGACGACGACGCGCAGACGGGGTCCGGAGTACGCGTGCGCAGTTGTCATGCGGCCACCTCGGCTTGCGCTTTGTGGGCCAGCAGGCGAGCGACGGCGCGACGCGGTGTCGACAGCGTGGTCCACGCCGTGCGCCGCCGATCGGAGGCGAGCGGCTCGGATTCGACATGGCCGGAGTTGAGTACTTCGTCTGGCCACCCGGGAGCCGATCCCGGTGACGATCTCGTGCTCGATCGTCATCGCCCATCGAGCCCAGTCGGCGACGGTTGGCTCCCCCTGATCGCCCGGGCCGAAGATCGTCGCCACCTCGCCGACCTCGACCGGCGCGTCCCCGACGTCGATGACGATCTGGTCCATCGAGACCAGGCCCACCATCCGACATCGGGGCCACGGAGCTGGACCCAGGCCCGCCCGGAGGCTGCCCTCGGTATGCCGTCGGCATAGCCGACGGGGAGCAGCGCCAGCCTGGTGGACTCAGGCGTCAGGTAGGTATGGCCATATCCGACCGAGGTCCCCCGGGCGACGTCGCGCACGGCGACCACCGGAGCCGTCAGCGTCATCGCGGGTCTGAGCCGCGTCGTGCCGGTCGGGTCGATCCCGACGAGACCAGCGCCGACCCGACACAGATCGAGGTGACTGTCCGGATCGGTCAGAGTCGCCGAGGTCGCGGCAAGATGGCGTAGAGATGGCCGCAGAGCCATGGCGGCGAGCCACGGTGACGGCGTTCAGGATAGGCCGGCGTGCCGCCGCGTTGCACGGGTCCGACGGGTCGTCGGCCCAGCCCAGATGGCCCATGACACCGACAACGCGGAGCAGACCGCGCTGCTCGAAGCCGTGCGCCCGATGACACAGCTCCGGCCAGGTCGCTGCTGGGTGCCCGTCCCTGGCCATGCCGACGTCGATGTGGAGGTGGACCCTCGCGGGCTGGCCCGCCCTGGCCGCCGCGCTCGCCACCGACTCGAGGTGGGCGAAGGAAGGGATCGCGATATCGACGCGTTGACCCAAGGCTCGCTCGAACTCGGCCTCGACCGGGTTGAGCCAGCTCAGCATCGGCGCCCTGAGCTCACAGTCGCGCAGCGCGAACGCCTCGTCCAACGAGGTGACTCCGAACCACGACGCACCGTTGTCGAGAGCAGTACGGGCCACCGCAGCCGCACCGTGCCCGAACCCGTCGGCCTTCACGACCGCCATGAGCTGACCGGCGGCGCGGTCAGCGAAAAGCCTGGTATTGAAGGCGATCGCAGCCAGATCGACAGTGAGCATCGGGCCGCCGGCGGCGAAGTCCCGGCTCGGCGCGGCTCATCCTCGGTCCGCGGAGAAGACCGCAACCACGCCGGGATCCGTCGGCACCGGCCCGTAGCACGCCTGCGAGGCGCCCGTCACATGGGCCCAGTACCGGTCGCCATAGCTCCAGTGCCACCACTCGGTCGGGTAGTTGACCAGGCCGGCGGCGGTGAGGGCGGTCGCCAACAGGCCACGGTTGGCCCGGGCGTCGGTGCTGATGATCGCAGCGTCGAAGGCAGCACGCGTTCCGGCTGTCCTCCGGGGTCGCATCGACCGACGTTCCCATGTCCAGCCGCCGGCCGTTGCGGTCGACCAGAGTCACGTCCACCGCGGCGCCGGCGACATGGGGGGCGACGTCGAGCGGAGCAACATAGCGACTGGTGAGCCGCCGCAACTCGAGATCGCTGATTCCGGGGTGGGGACTCCGCAGCTGCCCCGAGTAGCGGTCCAGGATCGCCCTCTGGGCACGCGCGGTACGAAAGCCTTCCATCACCATCAGACGCACCCCCTCGGCCAAGAGAGCATCCGCGGCGATGAGCCGATCTGCGAGCCCGGCTCGGACCATCCGCCCAGTGGCGGAGTGCGGAGGCCGGGAGTCGCACAGGATTCCGTGGGCGGCCAGGTCGACCAGAGGCTCGGCGTTGTCGAAGACCGGGATGTCAGCGACGCTCGAGTCGCCGATCAGAGTTGTCATGCCAGCGACGCTAGGAGTCGGCGACTGGCGCGACATCCATCCCAGGTGCCGACTTCCGGCACCTCCGGAGGAGGCGCTGACGGCATCCTCCTGCCTACTGTCCGGGTATGACCGACCTGGATGAGCCCGCACGTACGGAAGGCGATGAGCTGCCGGGTTGGGGACTGATGACCGGTAGCTTCGTCTCGGCAGCCACGGGACTGCTGTTCGGTGCTCTTACCGAGCTTGGCCAGACATACCTGCCGGAGTGGCTGCACAGCCTGGCGAACTCCGGATCGCCATGGGTACTTGTCGCCGTCGGCGTTGCCCTGCCGAATCGTACGCCTCGAAGTGCGACCGTAGCCGGCTTCTTGGCGCTTGCGGGACTCGAGATCGGCTACGTGGCCCTGGCTGACGTCCGCCACTTCCCCTCGGCCCCGAACACGGTGACCTTCTGGCTGCTGGCAGCAGCCGTCTTCGGGCCTCTGGCCGGGCTGGTCGCCCACTCCCTACGCGCACGCACGGCACCGTGGAGCGCCCTGGGTGGTGGGCTCCTCGCCGGTATCGTGAGCGGCGAGGGTCTGGCGGCCTACCTCAGCGTCCGTGACACCACCAGTCCCGGTTACTGGGTGGCGCAGACGGCTGTTGGGATAGCCATCGTGGTGATCGTTGGCCGACGCAGCGTCTTCGGGTGGGCGCTTGCTGCCTTCGCAGTCGGAGTCGCTGGACTGTTGGCAACCAGGCTCGTGCCGGTCTTCTGAACCGAACAGGATCGCGGACCTCGCGCTGACACCGATGGCGGGAGAAAGGCTTTGTCGTGCCGCGAAGTGAACGCGGCGCTCAGACGCCGTCAAGGAGGCCGCGCAGGGTGGCGGTGTAGGTGTCGAGAGCGAGGCGTCCGGCATCCGTGAGCGCGATGGAGGTGCCGTTGGACGGACCCGAGTCGTTCTTCTCCGTGACCAGGTAGCCCGCATCCTCGAGCTTTCGGAGGTGGGTGATCAGGTTGCCCGGCGTGAGCTCGAGCATCTGCTGTAGGCGCGGGAAGGACAGCGAGTCTCCCTCGCGCAGTGCCGCCAGCGTCACCACGATCCGTAGGCGTGCCGGTACGTGGATCAACGGGTCGAGCACATCGTCGCTCACGCGCGGCGCAGCTGTACGGACTGGGTGACGGCGAGGACGAGGAGGCCGACGAACCCGACCACGGCGAGCACGCCCCAGCAGCCCGCCGGCCCGAAGAAAGCAGCCGTCGTCGCAGCCACGACCATCGCAAGCCCGGCTGCCATGCGTCCCCATTGCTGGCGCCCAGCCGAGAGCGCCGCGAGACCAGTGCCGACGACGAGCCAGGGCACGGCGGCGTCGAAGACACCGTAGACGAGATTGCTGCCGAACCCGTCGGCATGGAGCGCACCGTTGAAGACGTAGACCGCAATCCACGGGCCGCCGATGACGAGCGCAGCGACTGCGTCCTCGCGGCGGGACTGCCCGTGGACGCCGCGGATCGCACGGTGGTGCGCCGTCACGCTGACGGCGATCGACACCGCGACCAAGCCGTAGACCCAGGCCACCACGGTGAGGCTCGGGCCGACATACGGGTGCTGGTTGCGCACGGAGAGCCAGAGCATGCCGTAGATCGCGAGCACCACCACGGCCGAGGCCACGTAGACCAAGGGCGTGCGCTGCTCGAACCGCCGGCGCGCGTTTCGACGCGTGGTGGCCAGTAGGTCGGCGGCAGCGCGGGGATCCAAGGAGTCGTCGTCGCCGACGACCGAAGGGTTGGACGAGATGTCGTGTAAGCCGTTCATGGTTTGCCTCCAGCGGAGTGACTTTGCATCGCAAAGCTAAGCCGTTTGCGACGCAAAGTCAAGCCTTCGCCCTCCTGGGCCAGCAGGTCAGCCACCTACGAGCTCGTCCGGAGGGCCTGGCAGGCTTGCTGTGCCGTCACTCATTGTCCGACCTGGCGCACTTGGGTCAGGCGAGCGGCGGTCCGTCAGCAGGAAAGACGCCGTATCGAGCGTTGATCTGCAAGATGACGTCCTCGTCGGGAGTACCGCTCAATGAGCTGAGGTAATCGGCTACCTCGACAAAGAACCTCTCGAAGCCACTCGGATTGATCAGCCCGATGCTCCAGACCTCCTCGTCGCCGAGGTTCGCGAAGGTGTGAGAGACACCGCGGGGCATCCAGAGAAAACTCTCCGGGCCTACCTCGAACCGCTCGTTGCCGACCTCGGCGGTGAGCAGCCCAGTGATGACGTAGATACCCTCGTCTTCGCGCGTGTGAACATGGCGACCAGGGCCGGCCGTATGCGGGGGGATGCGCACATCACCGAGACCCATGCCGTCGGTGCGTTCCGGATCGACGACGATGCGCCACGGGTTGGAGCGTGATGTCGCAGGACCGACGACGAAGGGCGAGGCAAGTGTCATGGAACTCCCTTTCGCTAGTGACGCTCACTAGTGATAGTCACTAGTATTGTGGGTGTTGGAGGGAGGTAGCGTCAAGTGGCTGGTGACAGGTTGTCTCGACGCGAGCAGGCGGCACGGACTCGCCTGCGGATCCTGCGTTCCGCGCACCTGGCGTTCGTCACGCATGGCTATACAGGCACCCGCATGGTCGATGTTGCGGCCGACGCAGAGGTCGCAGTGCAGACGGTGTACTTCACGTTCCATACCAAGCCCGAGCTACTCGCGGCCTGCTACGAGCTAGCCGTTCTCGGTGGCTCGGAGGGGTCGCCGCCTAGCGAGCAGGCGTGGCATGTCGCGATGATGGCCGCGAAAACTCCCGCCGAGTCTGTTGCCCACTTCGTGAAGGGCAACACCGCTATCTGCGAGCGGCTCGCCGTCCTCGATGACATGGTGCGAGCCGCCGTCCACGAGCCTGAGGCCGTCGCGGTCCATGAGCGAGGCGAGCTGCTTCGACGGCGGGACTTCGAGAAGATCGTCGGTCGATGGGCGAGATGACTTCGGTCTGAGACCAGACCTGACCCGGGTTGCCTGCGTCGACCTGCTGCTCACCTACTCAGGGCCGTCCTCCTACCGTCAACTGGTAGTCGAGTACGGCTGGACGAAACGCGCCTACACGGCTTGGCTGCGCAGGGTTCTGATCGACCTGCTCGTCACACCTGGGATCACTGAGCCATCGAGCCGGTAACACTCCTGTGAAGCTGCCTCATTGCGCCGGATACTAGGTCGGTTCGCCAGATATCGATCGTGGTCTCGCGCATCTGCTCGCTGAACTGCCCCAGTGGACTGTGCTCGGAAAGGAGCCCGCGAAGCTCGGCCTCGAAGCGGGGACGGCGGTCGCCGAACAGGTGAGGAGCCGCGCTGGACAGCGAGAACACACTGGCCACGACGTCGTCGGCGCTGCGGACCACAACGTGGCCGGGCACCTCGATCCGGGTTCGACCGGTGAATCCGGCCGCCTGGTAGATCTCAGACTCTTCGCGTCCTACGTCGGCCTCATCGCTCGAGACCTCAGGCAACGTACCCTGTCCCGCGCGGCGTTGCGGTCCGAGGAAGCCCTTGATGAGGTCGTCGATCTGCCGCCGCGGCGGCCGGGGATGAGGCAACGGAACGTGGCTGTCGACGCCTTGATGCGTGGTGGCGTGCACGTGCACGACGACGCCGTCGGAGGCAAGTGCTCCGTGCAGAAGGTGGGCCACTCGTGGCCTGTTCATCCAATGGAACGACTGCGCCAGCGTTGCCACGCGAAAAGGGCCCATGCGCGCGGGCAGGTCCTCGGCCCGTGACCTGACCCAGTCGACATTCGTGATCCCCGCCGTGGCCGCCTGCCGCGCTCCCTCGGTCAGCATGTCCGAGTCGGCGTCCAGGCCGGTGGCGTGCTCGAACAGCGGAGCGAGAAGCAGAGTGAGGGAACCCGGTCCGCAGCCCACATCGAGTAGCCGACCAGTTCCATCGAGCCCCAGCTCGTCCACCAGTCGCTCGACCAGCTCCTGGGTGTACGGAACCCTTCCGTGGACGTAGTAAGCGGCACTTCCCGCGTACAGGGAGGGGTCCCACTCCCATCCGAGCTCGCTCATCCGGCCAGTTCGCCGCCGTGCAGTGGCAGCCTCAATACCACTCCTCCAGTGATGACGTGTCCGAGGTCCGTTGACTCAGAGCTGGAAGAGTGCAGCGGCGAAGAGGTAGGCCGCGGATACACCTTCTGGGTCGTGCAGGTCTCCCGGGTTCTCGATCGTTTCCTGGGACCGTGCGCGCACCGCGGCGCCAGGATCTACAGCGACGAGATCGACGCACAGTCCAGCGACGACGGCGCTTGCGTCGTGTCCGTCCAGACCGTCAAGCGCGAGGCTGTTGTTGAGCAGAGTCGCCGCCTCGTGGAACACCTCCCGAGCCATCTCGAGGTCCACCTCGGGCCGGGCCTGGGCTACTGCCTCTGCGGTGGCCAGGAACTGGTCGAACGGTGGGTCAACAGTCCTGGGAGGCATAGCGCGAGCCTGTCAGGGCGCCCCCTTCCTCGGCAAGCGAATTTGCCCCGCGGTATGCCCCGGTGGGTGAGGATGTACCTCTGCTTGTGATGCGTGCTTAGGTTGCTCACATGCTGACTCGAGTGGGCGAGGTTGCGGTCTACCACGTGGAGCACGGATCGGGCCGACCGGTGATTGTGCTTCACGGCGCCGGCGTCGACCACCGCGAGCCCGAGGCGTGCTTCGAGCCGGTCCTCGGCGCGCAACCGGGGTTCCGGCGGATCTATCCGGACCTTCCCGCTATGGGGCGCACGACGGCTCCCGAGGGACTCCGGAGTGCTCAGGACGTCCTCGAGGTGCTGCTCGACTTCGCTGGGGAGCTCACTGACGGGAGTGGCTACCTCCTGATCGGTCACTCAGCGGGCGGCTACTTCGCGCAGGCGATGGCCGCACGGGTGCCGGCGCAGGTCGCGGGTCTCGCCTTGGTCTGTCCGCTGCTCCCGGACGCGCGCGACGTCTCGGCGCAACGCGTCGTCGTCGGGTCGGATGAGATCGGCGACGACGTCTTCCGAAGCTATTTCGTCGTCCAAAGCCCGCAGATGCTCGAGCGATACGAACGCTATGTCCGCCCTGGCGCCGGGCTCGTCGACCAGGCGGCTCTCGAGAGAATCGGCGAGCGATGGGAGCTCGCCCGCGAACACGGGCCGGCGTACCCTGGGCCGACTCTGATCGTAGCCGGGCGGTTGGATTCAACGGTGGGATACGCAGCCGCCGCCGATCTCGTCGACCATTACCCGCACGCCTCGCTCGCGGTGGTCGATGACGCAGGCCACGCATTGCCCCACGAGGAGCCGGACCTGCTGCGCGCACTCTTCACCCAATGGCTTGCACGCGTCGAACGCTCGAGCCCCGCTGACAGCCACTCTGCGCCTGCATCTTGACTGTAGGCCCGCCCCGGATGATCAGCTGAGGCCTGCCTCACGCATCTTGGCGTCCAGCAGCTTGTGGATCAGGTCGGGCGGCAGCGGCTTGTCAACCGCGAAGTGCAGCGCGCTCTTGGTCTGTTGATAGTCGGTCAGCTCCTCAGCCAAGGCGGCCAGAACCGAGCCGCTGTGCGGGAGATAGCTCAGGTGGCGCTTGAACGCCGCCAGCCCGGCCACCGTCTTGCCTCGAATCTTGAACGCGGGCACTGAGTACGACATGCCCTGCTCGGCGTCAGGAACCAGGAGAAGAATTCGCCTTCGCATCTCCTCCAGCGTGCTGCGGTGTGGTTCGTCAACTCCGCGCAGATAGGCATCGATTTCAGCGGCAGCCATGTGGCTACTCTAAGCGCTTAGGCTTTCTTGCCGTAGCAACGCGAGGGCTTGTGAGCCAGACGCCCATTCCGCCGGCCGTCGTGAGAAACTCCGTTCATGGCGGTGGTCGCGTCCGGCCGTACTGTGGAGGCCGACTCCTGGGATCTTGACGTGTCCACGGACCCAGAAACAGGCGACCTCTTCACCTTCGTGAACATTAAACGGGCCGATGGGTCAACCGGGTGGGGCGGGGGTTGCGGCGACAGCGTGCCACCGAACACGCGGCTCAACACGTACTTCGGTGCCAGTGACGCGGGGCCGCGCATCTTCATCGCAAGGGTCAACTCTGACGTTCGGGCGGTCGTCGTCGCTCTCTCGGACGGCACGCGAGAAGACCTCGTTCTTCACGCAGTGAAAGATGCTCCCGCACTCAAGGTTGCGGTACTCGTCTACCCCCGGGGACTCGACATCCACCGCGTCGACCTCTTCGGCCACAGCGGAGAACCATTGCTTCCCGAGGCGTGACTCATCATCGGTCGGGGGAACAACACGCGCCGTTTCGTTGAGCCGTCTATCGGGTTTCGCCAGCCGCCGCACTCCGTACACACCGGGCAGCGGCCGGTCAGATGAAGGGACCCTTCCTCTGACCGGCGTCGCCCGATTCGAGGTTCGCCCGGCCGCGGAGCACGGACTCGAAGTCGTCAGGATTGTCGGGGGTGACGATGGGACTGACCTTGCGTCCGAGGTCGACCACAAAGCCGGCCTTCTTCTTCGGTCGCCTGATGTCGAGGTTGGCCCAATACCGCGGGTTGCCCGTTCCCCAGATGCGCCACTGGCCGGACAGGGGACCTTCGATCTGAATGCGTTGGAGTCCCCGGATGTGCGTGTACGGGACCCTCTTGGTTCCGAAGGGGAAGTAGTAGGAGTGGATCTCCAGCCCGTCGGGGCCGCACACGATGGTGCCGTCGTCGTACGCGTTCGTCATCTCCGAATCGTATCTGCGCCTCACAACCCACGACCCTGGCGTCGCGAGGCAACCTGGCGCTCGTCCGTCCGGGCAGCTCCATACCGACAAGTCCGCATTGATGGCACGTGGTTGGCCGGGCGTCGCCCGAGCTAGGTGCGAAGCTGCTGGGTTTGTTCGATCATGAGCCCGTTGAGCTGGGTGAGGAACACGGTGAGCAGCTCAAGCTCGTCGTCGGAGTAGTCGGCGCGCAGGCCGGCGATCACCTGGGACAACGGGGCGAACACGGACGTGATCTCGGCCTGCCGGTCGAGCTTGAGCCGCAACTCCCCCTAACCGCATTGACCGGGAGGTCGAGATGAGCAGACAGAGCAGAGCGGGGAAACGAGCCTGGCAGACCCCCCAGGGCACATACCAGCAAGAGCTGACCGAACAGATCACGGCACGCGCCGGCTCGATGTGGCAGGCTTGGGATCGTCGTGCGGACGACTTCAGGCCAAGGAAGGCTCGACTCCCATGCAGATGAGGCTGGAACTGATCCCGCTCCCGGTGTCAGACGTGGACCGAGCTATCGCCTTCTATGCTGACAAGCTCGGTTTCAACAAGGACTTCGACGTGCATCCCAGCGAGGGGGTCCGGGTTGTCCAGCTGACACCTGAGGGGTCGGGTTGTTCGGTCGGTTTTGGGACTGGGCTGGACGTGTACGCGGGAGAACCCGGCAGCGTGAGAGGCGTGCACCTGGTGGTGGAGGACATCGCTGAAGCACGCGCGGAGCTTGTCCGCCGAGGTGTGGAGATCGGCGAGATCCACGACTTCGGAGGCGGCGTCAAAGGGGCCAACTTCTCCGATCCTGACGGGAACACTTTCGAGCTGCAGGAGATGGAGTGGCGCAAGGGCGCCAAGTACTAGGAAGCAGATCGGCACGTAGGGCTTCCCGCCATCGCGGGCGTTATGAGGTGTGAGCGACTCCGAGACCCACTACGACACCGAAGTCGGCCCCTCCTGGATCAGAACCAACGCTGCGTGAGATGTAATGACGTGACTCCTTCGCCTTTACGAGAGGGGTTGCGAGCGAGCCCGGGGGTCTTCAGCTGTGGGCCGCGGCTCCCAGACGGTCCGGGTCCGCCGGCGGGCCGGGTCGTCGACCACGATGGGTGGTGGAGCGACGGTGCCGTCGGTGACTGAGATCTCGCGACTGTTGACCGTTGGCACGCAAACGCATCGGGAGGCAGGGTGTCCTGACATCGCGGCTGCGAGCACGGCCTCGCAATCGGTGCTCCCTGTCGATAGCCAGCGAGGAGATCTAGTGTTGCGTGAAGGAAGTAGATTTACCTCGCGATAGCATTGGGTATGCCGTTGACTGCGAGTGTGTCGATGCCGTCCGAGGACCGTGCTGAGTTGACCCGTTGGGTCCGCTCGTCGTCGTTGCCGGCCGGGTTGGCGAGCGGGCGCGGATCGTGCTGCTCGCTGATGAGGGTGTGGGCACGAATGAGATCGTGCACCGGGTTGGGGTGTCCAAGCCGACGGTGATCGCGTGGAAGAAGCGGTTCGCTGCGGACGGGGTCGCTGGGCTGGCGGATCTGCCGAAGCCGGGCCGGCCGGCGCAGATCGACGAAGTGGCGGTGGTCCTGGCGACGTTGGAGCCGCCGCCGGAGAAGTTGGGGGTGACGCACTGGTCCTCGCGGTTGTTGGCCGATCAGCTGGGCGGCATCTCGAATGTGTGGGTGGCCAGGATCTGGCGTAAGTGGGGGTTGGCGCCGTGGCGGCGGGAGACGTTCAAGTTCTCCACCGACCCGCAGCTGGAGGCCAAGGTCCGCGACGTGGTCGGGCTCTACCTGAACCCGCCGGAAAAGGCGGTCGTGCTGTCGATCGATGAGAAATCCCAGATCCAAGCCTTGGACCGGACCGCGCCGATCCTGCCGATACGGCCCGGGCTGCCGGAGAAAGCGACCCATGACTACGTCCGCCACGGCACCACCACCCTGTTCGCGGCGCTGGAGATCGCGACCGGCAAGGTCACCGACGCCTGCTACCCGCGCCACCGCAGCGACGAGTTCCTGTTGTTCCTCAAGCAGGTCGCGAAGGCCTACCCGCGGTTGAAGCTGCACCTGGTCGTGGACAACTACGCCACCCACAAACACCCCACCGTGCAGGCGTGGCTCGCACGCAACCCGCGGGTCACGATGCACTTCACCCCGACCAGCGGGTCCTGGCTGAACATGGTTGAGATCTTCTTCGGCATCATCACTCGTCAGGCCATCCGCCGAGTAACCTTCACCAGCGTCAAGGATCTCATCGCCGCGATCGAGACATTCATCGACAGCTGGAACGAACGATGCCGACCCTTCACCTGGACCAAAACAGCCGACGAGATCCTGACCAAAGCCACCAGCGGTCAAAGATCATCGTTCACGCGACACTAGCTGTCACCGTAACTACATCGGCGACAGGAGCCGTACGACCACGCGGTTGGCTGCGGAAAACGCGACCGCCGACGCATCGGATCGGAGGTGCCGAATCATCGGATAGGGCGCCGTTTTTCTCGGTCGGTCTGCGCGATCGATCGGAAGTCGTTCACGTCGTGGTTCTGGGATGGCTGGTCTCGCCAGCCATCCCAGAACGCTGCTCAAAGACGGTCAGCTCCGGCGGACGTAGAGGCCAGCTGCATCGCAGGTAGCGAACTGGGTGTTGGCTGCTACGTCTGACGCCATGCCGAACGCCTCGAACACCGGCAATAGTTGCTGGGCCTCGTAGCGGTCTTTGTGCGCCTGCGACTCCCACACGGTGACATGGCGAAGCACGTCGCCGTCGGTGCCGTAGGTCTCGATCAGCAGACCCTCGATGTCTTCGCGCGGGCCGACCTTTTGCTCGACGCCCTGGACCATTTCGACTGTGGTGCCTTTGAGGTTGCGATGTGGATGAAGGTCATTTGCTTCCTGCCTTTCTGGCGGTGGGTTGGCAGGAGGAACGCTATGGGCGAACGCCGCGTCGGCATCGGGGATTCCACTCATCCCGGGTACTCATTTCGCCGTGCTCATTTCAGGGTGGCGCCTGCCCAGGTCGCGATCTGGGTCCGGTTGCGGAGGCCCAGCTTGGCCAGGATGTGTTGGACGTGGTTCTCGGCCGTCCGCTCGGACACGAACAGTTGCTCGGCGATTGCCGGTTCGTCATACCGCGTGCCACGAGTTGCGCGACCTGTTGTTCCCGGCGGCTCAACGGTGATTCGGGGTCGGTAGTCGGTGGTTCGACCCGCAGGGCGACGATTCGCTGGATGAACGGTGCCATCTCCAGGCGCCCAGCTTCTGGCGCCGTGTGGTCCAGTAGCTCCAACGCCTGGTCGCGATCACCGGGCGCGTCGCGCCGAAGCAACGCTGCAATGAGTTCGACCGCGGCCTCAACTCGGTATCCCCGGGCGCCGTTGGCGGCGCAGGCAACGGCGGCCGACCGCAGGTCATCGATCGCGGCGTCGAGTCGACCCACCGCGGCGGCCGCCTTGCCCAGTTGTAGTTCGACCGGGCCCATGTACGTGCCAACGCCGGCGCCGTTGGCGACGTGCTGCCCGCGGAAGGGCTCGAACCGCGTGGCGAGATAGTGGATGTCGTCGGTGTGGCCGAGACCGATGGCGACGGATAGCCCGTGCGCCCAGCACGCCAGAAGTAACGCCGCATTCGGCGACCATGCGCGGGGTGGACCGGCATGCGCATACGCGGTCTCTGCGCCCAATCGGTCGCCGCGTTGCAGGCACATCATTGCGGCAGTGAGGGCCGGGAAGACACTAGCGATCTTCTGCGCTGTGTCGCCGCGCTCGGGTTGGAATTTCGTCGGCAGGCTCTGCCAGAGCTCAGTCAGACCCGACGCGTCGAATCCGACGTGTAGGCCACTTAACCGAGGACACCGAGCAGGCGCCGAATGCGACGGGGTGGCCCATGCCATCCATCGACTGAAAGGCCGCTTCGGCGTAGCGGCGAGCCTCACCGTATCGGCCGGTCGCGAGGGCGAGCGTCGCCGAGGCTTCGAGGTAGTGGAATCGGCCAAGCGGCCCACCGAGCCGCCGGGCACAGAGATCCAGGCCGACGAGGTCGTCGCGGACGAGCGCGAGTTGGCCCCTCTCGAACAAGGTGTCGATTCGCCAGAGCCGGCCCCACATTTCGTCGACGGCGCTGCCGGAGGCCGTCGCCACCTCCATCATCCGCGCGGCCAGCCCCGTGCGCTCGACGACCCCGTCCGACGCGCTACAGGCAAGTTGTCGGGCGTGCAGGGCCTCGACGAGTACCACCTTGTCGTGCGATGACTGCGCGGCGAGGAGCGCCCTATCGCTGACCTCTCGTGCCTGGTCGCTCAGCCCGCGGTACGCGAGCGCCTGCGCGTAGCGGCATGACAAGCGAGCTGCGAGATCCAGCGGCAACTCGCGGGAATCCAGCGCCAGTTCGCACATCCGGCACAGTGCGATATCCCACTCCGGCTCCCCCGTCGCCTCGAGAACCAGCGCAGCCCGGGCGAGCGAAGTCCAGTCTCGCGAACGCTCGGCCCGTCGCCCGACCTCGGCTGCGATCGCCCGCCAGCCCGGTAGGTCGCCACTGCTGAACAGAGCGAACGCCAGGCCCAACTCGAGATCGACTCGGACCCTTGGTCACCTCGGGCCGCCCACCAACAGCGCCTCGCGATAGAGACGGACGGCGTCCTCATAGGCCAACATCTCGTTCGCTGCGTCGGCGGCCGCGGCGCACGCCGCCACTGCGGATGCCCGATCGCCCGGCAGCGCGGCTTCGACCCGGTGCCAGGCAATCTCGGCCAAGCGCGACCGCAACTGACCCGCGAACAGCTCCTCGATCGCGTCCGCAGCCGCCGTGTGCAGTCGCCGTCGATCGGCCGCACTCAGCTGGGCCACAACCGCCGACTGGACGAGCGCGTGCGAGAACCGGTAGTCGCCGCGACGATCACCCGACACCAGGAAGCCGGCGCCGCGGCACTCGTCCAATACGTCGAGCAGTGCGAGCAACGGCCGCCCGAGCATCTTGGCCACGACACCGATCGAGAAACCGTTGCCCGCGATCGCTGCCGCCCGCAGCAGCGCCTGCGCCGGATCCGAGAGCTGTCCAACCCGATACGTGGTCGCATCCATCACCCGACCCGGCACCGACGTCGTCGCCGACCCGGTTTCGGCCAGCAGCTGCGCCAGCTCCCGCACCAAAAACGGATTTCCGCCCGTCCGCTCAAAAATCCACTCGACCCGATCTCGTGTCGCCGATAGACCGGTGAGCAACTCCGACACCGCATCGCGCGGCAGGCCAGTCAAGTTCATCCGCTGGACGTCACTGTCCGCGGCAACGATCGTCAGCTCGTCGTCCGAGTCGGCGGCCGCACGTGCTGTCGCGAAGATCAAGATGCGGGTGCCCCGCACTTGCCGGGCCACATCCGCGAGCAGGACCATCGACGCTTCGTCGGCCCACTGGAGATCGTCGAGGACGAGAGCCAGTCCGGTGCGATCGGCGAACCGGCGAAGTGCCGTCCGCAGCATCGCGAACAGCGCGAATCGTTGCGATGAGCCCGATTCCAGACCGTCGGATGCCGTCGGCCGCTCAAGCACCCCGCGCAATTCAGCCCAGGTCTCTGGCGAGCGGCTGACCAACTCGTCAACCACGAGCCGCCACAGGCCATACGGCGGCGAGCTACCTGGATCCGTCGATCGGGCCCACACCACCGCTGCCCCATGTTTGACTGCAGCGACGGCGAGTTCCTCCGCCAGCCGCGTCTTGCCGATCCCAGCTTCCCCTGTGCACACCACCAGCCGCCCGTGACCGGCAAGCGCGTCCAACAGCCACGACTCCGCCCGAACCAACTCGCGGGCGCGGCCAACGAAGCGATTCGTCGATCCGCCCCACGCGGCTGCCATAGCGCAACGATAACGAGCGACCGGCCAGGCCGATCGTGCCTGACGGGACTGTCCCGAAAACGGCACCTCTCTGTGTCAAGTCGCTGGCGACAGAGAGGTGCCGTTACCGAGACAGACCCCAGTTGACCCGAGAGCTTGCATGGAGGCCCGATCGGACTGACGGATTTAATCGGTGAACTGTGGCGTTGGCCGAAGGAATCATCTACGGTCCGGCTTCACTCGGGC